>NZ_CP025066.1:0-1200000 GCF_002952775.1 Halalkaliarchaeum desulfuricum
GATTGATTCGGGAAGGGATCGGTTCCAGGACGCGTCCGTCGCCACCGACGGGAACGGTTTCAACTGGAATTAATTCACCGGAGAAAACCGTCGGTGGGATCAGTTCCGGACGAGTGAAGTCGGAAGACTGGACCGTGGTATCGATCGGACAACGAGTTGTCTGATCGGTGAATGGGAATCGAAATCGTTCGAGGACAACGCTTTTATGCCGCCTCTTCGTCTGCTTCGTTTGCATCATCTGGACTTCGGGTGCGAACCGAACCCTCGAGAATTCGGGCCGACGGTCGGGGAACCCGTCGTGTTACGGTTCGCGCACCGAGGTTCTCCACTCGAAACGAAGGGGTGCAATATGGACGAGGACGACACGAAGCCAGTCGACGACGGCGACAGCAGGGACGACGAATCACCGGTATCTCCCGGGGGGGACCGAACGGACGACTCGCAATTGGTGGGTGATCCGGAAGGGACGGGTGATCCAGAAGCGACGGGTGATCCAGAAGCGACGGGTGATCCGGAAGGGACGGGTGATCCAGAAGCGACGGGTGATCCGGAAGGGACGGGTGATCCGGAAAGGACGGGTGACTCTCGGGAAGCAACTGATTCGAACACCGGCAGTGTCGACGACGTGTTGACAACGGGGACGAGCGTGAAGGGATCGGACGGGACGACGGTCGAATCGAGAAGTCGCGACCGATCCTCGCCGGAGGTCGACATCGGGAGCATGGTGCTCGAGGACGACGAGGAGGACGACAAGGGACTGTTCGACGACCTGTTGTCCGGGGAACCGATCTTCGAAAACAAGGAGGTACTCCGGCCGTCGTACACGCCACACAAGCTCCCGCACCGATCGGATCAGATCAACCAGATGGCGACGATTCTCGTGTCCGCCCTCCGGGGGGAGACGCCGTCGAACATCCTGATCTACGGGAAAACCGGGACAGGGAAAACCGCGAGCGCGAAGTTCGTCTCCCAGGAACTCGAATCCACCTCGCAGAAGTACGAGGTCCCCTGTGATGTCGAATACATAAACTGCGAAGTGACAGACACCCAGTATCGCGTGCTCGCTCAACTGGCGAACAAGTTTATCGAGAAGAACCAGGATCGAATTCAGGAGCGGCTCGAACGGCTTCGCGAGGTCCGTTCGGACGTCGTTCGCAACGGTGACGCCCGGGTGGACGAAAGCGATCTCGAAGTGAACGAGGGCGATCTCAGGGTGGACGAGAACAGACAGTCGGAGTCCTCGGACGGGGTCGATATCGTGAAGTTCGACAGCGTCGGGGAGCTCGACGACCGGATCGAGCGCCTCGAGGCGGACGCCGACGGGATGGAGGAAGTTCCGATGACCGGATGGCCGACCGATCGCGTGTACTCGACGTTTTTCGAGGCGATCGATTACCGCGAGCGCGTCGTCGTCATCATGCTCGACGAAATCGACAAACTCGTCGAAAAGTCGGGCGATGACACGCTGTACAACCTCTCGCGGATGAACTCCGAACTCGAGAACTCCCGGATCTCGATCATGGGAATCTCGAACGACCTGAAGTTCACCGACTTCCTGGATCCTCGCGTCAAATCGAGCCTCGGCGAGGAAGAGATCGTCTTTCCGCCGTACGACGCGAACCAGCTCCGGGACATTCTCCAGCACCGCGCGGACGTCGCGTTCAAGCCGGACGCACTCACCGAGGACGTCATTCCGCTGTGTGCGGCGTTTGCGGCCCAGGAACACGGCGACGCCAGGCGCGCGCTGGATCTGCTCCGGACGGCAGGCGAACTCGCCGAGCGCAGTCAGGCCGATCTCGTGCGGGAGGAACACGTCAGACAGGCCCAGGACAAGATCGAACTCGACCGGGTCGTGGAGGTCGTCCGAACGCTTCCCACTCAGAGCAAGATCGTCCTGTTTTCGATCATCCTGCTCGAGAAGAACGGCGTTCACAACATCAACACCGGCGAGGTGTTCAACATCTACAAGCGACTCTGTGACGAGATCGACGCCGACGTGCTCACTCAACGTCGCGTAACGGACCTCATCTCCGAACTCGACATGCTCGGTATTGTCAATGCTGTCGTCGTCTCGAAGGGGCGGTACGGCAGGACCAAGGAGATGAACCTCTCGGTGCCGACCGAGGAGACGGAGGCAGTTCTCCTTTCGGACTCCCGGCTCGGGGATATCGAGAACGCACAGCCGTTCGTTCAGGCCCGCTTCGACAACTGATTCCTGGTCCTCCCGATTTCGCTGAACCGGACCGTTAGTTCCACCGGTTCATCCAACCCGCGTTTCGTCCGGCAGCGACCGCGCTCGCCCCGGACGCGACCAGCAGGGTCTCCGGCTCCGGGAAGGGGACGGAGGGAAGCGTCCCCGCGAACGGCCCGGCCTCGCCGGTGAAGATCAGGCGGATCCACCCCAGCATCGGGACCCGAACGCGAGCCACGCCGGTCACCCAGTCCTCGTGGACCACCGGGGCGATGCCGTTGTGTTCGTAGTCCTGATCGTACCACCGGTTGTGATCGCCCTTGGTGATGAAGCCGTCATGCGGCGCGGGACAGGTTGCAAGCTCCTCGCAGCTGTCGGCGTTCATCGCGTCCTGGTCCACCCGATCGTACCAGTTTTCGCCCTCTTCGACGTGGTGATGCGCGCGGTGAATGATCGGCGATCCGGTGCGATCGGGCGGATCGAAGACGATCACGGACCCCGGCATCCCGAACGTTTCATAGCTCACCTCGGCGCCCTGTTCGTAGGTCACGACACCGGTTCCGGAGACGGCGGCGTCCGGCGCGTACCGTCCGGGTTCGGTAACGAGCACGAGATCACCCATCTTCATGTTCGGCTCCATGCTGGTACTCTCGACGGCGACGAGTGGCGGCCACACCCCACTTATCGCGAACAGAACCAGGCCGATCACGAGTACAACCGCGACGCTCAGCAAGACCTCTCGAACGACCATGTACGGGCCGTCCTGGTCGTTCAGAAAGCGCTCAAGCGGGGTGCGGTCGTTCCGGTCGGGGTCGTCAGTGGATTCGTCGTCGATGGATTCGTCGTCGATGGATTCGTCGTCGATGGATTCGTCGTCGATGGATTCGTCGTCGTGATCGCCATCGACCTGGTTTATGTCGACCTCGGAACCCGACAGACCCTCTGACTGGACGACTTCGTCGACGTCGGCTTCCTCGCCGGTACCTTCGTCCGATGGAAACGACTCGCTACCGTCGCTGTCGTCCTCGTCAGCAGGGGACCGTTCCCCGGATGTCATCGGAGAGTGTTCGTCACCTCGTCGTTTGAACCTTCTGGGTTCGAAACCGACGTTGATTCGACTGGTCGGAGCGCTCCGGCACGCTTTTGAGCGGCCGAATCCATCCGGAAGACGTGCCGCTGGAGACGCCCTCGCGTATCGTACAGGAACTGGCGAGCCAAGGCTACAACGCGGAACGCGAGGCCGTCACCCTCATCGCCGGCGCGTCGGACCCGGACGCCGTCCTCGAGGCGACGGTCGACCGGACTCCGGGGGACGCGCTCAGAGTGACTGCCGACACCGTTCGCGAAGTCCTCGAAGCCGACCCGACTAGCCGGGGGCGAAACGGGAACAACAACCCCTCTGTTTCAACTGGAAATACAACCGGTTTTTCAACCGATGACGGAGGGTCGTCTCCAGTCGAAACGAAGGGGTCTTCGGACCGGGAAAGCGGACCGTCCAAACGGGGGTCGTCCAAACGGGGGTCGTCCAAACGGGGGTCGTCCAAACGGGATTCGTCCAAACGATCGGTCGAAGTAACCGGGGACATCACGGGACGGTCGACGGGTACCGGATCGTACGAGGACTTCGTTGCGGTGTTTCGTGACCGGTTCGAGAAGCTCTCGAAGAAGCTCAGAAATCGGGTCAACCACCGACCAGCGGAGACAGTTTCCGCGATGTCGGGGGGAACCGACGTCGAGATCATCGGCCTGGTGAACGAGATCCGGTCGACGTCGGGCGGACACTGGATCGTGGAACTGGAGGACACTACCGGCACCGTTCCGTGTCTGGTGATGAACGACCGGGACATCGTAGAACTCGTCGACGATCTCCTGCTGGACGAGTGTATCGCCGTCTCCGGAACGCTGTCGGACGACGGCGAGATCGTATTCGTCGACGCCATCCACTTTCCCGACGTTCCACGCAGCTACCGTCCCTCGACAGCGGACCGTCACGTGCAGGCGGCGCTCATCTCGGACGTCCACGTCGGCAGCCAGGAGTTCGCCGCCGACGCGTGGCATCGATTCACCGACTGGCTCCACTCCGAGGAAGCCGCGTCGGTCGAGTATCTCCTGATCGCCGGCGATATGGTCGAAGGCGTCGGCGTCTATCCGAATCAGGACGAGGAGCTTTCGATCGTCGACATCTACGACCAGTACGAACGGTTCGCGGAGTATCTCAAGGAGGTACCTGGTGATATGGAAATCGTGATGATCCCCGGGAACCACGACGCGGTCAGACTCGCGGAACCGCAGCCGGGCTTCGACGACGACCTCCGGGAGATCATGTCGGCACACGACGCTCGGATCTACGGCAACCCGGCGTCGGTGTCGATCGAGGGGGTCACTGTGCTCATGTATCACGGCGTTTCGCTGGACGAACTCATCGCCGAACTCCCCGAAGAGAAAGCCAGCTACGAGGAACCACACCGGGCGATGTACCAGCTGCTCAAAAAGCGTCACATCGCGCCACAGTACGGCGGCCACATGCGGCTCGCCCCCGAAGAGGAAGATTACCTCGTCATCGAGGAGATTCCGGACGTGTTCCACACCGGCCACGTTCACAAACTCGGCTGGGGGAAGTACCACAACGTTCTCGCGGTGAACTCCGGCTGCTGGCAGGAGCAAACCGGCTTCCAGAAGTCCGTGAACATCGACCCCGACTACGGCTACGCCCCGATCCTCGACCTCGACACCCTCGAGTTGACAGTCCGAAAGTTCGTGTAGCTATCCGTCGACGAACTGCCAACTGTTATCCATCCTGCGCTGGTAGAGCATTTATGTTTGAGAACCGTCCGGATCGCGACGTCGAAGTCGTGCTCGTGGGACGATCGAACGTTGGTAAGTCTACAGTCATGCGCGAACTCACGGGCCACGACGTCACGACCGGAAAAAAGCCCGGCGTCACCCGTGAACCGAATTACTACGACTGGGCGAGCGAGTCGTTCATGTTCACAGACCTTCCGGGGTTCGGCTTCATGTCCGGCGTAGAAGAACACCGGCGGGAGGAGATCAAAACCGACGTAGTCAGGTACATCGAGGAGTACGCAGACCACATCATCGCCGGCATCCTGGTCGTCGACGGGAAGGCGGTCATCGACATCATCGACCGTCACCGGGCCGACGGCGAAATCCCTCACGACGTCGAACTGTTCCACTTTCTGGAGGACGTCGGTGCCAGTCCGATCGTGGCAGTCAACAAGATGGACAAGGTGGACGATCGCGACGAGCGGCTCGACACACTCTGTGACCGACTCGGCTTGTTCCCCCCGTGGCAGCAGTGGCAGGAAACGATTGCACCGATCTCTGCGAAGCAAGGACGGATCGAACCGCTCCTCGACTGTCTCCGCTCCAGGTTCGAGGCGGAAAAGCGGGCGGACCTGTTAAAATTCGTCACCTGATCCCCGTCGCTTTCCGGAATGTGCCACTAATTTCCCACCTCTATTTAAAGACCTGAAACCTGTGTTATCATTCCTCACGATTTGTCATCGATATAGCAATCCACATTAACCCCGAACACGAAATCTCCGCTCATGAGTGAATCGTTCGTCATCATCGGCGACGGAATCGCTGGTTCGTCGGCCGCAGAAACGCTCCGCGAAGAAGCACCGGACTCAGACATCACGATCCTCACCGACGAAGGTGAAGCGCTGTACAACAGGATCCTCATAAAGGAATACGCGAAAGGTAAGCTTCCCGAGGCACCCGTCTCGATTCACGACACCTCGTGGTACGATGAGCGCGACATCGACCTCCACTTGAACACGCTGGTCACTGACATCGACGTGGAGAACGACCAGGTCGAGACCCACGAAGGCGAGACGTACGGCTACGACAAACTCCTCGTCGCCATCGGCGGGACCCCCCAGCAGCTCCCAGTGCCGAACGCGGACGCCGACGGGATCCACCACTTCTGGACGTTCCAGGACGCGCGGGCGATCCGGGAACACGTCGAGCAGGCCGACAGGGGTGTCGTCGTTGGGGCCGGGCTGCTCGGGATCGACCTCGCGGCGATCTGTGGCGCCCAGGATCTCCCGTCGCATTACCTCATGCGCGGCAAGTGCTGGTGGCGGTACGCGCTCTCGGAGGAAGGCGCGGAGATCATCCACGAAGCACTCCGTGACATCGGCGTCACTCCGGTCTTCGAGTCCGGTGTCGACCGATTCGAGACGGACGAGGACGGCAAACTCGTCGCCGCGATCGATCCGAACGGGGAACGGTACGAAGCGGACTTCGGCGGCGTCGCGATCGGACTCGATTTCAACACCGAACTGCTCGAGGATACTCCCGTCGAGACGGACACGGGAATCTACGTCGACGAGTACATGCGGACTGACGTCGACAACATCTTCGCTGCGGGAGACGTCACCGAGTTCCACGACACCATCCTGGGCGAACGCGGCCAGAACGGTGCGTGGGGTTCGGCAAAGCAGCAGGGGACGATCGCCGCGAAGAACATGATCGACTACGGCAGCGAGGAGTTCCGCTGGGTGTCCTCGTACTCGATTACGCACTTCGACTTCCCGTTCCTCTCGTTTGGTCACCCGACGATGGGCGAAGAGACGGTCGAGCGGAAACACTCCGAAAACGAGTGGCGGCGGCTCGCGTTCAAGGACGGCAAGATCATCGGCGGCGTCCTGATCGGCGATCTCTCGCCACAGTCGGCGTACAAGCAGTTGATGCGGGAAGAACGGGTCGTTGCAGACCAGAAGGACGTCCTGATGCAGAAGGGCTTCTCGGTGGACGACCTGTCGGCTCCCCAAAAGCAGTAACGCGACGGGCAAAGCGATTCTGACGGCGCAATACGGCACAAGACAGTATCTGTGCAGAAGTGTGCAAGAGAAAGCGAAGCGGTTTTCGGCGCAGCCCGGTTTCTCTCCGGTATGGACCCCGGATCCAGCGACATGACGCTGGCGTTCGAGCTCGAAGCGCTCAAGGAGCTTGCCGATCCGAACGCAGTCATCAACGACGCTCGTCAGTGGACGAAATATCTCGGCGTAGTCAGTGAGAAACCGACCTACGTGGTCACCAACTTCACGCGGAAACACCGGATCCGACAGGACTTCTTTTCGGGCCCCCGGGGCGTCACGGAGAGCCTCGAGAACGTCAAGGACCAGTTCGACACGGAACGCTACGTGCTCGTCGGAAACTCCGAGGACGTCGAAGACATCGCCGCGGATGTCGGCTGGGAGTATCTACCGCTGTCCGACGCAGCGGAGGCAGCCGAGTGGGATATCGCAGGCGGAGAGGGGGACGATGTCGATCCGTTCCAGGACGACGAACGGGACGACTGGCCCTGACTGCCGGCTTCTCCGTTCCGGGTCTCGTGGGCTGCTCTCACGCACGGCAGCATGGAAAGGTCTAACAGCGCAGACCCCCTCATTTCGGGAGATGAGTCACCAGCTGCCCGATGTTCAGGCGAGTCGTCCGGACGTGACTGTCGGCCTCTCTCAGGTCGGTGTCACAGGGGTTCAAAAGCTCGTCAAACTCTCGCGCGGATCGCTGCGCCCGATCGTTCTGATGGCGGAGTTCGAAGTGTTCGTCGACCTCCCGGCCGGCCGAAAGGGGATCGACATGAGCCGGAACATGGAAGTCATCGACGAGATCCTCGAGGACATCACCCGCGAGGAGGCGTATCGTGTCGAGGACGTCTGTGGCGACGCGGCCGAGCGCCTTCTCAGCAAGCACGACTACACGTCGACGGCGGAAGTCCGCATGACCGCAGACTACATGGTCCGGGAGCGAACGCCAGAAAGCGACCGACCGACCCAAAACACGGCGGAAATCATCGCCAGCGCGATCGCGACTGACGAGGGGACGCGCTCGGAGATCGGCGCAGAGGTCACCGGAATCACCGTCTGTCCCTGTTCACAGGGAATGTCCGAATCGCGCGCCAGAGAGCAGCTCGAGGATCTCGGGGTCGACGAGGAAACGATCGACCAGTTCCTCGACCGCGTTCCACAGCCGGGACACTCACAGCGCGGTCACGCGACGCTCACCGTCTCCGACGAGGGATCGCCGGACGTCGACCTCGTTGAATTGATCGACATCGCACGGGACGCGATGAGCGCCCGGATCTACAACCTCGCGAAACGACCCGACGAGGACCACATGACCTACCACGCTCACGCGAACGCGAAGTTCGTCGAGGACTGCGTCCGATCGCTGGCGGAGGACGTCGTCGACCGGCTGGATCACCTTCCGGACGAGGCCGTGATCCGGATGAAGCAGTCGAACGACGAGTCGATCCACCAGCACAACGCCCACGCCGAGCGGGAGGTCACGATGGGACAGTTGCGGGATGAACTCGACGGAAACGGAATCTGACCACGTTCCGAGATCTGCCAACGGTTCCGGGATCTGACTACAGGTTCAACGGTTTCGCGTTCTCCCATCTGGGCTCGAACGACTCCCGGACGTCACTGGCGAACTCCGGGTCCTTCAGATCGATCATCGCGAACGCCTCGCCGGGATCCAGCGGATTCGACACTTCGATGCAGACCTCGACGTCGTCGATCAGCTCGAAGGTTCCCTGCAGACCGGTTGCGACGCGCACGGAGAAGTTCTCCCGCTGGGCGAGCCGTTCGGTGTATCGTCGCCCGACGCTTCTGGGGAGCCCGTCGACGACGTCGGGCGAGAGCAGCAGGGAGACGGAGACCCCCCGATCGAGCGCTTCCTCGAGCTCGTCGGTGATCTGTTCGCCGATCACCCCGAGGTCCAACCCCGCGGCGGGCGCGCCCGCCACCATGACGATCTCCCGTTCGGCCGTCGAGATCCGTTCGAGCAACAGATCGAGCGTTTCGTCGGGCCCCACCGCCGCAGTCCAGAAGTGGCCGTCGACCGGTTCGGCGGTCTCCAGTTCCTGTGACAGTTCGTCGACGACCTCTTCGTACTGTTCGGCCTTCCGCTCGAGCTCCTCTTTCCTGTCCGCGAGCAGACGATCGAGACCCGCGTCGGGTTCGACGGCGACGTACTTCTTCGGCCGGCTCGCCGCCTGGCTTCGGACCAGGCTGTACTGCTCGAGGCTGTTCAACACGTCGTAGATCCGTCCCATCGGGACTTCGCTCGCACGCGACAGCTCCTTTGCCGTTGTCGGTCCGAGACGCAGAAGCGATCGATAGGCACGGGCCTCGTACTCCGAGAGCCCGAGATCGCGGAGACTCGCCATGCCCGAACGTTGCCGTCTCAGAGTATAAACGCACCGAAAGTTTACGGGAAGTGGGTGTGTCACCTTCCCCCGTGTCTCTGGGATTCCGGCGTTTTCCCGTTTATAGACGCCGATCGAGATGTCCAATCTGGACCAACGCGTCAACTTTCGTCTCGTTTCTCTCGGGAGGGGGAATCGTTTCCCCGGCCGATAGTGGCTTTTCGATCGGTTCTGCTTTTTCGATCGGTTCTGCTTTTCTCCCTGTGACGCCTGTACTTTTATATTCCCTACCGAATTCGTCGAATACATGAGCAAATCGTTCACGGTTGCCAGCGCGAAGGGCGGCGTTGGCAAAACGACGACGACGGCGAACCTGGGGGCAGCGCTCGCGGCGGCCGGCCACGATGTAGTGATCGTCGACGCCGACATCGGCATGGCAAACCTCGGAGCGATGCTCGGGATCGTTCCCGAGGGACCGACGCTGCACGACGTTCTTTCCGGTAATGCAGCGCTCGAGGAGGCGCTTTACGAGGGTCCCTGTGGAATGCGCGTGGTTCCGGGAAGCGTCGAACTCGAGGCGTACACGTCCGTCGATTCGGCGAAGCTTCGGGAAGTGGTCGAGACGCTCTCCCAGTTCGACGGCTACGTGCTCGTCGACAGCAGCGCCGGATTGAGTCACGACAGTTCGCTTCCGCTCGCACTCGGCGACGGGACGCTTCTCGTGTCGACGCCGGATCGAGCTTCGCTTCTCGACACCGAGAAAACGCGGGAACTGACCGCTCGACTCGGCGGTTCCGTGCTCGGCGTCGCCCTCACGCGGGTGGAACCGGACCATCCGATGTTGGAGTCGGCACCGGAGGTGTTAGGCGCCGACGTGATCGCGGAGATTCCCGAAGACGATTCGGTGACCTCGGCTGCCGCCGCACAGGAGCCGCTGGAGATCCACGCGCCACAGTCCCCGGCTGCGGTTTCCTACCGCGAACTCGCCAGGGAACTCACCGGTGAAGCGATCCCCGAACCGGAACCAGAGGCGGAACCGGAACCAGAGGCGGAACTAGAACCGGAACCGGAGTCCGATGTGCAACAGGTCTCAGGCGTGGCGGTTGCCGGCGATTCGGATTCCGGGAGGGAATCTGCAGCGGAACCAGGTGAGGGAACCGACGTGGATTCGGGATCAGAGCGGGAAACGGAACCGGAACTCGAACTGGATGAAGAACTGGAAACGGAGCCGGACGAGTCAGAGGGTCTGGAGTTGGACGAGGAGCCAGAACTGGATCAGGAACTCGACGCGGATTCGGATGCTGAGGCGGACGACAACGGTACCGAAGACGACATCGAACTCGAAGAGCCGATTCTGGAGGCCGACTCCCAGGAACGCACAGACGAACCGGAGGAAACCGAAACCGTAACCGAGTCCGACGGAGACGAACCGGAGGAATCCGACGGGGAACTGGCGGAACCGATCCCAGACGCGGAGCCGACGGACCTGGAGGAGGACACAGACGAGTACGAACGAGAGGACGACGAATCCCTCGAAGAAACGGACGAAAGCGAGCCGGACGAAAGCGAGCCGGATGAGGGCGACGAGGAATCTGTAGAGGAGGAAACAGGCGAAGAGACAGAAGAGAAGCGCGGCTTTTTCAGCCGGTTGTTCGGTCGATAACCGAGTCCTCTCGATCGTTTCGGCCTACTTTTCGAACAACCCCTTCACGTCGTCGCGTTTCCGTCGCCGTCGCTGCATCCGGGAGCGCAACTGGTCGTAGACGAACTCGCGGGACGGCCCCTTGCCGGCGACGAAATCGAAAAGCAGCGTCGTGACCGCGGCGCGTCCAACCTGCTGTTCCTCTCTGGCGACCTCGACCGCCTCGGTCAGTATCTCCGCCTCGTAGGCCTCGTACTCCTCGGCCAGCGCCTCGACCGCCAGAACGAGCCCATCGAGTTCCAGATCCGTCGGTTCGAGAACGCCGCCCCGATACGAGACTGGATCCGGCGGACCGCGCTCGATCCGTTCGGGATCGCGTGCGAGCGCATCCAGGAACGCGACGGCGTCTGCGACGGCCACACCGCGATACTGATCTGGAAGGCCGACGAGATACTCGCGACCGCTCTCGGCCAGGCCCGTCGCGCCGCTCCAGTTGCGGTTGCGGGCGTGGTGTACCGCCGCCGTATACTGGATCAGGCCGTGAAACAACTTCTCGTCGGTGGTTCCTTCCTCGAGTTCCAGCCAGACGTCCTCCCAGGGGTCGTGTGCGGCGTGATACTCCCCGGTCGCGTACAGCACGAGCCCGGCCCGAAGCGATTCTTCGATCGATGCGTCCATGACGTTTCCTCCATGAGGTTACATCGGCCGTCCGACACCGACAGCGTTCAGGCGGTCATCTCGTTTGTGACCCCGATCTCCTCGCCGATCTCGGGGAGATCAAGCTGGGAGAGGGTCTCGCGGAGCGGGACGCCCTGGGTGTCCCAGCCGCGGACGGCGTAGTACCGGTCGAGTTCCCGCTCGTACTCCTCCTCGTCGATGAACGCGCCCTCGTTGGGTCCGTTCGGAACCGTCTCGGTGAACCGCGGCGGGAGCCGATCGTCCTCGCGACCGAACCCTTCCCGCACGTTGAACGCCTTCGAGAGGTTGTACATCCGCTCGCCCGCGGTGAGGAACTCCGACCGGGAGAGGTCGAAGCCGGTCATCGCGTTGACCAACTCTCGGACCCCTTCCGAGAGGGTGATCCCGCGAGTGAATTTGCAGACGCCCGTGATGTCGTAGACCGCCATCAGATCCTCCATCTCCTTTAGCGCGATGGCTTTGCCCTCCATCTTCGTGCGGTCGTAGTTCTCGAACTCCCAGAAGTCGCCGCCCATCTCCAGCGCGTACAGACAGGAGGTGAGGTGGTCGGCTCCGCGCGGGGAGACGCCGAACGCAAGCGCCATCCCCTTGATGCCCCGGGCCTCGAACCCGGCGGGGGCCTGGTTTTTCACGTGGACCGCGAACTCCTCGCCGGCGCCGGTCCGCTCTGCAGCCCGGACGTGCCCGTCCATCAGTAGCTGTCCCAGTTCTCCCTCGCCGTTGGCCATCCGTCGCAACAGCTCCAGCAGCGTATCGGCATTGCCGAACTCGAGGCTCACGCCGTCCGTTTCGACCTCGAGCAGTCCGCGATCCGCAGCCTCCATCGCCCACGCGATCGCGTTGCCGGCGTCGATCGTGTCCAGTCCGAGCCGGTCGCAGATCTCGTTGGCCTTCGCGACCGCCTCGATGTCGTCGACTTCGACGTTGCCGCCAAGCGCGTACTGGGTCTCGTACTCCGGTCCGTCGACGGCGATGTCGCCGTACTTCGTGTCCTCGGCTTCGAAGAACTGGCTACACGGCTTCGTACAGTACGGGCACGGCCGCTTGGTGTCGACGTACTCTTCGGTCCAGTACCGCGGATCCAGGGAGACACGGTCCTCTTCTGGATCGTCGAGTTTGTCGTATGCCCGTTTGAAGAACCCGGACTGCCAGTTCCGCGTCGGGAAGATCCCGAGTGCGGTGTTTTTCGCGTCGAACGCCTCGCCGGTGCCGTACTGGACGTCGACCGTCGGGTTCCCGGTGCCGGTGATGTCGGTGTCGCCCCGTCCGGTCGTCTCGAGGCGCCACTTCTTGTTGAGCTCCTCCAGTTCCTCGGGGCGGGCGACCGGGATGTCATTCGTCCCCTTGACCGCGATTCCCTTCAGGCGCTTCGAGCCCATCACGGCGCCCGGACCGCCCCGGCCGGCCTGCCGGTCTTCACACTCGATCATCGAGATCCGAGACTCGTGTTCCCCGGCCGGACCGATGACCGCCGTCCGGAAGCCGGAGCCGTACGTCTCCTTGAGTTGTTCGCCGGTTTCCCAGGTGTCGAGCCCCCACAGGTCGTCGGCGGGCTCGACGCGGACGTCGTCGTCCTCGATGACGAGCGTCGACGGCTCCTTGCAGGCGCCTCGCACGATCAGCGCGTCGTAACCGGCCCGCTTGAGCTGGTCGCCCATCTTCGCCCCAACGACCGACTTGCCGTACCCGCCGGTGAGCGGGGACTTGAACCCGAACGTCGTCTTCGACCCCGTCGGCACCGATGGGCCCACCAGCAGCCCGGGTGCGATCGCGAGCACGTTTTCGGGGTCCAGCGGGTCGACCTCCGGACCGACCTCGTCGTAGAGGATCCGGGTCGTGAAGCCCGAGCCCCCGAGATAGTTCCTGACGTAGTCGTCGGACAGCTCTACCGTCCGGTGTTCTCCGGTCGTCAAATCGACGTCGAGAAGCCGTTTCCAGTGACCCATATCAGTACGTAACTCGTTCCGGGAGTAGCATAACAGTTGTTCTATTTCTCGCTTGCTTCCCACCGACGGTTCTATTTCTCGCTTGCTTCCTACCGACGCGACGCCATTCTTTTTACCGATCGGTTTTACCGTCTCCAGCCGGTATCTCCCTCAAGATGGCCGATTCGGATCTCGACGTCACTATCGTCGACGGCTACGTCGACGAGCCGGCACATTTCGGCGTCCCGCCGTATATTTCGACGTATCCTCGGTTCACAGCGGGCGCACTCGTCGACGCCGGCGTCGATCCAGCCCGGATCACCTATCACACGATCGACGCGCTCCGGGACGACAGAAACCGGTGGCGAGACGTCGCCGAGGCGGACCTGCTCGTCTACGTCGGCGGGATGACGGTTCCCGGGAAGTACGTCGGAGGGACGCCGGCCGAACCCGATGAAGTCAGGGAACTCGCGTGGACTGCCCGTGGGACGACCCTTCTCGGGGGCCCGGTGCGGTTCGGCGTCGGCGAGGAGAACGCCGGCGCACAGGAGACCCGCCGCGAGGATCTGGACTTCGACTTCGTCGCGAAAGGGGACGTCGAGGCTGCCGCCCACGACCTCGTCGCGAACGGCCTGGAGGGCTTCAACGACCGGATGCGCGACAACGACGAACTCGACCGGTGGGCGGCGGACGGCGCGTTCGTCGTCGAGGGACATCCGAACCATCCGGACTACCTGATCGCCGAGATGGAAACCTCCCGCGGCTGTGCGTACCGCTGTTCGTTCTGCACGGAGCCGCTGTACGGCAACCCGTCCTTCCGGACGCCGGAGTCCGTCGTCGAGGAGGTACGGGCGCTCGCCGACGCCGGCGTCCGTCACTTCCGTCTCGGACGACAGGCGGACATTCTCGCGTTCGGTGGCGACGGCGAGGCTCCCAACCCCGAGGCGATATCCCAGCTGTACGGCGGGATTCGGGAGGCAGTCCCCGACATCGGCACGCTGCATCTGGACAACATGAACCCGGTGACGATCGTCGAGTATCCCGAGCGCTCCCGGGAGGCGATCCGGATCATCGCCGAACACAACACGCCGGGGGACACCGCCGCGTTCGGCCTCGAGTCGGCGGATCCGGTTGTCCAGGAGGAGAACAACCTGCTCGTTTCTGCCGAGGAGTGTCTCGAAGCAGTACGGATCGTCAACGAGGTCGGCGGGTGGCGGCCGGGGGACGATCCGGAGCCGGGAACTGGCGACCCGGACGGTGCCGACCGACGGTACGGTCCCTCGACGGACCCTGCGCCGGGGCAGCGACTTCCGAAACTGCTTCCGGGGATCAACTTGGTCCACGGGCTCCAGGGCGAACGCGAGGAGACGTTCGAACACAACCGACGGTTCCTCGAGCGCGTCCTCGAGGAGGGGTTGATGGTCCGGCGGATAAACATCCGGCAGGTGATGTCCTTTGAGGGGACCGAGATGTCCGACGTCGGCGCCGACATCGCCCGCGATCACAAAAAGCAATTCAAACAGTACAAACGGGAGGTTCGGGAGACGATCGATCGGCCGATGCTTCGACGCGTTGCCCCGCCGGGGACGGTGCTGCCGGACGTCCACCTCGAGTACCATCAGGACGGGAAGACGTTCGGCCGGCAGCTCGGCACGTATCCGCTGCTCGTCGGGCTACCGGGCGAGCGACAACTCGATGACGTCGTCGACGTCGCGATCGTGGACCACGGCTACCGGTCGGTGACGGGGATCCCGTTCCCGCTGGACGTAAACGCGGCTTCGATGGACGAACTCACCGCGATACCGGGAATCGGGCGCTCCCGGGCGGGGGACATCGTCGTGAATCGCCCACACGAAACCCTTCCCGAACTGGACGACGGGAGCGCCGAGGGGGTCGACATCGGTCTGTCGAGGTTTCTCACCGTCCGAACCGACGCTGCCGGTTCTGAAAGTCCAGAAGTGCCCGGAGATAGTCCCGCTTCCGGAAGTCCCGCCAGTTCACGTCGGTGAAGTACAGCTCCGCGTAGACTGACTGCCAGATGAGAAAGTCCGAGAGCCGCTCGGCCCCGGTTTTGATGAGGAGATCCGGTTCGTCGGGAAACACCAGCCGCTCGCTCACGTCAGCCTCGCAGATGCTGTCCGGATCCAGGGTTCCCGCCTCCACGTCGGCGGCGATTTCGCGTACAGCTCTCGCGAACTCCTGCTTTCCGCCGAGGCCGATGTTGATCGTGATCGGGGCGTTCGCCGGCTCCGTCGACTCCGGCGTCCGAACCGCGATCGGTCGCGGGGCGTCGACGTCTCGCAGTTCCCGTTCGAGAGTCGGCACCACGACTTCGTCGAGCACGCTCACCGTGATTGTCACCCGCTCGCCGCCGTACTCGAACGCCCACCCGAGAAACGACTCGAGCGTGTCGTACGCGCCCTGTTCCAAAAGGTCACGCTCGGTAATCGCGACGGCGACGTGGCGCGGCGGCTCCGCGTCGTGTAGTCGGTGGCGGACGGCGAGGTATCGATCGTACAGCCCCACGTCGATGTCCTCGTGGCGCGGGCCAAAAAGGACGCCGTTTCGGGGGCGATGTCGGGAGCGTTAAGTGCGCGTCGGCGATACCTCGTGACGTGACGAACAGGCTCCGCCGTGCCGGGGGATTCGCCGCGGTTTCGACGCTCGCGCTTGCGGCCCCCGAACTCGGACAGGCGGCCGCCGTCCCCTTTGCGGCTATCGCGGTCCTGGCCGCGTTCGTCGTCGACGACGGCCCCCTTTTCGAGCTGTTCGCCCGCCCGAATGACCACCGGGAGGGACGGCTCTACGGCCTCGCTGGCTTCTCACTCGCGGCAGCAGGGCTCGCGGTGTTTGCGACGATTCCGACGGTTCCGATGTCCGAAAGCGTCTTCGCGGCCGCCGTGATCGTCGTCGGATTCGGAAATCTCGGACGCGCGCTGGTCGCCGAACTCTCTACCGAGGAGTTTCTCGGGGTCGCCGGCTTCGTCGCGGTCGGGTGTCTGGCCGCGACCGCCGCCCAGCTGATCGTCGCCACTCAGCTTCCGGAGCCGCTCGATCTCTCGCGTTTCGCCTTCCTCGGGGCGGTCGCCGCGCTGGTCGCCGCGCTGTTGCGATCCATGCTGTTTCCGCGGGACGATCCGCTGGTGGTGCTCTCGGTGGGACTCGTCCTCTGGCTGTTCGCCGAACTCGTGCTCGCGGTGTCCCCGATACTGGTCGGTGCTGGACTCGCGATCACCGTCGTGCTCGGGTACGTCTCGTACGCCCTCGGGACTGCCTCCGTTCCGGGAATGCTCACCGGCGTGCTGCTCGGCCTGCTCGCGGTGGTGCTCGGCGGGGTCGGCTGGTTCCTGGCGCTCATGGCCTTTTTCGCGATCGGGGGGCTCTCTTCGAAGTACCGTTACGAGGAGAAGAAGGCCCGCGGGGTCGCCGAGGAGAACGAGGGGGCCCGCGGCACCGGAAACGTCCTCGCGAACTCGGCGGTCGCACTCGCTGCCGTTCTCGGGTTCGCCGCCACCGCACACGGCGACGTTCCCGCCTGGCCGCTGGCGCTCGCGTTCGCGGGGTCGGTCTCGACGGCGCTGGGCGACACGCTCTCCTCGGAGATCGGCGGACTGTACGACGAGCCGCGCCTGGTGACGACGCTGGAACCGGTCGAACCGGGCACCGACGGTGCGATCACCTGGCAGGGGGAACTCGCGGGGCTTTCCGGCGCGGCGATCGTCGCCGCGATCGCGGCCGTCTCCATGCCGCTTGGATTCCAACCGATCGTCGGCGCCGGAATCGTGCTCGCTGCGGGGTTCGTCGGGATGACCGTCGACTCCCTGCTCGGTGCCGCAGTCGAGGGCGACCTGCTCGGAAACCAGGCGGTCAACTTCGCCGCCACGCTCGCTGGGGCGATCGCCGCCGTCGGGTTCGGGGTTCTCCTGGCCTGGTAACTCGATTTGAGTGCGCGAGACGCCTCGTTTTTAACGCTCGGTCGCGTACCGGTCGATAGCAGTGGCCATCACCGACAAGATCTACGTCAAGAACCACAGACAGCTCGCCTCGCAGCTGGAGACGAACCTGCCGAAGGGGGCGTTCGCGGGGGCGACGCTGGATCTGCTGTTCACCGGTGACGGGTTGGCCGACCTCGATGAGGCCACCCGGGAGCGGGTGCTCGACTTCGCCGAGGACTTCCTCGATTGCGACTGCGACAACAACCCGTACTGCGGCTGTCCGGAACGGAAGTTCATCCGGTATCTGCTGGAGTTGCGCGCCCAGGGGATGGGCCCGGACGCGATCGTCGACACGATGACCGCAGAGTACATGGTGTACGCGTATCCGGGCGACGTGCTGTCGTTTCTGGACAGCGCGGTCCGGCGGCTCGAGGCGGTCGAGTCGCTGGCGGCGGTCGAGGGAAACGACGAGATGGAACGGACGGCCCGCGAGGCCCGGCAGGCGCTCACCCGAGCCTGAACGACGGCTCGTCCGGCTCCCCGTCGAGGTCCTCCAGCTGAATGACGTCCTCCTCTTCGTCCTCGAGCTGCTCGCGGAGGTAGTTCACGTAGCGTTTGTGTTCCTCGAGCTGCTCGCGGAGGTGTTCGGCCTCGAGTTCGAGGCGCTCGTGTTCGCGGATGAAGCTTTTGGGCACCTCGACTTTCGGCGGGAACGACTCCCCGCCGTCCATGTTCTCGAGCTCGTGTTCCGGGACGACCCGAACCTGGCCGCCGTGGGCAACGAGGGTGTCCACGTAGTCGCGGAACACCGCCGACAGGGAGATGTCGCGCTCCTCGGCGATCTCGCGGAGCGTCTCGAACGCGTCCTCGTTGACGCGAAACGAGATTGTCTTGTTCTTGTTGCCCATCGTATTACCCACTCTACGCCCCGATTACTTAACGGTTTGTCAGACATCGACCAGAATATCCTTCTTGGTTCGTCCCCACACGGGGGACATGACTATCGAACTCGACGGTGACTCCCTCGCGATCGACGACGTGGTGGCGGTGGCCCGCCGCGAAGAACCCGTTTCGATCGCTCCCGGTGCCCGGGAGGCTGTCCGAGAGGCCCGTAAACGGGTCGAAGACGTCGTTTCGGCCGGCGATCCCGTCTACGGTGTAACCACCGGCTTCGGCGAACTCGTCGACGAACGGATCCCGCCGGAACGGCTCGAGGAACTCCAGTCGAACCTCCTGCGGAGCCACGCGGTCGGCACCGGGCGAGAACTCGCCCGCGAGGAGGTTCGGGCGATGCTTCTCACCAGGCTGAACGCGCTTCTTGCCGGCTACTCCGGGGTGCGGACCGACGTCGTCGACGCGCTCGCCGCACTGTTAAACGAGGGCGTCCATCCGGTGGTGCCGTCCCGGGGGAGCCTCGGAGCGTCCGGCGATCTCGCGCCGCTGGCCCACCTGGCCCTCGTGCTCGTCGGAGATGGTGAAGCCGACGTCGACGTCGACAGCGCAGGTGTGGAGGACGGCAGTCCTGACGGGACACGACGGCTTCCGGGAACGGAGGCGCTCGCAGCTGCGGGGCTCGAGCCGCTCACGTTGCGGGCGAAGGAGGGGCTGGCACTGATAAACGGAACACAGCTCACCCTCGGACTGGCGGCGCTTTTCGTCCACGACGCCGAGCGGCTCTGTCGGGCGGCCGACGCGGCGGGAGCGCTCACGACGGAGGTGACGATGGGAACGACTGCCTCCTGTGCGCCGGCGATTCACGACGCGCGACCCCATCCGGGAAGCGGTGACAGCGCCCGCATGGTCCGCCGGCTCACAGCCGGCTCGGAGGTGGTCGAATCCCACCGGAACTGCGACCGGGTGCAGGACGCCTACTCGATCCGGTGTCTCCCGCAGGTTCACGGCGCCGTCCGCGACGCGATCTCCCACCTCCGGGACGCCGTCGAGGTCGAACTCGACAGTGCGACCGACAACCCACTGGTGTTCTCCCGCGAGGCGGTCGACGACCGCGCGTCGGGAACCGACCGTGGTGCTGTTGTCTCTGCCGGCAACTTCCACGGGGCACCGCTGGCTTTGCCGCTGGATTACGCGGTCGGCGCGATCACGGAACTCGCCTCGATTTCGGAACGCCGCGTCGATCGGCTCCTCAACCCGGCGCTCCAGGAGCCGCATCTCCCACCGTTTCTCGCTCGCGACCCGGGCGTCGAATCGGGGTTGATGATCGCCCAGTACACCGCCGCGTCGCTGGTGAACGAGTGTCGGAGCGTCGGCCGTGCGTCGACGGACAACATCCCCGTCTCGGGCAACCAGGAGGACCACGTCTCCATGAGCGCGACCGCCGCACTCGGTGCCCGACGAACCCTCGATCGCGCCCGACGGGTCGTCGCCATCGAACTCCTGTGTGGCGCCGAGGCGACCGAGTACCTCGACCCGAAGCTGTCGCTGGGAACCGGTACCGAATCCCTCCGACAGCTCGTCCGAGAGTTGGTCCCGCCGCTTTCGGGTGACCGGCGACTCGACGGCGACGTCGAGGCGGTCGCGACGCTGATCGAGGACGGGCTCCTGGAAGACGTCGTTCGCGAAACGGCAGGAGATTCCGAGTAGCTACTGCCGCCGGGAGTAGCTATACTCCTGCGCCCGCCGTCGGCTCGGAATCGAGTTCGTCGGAGCCTTCCGTCTCCTCGAGACTCTCGAGCGCCGCGATAGCCGCGTCTCTGTACTCCTCGACCGGGGGATCGTACTCCTCGCGGGCCATCCGGGCGTACTCGTTGCCCTCCTCGTCGAAGGCGGCGATGCGGTCGATCGTCCGTTCTGCGGTCTCGACGACCCACCGGTCGCGCGTCTCCGCGTCGACTTCGGTGATCGCCTCCGGGCGGACGGAGACGTTCACGGTGCCGTCGTCGGTCTCGAACGTGCGGGGTTTGCCGACGACCGAGACGTACGCCGGCGGCTCCAGGTCCCGGAGAACGCTGGCCGCCTCGGGCTGGTACTGCCCGGCGTACACGAAGAACGTCCCCGTCGGGTCGACGATGCGACCGCGCCAGTACTCGTTGTCCTCGCCGACGTCCTCCTTCTCGGTGAGGGTGCCGACCAGGAACACTCGGTTGGCCCGCTCCCCCGTCGGGAGCAGCAGATAGACGGGCGCGCGCTCGTCCTCGGATTCCTTGAACGTGTAACCGGCGTCGTTGAACTCGCCTGCGAAGACGCGCCGGGCGACCTCTCGCGTGGGTGTCGTTTGGCTTTGACTCATCGTGTTCACCTCAAAGCGATCGTGCCTTGACAAGCACCTGTTCGGGGTCGACCGGACCCGGCGATTCCTGTTCGTCGACGAGGAGGTACCGGCCGAGCATCGGCCCGCTCACCCGGTAGTACTGACCGAGCACCCGCCCGGCCATCTCGTCGGCGACCACGGTCGTGTCCAGCGCGTCCATCGCCATCTCCTTGGCCTCCTCGATGGCGATTCCGGTGAGTTCCTCGGTGGCCTCCTTGTCGAAGATGACCTCCTGGGTCTCGACGCCGTCGTCGAGGACGCCCTTGATCCGGAGGTCGAACTCGCCTTCGACATCGCCGTGTTCGGAACACCGGCCGTTCTGGAGGACCCGCGTGCAGTTGTCCTCCGGACACCGCTTTATCAGGCCCGAGCCGGACTGGATGTCCACGAGCGCGCCCTCGACGGTTTCTGCGTCGTCGCCGACCTCGATCTCCTCGTCGAGTTCGGTGATATCGGTCGTGCGATTGAGCTTCACCGAGTAGCGCCCCTGATACTCGTCGGTGACGACGTTCGAGAGCGCGTAGGCTTTCCCCTCCTCGAGGTGTTCGAGGTCGGAGGTCTCGAAGGCGACGAACTTGATCGTCCCCGACTCGTCGCCCAGCAATCCGACCTGCGCGATCGAATCGCTATTGGGCTCCCACAGGTCGACGACTGTCACCCGCAGGTCGACCCACTGTTCGTCCTCCTCGATGTCGCTTACTTGGACCTGCTGGCTCCCGCCGCGGCTGCTGACGTCGTCGCGTTCGAGGCCCGCTTCGTCGAGGTAGCTGTTGTAGACGCTCCGGCGTGCCTCGTCGACGGGCACGCGGTATTCGCTCACGAGGTTGTCCAGCCGCTCTTCGACCTCGTCTACGTCCACGTCCAGGTGATCCGAGAACTGTTCTGCTATCTCCGCTGCGTGTTGCCGCAACTCTGTCATAGGGTATCCCGCCTCCACTTTGTTTTCAATGGGAGGCACACGGTGGTTGGTGCGTCATGGCTTAAAAGGCATCGGCACCGGACCGGAAGTAAACTCTGTGGGCCGCAAACTCCACAATGGAGTAGTCCCCACGAACAGTTTCCGACACACAAGAGAAGATTTTTAATTTAAAAGTAACTGAAATAAATCCATGGTAGAAACGGACGACGGGGAGAGATCCATCGTCGCGCTCGTCGGAGCGACCGGCGGTGCAGGGACGACGCGAACGGGAATCGAACTGGCGGCAACGCTCGCGCGGGACGGCCGGACTGTCGCCGTCGTCGACGCCGCGTTCGCCACTCAGGGGCTTTCCGAGTACGTCTCCGGACGAATCGCGCCCGACGTGACAGCGCTTGTCACCGACGATCCGAACGAACCGATTCCCTCGGCGACCGTCGAGCTGTCCGATGCGAGGTCGCCCCTCGACGACGAAGCACAGCGTTCGTTCGGCAGCGTCGAACTGCTCCCCGCGTACGCCCCCTTCGAACGGCTGGCGCGTGCCAAGACGCCCGCGGCCGCAGAGCTGTTCGAGGAACTGGTCGAGGAAGCGGCAGACGCGTTCGATCACGCGATCGTCGACGTTCCGCCCGTGGCGTCGAACCAGGCGATCGCGGCGGTGACCGTCGCCGACACGGTCGTCGCGGTGACGCCGGCAGACGATCACGGAACGGACGCGCTCGTCCGGCTCCGCGACCGGCTGGCGGATCTCGACATCCCGGTCGACGCCGCCGTCGCCGTCGGCGGCGACCCACGGAGCGTGGAACCGTCAACTGCGGACTCACAGACCGTGGACCTGTCGCTTCCGGAGACCGATCCGTCCCCGTGCGACGCTCCCTCGTGTCTCGAGGACGACCGCTACGGGGAGGCGCTCGTCGAACTCGCGGAGTCGACGTTCGGTGTTACCCTTTCGATAGAATTCGAGGCGACGGGCGTGCGTGACCGCGTGGCTGCAGCCCTCACGGATCGTGTGGGTTCGAACGCAACGGTGGGATCGAACGCGACGGACAGTTCTTGACCGGATCGACAGTCGCTGGCTGTTCTGGAACCGACCCCCAACTCACTCCCGGAGGTCGTGGAACGTGTTTCGGATCGTCACTGGGGTTACGTCGGCGACCTCGGCTGCAGCCTGCTGTGTGAGCTCCGAGGAACCGTGCACACGCGCGGCGGTGTACAGACAGGCAGCGGCGACGCCACTGGGATCGCGACCGACGTCGATCCCTTCATCGCGCGCGCGATCGGCCAGCTTTCGGGCCCGGCGTTCGGTTTCGGGGCCGACGTCCAGCTGTGACGCGAAGCGGGGGAGATATTCCGCCGGTGGAACCGGCCCGACCGGGAGGCCGAGCTCGCGGTTCATCGCGTCGTAGGCCGCCTCGTGTTCGTTCGGCGTTGCTTTGGCGACGTCGACGACCTCCTCGACGGTCCTGGCCAGCCCCGCGACCCGACACGCCGCGTACAGACACGCAGAGGCGAACCCCTCGATCGACCGGCCGCGGAGCAGCGACTCCCCCTGGGCGGACTCGAACAGCGTACACGCCTGATCGCGCACGTGCTCGGGTAGCCCCAGCACGTCGGTCATACGCCGGATCTCCGTGAAGCCGTACACCTGGTTCCGTTCCCGCTTCGAACGAATCTTCGTCCGATCGTGCTGTCTGCGGAGTCGCGCGAACTTGCGACGCTTGCGCCCTTTCACCCTAGTGTGGCCGATCTCGGTCGAGAGCCCACGGTCGTGACGCGACCGGGTCAACGGCGCGCCGGTTCGCTCGGGGTTCGTGTCGTCGTCAGCGAACGAGCGCCACTCGGGCCCGCGATCGATGCGGTCGGCGTCGACGACCAGCCCACAGTTCGAACAGACCGTCTCGTCGCCGTCTGCGTGCAGTCGACCGTCACATTCCGGGCAACCAGCGGCTCGTGCCTGGCTCATACGTGAAGGTTGGTCGCGATGGTTTACTTAAACGGGGGATGAACGGCGGTTCGAACTCCGGAAACCACGCGTCGAACCTACCGGTTACCGGTGGGTTCCATCGACGAACCGGCGGATCTCGCGACGAACACGGAGGTTTATCTGTAATGAGCGGACAGTCGTTCACGTGACGCTGTCGGACATCGCTTCGGGACTGGAGGTGACGACGAGTCAGCGGAAGGCGGAAAGCCGTGGCGTCGCGACCGTCGACGGGACGGAAGCGACGCTGCAGGAGCGGATCGAACCGCACGCGGACGAGCTTCCCTGTACCGCAAGCGCCGCCGCGACTCTGCTCGAGTCATACGAGCGCGGCACGAGCGTCGGGGAGAGCGCACGGGAGGCGGCGGTTGCACCGATGACGGCTGCGAAGGCGCTCCACCGGTGTGGGGTGTCGGGGATCTGTCCGCTGGCGCCGACGAAACGTCGGATCGTCCGGGACTGGCTCGCCGGCGACATCTCGCGGAGCGAGGCGCGATCGCTTTCCGGCGCCGACGAGCCGGAGTTCGCGCTGGCCACGTACGTGGAAACCCACGATCCGATTCCAGCGCTGGTGGACGCGGTCGCGACCGCGGACCGCGGCCGGGACCCTGCGGTCGAAAAGCGGGACGCGCTCGCGGGAACGATGAGCGACGCCACCGAACTGCGGTAGCCTTCCGCCGTCCCGGTCGTTTCTGGATGTTTTTCACCGGCAGGAATCCACCGCTCTGGCGAGTTCCCGGATCCGTGCGGCCGCCGTGCTTCCCGGGGCGGAGTCAGTGATCGGTGTCTCCGTCCGGACCGATCGGCCCAGGCGCGGGTCGGCCGGCACCACGGTCACCGGCCCGCCCAGCGCAGACGCCATCGGCTCCGTCGGCGGAGGATCCACGACGCGGTTGCACGCCGCCCCGGCCAGCCCGGTACCGAGTTCCCGCGCGAGTTCTCGGGTCCGGACCGCGTTCGCGAGCGCGAACGGCTGGGGGGAGACGACGAGCAGACACGCGTCTGCAAGCGCCAGCGGGACGCCCACGTCAGTGCGCAGCCCTGCCGGACAGTCGACGACGAGGGTCCCGCGTTCCCGTTCGAGCGTTTCGAGCACGTCCCGAAGCCGTCCCAGATCCGACGCCCGCGCGCCGGAAAGCGATCGACCGCAGGGGACGAGCGTGACTGGTCCCTCGCGAACGCACTCCGTCGGGGCCGCGCGCCCGGCGAGCGCGTCGTGGAGGTCCGGCCCCCGTCCTGTCGGGAGGTCGGCCATCCCGAGATCTGCGTCGACGGCCAGGGCATCGAGCGCGGCGGCGAGGTTGTACGCGACCGTCGTCTTGCCGACGCCGCCCTTCCCACCGGCGATCGCGAGGATCACGCGAACCGCTCCAGCGCGTCGAGTGGGAGGTCGACAGACCGTGCCACCTCGGCCCGCGATTCCGCCTGGGCTGCGTTCTCCTCGGCTCGATTGGCCGCCCGGCGGAGCCGGTCCGCTTTCGAACGGAGCCGCGACGCTTCCCCTTCGAGCGTCTCGACGTCGGCCTCGAGCGCCCTTTCGAGAGCTCTCGCGCCCGCGATTCCTGTGCCCCCAACAGGATTCGTCTCATCGCCGACGAGATCCGTCTCTCCCTCGACGAGATCCGTCTCCACGAGTTCTTCGAGCACCTCTGCTGCATCCTCGACCCCTGCCGACGCCAACTGCGCTGCGAGTGCTACCCGTCGGGTCGCCCGTTCGACATCGTCGTTTCTCTCCTCGGAACCGATCCGTGTCCCGTCATCCGGCTCGTGTCCGCCATCCGACTCCGGGCCGCATTCGTCGACCGCGAGCGAGTCCCGGTCGTCACGTGGGGACTGATCCGCGTCGTCGTCGCCCGACACCGCCGGTTCGGTGACGACCATCCGCGGCGGCCGGAACGTCCCGAGGGATCGCCGCGCACGGGACTCCGCGTCGTCTTCCGGGGCTGGTCCCCGGCCGGTGGACTCGATTTCGACGGCCGGATCCGACGGCGGCGACGAACACGCGTATCCGATCCCGACCGTCTTTTCGGCGGGAACCGTGAGCGTGACCCCCGCCTCGTCCCAGCCGCGCTCGGGAACGCCGTTACGCCGTGGCGGTAACACCGTCCCCTCGAGCCGGTTTTCCACCCTCGCGTGCCGCGTCACAGGAGCGGGGTTGTAGACGGTTGCCGTCACGAACGTCACCCCGTCCCGTCGTTCGGTGTCGTGCTCCAGCTTCACGACGATGGGTGCCTCCTCTTCCGGTTTGAATCATCCCTCACAGAGCCACACGTCGACATCCAGGAGGCGGGCCGCCCGTCCGGCGTCGTCGATGCCGGTCTCGCGGGCGTCGATCACGATCGGCACCCCGAGATCGGCCAGCGTGACGGCGGCAAACTGTGACGCTGTCCCTGCAGACTTCGACCCGACCGTCTCGAACGAATCCGCCTCGACGAGCGATTCAACGCGCTCCCGCACCGCGGTGAACTCCTCCGACAGCGCGTCCGCGAGGACGGCCCTCGCCTCCCGACGCCGGTTGTCGAGGCGATCCTGCAGCTTCATCCGGCGATCCCGAACACTCCGGGCGCTTCGAGCCTTCCGCCGGGCTGCATCGAGTGCCTGTTCGGCTGCGATCCGGCCTGTCGACGCCTCCGCCAGATCCGCGGCAGCCGCCTTGAGCTTCTCGACTGTCTCCTCGGTCGGTTCGCCGAGCTCCCGCTCCGTCCGGAGCCGGCCACGGAGCGCAGCGATCCGCTCGCGCAGTTCGGTTTCGTTCGTCGATGCCTCGATGACGCTCCGTTTCGCTGCGTCGACTTCCGTCTCGGGCTCCGGCACCTCGATCGACGCGAGTTCCGATTCGAGCTCCCGGATCATTTCGTCGTGGGATGTCGTCAATCCGCGGGTTCGTGCCGCGGCGGCCACCAGGCGTCGGACGGTCGTTTCGGGGTTCCCGACCGGTCCGAGCACGTCGTATGCGTCCGGTTCGTCCGGACGTCGCTCACCCACACCCCGTCCGAGTCGATGATTCGTGACCGACTGTTCGGTTCCCGTTCCGTCCCGTATCGCAGCGTGAGCGGCGGCCGGTGACACGTCGAGACCACGCAAATCACGTCCCCGCCTTCCGGGCGAACACTCCCGTAGCCGGTTCACAGCTCCTGCCCCCGGAGTTCGTCCGGATCCGGATGCTCGGTGCCGGCGGCGAACTTTCCGTACGGCGTGCTCGGTTTCGCCCGTTCCTCGTAGGTTCTCGCCGCTGTCCGCACCCGCTCGGGAACGTCTGCGAATTCGTTGAAGGGCTCGGTTCGCTCGATCTGGACGTCGTCACCGTGCTTGTACCGCATCCGCAGTGCCAGAAAACCCGAAAACGCCGTCTCCGATAGTAGGGCCGCCCTTCCGAACCGGCGGACGACAGCGTCCTCGTGTGATCGACAAACGTTTCGAAGCGTCGTTCGAGCCTCCCGCGAATACGTCGCCACGAACAACATATATTCGACAATAGATTACCTTCAAATATAACTTTCGAGAATAGATACAATAACGACAACAGGAGAATATATCACACGTGTTCGATGTCGACTTCGTCGCGGTCGCAGTCGAGATCACGGAGGCTGACGATCCGTTCGGCGGCGGCGTGGGCCGACGGTGCGACGACCACCGCGCCGGCGGCGGCGTCGGGGGCTGTCGCCCGAAACAGCGATTCCTCGCCCTCGAAGTCGGTCGCGTACGTCCGCAGGACACCGACCACTCGCTTCTCGGTCGTCGCGAGGTCCGCCTCGCCGTCTTCGAACGCGCGAAGCGCCTCTTCGACGTTCCGGAGTGCGGAGATCCGATCCATCGTCACGTGGTTCGGAGGTGGTTCTGCCGCGGTTCGTACACCTCGCCCTTCCGACGGAGCTTCTCGATTTCGTCTTCCGCTTTGGTGGGGTCCATTCCCACATCGTCGGCTCGCTCGAGCACCTCGTCGATCGGAGCACCCTCCTCGAACTCGTCTTCGAGTTCCTCGATCAGCCCTTTGAGGTTCTTGATCCGATCGCGCTGGCTCTTCGAGGTGCCGGTTTCGATCACGTCGGCGTCGAACTGGCCGGTCTCGGGATCCACGCCGATGTCCTGGAGGCTCGACTCGACGATGTCGATCACCCGCTGTGCGTCCTCGTGGTCGACGGTGTCGGACAGCCGGACGCGGGCACTCGCCTCCGAGAGCCGCACCAGCGCCTCCAGCTTCCGGGCGGTCACGGGGACGGGGTCGTCCTCGTCGGCGCCCTGGGCGCGCAGGTCGACGTAAAAGTCCCGGATGGCCTCGCGCGCCTCGTCGGTCATCGTCGGGAAGCAGTTGCGCTTCGCGTAGGCGATGTACTTGCGCAACAGTTCGGCGTCCAGCACCGGCTCCACCTCCTGGGTGGCCTGTTCGACCTCCGACTCGGTGAACTCCGAGGTGGCGAGCCGCTCTCGCTGGGTGTTCATCTCCCCGGCGTAGTTCGTCGTGAGGATGTGATCCGCCAGCCGGGCGTCGTGGTCGGGGTCCGGCTGGTCGGTGACGGTGAAGATGAGGTCGAACCGCGAGATCAACGCCGGCTCGAGGTCGATCTGTTCGCCGAGGGGTTCATACTGGTCGAACCGGCCGTATTTGGGGTTTGCCGCACCCAGCAGCGAACAACGGGACTTGAGGGTGGCGTTTATTCCGGCCTTGGATATGCTGATCTTTTGTTGTTCCAATGCCTGGTGCATGGCGGACCGATCCTCGGAGTTGTGAACGATCATCCCGTTCGCGACGAAGTTGTGCGTCCCCTCGACGGTGAGGTCGTAAACTCGGGGTGTAGCGTACGAATTCATTTCATCGAGGGTCGCTCGGATCCGCTCTCTGAATTGTTTTATTTGCCTGACTGCGACGTTTTGAACTTCCTCAAAGCGATCTGTGTCGACAACCCCAGTAAACCACCGTGACACAGTTGATGCGGAAACATCCAAGCCGTCCGACAATTCGGCAAAGGATATCTGATGCCGTTGTAATTCTTTTCGTAGTGACTTCCAATCGTTCCCAATTTCAATGTCGTTTTTCAGAAGTTTGCGTGCGTTCGATTCCGCAAGATCAACTGAACATCCGAGCATATCTGCAAGTTGTTCTCTGTAAATTGGGATACGGTCGGAAGACGAATTAGCACTCACGACTTCGGTGCTTTCGACCTTTCGCCATTTGACGTCTCCTTTGATAAGAACAGACAGGGTTGACAAGTCTACAGTAGCTATTTCACGCAGGATTGATTTGAACCGTTCTACGATGGTTTCCCGCAGAACTTCATCATCTCCCCATAGTCGAGAGATTTTTTGTTGACTGAATGGTGTTCCGATAGCAAGTTCCGACTGCGAAACATGATATCGACCTTTGAGAGTCGTAAGCACTGACCAGGTCGGTTCCCTATCCAGAACTTCCTGATCTGTTTCTGCTCTTTCTTTCCGACGCTTGAATGTAGCGAGGATTGTTTTTGCACGCTGGATTGATACATTCGCCTTACCGCTCTCGAAGTCACAGTATGTTCCCTTATTTATCCCACACTCAGACTGATGGAGACGAAGATTTCCACGGATTTCCTGTAGATAATCTCCGATCTCGGGAACGACATTGAGAATCGTTCGATCCCCGTCTACGATCTCAAGTACGTCCATTAACGCATTCTGCTTCCGGGTGAGTGTGAATCCAATGTGGCGCGCAAAGCGGTTGAGGGAATCGGCGTCGGTTATCGTTAATACATGTAGATCACGTTTCTCTTTGCGCTCTCTCGTTCGTAGTTGGCTGGTAATCCCGAACTGTAGAAGAAGAATACGGGTCCCACATAATATTTCCCGACTCGAGGAGTACACTCTGACATTACCTGTCTGAGTATCGACCGACCCCTCGCTGTCAACGAGAGCGCGTACGAACGCCTTTTTCTCTCTTGTGGATCCTTCCGTAACCCACGTCGGAAACGCTTTTCCATCGTAATTCTCGAGATTCATTCCGGCTTCGAGAACGGAGTCCGCATACCTTCGACCGTGCAGACGTACCGTTTCGACGCCATCTTCTCGTTGTTCACTTTCATGTCTTACAGGATCGGAACCGAAAGCAGTCAGACACGCTGATTCAAAGTCCCGCAATAATTCTTCCTCTGAATTCGTAAATCGGATTCCGTAGCAGCCACCAGAGCGATCGTATACGATATTTCCATCACCGGAAAGATAACCGAGTATGGCCGCTTTTGCCTCCTGTGGGTCTGAATATTGGTGATTTACTTGGGTTTGTGGCTTGCTGTTGGTGTCAATTTCTGCAGTAATGGGACCTCCGTCACACGCCGGGGTAGGTATCGTGCGTGGGACATACACCCAGTCGTCCTTTTCAAGGTCACTTGCTGCACGTGTCTTTCGTTCTCCACCTTCCAACACGAAGAATGGATGGTCCTGGGTAGCGGTGAGTTGCTCTCCTGTCTGTAGAGTCACTTTGCACAGGCTTTCCGGAGCGTGGTATGCATGAATTGCCGTGACAGGTCTTTTGACGAGATTCCCGTCCTCTGCCATTGTCCACACGGTGAAGTCGACATCCCGAATGGTCTGTCCGTTTTGCAGTTGTTCTATCTCACCGGATGATTTGGCCTCTCGAGCCAGTTCTCCGATTTGCCGAACACTCCCATCACCCACACTCACAAGAGTTTCACCAGTCACACACCGCATTTTGTCCAGTTCGTCGACTGCGGCGATCCCCTTATCAGCGAGCACGAGCGCCCCGGCCTCCAGTGTCCACTGCTGGCCGTCGCCGAAGTCGTCGCGTACAGCTGCAGCCGTGTTGTGCGTGACGATCCCGTTTCCGACGAAGTTGTGCGTTTCCGGGACTGTCAGATCGAATACTTCTTTTTCACCGGTGTCGACCGCAGAAACAACTTTGTCCCAGACCAGTGAAGCTTCGGCTACTTCCTCAACGAAGGGACGATAATCCCCGAGATCACGCTCGGCGAGGATGTTATTAGTGCGTTCTCGGCTTGGGTTGTTCCCTCGAATAATATTTTGATAATAATCCCCACCCGCTCCGTCCGTTTTTATGAGCGTTTTTCCGATTGGGAGCCGCTCCCCACGTCGGGTCGTGTCCTCTACGATGGTCTTTAACGCTGCCTCTTTTTTTGTCGAGTTGAACCCTATTTGCTCAGCAAAGACATCGATATCCTTTCCATAAATAGTGAGATGGGTTTGGATCGATTTGGATTCGATTTCGTATCCATTTTTAAGTACAGTAGTTCCTCGTCGGTCGCGTTCTCTTCGCCGTGCACGTATGCCGTACGACTCGAGCATACGTTGGATCTGACGGGCAAACTCATCATCTATTGTCGAGAATTGGATGCTTGAGCCACCCTGTCTTCGAGCCGAGACACAGCCGTCTGCGTCAAACAGCCCTTGAAGGAACGCGTCAGCGTGTTCTGCCGTCATCAGGCGCGGTTCGAGGCCGATATCGGTTTTTGGTGACTCGACGCCGAGGTTGCTAAAGAACCGCGCGACTGTCACACTATGGAAACGAATACATGGGACTCGATTCTCCTGATATTCGATTTCTACTGATCTATCGAACGTCGATTTGATGCACTCGGCTGCCTTTCGGAGAAGTTCTTCGTCCGAGTTAGAGATCCGAACGTGTCCTCTGTTTTCACCCCTTGAAGAGACGGATACATCACCATCACCGAATACGAGTCCAATAAGGTACATCAGGTCTTCATCGAATCGGTCCGGAATACGGATATCGTGGCCATGACGAAGCATCGCCCGGTCTATCTCGATATCCTCGAGATCCGCATCTATCGCCTCAAGAATCCGGTCAAGTTTATCAAGAGGTAGGTACCGATTCGCAAGGGAGTCATATATAAAGTCCTCCGACAAGTCAAGCGCAGCAGCAGCTTCACGGAGTGTACCGAACCTCTCAAAAAGCTGCTGACGCAGGAATGTAATCGACTCTTCGGTCGGTTTGACCTTCTCCTGTGTAAACTCGATGAAGTCACGAACTGGTGGACTGTGTTTATTAACCTCTTTGTATTTCGGTACTGCCACGTGATCGCCTGATTTGATATCCGAAATCTCGCGCCACTCGATCCCCCTCTCGCCACAGACGAGGACGGGCGTGTTGACCGATGCTTCCAACTCCTTTCCGTGCGCTGTTTCGATCCGCCGGCACGGCTTCTCGGGCATTCGCCAGACGTGAGAACTCTCGCGTAGTTCCATCTCGCCGCTTTCGCGGTCGAAGCTGTAGACTTCGTGGTCGCTTTCGGCAGCGGTGTCTTCGTCTACGGGATCAGGGTGGTGTTCCTCTGCAAGTTCGCGGATTGGCATGAAGCCTTCCGCGGTGTGAATCTTCGTATCACCGGTCACGCACAGCCCTGCTGAGCTGCTGCCTTTCCCCGAGGTGTACACCGATCTCGGGGCGATATTTTGTATGTATGAAAGTAGCTGGGACTTCCCAGTACCGGGGTCCCCGATCAACAGCATGTGCAGGTCCCCCCGGATCCGGGAGCCGTCGGGGAGGTGTTTGGTAACGCCGGAAAACAACTGGAGAATCATCGCGAGCTTCTCCTCTTCGAAACCGTAGATCGACGGCGCGACCGAATCCACCATCTGCTGGTAGATGTCCTCCTCGCTCGACCGCTCGATGATGTCCTGGACGTCCTCCTGGGTGATGTCCATGTCCTCGAACTCCTCGTCCTCGATCGAGATGGAGACGCCGTCCATGTACAGATCGAAGACGGGAGTTTTCTCGTTGCCGTCGGTCATCTGCTCGATGTGCAACACGCCGACGACGGTGACGTGGTCGCCCGGCGTCACCTTGCCGGTGATGTCGTCTACGATGTCGACGTCGATCGCCTGCGGGGTCTGACCGCCGCGCAGCCCCTCGGGCGACTCCTGGACGCGGAGCTTCTGGGAGTCGATGAACTCCGACTGGTCGTGGTTCACGCGGAACGGGCCCTGTCGCTCACAGCCCTGACACTCGTGGGGCTCCTGGAACCCCGACTCCGACTGGGGGATGTACGTCATCGTGCCGCAGCGCTGGCACTCGAAGGCGGCCTCGGTGACCTTCGGACGGACGTCGGTTGCCTTCCGGACGATCCCCTGGACGGCGATCATCCGGCCGATGTGGTCGTCCTGGACGCGGATTCCCCGGATGTCGATCGTCTTCGACCGCGGGAGGTTCTCGACCCGAACGTGCGCCTGGCCGAGACTCACGTCCGCCGGGAGGTCGTACAGCCGCAGCGCCTCCTCGGCGTACTCGCGGAACTGCTCGGGCTTTGCGAGGTAGTCCTCCGCGAGGTCGGGATCGAACGTGTACAGGTCGTCGTAGTCGACGTACAGCGACCGCTGTTCGTTGGGGTACCGCTGGGCGAGTTGCCCGATCTCGTCGCGGTAGTAGTTGCGATAAAACTGGATGAATCGCTCGGTGAGTTCGTCCGTTCCAGCCGTGGCCATCGCGACGGGATACGTCGGCATCACGTATGAACCTCATGTTCGCAGCGCGAAAGTGAACGCTCGCCCACCCGGGGCAGCGAGTCGCAAAGGTTTCCGTGCTCAATCTGGAACGGAGCCACATGCAGGTTGAGGCGCCGCACGTCGCGTGGTTCCTCGGCCAGACGCCGACGCCTACCGGCCAGTTGGCCAGTTCGAGCTCCTGTCCGGACTCCCCGTGTGGGCACAGGTGCTCGTTATCCTGCCGTTCTCGTCGGCGGGACGTTCGGACGCTACCGGCCGGTGCGTCCGGGTTTCGCAAACACCTTATACGCCGATTTGCATGTTGTACACGACGAATATGGCGAGACCCGAAGTTCTCGAACGAGTGAAGGCCGCCGAGCGCGAGGCCGACCAGATCATCGAGGAGGCCGAGACGGAGGCCGACAAGATCATCGAGGAGGCCCGCGAGGAGGCCGGCCGAATCCGGAGCGAGGCCGAACAGGAGGCCGAAGAGGCGGCCCAGAAGCGACTCGAGGAGGCCCGCGAGGAAATCGAAGCCGAACGGGAGGAGATCCTCGAATCTGGACGGGAGGACCGGGCCGAACTCGAAGAACGAGCCCGAGACCGGTTCGACGACGTGGTCGACCTCGCGTTAGAACGGTTCGAGGAGGCGGTACATGCTCAGACCTGAGCGGATGAGCAAGGTCTCGGTGACGGGATCCAAGCGGGTGATGGACGACGTCATCGAGGCCGTTCACGACCTCAACCTGCTCCACATCAGCGAGTACGACGGCTCCTGGGACGGGTTCTCCCCGGGAGATCCGATGGAGGGCGCCGAGGAGACGTCCGAAAAGCTCGTGACTGTTCGCGCCCTCGAGAGCATTCTCGACCTGGATCCCGAGGACGCCGGCGCACGCAGAGTCCTCTCGGACGACGACATCGAGGCGGAACTCGAGGAGGTCCGCGAGCGGGTGAACGAACTCGACGACAGGCGCGAGGAGCTGAAAGACGAACTCCGGGAGATCGACGAGAAGATCGACTCGATGGAACCGTACGCCGACCTGGGGATCGATCTCGATCTGCTGTCGGGCTATGACACCCTCGCGGTGGCGGTCGGGCTCGGCAAAGCCAAGGACGCCGAGGCCGCACTCGAGGAGGCGGAGTCGATCGGTCCGTTCGAACTGTTCTCCGGCGACCGGACAGTCGCGGTGTTCGCCCGGCCGACATCGGGCTCGGAGGACCCGATCGCGGACGCGCTCGTCGGTGTCGACTTCCAGCCCCTCGACGTTCCGACAGCCGAAGGAAGCCCCGAAGACTACGTTCGGGAGCTCCGTTCGCGGCGTCGGCAGGTAGACTCGAAGCTCGACAACGTCGAAAGCGAACTCGAGGTCGTAAAACGGGAGGCTGCGGACTTCCTACTAGCAGCCGAAGAGGAACTCTCTATCGATGCACAGAAGCGCGATGCACCGCTTTCGTTCGCGACGACCGCCAACGCGTTCGTCGCCGAAGGGTGGATCCCGACCGAGCGCTACGAGGAACTCGAAGACGCGATCCAGGACGCGGTCGGCGACCACGCGGAAGTCGAGGAGATCGAGCGGGCGGAGTTCGCTCCCGACGGCGACCACCACAGCGAAGCAGTCGGCGAGGCCGCGACGGACGGCGGATACGAGACGACCGACGAGAAACCACCGGTAGTCCAGGACAATCCCCGGGTCGCTGCACCGTTCGAGACGCTCGTGAACGCGGTCTCTCGGCCGAAGTACTCGGAGTTCGATCCGTCGCTGCTCGTTTTCCTCACGTTCCCGCTGATGTTCGGATTCATGATCTCCGACATCGGCTACGGGGTTCTCTACGTCGCCATCGGCTACTACTTCTGGTCGAAGTACGACACGACAGGGATGAAAAACGTCGGTGCGGTCGCGATGTGGGCCGGCGCGTTCACGATCTTCTTCGGCTTCCCGTTCGGCGGCGACGTCTTCGGTCACCACCTGCTGGATACGGAGATGGCGAAGGGTGTCGCGCCCGGGTACACCAGTTGGGCCCAGGCGTGGCTGGTCGTGACGGTACTGTTCGGCGTGCTCCACCTGAACATCGGCTACGTGCTGTCGTTCGTGAGTACGATCCAGCATCACGACTTCAAACACGCCATGTACGAAGCCGGATCGTGGCTGCTCCTGTTGAACGGCCTGTGGGTGTGGGTGTTCAGCGCCCACTACTACGAGGCGAAACCCGAGATCCTGTTTGCGGCGTTCGAGACGACCCTCGGGATCCAGACGCAGGGGCTCCCAGAGATCGTCGGTCTCGCCGGTCTCGTTGCCGTGGCGGTCGGCGCCGTCCTGCTCGCCGTCGGGGAACCCCAGGAACTACCCGAGGTGCTGTCGCCGCTGGTGAACGCGGTCTCGTACACCCGGATGACTGCCGTGCTCCTCGCGAAGGGCGGGATGGCGGTCGCCGCGAACCTGCTTGCGTTCGGCGCCTACATCGAGGACGGCAGTTTCGTCTTCATGTTCACTCCCTCGAACCTCGCAGATGCCCGGGCGGCCGGCCAGGACATCGTCTTCGCCGGACTGACGACGCAGGGTGCCGTCGGCGTCGTTGCGGGCATCCTGGTTGCGATCCTCGGTCACATCGTCGTGTTGATGCTCGGGATCACCGCCGCCGGCATTCAGGGAATCCGTCTCGAATACGTCGAGTTCTTCAACAAGTTCTACGAGGGCGGCGGTCGGAAGTACGACCCGTTCGGCTACGTCCGTCGATTCACGAGAGGCTGACGGCGGCTCGTCGGTTCTCTTTCCGACGTTTTCCATCCGAACTCCTTGCTGACGGCCGTGACGATTTTGTTCGGCACGATCGAGCCCTCTTTTCAAGACCCGTCGCTCCTGTGCATGTACTTCACACATTCGATATCGGAGAAAACAGCCGGTTAGGCCCCTGCGACGAACGTCTTTGGGAAGCTTTATGGCACTTCTGGCAGCAATAAACTACTGTTCGGAGAGCGGCGAACACTACTCGAAGTGGATTGATACCAATGCTCGAAATCGCATACGAACTCGGAAGTTTCGCACTGCAGAACGGCGCTGAGACTGGCGGCTGGGATCCGGAGGCGGCCCAACACCTCGCGAGCGCCGCGGCGGCGATCGCCGTCGGCCTCGCGGCCCTCGGATCGGGATACGCCGAACGCGGGATCGGTGCCGCCGCGGTCGGCGCGATGGCCGAAGACGAAGATCTGTTCGTCCGCGGCCTGATTCTGACAGTCATCCCGGAAACGCTCGTCATCCTCGCGCTGGTCGTCGTGTTCCTGGTCTAAACGACCACGGGTTTCACAAATGAGTCTGGACACTGTCGTTGAGGACATTCGAGAGGAAGCCCGCGCGCGTGCGGACGAGCTACTCGACGAGGCCAACGCCGAGGCCGAGGAGATCGTATCGGAGGCCGAGGCCGACGCCGAGCGTCTCCGACAGGAACGCGAGGCGGAGGTCGAGCGCACGATCGCCCAGGAGCGCGACCGGTCGCTCTCGAGCGCCAAACTCGAGGCGAAACAGGAACGGCTCGAGGCCCGCCGGGACCTCCTCGATGAGGTCCGGGAGGAGACCGAGAGCGCGCTGACGGAGCTGGAAGGCGATCGTCGCGAGGAACTCACCGGAGCGCTGCTGGAGGCGGCGCTCGCGGAATTCGACGAGGAATCGGTCGTCGTTCGCGGACGCGAGGAGGACGCCGAACTGCTAGAGCGGCTGCTGTCGGACGTCGAGGACGCCCACGTCGGCGACGCCTACGACTGTCTCGGCGGCGTCGTCGTCGAGGGCGACGGGTCGCGGGTGAAAGTGAACAACACGTTCGACTCGCTGCTCGAGGAGGTCTGGGACCGGAACCTCAAAGAGTTGAGCGACACACTGTTCGAGCAATGATTGCTTCCGGGAGTTCGAACACTGAGTACGTCGTCGCCCGGGTTCGCGCCCGGCGTGGTTCCCTCTACAGCGACGAGGAGTACCGGAAGCTCATCCGGATGACGCCCGCGGAGATCGCTCGGTTCATGGAGGAGTCGACGTACAAGTCAGAGATCAACGCGCTCGGGACGCGGTACTCCGGGGTCGATCTCATCGAGTACGCGCTCAACCGGAACCTGGCAAAGCAGTTCAACACCATTCTCGGCTGGGCAGAGGGGCGGCTGTACAACCTTCTGGCGCAGTATCTCCGGAAGTTCGACGCCTGGAACGCGAAAACCGTGCTCCGGGGGATCTACACCGACGCCTCCCGCGAGGCGATCGAGTCGGACCTCATCCGCGCCGGCGAGTTCGACGATCAGATGATTTCCCGGCTGCTGGAGGCCGGCACGATCGAGGCCGCCGTCGACGTGCTCGAGGACACGCTGTTCGGCGAGGACCTCGCTGCGGCGTTTGCCGACTACGAGGAGGAGGGAGTCCTGGTTCCGCTCGAGAACGCGATCGACCGGGCGTACTACGATCACCTGATCACCGACATCGCGGTCGACGAACCGACCGCGCAGTACCGGGAGTTCCTCCAGGCGGAGATCGACTTCCGGAACGCCCGAAACGCCCTCCGGCTCGCGCGATCGGCGGCCGCCATCGACCCTGCCGAATACTACATCTCCGGGGGCAAGCTCTTCACGGAGTCACAACTGGCCCAGCTCGCGAGCAACCTCGACGAGCTGGTCGGCTACATCCGGGAGAGCGAGTACGCAGACGAGCTGTCCGACGCACTCGGACAGCTCGAGGAGGCCGACAGCCTCATCGCGTTCGAGCATGCGGTCGACGCCGCCTTGCTGGAGTACTCCGACCGTCTCGGCTACGTCCACCCGGTGTCGATCACGCCGATCGCCTCGTACATCCTCGCGAAGGAGCGCGAGGTCGAGAACATCCGAGCGATCGCGCGCGGCAAGGAAGCAGGGCTATCCGAGGAAGAGATCGAACGGGAGCTGGTGATCATATGAGCCAGGAGATCGCCGTCGTCGGTAGCCCGGAGTTCACGACTGGGTTCCGTCTGGCCGGCGTCAGGAAGTTCGAGAACGTCGCCGAAGAAAAGAAGGACGAGGACCTCGACGACGCCGTCGAACGGACCCTTGCAGACGACGACGTCGGCATCATCGTGATGCACGACGACGACATGGAGCATCTCTCCCGGGACGTCCGGGAGGCCGTCGAGACGAGCATCGAACCGACGCTCGTGACGCTGGGCGGCGGCGCCGGCAGCGGCGGGCTGCGAAACCAGATCAAACGCGCCATCGGCATCGATCTGATGGAGGAGGAAGACTAAACATGAGCCAAGCGACACAACAGGAGACCACCGACACCGGTGTCATCCAGCGAGTCAGCGGACCGGTCGTGGTCGCCCGCGATCTCGACGCCCGCATGAACGACGTCGTCTACGTCGGCGACGAAGGGTTGATGGGGGAAGTCATCGAGATCGAGGGTGAGACCACGACCATACAGGTGTATGAAGAGACCTCGGGGGTCAGCCCCGGGGAACCCGTCGAGAACACGGGCGAACCCCTGACGGTCGACCTCGGCCCGGGGATGCTGGACGCTATCTACGACGGCGTCCAGCGTCCCCTGGACGTGCTCGAAGAGAAGATGGGGAGCCCGTACCTCGATCGCGGGGTCGACGCCCCGGGGATCGACCTCGAGGCGACCTGGGAGTTCGAACCGACCGTCGAGGAAGGCGACGAGGTCGAACCCGGAGACGTCGTCGGCATCGTCGAGGAGACGATCACCGTCGACCACAAGGTGATGGTACCGCCGGACTTCGAGGGTGGCGAGGTCGCCGCGATCGAGGCCGGCAGCTTCACCGTCGACGAGACCGTCGTCGAACTCGACAACGGCGAAGAGGTGACGATGCACCAGGAGTGGCCGGTTCGGGAGCCGCGTCCGACCGTCGAAAAACGGACGCCCCGGTCGCCGCTGATCTCGGGACAGCGCATCCTCGATGGACTGTTCCCGATCGCGAAGGGTGGTACGGCGGCGATTCCGGGACCGTTCGGGAGCGGAAAAACTGTCGCCCAGCACCAGCTCGCCAAGTGGGCCGACGCGGACATCGTCGTTTACGTCGGCTGTGGCGAACGCGGCAACGAGATGACCGAGGTGATCGAGGACTTCCCCGAACTGGAGGACCCGAAAACGGGCAACCCACTGATGGCCCGCACCTCGCTTATCGCGAACACCTCGAACATGCCCGTGGCGGCCCGGGAATCCTGCGTGTACACCGGCATCACGATCGCCGAGTACTACCGCGACATGGGCTATGACGTCGCGCTGATGGCCGATTCGACCTCCCGATGGGCGGAAGCGATGCGGGAGATTTCCTCCCGACTCGAGGAGATGCCCGGCGAGGAAGGGTATCCGGCGTACCTGGCGGCCCGTCTTGCGCAGTTTTACGAACGGGCCGGGTACTTCGAGAACGTCAACGGCACCGAAGGGTCGGTGTCGGTCATCGGTGCGGTGTCGCCACCGGGCGGTGACTTCTCGGAACCGGTAACCCAGAACACACTGCGGATCGTGAAGACGTTCTGGGCGCTGGACGCCGACCTCGCCGAGCGCCGTCACTTCCCGGCGATCAACTGGGACGAGTCGTACTCGCTGTACCGCGAACAGCTCGATCCCTGGTTCACCGAGAACGTGGCCGACGACTGGGCGGAGATCCGCCAGTGGGCGATCGACACGCTCGACGAGGAGGGCGAACTCCAGGAAATCGTCCAGCTGGTCGGCAAGGACGCCCTGCCGGAGGACCAGCAGCTCACCCTCGAGGTGGCACGCTACCTCCGGGAGGCGTACCTCCAGCAGAACGCGTTCCACGACGTCGACACGTACTGTGAGCCAGCGAAGACGTACCGCATCCTCACTACCATCAAGGCGTTCAACGACGAGGCGTTCTCCGCGCTGGACGCCGGCGTTCCGGTGGAGGAGGTCACCGACGTCGACGCCGCGCCGCGGCTCAACCGCATTGCGGTCCAGGAGGAGTACGAAGAGTACGTCGACGAGCTCGTCGACGACCTCACCGAACAGCTCCGTGCGCTCTACTGAACCATGAAAGAGTACCAGACTATCACAGAAATCAGCGGCCCGCTGGTGTTCGCCGAGGTCGACGAGGCGATCGGCTACGACGAGATCGTCGAGATCGAGACCCCACGAGGGGAGATCAAGCGGGGCCAGGTGCTGGAATCCTCGGAGGGTCTCGTGGCCATCCAGGTGTTCGAAGGCACCTCCGGTATCGACCAGAACGCGTCCGTCCGGTTCATGGGCGAGACGCTGAAGATGCCCGTCACGGAGGACCTGCTCGGACGGGTGATGGACGGCTCGGGGCAGCCGATCGACGGCGGTCCCGACATCGTTCCCGAGGAACGCCGCGACATCGTCGGCGCGGCGATCAATCCCTACTCCCGGGAGTATCCCGAGGAGTTCATCCAGACGGGCGTCTCCGCCATCGACGGGATGAACACGCTCGTTCGCGGCCAGAAGCTGCCGATCTTCTCCGGATCGGGGCTGCCCCACAACGAACTTGCACTCCAGATCGCCCGCCAGTCGACTGTCCCGGAGGAAGACGTCGGCGGCGATGATGGTGGCGAAGGGGGCGATGGCTCCGAATTCGCGGTGATCTTCGGCGCGATGGGGATCACCCAGGAGGAGGCAAACGAGTTCATGGCCGACTTCGAGCGCACCGGTGCGCTCGAACGGTCGGTCGTGTTCATGAACACCGCCGACGACCCCGCCGTCGAACGGACGGTCACCCCGCGGCTGGCGCTCACCACAGCGGAGTACCTGGCGTTCGACAAGGGGTATCACGTGCTCGTGATCCTCACGGACATGACCAACTACTGTGAGGCGCTTCGGGAAATCGGCGCGGCCCGCGAGGAGGTGCCGGGCCGCCGCGGCTACCCCGGATACATGTACACCGACCTGGCGACACTGTACGAGCGTGCCGGCCGGATTCAGGGCCGGGACGGGTCGGTCACGCAGATTCCGATCCTCACGATGCCCGGCGACGACGACACCCACCCGATCCCCGATCTGACCGGCTACATCACCGAGGGGCAAATCTACGTCGACCGCGACCTCAACTCCCAGGGGATCCAGCCCCCGATCAACGTGTTGCCCAGCCTCTCGCGGCTGATGGACGACGGGATCGGCGAGGGGCTCACCCGTGCGGACCACGCCGACGTCTCGGACCAGATGTACGCCGCCTACGCCGAGGGAGAGGACCTCCGCGACCTCGTGAACATCGTCGGTCGCGAGGCCCTCTCCGAGCGGGACAACAGGTATCTCGATTTCGCCGACGCGTTCGAAAACGAGTTCGTTCAGCAGGGGTACCAGACGAACCGCGTCATCGACGAGACCATCGATATCGGCTGGGATCTGCTCTCGACATTCCCGAAAGAGGAGCTCAACCGGATCGACGAGGAGCTGATCGAACAGCATTACCGCGAGGAGGAGACCGACCGCCAGGTCGTCGAAGCGGAGTAATCATCCATGGCCAAGGACGTCAAACCGACGCGCAAAAACCTCATGGCGATCGAGGACCGGATCGATCTCTCCGAGCGCGGCCACGACACGCTCGAGCAGAAGCGCGACGGCCTCATCATGGAGTTCATGGACATCCTCGATCAGGCCCAGGACGTCCGGTCGGAACTCGACGCCGACTACCAGACCGCACAGCGGAAGATCAACATGGCACGGGCCATGGAGGGCGACGTCGCAGTCCGGGGTGCGGCGGCGGCGCTGAAGGAGTACCCGGAGATCACGACTCAGTCGAAGAACATCATGGGCGTGGTCGTCCCACAGATCGAGTCAACCAAGGTTCGCAAAGACCTCGACGAGCGCGGCTACGGGCTGCTCGGCTCCTCGGCCAGGATCGACGAGACCGCCGACGCCTACGAGCAGCTCCTGGAGACGATCATCCTCGCGGCCGAGGTCGAGACCGCGATGAAAAAGATGCTCGAGGAGATCGAGACCACGAAGCGTCGGGTCAACGCCCTCGAGTTCACGCTGTTGCCCGAACTGTACGACAACAAAGAGTACATCGAGCAGAAGCTCGAGGAGCAGGAACGCGAGGAAATCTTCCGCCTCAAAAAGATCAAAGCGAAAAAAGAGGAGGAAGAAGCCGAGGAGAAAGCCGAGGCCGCGGCGGAGGCCGAAAGTGCGGAGAAAGCCGAAGCCGCAGCGGAGGACGAGACGCCCCGCCTCGGACAGACCGACTCCGAACGGTCGGATAGATGACGCCCGAACCCTGTTCCCGATGTGAGGCTCCCACCGTCGCCTTCACCGTCCCAGCGGAACTCAGGGAACACGTGGACGATGTGATGGCGGCGTCGATCTGCACCGACTGTCTGTTGCTCGAACCGCAGGACGAGCCCGAAGCGACTGCGTCGCCAGAAGACGCCGAATTCGGAACGCTTCCGTTTCCCGATGGCGAGGGCGGGGTCGCAACCGCGATTGCTGTCGGTCTGCTCGAGTCGCTTGCGCTGAACCGTCCGGCGATCGAAGCGTGTCTCGAGTACGCCGAAGGCCAGGGCGCAGACGTCTTTCTGGCGCTCGACCGGCTCGCCGAAGCCGACGTGAACCCGTCGTTCGATCCGGCCAGACGGAAAGCACAGCTCGAAAATCTGCTGTAGTCCACCGGTTCAATTGGCGAAGCGGTGTCGTTACTCCGCGAGCAACTCGACGATCAGCGCCTTCTGTGCGTGAAGCCTGTTTTCCGCCTGGTCCCAGACCAGTACGCGGTCCGATTCCATCACTGCGTCGGTGATCTCCTCGCCGCGGTGGGCCGGCAGGCAGTGCATCACCTTCGTATCGGTTCCCGCGAGCAACTCCTCGTTCACCTGGAACCCGTCGAAGGCGGCGAGCTTCCGTTCGCGTTCGTCCTCCTGGCCCATGCTCACCCACACGTCCGTGTAGACGACGTCGGCGCCGGCAATCGCGTCCTCGGGATCCGTCGTCACGGTCGGTGCCCGCCCGAGTTCGCCGGCGCGTTCGATCACGCCGTCTTCCATCGCGTACGCCGCCGGCGTCGCGACCGTCACGTCGATCCCCGCCATCGCCGCCCCGAGGACGAACGACTGCCCGACGTTGTTGCCGTCGCCGATCCAGGCGACGGAGACGTCGTCGTCGAAGTGTTCCTGCAACGTGAGCAGGTCGGCGAGAGTCTGACACGGGTGGGCGTCGTCGCTGAGGCCGTTTATCACCGGACAGTCGGCGTACTCTGCGAGCGTCACCACGTCCTCGTGGTCGAACACCCGCGCCATCACGATGTCGACGTACCGTCCCAGCACCCGCGCGGTGTCCCGCAGCGGTTCGCCGTGGCCCAGTTGGATATCGTCGGGGCCGAGGAACATCGCGTGGCCGCCGAGCTGTGTCATTCCGGTTTCGAAGGAGACGCGCGTTCGCGTGCTGGGCTTTTCGAACAACATTCCGAGAGTGACGTCCGACAGCCGCGATCCGTCCTCGCTGGCTTTCATCGCGGCGGCCCGATCGAGAACTCGCTGTAGCTCCGCCGGCGTGAGGTCGTCGATGTCGACGAAGTCGGTCGCACTGATCCCGGAGGGAGAGCCCTCCGACGTTTCTCCGGCCGCGGTGTCGGGGTCTTTTGAGTCTGTCATCGTCCAAATCGTCTTGTTCGAGCGTTAGTCGTCGTTCGATACGAACCGTTCACAGACGGCAGTCAACACGCGGACGCTCCGGTCGAACTCCGAAAGCGACAGGTGTTCGTCGGGAGCGTGATCCAGCGCCGAGTCGCCGGGGCCGTACGTCACCATCGGGCGGTCCCAGGCGGCAGCATACAGGTTGACGTCGCTGGTGCCGGTTTTTCGCAGCAGCCGCGGATCGCCGCCCTCGCCGCGGATCGCCACCCGGAAGGCCCGGGCCAGCTCCCCCCGCGGATCGCCCATCACCGGCGGGATCGGCTCCTTCCAGGTGACTGTTCCCCCTTCGAGTTCCGCCTCGGCACGTTCCCGAACCGCCTCGACGGTGGTCGAGGGAGGGACCCGAAGCTGAACGTCGACGGTCGCCTCCACCGAGAGGCCGTCGGCCGAGAGCCCGCCGTCGAAACCGACGGGTTTCGTCGTCACCTGCTCGAAGACCGGCGTCCACTCGTCGGGCTCGAACGCCTCCTCGACCCGGTTCCACCACGCGATCGCGTCCTGAATCGCGTTCGGCTCCGGCCGGGAGGTGTGTCCCGACTCGCTGGTAGAGACGTAGGTTCCGGCCAGGAAACCGCGATAGCCGAGCGTGACGCCGTCCCAGCCGGACGGTTCGCCGTTTATCACCGCCTCCGGCGGGGAGCGGTCCTCGACGAGGTGACGGGCCCCCCGGGAGTCGGTCTCCTCGCGGACGACGCCGACGAACGAGGCGCCGGTACGGACCGCCGTGACCGCCATCGCGGTGAGGGGGCCCGTCGCGTCGACGCTTCCCCGGCCCCACAGTTGGTAGTCATCCTCGCTGTCCGCCTCGTCACCGTGGTCACCGTCAGCGTCCGTCTCGGCCTCCCGGATCTCGACGGGAACTTCGCCCGGAACCGTATCGACGTGGGAGGTCAAAAGTACCGCGTCGTCCCCGGGTGCCCGGACGTTGCCGACGTCGTCGAGCCACACCTCCCGGCCGTTCGCCTCGAAGAAGGCGGCGAGCCGTTCGGCCGCCGCGCGCTCCTCGCCCGAGGGCGACGGGATCGACACCAGGTCGTACAGCAGGCCACGACCGGTCGTGTTCAGCGCCGGGTGGTGCCCCTCGTCGCTGGCGTCACCCACGTCGGTCACGCCGTCGACGGTGTCGGGAGCACCCATCACGAGAGAACCTCCGTCACGGCGTCGACGACCCGGTCGGCGTGGGACTGCTCGACGACCAGCGGCGGCAGGAACCGAACAACCGTCCGGCCGGCCGGCAGCGCGAGCACCTGCTGGTCGATCGCGAGGTCCCTGAGAACCCGGTTTGCCCCCCGCTTCACCTCGATTCCGACCAGCAGCCCCGCTCCGCGGACGTCACGAACGGGGAGCTCCTGCTCCTCGGCGGCCGAGGATAGTTCCTCCCGGAAGTACGCCCCGACTTCGCCGGCGTGAGCCGGCAGGTCCTGTTCGACGATCGTTTCCAGGGTCGCGTTCGCAGCCGCACACACCACCGGGCCGCCGGAGAACGTCGAGCCGTGGTCGCCGGCGTCCTCGGTGATCCAGTCGGCACACAGTGTTGCTGCCGCCGGCAGTCCGTTTGCGAGCCCCTTTGCGGTCGTGAGCATGTCGGGGACGACGCCGGCGGCCTCGCAGGCCCACAGCGTCCCCGTCCGACCGAGGCCGGTCTGGATCTCGTCGAAGACGAGCGCCGCGCCCGCCTGTTCGGTTATCTCCCGGGCCCGCTCGAGATAGCTGCCCGATGCGGGGTGGATTCCGCCTTCGCCCTGGACGGGTTCGAGAAACAGCGCCGCCGTCTCCTCGTCGACGGCCGCCTCCAGCGCCTCGGCGTCGCCGTACTCGACGAACTCGATCCCGCCGGCGAGCGGCTCGAACGGCGCCTTGTACTTCTGTTTCCAGGTCATCGCGAGCGCCCCCATCGTCCGGCCGTGGAACGCTCGCTTCGTGGCGACGATCTTTTCCCGGCCGGTCGCGCTCCGGGCGAACTTCATCGCCGCCTCGTTCGCCTCCGTGCCGGAGTTGCACAGCCAGACGTTCGCCAGGTCGCCCGGCGCGATCGACGCCAGCCGGTCGTACAGTTCCGTCCGGACCTCGACGGGATACGACGCCTGGACGTACGTCAGCGTCGCGGCCTGCTCCTGGATCGCATCGACCACCGCGGGATGGGAGTGGCCGAGTGGCGTCACCGCATACGAGGCGCCGAAGTCGAGGTAGCCGGTGCCGTCGGCGGACTGCAGATGGACGCCGTCACCCGACTCGATCTGGATGGGCTTTTCCGAGAAGACGAACCCGCTCATCTCACGCCTCCGTCTCCGAGGTCGTCTCGGTTTCCGTTTCCGCGTCGGTTTCCGCGGCCGCGTCGGTTTCCGGGTTCGATGCGTTCTCAGCATCGACATCGTCGGCGTCGTCGCCGTCGTCGAAACCGAGCGCACCCGGGTCGATCCGGGTGCCGGCTCCGCCCAGCGCGGCGACGACCGGATCCCGGAGGTTGGCGTCCGACACAGTCACGCCGGCTGCACCCCCCTCCAGGGCCTCGACCGCGGCCATCACTTTCTTGGTCATGAATCCCTCGGCGGCGGCCTCGAGCGCCTCGAGTTCCGCGGGTGTGGCGGTCGACTCGATCAACGTCTTCGGATCCTCCGGGTCCGCGTATATCCCGTCGACGTCGGTCAAAAGCACGAGTTCGGCGCCGATTTCGGCGGCGATCGCGCCGGCGGCGCGGTCGGCGTCGGTGTTTACGGGCGTGACGCCGCCGTCCGACTCCTCGCCGGCCATCGGCGGGGAGACCACCGGGACGTAGCCCGCCTCGAGCAGCAGCGACAGTAGCTCGCCGTTGACCGACTCGAGTTTCCCCGAGTGCTCGCCGCGCTTGATCTTCTTTTTGCCGTTCTCGCGCACCCGGACCGCCGACTTGCGCGGCCCCGAAAGGAGCCCCCCGTCCACGCCCGAGAGCCCGACGGCGTCGACGCCGGACTCCTGCAGAAGCGCGACCAGGTCGGTGTTGAGCTTTCCGGGCAGCACCATCGAGAACACCTCCATCGTCTCGGCGTCGGTAAAGCGCCCGGAGACGCCCGAGGGAGTCTCGACGTAGGTCGGCTCCTTGCCGAGCCGTTCGAGCGTCTCGTCGACCGCAGTCGAGCCGCCGTGGACGACGACGACGTCCCGGCCGTCGGCGACGAGATGTGCCACGTCGCCGACGGCGCCCTCCGGATCGACCGCCTTCGCGCCGCCGATCTTCACGACGACGGGTGGCGCTCCGTTCGCCGACTCCGATACCCCTCCCTGTGCGGATAGTTCTGCTCCTGTCATGGCGATCCCACGGGGTGAAGCCCCCCGAACTCCAGGCCGGCGGTTTCCTCGAACCCGAACGCGACGTTGGCGGCGTGGACCGCCTGTCCGGCCGATCCTTTCATCATGTTGTCGATGGCCGAGAACGTCACGACCCGTCCGTTTCCGGGATCGAGTTCGAAGCCGACCTCGGCGTGGTTCGTTCCGGCGACGGCCTTGGGCTCCGGATAGCGATAGACGCCGGATCCCCCGGCGACGAGCCGGACGAACGGTTCCTCCTCGTAGGCCTCGCGGTAGGCCGACCAGAGGTCGCCCTTCGAGACCGGTTCCGGGAAGACGTGTCCCGTCGCGGATGCGCCCCGAACCATGTCCACCGCGTGGGCCGTAAAGGCGACGTCGAGACCGAGGAACGTCTCGATCTCGGCTTCGTGACGGTGACCTGTCGGGGCGTACGGCCGCACGACCCCGGACCGCTCTGGATGCGAAGAGGCCGCGCCCCCTCCCGCGCCACCCTCCGAAGAGCCGACCTTCACGTCGACGACGACGCGGTCGTCGGCGGCGAGGAGTCCGGCGTCGACGAGCGGTTTCAAGCCGAGTATCGTCGCTGTCGCGTTGCAGCCGCCCGACGCGATCAGGTCGGCACCCGGCAGCTGCTCGCGGGTGAGCTCCGGCAGGGCGTACACCGCCCGATCGAGGTACTCCGGCGCGTCGTGACCGTCGTACCACTCCTCGTACGCTTCGGCGGTGTTCAACCGGAAGTCCGCAGAGAGGTCGACGACGGTGTCCGCGGCGTCGAAGAACTCGTCGATCCGCTCCATCGAGACGCCGTGGGGCGTGGCCGCAAACAGGACGTCGACGCTTTCGAGCTCCGCCGGGTCGGTAAACCGGAGGTCGAGTTCCCTGAGGTTCGGATGGACCGAGCCGACGGTCTTGCGGTCGTACGAGCGGGAGGTCGCCTGCACGATCTCGAAGCCGGGATGGCCCGCGAGCAGGCGAAGCAGCTCTCCGCCGGTGAATCCGGATCCGCCGACGACCGCTGTGGAGAGCGCGTCGCTTCCCTCGCTCATACGGCTGATACCTCTGTATCGTCGGTCTCGACTTCGTCGTCGGCGTCTTCGGTTCCGTCGGTGGCTGCGTCGGCTTTCGTCTCGAGCCAGTCGACGACAGCCGCGGGAACGTCGATGTCGACGGTTTCGTTCAGCGCTTTGAACTCCACCGTGTGGTTCACCTCGTGGACCGTGTACTCGCCGGACTTCGCGCCGCCGACCTCCATCAGGTCGACGCCGAGCAGGCCGCCGCCGACGGCGTCGCTTGCCCGTTCGACCAGTTCGAGCGCCGTCTCGTCCAGTTCGAACGCCGCGGTTTCGCTTCCCTTGGCGGCGTTCGTGAGCCAGTGGTCCGACGTGCGCGTCATCGCGGCGATCGGTTCGCCGTCGGTCGCGAGCACGCGCACGTCCCGCCCCGGCTTGTCGACGAACTCCTGGACGTAGAACACCTTGTGCTCGTAGTGTCCGAGCGTCGCCTTGTGCTCGAGGATCGCCTCGGCGGCCGACCGGGACTCGACTTTCGCCATCAGGCGACCCCACGATCCCACGACAGGTTTGAGCACGCACGGGTAGCCGAACTTCTCGATCGTCTCGAGGGCGGCGTCGGTCGTGAACGACACCTCTGTCTCGGGCGTGGGAACCCCCGCGTTCGACAGCGCGAGGGAGTTTTTCACCTTGTTCGCGCAGATGTCGGCCGTCTCCGGGCCGTTGACCACGGGGACGCCGTAGCTGTCGAGGAACCGGGTCGCGTACAGCGACCGGCTCGTCGCGAGACAGCGATCGACGACGAGATCGAGCCCCTCGACGGGCGCCGAGGTCTCTTCGAGTCCGAACTGGTGTTTCCGGACGTCGATCTTCTCCACCTCGTGGCCGCGGTCGCGCAGCTCCGAGAGGAGCAGTTTCTCGTCCTTGCGGATCCGGGAGTAGAGGATTCCGACCTGCAAGTTTACTCCCCCCAGTCCTCTTCGAGCTCCGGGGCTCGGTCGAGGACCGGCGGGTTGACGTCGATTACCTCCAGCTCCGCACCGCAGGTGTCACAGTCGAGTATCTCTCCGGCCTCTAGGTCGTCGTACAGGGTCACATCGGCCCCGCACTCGACGCATTCTGCCTGGCTCATGTCTGTAGGTGATTCTATCGCGGAGAACCCACATAAGGGTTGCGAAACTAAAGTAATTCTTACAATTTCTCAAAGCCGATGCTAAGCGCGTATTACCTGCAAACCGCCGCCATTAGAAATCCGGTATCAGATTTCGTTAGTGTATTTTTGTCCCCTCGCGGGGACGGCGGCGAAAGCGGGACGCCGACCGGCCGCCCGGTGGTCGGTCGGGACCGCCGTCGCGGTCGTCGCGGTCGGGACCGCCGTCGCGGCCGGACGACCGCCGGTCGCGGTCGTCGCGGTCGGACGGCGGTGATTCGGGATCGTCGCTCACACATACGTTGCCACCTCCGCCGCCAGCGTTTTTCTCGCGGTTTCGATCCGGTCGCGACGTTCGTTCGCCGCAGTTTCGTCTGCAGAAACTCCGTCTGTCGCCGCCTCGACCGCAGCCTCGACCTCGTATTCGGCGGGCCCGCCGACCGAGTCGCGACTCGCGACGCTTTCGGCGGGATCGAGCGCGGCGCGGACGTCCTCGCGGCTCACGTGGGCAAACAGCGACTCCCCGGTCACCTCTTCGGCGACCGCGTCAATCTTTGCCGCCGAGACGTCGTTTTCGAACCGTTCGGCCGCCGTCGCGACCACCTCGTGGGCCGTCCGGAAGGGGATTCCTGCCATTGCAAGCAGGTCGGCCACGCCCGTCGCCGTCGAGAACCCCTCGCCCGCGGCGTCGGCAAGCGCCGTCTCGTCCCACGACGCGGTGGCGACCGCGCCGCCGGCGACGTCGGTCGCGTCGATTACTGCATCGACCGCGTCGAAGGCGTGGGGGTGCACGCGCTGGAGATCGCGGTTGTACGCCCGGGGGAGCCCTTTCAGGCTCGAAAGCGTCGCCGTGGCGGCGCCGACCGCATCGCCCGCGACGCCCCGCACGAGCTCCAGCGTGTCGGGGTTTTTCTTCTGGGGCATGATCGAGGAGGTGGACGCGTAATCGTCGTCGAGTTCGAGGAACCCCCGATTCGAGAAGAGCACCAGATCCTCCGCGAGCCCCGAGAGCGTGACGGCGTGGGTCGCGAGCGCTCCCGTCGCTTCCGCGAGGAAGTCCCGGGCGGAGGCGGCGTCCATCGAGTTGCGGACGATCCCGTCGAAGCCGAGCAGCGCTGCGGTCCGTTCCCGGTCGACGTCGAACGGCGTGCCCGCGAACGCGGCGGCGCCCAGTGGCGAGCGGTTCGTCCGGCCGTACGCGTCAAGAAGCCGGGCGGTGTCGCGTGCGACCGCCGACTCGTAGGACAGCAGGTAGTGACCGACAGTCGTCGGCTGGGCCGGCTGCAGATGGGTGTAGCCGGGCATCACCGCCCCGACGTGTTCCTCGGCTGCGGAACACAGCACCTCCCGGAGCGCGATCGTCGCCTCGATCGCGTCCAGGAGGTCCGAACGCAGGCGATACCGAATACACGTCGCAACCTCGTCGTTGCGCGAGCGGGCGGTGTGCATCTTTCCGCCGTCCGGGCCGATCCGGTCGATGACGGCGGTCTCGATCGCCTCGTGGACGTCCTCGCCGGCGGGCAGTCCGTCGTGGCCCGACGCCTCGACGTCGTCGAGGGCCGCGAGGATCTCGCCTGCGGTCTCCCCGTCGATGATTCCCTGTTCTGCGAGCATCACTACGTGGGCACGATCGACCGCGAGGTCGGCGGCGAAGATGCGCCGATCCCCAGCGAGACTCGAGAGGAACTCCCTGGCGGGGCCGCCGCTGAAGCGGTCGCGGCGAACTGCCGTCCCCTCGTGGTCCTCGCCGGCTCCGTTCATTTCAGTTTGTGTTCAGGTCCGATCCGTGTGTGTCGGTTTCCTCGGTTCCGATTTTGTCCCCGCCGTCGGCCGCCAGTTCCGCTTTCGACTCGGCCACCTTTTTCGTGACCTCGTTTGCGAGCCGGCTCTGGAAGCCGTGGTACTTGGCGACGCCGGTGGCGTCGGACTGTTCGATGCCGTCGACGGTTTCGGTGTTGAAGGAGGCGGCCGATTCGGAATACACCGCGTAGTCGCTTTCGCGGCCGACCACGCGTGCTTGTCCCCCCTCGAGTTTGATCGTCACCGTGCCGGTGACCTTCGTTTGGGTCTCGTCGATGAAGCCCTCCAGCGCCGCCACGACCGGCGCGTCGACGAGCCCTTCGTAGCCCTTTTGTGCCCATTCGTTGTCGACGGTCGTCTTGAAGTCGAGCTCCTCTTTGGTCAACACGAGCTGTTCGAGCCCCGCGTGGGCGTTCAAAAGCACCGTTGCGGCGGGGTGCTCGTAGTTCTCGCGCACCTTCAGGCCGAGCATCCGGTCTTCCATCATGTCGGTCCGGCCGACCCCGTGGGCGCCGGCGACGTCGTTGAGGTGCTGGATCAACTCGGCGGAGCCGTACTCCTCGCCGTCGACTGCGACCGGATAGCCGTCCTCGAAGGTGATCTCGAGCAGTTCGGTCTCGCCGGTCGGCGGCTGGGTCCACTCGTAAATCTCCTCGGGCGGAACGTAACTCGGATCCTCGAGTTTACCGCCCTCGACCGACCGGCTCCAGAGGTTCGTGTCGATCGACCAGACCCCCTCGTTGCCGCTCTCGACGGGGAGGCCCTTCCCCTCGGCGTACTCGATCTCCCACTCGCGGGTGAGGCCCAGATCCCGAACCGGTGCGGCGACCTCCATCTCGGAGGCGCGCCACACCGCCTCGAACCTGAGCTGGTCGTTGCCCTTGCCGGTGCAGCCGTGTGCGAGCGCGTCGCAGTTCTGCTCTTTTGCGACCTCGAGGATCGCCTTCGCGATCACCGGGCGAGCGAGGGCGGTCCCCAGCGGGTAGCCCTGATAGGTCGCGTTCGCGCGGACACTCTCGAGACACTGGTTTGCGAACTCCTCTCGCGCGTCCACGACGTAGTGTTCGACGTCGAGCGCTTCGGCCGTCTCGGCGGCCTCGTCGAACTCCGCTTCGGGTTGGCCGACGTCGACCGTGACGCCGATGACTTCGTCGTATCCGTACTCCTCTTTGAGCAGCGGGACACACACCGTGGTGTCGAGTCCGCCGCTGAACGCGAGTGCCGCGCGTGTCATGTAGTTCACTCTGTGGGCTCGCACACCTTAAATTCGTCGCTTTTGTTTACGAAATTAAATGAACTGGATGACTCTGGGGACGCGAAACGGGTGGGGACAGGAAGACAAACTGCAGCCGACGACGGGGTGGGGTTTATAAGTGGCCTCAAAGGGCCGGTCGTCGTCGGGCCGGGCCGGTCGGTCGACCCGGTCGCGACGCTCGTCGCTCTCGGAGAAGGGCGGGACTGCGACGAGCGGTCGCCGTCATTACTGCGTCATAGCGTCGGAACCGTACTAAAAGCTTTCGGGAGGCGGACGACGGTCGCCGTGCAGTCCCCGACTCGCGTCACTTCGTCCGGAACGCCCGGTCGCCGGCGTCGCCCAGTCCGGGAACGATGAACCCGTCCTCGTCGAGTTTCTCGTCGATCGCGACCGTGAGCAACGTCGCCTCCGGGAACTGCTCGTCGACCCGAATCAGTCCGGCGGGCGCAGACAACGCAGACAGCACGAACAGGTCCTCCGGGTCGTTCGCGTCCTCGAGGACGTGATCCAGCACCGCACACATCGTGCTGCCGGTCGCGAGCATCGGATCCGCCACGATCACCGTGTCGTCTGCGGTGATCTCGGGCAGTTTCACGTAGTCGATCGAGATCGGGAACTCGCCGTCCTCGTTCATCCCGGCCTCCTCGTCGCGTCCCGCCGAGATCACGCCCTGTTTCGCGCGGGGGAACGCCTTCAACAGTCCCTCGACGAACGGCGTCGCCGCACGGAGCACGTTGATGATCACGACGTCGTCCAGCCCCGTCACGCGTTCGCCGGTCGTCTCGGCCAGCGGGGTTTCGATGGCGACGAACTCCGTCAGCATCTCGCCGTCGATTATCTCGTAGCCGCAGATCCGGCCGAGTTTGACGAGTCCCTTCCGGAACGCCACCTGTTCGGTCTCGACGCTTCGGAGCTTCGAGAGGGTGTCCTTCGCGAGCGCGTGGGTGATGAGTTTCGCGTGGTCGCGGTCCTCGATGGCCATACCCCTACCGGAGTTCGGGGATCCCTTAAAAGAGGGCGATCCTGCGTCGAGATGCAAGCGGGCGTGGGGATAGTCGCCACTATCCTCGGTGACTCCGAAACGGTTTAGTCGCGCGCTCGCGCACCGTCGGTATGCCGACAGAACCCAACACGGGGTACGATCCATCGCTGGGTCGGAAGTTCGTTTTCGTCACGGGGGGCGTAATGTCGGGGCTCGGGAAGGGCATCACGGCCGCCAGCATCGGCCGTCTGCTCGTCAACGCTGGCTTCGACGTCACCGCCGTCAAGATCGATCCGTACCTCAACGTCGACGCCGGAACGATGAACCCCTACCAGCACGGGGAAGTGTACGTGCTGAAAGACGGGGGCGAGGTCGACCTCGACCTGGGGAACTACGAGCGGTTCCTCGGGATCGACATGACCTCCGATCACAACGTCACCACGGGCAAGACGTACCAGCACGTGATCCAAAAGGAGCGCGCGGGTGATTATCTGGGCAAGACCGTCCAGATCATCCCCCACATCACCGACGACATCAAACGTCGCGTGCGCGAGGCCGCCGAGGGGACCGACGTCTGCCTCGTCGAAGTCGGCGGCACCGTGGGCGACATCGAGGGGATGCCGTATCTCGAGGCGCTTCGGCAGTTCGCCCACGAGGAAAACGAGGAAGACATCCTCTTTACCCACGTGACGCTGGTTCCCTACTCGAAGAACGGCGAACAGAAGACCAAACCCACTCAACACTCCGTAAAGGAGCTTCGCTCGATCGGACTCCAGCCGGACGTGCTCGTGGGGCGCTGCGAGGACGAACTGGAGCCGTCGACCAAGGAGAAGATCGCCCTGTTCTGTGACGTCCCCACCGACGCGGTGTTTTCGAACCCCGACGTCGAGGACATCTACCACGTTCCGCTGGTCGTCGAGGACGAGGGGCTCGACGAGTACGTGATGGAGCAACTGGATCTGGCCGACGAGGCGCTCCCGAAGGCGGACCGCAGCACGCGGTGGCGGGAGCTTGTCACCCGCGAGCGGACCGGGAGCGTCGAGATCGCGCTCGTCGGGAAGTACGCGCTGGAGGACGCGTACATGTCGATCCACGAGGCGCTCAAACACGCCGGGATCGAACTCGGCGTCGAGGTGGACACCCTGTGGGTCAACTCCGACGAGATGCGGGACCACCACACTGAACGGCTCCAGGACGCCGACGGGATCGTCGTCCCCGGCGGATTCGGCTCCCGCGGCATCGAGGGAAAGATCCGTGCGATCCAGTACGCCCGGGAGAACGGCGTCCCGTACCTCGGGCTGTGTCTCGGCTTCCAGCTCGCGGTGATCGAGCACGCCCGCAACGTGCTCGGGCTCGAGGGGGCCCACTCGGCCGAAATCGATCCCGACACGCCGCATCCGGTGATCGATCTGTTGCCCGAACAGTACGAGGTGGAGGACCTCGGCGGAACAATGCGGCTGGGTGCCCACACCACCGAGATCAAACCCGGGTCCCTTGCGGCCCACGTATACGGCGACGACGCCTGTACCGAGCGACACCGGCATCGGTACGAGGTGAACCCCGAGTATATCGAGGATCTGGAGTCGAGCCCGCTTTCATTTACGGGGCGGGCGGACAACCGCATGGAGATCCTCGAGCGCGACGATCATCCGTTCTTTTTCGGGACGCAGTTCCATCCGGAGTTCCGTTCGCGGCCGGACCGGGCGAGCCCACCGTTCGTCGGCCTCTTGCAGGCGGTGATGGGCGAACTCGACACCCGTGAGATCCTCGACGAGAGCCGTCCCGAGACAGATCGTTCGAACGCCGAGGCCGACGAGGAGGTGCGTGCCTGATGGTCGATCCCGAACCGTTCATCGAGGAGGCGATCGAGGAGATCGAAGCCGAGGTCGGCGACGCGAACGCGGTGATCGCGCTGTCGGGCGGCGTCGACTCCTCGGTGTCGGCGACGCTCGCCTACCGGGCGATCGGCGATCAGCTGACGCCGGTGTACGTCGACACCGGCCTGATGCGGAAAGGCGAAACCGAGGAGATTCGGGAGACGTTCTCCTTCATGGACAGCCTGCGGATCGTCGACGCGCAAGACCGGTTCCTGGACGCGCTTTCGGGCGTCACCGACCCCGAGGAGAAGCGCCACGTCATCGGGGAGGAGTTCATCCGCGTGCTCGAACGGGAGGCCCGCGAGACGGGCGCGGACTACCTCGTCCAGGGAACGATCTACCCCGACAGAATCGAGTCGGAGGGTGGTATCAAATCCCACCACAACGTCGGTGGACTCCCGGAGGTCGTCGACTTCGAAGGGATCGTCGAGCCGGTGCGGGACCTCTACAAAGACGAGGTGCGCGAGCTCGCCCGGGAGCTGGAACTGGAGTCGGTGATCTCCGAACGGATGCCGTTCCCCGGCCCCGGACTCGCTGTCCGGGTCGTGGGCGAGGTCACCCGCGAGAAGGTCGAGGTGGCACGCGAGGCGTGTCACGTCGTCGAGGAGGAGCTGGAATCGTACGAACCCTGGCAGGCGTTTGCCGCCGTGGTCGGCAAGGGCACCGGCGTCAAGGGGGACAACCGGGTCCACGGCTGGATCGTCGCCGTGCGGTCGGTGGACTCCCGCGACGGGATGACCGCCCAGGCGCAGGAACTCGACTGGGAGACGCTCCAGCGGATCCAGTCGCGGATCACGAGCCAGCTCGACAACGTCTCCCGGGTCGTCTACGACGTGACCCACAAACCCCCTGCGACGATCGAATACGAGTGACGACGCGAGTGAGAACCCATGACATCTACTGATGCGGACACGGCCGAAACGAATCCGACGAACGCGCGCGTGATAGTCACCGGTCCCGACGAACACGGGCTCGCCGCCGAGCTCGAGGACCGGGGCGCGACGGTCTCCCGGATCCCCGAGATCGTCAACAGCGAAACCCTCGCCGAGGCAGGGATCGAGTCGGCGGCGATCCTGGTGTTGACCGACCTCGGGGAGGCCTCGGCGATCCCGGTCGCAAAGGAGCACAACCCCGACGTGCGGGCGGTGTCGTACAGTCGCCAGTCGCTGCCGGAGTACGCGAAGGCGCAGGCGGACCTGGCGATCGATCCCGATCTCCTTTCGGCCGACGTCGTCGCCGAGGAACTGCTCGGGTAGCTCCAGTTCGGCGAGATCCGCCCGTCCTGCCTCCGGCGCGCGAGGGGACGCGAACGCTCGAACCCCCGTTCGATCCGTCGCTGTTCGGAAACTCCCGGTCGGTTCCAACTTAATTCGGCTTAATTGGCCGGATGACGGATGCAAACCCCGTGAATCCGGCTTTGCTACGTCCACGGTTGAAGTAGGTCTCCACGAAAGGATCGATCGCAATGAATGGAAAAACGCTTTTCGCGATCGCCACTGCGGTCGCGGTTCTGTTTGCCGGCCTCGGCGCAGTCGGCGCCGTTGCTGCCGACCAGTCTCCCGAACAGCCAGGCGACGACGAACTGCCCGAATCCGCCGACGAAGCTGCCGACCACGATCGCGACGCCGATCGCACGAACGAGTCCGACCGTGACCAGGTTCGCGAACACGTGAACGACACCGACGGCGAGTACGGCCCGCACCACGCCGGTGACGGACACGGCCCGCACCACGCCGGTGACGGACACGGCCCGCACCACGCTGACGACGCCGTCGACCGACCCGGTGACGCCGGCCCGATGTGGGGCGTTTCCGACCGCGTTCCGAACCACGTGACGCAGATGCACAAAGAAATGAAGTCGTACTTCGACGAGGAGCCGCCCTACCGGTTCGGTGAGACGATCCGCTCGATCGCCGGCGGCGAGCACCCCTGGAACGACGACCACCCGCGTGACGACCGCGCGGACGACAACCGCCACGGCAACGCAGGTACCTAATCCATGACCGACAGTTCACTCCTCGACCGACGGACGTATCTGAAGGCAACCGGCTCGATCGCTGCGATCGGTAGCGCCGGGATCGCTGGTTGTCTCGACGACGTACCGGAATCCGACGCAACCGGAACACTCGCCACCCGGGTGACCGACCAGCCCGGTGACATCGGCGACTTCGAATCGTGTGTCGTCACGATTCGGGGAATGTGGGTAAAGCCCGCAAGCGACGACGGCGAGGAAGACGAGGAAGACGAGGAAGACGAGGAAGACGACGGCGAGGAAGACGAGGAAACCGACGAAGACGCCGAGGAAACCGAAACTCCCGACGAGAGCGACGCCCGGGAGTACCACGAGTTCGACGAGCCGCAGGAGGCCGACCTGGTCCAGCTTCAGGACGGCGAAACACAGCTCGTCGACGAGCAGGAACTTGCGGCCCGCGAGTACGAGTTCCTCCAGCTCGACGTGATCGACGTCGACGGTACTCTGGTCGACGGCGGCGACGCAGACGTCTCCACGCCCGGGAACGCACCCTTGCAGTTCAAACACCGGTTCGAGATCCGCGAGGGGCAGCGGACCGTCTTCACCGCCGACTTCACACCCGTGCGGCGGGGCGCGACCGAGTCGTATCTCCTTCAGCCCGTCGCGCAGGGAACGACGGTGGAGTACGAGGACGTCGAAGACGAGGAGGACGACGCGGACGGCGAAGACGATTCAACTGAATCGTAATCCCGAGTCGAACTCTCGGTGACTGATCGACGAGAATCTGCTTCGGCAACTACTGTTCACGGCGGGGAGGATGTCACTCTTGGTACGGGAGAGTCGTCACATCGAAGGTATTGTAGTGGCGGTCATAGGTGAGAATGTGATCGATTTCGAGGTGGTCCATATGCGTAGCGATTATGAAGTCAGTGAATGACGCATTTAGGTCGGTCCACTCGACGAACGTCGCTTTGGCGTCATTGAAAACGTCCCCGGTGACGGATTCGAACTGATAGAGTGTACTCTCGTCGAGAGTTGTCAGAAACGACGTTGCGTTCCGCATCGATGCCTGCTTTTTCAGTCGCGTTGCTGCCTCGTCGACGATATGATCGTTGACGACGAGGCGACGATATGGAAGGTCACCATCGCGAACAAAACCCATAAACGCCCGAGAAACTGCATGCATCTGATCTCGGGGGTTGAACAACGCGTACAGGAACTTCGGCCCGACGACGACCTGATGACGGACGTGGCCCGGTCGAAAATGCTCGGGCGTGACCGTTCCCATCGGTGTGTCGACTGGCTCTGCCATGCGAATTCAGGATTGCGCGGACGGATCGTCGGCGAGTGTGAACGACTTGTCGCTGCCGTGCCACTCATCGACGAGATCGTCTTCGTCGCGAGCATCCGTTTCTGACGACTCTGGCAGAGAGTCCGCCTCGAGCTCGTCGAGGACGGTGAACGCCCGATCGTTTGGATCCGGTCGCTGCTGTCGTTCGATCCACTCGATAACGGCCTCGTGTCCAGCTTCTTTGAGTGACAGCCCGTGTTCTCTCGCGAACTCTCGGAACCGTTCGTATTCGTCCTCGTTCAATTCAGTTTGGACGTACTTGGTGTCGTTACTGCTCATACGAATCACTGGTGCTACTACTCTCTATTATCTCATGACCTATAAGATGTTCACATGAAATAGTTCATGTGACCTCTACCGGTCCCTCGGCCCTCCATCGCTGTTCGCCTTCGAACCGGGCGAATTATCTCCCGTGCGGTTCCGTTTCGCCTGTGACCGACGACCGCGACAAATGGAACGAGCGGTACAGGGACGACGACTTCGATCTCCCCGACGAACCCGTCCCCGAGCTTGCGCGCCGGATCGATACGCTCCCGGACGGCCGGGCGCTCGACGTGGCGACGGGAAGCGGACGGAACGCGCTGTTTCTCGCCGAGCACGGCTACGACGTCGCGGCGGTCGACGTCTCCGACGAGGCACTCGCGCAGGCGCGTGCTCGCGCCGAGGAGCGCGGTCTCGACGTCGATTGGATCCGTGCGGACGTCACCGACCCCGAGGGTGATTTCCAGCTCGAATCCCGGGCGTACGACCTGGTCGTCATGAGCTTCTTTTATGCTCCCGAGCTGCTGCCGGAGCTCACGGAGGCGCTCGCACCCGGGGGCGTGCTGGTGTACGAACACCATCTCCGATCGAGCGATCCCATCGAGGTCGGCCCCTCCGACGACTGGGTTCGCTACCGGTCGAACGAACTGCTCCGGGCGTGTCTCGATCTCACGGTGCTTCACTACGCGGAGGCGACCCGCCACGGGAAGGAGGACGACAGGCCCTCGGCGATCGCGACCGTCGTCGCACGCAAGTCCTGTGGCGGCGCTCAGTCGTATCCGGCCGAACGCGACATGCGGGACGTTCCCCGGGAGTAGTCGCAGTCTCCCACGGCGCAGTCGGGCGGAATCGTGAAGGGAAGGCTTTACCGGCCTGACGGCGTACGAGCCGTCAAATGGTACTCGACGACCTCGGGAGTTCCCTCCGGGGAACGCTCAACGACCTCCGCGGGAAGTCCCGCATCGACGAGGACGACGTCGGGGAGGTCGTAAAGCAGATCCAGCGCGCCCTCCTGCAGGCGGACGTCGAGGTCGGGCTGGTGATGGAGCTGTCCGACAGCATCGAACAGCGTGCGCTGTCGGAGGATCCTCCGGCGGGAACGACCGCGCGCGATCACGTCCTGAAGATCGTCTACGAGGAACTCGTCGAACTCGTCGGCGAATCCACGGAACTTCCGCTGGAGCCACAGACGATCATGCTCGCCGGCCTGCAGGGGTCGGGGAAGACGACCACCGCCGCCAAGATGGCGTGGTGGTTCTCGAAGAAGGGGCTCCGACCGGCAGTGATCCAGACGGACACGTTCCGTCCGGGCGCGTACGACCAGGCCAAACAGATGTGCGAACGGGCGGAGGTGGAGTTCTACGGCGACCCCGACGGGGACGATCCCGTCGAGATCGCCCGTGAGGGAATGGAGGCGACCGAGGACGCTGACGTCCGGATCGTCGACACCGCCGGTCGCCACGCGCTGGAGGAGGACCTCATCGACGAGATCGAGGAGATCGAGGCGACGGTTGCCCCGGACGTCTCGCTGCTCGTGCTCGATGCGGCGATCGGGCAGGGTGCCAAAGATCAGGCCCGGGAGTTCGAGCGCTCGGTCGGCATCGAAGGCGTCGTCATCACGAAGCTCGACGGGACCGCGAAAGGTGGCGGTGCGTTGACCGCTGTCAACGAAACCGACTCCTCGATCGCGTTCCTCGGGACCGGCGAGACCGTAAAGGACATCGAGCGGTTCGAACCCTCGGGGTTCATCTCTCGGCTGCTCGGGATGGGCGACCTCAAGCAGCTCTCCGAACGGGTCGAACGTGCGATGCAGGAAACCCAGGAGGAAGACGACGACTGGGATCCCGAGGACCTGCTCGAAGGGCAGTTCACGCTGAAGGACATGCAGCGACAGATGGAGGCGATGAACCGGATGGGCCCCCTCGATCAGGTGATGGACATGATCCCCGGGCTCGGCGGCGGCATGATGGACCAGCTGCCCGACGACGCGATGGACGTCACCCAGGATCGGATGCGCCGGTTCGACATCGCGATGGACTCGATGACCGACGAGGAGCTGGAGAACCCCCGGACTATCGGCCGGTCGCGCGTCGAGCGCATCTCCCGCGGCTCCGGCGTCGAGGAGGAGACTATCCGAGAGCTGCTCGAACAGCACAAGATGATGGAGCAAACGCTCAAGCAGTTCCAGGGGATGGGCGAGGGCGACATGCAGCGGATGATGAAGAAGTTCGGCGGCGGAGGCGGCGCCGGCGGCATGGGCGATCTCGAGGAGCTGGGCGGCGGCAAGGGCCCGTTCGGCTGACGCCGTGGGCCGAAACTCCGGCGGCGGACGTGGCGTCAGTCGACGTCTCCGCGACCGTCTCGGCCGGCTCGCACGCTTCGACGTCCTCGCGCTGACGGCGGCCATCTGGTTTCTCGCGAAGTTCCTCCGGTACGCGTTCCCGCCGCTTTTCGAACCGTTCCAGGCGACGTATGGCGTCTCGAACGCGGAGGTCGGCGCCGCGTTCACCGGGTTCATGCTCGTGTACGCCGCGATGCAGTTTCCTTCCGGGGCGCTCGCCGACCGGCTGGGATCGGTTCGGGTCGTGGTCGCGGGTGCGTCGCTTGCCGCGGTGGGGGCGCTCGCGGTGGCGATCGGCTCTTTCGCGGGGGCGGCCGCCGGTTTCGGCGTCCTCGTCGCGACGATGCTCGTGATGGGCGGGGGGACCGGCGCCCACAAGACGGTCGCGATCCGGCTGCTCGCCCGTGTGTACCCCGCCCGGACGGGGCGGGCGCTCGGCGCGTTCGACACGGTCGGAACGTTCGGGGGCGTGGTAGCGCCGATCGCTGTCGTCGCGTTCACCACCGGGCTGCTTTCGGGGCTGCCGGGCGATCCCTGGCGGTGGCTCTTCTTTTCGGCGGGGCTCGTCGGCGTCGCCCTCGCGGTCGCGTTCCTCCGGCGGGTTCCCGGGCGGCTCGAGGCCGACCACGCCGGGGCCGAACGCTCCGGAACGGAAACAGCCGACACCGATCCCGGCGACGCAGTCGGCGACGAGCGATCCGTCGGGAAGAAGACTGGCTCGAACCCCGGCTTCCGTCGGTACGTGACGCTGTTTTCCGATCCGCGTCTCGCCGCATTCGTCGCCGTGACGCTGTCGTTTTCCTTCGCGTACAACGGGCTGGTGGCGTTCCTCCCGCTGTATCTCACCCGCGAAGCCGGCCTTGCAGCAGCGACCGCCGGCGGGCTGTACAGTTTGCTGTTTCTGGTCAGCTTCGTCCAGCTGTTCTCCGGCGAGGCGAGCGACCGGGCCGGACAGCTCCCCGTCATCGTTGCGGCACTGACGCTGGCCACGGTCGGGGTCGCTGCGCTCGTGGTGCTCCCGATCGCCGGAACGCCCGGCGGGGCCATCGCTGTTGCCGTTGCGGTCGCCGTCGGCGGGCTCGGAATGCACGGATTCAGGCCGGTGCGTGGCTCGTATCTCATGTTCGTGCTTCCCGACGACATCGCCGGCGGCGCGCTCGGGGTCGTCCGCACCGGGCTGATGGGCGCGGGTGCGGTCGCCCCCGTGATCATCGGTGTCATCTCTGACGGGCTGGGGTTCCGGCCCGCCTTCGGGCTGCTTGCGGCCGCGATGGCTGCGGCGGCGACGATCGCCGCGGCGCTGTGGCTCACCAGAGAGCGGGCGTGATCTCGGCGCCGATCGGAACTGGTGTCCTTTTCACCTCGCGCCGATCACACTCTGTATGGACGAGGGAACGTTACGGCTCGCGACACGGGGATCGGTACTCGCGCGCCGACAGGCGACGACCGTCCGCGACTCACTGTCGAGTCGACGACTCGACGTGGAACTCGTGGAGATCGAAACGCGCGGGGACCGCATCACCGACGAACTGATCCACCGGCTCGGCCGAACGGGGGCGTTCGTCAGAGCGCTGGACGAGGAGGTGCTCGAGGGGGACGTCGACGCGGCCATCCACTCGATGAAGGACATGCCGACGGAGTTCCCCGGGGACCTGGCCGTCGCCGGCGTCCCGGAACGGGCACCCGCCGGTGACGTGCTCGTCACGCCCGACGGGACGCCGTTCGAGGCGCTTCCCGACGGCGCGACCGTCGGTACGTCGTCGCTTCGTCGGGGCGCACAGCTCTCCAACGCGCGTCCGGATCTCGAGATCGACCCGCTCCGGGGCAACGTCGACACCCGATTGGAGAAGCTGCTCGCCCCCTCGCTACAGCGGGAGCACGAACGGCGGCTGAACGCCGAATCCGACGAGGCGTTCGACGAGGACGTCTCGTTCGACCGCACCACCGACGAGTGGTTCGACGACCTGACTGAACTCGAGCGGAACGCGCTGGGGCGGACGGTCGACTCGGAGTACGACGGAATCGTGCTCGCGGAGGCCGGTCTGCGTCGGAGTGGCCTGTTCGACGACGTCGAGACGGAGCGGCTCGAACGCTCGCGATTCGTCCCCGCCCCCGGACAGGGGGCGATCGCGGTGACCGCCGCCGATCCGGACGTGATCGACCTGATCCGGTCGCGCATCGACCACCCGCCGACCCGGATCGCCACTACCGCCGAGCGGACCGTCCTCGCGGAGCTCGGTGGCGGCTGCATCGCGCCGATCGGCGTCAACGCCATCCTGCAGGGCGAGTACGTCCACACCCGGGCACAGGTGTCGAGCACAGACGGGGAGACGGTCATAAACGACACCCGGGATCTCCCGGTCGAATCACACGCGGAGGCTGCCGCGGCGTTCGCCGACGACCTCGCAGACCGGGGCGCAGCCGACCTCATCGAGGAGGCCCGCGAACGCGCCGAGGAAGAGGGGGGAGACGCGTGAGCTCACGGCCACGTGTCGCGGTGTTCCGCCCGGACGACGACCGCATCCGGACGGCGGTCGAGCTGCTCGAGGAGCTGGGGGCCGCACCGATCGCCGATCCGATGCTTGCAGTCGAGCCGACCGGCGCCGTCCCGCGGCCGGCGGAGTTCGTCGTTCTCACGAGCAAGACCGGCGTCGAACTCGCTGCCGAAGCGGGCTGGTCCCCCGAAAACGCCGGCCCGGATGGCGAGGCGGCGATCCTCGTCGCGATCGGCCCGGCGACGGCAGCGGCAGCCCGCGAGGCGGGCTGGTCCCCCGATGTCGTTCCCGAGGAGTACACCTCGGCCGGGCTCGTGGAGACGCTCGAGGGCCGGGTCGACGGCCGAACCGTCGAGGTCGCGCGCAGCGACCACGGCAGCCCGGTGCTTCTCGAGGGGCTCCGGGCGGCCCGTGCCGACGTCCACGAGACGATCCTTTATAAACTGGTCCGCCCGCCCGAGTCCGGTCGATCCGCCGAACTCGCCGCGCTCGGCGACCTCGATGCGGCGGCGTTCACGTCGTCGCTGACGGTCGAACACTTCCTGGAGGCGGCCGAGGATCGGGACGTTCACGAGGACGCCCTCTCCGGGCTCGATCGCGCAATCGTCGGCGCGATCGGCGATCCGACACGGGACACGGCCGAGTCTCACGGCATCGCCGTCGACGTCGTGCCGGACGAGGCCACCTTCGAGGCGCTCGCCCGCGCCGTGGTCGAGGCCGCGACGCGCCGGGCGGAGTCCGAATAGCTCCCGAAAACAGCGGGCTATCGTTCGTTTCGAGCCGAAAGCAGGCCTCGTTCCTCGAACACGCGCGCGAGCCGGGACATCGAGGCGACGACGACGTCACAGGCCGGGCGGACGGCGTCCTTCGGGAGATACCCCACCGAAAGGCCGGCGACTTCCAGCATCGGGAGGTCGTTTGCGCCGTCGCCGACTGCGACGGTTCGCGTCATCGGCACGCCGACTTCCTCGGCGAGGTCCTCCAGTGCCTCGTCTTTCGTCCCATCGACCAGCGGGCCGCCGACGTTCCCGTTGAGCCGGCCGCCGCGGATCGGCAGCCGGTTTGCGATCAGGTGATCGACCTCGACGCCGGCGGATTCGAGTGCGGCCTCGACGCCCCGGTCGAAGCCGCCCGTGAGAATTGCTACGTTGTGGCCCTCCTCCCGGAGCCGTTCGATGAGCCGTGCGGCACCCGGGCGCAGGGTCACCTCTCCGTAGGCTGCCGTCACGTCCTTCTCCGGGAGACCTTCCAGCAGTGCCGCACGCTCGCGGAGGCTCTCGGCGTAGCTCAACTCGTCGTTCATCGCCCGCTCGGTGATCTCGGCGACGTCCGCTTCGACGCCGGCCCGTCGAGCCAGCAACACGGTCATCTCCGAGTCCGAGAGGGTTCCATCGAAGTCGAACGCGATGAGTCGCATGATCGATACTGGCGGCCCGGTTCCTTTTATATCGAGGTGATCGCCGTCGGCCCGAGTTGGCCGATCACGACCGGCGAGAACCGCCTCGATGGGGTCGGAGGAACGGCGAACGGGCACAAAGTGTCTTGGGCCGCAGGAACGAACTGCGAGTATGAGCCGCAACGACGAGGTCGCCCGTCGCCTCGAGGAGTTCGCGGACCTGCTGGAGGCGCAGGGCGTCGAGTACAAGCCGAACGCCTACCGGCGCGCCGCCGAGAACGTCCGGGAGTACCCCGAACCGATCGAGGCGCTGGCGAAAGCCGGCGAGGACGCCGTCGCCGAGATCGACCGGGTCGGCGACGCCATCGCGGCGAAGATCGTCGAGTACGTCCAGACCGGCGGAATCGAGGAACTCGACGAACTCCGCGAGGAGCTGCCGGTCGACATGGGCGCGCTCACCAGCGTCTCCGGCGTCGGCCCCAAAACCGTCGGCACGCTGTACGAGGAGCTTTCGATCACGACGCTCGAGGAGCTGGAGGCGGCTGCCGAAGCGGGAGAAATCCGGGAGGTGAAGGGGTTCGGCGCAAAGACCGAAGAGAATATCCTTGATAACATTCCGTTCGCCCGGAAATCACAGCAGCGATCACGGCTCGGAAACGCCCGTCCAGTCGCGGACGACCTGCTCGCGACGCTTCGGGAGTCTTCAGCGGTCGAAACCGCCGAAACAGCCGGATCGATCCGGCGGTGGCGCGAGACCGTCGGCGACGTCGACGTCCTCGTCGCGAGCGCGGACGGTCCGGCGGTGCTCGAGGCGTTCGCCGAATGGGACGCCGTCGACGCGGTGATCGAGTCGGGCACCTCGAAAGGGAGCGTTCGCGCCGACGGCATGCGGGTCGACCTCCGGGTCGTCGATCCCGACGAGTTCGGGTCGGCGCTCCAGTACTTCACCGGGAGCAAGGACCACAACGTCCACCTCCGCAACCTCGCGATCGATCGCGGGCTCAAGATGAACGAGTACGGCGTCTTCGACGTGAGCGACGTCGACGATCCCGACGCGGGTCAACGAGTCGGCGAACGGATCGCCGGCGAGACGGAGGCGGAAATGTACGACGCGCTCGATCTTCCGCTCGTCCCGCCGGAGCTGCGCGAGGACCGCGGCGAGATCGAGGCCGCACAATCGGGTGACCTCCCCGAACTCGTCGAACCCGACGACCTGCGGGGTGACCTCCACACCCACACCGACTGGTCCGACGGAAGAGACGATATCGAGACGATGGTCGCGGCGGCAGCTGAACGCGGCTACGACTACTACGCTGTCACCGACCACGCAGCGGGGCCGGGCGTGTTCGGTAACGCGGGGCTTTCGGACGGCGAGATCCGAGAGCAGGCCGACGCCGTCGCGTCGGTTGCCGAAGACGTCGACCTGGAACTGTTCCACGGGATCGAAGCGAACATCGATTCGGACGGTGTCGTCACGACGGACGACGACGTGCTCGCGGAGTTGGACCTCGTGATCGCCTCGCCACACAGTGCGCTCGATCAGACCGGCGAGACGGCGACGCAGCGGCTCTGTCGGGCAATCGAACACCCGCACGTCGACGTGATCGGTCATCCCACGGGGCGGATCATCAACAGCCGCCCCGGCCTCGACGTCGACGTGAGTCGTGTCGTCGAGGCGGCCGCCGACCACGGGGTCGCACTCGAGGTGAACGCCAACCCGGCACGCCTCGATCTGGCGGACGAACCGATCCGACGTTGCGTCGAAACGGGCGTCCCGATCGTCGTCAACACCGACGCCCACAGCCCAGGCGAGTTCGACTACCTCCGGTACGGGGTTCACACGGCCCGACGGGGATGGGCCGAGGCGGCGGACGTGCTCAACACGTGGGAGGGGTCCGCGATACGGTCGTTCCTGGAGTCGTGAACCGACTGTCGAACTCCGGGGACGAACGCCGGCTCCTGCTGGACGCCATGCTCGGCAAGCTGACGACGTACCTCCGGATGTGTGGGTACGACGCCGCGTACGCCCTCGATCGCGGGATCGAACACGACGGGGAGCTGCTCGCCGTCGCCCGCGAGGAGAACCGGACGCTTCTCACCCGGGATCGCTCCCTCGCCGACCGGGCGGCAGCCGATCAGCAAGACGACACAGCCCCCGGGTCGGTGCTATTGTCCGAACGCGAGGTGACAGACCAGCTCCGGGAACTTCGGGACGCCGGCTTCGACCTCTCGCTTTCGGATCCACCGACACGGTGTGGTCGATGTAACGGACGTCTCGAACCTCCGGCATCCGACGACCCTCGTCCCGAGTACGTCCCCGACCAGGATCCAGTCTGGCGGTGTCGCGACTGTGGGCAGTGGTTCTGGAAGGGAAGTCACTGGGAGGACGTCGCAGCACGGCTCGAGGACGTTCGAACCGGTTGATGGGGGTCGGCGTCAGCGACCTCGTTGAGCCAGCGACCTCGTTGAGTCACCGACCTCTGGGCGTCCAGTCCTCGCAGGCGTCCATGTCGTCCATCCGTTCGTCGTGGAAGTCACAGTACGGCTGCATGCCCTCCGGGGTTCTGACGTACCGGAACTGCGTACACGAGCCGCAGTACTTGTCCGCGGTGGATTCGGACGCCCGATCGGATCTGCCTTTCGAACTTCCCCCTGGTGATTTCCGCGACCGTTTCGACGTTCCTGTCGGGGAGTCGGTCGAGGACGTGGTGTTCGGAGAAGACGTATCCAGCGGCGAGGAGATGTCCGCCGCGTCGGCGCCGCCGTCGCTCGAGGGCGCGGTCGTCGGCGACGGCCCGCTGGACGGTCCCGTCGACCGACCCGACCGGCCGACACCGCCCCGGTTCGTCTGTGTGTCCACGTCGCCGTCCGGGGTCGATCCGAGGAAGCCGATGCCGCCGAGCCCGCGGGAGCCACGTTCGACCTCGACGATCTTCGTTTCCCCTTTGCGCGTTATCTCCATCGTCACCGTCCCGCCCGGGTCGTTCCGGCGTTTGAAGTTGGCGACGCCGACGAACAGACACCAGAACGTCGTCACGGTTCCAAGGAAGTAGATGCTCGAGGTAGCCAGCGTCAGGTCGGCGAGCCCCTCCCCGCAGTTGGAGCCGATCCACTGGCACGGGTATGCGTGATAGAACATCGCGACGCCCAGGATCGCGACTGCGGCACCGACGGTCGCCGCGGCGCGGGTCGCCCGACTCGCCGGAAGCACGGCGAAGATACCCAGAAACACCGCCGGGACGCCGAGCCCGCCGAGCACGCCGCCGTATAGCCGAGCCTCGCCCAGCGAGTACCCTCTCGTGGTGAGGATCTCGGTCCCTGTCGCGAGTATCCCGGCGACGACGAGTAACACCCCCCCGAGAAACAGCCCGATCCCGAGGTACAGCCGTCGGAGGTCGACCTCCGTCCCCGGCCCATCCCCGTACGCCTCCGAGAGACTGGTCATACGCGCGAGTACGTAATCGTCCCTCAAAAGGATATGTCAGACGCACGCACGACGGCCAGTGCCGATGCATCCCGAAAGGACTACTATCGTCGGCAGAAGAGGTGCGGACATGAGCGACGAGGAATCCGAGGAGCCGGAGGAACCCACCGTCGAACTGGGAGAGGGCCCCGACGTCGAGGGGGCGCCGCTTTCGCGTGTCGCCTCCCGGCTGACGTGGCCGCAGACGAAAAGCGACGTCGAGGCCCAGGAGGGCGACGCCGAGATCCGGACCCCCGACGGACCGACATCCCTCTCGGAACTGCTCGAGGACGTCGACGAGACGTATTTCGACTCCAGACAGGCGTTCGTTGCGGAGATCGAGGCCGCCGCCGGTCGCGGCCCCGTCGCGACCGAGTAGCCGGCCGACGAAGGCTTTTGCTCGCTCGGCTCTACCGGTCGGTATGTCGTTACCCTTCGATCCCGACGAGATCGATCCCGAGGAGTACGGCGAAACGCAAACGACCCTCGAGATGGAACACGAGGCGGCCATCGAACACGTCCGGGAGGTCTGTGAAGAGTCCGGATTCGGGATCCCCGTCGAGTTCTCGCCGTCGGAACTACTCAACGAGAAGGTCGACGCCGACCGCGATCCCTACTACGTTCTCGGGGCGTGCAACCCGGCCGTGGCCGATCGTGCGCTGGACGCGACCGACGGCCGGATCGGCGCGCTGTTTCCGTGCAACATGGTCATCTGGGAGCGGGAGCCGGGAGTGCAGGTGGTGTATCACGTGTCGATCATGCGGATCGCGCGACTGCTGGGAATGGCAGTCGACGACGCGGAGATGGACCGAATCGTCGCCGACACCGGAGAACTCGCCGACGACGTCTTCGAGAAACTCGAAAACGAACGGGGCGAGTGAGGGTTCGTAAGGTCACGACTCGCTATCAGTTCGCCCTCGTTCGTTCCGTTCTGCGTCGAGTTCCGACTCGAGTTCGTCGATTCGTCGGTCCTGTTCCTCGAGTTTCGCCCGCAGTTCCGCGTCCGTCTCGGCCGTCGAACTGTTCTCTGTCCCACGGCGCAGGAGGAACACGGCGACGATAACTGCGACTCCAACGAAGGCGCCGAAAAAGGCGAGCATGAGCAGGACGATGAGTAGTTCCGGTCCGCCGGGAACCTGGAGCACCATACCTGGGACACGGCAGGGAACCTAAAAAAACCGTTCCGGGGAGCAGACGGCGGCCAGGATTCACGACCGTTGCGATCCGAAATCCGCCAGCGACGTCTGTAATCCGGCACACAGTCTCGATTTCCGGCGGAGATCTGCGAGGGAAACCGGGAGGTGGGGTGTGATTTCCCGGATTGCCTCGCCGAACGTCTCGGTTTCCCCAGGCTCGTCGTCGAACGCGTTCCGAACCGTCTCCCGGACTTGCCAGACGCCGACTGGCCCCCAGTAGTCGTCGGAGACGTGTCTGAGCACGAGCGCCTTGGCCTGACGATTCCGATCCTGGAGGTGTTCGAGAACTGCCAGTCGGGCGGCGTAGTAGGCGCCGGCGGTCTCTTCGACGTATCCCGTTCGACCGTCCCGGCCTTCGGCGTCGGCAGCGAGCCAGACGCCGGCCTCGGGATCCGGGTTCCAGATCGATCCCGGCGCTTTCATTTCCACGAGTTCGAATTCCCAGTTCCCCGGCGCGAGAACGATCCAGAAGGCGTTTCCGAGATAGTCGTTTCGGTGGACTTCCACGGTGTCGATACTCTGTGTGTTCCGGATCGTCCCCCGAAGGAACTGCCCGACGGTGTCGTCGACGGCGGTGATCGACCACCGCGTCGGAACCAGCCGGCGGTTCTCCCGCTCGCCGAGCGCGCCTGCCGACAGGATCGTGTTTATTTCGTAGACGTCGAACCCCCGGCGATAGAGGTAGTTCATCGCGCCGGTCGCCCGCCAGTCGTCGTCCTCGAGAGTTTTTTGAACCGGCCGGGGGACGTGCGGGTTCTCCGTGAGGTCCGCGCTGTCGGCGGGCGCCCGCGGTCCGGTCGGCGTCGACACGTCGGCGTCGTTCACGTCGAAATCGAGATCGGGCCGGTCCTCGAGGCCGATCTCGACTCCGACGGGTCGGTCGGCGATCGCGACCTCCCGCTGGGTGCCGAGAAAGCCGTCCCAGGCGTCGTAGACGGACCCGCACCCATCTCCATCCCCGGCGGCGGTTCGGTTCCCGAATCCGGTGGCACCCTCGGTGACGTCGACACGATTCGTGGAGTTGAGGAGACTCGTCCGGCGCTGGAATACCCCCTCGATCGAGATGTCTTCGTCGTACCACTCGGCGCTGGTCTCGAACCGGGCGGCCTCCTCCTCGCGGCCGACCGGAGAGAGGATTCCAGTCGACACCCGCGGGTAGTTCGTTCGGCCGACGAAGACGGACGGCGAGACGCTCCCGACGACGGCGTCACCCGAGACCGTCTCCTCGAAGCGGTCCTGGAACGTTTCGAGGTGATCGAGGATGTCGTAGGACTTCTCCTCGGCGAGCTGTCGCCGGCGGGCCCGCTCGTTCACCTCGAGGTCGAGATACTCGTCCAGCCGCATTCATCGATGGTTGGCCGGGGGTACGCTTCAACGTTTCTTCGGTGGCGCTCCCGGTCGGCCGGCGACATTCGGCCTGGTTTCGAAAGAATGGCGAACAGCCGGTGTATTCCCGTTCCCGCGGCGGCACACCGGACTCCCGCCGAGTCCACTCGACTCACTTCGTTCGTTTCGTTACCTCGCCGACTTCCCCCTCGCTTGCTAGCGCTCGCTCGCGGGAATCCCGCCGGAACCGCGCGCGGACTGATCGTCAGGTCACGGTTCGGCTGGTTCGCGATCGTATAAAAGCGTGGACGCGGATTCCAGAATCGGGCCGGGCCGGCGACCGAATGTGACGAGGCGGTGGCCGATCAGCTGTGGATGCCCATCGCTTCGATCTGTTCCTGGTAGCGGTTGCGGATGGTGACTTCGGTGACCTGGGCGACGTCGGCGACTTCGCGCTGGGTTTTCTTCTCGTTGCACAGAAGCGAGGCAGCGTAGATCGCGGCGGCGGCGTAGCCCGTGGGGGATTTCCCCGAAAGGAGTCCCTTCTCGGCGGTGGTCTCGATGATCTCGTTTGCTTTCCCCTGTACCTCCTCGGAGAGTTCGAGTTCCGAACAGAACCGGGGGACGTACTTCTTCGGATCGACCGGTTTCATCTCCAGGCCGAGTTCCTGGGAGATGTACCGGTACGTCCGACCGATTTCCTTGCGCTCGACCCGCGAGACCTCCGAAATCTCCTCGAGCGACCGGGGAATCCCTTCCTTCCTGCAGGCGGCATAGAGGGCGGCGGTGGCGACGCCCTCGATCGAGCGGCCGCGGATGAGGTCTTCATCGAGCGCGCGCCGGTAGATGACGGAAGCGACCTCCCGGACGGAGCGTGGCACGCCCAGCGCCGATGCCATGCGGTCGATCTCCGAGAGGGCAAACTGGAGGTTGCGCTCGCCGGCGTCCTTGGTGCGGATGCGTTCCTGCCACTTGCGCAGCCGGTGCATCTGCGAGCGCTTCTTCGAGGAAATGGACCGCCCGTAGGCGTCCTTGTCCTTCCAGTCGATCGTGGTTGTCAGCCCCTTGTCGTGCATCGTCCGGGTCGTCGGCGCGCCAACCCGCGACTTCTCCTGGCGTTCGGAGTGGTTGAACGCCCGCCACTCCGGCCCGGGATCGATCTGCTCTTCCTCGACGATGAGCCCCGTCTCCTCGTGTATGAGTTCCCCGTCAGCCGTTCTGACCAGGTCTTCCGGATCGACCTCGTCGAGATCGAGTTCCTCCTCGGCGGCCTCGTCTTCTTCCTGCCACGTCTGCTCCCGTTGCTCCCGCTGACGCGTGGGCCGTGTCATCGCATTTTTATACTATTCCGGTATACATACTTAAAGATTGATTCATGCGGCGAAAAACACCGGATCCGCACCGGCAGACGAACCAGCTAAACGTCCGCGCGTCCGACGGCAGATATGCCGGTTATCGAGGCTGATCCGGCCGCCGCCCGCGAGCGTCTCGAGGCGGCCGGCGTCGACGTATCGCCGGGCAACACCGACCACGAGGAGTGGCGCGCCGAGCGGGGGGGCGCCGTCGCGGTCGCGTACGCCGACAAGATCGTCGTCCAGGGCGCCTCGCCGACGGATCTCACCCTCCTGCTCGAGGAGGGAGGTGGCCGGGCACACGTCTACTTCGACGGCGCGAGCCGGGGGAATCCGGGTCCGGCGGCGGTCGGGTGGGTACTGGTCACGAGCGACGGCATCGTCGCCGAGGGCGGCGAGCGGATCGGCGAGGCGACCAACAACCAGGCGGAGTATCGCGCCCTCATCAGGGCGCTCGAGGCGGCCCGGGACTACGGGTTCGACGAGGTCGACGTCCGCGGGGATTCCGAACTCATCGTCAAACAGGTCCGGGGGGAGTGGGACGCGAACGATCCGAGGCTGCGCGAACTTCGGGTCAGGGTTCGCGAACTCCTGTCGTCGTTCGATCGGTGGTCGATCGCACACGTTCCACGTGAAATAAACGACCGCGCCGACGAACTGGCGAACGAGGCGCTCGATGACTGACGCGGAATCGAACGGAAACGACGGAGGCTCGGCCGAGAAACTTCCCGAGGCGACCGTCGACGAGGTAGAACGGCTCACTCGCCTCGCCAGACGGGCGTCCGACGACGACGAGGCCGCCCTCTACCGTCGTGAACGAGATCGACTCCTCCAGGAGTACGGGTTCGCGCCGCGATATCGCGAGAGTGACGACACGCTCGTCTGTTACCCGAGCGAGTGGATGGCGGACGGCACCGCCCAACTGGACCGGATCGAGGATCCGGATCGGGCCAGCGAAATAACGCTTTCCGGACCGGGAGATCCCGATCGCTACGACGAGGTGGAGACACACAACGCCGAGATCGTCGAAGCGGTGGCCGACCAGTACGGCGCCGTCCACGGGGCGAACGCCCGCGCGTTCGCCGACTTCATGGGGAACCACTACGTCAAGCGGGTCGATCGGGCGACGGCAGACGAGATCGCGGAGTTCAGAGAGGAATACTTCCCCAGAAACGCCTGGCCGAGCGACGAACAGCGCGATCGGATCGCCCAGTCGCTTTCGTACGTGTTCGAGGCCGCCGACGGGTCGCTTCCTCCGGGGACACAGCTCTCGGAGGAATTGGAGTGAGTTCGTAGCGAGTCGTTGTCCCGAACCGGCCGTGCCCGAAGCGGCCGGCGTCGACGTCGTTCGTGCCTGAAACTACAGCTGTTCGTCGACGAGCGCTTCGATCTCCCCGGCGCGCTCCTCGTCGGTGACGAACTTCTCGAAGACCCACTCGAGCTGGCTCAACACGGCGTCCTGCCCCGCACGGGTGAGCTCGTACTGGTTGGTTCGTTTGTCGAGTTCGCTCTTTTCGATCAGGCCGAGTTCGACGAGGTCGTCGAGGTTGGGGTACAGCCGCCCGTGGTTGACTTCCGTCCCGTAGTATGCCTCGAGTTCCCGCTTGATCGCGAGCCCGTACATCGGTTCCTTCGCCAGGATGGTCAGTATGTTCTGCTGGAACGCCGTGAGGTCACGCACCACGCCTACTTCGTCCTCAACTGTTTGTGCCTCTGACATACCCGACCGAAGGACATCCGCATATTTAACGTTTAGTAACTGGGAGTAAGTTTATAGTAGTTTATTATTATATTCCTGCACTGTGGATGCTGAATACCGTCGAAAGCAACGGATCGTAGAGAATTATCATTGGAAAAAACATCCGTTTTCGATCCGACCGCTGTCGGTCCCACCGTTTTTCGATCTGAAACGGCTTCCCGACAGGCCCCGCGTGTCGAAAGGACTTTGCTCCCGTTGACGGAAGCGTAGCGTGCATGACGAACCTCTGGAAAGACCTCGAGACGGGACCGAACCCGCCGGAAACGATCTACGCTGTCGTCGAGTGTCTGAAAGGCGAACGGAACAAGTACGAGTACGACAAGGACATCCCCGGTGTCGTCCTCGACCGGGTGCTCCACTCGAACGTCCACTACCCCTCCGATTACGGCTTCATCCCGCAGTCGTACTACGACGACGAGGACCCGTTTGACGTACTCGTACTCGTCGAGGATCAGACCTTCCCCGGCTGTGTCATCGAGGCCCGTCCCATCGCACTGATGAAGATGGACGACGACGGCGAGCAGGACGACAAGGTGATCGCGGTCCCCAGCGAGGATCCGCGGTTCGACCACCTCCAGGATCTCGAAGACATTCCCCAGCAGACGGTCGACGAGATCGACGAGTTCTTCGCGACCTACAAGAACCTCGAGGAGGGCAAGGAGGTCGAGACGCTCGGCTGGGAGGACCGCGAGGCCGCCCTCGATGCGATCGAGCACGCACAGGAACTGTACGAAGAGCGGTTCGGGTAGTCGCCGCCCGGCGTGGCGTATTCGATGTACACATCCGAGCCACATATGAAATAACCGCGAGTTTTCTGCATGCGGTTCAGTTATCGGACGACTGCGACGCATGTGTTATGCGCATGGGTAATTTTTAGGGTGTGGAGAGCGTACCTGTTATCGAGATGGCTACCACTACCTCCCGCGTCGGTATCGACCACCCGACCGTCGTGCCGACCAATTTCGACCCCGAGGAGGCTCAGCACCTCGTTGACGACGGAAACGGGAACCGCGACAGTGCGTGAGCGGCCCGAACGCGGCTTACAGCCGTGACTACCGGCGGCGTCGAGAGGGGAATCCATTTTAGTGTGACCGCGTAATCTTGGGTGATGGCCACCTGTGACGAGTGCGGGGAGTACGAGAACCTGCCGTACCAGTGTCATCGGTGTGGGCGGACGTTCTGTGCGAACCATCGGCTCCCGGAGAACCACGACTGTCCAGGGCTCGACGAGTGGAACGATCCCGGCGGCGTTTTCGACTCGGGATTCGACGACAGCGTCCAGGACCGTGGCGGACCGTCCTCGGGCGGCGGTTCGGGGTTCGGGACGCGGGTGAAACGGCGCGTCGAACGGGAGACGTCGACCGGCGGGCTGGTGAGTTACTTCCGCGGGAACATGACGTTCGTGTTCCTGGGATTGATGTGGGTGACGTTTTTCCTGCAGTTCCTGGTCGCGCTCCTCTTCGGGGGGGCGGTCTCGGAGAGCCTGTTCGTGCTCCGCTCGGCGAACCTGGAGTACGTCTGGACGTGGATCACCTCCATCTTCGCTCACGGCGGGTTCGGACACATCGCCATAAACAGCATCGTGTTGTACTTCTTCGGCCCGCCGGTCGAGCGCCAACTCGGCACCCGACGATACGTCGGGCTGTTCCTCGGCGCGGGGATCATCGCGAGCGCGGCCCAGATCGGGAGCGGGTTCCTGCTCGGGGATCCGGTCGTGGGCGTCGTCGGTGCCTCCGGGGCGATCATGGCTGTAATGGGCGTACTCACGGTGCTGAACCCGAAACTGAAGGTGTATCTCTACTTCGTCCTCCCGATGCCGCTGTGGCTGCTCACCGTCGGCTTCGCGGCGTTTAGCATCTTCGCCGGGCTCGGTGCACTCGACGACAACGTCGCCCACTTCGCGCACCTCGGCGGGCTGGTGGTCGGCCTCGCGTACGGACAGTATTTGAAGGACGAACTCCGCGCCCCCAACCGGCTCCAGTTCGGCGGCGGGGGCGGTTCGGGGGGATCGGGAGGCCCAGGTGGACCGGGCGGACCCGGTCGGTTCTGAGGATGGACTTGTGAAACCTGTTCGTCCCCAGTTCGTCCCCGAACCCGGCCTCGATCGGGAGGAGATGCTCGCCCTCCAGCGGGAACTGACGGCGGCCGCAGTCTTCGAAGACGATCTGTCGTTTTCCCCGGCGGAGGTCGCGCTCGTTGAGCCTGTTCAGTCCCGGGGACCGAATCGATCGGGGGATCACACGCTTGCGTCGTTCTCGAAGGGGGACTCACTCACTCTGGAGGGGGACACACTCGCCTCGAACGGCGACGCGTTCGCGGACGTAGATCCGGGCGGCCCCCCAGTCGTCGCGGGCGTCGACCAGGCGTTCATCGACGACCGCGCGATAAGCGCCGTCGTGCTGCTCCAGGGCCGCGACGTCGTCGGGTGGGCCCACGCGGTCTCGGAACCGCCGATCCCGTACGTCCCCGGACTGCTGGCGTTTCGCGAGGGTGGTCCGATCGTCGACGCGCTCGCCACACTCGCCGTCGAGCCCGATCTGCTCGTGTTCGACGGCTCCGGTCGCATCCACTTCCGGGAGGCGGGCCTCGCAACCCACGTCGGCGTCGTCTTCGACTGCCCCGCCGTCGGCGTCGCGAAGTCGCTTCTGTGCGGGACTCCCGACGAGCCGACCGACGGGCGGCCCGAGGGCTGGTCGACCCCCATTCGGGTCGGTGCCGACGACGACGTCACTGCCCCCGAGGGGACAGTCATCGGGTACGCGTACCAGTCCAGACAGTACGACGGCGAACCGCGGATCAACCCCCTTTACGTGAGTCCCGGTCACCGCGCCAGCGCCGAGACGGCCCGGGAGCTCGTCGCGGCGCTTTCGGCGGGATACAAGCTTCCAGAACCCACCCGGCTCGCCGACCGGTTTGCGGACGAACTGAAAGGCAAGCTCGCGAACGACACATAGCAACTGTCCGACGAACGCAACGAACGCAACGCTTTTTCAGTGTCCGTCGAACCGACGGACATGGACGACACCCGCCTCGACGAGGGGACGGCCGCCGCCGTTCGCGAGGCAGCTGGAGCGATCGCCGGGGGCGGGACGGCCGTTTATCCCACCGAAACCGTCTACGGCCTGGGGGCGGACGCGCTCGATCCCGACGCCGTCGAACGGGTGTTCGAGATCAAACGGCGCCCCAGATCCGAACCGCTCTCGCTTGCGGTCCCGACCGCCGAGGACGCGTCGACAGTCGCCGAAATCGACGACCGCACGGAACGGTTCATGTGCCGGTTTCTCCCGGGGCCGGTGACAGTTGTCGTCCCCCGGACGGCGGGGGTTCCGGACGTCCTCACTGCCGGCATGTCCCGGGTTGGAATCCGGGTGCCCGATCACGCCGTCGCGCTCGCATTGCTCCGGGAGACACCGCCGCTCACCGCGACCAGCGCGAACCGGAGCGGCGCCGGCAGCGCCCGCCGGATCGAGGAGATCGATCCGGACGTACGCGAGGCCGTCGACGCGATCGTCGACGGCGGGGAGACGCCGGGCGGGGAAAGCACAGTCGTCGATCCCGGCCGAAACGAGATCATCCGTCGGGGGCTGCTCGCCGACGAGATCGAAGCGTGGCTCGACGAGAACTGACCGGCAGCCGCGGTCGGACGGCTCTTGTGTGTCCCCTGTCAGTAGAATTCGGATTCGATCCGGTCGTCGAACAGATGGGCGAGCAGCCGGGTCACCGGACCGCCCGGGTAGAGTTCGTGTGAATCCTCCGAAAACGGGCCGCCGCCTCCCGACGGGCCGACCGGCTCGCCGTCGACCGACGCGACGGGCCAGACCTCCCCGGTCGTGTTCGTGATGAACACCTCGTCGGCCTCGCGGACCTCGGCCGGTGAGAACGTCCCTTCGTCGACCGGGATCCCCTCCTCGCGGGCCAACTCGATCACCACCTGCCGAGTGACGCCGGGCAGAACCGGGCCATCGAGGCTCGGGGTGTGCAGCGCCTGGTCGTCGACGAAGAAGACGTTGCTCGTCGTTCCCTCCGCGACGTTGCCCTCGACGTCACACAGGAGCGCCTCGTCGGCGTCGGTTCCCCGAAGTTCCAGTCGGGCCAGGATCCCGCCGAGGTAGTTGTGTGTCTTCAGATGTGAGGGCATCACGTTCTCGGGGGGTCGCCTGACGTCGACGGTTCGGAGGGATGCTGGTCCGTCCCACCGCGGCTCTCCGCCCCGGTCCGGTCGGCCTCCGCGGGGCAGCGGCTTCGCGATGACGATGACCGTCGGATCGACCTCCGGATCCGGCGTCAGCTTCCCCGGCTGGACGCCCCTGGTGATCGACAGCCGGACGTACGCCTCCTCGAGGTCGTTTGCTGCGAGCGTCTCGTCGATCCATGCGCGCAGGTCCGCGTCTTCGAGGCCGTGATCCAGTTTCAGCGTCTCGCAGGTGTTTGCGAGGCGTTCCGCGTGATCTCCCCACCTGAAGAGGTCGCCCCCGTAGGCGCGAAGCGTCTCGAACGCCGCGTCGCCGTACATGAACCCTCGATCGTTCACCGCGACCGACGCCTCGTCGGCGGGGACGAGTTCGCCGTCGACGTGGTAGGTGAGCGGTTCCGCCTCGCCGTCCGTTCGCGTTTTCGAGTTGCCGTTGTCACTCATTCTCCCACCTCTCGCACAGTTTCAGGAAGTTCCAGATCATCCGTTTGCCCCCCTCGGTGAGAATGCTTTCGGGATGGAACTGCACCCCGACGTGGGGGCGCGTCTCGTGTCGAACGCCCATGACGACCTCCCGTTCGTCGTCGGTCCGGGCCGTCTCCACGAGCTCGTCGGGGAGGTCGGTCCGCTCGACGCACAGCGAGTGGTACCGCCCGACCTCGAACCGTTCGGGGAGGCCGCCGAACAGCCCCTCCCCGTCGTGTGTCACCGTCGAGGGTTTCCCGTGGACGACGTCTGGCGCGTGTCCCACGGGTGAGCCGTGAGAGGCACACATCGCCTGGTGACCGAGACAGACGCCGAAGATCGGACGGTCGAGCGCGTCGAAAAGCGGGATCGAGATGCCTGCCGCCGCCGGCGTTCCCGGCCCCGGTGAGACGACGACGCCGTCGGGGTCGAGGTCGCGGACCTCCTCGACGTCGACTGCGTCGTTTCGAACGACGATCACTTCCGCTGCGAGTTCGCCGACGTACTGGACCAGGTTGTACGCGAACGAGTCGTAGTTGTCGACGACGAGCACCGTCGCGTCCACGTCGCGTTCGTCCGGTTCCGGAAGATACGCGTCTTCGTTTATCGTCTCCGTCGGCTCCCCGCGGGCTGCGGCGGGAACGGTCCCGTCCCGTTCGGGCGTGGACTCGACGGCGTTCGGTTCAGTCATCGCTCACCTCCGGTTCGTCGACGCGCATCCGGCCGGCTGCGAGCGCCTCGTCGATCGCGGTCACGAGCGCGCGTCCCTTCGCCAGCGTCTCCTCGTACTCGAAGTCGGGATCGGAATCGTGGACGATCCCCGCACCGACCCGGAGGTGATACTCGTCGCGCCACCGCGTCAGCGTCCGGATCACGATGTTGCTCGTCGCGGTCCCGTCGAAGCCGGCGACGAACATCGAGCCGGTGTACGGCCCGCGACGGGTCTTTTCCACCTCGTCGATGATCTCCATCGTCCGGGGTTTGGGGGCACCGGTGATCGTCCCCCCGGGAAACGTCGCGCCGAGCGCGTCGGCGAGACCGACGTCCGGGCGGGCAGTTCCGTCTACCAACGACACCAGATGCATCACTTCGGAGTAGCGATCGACTCTGCGGTACTCGGACACTTCCACGGTGCCGTACTCGCAGACCTTCCCGAGGTCGTTGCGCTCGAGATCGACGAGCATCGCGTGTTCGGCGCGCTCCTTCTCGTCGACGAGGAGGTCCCGCTCGAAGTCGGCGTCCTCCGCGAGCGTCTCACCCCGGGGACGGGTGCCCGCGATCGGTTCGGTGACCAGCCGGCGGCCGTCGCGGTGCAAAAGCAGCTCCGGGGAGGCGCTCACGAGGTCGACGCCGAGCGTCTCGCCGGGCCCGTCGTCCCGCCCCGTGTTTCCGTTCTCTCCTCTCCCCCGATCGCGGGCGAACTCCAGCAGCCCGGAGTACGGGGCGGGGTTCACCTCCCGGAGGGCGTCGTACGCCTCGACGGGGTGCACTGCCGCCGGGGCAACCAGCCGCTGGGAGATGTTGGCCTGGAACGTGTCGCCGTCGCGGATGTACGCTTTGACCTGCCGGACACGGTCGGCGAACGCCGCCGGCCCACAGTCGCTCTCGAACCTGGCCTCGGTCGCGTCGACCGGTGCGGGCCCGACGTCGGGATCGCCATCGAGCGCCCGTTCGGCCAGGTCGCGGGCGCGTTCGACCGCCGCGTCGTAGACGGCGTCGAGGTCCTCCTCGGAATCGGCGGGAGCGGAATCAGCGGGAGCGGAATCAGCGGACCCTCCGACCGTCGGACACGCCGTGACGTGGAGCGTGACGTCTCCCTCGTGGGGTTCCTTCCAGGCGGCCAGTCGGTCGAACAGCGCGGCCTGGAGCCGGGGGAGCTCCCGCTCGTTGTCGGTTTCCTCGGGCAGCGTTTCCAGTTCGCGGGCGACGTCGTACGAGAGCCAGCCGACGACGCCGCAGGGGTACGGCACCGAACAGCCCCCCCGGGCGAGGTCACCGGCGTCGAGAACGCCCGACAGCGCCGACAGCGTCGGAGACGGTCGACGGTAGTCGGCGTACGTCCCGGCTTCGGCGTCCGCAGCGAGATCGGGATCCGCGACGACGGCGTCGGGACTGACAGTCAGCCGTTCGGCCGGATCGACGCCGAAGTAGCCCCAGCCGGACTGACCGCCGGTCGTCTCGAGATAGATCCCTCCCGGGCCGTCGCGAGCGCGTCGGTACGCCCCGTAGGGATCCGGAACGGTCACTCGAAGCTCCACCGGAACCCGTGCGCCGGGTGGGGCCGCTGCGGCCGTCGCGCGGAACGCGGCTCGATCGGTTTCCACGGCGATGCGCATGGCTATCCGTTGTCTGCGGCCGGGGAAAAGATTGCGACAGTCGGCCGCGGTGTGTCAGTCTACTGTTCATTCCGAGCAAGGTTTATGCCTCAGCACTGTTTCGATTCGTAATGATGGCTGGAACCGACTCGGAGGATCTCGAGGATCTTCCCCCGAGCGCCAAACTCGTGTTCAAGGTGCTCGAGTACAACGGCTCGTTGACACAGAAAGGGATCGTCGAAGAATCGATGCTCTCTGCCCGGACGGTACGGTACGCGCTGGAGCGGCTCGAAGACATCGGCGTCGTCGACGAAGACGTCTACTTCGCGGACGCTCGGCAGAACCTCTATCAGCTGAACGGGGCCGCCGCGGAGTTCACCGGTGAGGACGCCGAAAACGACGCCTGCAGGGCCGACGCGGACTAAACGAACGGCTTTTCCCGGCGGCTACCGCACTCACCAGTATGGCAACCGAGACGTCGTCCAGGTACTCCGACCACACGCGGGGGGTGACGGTCACGACGGTCGCGTGTCTGGCGGGCATCGCGTCCGCGATCGTCGCCGCGTACCTGTTCGGTACAACGCCGGACGCCGCACAGAACACGTACGCAGTCGTCGTGATGGCGGGGTTCGTGTTGATCCAGTTCCCGGTACTCAAGCTCATCGGGATCGACATATCGGAGTTCGGCGTGAAGGACAACCTCTACGTCACGTTCATGACCTTCACGCTGTGGTTCATCACGTACACCGTGCTTCTCACCTCGGAAGTGACGCTGTAGTATGGCCGACGACAGCATCGCGGTCGTGGACCTGGATCGCTGTCAGCCGGACCGGTGTAACTACGAGTGTGCAAACTACTGCCCGCCGAACCGCACCGGAAAGGAGTGTATCACGCTCCGCGGCGAGGACACCGAAGCGGGCGATCCCGACCAGATCCGCATTTCCGAGGAGATCTGTCTGGGCGAAACCTGTGGCATCTGCGTTCAAAAGTGCCCGTTCGACGCGATCGAGATCCGCAACCTCCCCGCCGAGCTCTCGGACGATCCGGTCCACCGATACGGCGAAAACGCGTTCGCGCTGTACGGGCTGCCGCTGCCCGAACCGGGCCGGGTGACCGGAATCCTCGGTCCGAACGGGATCGGGAAGTCGACTGCGGTCCACGCGCTGGCTGGCGAACTCGTCCCGAACCTCGGCGATCACGCGGCCGACGCCGATTGGGACCGCGTTCTCGATCGATATCGGGGGACGGAGCTGCAGAACTACCTGAAACGGCTCATCGCCGGCGACGTCACGGTCTCGCGGAAGCCGCAGTACGTCGACCGCATCCCCGATCAGTTCTCGGGGCGGACCCGCGAACTGCTCGAGCGGACCGACGAGCGTGGCGACCTCGATCGGATCGTCGATCGGCTCGGAATCGATCCCGTAATGGAGCAGCCGATCGAATCGATCTCCGGCGGCGAACTCCAGCGGGTGGCGATCGCGGCGGCGCTGGCCCGCGAGGCGGACTTTTACTTCCTCGACGAGATCACGCCGTATCTCGACATCAGCCAGCGGATGACCGTCGCCCGGCTGATCAAGGAACTCGCCGAAGACGAAAATCGATCGATGCTGGTGGTCGAACACGACCTGGCCATTCTCGATCTGTTGACCGACTCGCTGCACGTCGCGTACGGACAGCCGGGGGCGTTCGGCGTCATCACCGATCCCAAATCAGTGCGAAACGGGATCAACGAGTACCTGAAAGGCTACCTCGAAAACGAGAACATGCGGATCCGTCCCTCCCGGATCGAGTTCGAGGAGCACGCTCCGCGGACGTCGTCGACCGGGAACCCGCTCGTCGACTACCCCGACCTGTACAAGTCCTACGGCGAGGGCGAGTTCGAACTGACCGTCGAGGGCGGGACCGTCTACGAGTCGGAGGTGCTGGGCATCGTCGGCCCGAACGGGATCGGGAAATCGACGCTGGCGAAGCTGTTCGCCGGGCGGCTCGAGCCCGACGAGGGTGATCTCGACTTCCGGCTCGACATCGCCTACAAGCCGCAGTACGTCGAGATCGACCAGCCGATGCGGGTCGACGCGTTCCTCTCGTCGATCACGGACGACTTCGGCACCTCCTTCTGGAACACCGAGGTCGCCCAGCCGCTCCAGCTCGAGCGGATTATGGAGCAGAACCTCACCGACCTCTCGGGCGGGGAGCGCCAGCGGGTGGCGATCGCGGCGTGTCTCTCGGAGGAGGCGGATCTCTACCTGTTGGACGAGCCGTCGGCACACCTCGACGTCGATCAGCGGGTGCAGGCGACGACGGCGATCCGACGGTACGCCGAGAACCACGACGCGACGGTGATGGTGATCGACCACGACATCTACATGATCGATCTGCTCTCCGACCGGCTGATGGTGTTCGACGGCGAACCCGCGGTTCGGGGACACGCCTCCAGGCCCCAGGAGATGCGTGCGGGCATGAACGACTTCCTTTCGGACCTGGAGGTCACGTTCCGGCGCGACGAACGCACGAGTCGGCCGCGGATCAACAAACCCGGCTCGCAGAAGGATCGACAGCAAAAGCGGGACGGCGAGTACTATTACGCCTGACGACCGACCTTTTTTAACGAGGGCCTCGGGGACGAGATTCTCGCTTCGCTCACGGGTCGCTCCGCTCCCCGTTCGCCGTCTCACCGGTATTCCGGCCTTCGAGTGAGCGGTGGCTCCGGCGCGCGAGAAAACGGACATCGCGCTATTTCGGTCGGTTCGTCGATCGGCGTCCGGAACAGTCACCGAAACATGTGGTCCGTTCGTAGTTATACTGATGCAGAAGAAACAGCCTCAAAAATACGGATAAAACTTCTAAGCGTTTCTGAAACAGCGATAAACGGTTGGGAAAGTTAACTAAAACGTAGCGTGGGTCTGAAACAGTCGTGAAAACGAGTTCGATCGACGACAAATCGGGCGAATCCACGACAACGCTCTGGGGCTTATATGGGAGTGTGGGACCGTGTATCCAGTGACGAAGGTGAACTCCAATGTCCGGCAGCACACAACCCTCCACTGACCGATTCCCCGTCCCCGGAACCGCGGGGACGATGGCAGAAAGCGCAGTCAGCCGCCTCGGCGAAACAGTCCGCGTCCTCGCGTTCTGGGGCGCTATCCTGCTTCCGCTGGCGTACGTCCCCGTGTTGCACGAATCCGTCGCCGGACAGCGGGTCGACCTGTTTTTGCTCCTGCTCGTGTTGCACGTCGCCTGCATCCTGGTGGGCCACGAGCGGGCCCGCAACAGGTCCCCTGGGGCAGGTGAGTCCCGATGAGCGCCCACTCCTCTACGTCCGGAGCGCTCCCCGACTCTCCGAAAGCCCGCAGACTCGTGAGTCATCTCCGAAAGAAGGCCGCCGACGCGGACGGGGAGCTCTACTTCAAGAGCAAATTCATCGCCGACGACGTCGACCTCTCAGCGAAGGAAATCGGCGCGTTGATGGTGCAACTGGAGGGAGCCGTCCCCGATCTGACGATCGAACGGTGGTCCTACACGAGCGCGACGACCTGGCGAGTCGAACCACGGTAGCCGGCGTCCGGTCGGCTGTGCCGACGAAACTAACTTGCTGGGGGGCGGAGTTCACCTGTCACAATGCGCATCGAGTTCGATCGGAACACCTGCATCGGGATGTTCCAGTGTGTCGACGAGTGGGACGGGTTCGAAGAGAACGTCGACGACGGAAAGGCCGACCTTCCCGGCGCCGAGGAAACAAAAGATGGGGTGTTCGTTCTCGAGGTTCCCGACGGCGAGGAGTTCGAGGCGGAATTTTCCGCACGGGTGTGTCCCGTCGACGCCATCTCTGTGTTCGACGACGACGGCGAACAGATCGTCTGACTGCTGCAACGGTCGTCAGGTGAAGTCGCCGAAACTCAACTGTCCGTCGTCCTCGCCGTCCGTATTTTCGCCGTCACCGGTCTCTGCCTCGCGGTTTTTATCCTCACTGGGGTCGCCATCGCCGGGGACGCCATCGCCGGGGTCGCCATCGCCGGGATCCGCGTCGGATTCGCCGTCGGACCCGATGTCTGACTCGGTGTCGTCGACGTCGGACTCGGTGTCGTCGACCTCCCGGCGGGGTTCGAACGCGCCCCCGGCGTGATCCGCTATCCGCTCTTCGCGCAGGCTCTCGGCGTCCTCGACGATCGACTGGACCTTGTTGGTCGACTCGCCCGAACCGGTGACGAAAGAGACGTGTTTCTCCTCGAACTCGTAGGCAGCCGCCATCGCGACCGTGAGCTCCCGCGGCTTGCAGTGGTGGGTGACCGCCGAGAGGTACGGCAGGATCTCGCGGCGGGCCGTCGCCATGCTCGAACCGTTCGCGGCCGCGATCTTCCGAACGACCTCCTCGGCGGTCGCGTCCGAGGAGCGCCAGAACTGCGGGCGTCCCCACCGCGTCCACCCACCTTTGGTGCCGTCGCGCGAGGCGGCGACACCGGCGGCGACGTTGTCGGTGACGTACCGCCAGTACGAGTAGTCCTGGGTCGCTCGAACCCGGCCGAGCCAGACGTCGGCGTTCGAGAGGAACTCGTAGGCGCGGGCGGCCTCGCCTGTGTCGTACGCCTTCAGGACGTTCCCCTCGACCCACTTGGCGAGATCGTCGGGCGTCTCGTCGACGTCGTACCCCGACTGGAGCGCCTCCTCGGGGGTTTCCTCTTTCAATACGGCGTCGAGGAACGGGAAGATTCCGATCGTCCGATCCCGGTCGCCCGTGACGACCGCCTCGATGGTGATCCGGTCGCGTCCCTCCGCGATCGCCTGGAGATCGTTTACGGCCCCGCGGAGGTCGCCCGCGTTTTGCTCGGCGATCCGCTGGAGCGCCTCCGACTCGAAATCGACGTTCTCCTGCCGGCAGATGTTCCGCAGCACGGGCACGATCGATCGGGGGGAGACGTCCCTGAACTCGATTTCCCGGCAGGCGTTGCGCAGTCCCCGGGACATCTCGTAGTAGTCGTTCGCGATCAATACGATCGGCTGGTCGGCCTCCTTCACCAGCCGGGTTATCGCCCGTGCGCCCCCGCGATCGTAGTTGCCGTGGATGTTGTCCGCCTCGTCGAGGATCACCAGCTGCCGCGAGGCGGTGTCGCCGCCGCGTGCGCCCCCACCGGCGGCACTCCCCGCGAGCGTGGCGTTTTTCGCCGCCCGTCCCGCGAACCGCTCGATGACGTCGGCGGTTCGCTGGTCGGAGGCGTTCAGTTCGACGGTCTTCCACCCCATGTCGCTTGCGAGCGCGTGCGCCGCCGAGGTCTTTCCGACGCCGGGGCTGCCGTACAGGACGACCGCCTCCCGGTGGTCGTCCCAGTTTTCCGCCCACTCGCGGAGCTTCTCTCGGGCCTTGTCGTTGCCCCGAACCTCCGAGAGCGTGCGGGGACGATACGCTTCGGTCCAGTCAGTCATGCGGACGTACAGGGGGTTTCGAGTGCGGGGCTCAAAAGACGCGCGGAAACGCCTACAGCCGATCGAGGAACGAATCGAACGCCCCGCTTTCGGGGTGGACGTGGGCGTACGTCCCCAGCGACCGGTGTTCGGTGAGCCCGTCGAGGCCGTCGGCGATGCCGTCGCCTCGCTCGACTTCGAAGACGAAGTTTGCGTCGCCCGCGACGTCGGCACTGGAGTAGTGAAACTCGTGACCGCGGAGGCGTCCACCCGTCGGCGCGGTGAGCGTTTCGTTCCGGGCGCGCAGCTGGACGTGGTCGAGCGCGCGATACCGGTCGTGCATGCGGACGTCCGCCGGCAGGATCCCCGCCATGTCGTGTTCGTCCCCCTCGACTGTGGTGAGCGTCTCGGAAAGTGCCATCAGGCCGCCACACTCCCCGAAAACCGGGAGGCCGTCGGCCGCCCGGTCGGCGAGCTGTGCGACTGCCGGGCTCCCGGAAAGCGCCTCCGCATGGAGTTCCGGGTAGCCACCGGGAAGATACACCCCGTCACAGTCGGGTACGTCGTCGCCTGCGGCGGGCTGAAACGTGACGAGTTCGCCGGCGTCGCGGAACCGCTCGATCGTGGCCGGATAGACGAACCGAAACGCCGCGTCGCGAGCGACGGCGACTCTGGGCCCGTCTCCGGAGGACGGAGAGGGTTCCCGAACTGTTTCAGGCCGGGGTGGCTCCCGTGCGAGTTCGAGGAGCCGGTCCGCATCGAGGTGTTCGGCGGCCTCGTCCAGTGCCCCCTCCGGGAGCGGGGATTCCTCGCCCATGTGCAAGCCGAGATGGCGCTCCGGAATCTCCAGGTTCTCCTGTGGCGGGATTCGTCCGAAGTACGTCAGTTCGTCCGGAAGCGCCTCGCGGATGCCTCGCTCGTGTCGGCCGCCGTGGGCTCGCTGGGCGATGACACCGGCGACGTCGACGTCGAGGCCGATCCGGTCGGCGTACTCCCGAAAACCGAGCGCGGTGGCAGCGACGCTCTCCATGCCGGCGCTGGCGTTTGCAACGAGGACGACCGGGAGGGACAGCGCCTCCGCAACCGCGGCCGTACTGGAGACGTCGCCGTCGTACAGCCCCATCACGCCCTCGACGACGCAGACGTCCCCCTCGCCCCGGTGGTAGTTTCGTCGGAGCCCGTCTTCCCCTTGCATCCACAGGTCGAGCGTCCGGGAGGGACGACCGGCCACGCGCTCGTGATGACTCGGGTCGATGAAGTCCGGGCCGGCCTTCGCGGGTTGAACCGCACAGCCGGCGTCTGTCAGCGCCCGGATCACCGAAAGCGTCGCGACGGTCTTTCCGACCCCCGAGCGCGTCCCGCCGATCACGATTCCGTTCATGGCGTGGTTCCGTTCATGGTGTGGTTCCGTTCATGGCGTGTGTCGGCTCTCCATTACACTGTCGTTTGTACAAATGTACTTGAATCAGTCGATAGAGCCGATCGCTCCGGGCGACGCCGGTCCGTGTTTCCCCGAAAACGTGTCACACACCGCAGCAATCCTTTTTATACTCGAACGAAACCGCGATGTATGTTCCCCGACCGAATCGAAACCGAGCGCCTCCTGCTCGAACCGCGGATCCCGGAGAACGTCGACTATCTCGAACTGTACGAGTACTGTTCGGACGGCGACGCGATCGAAGAAGTCACCGAGCACGTCACCTGGGAGCCACACGACCATCCAAAGGAGTCCCTCGAGTTCCTGGAGGGCGGGGTCGACGGCTGCGAGAAGGGGACCGTCGCCGACTATGCGATTCGGCCCCGGAACGGCGAGCCTGGCGCCGGCGACCTCGCCGGCTTTTCCGGACTCAGATTCGAGTGGGACCACAGACGGGCGGAGATGGGGATCTGGCTCCGCAAACGCTTCTGGGGTCGCGGCTACTCCGGGGAACGGGCGGGGGCGCTTTTGGATCTGGCACTCGGACAGTTGGATCTGGAGGTCGTCCGTGTGACCCACCACCCCGACAACGAAAACTCCCGTAACGCCGTCGAACAATACGTCGACCGCTTCGACGGTCGGCGGGAGGGGAGGTTCCGAAACGCGATCAAATTCGCCGACGGGAGCGTCCACGATCAGATCGCGTATTCGATCAGTCAGACCGAGTGGCGCGAGGCCGTCGAGGCGATGGCCGAGCCGCCGGCGGTACACTACGAGTGGGATCGGTAGCTGCCGGAACCGCGTTCGCCGTATCAGGTTCCGCCGCCGCGCCGGTGCTCCCAGATCCGGTAGGCGACGACCGCGAACCCGATGACGGTGAGCAGGATGTGTTCCCCGGTTTCGGCGAGATACACCACGCGTTCGGGATCCTCCTCGGGGCTGGGGGCCGGGGCCGGGTCGACGGCGGTGGTGTAGTGAACGTCACCGGAGCCGCCGCGCTGGGTGGTGCCGTCATCACCGAGGTCGATCACGTCCTGGACGAACCCCCGCTGGTCGGAAACGAGTAGCTCCCCGGAGAAGTCGTACAGCTGGTCGTGGATCGGCCAGAACAGGTTGACGCCGTTGTAAAAGGCGTCGAGCAGGATGTGGCCGAACGTGACCGCGACGATCGTCACCCAGCCGACCCGCCAGCCGTACTCTCCCCACCGGGAGAGCACGTACGACTCCGACCGGAACTTCACGTCCCACGCGAGCAGCGCGAACGCCCCGATCGGGATCCAGAGGTTGTGCAACGCGGCGCGATGCGTTCCCGACCAGTAGACGGCCAACAGCGCGTCGAGGTCGAGAGCAGCGCTGGCGACGAGTACGAGTAGTATCGCCTTCGTGTCGAAGTGGTGTTGCAGCAGGGCACAGGCGATCAGCCCCGCGATCGCCACGTGTACCGTGGTCGGCGGCATGTCCGGAGATACGGCCGAAGGAATATCCGGGTTTCGGCCGGTTCGAACCGCCGACCACGCCGGATGCCGTCCTCGATTCCCCCCAATTATTAGTAGAATCCCGTTGAATCAACGAACATACCAGGGCGTAGTTTATTCCTTTTTACGTACCTTAATATAGATTATTTATAGTCAGATTTATTTAAATATTATTTTAATATTGCCGGCGGAAGCAGTTCATGTATGTCCGAAACAGGCATCAGCGAATACCTGGCACAGCACCCCAAGATGATCGGCGTCCTCTTCACGATTACCCTGCTGTTGACGCAGGCCGGGAGCGTGGTGGCGAACGGCGGCGGTATGGCTACACCAGGTCCCTAAATATTCGATGGCGTAAGCTCGTTCGACCAGAAGAGTTCACCGTCGACTTCGATCGGCGTTGCCGTATCCGTCAAAAGATCCGCTAATTCTGCACTTGATAGACGATAAGGGTCCTCGGTACCAGCAACGATATGCATCAATTCTTCTTTCTCGTACATAAACGTCATCATACTTCCTATGCCGTAACCTATCGTTGGATAGGAGACGGACGTAACATCGAAGCCGTTCTCCCCCGTGCGTTCGATCCGATACAACGTCGGGACCCCATCCGTATTGTAACAGAGCGACGCCCGTCCGTCGCCGATGATGCCGTACATTCCGCCGCCGATGACGCTGTCGCGCCCCGCCGCGAGCGCCCCGTACAGGTCGAAACCGGCGTCCAGCAGTCGGGCGAGTCGCCGGCCGAACCGAGTGGCAAGCGAGTTGTACACCTCCGCGAGCGTTACCACGCCGCCGCGACTGCCGGCGTCGACTAACGCCTCCCCCTGAGAGAACGACGTGCATGCGTTGAGGAAGAACAGTTCCACGCCGGTGTATTCGAGCTCGTGGAGGTCGAGCCAGCCGTCGTGGCACCGCATCCCGTCATCGTCGACGTGGCCCACGTAGTGGAAGAAGTCGAACTCCTCGTGGAGGGCATTGCGGAGTTGCTCCGTCGAGAGATCGTACCGTACGTCGATGTCGAACTCGAAGAAGTCACGGAAGCCGTAGAGGTCCTCGCTCTCCTCGCGCATCTCCGAGTCGTTGCAGACGACCAGGATCCGGATCCATTCCGGATCCTCCTTGTCGGGTTTCGAGTCGAAACGCCGCTCCAGTGACTCCAGTGTCGGTTTGCCTGCTCGGACCGGATACTGGTCGGCGATCCACATGTGTGTATCCGTGTCGACCTCCGGCGGCGATACCACCTCTCCCGGGCTCCGGCGACGTCGGTCGGACGTACCGGCCGAACGAGACCCCATTGCGAGCGCAGGCCGCGGGGCGTGGGCGGTCGGTTCCGGAGCGTTTCGGTCGGTCGACCGGAAAAAGTCACCGGCGTTTGCGCTCGAGGCAGTCAATTCCTCGTCAGCGCCGGACGGATCGTAGCTCCGGATTTGCGAGAGTTCTGCCACTGCGTACGGTAGGTACTTCGCGAACCGGAACGAGGGCACGATATCAGTGGTCGAGTGCCATTCGAGGAGGTCGTCAATGACGTGTCCGGGGACCTCGAAATACGCGCCGATCCGATCGGGAAGCGGAAGATCGTACAGGTGCTGGAGATCGACGTCGACGTGTTTCATCAATCGCTGTTTTTCACTGAGATTCACGTCGTAGAGGCCTGCCGTCCGGACCACGCAGTCGAGCGCGAACTGCCGCTCCAGGGCCGCCGCGGCGCCGTCCATGAGCGCGCGGGCGTTCCGCGGGGCGTCCTCGCCCGTCAACGGGAACCGCTCCCCGTTCGCGAGGATCGCCGGCTCCGAGCCGGAAACGATCCGCGCACCGAGATAGTACGAAAGTGACGCGACCGTGTACACCGACTTGACGTCGGGCGGAACCGCGATCTCGATTCCGGTCTCCGGGGGCTCGATACCGGGCGGGGTGGAGAACTCTTCGCCGACCTCGAGCCGCGGCGGATGACCGCGAAGGGTGGGAAACGACCGCTCCGGCGAGAACGTCTTGACTGCAGAGCCGAACGAAGAGACCGCAGTCATCAGGTCCTCGACCGACTCCGTCGTCGTGATCGTTCCGGCCGGGCTGGAGTGAAGCGACCGCGCCCCGATCCGGACACGCCGTTTTCCGTCGAATTCGAGTACCGTCCCCGGCTCCGTTCCCTCCGAACGGTGGGCGACGTCGAACGCCCCCTCGAAAGAGAGGTATATCTTTAGGGGAGTCCCACCGATATCGACGTCATACGTACCATCTGCAACGAAACCGTCCGTCGCCGGCTTTATCGTGCGAACGAACGACTCATCGTCCCGATCGTACACGAACAGCCCGAAGTACTCCGGTACGACGATCCGGCTCGCCTCCACCTCGATCCCGGCGGTCACCGGAAAGGCGAACCGGTCCGGCGAAATAGGCTCGACGGCGCCGCGATCGGGGAGATGCAACTCGAAGGTGCGGTCCTCGATGTCGTCGACCGCTTCGACCCCCCGATTAGTGTCAGCAAATCGTACTTTTTTCATGCTCGTTCTGCCTCCCCGCCGGCGTCGCCGGGAGTGGACAGCCCGCGGGATCTGAACCGTTGTTGGGAACTCTTCTTCGCGGAGTGTTAAGAATCAACCGACGTCGACTCGAAAAATCATCCCAATGTCACTTTCGACGCGCGACGAACATGGGGTTCGATACGCTTTTCGGCACCGATTGCGACGTCTCGCGTATGGACAACGGAGATCGGGAGGCGACTCGGGCGGACCTGGCCCGCCGGATCGCAGGCGAGATCACCCTGAGCGAGGATCCCGGCGCGACGCTCCGGAAGTGGCGGACCGACTTCGACGTCTCCCAGACCGCCCTCGCAGATCAACTCGACGTCTCCTCGTCGGTCATCTCCGATTACGAGAGTGGCCGGCGCAGTTCCCCCGGAATCGGCGTCGTCTCGCGGATGGTCGAGGCGCTGCTCGACATCGACGAGCGACGGGGCGGCGGACGGATCCGTCAGTACGCCCGGGTCATCTCGGCCGGCTTCGAAAGCGACGTCGTCTACGACCTCCGGGAGTATTCCACGGCGCTGCCGCTGTCGACGTTCTACGAGGCGATGGGGGCGACCGAAATCGTCCGTGGGGACCGGGACACCGTAAACGGCCACACCGTCATCAACAGCATCGCGGCGATCACGCGGCTCTCCAGCGAGGAGTTCTACCGGCTGTACGGGCAGTCGACGAACCGGGCGCTCGTGTTCACGGGGGTCACCCGCGGGGAGTCGCCGCTCGTGGCGATGCGTGTCGTGAATCCGACGCCGAACGCGGTGGTGCTCCACGGGATCGACGAGGATGACCTCTGGGAGTACGCGCCCGATCTGGCCCGGGTCGACGGCTTCTCGCTCGCCGTCTCGACGCGGGAGATCGAGGAAATCCTCGAGGATCTCGGGGAGCTTTGAAGATCGGCGAACCGACCACTCGACGACCGACCACCCGACGACCGACTACCCGACGATCGATCCCTCGAGCGTCGCGTTCGGTGGCAGGTTGGATTCGACGAACGAGAGGATCGCCTCGGCCCCCTGGAACCCCTCCGACAGCGTGGCCAGTTGCTCTCCATCGTAAAACAGCACGAGCGTCGGAACGCTCGTGATCGAAAACCGGTCCACGAGGCCCATGTCCGTCTGTGGGTTGCAGACGCCGACAGTAACGTTGGTCTCGCGGTGGACGTGCCCCAGGACCGGTTCTATCGACTGACAGATTCCGCAGTTGTTCGTGTAAAACTCCAGCAGGACGATCGGTTCGCGGGCAACGAGGTCGTCGATGTCGTCGCCGTCCTGCAACTCGATGGGTCGGGAAGACGTATCGGCGGTCATGGGAGACGTAGGTGGGGCACAAATAAAAAGGCGGCGTGGGGCTGCTCCGTGATGGGCCGTCTCGATACGAGACGGCGTCCGTTCGGGGCGGAACTACCCCGAGAAGATCACTCGACGTACTCGTACTTGCGCTCGTTCATCCGCCCCCAGCCGGTGAAGGCGAACTCGCCCTCCGGCTGAGTGAACGCGTCGACCTCGACGTCCTTGTCGAGGTCGTGGACGTTGTGGATCTGTTCGTACTCCTCGAACGTCAGATCGTAGCGGTTCTCGAGCTGCTGGTCGATGTCGATCGCCTCGATCTCCTCCTTCCAGCCGGACTGGATCGTCTCCGCGTGGATCTCCGCCTGGGCGCCCGACCCGTAGGATGCGACCAGCAGGCTCTCGCCCTCGAAGTTCCGGTCCTCGTCGGCAGCGGTCATCAGGGCACTTGCGCGGGCGATGTGGACGGATCCGGTGTACCAGTTGCCCACCTGCGAGGAGATCGTGAGGGTGGGTTCGATGACGTCGGCGTACCAGCTCCGGTACCGCTCGGTGCCCTTCAACGCGTCCATGTACTCGCGAATGGCCTCCTCGTACTCGTCGTGGGAGTCGTACTCCTCCTCGCGGGGTTGGCGGCCGATCTCCTCGGCGAGTTGGTCTTCGATATCCGTGTTGCGGGTGATGTGACGATACGCCAGCAGGCCGGCCTTGCGAACCATCCCCGGGAACGGCGTGTGGAACGGCGCATACGCGAAGTCCTCCTCGTAGACGCGTCCGGCGACGGACTCGTAGTCCTCCAGCGCCTCCCGCATCCGGGAGAGGTACACCTGGACCGATCGCTTGCCGTCGACGCTCGGGAACTGCTGGTTCGGTTTCAGGAAGTCAGTCTCGTCCATGCTTCCGAACCCCTGTTCGTCTGAAAGCCCGAGGACGTCCGGGTCCTCGTCGATCAGCATCGCGACCGCGCCCGCACCCTGTGTCGCCTCGCCGGGATCGCCCCGTTCGTACAGCGCGGTGTCGGTAGCGACCACGAGCGCGGCCCGATCCCGGTTGCGGCCCGCCCGGATCCAGTTGTACGCGTCGTCGACCGCCTGTGTGCCCGAAACGCACGCGAACTTCCGCTCGCCCTTGTTGGCGTGCCGGAAGTCGTCCTCGAACACCTGTTCGAGGCAGCCGGCGATGTACGTCGACACCGGCTTGGAGTGGTCGAACGCCGACTCGGTCGCGACGTCGATCCGGCCGATGTCGTCCGGCTCCAGGCCCTTCCGCTCCATCAGCCGCTTCGAGGCGTTCGCCCCCATCGTGACGATGTCCTCGTACACGTCGGGGAACGAGGATGCTTCCAGGCCCAGCCCTTTGCGATACTTGTCGGGGTCCTCCCCCTTCACCGACGCGAACGTCTCGGGTAAGTCGAGTTTGAGGTTGCCGCTCCAGATCTCGATGGCATCGATGCCGACGGCTGTCATACTCGGAGGTTCACCGAGCGCCCATAAGGGTGTGTCGATGTGGGTTACGCCGATCGTCGAACTCGGACGAGAGACGTGTCGGCGGTGGCTCGATAGAAAACGGGGAGCCGCTCAGACAGTAAGGGAAAGGACCTGCACGAAGACGCCGAACAGGAGCGCGAAGGCGATCAGCGTCTTCGGATCGATCGTGATGGCGTTCCGGTCTTCGGCATCGAAGTACCGAACGAGACCGGCACTCGACATCAGTCCGCCTTGATTACCGCTCATAAAGATCACTACTGTCCGTGCCCGCGTAAACGTTTCGTTCCGTTTCCCCTGCGGATCGACGACCACCATAAGTATTGTTTAGTATTCACAATACTTTTCACAACAGTTGCCGTAGACTGGAATGGATATGTCCGACTCCGTGGCAGAGGTCCTCAGAAACGAACTGGAGTGTGAGGGGTTGCTCGAGTGTTTCCACGGGTTGAACTCGCTGGACGAGCGGTGTTTCCGGACGATCGCCGAAAGCGACGAGCCGCTCACGGTCGACGAGATAGCCGATCGCGTCGACAGGGAGCGATCGACCGTGTATCGCTCCATCCAGCGGCTGTACGACGCCGGGTTCCTCCGCAAAGAGCAGATCAACTACGATCAGGGTGGATACTATCACGTCTACAGGCCGGCCGAGCCCGAGCGCATCGCTTCGAACCTCCGACGGATGCTCAACGACTGGTACGCCCAGATGGGACAGCTGATCCACGAGTTCGAAACGGAGTACGGACGACGAGAAGGGGCAGGATACGGACGACGGGAAGAATCAGGGAACCCGGAGGACGGCACCGGTTCCGACCGGGACGTTCGAGAACCATACCAGAGGGGCTAACTCCACAGATCCGCGAGGGGGACGTGTGTCGTGGAGTACTCCCCGGTCGCTCGCGGTGGCCGGGATCGTTCTGGCGCTGCTTTTCGGACTCGGAACACTCGGACTGTTCGTCGTCGACGCCGGCGCGACCGAAACCGAGCCGGTTCCGTTCGACGAGACAGTTACAGTCGGGCTGACGAGCGAAACCGCCGCGACGCTCGATGAAAACGTCTCCCTTCCCAGGGTCCAGGTGTTTTACTCGCAGTACCGGTACGTCACCGGCTACTACGGCGTCGGGACGTACGCCGACGTGAGCAGCCAGCCGGGACACGACGCCCAGTTCGGCTACCCGATGGCCGTCCACGTCACCGATTATGCGGGCACCGGGATCCGCCTCGACGAGGACGGCTATCCCGCACCCATGCGAACGCCGGGATGGGTCGCCGCCGACGAGGCCGTCTACGTCGTCGAAAGCGACGCCCGAAGCCCCGACGGGGGCGCTACCGTCCCGTTCTCGAACCGGGGTGAGGCGGAGGCGTTCGTCCACGATCACGGCGGTGAGGTGGTCGACTGGGAAACCGCGCTCGACCGGAGCGAGGAACGATCGGGCGCCGAGAGCGTCCGAAAGTCGGTCGACGATCGCAGGGTCCAGGCCGACACCGAGGTCGACTCCCGGACCCAATTGCTCGACGAGGAGGCCCGCCCCGTCTCCGTCGTCGTCGGCGAGGACGCCGACACGATCCAGGCTGCCGTCGACGCCGCCGAACCGAACACGACGGTGGTCGTCCCGCCCGGGACCTACGAGGAGCACGTCGAGATCGACCGCCCGATCACCCTCGTCGGCGTCGACGGGAACGGCTCGCGGGTTCACCTCAGCGGCGACGGCAACGGAACGGTGATCCGGATCACCGCCGACCGGGCCGCTGTGGCCGGCGTGGCAATCTCGGGGGTAGGAAACGAAACCCGGGATCCCGACGCGGTCCCGACGGACGCCTGGGACGCCAACGTGGAGCTGGGGTACGGCCACGGGGACGCCGGGATCGCCGCCGTGGACGCCGCGGACGTGCTGATCGCCGGAGTCGCCGTCGACACGCCCGCAAACGGGATCCTGCTGCGGGACAGCCCCGGTGCAGTCGTCCGGGACGTCGACGTCGTCGGAGCCGACGAGTGGCTCGACGGCTTCATGGGGGTGATGGTGATGCGCTCGCCTGCAGTCGTCGAGAACTCGACGTTCGCCGGCGGCCGGGACGGCGTGTACACACACCGCTCTCACGGGGCGGTCGTGCGCAACAACTCGATGGACGGGATGCGATACGGCGTTCACCTGATGCACACCGACGACGCGCTGATCGCTGACAACGTCGTCAGGGGTGGCGCGTTCGGCGGCATCACGATCATGACTGATCCCGCCGGGAACGCGATCGTCGGCAACGACGTCACGAACAGCTCGACCGGGATCTCCCCGTCGGGGAGCGACGTCTACGTCGCCGAAAACGTGCTCGTCGACAACGACCGCGGGATGTCGACGGCGACCCGGACGTCGCTGTACGAACACAACGTCCTGGCGAACAACGACGTGGGCGCGCGGGTGTCGAGCATTCTCCCGACGAATCGGATCGTCGCGAACGACTTCGTCGGGAACGAACGGCACGTGTACGCGAGCGGGATCGGACCGCTCCGGATCTGGACCCACGACGGTGCCGGGAACTACTGGGACGGCGCGCTCGGCGACCTGGACGGGGTGAACGAGCCCGGTGATGCGACGACGCTTTCACGCGAGTACGTCGCCACGGATCCAGTCGACGAACGACTCGGCCGGACCGCCGGGGCGACGACGTTGGCTCGCTCCCCGGCTGTTGGCGCGCTGCGGTCGCTTTCCGACGCCGTTCCCGGTCTCAAAACCGGTGGCGTCGTCGACGTCGCTCCGCGTGGCTCCCCTGCAAACCCGGAGGTACTGGAGAGGGCGAAACTGCTCGAGTGGATCGACGACACGGAGACAGCAGCCGACACCGGGTCGGAGAAAACGGAAGACCGAACCGAGGAGGAACGATGACCGAAACGGAACGCGAACAGACCGACGAGCCGGTCCTGGCCGCCGAAAACCTCACCCACAGCTACGGCGACGTCGCCGTCCTCGACGGTGTCACCCTCGAAATCCCGGAGGGGAGATTCACCGCCCTTATCGGGCCCAACGGCGCGGGAAAGACCACCCTGTTGCGGCTGCTCGTGGGGCTGGAACGTCCCGATGGTGGGCGGATACGCTACGACGGTCCGGACCGACCGCGCCGGATCGGCTACCTCCCACAGCGACCGGCGTTCCGTCCGGAGTTTACGGCCGCGGAGACGCTGTACTTTTACGAGTCGTTGCTCGGCGTCCCGGAGCCGCAGCCGCGTGCACACCTCGAACGTGTCGGGCTGGCTGCGGCTGCCGATCGTCCGGTCGGCGCTCTCTCCGGCGGAATGCGCCAGCTGCTCGGGATCGCACAGGCAGTGATCGGTGACCCACCGGTCGTCGTCCTGGACGAGCCCGCCCACGGGCTGGATCCGGGGATGCGATCCCGGATCTTCGGTGCCATCGAAGAGCTCGCGGCGCGGGGGGTTGCAGTTCTCGCGACGACCCACGACCTGAACGCGGTCGAGCGCAGTGGGGACCGCATCGGGGTGCTCGACCGCGGGCGTGTCGTCCGCGTCGGGACGCCCGCGGCACTGCGGGACGAACTCGGAGTAGAAACGCTGACCGAGGCGTACGACGCCTCCGTCGCCGGCGCCGCAGGAACCGTCTACGTCGAGGAATCCGGAGGTGAACAACAGTGACCGACGAGGCTACTGGAGCCTCCGTTGATGAACGTATCCAGAGCCAGGGAGACGGGTCGCCGCCGGCAGGTCGCCGGAGCCTGACGGCACCGATCGCGGCGATCGCCGCACGCGAGCTCCGATCGACGATGCGCAGCACCGGCGGCCTCCTGTTTGCCGCGGCGCTTTCGGTCGCGATCGTCGGCGTGGCGTACGCCGGCGGCGGCTATCGGTCGAGCTATCTGGCGACGAGCGTGGACCTCCTTGCGGCGCTGGAGGTGTTGTTGCCGGTTGTGGCGGTGGCGTTCGGCTACCGGACGCTGCTTTCTGACGCACGAAGCGGCGAGCTCGACGTGCTGTTGACGTATCCGGTCGCCGCCTGGCAACACGTTCTCGGCGCGTATCTTGGGCGGGCGATCCCGCTTTCGGCGGTGGTGCTCGTTCCGTTCCTGGCCGTCGCCGGACTGGTGTCGGTGTCGACGGCGCCGGAGGCATCGGTGTTCGCGACCCACGCGGGGGCCGATTCGCCGATCCTTTTCGCGCGGCTCGCCGCGTTGAGCCTGTTGTACGCGCTCGTCGCGCTTTCGGTCGGCGTCGCGGTGTCGGCGGTGGCGACCTCGGCCCGTGTCGGAATCGCGCTGTCGGTCGGTGCCGTCGTCGGGATCGTTCTGGTCGCCGACCTCGCTATCGTCGGCGGCCTCGCGAGCGGAGCCATCGGGGGAGAGTCGATCCACGCCACGCTGGCGCTGTCCCCCGCGAGCGCGTTCCGTGGGCTGGTGTTCGAGACCGTTATCTCCGTTGCCGGCGGGGCTGGGCCGGAGACGGCGTCGACGACGGCGAGCCTCACCGGACTCTCGGCCTGGCTCGTCGGCTCTCTCGCCGTGGCGGTGGTGGCACTCCGACTCCGATAACGCGGACGGCTCGTCGATTACGGAGATTCAAGGAGAAAGCCTCGCGCTTCAGCGCGCGGAGGATGTCAATCGCCCCAGGTCGCAGCCAGCACCCGCCGCCAGTTCCCGTGGGCGAGCAACACACACTCCCGGCGGCTGTATCCGCGCGCCTCGATCGCGTCGAACAGTCCGGGGAGTCCGGCGACGTCCTCGACGGACGAAAGCACCGTCGCGCCATCGAAGTCCGAACCGAGACCGACGTGCTCGACGCCGGCGACGTCGACGGCGTGATCCAGGTGATCGAGGAGGGTCGAAAGCGGGAGATCCCGATCGTCGTCGCCGTCCGGGTGGAGAAACCGGGTCGCGAACGTGAGCCCGACGATCCCGTCGCGGTCGGCGATCGCCCGCAACTGTCCGTCGGTCAGGTTCCGCGAGGAGGGACAGATTTCGTGAACTCCAGCGTGGCTCACGACCGGCGGGTGCTCCGTTTCGGCCAATACGTCCCGAACGCCGGCCGCGTTGAGGTGGGCACAGTCGACGATTAGCCCCCGGTCGTTGCACGCCCGGACCAGCGTCCGTCCGGCGTCCGTGAGGCCGGGGCCGTGGTCGGGGGTCGATCCGTGGACGAACGGCACCCCGCGAGCGAACGCGTTCGGTCGGCTCCAGACGAGCCCGACCGACCGGAGCCCCGCGTCGACGAGGACGTCGAGGTTCGACAGGTCGGCTGCGATTCCGCCTGCACCCTCGACGTGCGGGATCGCCCCCACGCAGTCGCCGGCCAGGCAGGCGTCGAAATCCGCGATCGAATCCACGATCCGGAACCGGTCGTCCGCGGCGGCCCACCGGGAAAGCAAAGCGAGTTGGGCGCGAGTCGCGCGTGCCGCCACCGCCGGATCCACCGGCGGCGGTACGTCGCCGGCGTCGAAGTCGACCGCGGAGAGATCGAGTGAATCCGGATCGAGGTCGTTGGAGACGAACGCGGCGAAGAAGCCGGCAGCCAACCCACCGTCGAGCGCGCGAGGGAGATCGACGTGTCCGTCACGACCCTCGAGGAACGATCCGACATCGCCGCCGGGAATCGCCGGCTCGTCCTCCGATCCCTCGAGCAGCTCCTCGTAAACGCGCAACAGCACGTCGTTGTGTCCGTCGACGACGCGGTATCCGACGGTGTCCTCACCCATCGATGACGTTCGACTCGAGATCCCGGGGATAGTAGGTGAGCCATTCGGTCCCCGACTCGGTGATCGCGATGGTGTCGGAGTGGCGGTATCCCGCGTCGTCGGTGTACAGCCCCGGCTCGATCGTGTAGATCTGTCCGGGCGCGAGCTCGGTTGCACTACCCTCGTACCGTTCGCTCCAGCCACGGTCGAGGTACGGCGGCTCGTGACCCTCCATCCCGATGTTGTGGCCGACGTGGTGCTGCGCCAGCTCCGTCACCCCCTGTTCCTCGAAGTACTCCCACACCTGTCGATCGACGTACTCGACGGATACGCCGGGGGAAAGCGCCTCGATCGCGATCGTCTGCGCCTCCAGCATCAGCTCGAAGTAGTGTTCGTCCTCGTCGGTGTAGTCGCCGACGAACATCGTCCGCTCCAGCTCCGAGTGGTAGCCGTCGACGTTCGCGGAGGCGCCGGTGATCAGCACGTCCCCCCGGGAGAGCCGTTCGTTCGGGGTGTGGCCGTGGGGAAGCGCCGTCTCCTCGCCGGAGATGTAGCCGGCGTGAACCGGGCCGCTCCCGCGGACCCGCACGGCGTACCGTTCGCCGAGCGTGTCGAGCATCGCCCGCGAGGCGTCCATGGAGGCGCGCTGGCTGACCGTGGCAGGGTGGGCGCCGACCTCGGTGTACTCCGCGAGATACCGGTGTCCGAGGTTGGCCCACTTGGCGGACTCCCGAACCAGATCGACCTCCGCGTCGGTCTTCTCCCACCGCATCCGGGAGATCCACTCCTGGGTGTCGACCTCCAGGAACTCGGACAGCGCCGGCCCTTCGTATCCCATCACGCCGGGTGCACCGTCCGAGTCGGCCGCGACGCGGTCGACGTCGAGTTCCCGAAGCATCTCGACTGCGGTCTCGATGGGTTTCCCGCCCGGATAGTCGAAGTAGTGATACACTGCATCGATGCGAGGATTCGGTTCGACGCGCTCGAGTTCGAGTCGCGGGACCGTGATCGCGACGCGGTCGGACGTCACCGCCAGACAGACAGGACGTTCGGTCTGGATGTGATAAAAGCCGGTGAGATACTCGATGCTCGTCGACCCGAACCAGACGGCTGCGTCCGCTTCGGCCTCGGACAGCCGGCCGCGGATCTCGGCCAGTCGAGCGCGGAACTCTTCGGGGGGAACGCGGGTCGCCATACGCGTGGAATGCGCCCCCGTCGGCAAAAACTATCGGGAGCCGGAACGGAGAAGCTGCACGATCGTCCGCCGGACCGTCGGCCTACGTTTTCCGTGCGAACGCGAGCGTCCCGCTCACGCTTTCGACGTACGCCCGGACGGTTTCGCCCTCGCGCGCGCCCGAGACGAAGATCGTGTATTCGCCCCGTTCGGCGACCCCGTCTCCCTTTCGACCGGTGCTTATGATCTCGAGTTCGTACGTCTTGCCCGACTCGACGGTTTCCCGCTCCGTCCGGTTCGGTGTGCTCACGTGACCTTTGGCGACGGGGCGGAACGCACCGCAGGCCTCACATCGGAGCATCTCCGTCCGGTTTTCGGTGACGAGTCGGGTGTCCGGCAGGCCACACTCCGAGCAGGTGACGTATCGGGAGACGTACCCTTCGACGGCCTCGTCGAAGTCGGCTCCGCTGAAGTTCCCGTTGTATCGTGCCCGCCCAGATTCGAACTGACCGGCCGTTCCCAGTTCCTGCTGGACGTGACTGTGGAGGTGTTCCGGATCGCGCGAGAGCGCATCCGCCACCGCAGAAATGTTCGTAAAGCGCGTGAACGCGCCGTCGGGTTCCGCCTCCGCGTCCGGTATTCGCAGCCGCGCCTCCTCCCCACCGAGTTCCGGCATGGCATCGATCGCTCGATCCAGGCTCGCTTCGTAATCCATGCCTCGAGTGAGGGGAAGGAGACGGAAAGCCCTTCCGCGAGTCTCGCTCACACAGGGAAATGACCCGTGCGAGCGGTCGCGACTGACTACCGACAGACACCGACTGACCACCGACTGACGTTTGACAGACGTCTGTCGGACAGGAAGGAAGATTAAAATACTGGGGAACGAATTGTGGAACGATGAGCAAGATCACCTTCCGCGCGGACGACGACCTCGTCGAGCGGCTGGAGGCGTACGACGCCTCCAAAAGCGAGGTCATGCGGGAGGCACTTCGCACGTACCTCGATGCGTCCGACGGCAGTGAAACAGGGGGCGTTTCCTCCGGACCGTCGCCGGAGAGCGCGGCGGACGGCCGGGCCGGCGTAGCGGAGGACGGTATCGACGCACTGATCGCCCAGCGAGTCGACGAACTCGTCTCCGAGCGGCTCGACGCCCGATTCGGATCGTTTGCGCCGGCGTCAGCGCCGGAAGTGACCGTAAACGTCAGTCTCGAGGGTGCTGCCGCCGAAGATGCAGACTCGACTGTCACACACGAAACGGAGAGTGATACGGACGGGGACGCGCGTAAGACGGAGCGCGAAAACGCGGGTGACCAGGCGAAAACGCCGCGTAAGACGTGCGCGCAATGTGGAGATGAAGTACCGGGAGAGCACGTGTACTGCCCGAACTGCGGCGAAAAGTCGTCGCGTCGCGTGTTCTGTGACTGCGGAGACGAGCTCCGGTCTGACTGGTCGTTCTGTCCGAGTTGCGGCCGTCGAACGCCGGCTGCGGACGTCCTCGATCCGAGATAAGCAGCTATACCGAACGTGCAAACGTCGAAAACGAACGCCTCGAGGCTGTTTACGGCCGATATTCTATAATGTCTTACGTTAGCCGGTACTTTTAAGTATATCCCATCGGTGGGTATGATTGCGTAAGACGGTCGTCTTACAGCGTGACGCCGTTCCGGGGTGGGTCGTCCACGTCGGGCGGTTTTCGCGTGTAAGACGGGTGCCAACATGGCCGGCCGTCTTACCGGGGGAACATAAAATATGGAGCGTGTGACACTTCGCATCCCGAAACAGCAGATCGAGGAGGTCGAACAGATGGTCGAGACCGGCCAGTTCCCGAACCGCTCGGAGGCGATCCGATCGGCGGTGCGGGAGATGATAAACGAAAACGACGGCGAAGCCGACTCGCGTCGCCGGAACCACAACTGGGCGAAGGTGTAGACGATGCAGGATATCGTCAAAGACGCGATGGAGAACGCCCGGATCGAGCAGCGCGAGATGGACGACGCCATGGACGACGAGGACTTCGGAGATCCCCGGATCGTCATCGTCGGCTGTGGCGGCGCCGGAAACAACACGGTGAACCGACTGTACAACATCGGCGTCGACGGCGCCGACACCGTGGCGATCAACACGGACAAACAGCACCTCAAGATGATTGAGGCCGACACGAAGATCCTCGTCGGCAAATCCCTGACGGCCGGGCTCGGCGCGGGTGGCGACCCCGACGTGGGCGAGCGCGCGACCGAAATGGCTCAGGGCACGATCAAGGAGGTACTCGGCGACGCCGACCTGGTGTTCGTCACCGCCGGCATGGGTGGCGGCACCGGGACCGGCGCGGCGCCGGTCGTCTCGAAGATCGCCAAAGACCAGGGCGCGATCGTCGTCGGCATGGTGTCGACGCCGTTCAACGTCGAGCGCGCCCGCACAGTGAAAGCCGAGGAGGGGCTCGAACACCTCCGCGGCGAGGCCGACTCGATCATCGTCCTCGACAACAACCGACTGCTGGATTACGTTCCCAACCTGCCGATCGGGAAAGCGTTCTCGGTGATGGACCAGATCATCGCCGAGACGGTCAAGGGAATCTCCGAGACGATCACCCAGCCGTCGCTGATCAACCTGGACTACGCGGACATGTCCACGATCATGAATCAGGGCGGCGTCGCGGTGATGCTGGTCGGCGAGACCCAGGACAAAAACAAAACCCAGGAGGTCGTCAACGACGCGATGAACCATCCGCTCTTGGACGTGGATTATCGCGGCGCGTCCGGCGGGCTCGTCCACATCACGGGCGGCCCCGACCTCACGCTGAAGGAGGCCGAGGGCATCGCGGACAACATCACCGAACGGCTCGAGGCGAGCGCCAACGTGATCTGGGGTGCCCGGATCCAGGACGAGTACAAGGGCAAGGTCCGCGTCATGGCGATCATGACCGGCGTCCAGAGCGCGCAGGTGCTGGGCCCGTCCACGCAAAAGCAGGCCGACAAGTCCCGCGCGAGCATCGACGACGAGTCGTTCGACGCCGCCGACCGCGCGTCCTGGGAGTCCGACGGCGGACGCGAACCGCAGGAGACGAACAACGGTCTGGACGTCATCCGATAGCGTCGGGATCGAACGCAGTTTTCGTCTTTTTCAGACGCCCTCGACCGCCTCGAGCAGCCGGCATTTCCGACAGACGTCGCCGCTGGTCGAGGAGCCACAGCGCTCACACTCGGAGAGTTCCACGCGGTCACCCCCGGCGCCGCCGTATCGCTCGGCCGCGAGCGAGGCGAGCTCCTCGTAGCCCGAGAGGATCGAGTGGCGAGTTCCCGGGTGGTTCTCCTCGAGCTCCTGGAGCAGCGACTGGATCTCACCGCGGTACGCCTCGTTCGCGTGGGGACACTCGGTGATGTGGGCCGGCAGTTCGCGCAGGTGGGCGTACAGCGCAACCTCCTTTTCGGGGACGTCCCGGAGCGGCTTCGCCCGGGGGACGAACGTCTCCTGCTTCTCGCGCCGCTGCCGGTCGTCGACGTCGAGGGAGGTGCGTTCGTCGAACGGCCCCAGCGAGGCGTCGAAGTGTTTGGCGATCTGTCGGACGTCGCCCTCGAGGACGTTCATCATCGCGGTTTGCGCCTCGTCGTCGAGGTTGTGGCCCGTGAGTAGTTTGTCGGCATCGAGTTCCGCGGCGTACTTCTCCAGCAGATCCCGACGGAAGACCCCACAGTAGGCACACGGCGACATCCCCAGCGGGTCCTTCTCGGCGACGTCGTCCATCCGGACGTCGAACTCCTCCTCGTAGTGGACGACCTCGTGGCGGATCCCGAGTTGCTCGGTGAGATCCTGCGAGGCCGACAGCGACTCGTCGCGATAGCCGTCGATCCCCTCGTGAATCGTGAGCGCCAGCAGTTCGATTCGGGGGTCCTCGCTGAACGTCTCCGAGAGGATCTGGGTGAGCACGACGCTGTCTTTCCCGCCCGACAGTCCGATCAGCCACCGGTCGGGCTCTTCCGGCGTCGCACCGTCAGGAACGAGCCCGTCCTCGCGGATCCGTCGCCGGACGCGCCGCTCGACGGATCGGCGGAAATGTTCCCCACACAGGTGCGATCCGCTGTAGGCGGCGTGCATCACTGCCTCGCGGTCACACTTCGAACACTCCATCACCGTCACGTACGTGCGAGCGCCGATACGGGTTTCGGCACGCGTTCGAAAAAAATAGATCGTTGCTGCGAGTGGTTCGGCCGGCCGTTACATCGCGCCGCCCATGCCACCCATACCGCCCATGCCGCCCATGCCGCCGGCACCGCCGGGTCCACCCTCGTCGCCGTCGCCTTCGGTGGAGAGATCACCGGCGGCGATGATGTCGTCGATCTTCAACACGAGGTTGGCGGCCTCGGCGGCGGAGGCGATCGCCTGCTCCTTGGCGTGGGCGGGCTCGACGACGCCGGCGTCGAAGGAGTCGTCGATGTCGCCGGTGTAGGCGTTCAGTCCGACGGCCTCGTCGCCGGATTCGTGGGCTGCACGCAGGTCGACCAGCAGATCGATGCTGTCGAGCCCGGCGTTCTCCGCGAGCACGCGGGGAACCAGCTCGAGGGCGTCGGCGAACGACTCGACGGCGAGCTGCTCGCGGCCGGAGACGGAGTCGGCGTAGTCGCGCAGCCGTCGGGCGAGTTCGACCTCGATCGCGCCGCCGCCGGGGAGCACGCGGCCGTCCGAAACCGTCGTCGAAACGACGTCGATCGCGTCGTTGATCCCGCGTTCGAGTTCGTCGACGACGTGGTCGGTCGAGCCGCGCAGCAGGAGCGTGACGCCGTGGGAGTCGGGCCCCTCGACGTAGAACAGTTCGTCGTCGTCGTCGCGCCGGACCGTCCCCTCCGCGACGTCCGCCTCGCTCGCAGCGTCGAGGTCGGTGACGATCGTGGTGTCGAGAACGTTCTTGAGGAACTTCAGGTCGGACTTCTTCGTCCGGCGGACCGCCAGGATCCCCTCCTTTGCGAGGTAGTGCTGAGCGAGGTCGTCGATCCCCTTCTGGCAGAAGACGACGTTGGCACCGGTCTCGGCGATCTGGTCGACCTTCTCGCGCAGTTGCTGTTCCTCCTTGTCGAGGAACTTCTGGAGCTGGTCGGGCGACTCGATGCTCACCTGGGTATCGACGTCGGTTTCCTCGACCTCGATCGGCTCGTTCACGAGCAGGATCCGGGCGTCCTCGAAGTCGGTTGGCATGTCGTCGTGGACTGGATCCTTGTCGATGACCGCACCCGTGAGCAGTTCGGACTCGCCCGCCGACCGTCCCGTCTGGGTCTCGATCTTGAGGTTCTGCAGGTCGACGACGTGAGAGCCGTCGTCGGCCTCGACGGTGACCTGCCGGACCGCCCGGACGACCAGGTCAGCGAGCACTTCCTTCTCGAGTTCGGCGCCCTTGCCGGTCATTGACGTCTCGGCGACCGACTTGAGCAGCTCCTCGTCGTCGGGGTCGACCTCGGACGCGACGGCGTCGACTTCCTCGCGGGCGCGCTCGCTCGCGAGATTGAATCCGCGGATGATCGCGGTCGGGTGGATGTCCTGCTCGAGGAGGTCCTCGGCGTTCTTGAGCAGTTCGCCCGCAATCGCGACCGCGGTCGTCGTGCCGTCGCCGGCCTCGTCCTCCTGGGTTTCGGCGACCTCGACGATCATTTCGGCGGTCGGGTTGTCGATGTCCATCTCGGTCAGGATGGTCACCCCGTCGTTGGTGACGGTGACGTCGCCGAGCGAGTCGACGAGCATCTTGTCCATCCCTTTCGGCCCGAGCGTGGAGCGTACCGCCTCCGCCACCGCACGCGCGGCGGAGATGTTGTACTCCTGGGCGTCCTTGTCCTTGACGCGCTGGGAATCCTCTCCGAGAATTATCATCGGCTGGCCCTGCATTCGCTGGCTCATAGTACAGCGGTTCGTTGTTTGTGATTCTATATAAACGTTGTGCTAACGGCGCGAGTACGGTGTTCGATGAAGCGAGCGATAGCGGAAGAAAACGCCGGACTGAAAGCCGATGATCCGACATTTGTGGTAGCTACTCACATGGGAGGGGCCTCGGTATTGGCCGCTCTTTTGAGGGAAAACGTCCCGGTTTGTGAGGTCGAGTGGGAGCAACAGCCGCAAAGGACTTGCATCCGTATCGAGAACTCCCGATACATGGGACACGGGATACTCGTCAGTCACCTCGTCGAGAAGTTCCGGGACGACGAATCCGACGACGACGGGAACGGATCCGACGATGACGGGAACGAATCCGACGACGACGGGAACAGTTCCGACGACGACTCGACGGCGTGAACTGACCGAAGAAATCGGCTGGACGACTTTTGAGCGGAGAGGAGGTCAACGGCAGTCTGTACTCGCGAGAACAGACGCAAGCTATTTATTTATATCGAGATAACTCGATTTGTATGAGTTCCACGTCGATCATCGGTCGCCTGGTAAACGCGTTCAAAAGCGAGGGATCGGACGGCAATGACGGTTGTTCGTGTGGCATGAAAATCGAGGAAATAGAATCCGAACCGACCGAAACGGACGGAAAGTGAGGGAGACGCGAATGAGAGCGCTGGAGGAATGCAGATGAGCGGCAACGGGAGCACGGAGTCGGTCAGTCACTCGCTCGGTCGCCTCGGCGAGTGTGGCTGTGACGACGAGTCACTGATCGACGCCAGGCGTGCAGACGGTGAGACCACCGCCGAACAGCTCGCGGTGTTCAAGGCGCTCGCGAACGAAAACCGGATCCGGATCCTCGAAGCGCTGCGCGACGGGGAGCTTTGTGCCTGCGAACTCGAAGAGGTCCTCGATGCGCCCCAGTCGACCGTGGCGTCGCATCTCTCGACGCTCCGGGACGCGGGGCTCGTTTACACCCGAAAGGAGGGAAAATGGACCCATTACCGGATCGCCGACACCGCAAGCCTGCAGCTGCTCGATCTCGCCGCAGCGATGGGTAGAAACGCCGGTGAAACGGGGGACGACGAATGATCCCGACGGGATACGAGACCGCGCTGGCCGAATCGCTGGATTACTTCGTCTACCTCGCGGTCAGGCTCGGACCGCTTTTCATCGGCGCGTCGTTCCTGGTCGGCCTCGCCAAGGAGTATCTCCCGCCCGAACGGGTCGAGGCGACTCTTCGGTCCCACGACGAGGGGACCGGAAACGTCGCGGCTGCCGGATTCGGCGCGGTGACCCCCTTCTGTTCGTGTTCGACGGTTCCGATCCTCGCGGGACTCATCGGAGCGGGCGCACCCCTCGGGCTGGCGTTTTCGTTCCTGCTGGCGTCGCCTCTGGTCAACTGGATCGCGGTGGTGTTACTGTTCGGGCTGTTCGGGCCGTTCATCACGATCGCGTACGTCGTCACGACGCTTTCCGCGGCGATCGTGGGCGGCGTCATCATCGGACGGCTCGACCTCTCGATGTACGTCAAGGACGTCCGCATCACTGCCGACGGACGGGAGGTCACGACCACCGCCGGGACGGGCGCCACGGAGGGACCGGCCGAAGCGACCACCGACGGCGGGACGCCAAAGCCGGCAGCCGGCGGAGCGTCGGAGACGACCGCTGACGGCGGCTGTGGCTGCAGTTCCGGCGGGAACGACACCCACCGGAAACGGTTCGCCACCGCCGGAGTCGGAGCCCTGTCGTTCTTCTGGAGCACGCTCCCGTACCTCATCGCCGGGATCGCGATCGGGGCACTGATCCACGGAGCAGTGCCGACGAACGTGCTCCACTGGATCGCCGGCCCCGAGAACCCGCTTGCCACGCCGCTTGCCGCGGTCGCCGGCGCGCCGATCTACGTCGGAATGAGCGGGATGCTCCCGATCGCCGCGGCGCTTTTCGATCAGGGGATCCCGATCGGAACAGTGCTCGCGTTCGTTGTCGGCGGCGCCGGGATCAGCATTCCGAACCTGATCCTGCTGAACAAACTGTTCGAACGGCGGCTGCTCGCTATCTACGCGGGGACAGTCGTCGGAATCGGGATCGCGGTGGGACTGCTGTTCAACGTACTATTTATCTGAGATAGCTGTCGCCACTACTCGGTGTCCGCTTCCTCGACCGGTTCCTTCCAGTGAACGGTCACCGTTCCGACGGCGAAGGCGTCCCGGCTTTCGGCGTCGCGGGCGATCTGCATAGTGTTGACGCCCTCGACGAGCGACGTCCCGGTGAGGGTGTCGACCCAGTACTGCCACCCGTCGTTCGGCGGGATGTCGAATCCGGACATCGCCTCGCCGTTGACGATGATCTCGTGGCCGTACGCGTCGACATCGAACGCCTGGACGCCGACGTACGCGTCGCGCGGATCGGCCGTCGGTACCTCGAACTCGTGGGTGTCGGTTCGGTCCCCGACATCGGTTGCCCAGTCGAGATCCAGCTTCCGCTCGTCGGGCGCGAGCTGTGCGCCGACGTAGATCGTCGCGTAGTTGGCGCGGGCTCTCACGTTCTCCCGTTCGGGGCGGAGTACAAAAAGAACGACGTGTTCGGGACGGCGCTGTCAGCCGTCGATCCAGTCGAAGCTGTCGGTCCCGTCGAACTCATCGAGGTCGGAGGGATCTACCAGATACTCCGAGTCGATCTCCTCGGGGCGCATCGCCGGCGGTTCCTCGTCGGCGCGAAGCTCTCGTTCCGCCAGGTGCCGCTCGAGCTGTCTCCGCTTGTTACGACCAGTTCGTTCGCGGCCTGTCTTCGTATCTGGCATCGTCACCTGTGTTAACTATTCCCACGGTAATAAGCTTTCCCGAAAGAGAGATCCACGATCGGCTGTCCCAGTCGTTCGTGTCGTCCCCGTCCGACCACCGCCTGTGCCGCCGTCACACGAAAAGAAGGACTTAACAGTCTCAGCGGAGTAAATTGGAACGAGCCGGGATGGCCGAGTGGAAAGGCGCACGCCTGGAAAGCGTGTTCCCTCACGGGATCGAGGGTTCGAATCCCTCTCCCGGCGCTTTTTTGCGGCACTCAGTCGTCGAGTGCCGCGTACAGCGGTCACTGGAGGGGATTCGAACGAAACGACACGCAGCCCTGACCGGAGAACCACACGATATTTCCCCTCGCTCGTCGGAATAATAGTCGAATGGACGAGCCAGTCCTGTTGACGGGCGCGGGAGGCCGGGTCGGACAGGCCATCCTGGACGGGATCGGCGAGCCGTACGACTGGCGACTGTTCGACCGGGAACCGCTGTCGGCCGAGGAGCGTCCACCCGGAGTTAGCCGCGAGGACGTCGTCGTCGGGGACGTCACCGACGAATCGACGGTCGCGGAGGCGGTCGACGGCTGCGGTGCGGTGATCCACCTCGCCGGCGACCCCCGGAAGACGGCGCCGTGGGACAGCGTCCTCCGGAACAACATCGACGGCACGCAGGTCGTGATGAACGCGTCGGTCGAGGCAGGCGTGGAGAAGTTCGTGTTCGCCTCTTCGAATCACGTCGTCGGCGCCTACGAGACCGACGACCGGACCCCCGGAATGTACCGGACAAGCGACGAGTTTCGACTGGACGGCACCGAGCTCCCGCGCCCGGGGAACCTCTATGGGGTCTCGAAGGCGACCGGCGAGTTCCTCGGCCGGTACTACCACGACGAACACGATCTGTCGGTGGTGTGCGTCCGGATCGGCAACCTGACTCGGGAGCATCCGCCGCCGGAGTACGAGCGCGGCCACGCGATGTGGCTCTCCCACCGGGACTGTGCTCACCTGTTCGATCGGTGTCTCCGGGCCGACTACGGCTTCGAGATCGTCTACGGCATCTCCGACAACGACCGCAAGTACTACTCCATCGACCGAGCGCGGGAGGTTCTGGGGTACGATCCGCAGGACAACTCCTCGGAGTACCGGTTCGACGGGACGCCGAAGGGCGAATGACGATCGACGGGACGCCGAAAAACGAGTAACAAGGGATTTACTCACCCATCCCGTTATCGCGGATATGCACGGCACCGCCCCCGGATCAATACCCCCGCCGGCCAGCCTCCTCCAGGTCGGCCCGGACGGGCTGTTCGAGGTCGGCCCCGTTTCCGACGGGCTGGCGTGGCTCTCGATCGGCCTGTTCGTGCTTGCGGCCCTACTGGAGTGGCGGCAGCGCCGGCGAGCCGGGACGAGCGGTAGCCTCGCGTCCGGGGCGTCGATCGGGAAACCAGTCCGGGTGGTCGCGTTCGCGGCGTGGCTCGTCTTCGCGGCGTTCTGGCTCAACCTGGTCCCCCACTTCGCGTTCGTCCACCAGTCGTACGTCGAGGGGATATTGAGCCTCGTCGCGGTTCCGGCGTCCGCGTACGTCGGCTGGCTCGTCTACTCCGGCCGGGACACGCTGTTCGTTCTCACCCGTGCGGTCGCGGTCATGGGCGTCGTCTACCTCCCGTTCGAGACGATCCCCGCGCTGTCGATCGCGGGGGTTGCACTCCCCGCACCGAGGCAGGTGTTGATCGAACACACCGCCGTCATGACCGCATTCGTGATGGAGGCGGTCGGATACACGCCCGAGATGATCGAGAGCAGCGAGGGCTACGACGCCACGTTCCGGTGGCTCTACGCCGACGGCGGCGAGGAACACGCCATCTACGTCACCGTCGTGCTCGCGTGCACCGGAATCGGGAGCATGTCGATCTTCGCGGGACTGATCGCGGCGGTTCGGGCGCCGCTGGTCCGCAAACTCCGTGCGCTCGCGCTCGCGATCGGGATCATCTACGTGCTTAACGTGCTCCGCACCTCGTTCATCACGATTGTGACCGGCAACCAGTACATGCGCTGGTTCCCCGAGGCAGTGCTGTTCCTGTTCGGCGAGACCAACCCGTACCGCGTCTCGTTTCTGGTCTCCGATCGGATCATCAGCCAGGTGCTTGCAGTCGTCGCCTTGATCGGCGTCACCTATCTGGTGGTCCGACAGCTTCCGGAACTCCTGATCGTTCTGGAGGACGTCCTCTACGTGCTCACCGGCGAGGAACACGACCTCCAGGAGGTAATCGACCTCCCGCGGGAACCGACGAACCTCGAAGACCGCGGACGACCCGCGACCACGGCGTCAGTGGACACGGCCGGCGGGGGGGCAACGGAGGCAACTGGGGGCGAGGTGGGCGAGGCGAGTGATCCCGACGGGGTGGACTGATCACTCCCCGAGGAGTTCCGCAGGGGCGCCCGCCAGTCCGGCCAGCGCGTCGGCCTCGACGTGATGGAGATCACCGGGGACGACGAGCAGGTGGAGCGGATCCCCGAACGACCGGTCTGCAAGGGCCGACAGCCGATCGGCTGCGACGACCGGATCGGGACTCCCGGCCCGGGCGACGACGACCCCCAGTTCGTCGCGCCACGCCGACGCGAGCAGGTCGGCGGCGACGTCGGCAGTCATGTACTCCTCGTGATCCGGATCCGGTCCCCGCGGACCCGTGCCGACCTTGATGTCGAGATACACCAGGGTGTGGAGACCCCGATCGCGATTGGCCTCGACCGAATCGAGCACGCTGTCGGGGACCCCCTCGCCGCCGTGAGCGTACGGAAACGGGAGCGTGACTGCCTTCCCGAACCGGTAGTTCTGCAGGCCGGTGAGCCCCGCGGCGGCCGACTCGGCGGTTACCCCGTGGATCACTCGGGTATCGATCCCGCGTTCGTGGGCGCGCAGCCGGAGGTCGACGTGCGTCGTCGAGATCATCGTGTCGCCGGCCGTGAGAAACGCCACATTTCCTCCGGCTGCCGCCTCGAGAATCGGCTCCGGATCCCGTTCGACCCCCTCCCGGTCCCGGACCTCGATCTCGGTCCCGTGGTACGCCTCCAGCGTTTCGATGTCGGTCCCGATCAGTCGGCTGGTGTAAAACTCGGCGAAGGCGCGGTCCGCCGACCGGAGCGCCTCCTGTCCCTCGACGGTGACGGACCGCTCGTCGTAGAGCCCGAGCCCGATGAACGTGAGCATACCGGCGGAAGGCAGACTGGGAAGATAAGCCCCCGGCATCCCGGTCGAAGGTGGACACTCCCGCGAACGATCGCTCGAAAGATACCACGCAACAGTAATATAATGTAAAAACATGATAGAGTCCTCATAGTTCGAACCACTCCCACCAATTGGCGGACAGTTCTCCGATACCCCCATTATCTTTCATCAACATTACAACGATCTGATATGATATAGTCCCCCAACATAGCGGGAATACGTTGACCGGGATCGGTTCCCTACAGTCAGCTGGGAGACGCTCGTATGCAGGAAATCAGAATTCACGGTCGCGGAGGACAGGGGTCGGTGACGCTGGCTCAGCTCATCGCGGGTGCTGCCTTCGAGGGATCCAGTTGGGCGCAGGCGTTCCCGGCGTTCGGCGTGGAGCGCCGGGGCGCGCCGGTCGAGGCGTACGTCCGGCTCGACGAGAACCGCATTCGGGTGCGGAGCCAGGTCACCGCACCCGACTACGTGATCGTCCAGGATACGTCCCTACTCGATATCGTCGACGTGGCCGACGGGATGAGCGAGGAGGGATTGCTCCTGGTAAACAGCACGGACTCCATCGAGGAGCTCGGCCTCGATCTCGACGTCGAGGTCAAAACGATTGACGCCACCGCGATCGCCCGCGAGCACCTCGGAGTTCCGATCGCCAACACCGCTCTCATGGGCGCGTTCGCGGCAGCGACCGGGCTCGTCGAGCCCGATTACGCCAAGGCTGTCGTCCGAAAGAAGTTCGACGAGAAAATCGCCGAGAAGAACGCCGCCGCGATCGACGCCGCGGTGCAGGAGGTGTCGGCATGAGCGCCGACGAGCAGCTGACGCTGGGGGGGGTCGTCGAGCCCCGAACGAGTCTCGCAAACGAGACGGGCAGCTGGCGCTCACAGCGTCCGGTGTTCGACGCCGAGACCTGCATCGGCTGTGGGCTCTGCGAGCGGTTCTGTCCCGACGGGGTCGCACAGGAGGTCGAGGGGGGCGCGTACGACGTAGATCTGACCTACTGCAAGGGCTGTGGCATCTGTGCCGGGCAGTGTCCGGTGGACGCCATCGAGATGGTACCGGAGGTGAAATGATGACGCGGGAGATCATAAAAGGCACCGACGCCGTCGCGAAGGCCGTCGTCGGCGCGGACCCGGACGTCGTCTCGGCGTACCCGATCACACCTCAGACGGGGATCGTCGAAGGGATCGCCGATCTGGCCGCTGACGGCCACTACAACGGAGAGTTCCTGCGCATCGACAGCGAGTTCAACGCCGCCTCGTCGGTGATCGGCGCGAGCGCCGCCGGCGCGCGGACGTTCACCGCCACCTCCTCGAACGGGCTGAAGCTGATGAGCGAGCCGCTTTTCACCGCCGCGGGGATGCGGCTTCCCCTCGTTTTGGCGGTCGCGAATCGCAGCATCTCCGCACCGCTTTCGATCTGGAACGACCACACCGACACGATGGCCGAGCGTGACTCCGGGCTGATTCAGCTGTACGCCGAGGACGTCCAGGAGGCAGTCGACAACACGCTGATCGCGTTCCGCGTCGCCGAGGAACTGAAGCTGCCGGTCATGTCGAACCTCGACGGGTTCGTCCTCACGCACGTCCAGGAGCCGGTCGACGTGCCCGAACCCGAGCCGGTGGAGGAGTTCCTGCCGCCGTACGAGCCCGAACAGACGCTCGATCCCTCGGAGCCGAAGACGATGGGCGCGTACGCCCGACCCGAACACTGGACCGAGGCGAAGTACGTCCCCCACGAAGTGTTGCTGCGGGCCGGCGACGCCATCGAACGTGCCACCGCCGAGTTCGAGGAGGTGTTCGGCCGCTCGTACGGCGACGCAGGCGGGCTTGTCGACACCTACCGGCTCGACGACGCCGACGTCGCGTTGCTCACTCTCGGCAGCCTGGCGGGAACCGCAAAGGACGCTGTCGACCGGGCCCGAGAGGACGGGATCCGCGTCGGGGTTGTCCGGCCGCGAGTGTTCCGGCCGTTCCCGGGCGAGGCGCTGCGCGAGGTGCTCGGAGGCGTCGAGGCTGTCGGCGTCCTGGAGAAGGCGATTTCGCCGGGATCGGGGGGGCCCCTCTCGATGGAGCTCAAGTCCGAACTGTACAACCTTCCGGACCGCCCCCTGGTCCGCGACTTCGTGATCGGTCTGGCCGGCCGTGACATCACCGTCGAGGACGTCGTCGGCATTGCCGACGAGCTGTACGTCGACGCCGACGTCTCTCCCCACGAGTTCGCGCCCGACGAGGAGGAGGTCTGGCCGCAGCTCCGCGAGGAGATCCTGCCCGAGGAGGTGTCCCACTGATGTCCACAGAGCAACTCGATGAGAAACTCGACGACGTATCTGAGTTCGACTACGACGACGCCGGCTTCGCGCCGGGTCACCGCGCCTGTTCGGGGTGTGGGCCGGCGCTGGTCGCGAGACACGTCGTCGAGGAGGCGGGCGAAAACACGATCGTCGTCAACCCGACCGGCTGCATGGAGGTGGTATCCTCGCCGTTCCCCGAAAGCGCCTGGGGGGTCAGCTGGATCCACAACGTGTTCGCCAACGCCCCCGGCGTCGCCTCGGGGATCGAGGCGGCGTACCGGTCGTTCTCCCGCCAGGGGCGCGAAGAGTTCGAGGACCACGAGGACGTGAACTTCATCGTGTTCGCCGGCGACGGCGCCACCTTCGACATCGGGATGCGCAGCCTCAGCGGCATGTTCGAACGTGGACACGACGTCCTGTACGTCTGCTACGACAACGAGGCGTACATGAACACCGGCGTCCAGCGCAGCGGTTCCACCCCGCCGGGAGCGCACACCACCACGACCCCCTCCGGCGCGTACAGCACCGGGGAAGACAGCCCCAAAAAGGATATGCCCGCGATCGCGGCCGCCCACGGCGTGGAGTACGTCGCGACCGCGAGTATCTCCGACCCAATCGATTTCCGGAAGAAGGTCAGCGCCGGCCTGGAGATCGACGGTCCCGCCTACGTCCAGGTGCTCTCGCCGTGTCCGGTCGGCTGGGGATTCGACGCGGAGGAGACGATCGATCTGGGCGAATTGGCGGTCGAAACCGGCGTCTATCCGATCTACGAGATGGAGAACGGCGAGGTGACGGACGTGAAGACGGTCCGCGATCGGAAACCGATCGAGGAGTATCTCGAGCGACAGGACCGGTTTTCGCACCTGTTCGACGGCGAGGAGGGCGAGGAGACGATCGAAACGATACAGGCCGAAATCGACGCACAAGCCGAAGCACTCGACATCGACGGCTGATCGGCCGGCCGACGTCAGGGGCGGTTTCACCGACTGGCACGGGCGACCGCGTCGGCCGCATCGTCCCCCGAATCGTCCGTTGCCGCATCGTCCGTTGACGGATCGGCGTCGGACGGCACGACCGTCCGGTCGGGAAGCGTCGGGTTCGGCTCGCGGCCGAGTGTCAATAGTCGCTCCGTGAGGGTGAGCTCTTCGGAGACTGGGCTCGGTTTTTCGATCCCCTCGTACTCCACGGCCACGCCCTCCGGATCGGACTCGATCCGGACAGCACACAGCTGGTAGGAAGGATAAAAGACCGGGGGGAGTCGTCCGGCGATGACCTCCCGTCGGTGGAGTCGCTTCAGCCAGGTCCCGGTGTTGACCAGCAGGCCACCGTCGACCTCCCGTACTTTCGGCCGGTGGGTGTGGCCATAACAGAAGATCGCTGTTTCGGGGTTCTCAGAGAATATCTCCCGGGCAGCCTTGCGGTACGGCCGCTCCGGGTCGACCGTGATCTCGGTCTCGAAGACGCCGAACCGGTCGATCGTCTTCCGGGCGTCACGCAGGAAGAGGTAGGCAGGAATCCCAACGAGCAACAGCAGCCCGGCGATCGCGACGTTCACCGAAAGCAAGAGGTGGGCGGCCGCGCCGGCCAACCCGAACTCGCCGAGGAACGCCTCGGTGCGGTCGACCGGCATCGACCAGATCCCCGCCAGGTCCAGCCCCGCCAGCACCGCCAGCACGAGGCTGATGTTGAACAGGAACAGAAACGGGATCGCGGCGTACCGCAACAGGGGGTTCATCTCCCGATAGAAGTACTTCGAGACGAGCCAGTTCGGCATGCGCTCGGTGGGGGTGACCGCCTGGACGTCCTTCAGCCAGTTGAACCGGCCGCGGTCCGAGAGGTGGCCGGCACGGCTCACGACGTGGGTGTTGTAGAAGTAGCCGATCGGCGTCATGTGCGGGTTGCCCCAGTCTTCGATCCGGTTGTTGGGATCCTGCTGGTGGCCGTGTTCGAAGTGGATCACCCGATCGCCGACAGGGCGGGTGATCGATCGATCCTGCACGATCTCGACGTTGTACTCGGCGAACCGGTCGACGTACTCCTCGTAGGCGGCGAGTTCGTGGTCGTGGTTGCCGGGGAGCATCGTGATGGGGACGTTCTCGCCAGTGTCCCGGAGCTGCTCGAACAGCTCCGGATACGTTTCCTCGAGGACGTCGAACTTCTCCGGACCGTCGATACCGGTGAACTCCCAGAGCCCGAACGCGTCGCCGTTGATGATCAGCTCGACGTTCTCGTCGGTCTCTTCCAGTCGCCCCAGGAACTCGAGCAGTTCCTCGATGAACTCGATTTCCTCGAGCTGTTCGTCGCCACCGATATGGAGATCGCTGATCACGTAGTAGACCGGATCCTCGCCCTCGGCAGCCATATCGGGTGCTCCGGTTCCGGCGTATTAGGGATTGTCTTCGAGAGTGGACATCGGAGGAGTCTCCGAGATGTCGGTGATATTTGGCCGGTACGACAGGAACAGTTCTTTAGAACCCCTGTATTATCGTAGTTCGATGTCTCAAAAAGACGAACGGACGGTTCGACGACGCAACGTGCTCCGTATCGGTGCCGGTATTACTGCGCTCACGCTGGCGGGGTGTCTCGAGGACGCCGAACCCGCCGACGGGGAGGCGGATCCGGACGATGGGAGCGACGGGACCGACGGAGAGGACGCATCCGAGGAACCACGCGATGGGGGCGAACTGATCTTCGCACAGCAGCAGACGCCCCTCCAGCTGGATCCCATCGAGATCAACGACATCTACTCACAGCAGATCGCCTCACAGCTGTACGAGCCACTGTTCGACTTCGACGAGGGGACCGAACCCGTCCCGAAGATGGCAGCGGAGTTGCCGACGGTCGAACGCGACGGCGAACGGTACATCGTCGAACTCCGCGATGGCCCACGGTTCCACAACGACGAACCGGTGACCGCGACCGACGTCAAACACTCACTGGAGGCGCCCCTCGAAGAAGAAACCGCCAACGCCGCCGACGTCGAGATGATCGAATCGATCGATCTCGTCGACGAACAAACCGTCCAGATCGACCTGGAGTTCGGCTACGGCCCCTTCTTCACGCTGGTGCTCACCCGGAACATCGTGCCGCGGGACGCCCGGATCGAAGACCGGACGGCGTTCAACAACGAAACGCCGATCGGCTCCGGCCCCTACGAACTCGTCGACTGGACGGAAGGCGAGTTCGTCGAACTACAGCGGTGGGACGACTACTGGGACGAACTCCCCTACGCCGAGCGCCTCCGGTTCGAACCGATCGAAGAACAGACCACCCGCGTGACGGTGCTTGAAACCGGCGACGTCGACGTCATCGGCGGGATCCCACCGCAACTGTGGGAAACCGTCGAAAACAACCAGCAGGCGACGATCGACGACGCCCCCGGCATCTCCTACTTTTATCTCGCCTTCAACACGAACGAGGGGCCCGCCGCCGACCCGCAGGTCAGGGAGGCGATCGACTACGTGTTCTCCATGGATCAGGCCGTCGAAAACTTCGTCGAACCCGCCGGCGTCCGAAACTACGGGCCCGTCCCGGTGCCCGTGGCCGAAACCTGGGACTTCCCCACCGACCAGTGGGCCCAGATCCCCCACGACCGCGACCTCGATCGCGCGGCCGATCTGCTCGAGGACGCCGGCGTCTCGGAAGATTACGAGTTCACTATCCTCACGCCCCCCGACGACATCCGCGAACAGATCGGCGTCAGCGTCGGCAACGGCCTCGAAGAAATCGGCTACAGCGCACAGGTCCAGCGGCTCGACTGGGGGACCTTCACCGACACCTACAACACCGGCAACGAGGACGACTGCAACATGTACACCCTCGGCTGGCTCGGCGGTCCCGATCCCGACAACTACGTGTACAATCTCTTTCACGAGAGTCAGGAAGGCAGCACCAACGGCGTGTACTACCGCGACGGCGACCTGATGGAGCAGATCCTCGAAGCGCGGCGGGGCGGCAGCATCGAGGAGCGCCGGCCGCTGTACGAGTCGGCCATCGAGACGATCCTCGACGAGCGGTTGCACCTTCCGGCGTACAGTCTCAGCGTGTCGCTGGGTATCCGGGATCGCGTGAACGATCTGGTCGCCCACCCCCGCGAACAGCGCAACCCGCGGATGGTCAGCGACTACAACAACGTCTGGCTCGACGAGTGAGCCCCTCTCCCCCCCGCCCCCGGAAAGGATTATTTGGCCGCCGTCGGTAGACGGGCGTATGTCCCTGCGAACTGCCCTCCTGGCCGTCGGCATCCTCGTCGTCGGCTACGTGTTGTTCGTGACGGTGCTCGCGATGGGTCCCCTCGGCTGGATCGTGGTCGGAACGATGCTACTGATCGGGATGATCCAGGTGTATCGAAAGCGGCGTGGCCTGAATCGCGATGGAGAGACCCCTCCGCGGTTTTGCGCCAACTGCGGGGCGGAACTCGCCCCCGAATTCGGAGAGGGGGACGTCGAAGGCGAGGACAGTGAGTTCGGCGTCAACTACTGCAGTTCCTGCGGGGCGCCGGTGCCGTCGGCCGCCGACACCGCCACGGAGAAGCGACGGTGCAACTGCCCCGACTGTGGCGCACGGAACGACGCCGATCGATCCGAGTGTGACTACTGTGGGGCAGTGTTGTGAGGTCTTCCAGGAACGAGCGTAGCGCGGCCGGTGACCGGCCGTCTAATAAATGGTTGCGAAGTGCGGAAAAGTGGGCCGGCGCAGATGTCGAACCGGAACCAGAGGTTCCTGCTCGTCGCTTCGCTCCTGTGCGGGCTGCCTCTGGTAGGGTTCGAATCTGCTTGGCAGAGGACTTTTCACGCACTACGGACCGTTCGCTCCGCTCACGGTTGCGAAGTGCGGAAAAGTGGGCCGGCGCAGATGTCGAACCGGAACCAGAGGTTCCTGCTCGTCGCTTCGCTCCTGTGCGGGCTGCCTCTGGTAGGGTTCGAATCTGCTTGGCAGAGGACTTTTCACGCACTACGGACCGTTCGCTCCGCTCACGGTTGCGAAGTGCGGAAAAGTGGGCCGGCGCAGATGTCGAACCGGAACCAGAGGTTCCTGCTCGTCGCTTCGCTCCTGTGCGGGCTGCCTCTGGTAGGGTTCGAATCTGCTTGGCAGAGGACTTTTCACGCACTACGGACCGTTCGCTCCGCTCACGGTTGCGAAGTGCGGAAAAGTGGGCCGGCGCAGATGTCGAACCGGAACCAGAGGTTCCTGCTCGTCGCTTCGCTCCTGTGCGGGCTGCCTCTGGTAGGGTTCGAATCTGCTTGGCAGAGGACTTTTCACGCACTACGGACCGTTCGCTCCGCTCACGGTTGCGAAGTGCGGAAAAGTGGGCCGGCGCAGATTCGAACTGCGGTTACGGCCACCCGAAGGCCGAAGGATACCAAGCTACCCCACCGGCCCGCATATTGATACAGTTCCGTTCGTCGTTTAAGGCTTCCGGATCGACGGGGGGCGGCGGCCTGCGAGGCGCGAAAGACACCGGCCCTGTCGGTCGAAATATTAAACACTTCGCCAGTTTTCTCCACGGGAAAAGCCACGGGGGATTATTACAAGAAGTGAGTGAATTTTCTCACATGGGATCGGGAACCTCCATCGACAAGCTGCTCGGCGATTCCCGCGAGTTATGCGCCAAACTCTCCGTCCGCTTGCCCGAAGATCACCCCTGCCCGCTCACGGACGCGTGTCCGTGCGTGACCGATATCGAAAAGGCGAGCCTGAACGGTGACTGTCACCTGATCACGAAGGCGTCACCCGTTCGATCGTCGAACGACTCGGTCCGATACGTCAGAACCGAGATCGAGGAGTCGTGTTTCTGCAACGCCTTCACCGAACACGACTCCGTGGCGGTGATCGCCGACCGGAAAAAGGGCGAACTGACCGTCGAGACGTATCCCCCGGACCGATTCACCCTGATGGACATCGTGCAGGATCTCTCGGAGATCGCCGACGTGGAGGTCCAGCAACTCTCTTTGGTCTCGGGCAGCGAAAACCTCCACGAACTCCAGACAGTGAACGTCTCCCGACTGACCGACCTCGAGCGCGAGACCGTCGACTGGGCGATCGAACACGGCTACTACGAGCGCCCCCGCGAGGTCGGCCTCGACGAGATTGCCGACGAGTTCGGCGTCTCGAAATCATCCATCTCTCAACGACTGCGCTCCGCCGAGCGAAAGCTCGTTCTCGACGCGATGAGATAGCAAAAAGGGATCGGAGGCAGACCTCTCTCCCGACTGTCCAACCGACTGTTCCCCCCGACCGTCCCTATCCGAGAACCCACGGTTTGACACAGGTATACACCCTTCACACGTCCTCAGTTTAAAAAGACAGTATATCCGCAACAACCGGGATCAGGATCCAATCCGTATTCTCACCTGTGGTGGTCACCGTGACATCGAACCAGGTGCCGACACGGCGTAACGCCGGAGAGATGCCGGCGTCCGCCGTATACGAACGGAGGGAGCACTGATGAGTGAACGCGTCGGACCGTCCGAAAGCCAGGCAGTCGAACCGACCGGCGGCGGGCGCGTCAGTCGCCGAAACTTCCTGAAGACCAGCGCGGCAGCCGGGGCCGCCGCCGCCGTCGGCGGTGGTGCCATCTCGACGGAAACGGATACGGTCGCCGCCCAAGAGCAGACCGACCGCGAGATCGTCCACGGAAACTGCTGGATCTGTCGGGCCTCCTGCGGCCAGGAGATCGCGGTTGAGGACGGCAGAGCCATCGACCTCACCGGCGTCGACGGTCACCCGAAGGCCAGCGGCGGCCAAGGTCGCGAGGGGACACTCTGCTCGAAGGGCGTCGCCCAACTGGACAAGACCTACAATCCCAACCGGATCCGGCAGCCGTACATCCGGAAAGACGGCGAACTCCAGTCGGCCTCCTGGGAGGAGGCCATCGAATTCGCCGCCGAGCGGCTCGAACAGTTCCGCGAGGAACACGGCGCCGAGAAGATGCTCCGCTACCAGGGCTACCCGCTTACCGACACACACGACAAGCTCTTTCAGCGGATCTACGGCGCCGCGATCCAGGTCGGCCGGAAGACGACGTGTCACGGACCCTTCTCGGATAGCTGGGGCTGGATGGGCGGCTACGGTCGCGAGTGGCCCGACTGGCAAAACTCCGAGTACATCATCGCCTGGGGTCGCAACCCCATGGAGTGTTTCCGCGGGCAGTGGGAGCCCAAAGGCATCCTCGATGCACAGCAGAACAACGACGCGACCCTGGTGACGATCGACCCCCGATACACCAAGACCGCCGAGAAGTCGGACCGGTGGCTCCCGATCGAGCCCCGGACCGACGGCGCGCTCGCGCTCGCGATGGGCCAGGTCATCATCGAGGAGGGTCTCTACGACGAGGAGTTTGTCGAGGAGTGGACCTACGGCTTCGAGGCGTACCGCGAGAACGTCGCCGACAAAACGCCCGAGTGGGCCGAGGAGATCACCGACATCGACGCCGAGGAGATCCGCGAAATCGCGATCGGCTTCGCGAAGGCCGCCCCGAAGGCGGTGGCGTTCCCGTGGACGGGAATCGCCTACCAGGGTAACGGCTTCAAGAACGCCCAGGCGATCCATGCGCTCAACGGGCTCGTCGGAAGCATCGACACCGAAGGAGGCACCCGCCACTACGGCGGACCGGGCCTGAACGATCCCCACGCCGAGCGCGGGATCGACCTGCCGGACGCTCACGAGGACGCCGACCTGCCGGACTACGACGACTACCCCTTCCAGCGGCACATCCGGAACTACTGTCACAACTACGTGCCGACGATGGTCGAAAAAGGCGACATCAAGGGGTACGTCTCCAACTGGTCGATCTCGCCCAAGAGCGGCAACACCCAGGAATGGATCGAGGCGCTCGAGGAGATGGAGCTGGTAATCGTCGTCGACGCGTTCTGGACCGCCGTCAGCGAGAACGCCGACGTCGTCTTCCCCGAGTCGTCACAGATCGAACAGCCGTTCCTCGACAGCGGCGGGGACAGCTGTTACCCGACCCAACAGTGGGTCACCGCGTCCCCCGCCGCGATCGATCCGCTGTGGGACACCAAACCGTCGTTCGATATCTACAAAGAACTCGCCGAGGAGATGGGCTACGGCGAGTACTTCCCGTGGGACTCCGAGGAAGAATACCTCGACGAGAAGCTCGACGCGATCGACATGAGCTTCGACGAACTCGCCGAACAGAGCTACGCGCTCGTCGACGAGTACGGCTACCAGCAGTACCGCGAAGACGGGTTCAACACCGAAACGGGGCTGTTCCAGTTCGACCTGGAGCCGCACGAGAGCTACGCCGCCCTGGCCGACGAACTCGGCGTCAGCACGGCCCCCGAGTGGCAGCCGGTCGACGACGACCTCTACGGCGAAACGACCGACGACGAGTACCCGCTGCTGTTCACCGACGTGTTCGTCGAGCAGATGTCTCGCGGACACTGTCAGGCGCTGCCCCAGTCAGTCGAAGAGTACCAGGACCGTTACGGCTTCGACAGCTCCGATTACGGGGGCAACTTCCTTCACATCAACCCCCAGGACGCACGTCCGCGGAACATCCAGAACGGGGATATGGTCCGCGTGGAGTCCCGCGACGACGCCATCGAGCTCCCGGCGAACGTCTACGAGGGCGTCCGCCCCGGCTGGGTCGGCACCGAGAACGGCTTCGGAGAGGGGTCGTCCCATCCCGAGGAGGCAGGTGCGAACTCCATGATGCTCAACAGGGAACGACACGTCGAACCGGTGTCGGGCCAGGTCGACAGGAACCATCCTGTCGAAGTAACGAAGATCGGAGGTGACGGCGCATGAGCCGCCAGTGGGCCTTCTACTTCGACACCCAGAAGTGCATCGGCTGTCACGCCTGCTCGCTGTCGTGTCGCGTCCGCAACGACATCGACGCCGACGGGCCGAAGTGGCGCCGGATGGAACACGTCGCCGAGGGGTCGTTCCCCGACTACGAAGAGACGTCGGTGTCGATGTCGTGCTTCCACTGTGCGGAGTCGCCGTGCCGGCAGGTCTGTCCCACCCACGCGATCGAAAAACGCGAAAGCGACGGGATCGTCACCGTCGATCGCGACAAATGTATCGGCTGTCACTACTGTGCGTACGCGTGTCCGTTCGGCGCCGCCCTGTACGACGACGAAGGGCTGCTCTCGAAGTGTCACCTCTGTCTGGGCGAGGGCGCCGGCGACGGACACGGCAAGCCTGCGCGGCAAAAGCCCGAGGACGGCGGCGCCACGCCAGCGTGTGTCGACAACTGTGTCGGCGACGCACTGAAGGCCGGCCCGATCAACGAGATCCTCCGGGAGGCTTCCAAGGAGGCGGCCAACCGCTACAGCGAAAGCGATGTCGGGCCGGCGCTGGTCGTCGAACCAGTGACCCAGGAATCGCACGACTCGATCGAAACCACCGACCCGACCGGGTGACACCACATGCCCTACCACCCTGACGGGTTGATCTGGATACTCGAGCACCACTGGGACCTGAAGATCGCGATCTACCTCTTCTTCGGGGGCCTGGCCGGTGGTGCCTACCTCACCGGCTTTGCCGCAGACGTGTTGAGCCGGCGGGAAGACGGGACAAAAGCCGAAGCACTGCGGGCCACGAGCCGGTGGGGGATGATCGCCGCAGTCGTCGGTATCGCCGTCGGCGGGGTCATCCTGTTTACCCACCTGGGTGCGCCCCTGCGCGCGCTGCTGTTCCCGATCCTGTTCGTCAACTTCGAGTCCTGGCTGGTGATCGGCACCTGGACGATCGTGCTGTTCACCCTGGTGGCAATGATACAGGCGTTCTGGCAGATCTGGGGCCAGGAGACCGACGACGATCCCAGCACCTTCGCCCGGTGGATCACCCGCTGGATCGAGACACGGTTCGAGGTACCCCTCGAACACTGGCTCACCAGGCTGGGCCGGCTCACCCGTCCCGGAGAGCGTCTCCGGCTGGCGGTCCACGCCGGAGGCGCGTTTCTGGCGGTGTTGCTCGTGGTGTACACGGCGCTGTTGTTGAGCGAGGTAGCGTGGCTCTACCCCGCCTGGGACGGCACCCTTCTGCCGTTCCTGTTTCTCGCCAGCGGCCTCTCGATGGGCCTTGCCGCCACCGCCGGCCTCACGGGCATCTTCGAGGGCGTCTTCGGCACCGGCGTCCACGAGTTCAGCCTCGTCGACGACCTCGTGATCCTCGCGGAGATTGTCATCCTCGGATCGCTCGTGTGGACCCTCTCGCAGGGCGGCCCCGCAGCCCAGGCCACCTTCGAACTGCTGAGGACCGACATGGCACTGCTGTTCTGGGGCGGCGTCGTCGCCCTGGGACTCCTCGCGCCGCTGGTCCTCTCGGCGGCGCTCCTCGTCGCCGAGTGGCGCATCGACCTCCAGGCGACCCCGAAACTCCAGCGACTCGCACAGGCGACGTACACGGCCAAGTTCGGCCTGGTCGTACTGGGTGGGCTCCTCCTGCGATACGTGGCGCTTTTCATGGCCGTGAAAGCGCCACTCGTGGTCGCCTGAGAGGCAAGCCCTCTCCCGCTGCGCTGTCCCGCTGACTCCTCTCGTCTCTCCCTCGCACCGTCGCAGAAACACCGACGCGAAATCCGAACCGATAACCCATGACGAATCCCGACGCGACCACCGAACCCGTTCCGGAACTGGCGAACAGCGACGACTGGGCGCAGCTGTGCAGCCTGCTCGCCGAGTGTCTGAAACACCCCGACGAGCGGTTCTTCACCGACGTCGAGGCGGGACTGCTCGACACGGAGATCGACATGCTTGTCGATCGCCTGGATCTCCCCGAACCGGAGGGCGGCCCCGCGACCGAACTGCTGCCGGAGACGGTCGGCTCCCTCGACAACGAGTACATCCGGCTGTTCGAAGGGCTCGAATCCCCGTACGCGATCCCGGTGGAATCCCCCTACCGGGAGTGGCACGCCGGCACCGGACGCGAAGGCCTCCTCGAGGGACCGCCCGCCGACGAGATGCGCCGACGCTACGACGCGCTCGAAGCCGAGATTCCCGCCGCGTATCCCCCCGACCACCTCGCGCTTTTGCTCGATTACGCCTCCGTGCTCCTGGAGTCGGGCGGCCCCGACGAGTATCGTCCGTTCTTCCGGGACCACTTCGACTGGCTCCCGGCGTTCCAGCGGCTGCTCGAAACCGCCGAAGCCGACGCACCCTTCCACCGGTGGTGTGCGAGGCTCGCCTGCGAGTGGATCCCGATCGCTCGAAACCGACTCGACCTCCCCGAACCCACGGCCGGGGAACTCGACGAAATGGTCGAACGCGTCGACGCCACCGCCTCCAGCACCGGCGTCCCCGACGAAAAACAGTTCCGAGAGTAGACCAAGCTTCGTCGGCTGCCTGAAAAGTCAATCCCAGAACGACTGTGTTCGGGCGTACTGGCGCTCCTGCTCGAGAATGTCCCGGTAGAAGTCGTCCTCGTTTTCCCGAAGCTTCGCGATGATACGCGCGGCGTTGTGCGGCCCGACCCCGCGGGCCGCCATCGCGATCACCGCCTGCTTGCCGTGGCTCTGGACCAGGTTTGCCGAACGATACGCCCGTTCGGTGAGTCGGCGCTGTTCCTCGTCCTTCTCGCCGGACCGGACCGCAGCCGGCGTCTCCTCGTCCCACGGGTTGAGCGCGGCGATCCTGGTGGAACCGCAGTCGGGACAGTCCGGCTGGTCTTTCACCCGACGGACGGCTCGAGTTCGCTCCCACTCGAGACAGTGGAGACACAGGAGCCTGACGCGATCGTCCATGATCCGGTCCCGCACGGCGTCGATCACCGACGCGTCCGCGTTTTCGGGCACCAGGAACTCGCGTCCGCCGGACCGTCCTCCGGTGCCGAGTGGGGTCCGTTCGCCGACGATCGCGAGTTCGAGCGTCCGATCGCCGTTTCTCTCTTCGACGTCGTCGTTCGGGTCACCTCCTCCCTCCGCCGGCGTCCGAAGGCGACCCAGAAGCTCCGCCGTCGGCTCGACAGCCAGATCTCGATGGAACACTTCCCGAACAGCCTCCTCGAACACCGGCGTGTCCGAAAGCGCAGCGAGCAGCCGATCGGCGCCGAACCGGTGATCGCCCTGGTAGCGTTTCAGGGCGCCGAACTTCGCGGCCACCTGCGCGAGAGTGAACTTCAGGGTGTCCGACCGCTTCAAGGCGAGTTCGAGCAGCGGCTCGAGGTGGTCCGGGTCGGTTTCGAGAAGCACCTCCCGGAACGTCGACGGCCCGACCGACGGCGGCACCTCGAAGGAGATCCGGTAGGGATCCACCTCCATGCCGACCGACGAGCCGGTCCGCTGGCCGACCAGCGCCGCGAGCAGCCGTCCCAGCGTCTCGTTGATCTCGTGGCCGAACGTCGCGTTCAACGCGACTGTCCGCGCCTCCCCCTCCAGCAGGAGCCGTCGGTCGGTCGGCAGCGGCGCCCCCGACTCGACGTGTCGCTCGATCGGTTCGAGGGCGTCCGCGATCGTCCGCGCGTCCGCGGGGTATCGGCGGGCGAGTTCCCGGGCGACAGACTTCCGACTGCCGCCGGCCGCGATCTGCCTGCCGGCGACCCGGCGCAGTTCGCCGACCTCGCATGCCACCGCCGCCGGCACCGGGATCTCCTGGCCCACCCAGGAGGGAACCTCCCCGCCCGGGTCCTCTACCGGCGACACTTCCACCCGGCTCTCCTCGTCGTCGATCTTCGTGATCCGCCACATCTCCCCGCGCTGGATAAACGTCGCCCCCGGCTCGGCGAAGTTGACGACGAACCGCTCGTCGAGGGTTCCCACGCCCGTCCGCGAGGAGACGTCGTACACCTCGTAGGTCTCCTCGTCGGGGATCATCGAGAGGTTGGCGTAGAAGTACTGCCAGGAACCGCCGGTCTTCTCGATCCGGTCGTGATCCGTCTCGTTCCAGACGAGCCGGTTGCCCGCGATCTCGTCGATCACTTCCCGGAGTTGTTGCTCCGTGAGCTCCCGGAACGGGTACGCCGCAGTGAGTATCTCGTGGGCGTCGCCGACGGCGATCTCCCCGAAGTCCATCACGAACCCGACGAGCTGGTTCGCGACGACGTCGAGGCTGGCGTGATGAATCGCCGAGGGTTCCACCTCACCGTCCCGGGCTCTACGGGCGATCGCGAGCGCCTCGAGCGCGTCGTCGGGATCGCTCGTCAGGATCGTTCCCCGCGAGACCTCGTCGCGTCTGTGGCCCGCCCGGCCGACCCGCTGGAGCAGCCGGGCGACCTCTCGGGGACTGTTGTACTGGACGACGTGATCGACCCGCCCAACGTCGATCCCCAGTTCCATCGAGGAGGTGCACACGAGCGCGTCGATCTCGCCGGTCTTGAACCGGTCTTCCACGTCGATCCGGACTTCCTTCGAGAGCGATCCGTGGTGAACTTCGATCGGCGCATCGAGCTGTTTGAACCGCGATCCGAGCGCCTCGGCGGTCTGTCGGGTGTTGACGAATATCAACACCGATTCGTTTTCCTCGACTACGTCCCGGATAAATCGGACGTGGCTTGCGATCTCGGGATCGGTCGCGAGTTCGCCGGCGAGCCGCTCGTCCTCGTCTGTTACCATCGGTTCGGTGACGGTGAACTCAACGCGGCTGCCGACGTCGATCTCGACGATTTTACAGTCGCGGTCCGCCCCTCGCGGCCCCCCCTCGTCTTCGGTCGCCGGGTCCACGGCGGCGGCCGGGTGATCCGAATGCGGGGTTCCGACGCCGACCAGGAATCGGCCGACTTCCTCGGGATCGCCGACCGTCGCCGATAGTCCGATCCGCTGTGACGGTCCGGCGACAGCCCGGAGTCGTTCGAGTCCGACGGTCAACTGGGCGCCTCGTTTCGCCGCAGCGAGTTCGTGGACCTCGTCGACGACGACGTGATCGACGTCGGCAAGCGCCTCGCGCATCCGCGATCCAGTCAGGATCGCCTGGAGGCTTTCGGGCGTCGTGATCAACACGTCCGGGGGATCCTCTGCCTGTTTCTGACGCTGGTAGCTCGTCGTGTCGCCGTGACGAACCGCGATCTCGACGTCGAGCCGCTCGCCCCACCACTCGAGTCTGTCCATCATGTCGCGGTTGAGCGCCCGCAACGGGGTGATGTACAGCGCCCGAATCCCCCCGAGCGGTTCTTTCCCACGATCTCGGGTGCGCGCCCGGCGACGGACGATCGCATCGAGCACCGGCAACATCGCGGTTTCGGTCTTTCCTGTGCCGGTGGGTGCGACGACTAGGGCGTTTCGACCCGTCGAAAGCGTCGGGATCGCCAGGCGCTGTGGCTCCGTGGGGGTGGTGAACCCGCGGTCGGACAGCGCCTCGCGGACGGAGGTCCCGAGCGCGGCGAACGCGTCCATCCCGGCATCGACCGATCGCCCCTCTGGCATCGTCAACGGTAACGGGGCGACGCGATTAAGGCCACCGCTTCGACGGTTCCCAGTCCCAGCCCCAGGGATTGCCCGACCTTATAAGTCGGTCGCGTCCGGCGATCCAGTATGGACCTCGGGCTCACGGTCGGGGACGAACTTGAGCGGATCGACGCCGCGGATGGTCGATACGCCTTCCTCGAACTCTCGATCGGGGACAGCTTCCTCCCGCCGACGTCGATCGACCGCGACCGTCTCGAGACGGCGCTCGACGGACGCGACCTGTACGTCCATCTGCCGTTCGACCAGCCGGTCGTGACACACGTACAGGAACTGAACGAGGCGATCGTCGACTACCAGACCCGGCTGCTGTCGTGGGCCGGGGACGTCGGCGCCCGGAAGGCGGTGTTGCACGGAACCACTGCCGACCGGGACGACGTCGACCTGCGGGAGCGGTTCGCCGAGCAGCTTTCCGTCGTCGTCGACGCGGGCGAACGCGCGGGCGTGGAGGTGGTCGTCGAGAACGTCGGACACCAGCATCACGGCGTCCAACTGTCCGTCCTGGGCGAGGTCGCCAGGGAAGTCGATGCGCCGGTGTGTTTCGACGTGGGGCACGCGTACATGGAAGCTGGAAACGACGGAATAACGCGATTCCTGCGGAGCCACGGCGATCGAGTCACTCACCTGCACGTTCACGACGCGCGTCGGCGTGGGGACACTCACATCCCGGTCGGCGCCGGCGAGATCGACTACGAGATCCTCTCCGAACAGCTCTCCGGGTTCGACGGAAGCGTCGCCGTCGAGGTGTTCACCGACGACGCGGCGCTTCTCTGGGACTCCGGGAGACGAGTGCGCGATCGACTGACGCCCGGTTCGACGACATCCGACGAGAAGGGAAGTTCTTAGTTCCCACGCGGTGTTGACCCGGCAATGAATAGCGACGGAACGTCGCCGGTCGACGAGCCGGCGGCGAGAACCGAAGGCGGAATTCCTGTCAGGGGCGAAGTCATCGCCGACCGGTTCTCCTCCGACGAAGTGTTCCAGCGGATCGTCGCCGACGCCGACCACGAAATCACCTCCAGCGTCCGAGAACTGTTTTTCAGCGGCGTCGCAGCCGGATTCGCGATCACCATCACGTTCCTGCTGTACGCCTCGATGACGACCAAGACGGACAGCAGTATCGCCGCTGCACTACTGTATCCGCTCGGGTTTATCTACATCATCATCGGCGGCTATCAGTTGTACACCGAAAACACGCTTCCCCCGGTAGCGCTGACGCTGGAGCGGCTGGCCTCGATTCCCGCGCTGTTGCGTCACTGGTCGATCGTGCTCGCGGGCAACTTCGCCGGCGGGGCAGTCGGCGCGGTCGCGCTCGCGTACGGCGGCGTGTTCAGCCCGGAGGCCACAGCCGTCGCGATCGATCTCGCAGAAAAAGGCGTTGCGACCCCGGCATGGGATCTCTTTTTCAAGGGCGCGTTCGCCGGCCTGATCGTCGCCGGCGTCGTGTGGATAAACTTCGCCTCGCAAGACACCATCTCCCGGTTAATTGTGGTCTATCTCGCGTTTCTGGCGATCCCCCTCGGCGACCTCTTTCACGTGGTAGTCTCCTTTACCGAAGCGCTGTATCTGATGATGGTGGGTGATCTCGGATTCGTGGTCGGCATGTGGGGGTTTGTTATTCCGGTTCTGCTCGGCAACACGATCGGTGGGGTGTTGCTCGTCACCGTCGTCAACTACTACCAGACCAGCGAGCGGCGACTCGAAGTCGAGCGGTTCGAACACGTTCGCAGACTGTCGATCCGCGAGTGGCTGCTGGGTAATCTCGCCGGACGGTCGTACGTCCCGGTAGTCGATACCGTCGAGGACATCGTTCGTGATCCCGACGACTATCGGATTCTGGTTCCGATAGCAAACCCCCGTACAGAATCGAACCTGATCAAACTGGCCAGTGCGATCGCCGAGACCCGAGGGGTCGGGACCGTCCACGCCGTCAACATCGTCCAGGCACCCGAGCGGATGACCACCGGATCGCAAGCGAGGCGAATTACCCACGAATCGGAGCAATTGCTCGAGGACCTCGAACGCCACACCGACGGTTATGACGTCACGTTCGAGTCGTCGACGATTGTCTCCTCCAGATCGTTCGAGGAGGTGTTCGACCGGGCGAGGCGGACGCGTCCCGACCTGGTGCTCCTGGGGTGGGGACCTGACCGCCTGTGGGACTCTGCCCGCGCCGAACGCCCGATCGACGAACTGACCAACACACTCCCGTGTGACTTCCTCGTCGTGAAGGACCGTGGACTCGACCCGACGACGATCCTCCTTCCGACCGCCGGTGGGCCTGATTCGGACCTGAGCGGGGAAATCGCCTGGGCGCTTCAGGAGAGCGTCGATTCGGAGATCGAACTGTTACACATCGTTGATGGCGAAGATGAGCGAAAGACCGGCGAACAGTTCCTCGAACGGTGGGCAGAGAAACACGACATCGAGGAGGCCATCCGGACCGTGGACACCTCCGGCGACATCGAGAGGACGATAGAACGGAAGGCCGAAGACAGCACGATGGTCATACTGGGTGCAACCGAGCGTGGCATGCTCTCGCGGCTGGTGACCGACTCGTTGCACCTCAAGATCGTAGACGAAGTGGACGCCTCCGTCCTTCTGGCGGAGCGCCCCGCCGATAGATCGCTCGTACAGCGGTTGTTCGGTCGCGGACGGCGACGGAAGTGAACCGCGGAGCGGACAGAGAGTGCCGTCGCTGTCGGTGCAAAATCAGATGGTCCCGAAGGGTCCGAGACGCGTCCCGTCCAAGAGGTAGGCGTCGGCGTCGGCGAGTCCCACCGGCAGAAACGGTGAGAGAAACGACTGTCCATCGACGTTCACCCATGTCCCCCCCGACCGGTCGTTGAACGCCGGAAAGACGACGAGTTCGCTTCCCGAAACGGCGGCTCCGTCGGCGATGATTCCTTCCTCGCGGAACGGTTCCGGATTGAGTTGGCCGCGGAGCCACGCCCGCTCCATCCGGGTGCCACCCACCTCGTCCCGGAGCCTGACCTGCGGGTGTTCGTGTCCCATACAGACGACGTCCGCCTCGAATACCTCGGGTGCGGGCCAGGTGTGGCCGTGGACGAGTCCGACGTCGCCATAGACGGTCCCGTCGGTAGGTGTCACGTCGATCCGGTCGGCGAAGGCGGCCGCGACGCCGCCGTCGTGGTTCCCCTGCACGAGCGTCAGGGGGACCCGGTCGGTCACTGCATCGATCAGCGTCTCGATCTCCTCGCGCTCCTCCCCGTCGGGGGCGCGGATCCGGTGGGCGAGATCGCCCAGCACGATCACCCGATCCGCTGCCGTTCGGTCGAGAAGCGACAACAGTCGCTCTCTGCGACGGTCGGCCGCCGATTCGAGTTCGACGCCGCGTTCGTACCTGAGTCCGATCTCGATGCCGGCGTGGTAGTCCGCGACTGCAAGCGCCCGCTCCCCGTCGCCGTCGACGATCGCCGCCGCCGCGTTCGCCACCGGCTCGACTGGCGTGGGCGTCACCGTCGTCAGATCGCCTTCAGACGGTCGTCTCCGGGTTCATAACAGAGGCCGCCCATCAGGGCGTCCTGGATCGCGTCCTCGACTGCACCCGGATCGACACCGTACTCGTCGACGACGCGGGCAACGACCGCCTCCCTGTCGGCGCCGTCGCCGTCGTCGATCGCCTCGATCGCCTCGATCGTCGCCGATTCCAGGTCGACGTCCGCCGATTCAGGCTCGTCGGTCGCCTCGGGTTCTTCAACCGCCTCCGGTTCGGAGGCGTCGATGTCCGCGGTTTCGTCGGTGTCACCCGAATCGATAGCCTCGTCGACAGTTTCCGCATCGCCCGCCTCGTCGCCGGCGCCCGCCTCGTCGCCGGCGCCCGCCTCGAGTTCGGCCGCCAGTTCGTCGGCGTCGGGGACGTCGATGTCGGCCTCGCCGGGGTCGTCGATCTCGGAGCCGGTTGTGAACTCCGCCCCGTACTCGTCTTCGACCTCTTTCCGCTCCTCCTCGTCGAGTTCGTACATCCCGCCGTCGTCGAGGTCTTCGTCGACGTCTTCGTCTTCGAGGTCTTCCCCGCCCGCGATGTCGTCGTCCGACGACCCACCGACCTCGGTGTCCTCGATCGGCTCCGTCTCGGCTGCACTCACGTCAGCCGCTGCCTGCGTTTCGTCGAGTTCGGATTCCTGCGTTACAGCCGTCCCATCGTCCACGTCCGCGATCGTGACGTCGGTCTCCGGCAACGGACCGATCTCCGTGAGACCCACGTCGCCCGGTTCCCCCGGCGCGAGCGAGGGACGAGTCACCTCTTCGCGATCGCCGGCAACGAGTTCGAGCGCCTCCACGGCCGTCCGACGGATCGCCTCGACGTAGGCGGGCGAGGTGTCGTACGTCTCCAGTGCCTTCGGGATCCCGGCCGCAAGCGCCGGGGAGGCCCCGCCCGCAGCCAGTGCCTCCCGGAGCCGATCCCCGCGGTGCTGTGACTCCAGCGCGCGGACGAACACCGCGAGCCGGTCGAGAGTGGCTTCCGCAGTCGAGACGACCCAGCGATCGCGCGTCCGGGCGTCGACCGCGTTGAGACTCTCCGGGCGCACCGACGTGAACACCCGATCGGAGTCCTCCGGTTCGAACGTCCGGGCCTTCCCGGTGAGCGCGACGAACGCCGGTGGGTCGGCACGCTCGAGGAACGCAGCCTCGTCCGGCTGGTACTGTCCCGCGTACGTGACGAACGCCCCCGTCGGGTCCACGATCCGTCCCCGGCTCGTCTCCTCGTTTACCGCCTCGACTTCCGTCAACACGCCCACCGCGAACAGCCGGTTGACCCGCGCTCCGGTCGGCGTCACGACGTAGTTCGGGGCGCGCTCCTCGTCGCTTTCCGAGTACGACAGCGTCGCGTCGTCGAACTCCGCGGCGAACAGCCTGTGGGCGATCTCCCGTCCGCCACCACCGAAGGATCCACCGTCGCCCGATCCGCCATCGCCCGATCCGCCGTCGCCCGAACTTCCCTCGCCGGCGCTCATCGGCGCTCACCTCCGTCGGCAGCGGGACCGCCAACTGGAGTCGAACCCAGTCGTTCCAGGGCCGCTTTCGCCTCCTCGGCGGGATCGTCCGCTACCGGCTCGAACGCCTCGGCGTTGAGGTTGGCGCCGTAGTCGTCGACCGAGAGGTTCCCCCGGACACGGAACGTTCGTCCCTCGATCCGGTTTGCGATCTCCGCCGCGACGACCTCCTTGTCCATCGCGTCGCGCGCGGCGGATTTCGCCTCTTCGATACCGCCGCCGTACACCTCCGCGGTGAGTTCGGTTCCCAGGATCGCAGTTAACGTCCCTGTCCCGTCGTCGACGATCGCCTTCACCCGGAGGTCGTCCTCGGCCTCGACCGCCCCGTGGCTCCGGCACTGTCCACCCTGAACCACGCGTCCACACTCGGGACACCGCTCGATCAACCCCGAGCCATCCCGCAGTTGGATCACGGTGCCGACGACTTCGACGTCGTACATCCCGCCGGTCTCGACCGCCCGTCCGACCGACAGCTGGGGGGCGTCCTCGCGCACCGCGACCGCCTCCGGCAGCGGTGTGACGGTCGTAAACTCCGAGAGGTTCACCGACGGCACGCCGCGGAACTCCCGGACATACACGTCCTCGATCCGGAGGTCGGCGCCGGGCTCGATCTCGGCTCTGGGCGACCAATCGGTGAACGGCAGCCGGCCGGTTTCGTCGCCGACCTCCCCCGAGAGGATCTCGGTTTCCCCGTCCCGGCCGTCGATCGTCCGCCGCTCCATCTCGAGGACCCGAACCTCGATCGTCCGCCCGCGATCGCCGGGTTCGAGGTCGATCAGGCTCGACTCCCCGCCGACCTCGTAGGGAACCTCGAGGTCGTCGGCCACCGCGACGCTCGTGTTCTCGCCGAGGTTGAGTTCCGGCTGTCCGTCCCACTCGCGAACGCCGGCGTTGCCCACGGTGATCGAGTCGCCGGGTTCGAACCCGAAGTCCTGCCAGGCGGTGTAGGAGATCACACCGGTCTCGTCGGCGAGTTCCCCCTCTCGGATCTCGACGTCTTCTCCCTGATAGCGAATCGTCCGTCTGCCCACGGTCAACACTTTCCCGGTGACGGTGACGTTCGATTTATCGGGCGTCACCTCCGCGACGTCAAGGGAGACGGGTTCGGCGGAGCCGCCACCGCCGTCGCCGTGTTTGCGCCGGATCGACTGTTTGGCTTCCTCGATCGGTACGCTGTACTGGAGCAGGTTCTCCAGGTCGGATCTGACCTCCGATTTGTCGACGCCGAGAGCGGAGGCGAGCTCCTCGGCATGTTTGTCTACGTCCATCGGCCGGGAATTGGTCGTGGCTTCCTATAAAGGATTGTTCGCTCAGGGGGTCGATCGGTGGCTCGTTCGATCACGCCGTCGGATCAGGCCGTCCGCGGCGGCGGGACGAGAAAGACGTTCCCGTTCGCACGCGCGACCACGTCTTCGGAGACGCTGCCCAAAAGGAGCCGCCGGAGCCGACTGTGTCCTCGTGATCCGAGCAACACCGCCGTCGGGTCGTACTCGGACTCGGCTGCGAGGATCTCTTCGGCGGGATCGCCCCGGCGAACGTCGGTCTCGACCTCGATGTCCCACTCGTCGAGCCGTTCGGCGAGTTCATCCAGGCGATCTGCCGGGGAGAGTTCGCCCTCGGGATCCGGATCCTTCGGCGATCGGACGTGTACGAGCGTCGCCTCCTGTGTGGCGTGCCGGAGATACGAAAACGACTGGAACGCACGGTCGGCGTTCTCGGAGAAATCGGTGGCAAACAGCACGCGCTGGAAGAGATGTTTCCGGACGACCTCGGGATCCTCGGCCCCGCGTTCGACCCGGTTGACCACCAGCGGCACGACCGTCGTCCTGGCGAGGTTCCGGGCGGTCGAACCGATCACCCGGTTCTCGAGCGGGCTCTTCCCGCGGGAACCGACGACAGTCAGGTCGGCGTTGACCGTTCCGGCGACCCCGTTGATCCGTCGGTGTGGCGTCCCGCGGACCACGTGCGTCTCGACGTCGAACCCTGCGTTCTCCATTGTTCGACTGTATCGGGCGAGTCCCCGCTTTCGCCGCCCCTCGAAGTCCAATCCGGGCATGCCCGCGTGGACGTTCGAAGGGACGACAGTTACCAGATGCACCTCCTCGACGCCGATGCGGCCCAGACAGCCGAGACAGGTCTCGTTTTCGATCGCCGCCTCGCTGGCCGCAGAAAGGTCAGTAGCGTACACCGCTTTCATACTCGTGTTACGGACGGGGGATATAATATTGTTTTGATAACCCAATATCGGTGAGTCGAAACGCTCCAGTTTGCGCGGGGGAGATCGGCGGCCACCTCCGCAGATACGCCCGTCTGGTTTCATCAAATCCCCCCATATTTCGGAAACTTATGCGGATATTCCCGTGGGATATCGATGGCATTCTTTGCAGTAATATTGTCTATCAATCCCAAAACTGTTATTACACCGCGTCGGTTATGAACGAGCGAGTGAGAACGCGTGATTCGCACACGATCCGACAGCACGCGAGGTGGCAACGAATGACAACTAAACTGAAGGGAGGTGAACGCGAGTGATCGAGGCGCTCGGACTGCCGGCATGGTTGCAGGCTGCACTACTCGTCGGCGTCGTGCTCGTCGAGGCCGTCCTGCTGTACGTCGGCTACGGCTATCTCGAAGACCGGGCTGCACCACGCGTGATCGAGACGATACAGAACGCCTGATCGATGGAGCTACTTGGACTTACCCCAGAACTGCTTGCACTGTTCGTCAGCTTCGGGTTCATGGTCGGGGTGTTCTTCGGGTTCTTCGGCATGGGTGGTTCGTTTCTGGTCACCCCCGCGCTGTTGATCCTGGGGTATCCCGCACCGGTCGCGATCGGTTCTAGCATGGCGTTCGTCTTCGGGACCGCCGTCATCGCGACGCTGAAACACCACGACGTCGGCGAAGTGGACTACAAACTCGGCGCCCTGATGTTCGTCGGGATCGCGCTGGGCATCGAGGCGGGGAAGATGATCGTGCTGTTTCTCGATCGGCTCGGTCAGGCCGAACTCGTGGTCGGGATCGCCTACATCCTGTTGCTGGCGGCGATCGGCCTCATCTTCACCCGAAACGCCCTCAAAAAGAACAGCGAGAGAGACGCAAACGACGAGTCCGGTGACCACGGGACACCCGACGACGAAGACGACATCCCCGACATCGCCAAAAAGATCAAGTCGTACAACGTTCCGCCGATGGTAACGTTGACGGACGGAAGCAAGGCCTCGATGTGGACGATCTCGGGTGTCGGCGGCGGCGTCGGGGTCGTCTCGGGTTTCCTCGGAGTGGGCGGCGGATTCATCCGCATGCCCGCGATCTACTACCTGATCGGCGTCTCGCTCACAGCCGCGGTCGGCACCAGCCTGTTCGGCGCGCTGATGTCCGGCGCCGTCGGCGCGTTCACCTACGGACTCTCCGGCGTCATCGACCTGGGTGTCGTCACGGCGCTTCTGGTCGGCAGCGCGCTGGGCGCCCGGATCGGCTCGGCTTCGACGGCGTACGTCGACGAGGACGACGTCACGATCTACTTCGGGATCATGCTGCTTCTGGCCAGCACCGCCGTCGCGTTCGGCGAACTCGCCACCTGGTTCGAAATGCCGATTCTGGACACCGTGAGCTTCGTTCTGCTGATTGGCTCGTCGGTGTTCGTAACGGCCGTGATCCTCTATTACGGCGGCGTGGCGTTGCGGGAAAAGAAGGCGACGACGACAGTCGCTCCGGGAGGTGACGACTGAAATGGTCACGGAACTCCGGCGTGACCTCGGCCTCCCGGCGACGACTGCGATCGCGATCGGCGCCATGGTCGGCTCCGGTATCTTCATCCTCCCCGGTATCGCGTACGCGGCGGCCGGGCCCGCCGTCGTGGCGGCGTACCTGATTGCGGGGATCCTTGTGCTCCCTGCGGCGCTGTCCGCCTCGGAGATGGCGACCGCGATGCCCGAGGACGGCGGGTCGTACGTGTACGTCGAACGCGGAATGGGACCGATACTCGGAACCATCGCGGGGATCGGAAACTGGTTCATGCTCTCGTTTAAAGGGGCGTTGGCACTCGTGGGCGGGGTTCCGTACCTGGTGTACGTGGCCCCGACACTCGCGGAGTACATCCTGCTGATCGCGCTGGGGCTCGCGGTGGCGTTCACCGTACTCAACGTCGTCAGCACGAAATCGACCGGCGGCCTGCAGTTCGCCATCGTCGGGATCATGATACTCGCGATGGGATACTTCGTGATCGGCGGCGTCGGCGGGATCTCGCCCGCACAGACCGCCGGATCCTTCGATCTCGCCTCCGAGGGGATCCTCGCGGCGACTGGGCTCGTGTTCGTCTCGTATGCGGGCGTGATCAAGATCACCGCCGTGGCAGAGGAAGTGAAAGATCCCGGACGGACGATTCCTCTCGCGATGATCGGTGCGCTGGCGTTGACCACCGCAATGTACGTGCTGGTCGTCTACGTGGCGATCGGCGTCGCGCCCGACCTCTCGCCGGGCGGGGAGTTCGTCCCGGCCGGCGGCGAGGAGGTCGCCTCCATCGCCTACGCCGCAGACGCCGCCCTCGGCGACATCGGCGTCGCGATCGTCGTCCTCGCGGCGCTTCTCGCGCTCGCGTCGACCGCAAACGCTGGATTGCTTTCGGCCTCGCGGTTCCCGTTCGCGATGGCCCGCGACGGGCTCGCGCCGCCGCAGTTCGAGCGACTCAGCCAGCGGTTCAAGACGCCCGCGCTGGCTGTCGGCATCACCGGCGGGATGATGATGGTGATGATCGCGACGCTGCCGATCGAGCAGGTCGCAAAGCTCGGCAGCGCGTTCCAGATCCTCGTGTTCGTCCTGGTGAACCTCGCGGTGATCGGGTTTCGGGAGGGCGCCGTCGAGAACTACGATCCGGAGTTCGTCGCGCCGCTGTATCCGTGGATGCAGGTGTTCGGCATGGCCGGCGGGCTGATCGTGTTGACCCAGATGGGAACCGTCCCCCTGGCGGGGGCGGCGCTCATCACGGTCGTCGCGATCGGATGGTACTTCGTCTACGCACGCCCGCGGGTCGACCGAGAGGGAGCCGTCCGGAAGGGCGCCCGCGAGAACGTCGGCAACCGAGCAATCGAGGAGACTCGACGGCTGTTCGAGTCGGACGAAACGTTCGACGTTCTGGTCGCGATCACCGACGACACGTCTCCGGCAATGAAACGAGAACTGGTCCGAACTGCGAACGACATCGGTCGACTCCGGACGACCTCCGTCTCAGTTGTCGAGTTCGTCGACGTCCCCCACCAGATGTTTGCCGAAACCCATCCCACCGTCTCGACGGAGGCGCCTGAGTGGTTGAATGGTGTGCGAGCCGACGGCGGATCGCCGGCGAACAAAGGCGGCCTCCAGTACCGACGGATCGAGGCAGAACACCCCGCACAGTCGATGGTCGACTACGCCACCTACGAGGGCCACGACCTGCTGGTGATGGAACGTGACAGGGCCGACTTCCACAAGCGGCTGTTCGGCAAGGGAACCGACTGGATACTCGAGAACGCCCCCTGTGACGTGCTCCTGGTCGACGAAGGCTCCGATCCGGCGGCGAACGACCATCCCGGCGTAAACGACGTCTCGGAGGTGGCGGTGGTCGCAAACCGCGGGCCGTACGACCCCGTGAAGCTCCTGATTGCAGACTCGATCGCCGAGGAAGCCGGCGCCGGAATCCATCTCCTGCAGGCGATTCCTGCGGACGCCCCCGAAAGTAGACGGGAGACGATCGAGTCGTACCACGATCGGTTGATCTCGACGTTGACCGTCCCGACCCGATCGACGGTGATCGAAACCGACGACGAGATCACGGGACTCGCGCGGTTCGTCGGCGACGCGGAACTACTCGTCACCGGGGTCGACCGTACGGGACTCACCGCACGACTGCTCGGGCGGCCGGGCAACCGGCTCGTCGACTCCGTCGAGGCGAACGCCGTGATGGTGAAAAGCCACGCCGACCGGAAACCGGGGCTGGTTCAGCGGTTCCTGATGGACCACGTCTTCGGGTGAGCGGCGGACGATCGACCACGGCCTCACAGAGCCTTTTTGGGCCCACGACCGATCGAAACAGGTATGCGAGTGAGCGTGATCGGCGGGAGTTCGGTCCCCGAACGGACCGCAAAACAGGCGGAGACGGTGGGGCGGCTACTGGCCGAACGGGGTCACACGGTCGTCTGTGGCGGACTCGGCGGGGTGATGGAGGCGGTCTGTCGGGGTGCCCGCGAAGCCGACGGTGAGACGATCGGCATCCTTCCGACTGACCGTCCCAGCGACGCAAACGACCACGTCGAAACCCCGATCGCGACGGGGCTGGGTCACGCAAGAAACGCGCTCGTGGTGATGAACGGCGACGCAGTGATCGCGATCGACGGCGGTCCAGGAACCCTCTCGGAGCTCGGACTCGCCGGTGTCTACGATCGGCCGATAGCCGGGCTCGGAACCCACGACGTCGGTGACGTGACCGGTATCGAACCAGTGGACGCGCCGGAGGCGGCGGTATCGTACGTCGAACGGTCCCTCGATTGAAATCATGGGGACGTCGGGCGCCCGAACAACGGTTAACACCGCGGAAGCCCAAAGTGGGGTATGCCAATGAAAGGCTCCGGGGCGGCCGAACTCGATGTCATCGATCGGTGGGACGCCGGCGTCGGGTGGCTGGCGTATCCAGCAGAGACCATGCAGCGGGCGAGTCACGCGGTGGCGGTCGACGGGGACGTGTGGGTACTCGACCCGCTCGACGCCGATGGAGTCGACGAACTGCTCGAGGAGTTCGGCGACGTGGCGGGCGTCGTCTGCTGTCTGGACCGCCACAAACGCGACTGTGCGGCGATCGCGAACCGACACGACGTCCCCGTGTTCCTCCCCGAGTGGATGACCGGCGTCGCCGACGCGTTCGACGCGCCGACGCGCCGGTTCGGCAGGTCGCTTGCCGACACCGGGTTCCGGTCGATCCGGATCCGGAACTCGACGGTGCCGCCCTGGCAGGAAGTCGGGCTGTACGCCCCACCGGGGGACGATCCCGAGGAGGATCCGGTTGCAGGAACCCTGTACGTTCCGGAGGCTGTCGGCACGTGCTCGTACTTCCGGACGGACCAGGAACGCCTGGGCGTCCATCCGATGCTCCGACTGTTCCCGCCTCGGGCGGCACTCGAGGGGCTTCGTCCCGAACGAATACTGGTCGGCCACGGCGAAGGCGTGATGGAAGACGCTCACCGGGAGCTTCGGGCGGCGCTGGAACGGTCCCGGAGTGAAACGCCGTCGCTGTACCTGAAAACGCTCAAAAGCGCGGTTCTCGGGTGAGAACGTCGCGGAAAAACGGGGGCTGACCGACAGTCGCCGGTGTTTTTATCCGGGCGGTGTAACCCGTCGGCGATGGCAGTGAGACCTCCCGGGGACGATTCGGATCCGGATCACATCGAGTTCGGTATCGCCGCGCTCGCCGCGAGACTCGAGGAGGCCGACATCGAGTACCCGGCGACGGCCGACGAGATCTGTGCCGCCATAGACAACACCGAGGTTCCCTACGACGGATCGGGCAACACGCTGGAGCTACGGGAGGGTCTCTCGGAGCTGGAAACCGAGCGGTTCCAATCGGAGGCGCAACTCCTCGAGGAGATCCATCCGGTGTTCGAACGACACCGCCGTGCCGGCGGCGGTCTTATCGACCGGATACGGGGACTGCTTCCGTTCTAGCCCGTCGGTTCGAACTCAGTCGCTCTCGATTTGCTCGATTCGGTCGAGTTGTTCCCGGTGGAGCGTGAGGATCAGATCCGACAGCACCCCGAAAATCAAGAGTTGGACCCCAAAGAGGATTCCGAACGCCGCAACGAGCGCGAGGACCTCGTGGCTGATGCCGACCACGAACCAGCGATATCCCACGTACAGCCCTATGAAAGAGCCAACCACCGTCGAGACGAGTCCGACAGAGCCGAAGTAGAAAAGCGGATTGTTCGTCTTCGTTCGTCGGTACAGCTCCAGGAAGATGATTCCCCCGTCGCGGATCGGATGCAGGTTGGTGCTCGATCCGTCGGGGCGGGGAAGATACGAAATCGGAACGACAGCCACCTCGAGGTCCTGCCTGGCGCATTCGACCGCGAGCTGCGTCTCGATGCCGAAACCGTCCGCGGTCACGTTCATCTCCCGGAACGACTCCCGCGTGAACGCCCGATAGCCGGAGAGAATGTCCCCGTACGATTGGCCGTGGATGGCCGCAAACGATCGGTTTATCGCCCGGTTACCGATCCGGTTGAGCCGGGTCATTGCACCCTCTCGCATGTCCGCGAACCGGTCTCCGACGACGTGATCGGCCTCCCCGGAGAGCAACGGCTCGAGCATGGCCTGGGCGTCTTCGGGCCGATAGGTGCCGTCGCCGTCGACCATCAACACGTACGACGCCTCGACGTGCTCTGCAACCGCCTCGCGGACCGCCTGCCCCTTCCCGGACCCGGACTGCTCGATGACGCGTGCACCGGCCTCGCGGGCGAGTTCCCGGGTGTCGTCGCTCGAACCGCCGTCGACGACGAGGATCCGGTCGAACCCCTCCTCCCGGAACCCGGCGACGACGTCGCCGATCGTCTCGGCCTCCTCGAGCGTCGGAACGAGAACGCAGACGTCGTCGGTCGAACTCATCGTGAGGGTCGTCTACGCACGGGCGTATATCTCTGTTCGTTCGCGCCGGGCCGCACGCCGGACGAGGTGATCACTCGCCGTCGGCGGCTTCGACGGGTTTTTCCTCGTCGCCGGACGCCGACTCCGCTTCGACCTCGGCAGCCCCGGTCAGTCGGCGCTCGGCCTCGTCGCGGTCCTCCGGGTAGCCGACGTCGATCCGCCAGCCGTCCATCCGGATCGCGTCGATCGTCCGCCCGCTTTCGATCAGTAGATCGATCGCCTCGCTGATCTCGTACTCGCCACGGTTGGACGGCTGGACGAGATGACACGCGTGGAAGATCGCCGGCGTAAACGTATAGAATCCAGTCATCACGAGGTTCGTCGGGGGCTCTTCGGGCTTTTCGATCACGTTCGTGATCTCGCCGTACTTGTTCGTGTCACACACTCCGTATCGGGAGGCCTCCTCGTAGGGGACCTCCTCAACGAGGAACGCCGCGTCGGCGCGTTCCTCCCGCTGGCGGCTGACCACGTCGCCGAGGTTCGCCCGGAAGACGTTGTCCCCGAGCATCAGCATGAAGTCGTCGTCGACGTGTTCCTCTACGGTTAACAGCGCGTGGGCGAGCCCCTTCTGCTCCCGCTGGTGGGTGTAGGTGATCGGAACCCCGCGGAATTCGTCGCCGTAGTGGCTGATGATGTCCTCCTTCCGGTAGCCGACGACGACGACGAACTCGTCGGCGTCCATCTCTGCGAGCTGTTCGAAACAGTGGGTCAAAAGGGGCTTGTCCGCGACTTCGACCATTCCCTTCGGTTTGTCGTCGGTGAGTGGCCGGAGTCGGGTCCCCTTCCCGGCGGCGAGCACGACAGCTTTCATAATTTTGACTCTCTTGGCTCGTACACAAATACTTTCGGCTCTGTGATTTGTGCCACCTCCCTCGAGAAACTGATTCGCGTCCCGTGTTACCAGTTGACTTGCGATTTTCGAAATTTTGCTGCGAATATCGTATTATATCGCCGGCCTTATTACGATGAACACACTGTAGACTGGTGATGACCGACGAGAACTCCCCGGGTGGAACCCACGCGGGGTCGGACGACCGGACCATCCTGCTCATCGGTAGCGGACCGATACAGATCGGACAGGCTGCGGAGTTCGACTACTCCGGCGCGCAGGCCTGTCGAGCCCTGCAGGAAGAGGGTGCCCGAGTCGTTCTCGTCAACTCGAACCCGGCAACCATCATGACCGACCCGGAAATGGCCGACCGGGTGTACATCGAGCCGATCACGACGGAGGCGATCTCGGAGATCATCCGGATCGAGGAGCCCGACGGCGTGATCGCCGGCCTCGGCGGACAGACTGGCCTCAACGTCACAGCCGAACTCGCCGAGCAGGGCGTACTCGAGCAGTACGACGTCGATATCATGGGGACGCCGCTGGACACGATCTACGCCACGGAGGACAGGGATCTCTTCCGCCAGCGGATGGAACGGATCGGCCAGCCGGTCCCACGCTCGACGACTATCTCGCTTTCGGCGGGCGAGTCCGTAACCGAATTCGACGAAAGAGCGCTCAGAGAGCGCGTCGAGGCGGCCGTCGAGGAGGTCGGCGGGCTCCCGGTGATCGCCCGGACGACCTACACCCTCGGCGGCTCGGGGTCCGGGGTCGTCCACGAGATGGACGAACTGGTCGAGCGGGTCCGGAAGGGACTGCGCCTTTCGCGCAACGACGAGGTGCTGATCACGGAGTCGATCGCCGGCTGGGTCGAACTCGAGTACGAGGTGATGCGCGACGCCGGCGACTCGTGTATCATCATCTGCAACATGGAGAACATCGACCCGATGGGGATCCACACCGGCGAATCGGTCGTCGTCACCCCCTCGCAGGTGATCCCCGACAGGGGCCACCAGGAGATGCGCAACGCCGCACTCGAGGTGATCCGGGAGCTGGGGATCCAGGGCGGCTGTAACATCCAGTTCGCCTGGCGCGACGACGGCACGCCCGGCGGGGAGTACCGCGTCGTCGAGGTCAATCCCCGGGTGTCCCGGTCGTCGGCGCTCGCCTCGAAGGCGACGGGATATCCGATCGCCCGCGTGACCGCGAAGGTCGCGCTCGGCAAGCGGCTCCACGAGATCGAAAACGAGATCACCGGCGAGACGACCGCCGCCTTCGAGCCGGCGATCGACTACGTCGTCACGAAGGTGCCACGCTGGCCGAAGGACAAGTTCGACGACGTCGAATTCGATCTCGGGACTGCAATGAAGTCGACCGGCGAGGCGATGGCGATCGGCCGGACGTTCGAGGAGTCTCTTTTGAAGGCGTTGCGCTCCTCGGAATATGATCCGGCAGTCGACTGGGAGGACGTGAACGATTCCGAGCTCGAAGGTGAGTACCTGGAGACACCCACGCCGGACCGTCCGTACGCGATCTTCGAGGCGTTCGAGCGGGGGTACACGATCGAGGATCTGGTGGAACTCACCGGAATCAAAGAGTGGTATCTCGAGCGGTTCGAGCGCGTCGCCGACGCCGCCGAACGCGCTCAGGACGGGGAGTTCACGCCGGCGGCGACCGCCGGCTACACCGACGCTGAAGTCGCCGCGGTCGCGGGAGCGGATGTCGGAACCGTCGAATCGTCGGTCCCCGATCGGGCTTTCAAGCAGGTAGACACCTGCGCGGGCGAGTTCGAGGCGTCCACGCCGTACTACTACTCCTCGCGTCTGCCGGAGTTCCTCGCGGGGGGCGACGACGACACTACCACGGGGACCGACGAGCTCCAGGTCGACCGGGACGCCGAAAGCGTCGTCGTGGTCGGCGGCGGACCGATCCGGATCGGCCAGGGCGTGGAGTTCGACTACTGTGCCGTCCACGCGGTGACGGCGCTGCGGGAGCTGGGAATCGACGCCCACGTGGTCAACAACAACCCCGAGACGGTGTCGACCGACTACGACACCTCCGATGGGCTGTTCTTCGAGCCGATCAGCCCCGAGGAGGTCGCCGACGTCGTCGAGGCGACCGGTGCAGACGGCGTGATGGTGCAGTTCGGTGGCCAGACGTCTGTCAACGTCGGGGCGCCGCTGGAGGCGGAACTCGAGCGCCGGGGACTCGACTGCGAGATCATGGGAACAGGCGTCGAGGCGATGGACCTCGCGGAGGACCGCGATCGCTTCAACGTCCTGATGGACGAACTCGGGATCGCCCAGCCGGAGGGCGGCACCGCGACGAGCAGGGATGGTGCGCTCGAGCTCGCTCACGAGATCGGGTATCCGGTGCTGGTTCGTCCCTCTTACGTGCTGGGCGGCCGGGCGATGCGGGTCGTGCGCGACGACGCCGAACTGGAGACGTACATCGACGAGGCGGTTCGGGTGGCACCCGACAAGCCGATCCTCGTCGACGACTTCCTCGAGAACGCTATCGAGCTGGACGTCGACGCCGTCTCGGACGGCGAACGCGTGCTGATCGGCGGCATCATGGAACACGTCGAGTCGGCGGGCGTCCACTCGGGCGATTCCGCCTGCGTCATTCCGCCCCGGTCGCTGGATTCGACGACACTCGGCCGCGTTCGCGAGGTGACCGAAGAGATCGCCCGGGCGCTGTCGACGGTCGGGCTGTTGAACGTCCAGCTCGCGGTGACCGGCGTCGGCGATCCGAACGCGGCGGCGACCGTGTACGTACTGGAGGCGAACCCCCGCTCCTCGCGGACCGTCCCGTTCGTCTCGAAGGCGACCGGCGTGCCGATCGCCAAGCTCGCGGCGAAAGTGATGGCGGGCCGGTCGCTGTCGGAACTCGACGCCGAAGAGCGGATCCCGGAGCACCACAGCGTCAAGGAGGTCGTGCTCCCGTTCGACCGCCTGCCGGGCTCGGATCCCCGCCTCGGGCCGGAGATGAAGTCCACCGGCGAGGTGATGGGCACCGCCCGGTCGTTCGGCAAAGCCTACGACAAGGCACAGTCGGCTGCCGGTTCGGGGATTCCCCGGGCGGGAACGGCGGTGGTCGATCTGTCTGCGCCCTCGGTGCTGGGAACCGAAACGGACCCGGAGACGGAGTCGGCGCTCCGGGATGGGTTCACACAGCGGTTCGACCTCGCGGAGTACGACGACGAGACGGCGCTTTGCGACGCGCTTCGGGCCGGCGAGATCGATCTTTTGGTCACCCGGGATCGGGAGGCGCTTTCCGTCGCTGTCGAGGAGGACGTGCCGTACTGTTCGACGATCGCGAGCGCCCGGGCTACCCTGGAAGCGCTTGTACACGCCGACGAGCCGCTCGACGTGATGGCCGTCTCCGACCGGCCGCGCCGGGTCGGCGAATGGGGCCGGTAGGTCACGCGAGCCGGTCGATCTGTCGCGCTATCTCGTCGTAATCGGGGAATTCGGGCCACTCCGAGGCGACCCAGGCGTACTCGATCGTCCTGTCGGTGTCGAGCAGAAACACTGCCGGTCGCGGTTCCTCGATTCCGGCCATCCCGTCGAGGTCGTGGGCGATTCCGTACGCCTCGGCGACGCCGTTTGCCGGATCCGAGAACAGTCGAGAGTCGATTCCCCGTTCTTCGACGAACGACGTGTGCTCGTAGGGCGTCGAAATGGAGACGCCCACGACGGTGGCTTCGGTTTCCCACCCTCGATCGCGGATCTCGTTCCAGAGATACGTCGCCGGGAACGCACCGTCCATCGGATGAAAGACCAGAACCGTCGGCTCCGGCCCGACCAGTTCCGAGAGGGACCTGTCCTCCCAGTACTCGTCGTTCACCAGCGGCCGGGTGAAGTCGGGGGCCGTCTCCCCTTCAGTCGGGTGATCCGCCGGCGGGAGATCGACGACGTCGAACTCGACCATCAGTTTTCCCCGTACGTTCGCTGCAGGTACTCTACGATGTTTCCGCTCTCGGACATCGTGACACCCGTGTTATCGTCCACGATCGCCGGGACGCTCCGTTTTCCGGAGGCGCGTTTCACTACGTTCCGGTCGGAGTGCATCGGTTCGACGAACCGGGATCGGTACGGCAGATCGAGTTCGCGGAGGAGTCGCACGACGCGTTCGCAGTACGGACACGCCTGGAGCCTGTACAGGGTGATGTCGGCCGAGGTCATGGCATGACTGTCGGGCTGCATCCGGGTAACGGCTTCGACGGCGGGAATCCGTTCCGAGCGCGAGTTCCGCAACCGAGCCCGCACATCCGGGTGCGGAGGGCAATCCTTAATTTTCCCGCCCAGGAATGACTAACGGTATGGGCTTGTCGCTGTCGACTTCGTCTGCGCCTGCAGTGGTTGGTGATCCACCGGCCGTGCTCCAACTTCTGGGGTCGGATCCGACCACGATCACAATCCTTGGCAGTATCACGATCCTGGTGTTGCTCGGGCTGTCCGCCTTCTTCTCCTCTTCGGAGATCGCGATGTTCTCGCTGCCCCGCCACCGGGTCGACACACTCGCCAACGAGGGCGTCAAGAACGCCAAGACGGTTCAACATCTCAAGGACAACCCCCACAGGCTGCTGGTCACGATCCTGGTCGGCAACAACATCGTCAACATCGCGATGTCCGCGATCGCGACGACGCTTTTTGCGATCTACATGAGCGAGGGCCAGGCCGTGCTGGCGACGACGTTCGGCATCACGGCACTTGTGCTACTGTTCGCGGAGACGGCGCCGAAATCGTACGCGGTCGAACACACCGAATCCTGGGCGCTGCGGATCGCGCGTCCCCTCAAGTACTCCGAGTACGTGCTGCTCCCGCTGGTGATCATCTTCGATCACCTCACGCAGGCGATCAACAAGATCACTGGGGGCCGGGCCGCGATCGAGTCGACGTACATCACCCGCGACGAGATCCAGGACCTCATCGAAACAGGCGAACGCGAAGGTGTAATCGAGGAAGAGGAACGCGAGATGCTCAACCGGATCTTCCGGTTCAACAACACCATCGCGAAGGAGGTGATGACCCCCCGGCTCGACGTGACCGCCGTGCCGCGGGACGCGACCGTCGAGGAGGCGATCGAGACGTGCATACAGTCCGACCACGAGCGCGTCCCGGTGTACGAGGGTAACCTCGACAACATCGTCGGCATCGTCACCGTCCGCGATCTGGTCAGAGAGCAGCGATACAGCGAGGGGGAGCCGTCGCTCACCCGGGTCGTGAAACCGACGCTGCACGTCCCCGAGAGCAAGAACGCCGACGAACTGCTCGAGGAGATGCAGGACAACCGGCTCCAGATGGTGATCGTCATCGACGAGTTCGGGACCACAGAGGGACTGATCACGCTCGAGGACATGGTCGAGGAAATCGTCGGGGACATCCTCGAGGGCGACGAGGAGGAGCCGATCGAGTTCGTCGACGACGACGAGGCGCTGGTTCGGGGGGCGGTGAACATCGACGAGGTGAACGAGGCGCTCGAGTTAGAGATCCCCGAAGGCGAGGAGTTCGAGACGCTCGCCGGCTTTATCTTCAACCGGGTCGGCCGACTGGTCGAGGAAAGCGAGGAGATCGAGTACGACGGGATCACGATCAAAATCGAGGAGGTCGACAACACCCGGATCATGCTCGCGCGGATCGTCATTCACGAGCGACCCGGCGACGGCGACGACGGGGACGCGACCGTCGAAGTCGAGGACTAACAACTCGGCGACGTTCGGTCCGGGGCAGTGAATCAGCCGACGATCAGATCGACCGCAGAGAAGATTCCGAACCCGAGCCCGAGCGCCAGCGCGAGCGAACCGACCCACGCGAGGACCGTATACCCCATCTTCCGGCGCGACACGCCGGCCTGGCCGGCCGCGTAGCCGGCGCCGACGATCGCGGAGACGATGATCTCGTTGAACGAGACCGGGATGCCGAACGCGACGGCGGTCTGGGCGATCGCAAACGACGGGATCAACGCCGCAATCGACCGTCGCGGACCCATCGAGGCGTAGTCCTGGGCGATCGCCTTGATCATCCGCGGGGCGCCGGTCCAGGAGCCCAGCAGCAGTCCGAACCCGCCCCCGACCAAAAGCGCAAGGAGGGGAACGCCGCTCCCGTCGAACAGCGGCACCAGTGGGCCGATCGCGAGGCCGACCTGCGATCCGCCGGCCGAAAAGGCGACCAGTCCCCCCATCACGAGGAGGAACCGACGCTGTCCCCCCGCGAAATCGCGTCGCAGATCCGCAGCGAGCAGTCCGGTCGCGAGCAGGGCGATCCCGAGTGTCGCCGCCGGCACGCCGGGATCGATCCCCGCGGCGTTCGGCAATGAGACCGCCGCCGCGACGGTTCCGGCGATCGAGCCGTCCTCGCCTGCCGGCCCGAGCACGGCGAAACCGACGTTGGCCAGAACGGCACCCACGACCCCGGCGAGGCCGGCCGTCACCCGGCGTTCGTCGAGCCGCCCCCAGTCGAGTAGTTTGACCGTGCCGTACGCGACTCCGCCGCCGACGAACGGGGTGAGGACCCACAGCGCGAGGATCTCGGCGTACTTCGCCCAGGCGGGGTCGCCGCCGAGCGCGAGGCCGACACCGACGACGGCGCCGGTGACGGTGAAGGCGGTGGCGATCGGATAGCCGCTGAACACGCCCACGGCAACCAGCGTCGCGGCGACGACGAGCGCGACGATCGCGGCGGTCGCAGAGAGGCTGACCCCGCCGATCAGCTCCGTGCCCACTGCCTCAGTCACGTTCGCCCCCTGCAGTACAGCGCCGAGGAAGCCCAGAATCCCGACGATCAATCCCGCCCGCAATACCGAGATCGCGTTCGCCCCGACCGCCGGCGCGAACGGCGTCGATCCCGATGAGCCGGCGCCGATCGCCCACGCCATAAACAGGCTCGCCATTCCCGCGACCAGGAAAGTCGCCGCCGCCTCGATCCCGACCATCAGGTCACCGCCGTTGACCGTCCTGGTAGCCCTCTCGGAGACCCATCAGCGTCCGGCGGACCAGGAGGTACGCGAAGAAGAACAGCCCGAGCAGGAACAACAGCAGGAGGATAAAGACCAGATCCAGATCGGTTAGCATACCCGGCGATATCGCGCCCGACGGCAAAGGCGTTTCGCCACGCCGCACTGAGCGGTCGTCCTCGGGGTCGATCACTCAGACGGGTTCGAGACACCGTCGCTACCGCCGGTCGCGTGGGCCTGCGAGAGGAGATCCGCCACGGGCTCTTCGTAGGCGTAGCCGGGGATGATACCCTGGACGTACGTGCCCTCGACGTAGTTGACGATCGCGACGGCGTCATCGACGCCCCGTCGAGTGTCGCGATCCCGGAGGGTCGCCTCGACGACAGCAATCCGAGTTTCGGCATCGTCGATCGACCGACGGACCGACGGGGAGACATCTCGATCGGCTTTCAGTACGCCGGCGACATCGGCGACGCGGAGTTCGAACGTCTCGTACCAGCCGTCCTCGACGACGTCGGCGACGCGATCGCTCGTCACCTCATCGAGCATCGGGACGCGGACGGAGATCTCAAACCTGACGACATCTCGATCGTCGGGATCAGGACTGTCGACGGCAGGATCATCATCCACGTCGCTGGTTGACGCCGTCACGGTTGCGTCGAACGGCGTCGACGTAGCCCGGAACCGGCCGGGCTCTGGTGCGGGTTCGAAGGACGGGTGCTCGCGGAACGCCCGCCGGACGCGTTCGGGGAGTTCACTCATGGCGAGGGAGAGGGGATCCGGCGACAAAAGCGTCGCGTTCGGCGTCACCGAGCTGCGGTCGAACAACCGGTCGACGTTGCCACTCGCGAGACGTTTTACTATCTGGATCCCCTGGATATGTCAATGACCGACAGGGGAGCAGACCGCGAGGATCCGATCGGTAAGCCCGTCGTGCGCTCGGATCCGGCGGTCACCGGCGAGCGGGCCGCGGAGGCGGTCGGATTCGATCCGGACGATCCGGACGACCTGGAGGCGGCCGCACGGACCGTCCGGGAGTTCGCGAGCGACGCCATCGGCGACGATCACGTGTTGATGCTCCGGGGTGCGGCCGCCTGTGCGGCGCTGGTTCGGGGGCTCGATTCGTACACGGCGGCGGCCGAGCGCGCTGGCGACGGGGTGTCTGTGGCGTTCGTCCGCAAGTGGGCCCGGGTACACGCGCTCCCGCAGTCGATCCGGCGGCACGTCGCCCGCGGGGAGATCGCCCCCAGCGCGGCCAAGCACATCGCCCGCGTGTCGGGCGAGCCGCGGTACGTGCTGGCGTTTGCGATCCTCGATGGCGGCCTCACCGTCAGGGAGGTGCGGGCGATCGCCTCGGAGGTGAACGACGGGCGACCGATCGCGGAGGCACTCCAGGAGCGGGACGTCACGCTCGGGGAGGTTACGGTCGCGCTGCCGGAGGGGACCTACGTCGAACTTCGGCGCCGAGCCTCGATCGAAAACACCGACCCTGGTGAGATCGTCGCCGAGGCGCTGTCGGCGTACTTCAAGGAGAAGTGAGCGTCGCGTTTTCGAGGCCAGCTCATCGCGGTTCCGTCCGGCGACTGTCGGGAGAAGTCAGAAACGTTAAACGCACGGCGGTGATATCCCGGCGTGAGGGCGCGTAGCTCAGCGGACAGAGCACTTGGTTCCGGACCAAGATGCCGCGGGTTCAAATCCCGTCGCGCCCGTTCGTTCACTTCGTTCACTCACGAGCGCGACTTACCCCCGCTCGCTCCGCTCGCGGGGATCCCGTCGCGCCCGTCAACTTCTAACCGCATGACGGTGGCGGGGTGTTTGCCGTGATATCGAAAGGCGCATGCTTTCGTTCGATGGTCGAACGCTCAATGGTGTCCCAGTAGGGCTCACGTACATCCAAACTGGAGTGTGGAGTGAAAATCAATCGCCGATTGAGTCCATTAGCTCGCTTGCTCGAAGAGCGAGTCTGAATTCTCTTGGAGCCCACCTACCAGATCAAGAATAACTTTCTTGGGAATGTCCTCACCAGACACGATCCCGTATGAATCAATTGGTGACTTCGGACTGCGTACTGACTGCTAGAACGTCTCTCAGTTTTAGAGATGTTCTGAGCGCCGTACAAGATGTAACGCGCGAGTCTTGCATTGGAATTGTTTCCATTTGAACTCATATCTTATCTGGAATGATGTGTATAGACCATGGACACATCAATTCGCAACTATTCTTCCCATCCAGTATCCTCTGAAACAGCCGATCAATAGGTTTGCGAATTGACTACTCTTTTAAGCGGGTTGTGACGTCGTGTATCGAATTCCAGCAAAGTATAGGCCACAGACAATCACACTAATCAGAAACCCAGTCGCGACACTTACTGTTACCCACTCGTACGGTGAGATAGTAATCGCTCTCGATTTGAGAAGCTGGAAGTATATGTATCCAAGTTGATCTCCGTATGCGTACGGAATGAGAAATCCTCCGAAACAACTGGTAGCAAAGCCAATTGCCAATAGTAGACGCTTTGCTGAAGAGAATCCACGCTGACTGGTATCAAGGTAGATTCCGACGAAGACGAGGATACCGACGAGTAAACCCCCGCCGATCAGGATTCCCAGATAGATGTTACTCACACAAGATACTCTGCAGCCTACTCGTTAATAAGGTGGGATTCCGTTATTGATACGTCTGATCTCGCTATCATCTGAATAGACCGATCTGAATCGTCGATCTTCATCGAACACTCAGTGCAAGACTCGCCCCTTGGACACAGCAGTGGTTGAGTGTCAACTCGAATTTACGAATTGAATCGATTGAGGCAGACAGATCTTAAACTTCAATTTGTGACTTTTCATTCACAGAACTCTCTCTAATACCGTCGATCAATAGGAATGCATAATCTGGGATGACAAGTGACTCAGAGGAGACTACTAATCCACATCAGAATGGAAACGACAAATCCGCTGATAAATGCTACCAACAGGAAGATAGCGACCCACCGTCGTCCGTTATCTGGGAGATATGGGATCTCACTTGGGTAAATTGGGGAAAGTGTCCCTTTTTTATCTGAACCGCGTCCATCCATATACTGAGAAACAGACTCTACACTATTGTTACTTCTGCTGCCGGTAGTGAACGATCTCAGCAAGACTGATTTCCATATTTCTTGGTGATGTGTTCGCCCAATGTACACATCAGGCTGTTTCTGACAGGATACTGCAATGAGAAACTTCGTCTGCAACATCAATCCTCTGTATCTTGTACAGCTGTCTTACCAGTTGGTGGATAGTTCGGAGTGTCCCGCGTTAGATCGTTCCTCTGTGCGGACCAGAACCCAGTTCAGATATATCTCTTTCTGAGGCTCCATTGAATCGCCAGACATCGCCGTAGTAAGTCGTAAAATCGAAGAAGTTGAGGCGAGTGAGTAGCAGTTTGGATGAACCTTACCACCCGCCTCACCGAGGAATTAGTCTCGCTCGCCAAAAGTTATTCCGACGATGCTGAGGAAGCTGCCGCCCCGGAAGGTGGCGGCAGCTTCGCTGAATGGGCGATGATTTCGCTTCACGGCTTGCGAATTTTCCTTGAGAAATCCTACGTGATGACAATCGACCTGTTAGAGACAATGACGCAAATTCTGGAGATTATTGGCCTTGAACCGGACGATCTCCCGGCACCATCCACGTTGAATAAGTGGCTCGACAGGATTGAGATGGCAGTTTGGCGAGTGCTGCTGCGCCACTCGGCGCAGTTGCACAATCCCTCTCCCGACGCTGCCGTTGACGCTACCTACTACGAACGCTCTCCGGCCAGCAAACACTACTGTGACCGCACGAACTACCGCGTTCAGACCATCGAGGCGACGAAACTCGTCGATACAGAGACGCAAGCGATCCTTGACGTACACTGCACCACGACCAGAGAAGGGAGTGACGCCGATGTCTGTGCGCAACTCGCCCGGCGCTACCCGGGCGAGTTACGCACGCTTGCCGCCGATAAGGGCTACGACAGCCAAGAGTTACGCGAGCAACTCCGTGAACTCGGCATCAGACCACTCGTCAAACATCGTGTGTTCGCGCCCTACGATCACGCACACAACGCCCGAATTAACGACGATCTCTACAATCAGCGCTCGATGACCGAAACCGCCAACTCCTCGGTCAAGCGCTCGTACGGCTCGGCCGTCCGAGCGCGTGAATGGTACCGCGAGTTCCGCGAGATTGCCCTGATGTGTCTCGTCTACAACATCAAACGCTACGTCAAACCATGAATTCTAACGTCTTACAGCGATTCAATGGAGCCCTTTCTGAGGATTTCAACAAAGCCGCTTTGTTGGATCAACAGATTCTCGAAGTACTCGGCGTGCTCCTCGCAGGCAGTCGCTATTCACCGACGCTGTTGAGCGCGCTGTTCAGCTCAAAGAGTTCACGAACCACCTCGCTGTCTGCGACCCGGTATCGGTGCGGTGACGTGTTCGGAACTTCCTCGATCAGTTCGACCTCAATCAAGAGGTCGGTGTAGTTACCAACGGTCTGGCGCGTTACACCAGCGTGTTCTGCGAGTTCGGTTTTGTTGAACTCGCGGTTCGGCGGAAGATCGAGCAACGCGTCTACGAGAATCGGGATCGCGTCGTGTTGCGTGAGGTAGAGCCACCCGCTCGGGTGTTCCTTCCGGAGCTGCTTCTTCGCTCCCCGGTCATCCGCCTGCTCCATACTGCTCATACAGAGAGACACCAGTCGAGTGTGTATAATTGTTCCCACTGGCGTAAACGGTCATTAACAGTCTTTATATAAGAGTGGATTCATCTCCCTCTATGGGGCACTGTTAAATCGAGAGTGAAGTAGATGGGAGTTCTTCATTCGAGTGTCCATGCTCGAAGAACTCCCACTCGATCCAACGGAGTCATCAGATGTAGCGTTTTTGGATGATGAGCGCACGCCAGCCTGGTTGGTTCGGCTGGCGTGCGCAGCTCATGCTGCGTCGGCGTCTCTGTCAGAATGTAGTGACCTGCTTGCCTGGTTCGGCGTTGATCGAACCAGGCAAGCGATTTGGTACTGGTATCAAGCCTACGGAGAGTACCATGACGAGGAATTCACGGCCGAACCAGATCGCGTTGCTGTCGACGAAAAACAGGTCAAACTCGAAGGTGGTGAGAAGGTCTGGTCGTATGCAGCGATCGACGTTGATTCGAAGATCGTGCTCCACGTCCAACTTTCGGAACATCGGGGAACTGACCCTGCTGCGGAGTTTCTCGTGAGCTCAAAGAGAAACACCGCGTCACCGACGCGGAGTTTCTCGTCGATGGGATGGGCTACTTGACAGCTCTTGCTCGGACTGGACTCGCTGGTGACCTCAACTACTCTGACCGCAACATCGTTGAAAAGCTCTTCCAGACCTTCACCATGCGAATCGGGCGTTTTCACGAGATTTGGAACGGCAGTCAGGCCAGCGCTGAACGCTGGCTGACTGCCTACACCGCCTACTATAACCACTTCCGAAGTCACCAAGCACTCGACAATGAACCCCCGATTAAACACGCTACATTAGCGGATGCAATTTAACAGTGCCCGTCGAGTGAATGCGCAATTTTCCCAACGTGGACGGTTCCCGAACACAAATACGTCTTGCCCTCGCACGTTCTCACACGAACGATGCCCCACGAGTGTGATGCCTGCGGCGACACGTTCACCACGCTGAGTCGCATTCGCCTGCACGACTGTCCGGCAGAGGACTCAGAGAGTCAGGATTCACTGTCTTCGTTTGACGCCTTCCTCGATTCGATTTCGGACGCGCTCGAAGCGGACATGCAGCGAAACGTACAGGAGCGTGAGAAGCGAGGGCTGGACGCCGCGAGCGAGACGTTGAAAACCAACCTCGAGACGGCCGCCCAGGGAGACGTCGACGCTGCGTACAGGTTGATTGGCCAGTACGAGCGAGAACTCCAAGAGTACCACGCCGCCGAGGACTACGACACGTATCGCGGGATTTTCTGGGCGTTTTACGAACCGGCCACGGAGACTCTCGACGAAATCGCCGCGCGCGAGGGATGGGAGTTTCTCACGGAACTGATCGAAGCCTACCCGCGCGTGAGTACCGACGACGAGCCCCTCGCGAGTCCGGTCATCGAGAACGTCGTCGGGAGACACGTCATCCGGACACGTCTACGCGATGGTGTCGAAGCAGTCCCTGTTGATGCGCTCGTATATCTCGGTTCGTTCTGGGAATCGATGGGTGAAACCAGTGGCGAAGAGTCGTTCGCGTACGGCTGGGGTATCGGCCATCCGGATCACTCTGTTGCGGATCACGTCCATGATGTCGTCACTGAGGACCTGTTCTGGGTTCGAGGTACGCTTCCGCACGCGTTCTACGCCGACCAACACGCCGCGGCCGATCTACTCGAATCGCTGCTCACCACGGATCGAATCGACTACGAAGATCGATACATGCTGGCGTCGATTCTGGCCACGGTTGACCAAGATTCGACGCCGAAAATCCCCCGCTACTGGGACGTTCGCGAGGAACTGGACTACCGCTTCGAGTGGGACGAGTCGACCAGGGCTCGATTACGTGAGACCATCGAAGACGAGAGATTTCACGAGCGTCTGCCCAAAAACTGGACGTTCGGCGATATGGAAGTATGAGCGACACAGAGAAGTTACTCGAAGAGATGCCGCCGGAACTGCTCCGTGGGTTTCTCGCCCGGGAGCTGGAAACTGATCCGGATCTCGAACGCCGATTGCATTCTTTTCTGAACACGTCCGACCTCGATGTCTACGAACTCCGAGCCGAAATCGAGTCCAAGTACGGGTATCAGACGGCCCCGAACTTCACCCAGCACGAAAAGCGAGCAGAGTCGTACATTGAGAAGGGACGATATCGCGACGCGGAGACCATCTACCGCGCGATGTTCGAGGCGATGCGCGATCACCTCCACGAGTTCGACTCCCATCGAGGTGGATTCGAACACGACGAAACCTTTCAGGACGCGATCGCGAGCTACGCAACCTGTATCCACGACGCGAACCTCCCACACGAGGAGAAATGCGAGTACATCGAGTACTGTTTTGACCAGTGGGTCGACGAACACGAAGAAGGAGGCTTCCCACAACATTTCAGGGAAGCACTCTGGGAGATGTGCACGACCGAAGACGACTATCGCTACTGGCATCCCTGCTGAGGGGTCGACTTGACGAGCGGCTCGAGTCCGATCGCATCTACGGTGAGCACTACGATGACGACACGGATGCATGGCGTCGCGGTGATCTCACTACTCCCGCCGACGAGGACGAGTTACTCGACGGCTACACCGAAACCGCATGGCTGCGGGGCTTCGTCGAACTGCTCGACCGCCTCGACGAGGAGGCGGAACTCGGGGGCATTCTCGCACGACACTATCCAGCATCTCGACACCTCTGTCTCCGATACGCTCGTTTCCTCGCTGATGAGGGCGAACAGGAGGCAGCCGTTACCGTCGCCGAGTATGGGTCGACTCGTTCTCGGGGTCGGATACGGTACCGCTCCGCGAATTTCTTGTCGATCGATACGAGGCGACTGACCCCGATGCCTTCCGAGAAATGTTAATCGATCTGTTTGCCGAGCGAACCGACTGGACGTACTACGACCGGCTGAAAGTGGCAACCCCAAACGACGAGTGGGATCACGTCGTCGACACGATCGTCGATCGACTGGACAGGCGGTGGGCCGCCGAGACGATCGTAGAGATCTATCTGCGAGAGGAACGCATCGAGGACGCATTCGAGACGGTTACCGATGTTCAGGATCTTGACCTGTTCGAGGCGTATATCGATCAACTCGGAGATCATGATCCCGCTGCGTACTTTGATGCGTATCGTCGGGAGATCAAGAACGCCGCTGCCGACGCAAGTCGACGAAAGTACTACCGACAGGTCGCCGAGCACCTCCAGACCATACGGACGCTGGGGCGTGATCGCCGGTTCGAGAACCTGGTCTCATTCCTGCGAGACGAGTACTCGAACCGGCCGGCGTTTCTCGATGAATTAGAGAAGGTTGGAGTCTAAGTCTCGATTTCCGTCTCATCTGAAGTAGCTCGGAATGATGCCATATGTTCTGGCAACTGAGACGATCTCTTCGCGAAACTCCTCGGAGTCCTCACCGTGCGAGTCCGCAAGTGCTTCTACGTCGTCGGAATACGCCTCGCGGATCGCTCTGGCTTCGGCCCGTCCCTCGACGGTCGGTTTCCAGACGGCTGTCGTACCATAGTCACCTGGCTCGAACGGTGGACCGGGGCGCTCGCGTTCCCCGACACGCTCGATCAGGCCCCGGTCTTGCAGTGTTTGAAGGGCGGCTTCGACCTCGGGTTCGAGTTCCGCGTCCATCGAGAGAAGCTGCTCGAGTGACGGCCATTCGGACCCACCTTCCGTCATGATGGCATCGAGTTGTGTACAGGCTGCCACAAGATCGTCAGTCGTCTTTTCAATACCACCGTAGTCGTGTTTGTATCGTCTATCGTGGGTGGTGAGTTGGACGATGAGTAGCCGCTCGATCCACGTCTCGGTTTCCATGTCTGTATCCTACAATCGGAGCCTACAAAGCGTGTCGTACGATGCTGCGTGTCGGAAAGAACAACGTCCACTGTCAGTCAAGTTCTGCCTGCTCTTTCAGCTCACCGATTAAGAGATCGAGAATCGCTTCTTTGTCTTCGTCGGGGACCGGTCTCCCATCGAGTTCGTCGAACTTCTCTTCCCAGTGGTCGATCCACGATTCGAACACGTCGTCGAAGGCCGCTTCCGGATCGTCTGCAGCCCTCACGTCCTCGATCCCCATTTGGATCATCTCTTGGGGTCCTCCGGCCCCAAGCTCGGCTTCGATCACCAGCCACGGCTCGTACTCGAAGGTCGAAGAGAGCTCTTCGATATGCCACGTCTCGTCGGTCAGGTCCAGTTGGTACTCCGTCAGAACGTGAAATCGGGCGGGTGATGTATCGACTCCTGGCGCACCCATGTCCGAGAGGTACATCGTCGGATGGCGCTCGATCCGAAACGAGAGCATCTCGCCTGATTCAAACTGAAATCCGAAGGCCCGTTCACGAATCTTCTCCAGTGTCAGTCCATCTTTGGGCAGGTCGATGCCATACTCGTCCAAAGCGGTGAGAACGCGGTCTCTGGTAGTCCTGTCCATCCTTTCTCACCTGGGTTCGATTACTTCGCGAATTCCTCCAACAGTTCCTCAAGCATCGGACGGAGCTTGTACTTTTGATAGTGTTCGTCCCGGAGATCCTCGACGTAGGTACGCCACTCGTCGAGTACGCCTGCGGCCTCGGCTGCTTTGCCAGCGATTTCCAGCCAATTCACGGCGTGATGATACTGCTGTGATTGGCCTTCATCGATGATCGGCTCGGCCTGCTCCTTGCAGACGTCGATCGTCCAGTGTGGGTGCTCCTCCCAAACGTCCTCGACGACCGGCTCGACCACCTTGTAGTCGTCAAAGCAGTCTGCGATGGCGATCGCCTCGTCGTACCGGTCCGCATACAGGAAGATCTCGGCGTGTCGCGGCGCGACCCGCTGGGTCGTGTCCTTGTTTCGAAGAGACGTCAGTAACTCCTCACGAACGTCCGGCCACTCTTCACCGGCGAGTTCCTCCGTTGCTTGGTAGGCCGAAAGCGTCGGGGAGGCGTTGAACGCCGCGATAGCCGCCTCCAGTGCGACCTCGCGTTCGCCCAGACTGCTGGCTCGGTCGCGCAGCCATTCGGCCAGTTCCGCCTTCCCGCTCCCCTCGAGAGTCAACCCATTCTGGGCGATCTCCAGGGCTGCCTGTGGCCGGTCGTGGTTCCGGAGTGCTCTGGCCAGCGTGAGTGCTTCGTCTGGCGAGTACAGGTTGTTATGGCCGTACTCAATCGCCTCGTCGATCCGGCCTTCCTCGACGAGCTTGGTCACGTACGCGTCGATCAGGTCGGCGGCCGCCGCCAGATTCAGGTACTCCTCGATGCGGTCCTGGCGTTCGAGGACGTTGAGGCGGGCTCTGATGAACTCCTCGGCGTACCAGGGTGGATCGCCTTCCCAGAGGTCGGCGTAGCTGGCATCGCCGCGCATCGCTCGCTGGACCGGCTCGAAGTTCCACCCCCGCTGGGCGGCTTCGAGGGCGACGCTGTACGGTGGCTGATGCGTATAACTCCCCATCTCGTTCTCCCACCGCCAGAGGCGGTCCTCCCAGTCGGCGCGTCCCGATTCCGAGAGATCGGTTGTGAGTAGCGCTTCGGCCAACGCCCTGTCGACCTCGTCAAAAAATTCGAAGATTGCGTTGGAATCGTCGTATGAAAGGGCCAGCCACTCTCCGTCCATCAGTTCGTCGGCGAGGGGTTCGAGGATGTCCAGCGCCGTCTCGCCATCGCCGGCGTTGATCGCGGACCACGCTTGGTGGAGGAGATCCCGGAGCTTCCCGACGTCGGTCTCGACGGCCGCATACGGGTCGTACGCGTGGGCGCTTTGTCCTTCCGTTGGACGAAGGACGTACTGCACCTGCTGTCGGATCGACTCCCGGTTGATGTCGGGTGTTCGGTCGTATGAGTCGCCGTCTACGTCTCCGGATTCTGCTGTTTCGAGTCGAGATTCGACCTGGTCTGCCAGTTCCGGGTACTTCTCCACGAGATCGACGAGCAGATCCCGCAGCAGTTCGGGATCCGTATCGGCGATCAACTCAGAGGTGGGCGGTCGCTGATCGATCTCGTCGGGATCGCGGACGTACGTCAGGAGGACGGCGACGCGATGCTTGCAGATCCCGCCGTGATCGTACGGACAGGAACACGCCGTGTCGACGATACCGGTTTCATCGAGTTCGATCTGCACTTGGTAGGGTTCGTACTGGCTCCCCTCGACCTCGGCTCGCAGCAGAGTACCACGGCGAGCAGCGTCGATGACTGCGCCCCGCTCGTAGTAGTCTTCACCCCGATCAAAGGACTGCGACCGTGCCAGACGCTCGATTGCTGCTTCAGTGAGTGTCGGGTTCTGTTCCATCGCGTACTCCCTCTTTATCCGATCAAAAACCTCGTCGCTCTCAAAATAGTGTTTGAACAGGTACTCCTCGTCGACCTCGAAGACGTTTACGGAAATTCGAGGCGAAGGCCTCGCGGTTCACCGCGGGGATGAAGCCGTCACCTGAAGCGGGATCCACGCCCGGATCCGTGGGAGGATATTCCACGGAGAGGAGTCATCCGCAACTATTATGTAAGAAACCATACGACGCTTACATATGTCGAATCAGGTCGTCACTCGGACGTTCAAAGCGAGTATCTGCAATCACTCGCAAGTCCGTGAGGACCTCGATTCGCATGGCTTTGCCGCATCGAAACTGTGGAACGTCGGGCGGTGGACAATCCAACGTGTCTGGGATGCCATCGGCCAGATTCCCAGTGGGGACGATCTCTGTTCGTATCTCAAACACCACGACTGCTACGGGGATTTGCACTCACAATCCAGTCAACGAGTTCTTCAGGAACTCGGTGAAGCGTTCGACTCGTGGTACGGGCAGGACGACCCGGATGCGAACCCCCCCGGCTACCGCAAACACGGCGACGACCATCCACGCTCGACGGTGACGTGGAAAAACCACGGCTTCAAACTCGACACCGAGCACAGCCGTGTTCGTCTCTCCAAAGGGACGAATATGAAAGCCTCTCGGTACGCCGCTGACTACATCCTGTGTGAATACAGGCTCCAGACGGACGACGGTCGGACGCTAGCTGCTGTCGACAGCGTTCAGACCGTCCGTGCTGTCTGGACTGGCGAGCAGTGGGAGTTGCACTTCGTGTGTAAACTGCGGAGTGAGACCGCCGAGTCTCCCGGTGAGAAAACCGCGGGCGTCGACCTCGGGATCTGCAACACTGCAGCTGTCTCTGTCGGTGACGAGACGCTGTTGTATCCGGGAAACGCGCTGAAAGAAGACGCCCACTACTTCCGGCAGGAAGAATACGACACACAGGGCGAAACCGGGCCGAGCCACCACGCACAGTGGGCGCGAGAGAAGAACTCCCGACGGAAAGATCACTTTCTGCACGCGGTATCGAAAGATATTGTCGAGCAGTGTGGTGACCGGGATGTCGGGACAATCGCAGTCGGGGATCCGAAAACCGTTCGTGAGGACCAAGACTGGGGACGCCACGGGAACAAGCGGTTGCACGACTGGGCGTTTGAAACGCTTCTCAGCTACATTGAATACAAGGCCGAAGACCGTGGGATCGAGGTTGAACGGGTGGATGAAGCGGGACTGAAAACGTCGAAAACGTGCTGTGTGTGTGGGAGGGAAGCTGATTCGAACCGCGTCGAGCGTGGGCTGTACGTCTGTGATGAGTGTGGACTGGTGGCGAATAGTGATCTGAATGGGGCGGAGAATATGCGAGCGACGGTAACTCCGAATCCCGCACGGGATAGGAGTAACGGCTGTTTGGCACAGCCATCGGTGCGCCTGTTCGACAAATCAACGGGGCAAGTCGCCCCACAAGAACAGGTCGTCTCGTAAACCCTAATATCCCAATCAAGCGGTGCGGGGCCGTGGGAATCCTCGCGCTTCAGCGCGCGGAGGATGTCAACTGTTCTTGACTTGCTCGGCGGAATCCCACCATTTCATATGTCAGAAAGTCCCATACATTATTGAATTTTCCGTCAGTAGCGGTTCTGACTTCCGTTTTCCGCGTACTACGAACCAGTTGGGAGACAAACAGACGATGTATCGTAGGGCCTGACGACATCTTTTCGATCGGTCTCATCAAACTGGCGGGGAGGCGATCAGTCGAGGCGATCGAGCGAGCCATAGAGCTCTTCGTTCTGAATGTGGGTACAGAACTGCGCGCAGAGTCGACAGCAGTCCTTGGCATCGGTAAACGTCCGGACGCTGGCGTCCCAGCGGGTATTGACGGCTCCAAGCATTGCACTTCGAACCGATGGTTCGGTCGCGACCATGATCCGCCGTGCGCGCTCTGGTGGGGTCGCGTCGGCTGCGGGGCCTCGCATCGCATCCGTTGATAGGAGATCCTCGAGGACGCTTCCGATCTCGATCCCGACACCGAGGTTATCGCCGACCTGCGGGGCAATGAAAATTGTTGCATTACTCGCCTGCGCAAACGCGATACTCTGTGTGGCGGCATCTATCTCATCGAGGGAGATTCCGACGTCGATCGCGAGGAAGGCATTGAATCCACGGTCGCGGAGACAGTCTCGAGTTTCCTGAAGGAGCCGCAAGACGTCGTCTTCGGCGTACTCCCCGCTGGTCTCGTCCCACGTAGCAAACGACGGGGCATCGGTTTCGACATCGGCGTCTGCCGGAAGCAGCGCGTCGACATCGAACGTCCGGTACGGTCCCATCAGGTAGACGAGAAACTGTTCCCGCCGGACTGGGGCAAGCGCATCCGAGTCCCTGGTAGCACGAGGGAGATTGTCGATAATCCGTTGCCGCATTCGAGTCACCCGTTCGAAACGGCAGTATATAACTATCGGTGTTCTCAGGAATATTCTAGTCGAGAACGACTAAGTATGTAGCGTCCCAACGTACACTCGAGGCACCCCCAGATGTCCGAAACCGATCGCCATCCAACAGCGGACGTTCGCCAACCGGAGCCGCCGCTTCCCGAAGAGAGTGGGCTGACGCTTGAGGAGTACCTCGCGATGCAACAGGCGATCGGACATCCGACTCGATTTCGGATCCTGCGCACGATCGTCGCCAACGACGAACTGAGCGCCTCGGATCTCAAGGCTGCGGTTGACGTCGAATCACACAATTTCCATTACCATCTCGACGAACTGGTCGATGTCGGACTCGTCGACAAGCGCCAGCGGCGGACTGCTGACAGCCACGGCTTCTACACGTATTATCGACCGACAGCGATGGGGAGCGGCATCCTCGAACACGGTGTCGAGGAGCTGATGCGCCGTGAACGAGAGTTCAACGACGCTTATTCTTGAGATCCTCCTCCATATTGTCGTAGAAGTAACCGTTTCTTTTAACCAACAATTGATTCTCTTTATGAGTCTGTTGGTTAATTCGATCAATAGAATTCTCTCTTATTTCTTTGTTACGAAAGATATATATTATTAGAATATGCTGCGGAATGATATGGTGAAAGAGAAGAATCAGCTTTTAGATGAGGAATGCAATCTAAACAATATCGGTAGTTCCCATCACTCCAGATTCCTGACTGGATTTCTGGGGAAGTCTGAGGGAGATTAGATTGACTCTTTCGCTGGGTTGGACAGAGACGGCGATCTCACGCCAGTGAGAACGCCGTCAAGCCTGCCAAGACGCGAAGCCATCGCTCAGTAACAGGGCATTCGCTGGACGCGGGCCAAATCAGCCCGCGTCTAGCTGGCTGTATGTTGGGGGAATTCCGACACGGTTGGTCGGTGCTTCCCACTTCCGATCTAGGTGCTTCCCACTTCCGATCCAACGTGTCGTCGAGTGCGTGGTCAATCCACTCACGAAACACCTCAAAACGGAACCAGACGGGCAGTGCTCGCCCGCCGCGTCGCGGCGTGGCGAGCACGCCCCATCGAACGATTACCCACAGATTCCGCAACAGAAAGCTCACCAGCATGAATAACAACCGAACGACTGGATCCGTGGTACTCGTCCGTGCACGCGCTTCGCGCATGGTCCGGAACGCTGTCTCGATGGCTGAGCGTTTCCGGTAGAGGGCTTCGACTTCCTTCGGCGTGCGATCGGTCAGATCGCACGCCACGGACGCTCGGACGAGTAAGCCGTGCTTGTCTCGCTTGCCCTGCTGGTAGGAGACACAGACCGCGAGCGGGAACTCCGCTTCCGCTCGCTTCCTTCGTACATCACGTACTCCGTCCAGTAGGAGACCGTGGTGTCGAGTTTCTCGGCCATCTGTTTTCCACGACGAATGACTGGAAGAGCGACTGGCGCGACGGCGTCCAGTCGCTCGATGGACGTTCCGTCGTAGAAGCCACGATCAGCGAGGAGGCCAGCTACGTCGAACGGAAGGGCCGCGACGTGGTCGAGCAGACGCTCGACCGCGTCGCTTTTGGGTTCATCGCCACGAACTGGCGTAACCGCGACGACGAGTGGTTTTGCCCGACAAAGAACGAATCCAGCGAGGTAGCGATGGCACTGGGAGGTGCCATCGCGGGGTTTTGTGCGACAGAGTTCGCTAGCGTCGGTGTGTGGACAGCCGTGGTAATGGATATCGACGAAGTCGACGCAGATGATCCTCGGCCCCGGCCCGAGGATCATCGACACTTGCTGAGCGAACAACTCGTTGACGATAGCTTCCAATTCGTCCGGTGGAACGGTGTGCAACTGAGCGAGAGTGTAGTCGTCAGAATACGTTCCACGAGTGGTATCAGTGACGGCCTTGATCGATTTCTGATCGACGGTAGCTTGGAGGAGCGTCCGTCGAATGATCCCGGAGTCGAAGCTACAGCCTTCGACTCCGGGGATCGGAATCTCTGCAAGTAGACCAAGCGCTAACGTTTCAAGGTCAGAGGCCGTAAGAACGGTGTCTGGGTGGTATAGGCAATTCACAACACCCATCCAGACGCTTTCTGAGAATCTAAGGCTGTCACTACTGACTATCCGCTGACTCGATGGGAACTACCGAATGTCCAAAGTATCGCCACTCAGTGCTTGATGAGATAGAACAGTCGTTAGATACATCGTTCAGAGAGGTGTGTAACGAGTACAACTACGAGATATTATCGTTGCATATCTCGCCCGACCACGTACATCTGTTTGTTTCAGCACATCCGAAGAATTCCCCGAGCGAGATTGCACGGAAAATCAAGAGCATTACAGCCAGAGAGATGTGGCAGCAACACGAATCTCTTTTGGAAAACTACTTCTGGGGTGGTGGATTCTGGGAAGAGTCGTACTACATTGGAACGGCTGGTGAGGTATCTAGCCAGACGATTGAACAGTATATCGAACGTACTGAACACGTCTAATAGAGCTTACGGCATTCACCCTCGGGGTCAAGTCGTTCGAGAATCGGAGATTCTCGTGATCCCGAAATTCTCTGATTTTCGGACGACCCCGAGGCACTCTGCCTGCTTTCTCTGTAGACGTGACCAGGTGTCCACGCGTGTTGTGATCGAACACGCCTTTGAGTGCGAGGTTATCGGCTTCACTTCCTCCACCGGTCACGACAATTGATTCCGTCGATGTCCCAAGCAGGTCTGCCACCTGTTGTCTCGCCGTTCGGACCCCGTCAGCGGCACTCGACGCGTACTGGGCGGACGGGTTGTGATACTGCTCTCGCAAGTACGGCTCCATAGCCGCAATAACGTCGTCGTGGGGTTTCGTCGTCGCAGCGTGATCGAGGTAAATCATATATCGGTATTGAGAGAGTGTCTACTTAATCGTCTGCCTGTGAGAGCGATGGCCGTTCGTGCGTTCCAAACTCCGGATGCGTTTCCTCCAGCAGCAGGACAACCAGCCCACCGGAGATGAACATCGCTATCGCAGTTCCATAGAAGGCTGCCTCGATGTACAGCAGATCCATCGTGAGACCGATCAGGATTGCTCCGACCGCGTAGCCAAGGTCGCGCCACAACCGATAGACCCCCAGGCCCGTCGAACGCCAAAGGGGATGGGCAGCATCGCTGGCAACCGAAATCAGGTTCGGGTAATGTAACGCCATTCCCACACCGGCGATGCCGGACATCACGGCCCAGGCCAGATAGCCTTCGACAAACATCATTCCGAGGATGCCGCCGCCGGCAAGGAAGAACCCGACGACAATCGGTGGCTTTCGACCGATCTGGTCACCGAGTCTGCCGGTATACACCTGCAAGAAGTACGCCGCACTGTGGACACCGACGACGACACCGATCTGTGCCGTGTCAAGACCTTGTGCAAAGAGGAACAGCGGGAAAGCGATCCAGACGAGTGTATCCACGAAGTTTTCGACGTGGCCAGCCTGCGCAGCAGTAAACAGTGTCCGGTCGCCGTAGGTCGCCTGTTTGACGATTTCCGCGAACGGGAGATCCGCATCGTCACTCGGTTGCTCGTCCCCACCGTCGGGTTGTGCGGCTTCCGCCTTCGCATACGGCAGCGTCTCCTCGATAAAGAAGATGGCAATCAGCATGGCAACGATAAGCACCAACAGCAGGAAGTAGAACGGTTCCGGTCGGAGACTGTAGGCAGCGGCGATGACGCCGGTCAGCCACGCCCCGACAGCGACGCCGGTGTAGCCGAACGCCTCGTCGATGCCGGCTGCCAGCCCACGCTGCCCTGGACCGGCGAGTTCGATCTTCGAGATCATACTCATGCTCCAGGCGACACCCTGGTTGACGCCGAGGAGAAGGTTTCCGGCGACGATCCACTCCCAACTCGGAGCGAAGATCAGAATGAACGGGATCGGGAGTGCCGACACCCACCCCAGAATCAGGATCGGCTTTCGACCGTACGCATCCGCCCATTTTCCGGAGTAAAGATTGAGAACTGCTTTGACGATGCCGAAGCTCACGACGAACGATCCGATGACGAGGAACGATGTGATTCCGAACGTCTCCTCCCCCATAACGGGTACGACGGTTCGTTGTGACCCCATCGTGAGACCGACCGCAAACACCGTCAGCACCTGGAGCAAGAACTGCGTCCAGTTTGCTCGAATCCCTTGTGTGTAGCCCGAACTCATAGATTATTCAGCAGCACAGCGGTTCGGTCCCAGTTCGAGACTTGATAGCTCGTCATCATCGACGGATTCGTCCCCAATATTAACTCGCTTGACACGCTGGAAATTTGGGGGGTGGTCCGGAATATCGGACGCAAGATCTTCGATGAACGATTCGCGGTTTCGTCCGAGGTCGTCGTTCTGCGCTTCGACCTCGCTCAACCGTGCCGTAACTGGAGGTTCGGGAGATGCCGGATCATGTGCCGGAAGAACTAATGGATTACCGCTACGCTGCCGGAGTCGCTGTAGGCTCTCGTACAGCGTGGCTGCATTCTCTTCAACATCCGTGTCTTCGATGCCCGCTTCGACACCGAGTTCGACCCGTCCGACGCTTTTATGGAAGAGCGTATCGCCGGTCAGGAGTCCATCACCACCGACTGCGTACGTTACGCCACCCGGGCTGTGTCCCGGTGTATGGATCACCTCGACACTCACGTTCCCGATAGTGAGCTGCTGACCGTCTTCCAGTGATGTCGCATCAAGCAACGTTGCATCCGCGGGATGAAGATGGTACGGCACGTCATTTCGGTCAGCAAGGTCGCGTCCGCCGGAGACGTGATCGGCGTGAGCGTGCGTATCGAAGACGCCAACGAGTTCTGCACCCTCGTCTTCGATACGTTCTTCGTACTCTTCCGGATAGTGTGAGGGCTCGAATACAGCCGCCTCACCATCCGAGATAAGAATGTACGAGAGACAGCCTTTGCCCGGGCGGGCGACCTGTAGCAGGTTTCCGTCGATATCGATATTCACAGGTGCGGAACGATGCACGCGACTCCAGCCGTTCATTCCATCGACGAGCGTCAGTGCGTCCCGTCCCATCTCTTCGAGGAGTTCAGTCGCCGTCTGCGAAACACCGCCAGCAGCACAGACCGTCACGATATCCTGATCGGATGGGAGCTCTGAAAGCTGCGATCGGGCCGCTTCGGCGTCTTCTGTGAGTTCATCGTAAACGTCGATGTTTTTGCTTTCGGGAATATGCCACTCCTCGAACTCATCACTGTGCCGAATATCCAGAATCAAGGGTGGTTCCTGGCTGCCGAATAGCCGATTTCCGAGTGTGCCGGGTGTAATCGATGGCATCGTACTATCTGTAGTGCCAAGAGGGGTATATGAGTACTGCAGGCTATAACCGGCATTCCTAATTGATTGGACGACATACGGGCCCGTATGGGACTCCATCAGGCGTCATTTCGTATCCGCCACGAGTGTCCGTATCGAGAACTCGCAGAACGATATCCTGACCTGACGATCCGTGAGTGGTATTTGAGCGACTGTCAGGTGCTGGAGCTCTCTTCGGCTTCGGCCCCAACCGAAGACCTTCTTGGTGACATCGGTCATCTCGGCACAGTACTCCATCAGTCGGTCGATGATTCAGGATTGCACGTCGTGATGCAGTCGTGTCTGTGCTCACTGGAGGATTCGATCATCGAACTGTTCGAGAAACATAACTGCCTGTACCAACCACCGACCGTCCATCGTCACGGCTGGGAACACTACACAGTAATCGCATTCGAAGAGGAGGCTATCCGTACTGTATACGAGGAGCTCGAAGCCGATCGGGAGATTGAGGTGCTTTCCAAGACAGGCCTGGAGGAAACACAGATTCCCCACACCATGTTAGCGCCCGTCGATCAACTCTTCGAGAGCATTACTGATCGGCAACTCGAGGCCCTCCGTCTCGCGTTGGATAATGGGTATTACGAGCAACCGAGACAGACGTCAATCACCGATCTCGCAGCGCAGACAACAGTCGCTCGTTCGACGTACGAAGAGCATCTCCGGAAGGCTGAAAACAAACTCATCAAGAACGCCGGACAGTTTGTCCGCCTTCTGATCGGCACTGAAGGATCGAGTGGTCTTGATGCGACCACGTCTTCCACAGTCCCAGTCGCTGAAACTGACTGAGCCTGCACAGTACTGGCTCGTTTTGACCGCATTCGATTTCGGATTTGTCCCCTATTTTAACGGTGGTCCAAACCCGTGGACGATTCATTCGACAGTCCAATTGCGCCTGTCGCGCCCGCTTTCTGTCCGAACGATGTGGGACGAAAGCGATATCCAAGGATTTGAATGAGGCCAGACGCGGCCGCGTATTGTTCAGGTAACCGAATTCATGAGGACGAAATTCAATATAACTACTCGTCGGTGGTTGTTATTTCGAGTTTTCGAACCTACCGGTGCTAAGCACGGAAAAGGCCTCCCCGCAGGTTGGGAGTCACGCCAAAGGACGCGGCGGAGAACCCCTGTAGTATGTCACAGGACTCGTGTTCCTGCTGTGGTGCCTCCAACGAAGAGACCGAAACAACCGAAAAAAACACGACAAGTGAATTCACGGACAGACGAATCGTGGATTCGGCCCCGCTGAAAACGGAACTTCCGCCGGAATTACGGTCGGCTCTGGGCCGCTTTCTCGGGGTCGAATCCGTCGATACATTAGGTGCCTGGGCGAGGGCGGTTCGACAACGCCTCGATGGTGACTCGATCAGTATCGAAGAACTCTGTCTGACTAACGAGCAGACCCCACACTGGGGAACGATAGACGACGAACGATACCATTTCGCGTGTTCGCTCATCCCGACCAGTCGTAACTTCCAGTAGCGACGAGTCCATTAGTTGCTGTTGATGGATAGGGATTCGGTAGAAGTGTTCCTTCCTGATCCGGACGAGTGTTATGAGCGACTCCGTCGCGCCCGCTTCGGCGCGACGGTGTCGTGCGTCTACTGCGGGGAGAGTGATCCGGTCATCAAGAAAGGAACGACGGGGAAAGGCGCCCAACAGTACCGCTGTAAGGAGTGCGAGACGTATTTTAATGATCTCACGGGCTCGTTTTTCGAGCATCGGAAGTTCCCGATCGAGGAGATGTTCTACATGATCAAGGAGATGCGATCTGTGCCGACCGCACAGATCGCCTCGGAGCTTGAACGGGACTACGAGGCGGTGTTGAACTTCCGCCACGATCTGCAGGAGTTGTGCGGTGAGCTGGATGATCTTGTGCTTTCAGATGTGTGTGAAGCCGACGAGATCTATGTGACGGCAGGTGAGAAAGGGATCGAAAAGGAAGATGAGAGTCCGCGCTCGCGCGGACTCAAAAAAAGGGACGAGGAAGCTTCGAGTCGGACAAACCGCCAGTCGTGACACTCGTCCGTCGGAGCGACGGACGAGTTGAGTTTCTGGTGCGAGAGAATCTCCAAGATGTGGACGAAGAGATCGCCGACAAAGGTGACAAGACGGTAATTCTGTGTACGGACGATTACACGATCTACGATGAGATCGACGAGTACGACGGGATTGATGCTCATCTGGCGATCACGCACGATGAAACGTACGTGATCGGCGACGCTCACGTCAACAGCTGCGAGAACCGCCATAGCTTCCTTCGCCAGTGGCTGGCGAAGTTCAGAGGCGTCTCGAAGCATCATCTTCAGGGATACCTCAACTTTCTGTCGCTCTTGTTGAACGATCGAACCGACTGGTTCAGCAAAATCTTGAGTTACGAGTCATCGAGATGAGCGTCGCGTGTTTTTACGACGCAGTCATCCTGGCTGCGCTCTCGGATCGGGAGGTCGACATTCGCACTGAAAGTCCCGACGGGACTGTCATCGAAGCGCGTGCCGTCGGGAGTGACCAGCTTACGGTAACACCCGGGGGCGCCGTGTTTTCCTTCGGAATCGACGAGGGTGTGAACCCCCCACCAGACGGGGGACCCACGCTCGAACAGGGATACGCGGCGATCTGCCCGTACGTCAAAGCGTTTCCGAGCCGTGAAGCATACCGACGCTGGGCCGAGACCGTCCCTGCCGCCACTGTCGCGATGCCGCTTTCGGGGGCCACTGAACTGGCGGGAGAACTCGTGGGAGACCAGTCTTCGTGACTGGACTTATAAACCATCCCCAGACGCTGGGAGCAATCGTCTGGTGGGGCCAGTACGTCGATAGGGATAGGTGAACCAGCCATGACGGAATCAGACACCGATGCTCGGAATAACGAACGGACGGACGAAACGAACGCCAGCTGTGCGATCACCCCGGGCGAGGACGGAGACGCGGGGATATCAGCCGACTGGGCGAAGCGGGTGTGGTCGGCCGGGTCCTACGCGGAGACCGCTCCCAGCTACCTCTCGATGGCGGCAGCGCTGGTGGAAAAGACAGCCGTCTCCCCGGAGGACGAGGTGCTCGACGTCGGCTGTGGCACTGGAAACGTCGCCATCACTGCGGCCCGTCGAGGAGCAAGCGTAACCGGGATAGATATCTCGCCCACGCTGCTGGAGCAGGCCCGAACCAACGCCGAAACCGCCGGTGTCGAGGACGTCTCCTGGCAGGAGGGGGACGCCACGGCCCTCCCGTTCGAGGACAACTCGTTCGACGTGGTGCTGTCCAACCTCGGTCACATGTACGGGGATCCCCCCGAGGCAGCGACCCGAGAACTCCTCCGGGTAACCCGGCCAGGTGGACGGATCGGCGTTACCTCCTGGACGCCCAGCAGCCTGTATCCGTCGATGGGTGGCGTGGCCATGTCACTCCTTACGCCGGAAGACCTCCCGGACTTTTCGGCACCGCCGTTCCTGTGGGGCGACCCCGGAACCGTCCGCGACCGGTTCGGGGACGCGGTCGAGACGCTCCAGTTCGAAACGGACACGGTACAGTATCCGGCCCTCTCTCCGGACGCCTTCCGAGAACAGACGGTGTCGACCTCGGGACTGTTCATCGAGATTCTCGATGGCGTCGACGACAGTGACCGTCAAACTCTCCGAAAACAGCTGACCGAAACCATCGAGCCATACTTCGACGAACGGGCGAACGCAGTCGAACTGGAGTATCTGCTCTCGACGGCAACCGTCAACTGATCGGATCTGGGCGATCTCACCCTCATTCAGAAACGTTCCTCACAGTCGAGCGTGTCACTGTCGTACGACTGGTCGCGAGCGACGACCGTGTCGGGTTCGAACCGGATGAACCGCCACCGTGTTTCGTCCCACGGTCCAGTGAATCGCTCGTCCCAGCCAGTCTGGTCGTCGCCCAGGTACTTCCCCAAGAGTCGTTCGACCCGCTGTTCGTCCAGCCCTTCGAGTGTCGCCGCTCCCCGCATACCGACGTGCTGGACGAGGCCAGTCGCGGGATCGAAATCGACGATCGCGATGGCTGTCCGTGGATTGTGCTCGACCCTTACTGGATACGACTTCGTTTCCATGTCCGCGAGGATCTGTCGTCGACGATTTCCATGGGTGAAACTGTGACTGAGTCCAGAAAAATTGTCTCCACACCCACAGTCGGTTATCATCATCGCTATTGTTGTCATTATTGTAACACCGAGGGAATGCTGCCGGTCCACCACGAGGGGGAAACGAACTGGAGCCCCGAATCGAATGGCGGACACCCAAACCGTCTCCGGGGGCTACTCGAGGATCTCACTCAGTACGTTCCGCTCGGCGCGCTGGAGATGCTCCGCGACGGTCGAGGGATCGAGATCCAGTTCGGCGGCGACGTCGTCGGTCGAGGCTTCGCGTGGGACCTCGTAAAAACCCATGTCGTAGGCGGTCTGGATAACCTCGTGCTGGCGATCAGTGAGTGTATCCCCCGGATTGTCTGTTCCCTCGTAGCTCCCGAGTTTCCGGAGGTCGGGAGACACTCCCGCTGCTTCGTACTCGCGGATCGTCCCGGAGATCGACTCCTGGGAACCGACGAGCGACATTGTCGTTTCCTCCGCCGAAAGCTCCGGATCGCAGGTACCGATCAGGTCTTCGGCCGCCGATGCGAGGCTCTCAGGGAGTTCCGGCGCGGTGAACTCGATGACGTACAGATGTCCGTCATCCGTCTCCGAAACGTACTCCCAGTCGTCGACACACGAAAGCTCCGCGAGTCGTTCCTCGTCGTACCGCGACTCGACGACTACCTGCACGATCGCGCCGGTGCCCCGGCAGGCGAGTTCCTCGAACTCCCGGATTCCCGCCTCCCGTCCGAGCGCGATCAGTTCACCGATCCCCATCGCCTCGAACTCCCCGTCGCTGACAGAGACGTTAGCTTCTCTCATAGTCTTGTGCTCCGTTCTGTCTATAGCCGCTAAAGAATTGTGCCCAATATATTGGGCCCCACACGTCAATCGGTTGTCGACTCGAATACCCGATAATAATCTCGAGCGTTACCGTCCAGTAATGCTAAAGTCGGGCTCGGAGTCGAGTTCCCGACGAAGCAACCAGAGGGAGCCGAGACCGACCACCACCCCGACGAAGAGGGTTCCGAACGCGGCAGCAAATCCCGATCGATCCAGTGCAACACCGAAGACGACCGGGGAGATCATTCCCGGGATAAATCCGAGAAGGGACTGCCCGGCGAGCGCCGCGCCGACGTGGTCGTCGTCTGCGATTTCGCTCATCGCGGTCGAAAGGGGCGCGCTGTCGGCCGCGAGAACGATCCCATACACGAGGATAACGCCCGCGAGAACGGCGACGATCGTCCAGTCGAAGATCCCCAACGAGACGGTGATCACACCGCTGGCTGCGAGCGCACCGCCACTCGTGGGGATGCGACCGAGCCGATCGCTGAGCCACCCCCCGAGCACGTTCCCCGGAGCACCGAACGCGACGAGAACCCCACCGAGAACGCCGGCAGTTACCTCCGGTGATCCGGTGGCAACCACCGCCGGCGTGGCGACGAGGAACGCGACGATCCAGTTTTGGACGCCGAACAGCTCCCAGTTGTGGCTGGCATACGCGGTTGTCACGTAGAGGTACTTCTTCTCCCGGAATACCGAGAAGTCGAACGCGACGTCACCAGTCCCCGTCCCTGTGGCGTCGGCAGCCAACCACAGAACTGCGAGGCCGGCCGGAACGGCGACGCTGCTCGTGACGGCGATCGCGAATCGCCAGTCGTCGACCGTCGCCAGCCACGTCGAGAGGGGATAGGCGACCCCGCTTCCGAGCGAAAGGACACCGACATAAAGACCGAACGCTCGCCCGCGGTCCCCGGCGTCAAACCAGTCGCTCAGCAGTTTCATTCCCGGAACGTACACGCCCGCGAAACAGGCGCCGGCGAGGATGCGAAACACACTGCCCGTGACGACGCCGACAGTGAGATACGCGAACGCGACGCTGAAAACCCCGGTACCGATGGCGGTGATTCCAACCAGTCGGCGTGGGGAGTCCCGATCCGCAATGATCCCGGCCGGCAGAATAGCCAGGACGTATCCCACGAAATACGCCGAATAGATAACGCCCGCTTCAGTTCCCGAGAGAGTCAGGTCCGCAACGACGAGGGGCAACACAGCGGAGTAATTCGCCCAACTGAACGAGATAACGCCGACCGACAGGCTCAAAACGACCAGTACCCGCGTCCGAATCTGCATTCCCGTTACATCTCCATCGGCGGGGAGGTAGTTTCTTCGGTTGATCAGCGGATTGAGCCGTCAGACGCCCAGATGCAAATGGTGCGATGGAGCGGTGGAACGGCGGAGTAGCAAAGCGGGGGATCGAAGAATAGTTCCCGGCTCAGCGTTGCGCTCGACCCCGAAGATTCGTCCAGTACCCCATCGCGAGTTCGCGAACGACGAATCGGTCTCGAGGATCCACACCGAGGACGTGTAACGCCGCCAGATAGGTCGCGATCCCGACGACGATCCCGGGAACGACTGCGAGGCCACCGGGAATCGCGAGTCGGATCGCCCACATCCCGACGCCAGCCATCACGCCGGCCGCGATCGGGGTGAGGAACGTCCGGTCGAACAGCCACAGTCCCTCGAACCGGCGCAACAACACTACCTGGATCCCGTTCTGCACGGAGATGGCGATGGACGTTCCGAGGGCCGCGCCGACGAGTTCGAACTGCAGGATGAACGCGTACGTCAACACGACGTTCAACACCGCGAGCAGCCAGTCGAGGATCATCCGGGCGTACTGGTGATCGGTCATCATCAGCAGCCAGCCGGTCGCCCCGACTGCGCTACCCACGAACACGCCGCCGAGGTACACGACGAGCGGGACGTACCCCTGCGTGTAGGTCGGCCCGAACAGCGCGAGAAGTTCCCGCCCGTAGACGACGAGAACCGCGAGGAAGGGAACGACGGTGGTGACGATCAGCCGAGTCACCGACGTGTAAATCGCGTTGAGCGTCTCCATCCGATCGTCCGAGTACAGGTTCGAGGCGACCGGCGGCAAAAGCATATTGAACGACTGGAGCGGGATCCACGCGATTGCGATCAACACCAGCAGGGCGTTGTACACGCCGGCCGCGACCGCCGTGAGCAGCGCCCCGACCAGAATGACGTCGATCCGGTTTTGAAACACCTTGCCGAGGCTACTCATCGCGACCGGGGCCGCGTGGTTGTAGAACCGCTCTGCCTCGCTTCTGACCGCTCGCAACGACGGTCTGATCGCCGTCACGCGTGCCGCAATCGGAACAGCGACAACCGCAAGAATCCCCGTCCCGACGACGATTGCGCCAGCGACGCCAACCACCGAGTAACCGAGCGCGAGTGCGACCGTCGCACCGACGAGGCGAACCCCCGGCCGGAGCAGTTTGTTGAACAGCACTTCACCGCGAGCGGAGCCGATCGCCCGGAAGATGGCGGACACGATCATGACGACACCGAGGAGAACCACGAGAAATCCGAACCACCGCATCGTCGGGACGAACGCCGGCTGGTCGACGGTGACGGCGCCGATCCATGGCGCCAGCCACCACACGCCCGCCGCGATAACGGCGCCGAACCCGACAGTGGTCGCGTAGGCCAACCCGACGACGGTTGCCCGGCGGTTTGGATCGTCGTCGTAGGCGGGGACGTATCGCTGCAGCGCCGGCACGCTCCCGAACGTGACTAGCCGAACGAGGATCTGTGCGATCCGCCAGGCCAGCGCGTACACGCCGTAGGCTGTCGGACCGAGCCCTCGTGCGAGGACGACCTCGACGGCGGTGATCAGCGCTCGCTGGGCGGAGACCCCGCCGGAGGTGACGACGGCGCCGTGTGCGATCGTCAGCAGGGCCTCGCGTTCGTCCTCGGGAATCGCCTCTTCGCCGTCTCGACGCACGCGTCGTAATCATCCGAATTCACCGGGGTCAAAATAAAAATGGGTCGATCTGGATGGCGGTACAGCATTTCGACTGTGTTTGTATTTTTCGAAGAATAGTTGGTAGCAAAGATATTTGTTCGAACAAAATGATATCAAAACGATGTATCGGTTCACTCCGGACGAAATCGATCGCGAACGCTCCCACCACCAAGCCGTCATCCAGGGATCCAATAACCTGGACGTAAAGCGTATCGGGAACCTCGGTGAACTCGCGTTCGAGCAGTTCTGTCGCGAGTACTTGCCTGTCGAAATGTGGGAGTGGAAAAATGAGGAAGCGATCCGGCGGTGTAACTCCGAGAGTTTCTCCGGTCACGATTTCGAAGTGTTTGGTTACAAAGTGGACGTGAAGTCGTCACGCGATGTCTCGGCGTTTCTCCCATCCTCCCTCGTGGAGCGAGATCCAGACGACGACATCGTGGTGATGATCTGGCACCGGGACAACGAAGACAGCCTCATGTTACTCGGCTGGGAACGACTGGAGACGCTCAAATCGAAGGTCAAAACTGAAGACGAGTATTCCGGTGAATCACCTGAAAAGCTCGATCACCTCGCGGCCCGACCGATGAACGAAATGATCGAACTCGGGCCGAACACCGCCCACATGAACCAGAAGCCGAAAAACCCGTTCCAGCCGGGCGATCGTGTTGTGAAAAACAGCGACGATGATCAGTCAGTGGGAGTCGTTGTCGAAGTAATGCCTCCCGAGAAAAACACCGGAGCCTTCGGACAAGAAATGGATGGAGAAGCGGTGAAAGTTGCGTTTCCGAGTTCGCTCGACAAGGGGCCAGGCGACTGGCGCAGCTATCATCCGGCTATCCTCGCGTCCTACTGCGACGATCAAGAAATCAAGCTCTGGACGTACAAACACGAGAACCTCGAGTTCGCGGAGAACCCGTACGTTCCGGGCGATCGAGTGATCAAGACCAGCCACGACGACCCCAATACGGCCGTCGTGGTCGAGAGTCCGGGTGGTGCCGGCGGTGAAGAGGTTACGGTTGCGTTTTTGGGAGATTTCGAGGAGGAAGATGTCTGGCCGGGGGAATTGAGGGAACACTGTGAAGAAAACGGGATCAAGTCCTACACGTACGAACACACGGAACTCGAGTATTCGTCGAACGTATGAGCAGCTGTCTGCTGTACTGATATCCGCACTCCGAATCGATAATCAGATACCGTGTTACGCAATCAAAAGAGGAGTTACAGAAGGGCATCAGAGACGGAATAGAAGTCACCCACCGAAGGCAACCGTCCTCGGGAGAGGAGTTTTATTCGCTGAACCAAAGCAGTCTGCATGCCCGAACGGAACGTTCTGGGAGACGAACTCGAACCCTGTAGTGTTGACCCGGTGACCGGCTTCGAGCGCGACGGCTGCTGTGGAACCCATCCGAACGATCGCGGGAGACACGAACTCTGTGCGATGATGACCGACGAGTTCCTCTCCTTTAGCGAACAGCAGGGCAACGACCTCGTCACGCCGCGCCCAGAGTTGCAGTTTCCCGGGCTCGAACCGGGCGATCGCTGGTGTCTCTGTCTCGACCGCTGGATCGAGGCGCTCGAAGCCACCCGAACCCACCGCCTTCCGGAGACGACTGTCCCACCCGTGATTCTGGAAGCCACGAACGAGGCAGTGCTGGACTCGGTCGAGAAGGAGACGCTCGAAAAACACGCTTACGACGTGTGATATCGGACGGCACTTGGTGACTGCAGCGTCCACGAGGTATTTACTTCCGACGGCCCGAAATTAATCAAAATGCAGCCGCTGAACGAGGATTCGGTGATGGCCGAGCTGATCGAGGTACACGGGGACGTGACGGTAGAGCCGGCGGAGGACATGTTTCGACGCATGACCGTCTCGATCATCAACCAGCAACTCTCGACTGCCTCCGCCCGGGCGATCCGAGAGCGGGTGTTCGACCACGTCGAGGTGACGCCCGAAGGAATACTCACAGCCGAACCAGAGGAACTCCACGACCTGGGGCTCTCCGAGTCGAAGGTCGAATACCTCAAAAACGTCGCCGACGCGCACGTCGAGAACGGCTATTCTGTGGCCTACTTCGAGGGGATGACCGACGAGGACGTGATCGCAGAACTCACCGAAATCAGGGGCGTTGGAACGTGGACCGCGAAGATGGCGCTCATATTCTGCCTTGGCCGAGAGGACGTCTTCCCCGTCGAGGATCTGGGAATCCGTCGAGGGATGGAAACAGCCTACGGGATCACCGAGCGGGACGCCATGGTTCAAAAGGCCGAGGAGTGGGCTCCATACCGGAGCTATGCGAGTCGGTACCTGTGGCGTGCTGTCGATTAATCTCGAACCGACGCCTCGCCGAACGCGACGAACCCGGTGACCACGAGATCAACACCGTCGCGATCCACGGTCGCACCCTCGAGTTCCACGGTCATATCGTCCCCGATCGCTCGGCGTGGACGATCGTCCGCGGCCGAGCCGAGTATGGGTATGACTTCCATCTGGACTACCCAGTCCCGGGGAACGATTACCTGGGCCTCACCGAAGAGCACCGTCAGGTCGACCCGGGCGGGCCGATCCGTGAGCTGGGCGTCCCGGAGATCCAGGGTGGTTTCGCCGAAGATGGTCGTCAGATCACCGCCGACGAACGCCTCGGAGGTGTTCCGCTTCTCGACGCCGCCGAATACCGTCACCCCGGAGGAGTAGCTCGCGTCGGAACGCCGGACGCTTGATCGGTACTGTCCCATCGCGATCGACAGGCCGAGTGCGATCACCAGCACGGGCCAGTAGACGACAAGCTGCTCGGCGGTGGCGTACCCGAGAACGATCAGCTGAACGGCACCGGCGACACCGACGATGACCACCGGGCCCACGAGGCTCCGGAAGCCGCTCTGGACGAACAGCCAGATTCCCAGCAGGACGAACAGCGAGGGAACGTACTGTAAGAGCTGTCGGGTCTCGAAGACGCCGGTAGTCTGGAACAGCAGGAGCACACCCACCAGAATGACCAGCGCTCCGAGGAGGAACCGACCGGTGGGGAGGCGTTGCGATCGTATCGTGGAAGATACAGTAGACATAACAACCATACGACGGAAGAGGAGATATAGCCATACTATCAGTATCATTCCGCGGGAGGTGCGCCGTTGTCACACGGTGCATGGCTTCGGAGTGAAAGGAGACCCGGCGTCCGCGATGGTGTATCACCCATTTATAAGCCATCCCACATCGAAACGACGACAGAACGCCGAGGAGGCCGAGACTCATCGATGACCTGGAACGGAACCGGACCCACCGCCGCACGCTGTGTCGGCCACCGCTTCCCACGCCGCCCCGCTCGTTGCTTCACACGCCGGCCCGCACGCCTCACTCGCAATATGAACGCGGGAATGACCCGATACGGGGGAGGTGACCGATGTTCGCGACTGTCGCCGGACTCCTCCTGATCGCGCTCGGTCTCGCGATGGGGTGGTACGGCATCCGACCCCTCCTCGCGGTACCGCGGCTGCTCGCGACCGAAGTCCGCGAGCCCCGAAGTCTCAGGGCGACTGGCGGGTTCGTCGCCTGCCGGGGGCGGGCTAGTGCGGTCGAGGAGCCGATCGAGGCGCCGTTTTCGGGCACCGACTGCCTGGGGCTCGAGTACGAGGTGACCGAACGGCAGCCGTTCGGAATCGCCTGGCCGTGGATCGACGCGTATCTCGACGACGGGGTGGCTACAACAGCGTTCGACCTCGTAAACGACCGGGGGAGGATCCGGGTCGATCCCGCCCCGCATCGGTTCACACTCGACGTATCGGAGGAGGTCATCTCCTTCGCTACCGAGAACGCTCTCCCGGATCGGGTCCGCCGGTTCCTCGAGATCCGTGACGTCCCCGACACGCCCGAGTGGCTACAGTCGATTCCGGGCCTCGGGCGGCGACGGTTCGTCGAACGGCGGATCGATCCCGGCAGGGAGTACGTCGTCTTCGGGCGGATCGAGCGCCGGGACGGAACCGTCGCCCTCGGGGGCGATCTCGTGATCGGCGAAGGGAGCCCCTCACAGATCGCCATGGGGAGGATCTGGTCGGCGGCGTTTCCTCTCGGCGTCTCGCTCGCGTTCCTGATCGGCGGCGGACTGCTGCTTTTCGCGTGACCGTCGGACAATTCGCCGGACCGGACCGTTCGCCGCCTCACGAACCCTTTTGAATGCTGACGTGGAGTTTCAGCCATGCACTACGCGAGATTCCGCGATCCAGCCGGCTCGGTCCGGAACGGAACGTTCGATCCCGACGCCGAAACCGTCTCGTTCGGGGGGGCGAGCTACGAGGTCGAGGATTCCGATATCGACGTCCTGCCACCGTGTGAGCCGTCAAAGATCGTCTGTGTCGGGCGCAACTACGCCGACCACGCCGAAGAGATGGGAAGTGACGTCCCGGACCGGCCGCTTCTGTTTTTGAAGCCACCGAACGCGCTCGCGGCCCACGGCGACACCGTCACCGCCCCCGCCGACAAGGAGCGCATCGACTGGGAGGCGGAACTCGCGGTCGTGATCGACAACCAGTGCCGGAACGTCGACGCCGCCGACGCGATGGACGTCGTGGCCGGCTTCACCTGCATGAACGACCTCTCGAACCGGGAGGACCAGCGACAGGAGCAGAACTGGGTTCGGGGGAAGGCGTTCGACAACGCCGCACCTCTCGGCCCCTGCGTCGCGACCCCCGAGGAAGTGCCAGACGACGCGGCCGTCCGGTTGCGTGTGAACGGCGAAACGAAACAGGACGGCTCCCGGGCGCAGTTCATCTTCGACGTCCCGACGCTGATCGAGGAGATCACCGCGTATCTCACCCTGGAGCCGGGCGACGTCATCGCCACCGGCACACCGGAGGGCGTCGGCGCGCTCGCGGACGGTGACTCCGTCGAAATCGAGGTCGAAGGCGTGGGAACCCTCGAACACGACGTCGTCGTTCCGTGAAATCAGACCGCTTTGCCCGTCAGTTGCGATCGAGTTGGCCGTTTCCATCAGCCTCGATCGGTCGATCCGGATCGGACAGTCCCCCCCGTTCGACAGGGCGTCGACCTCGGACAGGAATCCGACGAAATGGGTGACCTCCCCGGCTTCGTTTCCGATCGGAGCGACGTCGATTCGGGCCTGGAGTTGCGTTCCGTTCTCCCCGTAGCCGATCAGCTCTCCGGAAACCGTTACCTCTGCCAGGGTCGCCTCACAGAGCCGCCTGACCGGATCGTTCGCGGAGCCGTTCTCCAGGATCGATCGACAGTCCCGTCCCAGAATATCACCGGAATCAAACCCGGAGAGTTCTCGAAACCTGGCATTGGCGTACACCACTGACTTGCGTTCCTGGCGTACGTCCGCCAGAAGAACCCCGAAGGGCGCGGCGTCGAGCGCCCGATAGCCGCGTTTCATCCGCGTCTCCGCCCGGTGCTGGGAGACGACGTTCCGGATCCTGTTCGCGAGCACCTCGTACTGTTCGGTGCCGGACTCCTTTTGAAGGTACTCCGTGACGCCCAGCGAGATCGCATCGCTTGCGATCTCCTCGGGTCCTTTTCCGGTGAACAGGACGAACGGAGTATCGACGCCCCGTTCTCGCAATACTTCGAACAGTTCGAGCCCGTCGAGTCGCGGCATCTGGTAGTCGCTGACGACACAATCGAACACCCGTGCGGTCAGGAGTTCGGCCGCTTTTTCGGGATCCGTCGTCGTCAACGTGTAATAGTTAGAAATACAACCACTACGAAACAAATATAACACAGCTAACAGGTGTTCCGAAAACGTGAGAGAGAGGTCGTGAAAAACCGGCCGCGAAAGACGAAATCCGGTGGTCAGGCCTGTTCTTCGATGACGTCCCCGTCGCTCTCCGGCCCGATCTCGATTTCGAGATCCTCGCCATCGCTTCGGAACCGGCGTGCGGCGATGCCGACAACAGAGATGATCGAGACGACGCCCACGAGTGTCAGGAGTGTCCGGAACCGTCCTCGGCCGGATCGTCCCTCAGCCGTTTCTGGTTCCGATTCCATTTCCGTTTCCGGTTCCGATTCCATTTCCGTGTTCGTTTCCGTGTCCATCTTCATTTCGTCGCCCGAAGCGTGCGCTTCGATCGCGGCAGTATCATCGGTGAAGTCCAGACTGGAGGGGCCGATTTGAGCGCCGTCAAAGTGCAGTTCGAACATGGTGATTTTGCGTGCCATACATACAGGACGCGCTCTGAGTATATATATTCGTACTGACACCGAATAGCAGGAGTGCCCGATCCGCCGGGACGCGGTAACGAAAATCAGCTATCTGTTCCCCTCACGGCTCCGGGACGTTACGGTCTGGGAACTGCTCGCGGAGGTCTTTCGCCCGGATGTCTATCTGCCAGTCGTCCGTCAGGTCACGTGGCCCCTCCTCGGTTGAGACGATTCTGAGTCCGGATCCACCCCGGTTGATCGTCGCCCGATCGCCGAACTGCAGCCGGTTGAACGTCCGGCGTGGAACGAACGATGTCGGGATACGCTGCGGGCTCCCAGCCGAACACCCGGCTGTGCCCATCCGACCACAGCCAGCAGAGTGCGGCGCCGTATCCCCGACCGTCCGCGTCGAGCCATCGCACGCTGATCGCTTGATAAGAGAGGACAGCGTCCTCGAATCCGGGAATCCTCCCGAGACAGCCGCCGATCGTGGGGAGCAGGGACGCCCCGAAGGCCGTTCCGAGCAGTGTTCGTCGCGTCGGCATTCAGCTGTGACAGCTTCGTATCGAGAGGATATGTCTGCAGCGGATCGCCCCGAGCGTTCAGTTCCACAGCGCCCGGAACGGCTTGAGTACCGCGAGCGTGTAATCCTCGTGGGGATCGTACCCGCGGAACGCAAGCGAGTTCGCCATCACCGACACCGACGAACCGGCCATCGCCAGCCCCGCCAGCGCGGGGTTCAACAGTCCGAGCGAGGCGACCGGAATGAGCGTCGCGTTGTAGGCGAACGCCCAAAAGAGGTTCTGCCGGACCTTCGAGATCGTCGCCTCGGAGATCCGCAGTGCCTTCAACACGTCCGCCGGGTCGTCGCGCATCAGGGTTACGTCCGCAGACTCGATTGCGACGTCGGTGCCCGAACCGATAGCGATACCGACATGGGCGGCGGTGAGCGCCGGCGCGTCGTTGACGCCGTCGCCGACCATCACCACGCGGGAGCCGTCCGCCTGGATGTCGTCGACCACGTCCGCCTTGTCCTCGGGGAGCACCTCCGCACGGACGTTGTCGGCCGGAATGCCGACCTCCTCGGCTACCGCCCGGGCGGTCCGCTCGTTGTCGCCGGTGAGCATGTGAACGGCGATCCCGCGGTCGGACAGCGCCTCGACAGTCCGCTTTGCGCTCTCCCGGACCGTGTCCGCGTTCGCGAGCACGCCCAGCAACTGCCCGTCGAGTGCGACGAGCATGGCAGTTTTCCCGTCCCGTTCGAGTTCGAGCAGCGTTTCCTCGGCGGGTTCGGGGTCGATCCCCTCCTCGCGAAGCAGTTTGCGATTCCCCACGAGTACCTCCCCGCGGGGGATAGTCGCCCGAATGCCGTGGCCGGGAACGTTCTCGAATTCGATGGGGTCATCGAGATCGAGTCCGCGCTCGCGAGCGCCGGCGACGATCGCCCGCGCGAGCGGGTGTTCCGAGCCCGACTCGGCGCTTGCAGCGACCGCGAGCAACAGCGACTCGGCGTCGAGCGAGTCACCCGGAGATTCCGAGCCTGTGGCCTCCGAGGGATCGGCAGTCTCCGTAGGATCGCCGACCTCCGAGGGGTCTGCCGTTGCCCCACCGTCCGCGTGGGGCTCCAGCGCGACCACGTCGGTGAGCTGCATCTCGCCGTGGGTCAGGGTGCCGGTCTTGTCGAAGACGACCGCGTCGACGTCGCGGACCTTCTCGAGTACGTCGCCGCCTTTGAACAGGACGCCGTTGGTGGCCGAGATCGTCGACCCGACCATCGTCGCCGCCGGCGTCGCGAGCCCGAGCGCACAGGGACACGCGATCAAAATCGCGGAGGCGAGCACGACCATCGAGAACTCGATGATCGGAATTCCGCCGAGTTCGACGCCGATCGGACCCCCGCCAACCGGACCCCACAGCGGAAGCGACGTGACGAACGCGTACAGCGGTTCGGGAAACAGGAACCACAGCGTCGACCAGAGCACCGCGTTGAAGATGACGGCGGGCACGAAGTAGGCGCTGACTTTGTCGACGAGCCGCTGGATCTCCGGCTGACGCGACTGCGCCTCCTTTACCCGCTCGACGATCTGCTGGAGCGCGGTGTCGCGGCCGACCTTCGTCGCCTCGACGACGAGCACGCCGTTTTCGTTCACGGTCGCCCCGACGACCTCGTCGCCGGGCGACTTCTCTACCGGGACGGACTCCCCGGTCAACATCGACTCGTCGACCGCGGAGTCTCCGTCCACCACGACCCCGTCGACGGGAATCTTCTCACCCGGTCTGACCTTGACCCGGTCGCCGACCTCGATCTCTTCTACGGGTACCTGGTGCTCTTCCCCGTCCCGGATCACCGTCGCCTCGTCAGCCTGCATCTCCAGGAGTTTGCGCAGGGCGTCGCTTGCCTGCGCCTTCGAGCGCGCCTCGAGCCAGTTGCCCAGCGTGATGAACCACAGGATGAACGCGACCGCCTCGAAGTAGAGGCCCCCGGCGACCTGGTAGCCGATCAAGGCAGGGGCGGCAAGGACCGCCGTCGAGTAGACGTAGCCGACGCTCGTCCCCATTGCCACAAGCGTGTCCATGTTCGCTTGACGGCTCTTCGAGAACGCGCGCCAGGCGCCCCGGATGAACTCCCGACCGAGCGTGGCCATCAGGAGCGTCGCCAGCACGAACTCCAGCCAACCGACGCCGACGGAGAGACCGAAGACCGGGATCGCGTCGGGCAGAAAGCCCGGATAGAACATGTCGATCATCACCAGGACGAACGGCGCGGTCAACACGCCCCCGCCGACGGTGAGCTTCCACTGCTTGCGCATTTCCCGCCGGGCGGCGGACTCCCGTGCCCCAGACTCTCCCTCCCCGGTGCCGTCGTCTCCCTCCGCGTCCCGGATCGGCTCGTAGCCGGCGTCCTCTACGGCGGCGTAAATCTCCGACAGTGAGACGTCGACGGGGTTGTACCGCACCCGAGCCTCGTCGGACGCGAAATTGACGTCCGCCGAAAGCACGCCCGGCAGTGCCTCGATCGCCGTCTCGTTCGCCTGCGAACAGTTCGCACACGACATGCCCGCGATGCCGACCGTTCGCGACTCCGTGAGCGGCTCGTACCCTGCCTCGGTGATCGACTCGAAGATCTCCTCCAGCTGGACGACCTCGGGGTCGTACTCGACGGTCGCCTCGTCGGTCGCGAAGTTGGCGTCGGCCGCCGAAACGCCCTCGAGCTCGAGGGTCGCGTCCTCGACGGAGGCGGAACACGTCGCACACGACATGCCCGTGATCTCGATGTGCGCTCTGCGAATACCCATTACGAATACTACTATGGGGTGCCTCGTTAAACCGGGTTGTGGTTTCGTCCGTAAATATTTTCGACGATAAAACGTTGGGGATGGCGGATCTTCCGATCCGAATCTTTCGCATCCAAACCGGCCGCCGCGGACCGCCCCTTGCGATGGTTGTGTATAGTTGGAGCAATATCAAAACGTACATACGCGGGACGTGCGAACGGAAGGGTATGTCGGAAGACGTGGTCGAACACCGCAAGCTGATCATCGCGGGGACCGGGATCGCCGGTCTCAGCGCTGGCATCTATGCGGCTCGCGCGAACAACGAGCCGCTGTTGATCGAGGGCGACGAACCGGGTGGACAGCTGACGCTCACCACAGACGTGGAGAACTACCCCGGATTCCCCGACGGTATCTCCGGACCGGACCTGATAAACCGGATGAAACAGCAGGCCCGGAAGTTCGGTGCCGACGTGAAAAACGGCATCATCGAATCGGTCGACGCCGACGACCGGCCGTTCGAAGTCGAACTCACGAACGGCGACGTGTACACCGCAGACGCGGTCATCGCCGCCTCGGGCGCCTCCGCCCGGACCCTGGGAATCCCCGGCGAGGACGAACTCATGGGGTATGGCCTGTCGACGTGTGCCACCTGTGACGGGGCGTTCTTCCGGGACGAGGACATGCTCGTAATCGGCGGCGGCGACGCCGCGATGGAGGAGGCGAACTTCCTCACCAAGTTCGCCGACACGGTGTATGTGGCCCACCGACGCGAGGAGTTCCGCGCGGAGGACATCTGGGTCGACCGGACGATGGAGAAGGTCGACGAGGGGGAGATCGAACTCCTGTTGAACACCGAAGTGACCGAACTCCACGGCAGCCCCGAGGAGGGGATCACGAGTGTGACGCTCGTGCAACACCCGGACGGCCACCCGACCGAGAAACTCGACGACCCGACGACAGCTGACGAGGTCGACGAGTTCGAGTTCGAGGTCGGCGCCGTCTTCTACGCGATCGGCCACACGCCGAACACCGGCTATCTCGAGGGGACCGGCGCCGAGTTCGACGACGAGGGGTATCTGTTGACCGAGGGCGGCCGCGGCGGCGGCCAGACGAAAACCGGCGTTCCGGGGCTGTTCGGCGCCGGCGACGTCGTCGACTTCCACTACCAGCAGGCGGTCACCGCCGCAGGGATGGGAGTCGAGGCAGCCCTCGACGCCGACGAGTACCTCACCGAACTCGAGCGCGTGCGGAAAGCCGACGCGACCCCGACGGCCAGTTCCGACGACTGAGCGTCGCCCGAACTCTCCCCTTCCCGCCACTCTCACCGGTCGTCCGGTTCCTCGCGTGCAGATTCGACCCAAGCGGGGGGGCTCACGGTCGTCCGATCCAGTTTCGAGACCCGCTGTGTGTACCGGACCGATCGATCGACGTCGCTTCGCTCGTAGGTGACCTCGAGCCGGAGGACGACGCCGTCGGGGCGAACGATCGCCCGGGCGCGATACGACTCGACGGTGTCCGGTAGCGACGCTGGCGGCTCGGTCGCGAAGACGACGTACCGGGTTTCGGTTCGCTCGGTCGCGACCTCGACCCGCGTAGCGTTCGAGTCGAGATAACGGGGGATTCGGGTCGCCGACGGCGTGTCGGTCGGGGAGAGGAAGGTACCGACCTGGAAATCGCGATACGTGTACTCGCCGGGACCGGTCGTTTCGTTTCCGGAATCGTCCACTCCGTTCTCGATCTCCTTTTCGTGGATTCTGATATATTCCCGGTCCCCATCGGCGAACACGTCGGTTCCGCGTTCGTGCAGTTCGTCCTCGTTCGCGAGCGTGGCGGACGTTGCTCCGCGGTATCGGATCGAGGTTTCCGCTTCCCACGTCGTGCTCGTGACGACGAGCCCCTGATACCCGACCACGTCCGGCGGCCCTTCGAACGCCATCTCGAAGGTGCGGCTGGTCGGCAGCGATCGACGGTGGGCGTGGGCCAGACGCGTCGCGTCCTCGACCCCGGAAAGAGACAGGCCTGGAGGGAGCGACGAGTTCCGGTCAGCCAGTCGATCGTCCTCCGTCACCTCCGACCGGGCAGAAGCGTCGGCCGAGGCAGAATCTTCCCAGGTCGTGGTCGACGCTCCCCCGGACGTGGCCGGCCCCTCACGCGCGTCGAATGGATCCCCCGGGAGCCCGACACCGGAAAGCGAGACGACGACCACTGCAATGGCGAGTACCACAAGGGCGACGACAGCCGGGGACGCCACGGCACTTCCTACCGGTGACTGCGTGGATTCTTCGACGACGAGCGGCGTTTCGAGGTACTCCCGGGCGAGCCGGTCCCCGGTTTCCCGGTCGACACCGTACGCGAGAAGTTGCCTGAGCTCCGTCGGGGCGAGTCGCCGAACGGAGTCGTTTCGAGGGGACGAGAAACCGCTCCGATCGCCGAAGGCGTCGACGAGGACGTCAACTTGCGTTCCTCTCTCGCTCCCCGAAATCCGGGCGACAATGTCGGCGTAGAGGCGATGGATACGGGAGCCGGCGGTCGCCCCGATCCGCACCTCATCCCCGTCGCGGGACGCTACGATCACCTCACCCTGAATAGTCGTCTCGAACCCACGTGCCGCCCACAGCGCAGCCAGGAATTCGAGCCGCTCGTCGGCGTCGAGCGCCCGGAACCGGCGTCCGATCTTGCGTGTGTCAACGAGCGTCACACATCGGCTAGCCACCACACCGACACAAGCGTTTTGACGACCCCTCGAATTCATATACGGAACCGAGCCAGCAGCCCACATGCTCGCTGTCGCCGGCGGAAAGGGAGGATCGGGGAAGACGACCACGACGCTCGGGCTGGCACGGGCCCATCCGGAGGAGGTTCTGGCCGCCGATCTCGACTGGGACATGCCGAACCTCCACGCGATTGCCGGCGTGGACCGGAGGGCCGTCGGAGGTGAGGGTGATCTCTGGGGACCAGACTGGCCGGGGCGCAGTCGCGTCGGGGAGTTCGACTGCGAGGTGCTTCCGGCCCCTTCCCCTGCCGACGGCGAACGGGTCGACGTGTTGTCCGGACTGACCAGAGTGCAGGGAGCCGAGCCGCCAGTGCTTTTGGACTGTCCCTGCGGTGTCGCCCCCGACGCGGTGAAGCCGCTGTCGCTCGCCGATCGAACGGTGATCGTCACGACGCTGTGTCGCGCAAGCGTCAGGGGGGCGGTGAAGACTGCAGCGGCCTCCAGGGCGGTGGGTACGCCGGTGGCCGGCGTGATCGCGACGCGGACGACGGCCGCCGGCTCCCGGCTCGAATCGCTGCTGGACGCCCCCGTCCTGGCGACGGTCCCGGAAACCGACGACCGGCCGCTTTCGTCACCGGTCGTTCGGGAGTCGTATGCCCGGGCCATCGACAATCTGGAACCCGAAAAACCGCCCGATTATCAGACGTGCAAAACCAGGAACAACAGTTAACTCATTCCCCGGTGAAGCCACACGTATGCCGAACCGACTGCCGACCGGAATCACCGTCCTCGACAGACAGCTCGACGGCGGCGTCCCGGCCGGCAGCATCGTCCTTTTGAACGCCGACCCCGCGAGCCAGTCGGAGCTGTTTCTGTACGAACTGTCGGCGGCCCGGGGAACGCTGTATCTCACAACGGTTCGATCCGAACACGCTGTCAGGGACGCACTGGACCGGACGACCGCCCGCACCGGAAAACCGACGATCCGCGATATCGGTGCCGACGCACCGCTCGATCATGCCAACCGCCTCGTGGGCGCGCTTCCAGAGGAGTCGAACCTCATCATCGATACGCTGGACCCCCTGGAGTCGTCGGACTCGGCGCGGTATCGGAACTTCCTCAACAGCGTCCAGACGCACATGGCAAACACCGGCGGTCTCGCGGTCCTCCACGGTTTGACAGGCCGCAGCGTGTCCGAGAACCGCGACATGACCGAACACATGGCCGACGTCGTCTTCGATCTGGAGACGGAGGTCCGCGGAAGCGAGATCGTAAACCGGCTGGCCGTGCCGAAGTTCCGCGGCGGCCGCGCCCCCGGCGAGACGATCAAACTGAAACTCGAGGAGACGGTCGCGGTGGACACGAGCCGCGACATCGCCTGATCGACGCGGCCACTCCCCCACCCCTCCCTCCAGCCGCTTCGGCCCGTCCGCCGGGGCCGGCGCGTCCGAATCCAGTCAAGTCTTAACTCCCGAGCGTAAACTCCGGATATGGACATCGCGTCGCTCCTCGAAGAGCGGATCGATCCCGGAACGTTACCGATCGCCGTGGGCGACATCGTGTTCCTGCTCGCCTTTCTCACCATCGGCGCTCTGCAACACAATCCCGGCGACTACCTCGTGGAGAACCCGCTGGTGTGGGCGGGCATCGTCGCGCCCTTCCTGATCGGGTGGATCGCCGTCTCCCCGCTGGTGGGAGCCTACTCGCCCGGCGCGGGCGAGTCAGCGAAGTCGTCGATTCCGCTGGCTGTCAGGTCGTGGATACTCGCTGCAGTCGTCGGGATGGCGCTGCGAGCATCGCCGCTTTTCGCCGGCGGGTTCGCCGTCGTGTTCGCGGCCATCATGCTCGTTGGCGGCGCCCTGTTCCTCGGCGGGTGGCGATATCTGTACTTCAAACTGTTCGGATAGGTCGATCGGACGCGAGAACTATTTTGACCGCGCCAGATACAGCCCCAGTAGCGACGCCGACGCCGCAAACGCCGCGAGCACGAAGAAAAGTGCCGTCGAGTCTGCGTACGCGAGCACGGTTCCGGCCACGGCGGCGCCGAGCGATCCGACGCCGAACACGCCCAGATACGTGTAGCCGTACGAGAGCCCCCGCGTTCCCGGCGGCGTGTACTCTGCAACCGTTGCCTGGTAGAGCGGTTGCACGACGAACAGGAACACGCCCAGGAACACGCCGAAGACGGCCAGCGGACCGATACCCATCCCCGAGACGATCGGGAACGACAGTGCGAGCACTCCGAGCATCCCGAACGCCCCGGCGATGCCGTACTCGACGGGGAACCTGTCGGTGAGTTTGCCGCCGATGTACTGTCCGACGACGCCGATCATCAACAGTCCGGCGTAGAAGTAATCGCCCGGTTCGAGCGTCTCACCGTCGACGGGATCGACTCCCAGCAGTTCCGCGACGGGACCGGGGAGCAAGTCCGCAACCGGGATCGCCTCGAAGCCGGGCAGCGCCCGGAGCAACTCCGGCAGGAACGTCAACACGCCCCGGTAGTAGAGCCCCGAGAACATCACGATCAGAAACACGAACACGAAGCTCCCCGCGAACAGCCGCTTCGACTCGGTTAGAAACTCGGCGATCGACTGGACGCCGCTTTCCGCTTTCGAACCTCCGTCGGCGGCTGCGTCGCCTGCCGTCCCGTCGGGGGCGGTCTCGTCCGGTCGCTTTACGGCAGCCTCCGGATCGAACCGGGCACGGTGAGCGAACACCGCCGCGAGCAACGCGGGGATCGAAAGCGCAAGCGCCACCGACCGCCAGTCGAACAGCAACAGCAGTATCGCGGCCACGAGCGGACCCAGCCCGATCCCCAGGTTGCCGGCGATCCCGTGGTACGCGAAGCCGGTCCCCCGCTCGTTGACCCCCTTCGAAATGAGGGACAGTCCCGCCGGGTGATAGACGCTCGCAGCGACGCCCCACAGGACGATCGCCGCGGCGACGGCGAGCAGGCTCGGGGACAGCCCCAAAAGGAGGTACGAGCCGCCCATGCCGGCGAGACAGGCGGTGATCAACTGGCGAGAGCCGATGCGGTCGACCAGCACGCCCCCCGGAAGCGCCCCGAGCCCGAACAGCCCGTAGCCGATCGTCAACACGACCCCCAGCGTCGCCTCGTTGACTGCAACCGACGTGAAGCCGAGCGACAGCGTCTCGAACTCCAGCAACCAGATGGTCACGAAGATGGGGAACGCCATCTCGTAGGTGTGGACCATCGCGTGGGCGATCATCACGAGCGCGGTGATCGCTCTGTCGTTGCGGTTCACTACTGATTTCTCTCGTCGGCGAACTGTTTAACTGTTCGATGGCGGCACGCTCTGCAGCGACTTCCCCGACAAACGAGTGCGGATGCCCGGCCTCCAGCGCGTTTCGAAGCGGCCGATTATTACCCGAGAATAAACCACGCTACACGTGAGCACACAGGTGATTTAACCAGCTATAGCAGCCTCAAATACACCGAAATCGGAATCTCCATTTCATAAGTTATACACAATTTACGAGATGGTGTTTGAATGGTCATTGGTTGGTCACGGGAAAATTTTATATACCAATTTTACATAGTATGCGATAGATTATGACTGGGTACTACGACCACGTTCTCGGGCTCATCCCCGTATCGCTGATCGGAATCACTGGGATCCTCAGCGCGTACGGGTTGCCGTTGTCGGCCGCCGTGTTCGTCGGGGCCCTTCCCTCCCTCGCCTTCATGCTCCATGCGCTCTTCGTTGCGGCCCCGACGACCGAATGGGAGAACCGCTCGCCCGCCCAGCGGTCGACACCTTCGACAGTCGGACGGAGCGAATCGGGGGCGACACAGGCGGACTGATTTGCGTTTCTGTTGCGTTTTTCGTTCCAACGGTCGAGTCGGCCGAACACGTTTTGACGTCGGGAACCGCAATCCCGAGTATGACCGAAGCACTGTTCCTTCGAAGCGACGAGGTGGCCGATCTCGCAACGCCGGCAGAGTACGTCGACGCGGTTCGGGAGGCGTATCGACAGCGCGGCGAGGGAGCCCCGGCCGAGCCGCGGACGAAGCTGATCCGCGAGGACCCAGCGGGGATGTTCACCGGCTACGCCGCCGTGTTGCCCGAAACGGGGGCGATGGGCGGATACATGTACTCGGCCGGGTTCGGCGCCGGCGACGCCTGGTTCGTCACACCGCTTTTCGACGCCGACACGGGGGAGCCCCTCGCGATCGTCGACGGGGCGTCGATGAACCCGTTCAAAACCGGCGCAGCCGGTGCAGTCGGGATCGACGCGCTCGCCCGCGGGGACGCCACCGAACTGGCGATCATCGGCTCGGGCGCACAGGCGCGGGGACAGTTGAAGGCGGCAGTGACGGTCCGGGAGTTCGATCGCGTTCGGGTGTACTCACCGACGCCGGCGAATCGGGAGGCGTTCGCCGAGGAGACGACCGACGCCGTCGATCCGGCGGTCGAGCCCGTCGAGTCGGCGGCTGCCGCCGTCGACGGCGCCGACGTCGTCGTCACGGCGACGAACGCGTCCGAGCCAGTGCTCGCCGACGCCGACGTCGAACCCGGCACGCACGTGACCGCGATGGGACAGTACACGCCCGGAAAAAACGAACTCGAACCGGAGACGATCGCGCGAGCGAGATACGTCCCCGACCTCCGCGAGAGGGCGACCCAGGACGCCGGCTCGTTTTTGGCCGCGCTGGAGGCGGAGCTGATCGACGAGGATCACGTCCACGCCGAACTCGGCGAAGTCGTCGCCGGCGTCGAACCCGGACGCACGGGTCCCGAGGAGGTGACGGTGTTCGACTCCGGCGGGACGGGAATCGAAACCACGGCTGGGGCGTATCTGCTGTACCGACGTGCCCGAAAAGCGGGTCGTGGCACCGAGATCGATTTCGCACCTGCGAGTGAAGCGCTGACCGGGAAATGACGGGGGCGTTCGTCCCTTCTGCTCCTCGAAATCCTGTTTGACACGCCTCAAACTCGCCGGGCCGGCTTCGTCGTCGGGGAGCCGTACAGCGCCCGGTACGCCCTCGGGAAGGCTGCAAGCCCGGCCACCTCCACGGTCCCACCGGCGACCATCGCAAAGAGGAACGCTCCGGCGGTGTCGAAGGTGGAGACGGCGACGGACGCGATCCCGAGCGTCGCGACTGCGAAAAGTGCCGAAAAGTAGACGAGCCTGAACGGCACCGACGAGAGCTCCCCGCGACGGGGCCACTCGCCGACGTCGATCCGCCGGCTCCGGAAGATCGCAAGCGAGAGCACCCCGAGTGCGATCGCGCTCAGCCCCGCCAACGGAACGAGGTCCGGATACCTTGCCTGGGCGAGAAACGCGGGTAGAAACGCCGGCGTCGACAGAACTGAAAACTCCACGCCAGCGAAAAACAGCATGTCGGACCAGTAGGTGAGTCGGTCGGTCGCCCGCGAGCGGAACGAGGACGGTTCCTCTTCCGCTTCGGGAGTGGATCCGTCGGCCGCCTCGGGGGACGTATCGTCAGTCGCGTCTCCGTCCGTCATTGGAGTCGATATCTGAGCAGGGCGGCGATCCCGCCGAGGTTCTTCAGCTGTTCGCCGGGTGCGAACTCCGAGGAGAACACCACGACCTCACCCCCCTGCTGTTCGACCCGCTCTATGACGTCGTCGGCGTCGACCTCCCAGTCGCCCTCCCCGTGTCGTTCGGTTCTGAGCCGTTCGTCGAGTACGAGCAGGGTTTCGACGGCGCCGAACTCTGCCGCCTCGGCCACCGCTTCCGGGCCGTAGGAGGCTTTCTCTCCCTCGGCGATTCGCTTCGTGAGTTCGTCGATCAGTTCGGCCTCCCTGGCGATCCGTGTCTCCGTCTGGACCTCCTCGACTGCACCCCGTTTGAGCACCTCGTGAACGCCGCGGTCGCCGACGCTTGCGGTGTCGACCATCGAGATCCGATCGGAAAGCTCCGACTGATTCTCCTCGATGTACTTCCGGGCGTCGGCCTTCGTGAACCCCGGCCCGGCGAGGATGATCGCGTCGGGGTCCAGATGCGAGAGCGCCTCCCCGAGCTCCGAAAACAGCTCCGCACGCGGCCTCGCGTACTCGCCTTTGCCCGTCGGTCGCGTGATCGAGGCGTACTCCTCGGTGCCGTACTGCTGGACGGTGTGGATCGAGGCGGCACCCTCCTCGACGGTCGCGATGGCGACTTCGGGGTTCTCTGCGGCTCCTTCGGCCTCTTCGAGCCGGTCGATCTGGTCGGGTTTGAACACCTTCTCGACGGTGATTTCGTCGTGCTCCTCGACGTTGAGCGTGTGGTGGTGACCGAGCTGGTCCTCCCGGGAGCAGTCCACAATGACTCCCCCGACCCGGAGCCTGTTTGCGAACCTGGCGAACTCCACGTCCTCGATTTCGATAGTGACGTGAAGGTGTTCGCGCTGGCCACCCGTGTCCCGGAGGTTCTCCTCGTCGCGCTGGATGCGGCGGGTCGTGTCACCCTCGATTCGGTCCCCGGGCTCGAGGACGTGCGAGAGATGCCACAGGTCGTCGACCGTCTCGGGCACGACTGTGATCCGTTCGCGGCCCTCCTCCCCGCGGCCGCGCTGGACGATGCGCATGAAACGGGGTTCGACACCCCGGCTAACAACGCTTCCGTTTCGATCGCCCCGTGGAACCGCCCACGTCAGGCCGGCCGCGGCAGCCCGGCGGCGTTCCGCCCGTCGGCGTATCCCTGAGCGAAGCAGTAGTAGACGGCGATCTGGACGTAAAACAGCACGAAAATACCGATGAGCAGGAAGCTGAGGAGCATCCCGACGATGCCGCCCACGATCGCGACGAGGATTCCAAACAGGATCCCGCGGGCGTACTCGGCAGTTGTCACGATCTCCCGGAGCGTACCGAACTCGAATGCGGCGCCGATCGAGTCCTCGACGGCGAAGTTGGTGACCGCCGCGGGAACGACGTACGAGACGACGATCGCGTAGCCGAGCGCGACCAGACCCACGAGCAGTCCGATGACGGCACCGGCCCCCTCGCCGACGGCGGCGCCGGCACCACCACCGATCGCCGAGAGCACCATCACCGGGATTCCGATCAACAGCCCGTATCCGAGCCCGACGACGAAGAGTTTGAGCCCGTCCACGAAGAGATCACCCCACTCCGTGAACGACGGAGCCGTCGCATCCCGACGCGACACACCCCGAAGCACCCGGACGTAATATCCCTGCACGAGGAAGATCGGGATGAGCAGGAACTGAAGAATCAACAGGATCCCGCCGATCGCGATCGTCGGAAGCCAGTCGTCGTTCGTCCGCGGATACGAGATCGCGTCTCCGAACATACTCGTTGGTTCTGAAGCCTCCTATTTAAGTAGTGTCCCGGAAACTAACGCTGTTCTTCACTGATCGTCGACGTCAGCCCACTCGAACGACGCGGAATCGTCCCCCGTCTCTTCGGCTCCGTTTCCGTCGGAGGGATCGGCCTGCAGCGACTCCCCTTCCCTGGCCGCGGCCCGCGAGAGCACGTCGCTCGCGGTGAGAGGTACCCGACGCCCGACCTGGATCTCCGGGCTCGGTTCGGGAGGGATTTCTCCGTCGATGGCTACCGGCTCGACCCCGCCGGCCGATCGTTCCGGATCCGTCGGGTCCCTCGCGTCACCCGGGACGGTGGAATCGAGCGTCTCGCTGGCTTCCTGACCGAGCGTCTCGCTGGCCCCGCGACCGTACAGGTTGTGCGCGACGACCCTGACGACGAACAGAAGCGGGAACCCGATCAGGACGGCCACGAACGGTCCGACGAGAACCAACCCGGCCAGTGTGACGAACATCGCGACCAGCCATCCGGTGGCGAACCCGCCGGAGGCGGCCACGCGAAGGATCCGCCGAGGGGAGAGCCCGGCCGCGAGCCGACCGGTGGCCGCAAAGCAGGAAAGCGCCGCGGGACGGAGATACAGGAACGCCAACAGGTAGCCGACCAGCAGCACCGAGAGGAACGCGATCGAAACCGCGTAGACGGGTTCGGCCATCCCGCCGAGATCGACCCGTCCGAGCTGGATGACCGCGCCCGCGGCGCCACCGAGTGCGACCAGGACGGCAGCCGGAAGGAGTAGCGCGCCCGAAAGCAGCAGGCTGGCGACGCCGGTCCGGTAGAGCCCACCCCATCCGACGAACGACGGCACGCTCGTTTCCCCCGCGAGCCCGCTCTGGATCACCCGCACGTAGTAGCCACGCAGGACCAGTGCCGGCGCGAGCGCGATCGGCGCCGCGAGCAGGGCAACGGGTGTGGCAACCAGTAACGCGACCCACAGCGGAACGACGACGACGGTCAGAAAAAGCAAAACCCCGCCGACGATCGCCGTTCCGATCCCGTCGTCGGAGCGGGGGAGCACCGAAAGCGCGTCCCGGAGCATACGGTATTGTCTTGACGTTGGTGTATAAAAGAGTCGACCAATCGGACCAGGTCCGAACCGGTCGGAACGAGACATTCACCGCCGTCAAAACCTGCGGCAGACAGACACTCCCGTGTGAATTGTTCGCACGGGGGAACCGAATAAAGCGGGGGAGGTGACCCGTGTGGCGACCGGAAAAAATCCGCGATCGAAACGACGTGGTTCGTCCGTGTGCGACGTTACTCGGAGACGGTGATCGCGTCGACTGGACAGGCCTGCTCGGCCTCCCGGGCCATCTCGACGAGCGACTCGTCGTCGAGTTCCTCATTGCCGTCGACGACGTACGCGAGCCCGTCCATGTCGTCCATCTCGAAGATGTCCGGCACGGTCGACGCACAGATTTCATCGCCAATACACAGGTCTTGATCGACTTCGACGGTTACCATCGGAAGATCCCTCGTCCCCGAGTATGGCGGGTTTTCGGATTAACTATTAGGCTTTTTATTTAACACCTATAAGTTACCTCGGGGTTTTGAGTCCGGGGTTCCCTCAGGTGTTCGGTACGTCGCGACGGCGCTGTGGCCGGGATCGGAGGACAGGTTCCCGTCTCACGAGGTCACTCCACGAGGTCACTCCACGAGCTGGCTTCCGCCAGGGGGGAGGAACTCCTGTATTCGGTCGGCACTGGCGACTTTGCGGACGAACGACTGGTCGGTAAACCGGTCTTTGAGCTCCCGGTAACACAGCATCGCGGCGTCGTTCTGGGCATATTTCCCGGGCCGGAGCCGGATGCTCGTGGCCGTTCTGGGCTCGATTGCGCTCGGCGGTCCGCCCAGCACACGCGACTGCGGCTCGACCTGCACGCCGACGGCGACTTCGGCGGGGACGTCACGATAGTACGTCCGGTCACCCCGAATCGCGAACCCGCCTTTTTCGAGGTACTCTCCGCTTTCGGGTGTTTTCGACACTTGCTCCGGCGAAACGGCGTACGCGTCTCCCGCGCCGCGTCCGTCCTTCCACACCGAGGAGTAAGAGACGGCAAACTGCGCCGCCTCCTCGAGGCTCGTCTCCGGGAACTCGACCTCGCGGGAGCGTTCGCTCGGCCCCGTCGCCTTCAGGACCGTCACCGGTCCGCCGTGGGCCTGCGCGTGGAAAAAGCGGTCGTTCGACTCCATGTACTTCTTGACGAGTTCCTCGTTCTGGTCGGCATTTCGCCCCCCGATCACCAGGAACCCGTCGCTCGTGTGGAACCATCGGAACCGCTCGTACCACTCGTCGGACTTCCGGATCGGTATCGACGAACGTGCGAGCCAGTCGGGCGACCGTCGTTCGCCGTCGCCGTCCTCGCCGTCGTCCCTCTCGCCGTCGCCGTCCTCGCCGTCGTCTGCCTCCAGTTCCCCGCGTTCGCGCCGCTTTTTGCGCTCTTCGAGCCGTTCGAGCTCCTCGCGCGTCTCCTGAATCGCCTCGAGGGCTCCCTCCTTTTTCCCCTCGATCCGCTTTGCCTCCTTGTACTGCAGGTCGGCGTTGCGCTCGACGCCGACGTCCGCATCGAGCTGGACGCGTTCGTCGTCGAGCTGGAGCGTCACCGTCCCGTCGCTGCCGTCGACGTCGACGACGGCCTCGGCGGCCGGGATACCGCGGTCGGCGCCCGTCACGAATTTCTCTTCGATTGTGTCCCACGGAACCCCCTCCTCGCGGGCCGACTGGACCGTCGAGAGCACCTCGTCGACGAGGTCGTAGTTCTCGTACAGCAGTTCTGCGCGCCGTCGCTTTCGGTTCGCGTCCTCCTCGAACCCCTCGATCGCGCCCTTCTGCTGATCGATTATCCGTCGCTTGCGGGCGATTTCCTCTTCGAGTTCCGGCCCGTCGTCGCCGGCGTCGCCGTCGCTTTCCTCTGTGAGCTCCAGTCGGTGGAAGTAGCTGTCGAGGGCAGCGTTAAAGGAGTCGTACGGCTCGCTTTTCAGGGACTGTGACTCCCGCTCCTCGAGGGGAAACGGCGTGACGTCGACGACGCGTCCGTTTTCCTCGGCGGTTTCCTCGTCCCCGTCGTCGCTTGCCGGCTCGAGGTACACTCGCGGATCGAACTCGCCGGACGACAGCCGTTCTCGAAGCTGTGACAACGCGTCGTACACCGCCCGGTACAGCTCGTCGTCGGCCTCCTCGATGGGCGTTGTCTTCTCGATCCCGGCCCTGGCACACACTTCCTCGGCGTACAGACCGCCGAGGTTGAGCTGTGTCGCAAGCGTGCGGACCACGTCGCTGTCGGACTCGTCCATCCGTCGGGAGAAGCGATCGAAGCCCACCGTCAGCGGGTTGAGCCGGGAGGACGGGTACTCGTACTGGACGCCGGGGGCGACAGTTCGAGACTTGAGTCGTAGCGTCTCCAGCGAGCCGATCACCTCGCCGTTCTCGTCGAGGGCGGCGATATTGCCCTCCCCGAACAGCTCCACGACGAGCGTGGTATCCTGATCCTCCCGCTCGAACTCGAAGACGAGAATGCGGTCGAACTCGTACTGCTCGACTGCAGCCAGGTCCGCCCCCGCGATTCGGTTTCGAAGCATCTTCGCGAAGTTGGGTGGCCGCCCCGGCGCGTCCGCCACCCGTTCGGGATCGGAGACGTGCACGCGCTTTATTTCCCCGACCTCGGCGAGCAGTTCGACGCGACCACGATCGAAGTCCCGAAGCTTCAGTCGGAGCAGATCATCGCCGTACAGATACGCCTTGTCGACCTTCGCGCCCTCGTAGCGGTGCAGTTCGGTGACGAGGGCCGCAAGGTCGATGCTCGACAGCTCCTGCTTCGGTTCCATACCGGTCGGTCGTGCGGCGACGAAAAAGGCGTGTCGTCTCGGGACTCCACCTTTTTTAACGGGGGCCTCGAGCGCTCGGCGAGCGCTCTCGACCCCCGCCAAAAAATCTGGACCAAAAAAGCCGCTGGCTCGTCCCTCCGGTCCTCGCCAGCGGTAAACCGATTTGCTTCGCTCACGGGTCGCTCACGGGTCGCTCACGGGTCGCTCACGGGTCGCTCACGGGTCGCTTCGCTCCCCGTTCACATTTCCGAGGCGCTCGTTTCACTCGCGCCTCGCTTCGCTCCCCGTTCGCAGTTCCGATGCGCTCGTTTTACTCGCGCCTCGCTTCGCTCGGCGTATGCTACTGCTTGAGATAACGAACGAACGTACTTTTAAACCGGCGCGCGTTCGGGGTCGATCTGTCGGCTTATCAACAGCAGCGTCGCCAGCAACAGGATCACCGCAATCGGGATCAGGAGTTCGAAAGCGAGCAGGAGTCCGCCGGTCAGTTGCACCCCCAGCAGAATGACGATAACCGGGGCACAGCATGCCGAGCCCGACAGTAGCGCCGGAATCCCGGCGAGCGCGCCAGCCGACCGGGAGCCGAGCCCGCAGGCGGCGGGCTGGCGCCAGGCGAGATACGACACGCCCAGATTGACCCCGGCGAGCGCGGCGAGCGCCAGCCCGAGAACCGTGTTGAAGGAGAACAGGTAGGTGACGACGCCGAGTCGGAAGAGGGCAACTGGCTCGTAGGTGAACGTCCCGAACGTGCGCCGGAACAGCATTGCGGCTGGATCGCTGGCGATCACGACACCAAACCGACCGTCCCCGACCTGGAGCTGGTCGATCGCATACAGGTAGACGAAAAGATACACAGCAGTCGTGAGACCGATCACTCGGCTCGCCCCACGGTGCCGAAACGTCAATCGAAGCGCAGTAACTGTCCGGCGTAACGTTTTCATCGAGTAACTCACTCGTATACAGCAGTTTGTGGATAGTATGCGAACCACCCGAACCAGAACGCATCGAACGAAAGCGCCCGCTCGAGTGGGAGATCCTCCGGCGGGTGTTCGTTCCCATTTTGATCGTGTACCAGACCCTCTGCAAACTCGAAGGTCTCATCGTCCGGGTTCCGGTAGACGATTGCGGTGTCAAGTCCCGGATCGTAGACTGCGACGTGTGGGACGTCTCCGACCGCGCCGTGGACCACGCCGGACTCGAGGACCGAATCGGCAAGATACGCAGCCGCACCGGATTCGTTTCGAACGCCATACACCCATCGTTTCGAATGGTATCGGTCGCTCTCGTGGATGTTTCCGAATATCGTGTTGTCGTTCTGGTAGTATCCCCGAGCACCGTACGGGTCGCGGTCGTAATTCCGGGCGTAGCCCGTCGCCTCCGAGAGGACGACCGTGTCCGGATGTCGGTTCCGCCAGGCTCGCCACGTCGTCCGGACGACGTCGAGTTCGCGAAGCGTCGCACCGCCGGGCGTATCGTGCCAGGGTCCGGGGATCGAAACCGCCGGGATCTGGGGCCACCAGCGATCGAGGTTGCGATCGTACATGATCAGATTGTTGTTGAGCAACATCCCCGAGACGCCGAACTCGGTGTCGCCACGCTCGAATCCTAACGCGGTGCCGGTGAGCGGACAGTACGTTACCGCGACAGGGACACCGTCGAGGTGGTCGTTGACGATCTCGTGTTGAACGAGCACCCGACGTGGGTACGCCTTCGCCTCGTCGTCGCCGACGATTCCGAGGACGATCACGTCGTCATCGGGGGCCTCGGCGTCCCCCACGTCGAGGAATTCGGGGTCGTCGATCGACGGGATCCCGTCCTTCGGCGGCCCGCCGTCGGTCGCACGGTCACGCAACTCGGCTGGCGAGAGGGGCAACGGGAGCACGCGGTCGCCGAATGGGGGCGCGTCCGACGGTTCCCCGTCGGGGGGATCCTCACCCACGAGAACGGGGTCGAAGTCTTCAGGAACGTCGGACACGGTGTCCCCCGCGGAATCGATCCCCGAGTCCGCTCCACCGGTCACCGGACGGGCCGTACTGGTACAGCCGGCGAGGAGACCCGCGCCGGCGACTGCCGCGAGTACCGATCGCCGGGAGCTGTAACGTGTCATCATATACCAATGAGGTCGCTAGGGGGGATTACGGTGGCGCGGTTGTGCAGTTCGGTTACACGGGGCGCTCGCGCTCCGGCTCGCTCGTGCCACCGAGTCGCCAATCCGGCGACCACTTAACTGGATCTCCGGAGTATACCCGACGTGTCGATTGCGTTCACGCCGGAACTCGTCGTCGCCGTCGCAGCGGTGGCCGCCGTCGCCGGTGCGGTAAACGGCGTCGCAGGGTTCGGATTCGCCGTCGTCGGGACGATGGCGCTGGCGACGGTGCTCGATCCGGCGGCGGCCGTCGTGTTCATGATCCTCCCGATCTTCGCCGTAAACCTCTCGTTGGTGGGGGAGCTCTCTGGAGCACAGCTTCGGACGTGCGGCCGGCGGTTCGGGCCGCTGTTGGGTGCAGCACTGCTGGGTACGATCGTCGGGATGGTACTGCTCGAACGGCTCCCGGAGGCGCCGTTGCGGGTGGGCCTGGGCCTCGTCTCGCTCGGGTTCGTCGCGACCGCACAGCAATCGGTTTCGATTCCGGGAATCGGTCGGATTCGGGAGGGCTGTTTCGTGGAATCTCCGGGGGCGATGGCCGGCGTCGGTGGTGTCTCGGGGGTGCTGTTCGGCGCCACCAACGTCGGCGTCCAGCTCGTGGCGTACGTTCGCAGCTGTGACCTCTCCCACGGGCTGTTCGTGGGCGTCGTCGCGATGGTGTTTCTCGGACTCAACGGCGTCAGGGTCGCGGCCGCGGGGGTCCTCGGGCTGTACCCCGATCTCGCTTTCGTGGCGGGATCCCTCGGGGCCGTCGTTCCCGCCGTTCTTGGCGTCCGGGTCGGAGCGCGGTTCCGCGACCGGGTGAGCGAAACGCGGCGGCGCGCAGTCGTTCTGGGCCTGCTCGCGGTGATCGGAATCCGGCTTCTGCTCGGCGGGTTCGGGGTGGTGTAGGGGAATGGACCGGCGGATCGACGCCTTCGAGCGGTTAGCGGCCTGACGCCCGGCAGCGCCGGGGACGCTCCCGGCCGATTACTCCATTTTCGATTTTTTCGTCGACACCGTATTCGACCGTGCCGACGATAATCGACCGTGCCGATGATAGCTGGTAGTTTGCCCAAAAGGCTTGTAGTCGCGCGCTTAGATTGCAATATGGTTTCAGTCGGAGACACCGCCCCCGACATCGTGGGATCGCTCGCCGACGGTGACCTCTCGAAGTTCACCCTCGAAGAACACCTCGGGGATGGTCCCGTCGTGCTCGCGTTCTTCCCGGCAGCGTTTTCGTCCACCTGCACCGACGAATTCTGTCGGTTTCGGGACGAATTCTCGACGTTCGCCGAGGTAGATGCGACCGTTTTCGGCGTGTCGACCGACCTCCCGTTCGCACTGAACGCCTTCCGGGAGGAGCACGACCTCCCGTTCGGCCTCGTGAGCGACACGGATGCATCCGCGGTCGACGCCTACGGGGTTCGGGATTCCTTCGACGGGATCGGCGTGCCGACCGTCGCCGGGCGCGCGGTGTTCGTGCTCGACGAGGCGGGAACGATTACCTACAGCTGGATCGCCGACGATTCGAGTCTGGAACCCCCCTACGAAGAGGTCGAAGACGCGGTCGCGTCGGCAGCCGACCGAACGGACGGCTGAGGGTCCGCCCAACCCCCCTCAAAGCTGCTCGATCAGCGTCTCGTCCGGGTGAAGTATCCTGATCACCTCCGCCCGTTCGGAGAGCGCAATCGCGTCCTCGAGTTTCGGCTCCGAATCCGCGTAGACCGTCACCACTGGGTCGCCCGAGGTGATTTCTTTTCCAACTCCTGTATGCATCTGCAGTCCCGCCGCCATGTCCTTCGGCGCACCCGCACGCCGTGCCAGTTCGCTCACCACCGAGTTGTCGACGTGTGCGACCACGCCGTCGCGGCCGGCAGTGAGTGTCCGGGTGTGTTCTCCGACCCGAATGTCGTCGACCGAGACGTCCGGATCGCCGTCCTGTGCGGCCACGATCGATCGGAACGTCTCGAGGGCTCGCCCCGACCCGAGGATCTCCTCGGCGTCGGCGTCGACGTCACACTCCGAGAGCAGAATGGACGCGAGCCGAACGCCTTTCGATCGCAAGTCCGGCGGTCCGTCCCCCTGCAGCACTTCGAGCACGTCCTGGGCCTCGTGTGCGGGACCGATCCCCACTCCGATCGGGCCGTCCCCTCTGGTGATCGCACACCGAATCCGCATGTCGAGTCGCTCGCCGACGCGCTTGAAGTCCCTCGCGAGCTTCCGTGCCTCGGTGTGGCTCGTAACTTTGGCGCTTTCCCCGTACGGGATATCGATCACGACGTGGGTCGAACCCGCGCTGCGCTTTTTCGAGAGCACCGACGCGATCACCTGGCCCTCGGGATCGAGCGATAGCGGCGTCTCGACGCGGATGATGCGGTCGTCGACGGGCGACAGCTCGATTGCCCCACCCCAGACGAGACAACCGTTGGTTTCCCCGACGACTCGACGGATCTCGTCTGCGTCCAGTTCGACGTCACAAAACACCTCCATCGTGTCGGCCGTCCCCGCCGGAGACGTGATTCCTCGCGAAGAAGTTTTCGGGATCTTCACGCCCGCGGCCGCGACGATCGCCACGACGATCGGTGTCGTCCGGTTTCCAGGCACGCCACCGATGCTGTGTTTGTCCGCCACGACCGGCTCTCCCCACTCGATCCGATCCCCCACGTCTGCCATCGACTCGGTCATGTGGATTGTCTCCCCCAGTGACATCCCGTTGGCGTACACGCCGGCGATGTACGCGGACAGTTCGACGTCCGTGAGCCGATCGTGGTAGAGGTCCTGCACGATCGTCCGGATCTCCGAGCGGTCGAGCTCGATGTCCTGGAGCTTGCGACGGATGTACCGCAACGACTGTGGCTGCGGGGCCGGCTGGACGCCGACGCTTCCCTGGAGGTGTGTAAGCGGATGAGTGACGCCGATCTGTCCGACCGCGACGAGTCCGGTCGTGACTTTCACGACGCCGATGGCGGTCCCGTCGTCGTAGCGGAGCTGGACGCGATCCATCGGATGAATGCCCAGTTCCCGGGCGTCCTCCTCGTGGAGCACGACCGTCGGGGTTTCAGTGTCGAGATCGATCTGTACGGTTTCCAGTTCCATGTCCTCCGGTCGTCCGGAGCCGACAAGACAGTTTCCCGATCTGTGCCGATTCAAAACCCGTGAGCGTTCCGGATGGTTGGGTTCGCGAAGTGGCGCTATTCGGCGGTATCGGCGGACAGGCAGTGCTCGCAATCGGCGTGTTCTGGTGGGTGCTCTCCAAGAGCGCGACGCTCGGCTACGCCCAGACCACCGCGCTCACGACGATGGTGGAACGACGGCGATGTTCGTCGGCGAATGTCGCTGTGAGACACGATCGGTCGGGGCGCAGTGATCGGTCGGGGCGCAGCGTTCGGTCAGGGCGCTTCGCTGGTCTCCAGCGAGAATTCTTCGCGGGGGTACGCAACGCAGGTGAGGGTGTATCCGTCCTCCAGTTCCGCCGCTTCGAGCATCTGCTGGTTGTCGTGGACGACGTAGTCCTCGGAGGGACCGTCCGCAATCCGACCGGCACACGAGACACACTGGCCCTGCCTGCAGGCGTACGGCATGTCCCACCCTTCGTCCTCGCCGGCCTCGAGCAGCGTTTCGTTGTTCGCGACCTCCACCGTCTTGCCCTCATTCACGAACTCGACGTCGAAGTATTCGACCTCGTCGTCGGGGATCTCCCCCGGGCTCGTTTCCTCGTCGGCGCCACCCTCGAGTTCGGCTTCGCCGGTCCCGCCGCCCTCGCCGCCGGCGACGGCGCCTGCTGCTGCCGCCGAAGCGCCCCCACCGATCGAGCGGTTCATCGGCTCGGGGAAGTCGGTCTCGGGAACGGTCTTCGCTCGACGTTCGAGCAGTTCGTCGGTGATGTCTTCGGCAGACTCCCACTCGGTCCCCCGCGCGAAGTGTAAGACGACCACCACGAGAACGATCGTGACAGCGAGTCCCAGTGCCAATGGGTCAACCATGGACTGGGTTATGGAAGGTGTCGTTAAAAAGGATATGTTCCCAGAACAGCCTGCGACGGCGATCACGTGTGAGATTGACAAACTCGCATGAAATACTTATGGTGACCGAGAAAATCCGGTGACAATGAATCCGTTCGACACAGTCGACGAGAGCCTGATACTCCGTGGGGAAAGCGACTGGTTCACGCCGGATCTGGCGGAGCGTCTGGCTTTTCACCCACTGGAGTGCGTCGACACGGAGTTCCCCCACTACGTTCGCTCGATCGACTCCCCGGACGGTGTCGTCCGCCCTCGGGAGCGTCATCCGGTGTTCTTCGGCTGTTACGACTGGCACTCGGCGGTCCACAGCCACTGGGCGCTGATCCGCCAGCTACGGCTGTTCGACGACCATCCCGGGGAGTCGCAGATCCTCGAGAGCATAGACGGGCGTCTCACCCCGGAGAACGTTCGGCGGGAGGTCGACCACTTCGAGGAGAACCCGTCGTTCGAGAAGCCGTACGGTTGGGCGTGGCTCCTCAGGCTCGCCGCCGAACTCCACTTGTGGGAAGAAGAGCCGGCGGACGAGTGGCGCGCTACCCTCGAACCGCTGGAGGAGACGATCCGAGACCTCGTCCGTTCTGAGTTGCTCACACGGGATCGACCCTTACGGGATCGACCCTTCAGGGTCGGAACCCACGGCAACACCGCATTCGCGCTGGCGGCCGTGCTGGATTACGCGACCGTGGTCTCCGATCGCTCGCTGGAGTCGACGACGGTGGAGACCACACGGGAGTTCTTCGGGGACGACCGCGAGTATCCCGTCGAATACGAACCGCTCGGGTGGGATTTCATCTCCCCTGCACTGACGGAAGCGGATCTGATGCGCCGGGTGTACGACCCCGAACCGTTCGCAGCGTGGCTGGAGGAGTTTTTCCCCGACGTGACCGAAGCGCCGTTCGATGCGATACTCGAACCGGTTCAGGTGAACTCCGACCCCGACGAGGAACTCGCGCTCCATCTGGTCGGGCTGAACGTTTCGAAGGCGTGGTGTCTGGCCGGGATCGCGTCGACGCTGGACGCCAGCGGAGGACACCGGTACGTGGAACCGTTCTCCGAGAGCGCGAAGAGACACGCGAATGCTGGCCTCGAGGCCGCGTTCACGGACGACTACGCGGGCTCACACTGGCTTTCGTCGTTCGTGCTGTATCTGCTCACCAGAAACGACGGCGGAATCGCCCCGGATTGACGTCCTCCCCGCCGCGGGTTTCACAACAGGAGTTCGCAACCGGGGCCGATGCCGTCGCGTTTTTATCCGTCGGGCGATCATCCAGTTGTATGACTCGCTCGGACGCCGGCCGGTCGATGGCGGGGGCTGTGGTGTTCGATCACGTCCCCGAGACCGACCAATCGTTCGAGAACGTTCTCGCGAAGACCCACGACGATCCGCCAAACGGTCCGACGCTGGGGCCGAGAGTCGTCGGGGCTCCGATACTCGAACCGGACAGTGACGACGACAAAACGGCGACATCCGGGAGGTCGATCCGACCGTGATGGCCCCAACTCACGTCGCCGTCGGCGCGTCGCTCGCGTTGCCACTCCTCGCGGTCGCTCCGGAACTCGCGGTCGTCGGCGCGCTCGCGGGGATCGCCGGGGGGGTCTTTCCGGACCTTGATCTGTTCACGGGGAAACACCGGAAAACACTCCACTTCCCCGTCCTCTACTGGATCGTTGCCGTTCCCGCTTCGGGTATCGCCGCGTTTTTCCCCTCGCCTGCGACAGTCGCGGTTGCGGTGTTCTTCCTCTCGGCGGCCGTCCACTCCGTGCTCGACTGGTTCGGTGCCGGAGACGAGCTCAAACCGTGGGAGGGAACGTCGAGGGAGGGCGTGTACGTTCACGTCATCGGTCGGTGGCTGGAACCGAAGCGGTGGATCAGATACGACGGGTCTCCGGAGGATCTGGCGCTGTCTGCGGGGGTTGCAGCCCCCGGCCTACTGCTGTACGGGACGCCGATACGGGAACTCCTCGTGGGTGCCCTCTTCGTCGGCGTCGTGTACGCTGTGATCCGACGCCGGGTTCCCCGGTACGTCGGCCCGTATCTGGAGTGACGTTGCCGTCGGCGCTCGTTCGTCGGCGCTCGTTCGTCGACACTCACTCGCCGGCCGGGTCGGCCGGATCCGTGCCCGGCCGGATCGAGTCGACTCGCCGGAGCTGATAGGAGAGGCCGGCAGCCGCGAACAGCAACACTGCGAGGTTGAATCCGGCCTTCACGACCGGCTCGTAGGGCTCGGCGATCCACACTTCGATCGCGGCGCCGACCTGGAAGTAAAACTGGAGCGCGGCGACCGCAGCGAGCAGCAGGAACGCCACGAGCAACGCCCTGTCGAGGTAGCGGCGGAGCCGGTTCGTGGTCGTACTCGATTCGTCCGGCTGTTCGTCGAGTGGCTGTTCGCCCTTCGGTTCGTCTGCGGGGGAGTTGGGATCGGTCATCGTGGGGAGTTCCGCTTGTGTCTGTATCGGGGTCAGTTACCGTTCCGTCCGGCGCGAGCGAGCCAACAGCAGCGCGAGCGCGATCACCGCGACGAGGGCAGCGACAGGTCCGAACCCGGGGGTTTCCTCCTCTGCGTCCCGGGGGGCGGGCGTCGCTTCGGGGCGGGGTTCGTCCGCCTCCTCTGCGAACTCCTCGATCTCGAACTCGATCTCCTCGCGCGTTTCGTCCACGTCGAGCGTCTCCTGGGGGTCGAGGTTCGCCGCCTCGCGCGTCTCGTCGATGATGACGTCGTCGCGAACCAGCGCGGCGTCGACGTAGTAGTTGTAGCCGTCGGGGACCTCGACGGTCGCGTCGACGGAGTGTGTCCGGCCGGGTCGCAGTTCGCCGACCGGTTCGACTGTCTCGTCGGCGACGACGTTCGAGTCGGCCTGGCGGAGCACGATCCGGAGTTCGACGTCGTCGACGGGGTCGTCCCCGCCGTTGGCGACCAGCGCGGAGATCCGCAGCGTTGCCGTCCCGTCGGCCGCGTCCTCGACGCCGACCGACAGCGACGGCAGGACCGGCCGGTCGGCAAAGGAGACGGTGGTTCGTTCGTACGGCGGTTCGAGCGCTTCGACCCCGCGGATCGTCGTCGTCGAGGTGTCGAGCCGTTCGGTTCCCCGGAACACGGTCGTCTCGAGGCGGTAGCCACCCTCACGAGGGACCGAAAGCGTCGCGTCGACCGACTGTTCGCCGTCGACGTCGACCTCGCCCACGTCGACGGTCTCCTCTGCGGCGAGGAGCCCGGAATCGGCGTCGTAGGCGCGGTGACGGACGGTCACGTTGTCCGCGGCGTTACCGCGGTGGGCGAGCGCAGTCGATAGCTGGAGCTGGACGGTTTCGCCGGTCACTTCTGCCGGAGAGACGGCCACCTCGGCGATTCCGACGTGGCCGGGCTCTACGGGATCCTCGACGCCCGGATCCGCGAGCACGCCCGGTCCGGCGAGGGCGGCGATCGCGACGACCACGAGCAGACCGAGCGCGGCCGCCGCGAGGAGGGCTTCGCGGTTCATGCGCGGAGGAATTTACGACCGAGGGGTAAGTCTTTTGTGCCGGAAAAATATCCGCTCTTCCTCTCCCCTCCCAAAAGCGACACCTGCCGACTCCCGGACCGATTATATGCTCCGGCAACACACGCACTCGTATGACGACGTTCGTTCTGGCGACGAATGGGGTTCACGTGAGCTCGACGCTGTGTGATTATCTCGACGACCGCCTCGAGGCGGGCGACACCGTCCACGCGGTGAACTCACAGCGCGGAGGCGACGACACCAGCGCCGAGGATGTCCGGGACGGCGAGGAGGCGCTGAACGTCGTCTCCTCCCGGCTGGGAACGCTCGCAACCGTCGAAACCCACCAGTTCGTTCGCGGCAACCCTCCGGCGACGGACGTCCTCAGGTTCGCCGAGGAGATCGACGCCGACGAGCTCGTCATCGGGGTTCGTGACCGATCCCCGGCCGGGAAGGCGCTGTTCGGCAGCGTCGCACAGAAGCTGCTTTTGAATACGGACCGGCCGGTCGTGGTCGTCCCGCGGGAATAAGCCGGTCGCCGGCGCGTCCGAACTACGGTGTCTCCTCGATGAGGAACTCAGCGAGCGTCGGCACGAACGTTCCGATGTCGGTGACCATTCCGATGGCCTGCGAGGAGCCGCGATCGAGCAACTGCGTCACCGTCGCGGGGTTGATGTCGACACAGACGGTCTTCGTCGTCGACGGGAGACAGTTCCCGACGGCAACCGAGTGGAGAAGCGTCGACAGCATCAACACGAGGTCCGCCTCGTGTGCCTGTTCCCGGATGGCGTCCTGTGCTTCGACCGCGTCGGTGATCGTGTCGGGCAAGGGTCCGTCGTCACGGATCGATCCCGCCAGCACGTACGGCACGTCGTTTTCGACGCACTCGTACATCACCCCGTCCGTAATCACGCCCGCCTCGACCGCCTCGGCGATGCCGCCGTGCCTGATCACCTCGCTTATGGTGTAGATGTGGTGTTTGTGTCCCTTCCGTGGATGTTCGAGCGTGTCGACGTCGACCCCCAAAGACGTCCCGTACAGGTTGCGCTCGATGTCGTGTGTCGCAAAGCCGTTCCCTGCCGACAAGGCGTCGACGAACCCCGCCCGGACGAGCCGCGCGAGGTCTTCTCCCGCGCCCGCGTGGATCACTGCAGGTCCGACGACCACGAGTACGTTCCCCCCAGACTCGTGGGTGGCCTCGATCTCCTCTGCGACCTCCCGGATCGTCGACTCCGAGGGACGTTCCGCCGAGACGCCGCCCTGCATGAACCCGAACGGGCCCGAGGCGTCTCGGGGTCGCTCCGGCGGGCGAACGCGGATCCCCGTCTCCCCGACGACGACCAGGTCGTCCTCCTCGATCGCGTTCAGAACCTTCGTGTACGCCCGCGGTTCGGCCGTCCCTTCCTCGCCCCCAGGGTCGACGACGATCGCACAGTCCATCTCCACCCGTTCGACCTCGAGCCATTCTCCGTTGTATCGCACCGCAGTCGGATGGTTCGTGGTGGAGTAGAACCCGGGCGGGACCACCTGGTCGGCCGGCGCCGCCTCGAGTGTCGCGTCCCGCGGATTCGTGAGCATCGCCCCGTTCTGGTGGAGCTCGTGGATGATCGACTGCAGAGTCGGCTCCTCCTCGGCGGTGACGACCATCCGGCAGTAGGAGGTTTCGTCTTTCCGCGTTCCGACATCGAACTGCTCGACCTCGAAGGTCCCTCCGAGCTCCATGATCGCAGCGAAACACTGCTGCATTGTCCCGGAGTCGATGATGTGCCCCTCCAGTTCGACTGTGCGCGAGTAGGTCATGCACGGGCGAACGGCGTCCGTCGGTATGTGGGTTGCGACACGACCGATGTTTGCTCAATTCTGTCGATATCCACTATTGTGGATATAACCCCCAGATAGCTACCGATATAACGGCACCAAAGTGGGATGATTGGGACACATTGATACGGAAGGGCCCCGCGTACACCCACATGACGAGCGTGAAGGAGTTCCGGATCGAAACCGAGCCGACTGCGACTGACGCGGGCCGCGGCCGGTTTTACTTCACCGACGCGTACTCGGTGTTCGACTGGGGGCAGATGCCGGATCCGATTCCGAACAAGGGGGCGAGCCTCTGTGTGATGGGTGCAGACAACTTCGAGCGGCTCGAAACCGAGGGGATTCCGACCCACTATCGGGGGGTCGTGCCTGCCACGGGCGACGAAGCAGCCGGAAATGCCGAGGCGACATCGCTTTCGGCCGCCGCCGAGACGGTCACGGTCGGCGGGGCCGAACCGCCACGCGAGATGGCGATCGAACTCACGCAGGTTCCCGACCTGCCGTACGACGGCGAGTCGTACGGCTACGACGCGTACCACGCCGAGGCGGGCGACAACTACCTCGTCCCGCTGGAGGTCGTGTTCCGCAACACCGTCCCCGTCGGATCGAGCCTCCGATCCCGGACCGACCCCGGCAATCTCGGATTGGACTTCGACTCCTGGCCCGACGAGACGGTCGAACTTCCCGAGCCTGTGGTCGAGTTTTCCACCAAGTACGAGGAGCAGGACCGGTATCTCGACCGGGGCGAGGCAGACGAGATCGCAGGGAAGGCCGACGTCGACGATCTCGAGGTGCTCGCCCGCGAAGTGAACGATATCGTCACGGAACAGGCGACTGGGGCGGGATTCGTCCACGAGGACGGGAAAATAGAGGTCATGTACCACGACGGCACGCTTCGCGTGGCGGACGTCGTCGGGACGTTCGACGAAAACAGGTTCTCCTACGGCGGACAGGAGCTCTCGAAGGAGGTCATCCGACAGTGGTACAAGCGGGAACAGCCCGAGTGGGTCGACGCCGTCGCGGCCGCAAAGCGGGAGGTCGCACAACGGGAGATCGCCGACTGGCGGCAGCTCTGTTCGGTCGAACCGACGTCGCTTCCGGCGAACGTCCTCGAGGTGGTTTCGAACCTGTATACGGCCGGTGCGAACGCGTACACCGGGCGCGAGTGGTTCGACGCACCCCCGATCGGTGACGTCGTCGAAACCGTCCGACGGCTGTAGCACTCGACAGCGAACGCGCTCGTGACGGACGTCACCGTCTGGAGCCGCCTACACTGCCAGTTCGCCTTTCGCCTCGATGACCGTCAGGTCCTCGGCGTCGATCGTGTCCACGTCGAGCCAGGTGGGGACGTACTCCCGCTTCTCGAACGACTCCCGTTCGTCCTCCGTGCCGATCGTACACCACAGCTGTACCTCGTCGGGACCGTGCCAGTCGCCCTGGCGTTTGACGGTGAAACAGACGACTTCCTCACCCTCGAACTCGATTACGGCGTCCTTGCGGATCCCCGGATCCCCGCGAACGATGAGGTGTTGCATACCTCCTGATTCTGTAGGCCCGGGCTTGAAGTCTTCGAAGATCTGCCCTCGATCGCACTCAGCAGTCGACCGCAAACGGCGAGGCCCCCTCGCGCCACTCCCAACCGGGAAGCCGGGTCTGAAACCCCGCCGCGAGCGCCGCGTCGAGATCGTCGAGTCCCGCGGTGTCGTCCTGGGGGTCGTCGAATCCCGCGGTGTCGTCCTGGGGGTCGTCGAATCCCGCGGTGTCGTTCCCGGAGGACGGAGCGGGTCGTCCGTCGTCGGCATCCAGTTCCGCGTAGTGGACGTGCGAGTCCGCATAGTGAAACGTCGCCTCCGCCAGCAGCGCGAGGGGCTGTCCGCCAGCGATCGTGGACGCCAGGTTTCGGCCGAGAACCTCGTCGACGACGAACCCCGGATAGTCGCCTTCGACGTCGAGATCCCGGAGGAGACGGACGTAGCCGGCGACGTTCACCGCGCGATCGCCGTCGGCGAACACCACCTCGACCTCGCGGCGGTACTGCTCGTGATCCACCGCACCGACGTCGGTCTCGAACAGTTCCCCGAGCGCAGTGCGAGTGTCGTTTATGAGTGGGACGACGATCGGTGCGCGCTCGCGGATCCAGTCGCGTTCGCTGACGACAGTGTCGGGCGTTATTCGCATACGCTCGGATCGATCGCTGTTCTCTTAAGTTGCAGGCCGAACGTTGGCCGCCGCGAATCGAAGCTTTGCGAAGGCTTTTATAATAATCGGGGTGTATCATTGTACGAGCGGGTTTTCCTGCACTGTTCCCGCACTGCAGTCCCGGATACGAACCCGGATAGACTACCACTATGTACCCACGTGGCTCGACCGTCCCGGCGACAGTCCTATCGAGTAGTGACGTCCGGCGGTCGGCCGCGGCAGGGGAACTCTTCGAGCTATGAGCGCAGTCGACAAACAACTCGAGCAGATACGAGACGAGATCGAACAGGAAGTACCGCCGGACATCCACGTTTCCGACGTCAAGTACGAGGGGCCGGAGGTCGTCGTATACACCCAACATCCCAAGGAGTTCGCGCAGGACGGCGACCTCGTTCGGCGGCTCGCGTCGAAACTCCGAAAGCGGATCACCGTCCGTCCCGACCCCAACGTGTTGACGCCGCCGGAGGAGGCGGAAGCCGCCATCCAGAACGTCATTCCGGACGACGCCGGCGTGACGGATCTCGATTTTCACGCCGACACCGGCGAGGTCGTGATCGAGGCTGAAAAGCCGGGGATGGTGATCGGTCGACACGGGTCGACGCTGCGAGAGATCACCCAGGAAGTCGGCTGGACCCCGGAGGTCGTCAGGACGCCGCCGATCGAGTCGGCGACGGTGTCGAACGTCCGAAACTTCCTGAAACAGGAGCGCGAGGAGCGCAGAGACATCCTCGAACGGGTGGGCAGACAGATCCACCGCGAGGAGATGGCCGACGAGCAGTGGGTCCGGATCAGCACGCTCGGCTGCTGTCGGGAGGTCGGACGCGCCGCGTTCATCCTCTCGACGGCGGAGACGCGGATCCTCATCGACTGTGGCGACAAGCCCGGCGCGGAGGGGGAAGTTCCGTACCTCCAGGTGCCCGAGGCGCTGGGAGCCGGCGCGACCAACATCGACGCAGTCGTGCTCACCCACGCTCACCTCGATCACTCGGCGCTGATCCCGCTGCTGTTTAAGTACGGTTACGACGGTCCGATCTACTGCACGGAGCCGACGCGGGACCTGATGGGGCTGCTGCAGCTCGACTACCTCGACGTCGCCACGAAGGAGGGCCGGACGCCGCCGTATCAGTCGGAGATGGTCCGGGAGGCGATCAAACACACCATCCCGCTGGAGTACGGCGACGTCACCGACATCGCCCCCGACGTGAAGCTCACGCTCCACAACGCGGGTCACATCCTCGGTTCCGCAGTGTCGCACTTCCACATCGGCGACGGGCTGTACAACGTCGCCTTCTCCGGGGACATCCACTACGATGACACCCGCCTTTTCAACGGCGCGGTCAACGACTTCCCCCGAGTCGAGACGCTGGTCCTCGAGTCGACGTACGGCGGACGAAACGACTACCAGACCGACCAGGAGGACTCCGAGCGCAAGCTAATCGACGTAATCAACCGGACGACCGACGAGGGTGGGAAGGTTCTGATCCCGGCGTTCGCTGTCGGGCGATCACAGGAGATCATGCTCGTTTTAGAGAAGGCGATGCGCAACGGGGAAATCGAGGAGATGCCTGTCCATCTCGACGGGATGATCTGGGAGGCGACGGCGATCCACACCACCTACCCCGAATACCTGCGTGACGATCTCCAGAACCGAATCTTCCACGACGACGAGAACCCGTTCCTCGCCGAGGAGTTCAACCACATCGACGGCGGGGAGGACGAACGACAGGAGGTCGCCGACGGCGGTCCCTGCATCATTCTCTCGACGTCGGGGATGGTCACCGGCGGCCCGATCATGTCCTGGCTCCGCCATGTCGGAACCGACCCGGAGTCGCGACTCGTGTTCGTCGGCTACCAGGCCCAGGGGACCCTCGGCCGACGGATCCAGAACGGCTGGGACGAGATCCCGATCAACGACCGCGGCAACCATGGCCGCGCGGAGACGCTCCAGTTGGAGATGGACGTCGAGACGGTCGACGGCTTCTCCGGTCACGCCGACAGACAGGGGCTCGAGAACTTCGTCCGAACGATGAATCCCCGCCCCGAGAAGGTGCTTTGCGTCCACGGCGACGAGCGTTCCGTCCAGGACCTCTCCTCGGCGCTGTATCACGAGTACAACATGCGGACGTTCGCACCGAAGAACCTCGAGACGTTCCGGTTCAAGTGATCGAGGCGAGGGGTTCTCTTCACCGCCCTGCGCAGGTGCCTTAAAAACAGACCCATCTCGTTGGGAGCAATTCCTACCGACGAGCGACGCCTGGGTCGTGATGGGTAGCAACCAATGAGTGTGTCAACCCATCCAACGGAGAACCGTGAATCGAACAGTCAATCGAAGTCGGGGCCGAACGCACGACTCGGACTCCTCCGAAACGGTCTCGTCGGGGGCGCCGTGGCCGTGCTGTTGTCGTTCCTGCCGCTTTCGACGGTCCTGGGGGGCGGCGTGGCCGGCTACCTGGACCGCGGCGCCGGTCGGCTCGGAGCCGGCGCCGGGACGGTCGCGGGGATCGTCGCCTCGCTTCCGTACGTCCTGGTCGGCGTGTATCTGGCGCTGTCGCCGGCAGTCACCCTCCCGGGGCCCGATCTGGCGCTGTCACCCGTGATCGTCGTTGCCGGAACGACCGCGTTCGCAGTCGTGTACGTCGTGGGGCTGAGCGTGTTGGGGGGTTTGATCGGCGGTTACATCCAGGAAACCGAGGTGTTCTCGCAGTAGCCACGACCGCGAGAACACGTCGCCAAGTTCTTCTGATACAGTTCTTCTGATACTACACTGAGTACTGGACCAATCACTGTATTGGACCGTAGTTGACTCCCTCACAGTCAATCTGTCACGAGGATTAGGATCACCACCACCTTCCATTCTGCCTTACTCGGACGTTCGCTCGCGCTTCGCCGGGCGGCCGAGTTCCCGTTCGACTGCCTCGACCTTTTCGCTCGCGCGCTGGTCCCGCGTCCGTTTGTCGTCGATCTTGAGGACGGTGCTCACCCGGTCCCCGTCGACGGCCTTGTGAGCCGCGCCGACGGCCGCAAGGAGGGTGTCGACGTCGTCGGCCTCGATCACCGTCCCCATCGGGTTCGTCTCGTAGCTCACGTCGAACTCCTCGAGGGCGGCGACCGCCTTCGCCACCTCGCCGGACATGCTCTCCTCGGTCACCGGTGCGACACTCAAAAGGGCGATGACTGTCATGTATTCGGGTTCGTCCGCCCGAATCATAACCGTGCCGCCGGCAGCGCGGAAAACCGTTTTCCGCGTCGGCGACCTCCACACGGACAATGGGATACGCGTGTCCAGTCTGTGTGGTCAAACAGCCCGACGGCGAACACCTCGCACATCACCTGGCGTTTACGGCGATGCTTCACGGCGACGAACACGAGACGTGGCTGGATGAGCACGCCCCAGGCTGGGAGAACTGCGGGCCCGAAGAACTGGCCGAAACCGTCGTCGAGGACGCGCCCGAGGCCGACGTCCCGGACGTGGATCACGCACACTCCCACGGGGAGTCAATTCCGGCCCACGACCGACGGACGCCGGCGGGCAGGGGTGGCGGATTCGACGACGAGGCGGCCTCCGTCCTGCAGGAGGCGCAGGCGCTCACTCGAGCGATGATGGACGACGAAGAAGAGAAAAAGGAAGAGGAAGATGACGGCGACGCGGGCGGAAACGGCGACAGCGACACCCACGAGTGACCGACGAGCCTTTTGAACCCCCGTCCCGAGAAGGACCCATGGAGACGACGGGAGTGTACGAACCCGAGACGATCGAGGAGGCACGGGAGGCCTACAGGGAGGCCGGCCCGGCGGCGAAAGTCGTCGTCCGCGAGACCGCAAGCGCAATGGCGTTCGACAGCGCCGAGTACGAGTCCCGCGTGACGAGCGAGGTCGTCGAGACCGCCCGCGACGCGCTGTTCGCGTCGTTGCTTTCCGTCCGGGTCGGGAGCCGCGAGGAGTTCGAGGAGTGGTGTGCGGATCGACCATCCTACGACAGCCGGGTCGTCGGCGGGGAGAACGTCGATCGGGTGGTCTGGCACGCCGCGCCGTTCACAGAAGAGATCGTTGCGGCGACGTTTCAGGACGCCCGGGAGGCCGCGATCGCGACGGTTAGGCGGCAGGCGTTCGGCGAGATATACCGGGATCGGTTGTAGCGACACCGCGGGCAAACTGCCAGCCAACGGGATGTGTCAAACGGCCCTTTGTGCCTACAGAAGGGCTTCAAGTAGACGGACCGAACATAAAAACATGAACCGACGACGCCTACTCGCCGTGTCGGCCGCCCTCGCCGTCGGCGGGGTCGCCGGCTGTGTCGGCGACGGCCCAGGCGACAACGGCGGGTCGATGACCCCCGCCGGACCGCTCCCCGATGTCGACGACGAGACGCTCGCGGCGACGATTCGAAACGCCAACGGGTTCACCTTCGACCTGTTCGGCCGACTCGCCAGCGCTGCCGACGAGGACGGGGATCCCAACCTGTTTGCCTCCCCGCTGTCGGTGTCGACGGCGCTCGCGATGACGTACGCAGGGGCGAGAGGAGAAACGCGCGAACAGATGCGCGCGGCGCTGCGATACGATCTCGGCGACGTCGGGAACGACAACGGAGAAAACGACGATGGAAACGGCGCCCCGAACGAAGCGCTCCACGGCGCGATCGCCGAACTGCTCTCCCGGCTGAACGAACGGGGCGAAGCGATCGATCCGGAGGACCTCCCGTCAGCGTACGACGAGGAGGACGATCCCGTTCCCTTCGAACTGTCGATTGTCAACGCCGTCTGGGGCCAGGAAGGCTACCCGTTCCGCGATGAGTATCTGGAGTTGCTCGAGACATACTACGGCGCGGGACTTCGAGAGGTCGATTACGTGAGCGATGCGGAATCCGCCCGCGAGGACATAAACGAGTGGGTGGCCGGACGGACCGAAGACCGAATCGACGAGCTCCTCCCGGGAGGCGCGCTTGACGAACTCACCCGGCTCGTGTTGACCAACGCCATCTACTTCCAGGCCAACTGGGCCGAGCCGTTCGAGGAACAGGCGACAGAGACCGCGCAGTTTACCACACTCGACGGGGAGTCGGTCGACGTTCCGATGATGCGGCACTCGGAGATTTCTGTTCCGTACGGAGAGGCCGAACTGTCCGGAGGCGACGTCGCGGGGGTCGAACTTCCGTACGTCGGCGACGAGGTCTCAATGCTAGTCGTTCTCCCCGAAGACGGGGCGTTCGAGTCGGTCGCCGACAACTTCGACGGCGACGACCTCGCCGCAGTCATCGAGGAACTGGAGCAACGGGAGGGGCGAGTCGAACTCCCGCGGTTCGAGTTCGAATCCGGCTTCCAGTTGCGCCCCGCCCTCGAGGAGCTCGGGATGGTCGAGGCGTTCGACCGCAATGAGGCCGACCTCACCGGGATGTACGATCCCGACGACCCCGCTGCCGGAGGCGAGAACCTCTTCGTCGACGACGTGTACCACGACAGCTACGTCGCCGTCGACGAGGAGGGGACCGAGGCGGCCGCCGCCACCGCCGTCGTCGTTTCCGCTGATTCGGCGCCGGCTGATCCCTTCGAATTCGTCGCAGACAGGCCGTTCCTGTTTCTGATCCGCGATCGGCCCACAGACGCGCTGCTGTTTTTCGGTCGCGTCGGCGATCCGACCGCGGAGTGAACTCCCGGCGGCGATCCGTTTCCGTTGCCCGCTCGGAGATCCATAACAGCAACTTTATCACTCGCAGAGAGCGAATCACGCACAAGATTACTCCAGGAGGTACACGGTGACACGAAACCACAAACAACCGGAGGTGAACATCGGACTGGTCGGTCACGTCGACCACGGCAAGACGACGCTCGTACAGGCGCTGTCGGGGTCGTGGACCGACCAGCACTCCGAGGAGATGAAACGCGGCATCTCCATACGGCTCGGGTACGCGGACGCGACGTTCCGCGAGTGCCCGGGGATGGAAGATCCGGAACGATACACAGTCGAAGAGGAATGCCCCGACGGGGAGGAAAGCGAGCCGCTGCGGACGGTGTCGTTCGTCGACGCGCCGGGCCACGAGACGCTGATGGCGACGATGCTGGCGGGCGCCGCGATCATGGACGGCGCGGTGCTGGTGGTCAGCGCCACCGAGGACGTCCCCCAGGCGCAGACCGAAGAGCACCTGATGGCGCTGGACATCATCGGCATCGACAACATCGTCGTCGCCCAGAACAAGATCGACCTCGTGGACCGCGACCGCGCAGTCGACCACTACGAACAAATCCAGGAGTTCATCGAAGGAACGGTAGCGGAAGGATCGCCGATCATCCCGGTGAGCGCCCAGCAGAACGTGAACATGGACCTGCTCATCCAGTCGATCGAGGAGGAAATTCCCACGCCTGAACGGAACTCGGACCGCGCATCGCGGATGTTCGCGGCCCGATCGTTCGACATCAACCGACCGGGCGCGACCCACGAGGACCTGGTCGGCGGCGTCGTCGGTGGCTCCCTCGTCCACGGGACACTCTCGGTCGGTGACGAACTGGAACTCCGTCCCGGCCGCCAGGTCGAAGAGGGTGGGCAAACCGAGTGGCGATCCCTCGAGACGACGGTGCGGTCACTACAGGCCGGCGGCTCCCCCGTCGAGGAGGCGTCGCCGGGTGGACTTCTCGGCGTCGGCACCGGGCTGGATCCGAGCCTCACCAAAGGCGACGCGCTCGCCGGACAGGTCGCCGGCGAACCCGGAACGCTCCCGCCGACCCGCGAGTCGTTCGAGATGGAGGTCGAACTGCTCGATCGCGTCGTCGGAGACGGCGACGGTGACGGCAACGTCGAGGAGATCTCCACGGGCGAACCGCTCATGCTCACCGTCGGCACCGCCACGACCGTCGGCGCGGTGACGAGCGCACGCGACGGGGAGTGTGAGGTGAACCTCAAGCGTCCCGTCTGCGCCGAGGCCGGCGCCAAGATCGCGATCAACCGGCGCGTCGGCGCGCGGTGGCGGCTCATCGGCGTCGGGACGCTCGAGTGAACGTGAGCGTGAGATACCGTGGCCACCGTCGTGATGGACACGAGCGCCCTGATGATGCCGGTGGAGTGTGGCGTCCGCGTGTTCGAGGAACTCGACCGGCTCCTCGGGGAGGTCGATCCGCTCGCGCCCCGTCCGGTCGTCGAGGAACTGGAGTCGCTTTCGGCGGGCGCCGGCGAGGAGGCGACCGCCGCCAGCGTCGGCCTGGACCTCTCGAGACGGTGCGAGGTTCGCGAGACCGACGCCGGCTACGCCGACGACGCCGTCCTGGAGCTTGCAGTCGCCGAGGACGCGTACGCGGTGACAAACGATCTCCCCCTGCGGGACCGGCTGCTGGAGGCGAACGTTCCAGTAATCGGTTTAAGGGGTCGGAACACACTGGCGATAACGGAGCCGTGAGCCCGCGTCCGGCGGCCGCGGTTCGGCGTCCCCGGAATCGGAACTGCCGGGAGCGACCCGGGAAAACCAGGGAGGTTATACGGCGGCGACGAGACAGCAACCCTACAGGAAGACAGTCACAGGGAGACGAACGGTACGAGATGACGAACGTCACAGGAATGCGAGGTATCTGATCCATGTACAAACGCGTACGACTCAAGGACACGGTCGAGGTTCCGCCGAAACATCTGGCGGACGTCACCCCCCAGCGGGTGAAGGCCCTGTTGCAGGAGAAGCTCGAGGGACGAATGGACGAGGACGTCGGGAGCGTCGTGAGCGTCGTCGAGGTGCACGACATCGGCGACGGCGCCGTGCTGCCGAACCGTCCGGGAGTGTACTACGAGGCGGAGTTCGACGCCATCACCTTCGATCCGGAGATGCAGGAGGTCGTCGACGGCACCGTCGTCGAGGTCGTCGAGTTCGGCGCCTTCGTCGGCATCGGCCCGGTCGACGGGCTGTTGCACGTCTCGCAGATCTCCGACGAGTATCTCGCCTACGACGGCGCCAACCAGCAGCTCGCCTCCAGCGAGTCGGACCAGTCGCTCGGGGTCGACGACCCCGTTCGGGTCCGGATCGTCACGAAGAGCATCGACGAGCGGAACCCCCGCGACTCGAAGATCGGCCTGACGGCGAAACAGCCCGGACTGGGCAAACACGAATGGCTCGAGAAGGCTCGCCGTCGGCGCGAGCAGGAGGGCGAAGCCTCGGCGGGGGGCGAATAGATGGCGTCCGATCGCCTCGCGTGCCGGGAGTGTCACTTCGTCAACCACGGTGACGCACAGAGCTGCAAGCTGTGTGGGTCCTCGTCGCTGACGGAAGACTGGGCCGGCTACGTCGTCGTCACCCACCCGGAACAAAGCGAGATCGCAGACGAGATGAACGTCACTGAACCCGGCAGTTACGCCCTGAAAGTCCGGTAGGTGTCCGTCGTGGCCGATCTCGCGTCCGACGGTGGTGCCGACGATCCGACCTTGTTGTGTCTCCCGGACGAACTTCGAACGGAGTTGAAAGACCCGCTCGGAGCGATTTACACCGATGCGAACGAGTTGCTTTCTGCGATCGACGAGTTCGCCGCCGAGCACGGAGACAGTTCCAACAGCCGGACCCCGAAACTGGTCGCGGTCGGCGACGTCGTCACCGCCCACCTCCTGGACACCGGTCGACGTCCCGACCTCGCGGTCGTCGACGGGCGAACCGAACGGGAAAGCGCGCCCGAATCCGTACTCGAGACGATCGAAGACGCGACAGACGACTGCGTCGGGAAAACCGTCGAAAACCCCGCCGCGGTTTTGCGCCACGAGCTGCTCGTGGCGCTCCGTGAGGGCCTCTCCTCGCAGGAACCGACAGTCGTTCGCGTCGACGGCGAGGAGGATCTCGCGGCGCTTCCCGCCGTGCTGGCGGTCCCCGTCGGATCGAGCGTCGTGTACGGACAGCCCGGGGAAGGAATGGTTCACGTCGCCGTCACCGACGCAGTGAAACGCGAGGTTCGCGAGTTGCTCACCAAGTTCGACGGCGACAGCGAGGCCGCGTTTCGAGTCCTCGAACCGAAGCGATCCTGAAACGTTCCACCGACAGAATTCTGTTCGCCCGTCGATACGGCTTTGTCGGTGCCGGAACGCGAGTTTCGTATGGACGATTCAAACCAACCGGAGCTCACGCTGGACGGAAGTGTCGGTGGCGGGCAGTACTTCCGGTCGGCGCTGTCGTTTTCGGTGCTGACCGGCCGGGACGTCGAGATACGGGACGTTCGGGGGGCACGCGAGAACCCGGGGTTGAAGCCACAGCACGTCGCCGCAGCCGAAGCACTGTCGTCGATTGCGAACGCGGAAACCGACGGCGTCGAACGGGGGAGTCGGACCGTCTCGTTCCACCCGAGCGAGGTGCAGCCGGGGCGATACGCGGTCGACATCGAGACCGCCGGCAGCGTCCCACTCGTGGTCGACGCGGTGTTGCCGCTTTCGCTCGTGACGCCGGGACCGGTACGGTTGCAGGTAACCGGCGGAACGGACGTGAAGTGGTCGCCGCCGCTTTCGTACCTGCGCCGGGTGAAGCTACCGCTCCTCCGGGAGGCGGGAGTGCTCGCGTCCGTCGACGTCGGTAGACGCGGATTCTATCCGGTCGGGGGCGGCGAGGTGACGCTTTTGATCGGTCCATCGAAGCTCACACCCCTTTCTCTGGACGAGTCGGGCGAACGGCGCGGGCTCAGAGCGCTTTCGACCGCGTCCGAGGACCTCACAGAGGCGGACGTCGCAGAGCGTCTCGCGGACACTGCCATCGAACGGATCGGCGACGACTGGACCGTGCTCGAACGCACCGTGACGTACGTCGACAGCGACTCCACGGGGGCGGTGGTCGTTCTCGTCACAGAACACGCACCCGAGACCGGGGAATCGTCCGGGACCGGGGAATCGTCCGGGACCGGGGAATCGTCGGCGGAGATCGAAGCCGGGTTCGAGCCCACGTGCCGGTTCGGCGCCAGCGCGCTCGGGGAACCCGGGGTTCCCGCCGAACGGGTTGCAGGCGACGCCGTCGACGCCCTCCGGGAGCCGATCGACGCCGGGGCAACTGTCGACGTGCATCTCGCCGACCAACTGCTCCCGTTCCTTGCCGTCGCAGGCGGGCGGTTCCGGGCACCGCGGCTCTCGGAACATCTCGAGACACACCTGAAACTGCTCGAACAGTTCGGGGCCGCCGTCGAATGGACCGAACGGGACGACGGGACGGTCGACGTGTCCGCAACCGGAAACTCACCCGACCGGTGGTGAGCGCGCCCTCGGTAGCTACTGTGCCTACCGGGACCGATACACAATAGTCACCACGGAACGTACGATCGGACGTGTCGGATCTGTCTTCGCTCGCGCTCGGGTTCAGACTACTGACCGCGGCAGTAGCCGTGTTCGGACCGACGGTGCTGTTTCTCTGTTTGCTTCGGTTCCTCGAGTGGCTCCGGGACGACGCGCTCGTGACTCGACTCACAGCCCGCGGGATGGATCCCGAACCGGAGCCTGCGCCCGTCGATTTCCTCTCCCCGCTGGGTGCGGAGAGCTCGTCGGCGCCGGGATCTGGAGAGAAAACGAGGGAAACAAACGAGACGGACGATTTCCCGGGCTGACAGGTCGGACAGGCAACGTGAACCCATAGTCCAGGCCGACAGGAACCAACTTTCAAGACCACCCGCATCTAACCGCCGAATACCGCTATGAATATCACTGATATTGCTGTCGAGGAGTACGTCGAGGTCGACACCTCCACTCGACTCGGGAAAGTTCGGTCTATCTTCGAAGAAAAGAACCCGAAAGGAATCGTCGTCACCGAGGACGGCGAGTACGCGGGCGTCATCGGCGAACGGGACCTCATAAAGTCGCGCATCGAGGACGACACGAAGGCGTCCGTCGTGATGAAAAACGCCCCACGGGTGAAGCGAACCGAGCACATTCGGGAGGTCGCGCGGATCCTCGTCGAGGGGAACGTCAAGATTGCGCCCGTGTACGAGGGCGAGAAGCTCTACGGGATCGTCACGGAGGACGGAATCCTCGAGGCCGTGCTCGACAACCTGGACGCGATCACCGTGGAGCAGATCTACACGAAAGATGTCGTCACCATCACCGAGGAGGGCCACGTCGGGCAGGCGATCAATCGGCTGCGGGAGAACGGCATCTCTAGGCTCCCCGTGCTCAACGAGAACGGTCGGCTGACCGGCGTGATCACGACCCACGACATCGTCGAGTTCGTGATCCGGGGGGAGAACCGTCTGGGCCGTCACGACCGGTCGGGCGACACCGACCGGATGCTCGACATCCCCGTCTTCGATCTGATGTCGAACCCCGTGTTGACGGCCACGCCAGAGGAGACGGTGAAGGCGGCCGTCGAGCGAATGTTCGAAAACGACATCGCGGGCCTGGTCGTCAGCGACGACGGTGAGGCCGTCGACGGCGTCGTGACGAAGACGGACGTCCTCCGGGCGCTCACGTTCACCGAGGAGGAGTCGATGGACGTCCAGATCACCAACATCGCGCTTCTGGACACGATCTCCCGGGAACACATCGTCGAGTCTATCGAATCCGTCTCCGACAAGTACCAGGACATGGCCGTCCACCACGCCCACGTTCGGTTCCACGAACACAAAGAGAAGCTCCGTGGCACTCCGTTGCTCCAGTGTCAGATTCGACTCCGGACGAGCGAGGGGCAGGTCGCCGGCTCCGGCGAAGGGTACGGTTCCGAACACGCCTTCCACGTCGCACTCGACAAACTCGAGCGCAACGTCCTCGAGATGAAGGGATTCAAGGCAGACGAGGAGTACCGCGGACAACTCCTGCGGAAGCTCGGTGATCTGTAGGTTTCTTCCCCGGCACTTTCACTCGGATAGAATCGGCGCAACGGTTTTTACGACTGACCGAATGGTACAAAACGACCATGAATCAGCGTTCGCGCCGGTTACGGCTCGCCGAATGGGCCGATCTCGTCGACGAGGAACTGCCGGAACGAGCGCTCGAACGTCCCACACTATCGGCGTTCCCGGAGGGCCACGCGGGCGGCGAGGACGGCGACGGCGGAGAGGGAAGCCGGCAACCGCGGGGTGACGGTCGCGGACTGCACAGACGTTCGAGGTAGCCGCCGTTCACTTCCGCCGCGCTTGGGGAACCCTTTTCGAGGATGCCGCCATAGACCCGACGATGGCGGCCACCGAAGACGTCGCGTACGTGGATCATCCGCTTTTGGCCCCCGGGCTCGTCGAGCGCCGCGGCTACCAGCTCGAACTGGCCGCGCAGGCACGGACCGAACACACGCTGGTCTGTCTACCGACCGGGCTCGGCAAGACGACGGTGAGCCTGCTCGTGACGGCCGAGCGACTCCACGACTGCGGCGGGACGGCGCTGTTTCTCGCGCCGACGAAGCCGCTGGTGACACAGCACGCCGAGTTCTACCGGCAGGCGCTTTCGATCCCCGACGACGAGATCGTGGTGTTCACCGGCGAGGTCAGCCCCGACGACCGCGGCGAGCTGTTCGAGCGCGCTCGGATCGTGATCGCAACGCCGCAGGTCATCGAAAACGACCTCGTCGGCAACCGGATCGACCTCGCGGACGTCACCCACCTCACCTTCGACGAGTGCCACCGGGGAACCGGCGACTACTCGTACGTGTACATCGCCGACCGCTACCACGCCGACGCCGACGATCCCCTGGTCACCGCGATGTCGGCCTCCCCCGGCGGCGACGGCGAGGAGATCCGGACCGTCTGTGAGAACCTCGGCGTGGGCAACGTCGCGGTGATGACCGAAGAGGACGCCGACGTCGACGAGTACACCCACGACACGGACGTCGAGTGGATCGAAGTGGAACTGCCGGAAACAGTGATCGAGATCCGGGACGCGCTCAACGAGGTGATCGAAGACCGACTGGAGAAATTGAAGTCACTCGGCGTGACGAACACGACCTCGCCGGACCTCTCACAGAAGCAGCTCAACCGGATGCGGGGCAAGCTCCAGAAGATGATGGACGAAGACCAGTCGGCCGGCTACAAGGGAATCTCCACGCACGCGGAGGTGATGAAACTCCGGCGGGCGGTCGAACTCGTCGAGACGCAAAGCGTCGACGCCCTGTGTCGGTACTTCGAGCGCCAGCGTCAGGCCGCCCGCTCGTCGGGCGCCTCGAAGGCGAGCCAGCGACTGGTCTCGGAGCCGAAAGTCAGAGAGGCGATGCGGAAGGCGGAGTCGTTCGACGGCACCCACCCGAAGTTCTCCCGGACGCGCATTCTGTTGGCCGAGACCCTGGGCATCGGCGGCGGCGAGCGTGTTATCGTGTTCACCGAGTCACGCGACACCGCGGAGGCGCTTTCGGCGTTCCTCGGGGAACATTTCGACGTCCACCGGTTCGTCGGCCAGGGGGACAAGGAGGGCTCCGACGGAATGACGCAGAAACAACAGGCTGAGACGCTTTCGGCGTTCCGGAACGGGGAGTTCGAGGTTCTCGTCTCGACGTCGGTCGCCGAGGAGGGGCTGGACGTGCCGGAGGTGGACCTGGTGTTGTTCTTCGAGCCGGTTCCGACCGCGATCCGGTCGATCCAGCGGAAGGGGCGAACCGGACGGCAGGCGGCCGGGCGCGTCGTCGTGCTCATGGCGAAGGACACCCGCGACGAGGCGTTCTTCTGGATCGCCCGGCGGCGAGAACAGCGGATGGAGTCGGAACTCCGGGAGCTCAAGCAGTCGGCAGACGAGATACAGCAGGAACTCCCCGGAGAAAGCATCGACGACAGCGGCATGGGCGGAGACGACGGCAGCGAGGGCGGAGACGACGGCAGCGAGGGCGCCGACGACGGCAGCGAGGGCGCCGACGACGGCCGGAGGGACGGACAGCCGGGACTCTCCGATTTCGCGACCGGATCGGAGACGACGGGGGACGGTAGCGACGACGACAGCGACGAAAATGAACCCGGCGAAGGCGACAGCGACGGTGAAGGCGGTAGTCCCAGCGAGGACAACAGTGACGACCAGAGTGACGAGGAAGGGATCGTCGCGACTGCCGAGAGCGAGGAGGGGGCCGAAATCGTCATCGACCAGCGCGAACTCGACTCCCACATCGCCCGGGAGCTCTCCACCCGCGAGGGGATCTACACCCGGCTGGAGACGCTGTCGGTCGGCGACTACGTGCTGTCGGACCGGGTCGCAGTCGAGCGGAAGTCCGTCGACGACTTCCTCGACACGCTGACGGGCGGCGACCGATCGCTGTTCGAACAGGCCGGCGACCTGGCCCGCAACTACTCGCGACCGGTGTTGATCCTCGAGGGCGAGACCGACCTGTACGGCGCACGGAACGTCCATCCGAACGCGATCCGGGGGGCGCTCGCGAGCCTGGCGATCGACTTCGACGTGAGCGTGCTCCGGACCGACGGGACCGAAGGGACGGCGAACATGCTGGAGACGATCGCCAGGCGAGAACAGGAAGAACGCGACCGCGCTGTGAGCGTCCACGGCGAGAAGGGGAGCAAAACGCTCCCCGAACAGCAGGAGTACGTCGTCTCCGCGATCGCCGACATCGGGCCGATCACTGCCAGAGGTCTGCTGGAGGCGTTCGGCAGCGTCGAGGCCGTGATGACCGCAGAGAAAGAGGACCTCCTCGAAATCGACGGCATCGGCGAGGTCACCGCAGACCGGATTCGGGAGGTCGTCGCGAGCGAGTACGTCCGGTGATCCGCCCGGGACCGTCGAACCTGACTACTCGATCGGTTCGTTGTTATCGTCGAGCCTGACGACCGTCGGCTCGAGGATCTCGTCGTCGAACCCGCCGTATGCCATAATGATGAGCCGATCGCCGACCGCAGCCAGCCGGGCGGCCGCGCCGTTGAGACAGATATCGACGTAGTCGCCGGGAATCGCATACGTCTCGAACCGCTCGCCGTTGTCGACGTTCACCACCTGAACCTTCTCGTGTACTGCGATGTCGGCCGCCTCGAGTTTCGAACCGGTTCCCCACCAGAAAGCAGTTCGCGGATCCATCCGAGCTGTCGGAGCAAATCGGCTTAATCCCGGCTAATTCGCTTTGAGCGTCTCGATCATATTTATCCCGCTGGCCCTCAGCACCGACTGCGATCATGAACCTAGATTCGACGACCCTCCGAAAGGCCATCGGGCGAAACGAGGTCCGTTCGGCGAGCAAGCTACTGCTTTCGGCAGTCGCGCTCGTGTTCGTATTGTACCTCGCAACGCTTTTGCCCGGTATCGATCGGCTCGTGCCACAGACGCCGGTGACGTTCGCGGCGGTCGTGACCGCGATCGCGACCGTCGTCGTCGTGGGACTGCTCGTGTACACCGCACCGAAATTTGCGTCAGTCGTTCGGCTGGTGCTCGACGGCCCGAAGGACGTCGTTGAGAACCTCGCGTCGGTCGTCCACTGGCTCGTGGTTCTTGTCGCCGTGATCGTCGCCCACAGCGGCCTTACGGGCATCTCAGCCCCAGTTTTCGACGGGTTCGAGTGGCTATACGACGGGATCTTCCTTTTGCTCGCGCTCCCGGTGTTGGCCGTGATCGCGGCGCGGCTGTACGCCGGCCTCGATCCCAGCGCCGACCTGATCGCCGACGCGATTGTCGGAGACGGGGAAAAGGATCCCAACACCGAAGGCGACGGAACGAGGTAGATTACTCGTGAGCAATAGTGAAACCACGATCCCGGGGGAACCCGAGAACGGAACCGACGACGCGGACGGTACCGGGACGGTCGACAAAAGCGAGATACCGCTCGTCGAGGGTGCCGCGGCCGGCCTGCTCGCGTGGATAGTCGGATACGTCGCCACGTATCTGGTGGTCGCACCTGGCGTGCGCGATTCCCCGTTGAATCAGATCATCCAGGCGCTGGACGGGGAGCCGGCAACCTACGAGATGGTCGGGTGGGTGTTTTACAACGCCCACTTCGTGAACACCGTCTTCAGAGACATCCCGATCGTCGGGGGCCATACGACCTCGTACATCGGCGGCGAGGAAGGGTTCACCGTCATCCTGTATGTGATCCCGGTCGTGTTGTTGCTGCTGGCTGGGCTTGCAATCGGTCGGTATCAAGGGGCATCGGACCCGACCGACGGGGCGATCGCTGGAGTGACCGTCCTGGTCGGCTACCTGGTGCTGTCTATCGTCGGCCTGTTCGTCTTCGAAATCTCCGTCGGCGGGGCCAGTGCCGCACCCGACCGGCTGGCGGGCGTCGCCCTCGCCGGGATCGTCTATCCCCTGGTGTTCGCCGGCGCCGGCGGGGCCGCGTCGGCGCTTCTCGAAGGCGACCGCTCGTAGGCCGCAAAACAACGGATGCAGTTCCGGGCGAATGAGAATTGACAGCAGTTCCTTACGGTTGGGCATCGTTTCTCCAGACGAGGGATGGTCGACTACTACGACAAACTCCTCGCGGCCGTTCCGGCCGCGCTGGCGCTGGGTGCCCTCGCGAGTCTCCTCGACCCCCTGGGGTTCCATCAGGGACTCGCGCTCGGCAGCCTCGCAGCCACGATTATCCTGTACGAGGCAATCGTTCGCAACCCCCCGATCGAGCCGACGGCGGCCAACGTCACGGCGTCGACGATAACCGGAATCGGGTGGTTGCTTGCGATTCTGCTGTATCTCTTTTGAGTGGATTCGGAGGCTGGTCCGGCACCGGTCTTATAAGTACCGAACGGGCGAACGTCGGTCTATGAGCCGCAAGTGGACCGCCCCCCGTCCGGTTCGACGGCGATGAGGGGGCTATACTACAGGTACCTCGTCGTTCTGGTGCGGTTTCTGCCGTTCGCACTCGCGTTCCTTCGGGACCGGCGCCGGTTCCTTTTGTTCGGCCCGCCGCGTCGCCCGGACGAGAAGATTCACCACCAGCGGGCCGAACGGATACGAGATACGCTGCTGGAACTTGGCCCGGCATTCATAAAGGTCGGACAGGTTCTCTCGACGCGCCCCGACATCGTCCCGCCGACGTACGCGACAGTGTTCGGTACGCTCCAGGACGAGGTGCCGGAGGGGGTCGGTGGCGACCCGCTGACGGTCCTGGAGGAGGAACTCGGCGACGAAATCGACACGATGTCGGCCGACTCCGTCGCCGGCGGGTCGCTGGCGTTCGTCTATGCTGCCTCCTACGACGGGGGCCGCATCGCTTTGAAAGTTCGACGCCCGGGGGTGAAAGCCGTCGTCGAGCGCGACCTCCGCGTTATGGCCGGGTTCGTTCCGCTGATAGCGGCGCTGGCGCCCGAGCGACAACAGTACTCGATCCGCAACGTCGCCGACGACTTCGAGGAGATCATCCTGGACGAACTGGATTTCGAGCGGGAGCGAACGATGATGGCCGAGATCCGGAACAACTTCGCCGACGACGACCGCGTCGTGATCCCGGCTACCCTCGAGGAACTCTCCTCCGACCGAGTGCTCGCGATGGAGTACCGTGCGGGACGAAAAATAACCGACGACGACGCCTTCGATGGAGTCGACGTCGACGCCCCGGAGATGGCCCAGCGGATCGTCGACGTCTATCTCGAGATGGGAGTCGTCGACGGCATCTTCCACGCGGATCCCCATCCGGGAAACCTCGCAGTAACCGACGACGGACGCCTGCTAATCTACGATTTCGGAATGAGCGAGCACTTGCCGCCAACCGTCCAGGAGCACATCGTCGGACTCTACCGGGCGCTGGTCCGGCGCGACGTCGACGGCCTCGTCGACGCGCTCGTCGCCCTGGACGTGCTCGATCCGGGCGTCGACCGCACGGAGGTCGGTCGAATACTTCAGCTCGTCATCGAGAACCTCCAGGGACGCCCCGAGATAACCTGGCGGGCGATACTCACTGAAATGACGTCGATGCTCCGGGATTTCCCGTTTCGCATCCCGCCCGACGTAATGCTACTCATCCGGGTCGGCACCGTAGGCGAGGGGGTCTGTCGCGAGCTCGATCCGGAGTTCGATTTCCTGGAGGCCGTCCGGTCGTTCCTCGTCGAACAGGGGCTCATCGAAACAGAATTTCAGGCGCTGCTCGATGAGACCACGAGGGACCTGCAGACGGCTCTCCCGGCGCTGTTGCGAACACCGGCGCGACTCGAACGAACAGTCGAACAACTCGAGCGCGGGGATATCCTCGTGCGCACCGAGGCCGTCGACGACCGCCGTACCGATCCGTACCTGGGGTATGCGGTACTCGCCGGGGCCTTGCTCGTCGCGGGCTCGGTGTTGAGCCTCCAGGAGGGACGGTATGCACTGCTCGCGTTCGCGCTCGCGACGGGGTTCGTCCTCGCGTATCTTCTGGGACGCCATTTTTCGGCGTGATCGCCTCGACTCGATAGCAAGGGGGCAGCCGCGGAACGCGTCGCGATCGAGATCAACGCCCAACCAGAACGTCAACGCCCAGCCCGAACGCCCCGCGTTGGTGGTCTCGACGAACGCCAACACCGCCGACGAACTCGCGTACATGCATCTCGGCGTCGCACAGGCTCGTCGCGGCTGGTGTGAGGCGAGCGATGTCCTGAGGTCCGTCGGGCTACTCGAGGTACGCTATCGCCTCCTCGTCGGACACCTGATCGAACCGTCGGTAGAACCCGCCGACTCCAGTGAAATACCCCGGTCTCTCCAGACAGACCACCTCGTCGGTAATCTTCGCTAGTTCCTCGATCGTCTCGGGAGGACCGACCGGAACGGCGAGAACGATCCGTTCGGCCCCCGCGTTGTGCAGTTGTTCGATACACGCACGGGCGGTCGAGCCCGTTGCTACCCCGTCGTCTACCAGGACGACCCGCTTTCCGGCAACCTCGGGTTCGGGCCCGCCCTCGCGGTATCGCTCGGCTTTTCGCCGCGCGTTCTCCGCTTCCTCGTCCCGCTTTCGCCGGAAGTACTCCTCGTCGACCGGGCGCCTCCGGAACGCCTCCTCGTTGCGCCAGACGCTTCCGTCGCTCGCGACCGCCCCGATGGCGTACTCGGGGTTCCCGGGTGCGCCGATCTTCTTGGCGACGACGACGTCGAGCGGCACTCCCAGTTCGTCGGCGACTGGCCGCCCCAGCGGCAAGCCTCCCCGCGGGATTGCGAGCACCAGGTCGGCCTCGACGTCCCGCTCGCGAAGTTCCGCCGCGAGACGCTCGCCCGCATCCGTTCGATCGTGGAATGGAGTCTGCCCGGACATATCCATTAGTTTGTTCCGTGACACCGTGTATTGATCGAAGGTTCCCGACGAGCGGGAAAACGTTCTGTTTTCTGCGAGCTTGCGGCCGCGAGGTCCCTCAGGCCAGCGGGAGCCGGGCGTCCCGAGCACCGCCGGAAACCCGTCGGCCTGACCCGCCGTTCCCGACGTCGATTAATGATTATTGTAGCGATTTACCGGTCGATCGGCCATCCGGCCCGCCGATCGTCCGGTTACGGCCTAGAATAATCATTAGATGACGTTCACTCCTCGTTGCCGACGTCGATGACGCCGTGTTGCTCGAAGTAGAGTCGAAGTTTCCGAATCGACGTGACGACCTCGTCGGCGTACTCTTCCACGAGCGGTTCCGGCTGGAACCCGATCGCTGTTCCGGCGGCCCGTAGCATCGGCAGGTCCATCGCGCCGTTGCCGACCGCGATGACCTCCCCCGCGTCGACGCCCTCGGCGGCGGCCAGCTCCTGGAGGGCCCGATCCTTGCCCGCGTCGACGAGCAGTCCCTCGATTTCGCCAGTGAGCGCGCCGTTTTCCATCGGCAACTCGTTCGCGACGAGGTGATCGACCGCGACACCGGCCCGTTCGAGCGCGGCCTCGACGCCGTCCTCGGGTGCACCGGTGACGATAGCGACAGTCACCCCCGACCGTCTGAGGGCGGTTATCAGTTCGGCGGCACCCTCCCGTAGTTTGCACCGCTCGAAGGCCGCCTCCACCTCGCGTTCGGGCATCCCCTCGAGGAGGGCGGCCCGCTGTCGAAGGGACCGTTCGAACTCCACCTCGCCGCGGAGTCCCTGCTCCGTCAAGCCCCGGATCTCGGAACCGACGCCGTATTCGCGTCCGAGCAGTACGGTGGCGTCCGTTTCAGAGAGCGTCCCGTCGAAGTCGAAAACCACGAAGCTCATATTCCATTCTACGACCCCGGATGACATAACTTGAGGGTGATGACACGGCGGTGTGCGCGTGACCGGCTCGAAACCCGCCGACACCGATCCCGTTCTCAGCCTGCAAGAACCCACACCTAAATTAATGATAGTCCCGGTGAATCTATCAATTGTATGAACTTCGATGAATTCACCGGGACCGTACAGCACAGACTCGAACTTCCGGACAGCGGACGGGCGGTGCGCGCGATCCGGGCGACCCTGATGACGCTGGGTTCCCGGATCCCCGAAGAGAACGCCGAGGATCTGGCGGCCTCGCTGCCGATGGAGATCAAGTGGTACCTGACCGGCGCGGTCGAAGAGCACGGCCAGCGGTTCGACTGGCGCGAGTTCATCGACCGGGTAAGCGAAATAGAAAACGCCGATCCGCCAGACGCCGCCCACCACGCCAGGATCGTTATCGACCTCGTCCACTCGGAGGTGCCGGAATCCGACTTCCGACAGCTCCGGGATATGCTGCCGGAAAGCGAAGACGACGAGAACTGGCGCAAACTGTTCGAGATCGTCGATGCCGGCGGCTGGAGCGAGGCCCACGAGGCCCAGACCGGGGGGGGCCCGCAGCCCGAGTCAGGTTCCGAGTGATTCGGCGTCCGCCCGGTTCGGCTACTGGATGAGAGTTTATCGACCGATTTGTCGGACGCCGAACGCGAGGACAGATCCGAGTATCGCAATCACTGCGAGCACCACGAACAGCACATTGACGTCGGCGTACGTCAGGACGGTTCCGGCCAGCCCGGCGCCGAGAGCGCCGATCCCGAAGATGGCGAGGTACGTGTAGCCGAACGAGAGTCCCCGCGTCTCTGGTGAGGAGTAACTCGCGACCGTGGCCTGCTGGAGCGGCTGGATCGTAAACAGCGCGACGCCGAGACACAGGGCGATCGCCAGGAACGGGACCACACCGACGGCGACTGCGGGAACTGCTCTCGCGTTTCGACAGCACCTCACTCTCGGCAAAGATGGTGTCGCCGTGATACACCGGCGCATGGTGGCGAACGTCGTCGTATCCCAGGTTCGCGGTCGCATTGATGGAGACGTCGATAACGCTCATCCCGACCGCCAGGGCGATGACGAACGTCCCGTCGACGAGGCGCTCGCCGAACTCGGTTTCGGCGGCGTACGCCTCGTTGAAGTGCATCGGGTTCAAGTTCATCGTCAGGTTCGTCAGCCAGACGTTGTCGGTCTCGGTGACCGTGCGACCGAACGGGTGTTTGTAGACCTCGCCAGCGGTGAAGTCCTCGAAGTAGCGCCCGTGCCAGCCCTCGACGAGCCGTTTCGGCGTCGATTCGGTGTCTGTCGTGTCGTCGGGTTCGTCAGTCACGATCCGACACACGCCGCAACTCGACGTAAGTGTATGGCCGGACGACTACTCTGTTTCGCTCGAACGGTCACTCGACCACCCCACTCGACGGTTCCCAATCAGTCGATTACGGTCCCCTCGTGGAGCTCCGCGTCGCGTTCGAAACGGTCGGCAGAAAGCGGGGAGACGTCGACCGTTTCCGGCGTGTCATCGAGGATCAGTTCTGCGACCACCTGTCCGGTCGCCGGGGCGTGCATGAACCCGTGTCCCGAGAACCCCACGGCGTTTACGAATCCGGGGATCGGTTCCTCGACGATCGGGTGGTGATCCGGCGTCACCGTGTACAGCCCCGCCCAGCCTCGGACGACCGCCGTCTCCGGACCGAAGTAGGTGGCGACGTCGGCGGCGCGCTCCAGCGTGTCGACGGTCCAGTCGGGGTCGTTCGAGGTCCGATACCGATCGGGGTCGTGCTCCGGGTCCCCGTCGGCGTTCCGACCGCCGACGATCGCTGCGCCGTCGGACTCCGGGCGGAAGTGAACGCTTTCGTCCACGTCGACCGTCATCGGGGCGTCCGGTGGGAGTGGCGGCTCCGGCTCCGCAAGGAGCAACTGTCGACGGCGGGGTGACACCGGGAGATCGAGGCCGACCATCTCGGCGATCTCGCCCGCCCACGGCCCCGCGGCGTTGACCACGAAGTCGACCTCGGAGACGCCGTCCTCGGTCTCGATCCGTTCGACCCGGCCGTCGCGGACCTGGAGGTCCGTCACTTCGACGCCGGTGTGGATCTCGGCGCCCGCTTCCCCGGCGCCGCGCAGGAACCCCTGGAGGGCGAGGTGAGGATCCGCGAACCCGTCCGTGGGGCTGTAGGCGGCACCGACGTACCGATCGGCGTAGAGGCCGGGACAGTGCTCGATCGCCTCCGACGGGGAGAGATAGTCGCTGGGGACGCCGAGATCGTTCTGTCTGGCGACGTTCTCCCGGAGGTGCTCGGCGGTCCCTTCGGTTCTCGCGAGAAACAGATACCCCGTTCGGCGGTAGCCGATCTCCACGCCGAACGTTTTCTCGAACGACCCCCAGACGGGCATGCTCTCCCGGGAGAACCGCACGTGTATCGGCGAGGTGAACTGGGCGCGAATCCCCCCGTTCGCCCGACCGGTGCTCCCGCCCCCGATGGAGTCCTTCTCGTAGACGGCGACGGAGACGTCCCGATCGGCCAGGTAGTACGCGCTCGCCAGACCGACGATCCCGCCGCCGACGATCGCAACGCGCATGTCACTGGCAACGTGGTCACATCAGTTAACAGTTGACAGCACAATGGACGAACTGCCGGACGCGTCAGAGCGGGAGAAGACGACTCATACTGATTATTGTAGCGATTTACCGGTCGATCGGCCACCCGGCCCGCCGATCGTCCGGTTACGGCCTAGAATAATCATTATCAGGCCGGCGTCGCGAGCGGGTCGCGCCCACGTTCGAGCCGTTCTTCGGCGTACTCCCGGGCGGCCTGCAGGGGGGTCACGCCACGATCGTCGGCGCGCTCGTACAGCTCGATTAGCCGGTCGCCGATCGCGTCTGCCTTCTCGAAGGCGTCCTCGATCGTGCCATCCACGTGCTCGGTGTGGACGGTGATGAGTCCGCCGGCGTTGATGACGTAATCCGGGGCGTACCGGATCCCGCGGTCCTGGAGCATCTCCGCGTGGTCGCGACGCTTCAGTACGTTGTTCGCTCCGCCGGCCACGATCTCGCAGTTCAGTTGCGGGATCGTGTCGTCGTTCAACACGCCGCCGATCGCACACGGCGCGAACACGTCACACGGCTCCGCGTAGACGTCCTCGGGTGCGACGGTGGCGACGCCGTATTCGTCCGCGAACGACTCCAGCTGGTCGGTGTCGACGTCCGACACCGTCACGTCGGCCCCCCGCTCGAGTAGCCGTTCGGCCAGCCCCGTCCCGACCTTGCCGATGCCCTGGATCGTCACCGAGAGCTCCGACACTGGTCGATCGAGTTCGTATCTCGCGGTCTCCTCGACCCCGCGAAAGACGCCGTAGGCGGTCACCGGCGACGGATCGCCCAGCCCGTCGCTTACACCCACCACGTGGTCGGTATGGTCGGCGATGACGTCCAGGTCTTCGACGCCGGTGTTGATGTCGACCGAGGTGATGTAGCGACCACCGAGCGCGTCGACCGCCTGTCCGTAGGCGGCCATCATCTCCGCAGTCTTCTGTTCCGGGTCGCCAACGATGACGGCCTTGCCTCCCCCGAGGTCCAGGTCGGCGGCCGCCGCCTTGTACGTCATCGCCTTCGAGAGACGCAACACGTCCTGGAGCGCGTCAGCCTCGGTGTCGTACGGAAGCATCCGCGTTCCGCCCAGCGCCGGCCCGAGCGTGGTGTCGTGTACGGCGACGATCGCCTGGAGACCCGTCTCCGGGTCCGAAACGTACGTTACCGCCTCGTGGCCGTAGTCGGTCATCCGGTCGAGAACCATGCCCTTATATTATGAATATTCCTTAAAGAATACTGCGGTTTGGCTGGAGGGACGGTGTTGTCCATCCCGACGTGAACGAGGAACCGGGCGAGGCGGCGAAAGCGAGAAAACAACGGCGCTACAGGCGAGCCCCTACAGAAAGCCGCCGACGTGGACGGCCGCGAGCGCCTCCAGAAATGCGGGAAACCAGAGGCTGAGGAACCAGAGCAGAACGACGACGGTGAACGCCTTCATCAGGAACGTCCGTGGGTCGGATGGAATCATCGTGAACTCGTGTTTCGACTTCTCGAGTGGACCCTACACGGGTATCTCGTAAAGAACTCCCGATTGTTTCCGACCCTCTGAGCAACCAGTCACTGTACTTCGGTGTCGCGGCTCACTCGCTGATGAACTTGTTCCTGTCAGCAAGGTCAAGAAGTATTATGAGTATGTCACGACAATTAGCAGATAGGTTAAGCACCGATGAGCAACACCCATGAACGCAACCAGCAGGTCAACGTTGTCGTCACAGAAGACCAGAAGGCACGGTGGAAACAGCATCTTGATGAAAATGGTGCGGAGTTCCAAAGCCTGTCTCACCTCATCCGACAGGCAGTCGAAAAAGAGGTCAGTAGTAACGAACCTGACACACAAACCCAGTCAGGACCAACCCGAGACAACAGCGAGGTTCTCGAAGCGATTGGGCGTCTCGACGACAAACTGCAGGGCTTCGAGACGAGGCTGGCGAGTATCGAGAACGGCGTTCGTCACGACCCCAACGTAAGAGAAGTCGCAAACCAGCTCTTCGAGCACCTCCCCACGAAGGCAGTGTTCAGATAAGCTGATTCCATGCGAAGGCGAAGGCTCGAAGCCAATCGTCGGCGGTGTCTGCTTCGGCGTTGCTGAAACAGTTTGAGAAACAGATAGTTCGTCGTTTTACCTCTCGAAAGAGACGTTCGACGCTGTTCCGATTTCCATGTTTACCGGAGCTGAAATCGAGGCCGTGCCGGCGGCAGGCGTCTTTCAGTGAGTGGGAGCCATCGACGAGAAGCACGGCGCGTTCGACGTCGTGTTTCTCGCGGAGTTCAGAAAAAATGCGTGAGCAATCGCTTGTTTGTGGTCGCATCAAGCCTTGTGTGGAGCAATTCATTTGTTTCGGGATCGACAGCAGCGTACAGCCAGTACTGCTCATCATTGAGCTGGATCACGGTCTCGTCAACCGCAACGTGACCCGGACTCTGTCCAGATTCGGGCTGTAGATCTGCCTTGTGAACCCAGTTGTGAACAGTAGACCGTGCACGTTCGACACCAAATATTTCAAGAATAGATACAGTATTTGAAAGAGACTGTCCAGCAAGATGCAGCTGAATACTGAGCTTCATCAGAAAACGTGGTGTCGCTTCGCGTTCGACAAACTCTAAGTCGATCTGGTCGATATTACCGCTGAGGCAGTCGTTTTCGGGCATAAGTCACTTTGAAAACGCACCGCCACTTTTCACTCCTTATCTGAACACCACCAGCGTGGGGGGTGTGATGAGTCGCTTACCCCGAACTGCTCATTCCACCATCCAAGACGAGTGATTCCCCGTTGACGTAATCGCTCAGGTCGCTTGCCAGATATAGCGCCGCGTCGGCGACATCGCCCGGCGTTCCTGCACGACCACTCGGAACATTCTCGAGAAACTCATCTTCCGCGTCAGTCCCAAGAATCGGCACATCTTCAGTCGTCATCTTGGTTTCGATGAGTCCCGGATGAATCGCGTTGACTCTGATTCCTTCCGGGCCGAGCGCGTCAGCGGAGGCGTAGGTCATCAGTCGGACTGCGCCCTTACTGGCACAGTAGGAGACGTATGCGCCGGTTCCTTCCAGTCCGGCAACGCTGGAGAGGTTGATAATCGATCCGCCACCGTTGTCGACCATCCGTTTGGCTGCTCGTTGTGTCCCGAAGTAGACTCCTTTCACGTTGATATCCATCAGCCAGTCGAACTCCTCCTCCGAGAGACTCAACATATCTTCGGACCGGAACACGCCGGCGTTGTTAACCATCGTATCGACGCCGCCAAACTCTTCGGCGGCATCCATTGCACTGTCAAGGTCATCGATACTGGTCACGTCACACTCTACGAAGGTTGCACTCGCCTCTGTCTCTTCTTCGACACTTTCGTGTGTCGGCGTTCCGCCTTCACGTGGTTCCACCTGAATATCCGCAACAACAATATCGGCACCGTGTTCCGCGAATCGGTGAGCCATCGCCCGTCCGTTCCCGCTCGCTGCCCCAGTGATTACTGCCGTTTGTCCGCTGAGCATTGCTGTCATTGGCTGAACACCGTTTTGTTATTGGACAAGTACTGGAATAAAGATATGTGTCGGTTTAAAGGTATTTTTCAGTTAAGCTAATTCCATGCGAAGGCGAGCAATCTAAGCCATTCTTCAGCAGTTTCTGCTCTGGTTTTGCTGAAACGGTTTGAGAAACTGGTAGCTCTGCATTTTATGTCACGCAAATTCTGGCTTGTAACAACCCCCACGTGGAGCGTTTGTAGCGACAAAATGGGGCTTTTCGTCTCTGTCCAACGGCTGTCCCTGATTGAGACGTATCTACGTGATTTGCTACGTCAAGAGGCAGAAACGGCCTCTGGATACGGACAAAACCGGAGAGGAGATCGCGGCTAACTCGGTGCCCATTTTACTCAAGCACAGAAGTCACTACTGACCTAGACAAATGTAGAACTCTTCTATATTGTCACTCCGAAATGAACTTGTTGTCCCGCCAGTTCACGCCGCCCTCCCCGTCGCCGCTGCGGGGGCTTTCGACCACTTCCACGCTCGCGGGACGTTCCTCCCCCTCGACGATCCGGGTCGCCTGGAGTTCACCGTCGGACTCGGTGATCGCGGTGAGCGTCCCCTTCTCGGACAACAGCGCGATCTCACGGAGCACCAGGAACATCGGATACTGGAGGGCGGTGTTTTGCAGCACCGTCTCCCGGTCGCCTTTAAAACAGGCGAACTCGACGAGCTCGGAGGGGATCTCCTCTTCCTCCTCGCGGGCCCACTGCGGGCCGCCCGCCCGGGGGGGCTCCTCCTCGTAGACGCGCGTTTCGGTGACGCTCGCCTTCAGCTGTGCCGTCGGCGTGTACTTGCTGATGCTGTCGTCCGCCGAGACGGCCTTCAAAATCAGCGTGTTGTTCCGCCGGGTGATCTCGACGTCTTCCACCTCCGGCGGCAGTTCTGGGTCGTCGTCGAAGAACGATTCGACGTCTTCGAGGGGCAGTTCCAGCGTCGAGTGAAGTCTGAATACGCGGCCTGACATGGATTGAAGCGGTCGTTGATCGATCGGATTCCGGCGTGTCGGGGGCAGCGGTACACCCCGCACGGCGACGGTGTCTACTCCCTAGTACGCACCGAGGGGTTATATGAGCTATCCTTCAGGACGCCCCACAGCTTCGAGGGAAGCGTCACGCGTCCGAAAGCGTCACGCGTCCGAAAGCGTCACGCGTCCGAAAGCGTCACGCGTCCGAAAGCGTCACGCGTCCGAAAGCGTCGACTCGAGTTCGCCCCGTTCGTCGAGCTCTGCGAGCACGTCGCTCCCGCCGACGAACTCGCCGTCGACGAACGTCTGCGGGATCGTCTCCCATCCACTGTGAGATTCGAGAGCCTCCCGGTACTCGGGAAGCGCCGGCAACACATCGACCACCTCGAACTCCTCTGTGTACTGACCGACGAGCTGGAGCGCCCGCTTCGAGTAGCCGCACTGTGGCATCAGTCGGTTCCCCTTGATGAACAGTACGACGTCGTTCTCCTCGATCGCTCTGTCGACTCGCTCGTCGACTTCCGCTTGAGACAGGTTTCCGCCTGGCTGGAACGTCATCGACTTCCGTTAGAAGTTGACAGGGAAATGCGTTCCGCCGCCGAGAGTCGAGATCTGTTATTCGCTGTCGCTCTCGCGGGCGACCTGGACGACGTTCACAAGCGAGTAGACGGGCACGTCATCGATCTCCTCGACGCCCTGTTTGTCGACGAGGACACAGCAGGCGACCGGGGTGCCTCCCTGCGCGCGGACCGCCTCGACCGTCTCTGTGAGCGTCGTCCCGGAGGTGATGGTGTCGTCGACGACGTAACACTCCCGGTCGCGGATCGTCGCGAAGTTCTGGGAGAACCCGCCGCCCTTCTCGGCGATGTCGCCCTCGTCCCACTGGTGTTTCGCCGGCGCGTACGTCCCCAGGTCGGTGTCGAGTTCGCGCGCGACGGTGGTCGCAATCGGCGCACCGGCCTTCTCGATGCCGATCGTGAGATCGACCTCCTCGCCCTGTTTCGAGAGCAGGTCCGCCATCGCCCGGCCGACGTGGGTGAGTCGGGCGGAGTCGCGGCCGATCGCGCTCCAGTCGACGTGGATGTCGGCGGGACGGGCGGTGGCGGGCTCCGGCGTGGATTCAACCCGGTTCGCGCCGCTGCGTTCCACCAGCCAGCTTGCGGTCTCCCGGGAGACGTTCAGTTCGTCTGCGATCTCCCCTTTCGAGAGTCCGCGTTCCGCGAGTTCGGCTGCGCTTTCGATCAGGTCGTCAACGTTCTTCATGAGATGCAAATTCGACGGCTGTTTTTATAGTCGTGTCGTCATCCGCGAACGCCGTCTCGTACTCGTCGAGCCCGTAGACGCCGGTGACAAGCCGGTCGAGGAACGCCTCATCGAGGCCGGCAAGCGTGTCGATCGCCGCCTCGAAGTGGCCGGCGTGGGAGTTCACGCTACCCACGAGCGCCTTGTTGTGGAGGACGAACTCCCGATGGAGCTTCCCCCCGTCGATCTCGAACGACCAGTCCCCGGGGACGCCCAGTAGCGCGCCGACGCCGTTGGGCGCCAGCGCCTCGATCGTCTCGAACGCGTGCGGGGCGTAGCCGGTCGCCTCGTAGATCAGATCCATCGCCTCGTACGCCGCCGGGATCTCCGACACCGGCGTCTCCGTGGAGTTGACGTACGTCGAACCGAGCCACTCGATGATGTCGATCGTCGGATCCGGACGCTCGCGCCGGCCCAGACAGTACGTCCGGTCGTACTCCCGTTCGAACGCCGCCAGGGTGATCAGTCCGAGACTGCCGTTGCCGAGCACGAGCGCCGATTCGGGCTGCCAGTCGAACGCCGACCGCGTGGCCTCGGCGTGTTCGACCGCCTTTTCGGTGATCGAGAGCGGTTCGACCAGAAACCCCCACTCCGCGAGTTCCGGCGGCAGCCGTACCAGATACTCCGCAGGGGAGGTGAAGTACTCCGCCATGAACCCGTGGGCACCGACGATCCCCCGCTCGAGGTACTGTCCCTCGGGCGCCATGTCGGGCTCTCCCCGTTCGAAGTAGTCGTTCGTCCCGTTCGGTGGGCGTCTCACCGTCGGTACGACCAGTTCGCCCTCCTCGAGGGCGGTGCCGTTCGCGTCCTCGACCACGCCGACGGCTTCGTGGCCGAGCACGAGGTGGTCCTCCCCTTCGGGGAAGTCCCCGTGAACCCCCTCGATGACCTCGTGGTCGGTGCCGTCGACGCCGACGCGGAGCGTCCGGACCAGCGCCTCCCCCGTGGACGGTTCCGGACGGGGCTTTTCGATGCGCTCAACGGTGGCGTTCCCGCCCTCGCGCCGAACCGCTATGGCTTCCATGTGTCCATGCAAGTGGAGGAGGCACAAAAGATTTATTCTATATCGAGTAAAGACTGCATCCCGGCAGGGGGCGAACGGACCAGAAGCTCCAGCACCGCACGACGAGTCCTCGAAAACGAAGCGGGGAATCCCCAAACGGCGGGGCGACAGCGTCCGAGATCAGCTATCGTCGCAGCACGTCGAGCGTCTCGGCGGCCTCCCGCGCCGCCGACAGCGCCTCTCGCGCGCGTCGCGGGTCGTCAGTGGACTCGGCGGCGCGCGAGAACTTCACGACCGTCCGGACGAGCGAGTCGTGGGCCTGTGAGAGCCCTCCCTCGACCGGCGGGGAGTCGACGGCATCTGACGGATAATCGCCAACGCTTTCGGATGTGTCGCGAGCGTTCGACGAGGAGTCTCCGGCGGGTCCGCCGGCCGTCCCGGACTGTTCCGGCGACATCTCCCGTCTATCCGAGGCGTCGACAGCACTCCGTTCGGCCCCCGTCGGACGTTCGTCGGCAGTCGTCGTCTCTCTCGTGTCTTCAGGGAGCTCTTGGGAGCCGCCGTCGTCACCCTCCGAACGCTGGCAGGTCGGACAGAACTCCTGTCCGTCGTACCGGAAGATGGGATCGCCGCAAGTGTCGCAGTGACGATTGGTCATCGTCGCTCCTTTCAGGAGGAGGTCGCTCATCACCTGCGTCGACTGACGCTTCTCTCGGTCGCGTTCGTACTTCTCGCGGAGTTTCTCCCGCTCGGCTTCCTTGTCGAAATCACTCATATCCGTACACACGGCCCTAAAAAGGAAAAAGACGACGGAAACGGGGACAGAGCGATACGAGCCAACAGAACGAGAAGTTCCGCGTTCAGTCTTCGGTTCGGGTCGGCCCCAGATCGTCGACTTCGCCGCGGTGGAGTTTGGCGCCGTCCTGGGCGACCTGCCGCGCGAGGACGGCACACTTGATCCGCATCGGGGAGATGTCTACACCCAGCATCTCGGTGACGGTGTCCGTGTCGAGTTCGTCCAGTTCCTCCAGAGTCATTCCCTGAAGACGATCGGAGAGCATGCTCGCACTCGCCATCGAGATCGCACAGCCGTCGCCGGTGAAGGCCACGTAGTCGATCGTCTCGCCGTCGTCCTCGAGTCGCACGTCGATCCGGATCGTATCGCCACACGAGGGGTTCTCCCCCACGTGGCTGAAGTCGGAATCCTCCAACTCCCCGTAGTTGCGGGGGTTCTTGTAGTGATCCAGGATCTGCTGGCGATACATGTCCGAGCCCAGTCCCATTGTGGGTCGAATTAGTCGAGTGCCGCTCAAAAGGGTTCCGGGGTGGAACTACAGTGGCGGCGGGGAACCTTAGACGTCTTCGAGCCGGTCCAGCACGGCGTCGGCGTCGTACTGGAGTTCCAGCGAACGCGACCGACCCCGCCCGTCGACATCCGTGTACTCTGCCTCGATGAGGTTGAGTCGGTCGAGCTTGTTCACGATCTCCGAATACCGCGTGTAGCCGAGGTCGGTCCGTTCGTGGAACGCCTCGTACACCTCGCCCGCCTGTTCGCCGTCGTGGTCGGCGACCACGGCCAGAAGCGTCCGCTCGGAGTCGGTCAACCCGCGGAGCGACCGCGAGAGGTGCACGTACTTCGATTTGTCGTACGCCTCCTCGATGTCCTCCGTCGAGACGGTTCGGGAGGCGCGCATCTCCGCGTTGAGCCCCGCGCGTTTGAGCAGATCGATCCCCACCCGGAGATCGCCGCTTTCGGCGGTCAGCTCGGCGACCCGCTCCAGTTCCGGCCGACCGGCGACCCCGTCGTGGAACCCCCGCTTTGCCCGCTCGTGGAGGATGTCGTAGATCTCGTCGACGTCGTACACCGGGAAGTACACCTCCTCGGGGCGGAAGACGCTCTGGACCCGGGAGTCGAGCGAGTCGACGACGTCCAGATCCAGATCCGAGGAGATCAAGATCACGCCGATCTTCGCGCCGGAGTGGGCCTCGTGGGCGCGCAACAGCGAATAAAGCGTGTCGGACGCCTCGTTTTCATAAAAGAGGTAGTTCACGTCGTCGAGCGCGACGACGAGGACGTCGTCCTCCTCGACGAGCTGCTCTGCGACCTGGCGGAACAGCTTCTTGAAGGAGACACCCGAGGAGGGCGGCTCGTAGTCGAAGATCGCCTCGAACAGCCGGGAGAACACTGCATACCTGGTCGAGTCGACCTGGCAGTTGACGTGGACCGTTCTGACCTCCGTCTGGGCGCGAAGCTCCCCGAACAGCTTCTGGACGGCGGTCGTCTTCCCGGTTCCCGGCGGCCCACGAACCATCGTGTTGAGCGGTCGCGAGCCACGGACGGCCGGGCGAAGCGCGTACTTCAGGCTCTCGAGCTGGCTCTCGCGGTGTTTGAACGTCTCGGGAACGTAGTCGATCTCGAAGACGTGCTCGTCGCGAAACACCGATTCGTCCCACGAGAGCATCCCATCGTCGTGGCCGTCTCCCATCGGCTGTATCACGGATCGCCGGTCACTTAACCGTTCCCCGGCCTCGGAGTGGAAGTGAAATCCTCATTTTTAGGGCCCGCTCGCACCCATTAGTTGACGTATCTCGTTCAGTTTCAGGGCGCTGTCGGAGCCGCGTCGCTGCGAGTCACCGCGCGTTGTCGGAGGGGTCGTTTTTTTACTGCGTTCCTCGCAACTGTGGGCCATGGCGAAGGAGACGGCGGAAGCATCCGGTCCGATCGACGCGTTCCGGCAGTTCTTCGCCCTCCAGCGCGACGTGCTGGTGCTCTCGCTGGCGATGTTCGCGTTCAGCCTCGGGTTCCAGATGACGAACCGGTTCCTCCCGGAGTACATGGTCGCGCTCGGAGCGACCGGGTTCGTCGTGGGACTGTTCGGCACGTTCGGCAACATCATCTCCGCCCTCTATCCGTATCCCGGCGGAGCCATCTCCGATCGCATCGGCTCCCGGTACGCGCTTACCGTCTTCGGGCTCTTTTCGACGCTCGGGTTCGCCGTCTGGCTGTTCGCGCCGACCATCGGGGCGTTCACTGTCGCGGGCGTCACGATCGAGCCGTGGGTCTGGATCTTCGTCGGCCTCCTGCTCGCCCAGGCGTGGAAGTCGTTCGGGCTGGGCGCGACCTTCGCGGTCGTCAAACAGGCGACGGATCCCTCGCGGCTTGCGGCCGGCTTCGCCAGCACCGAAACGTTTCGTCGGACAGCGTTTCTCGTCGGACCGGTGCTCGCAGCGATCCTCATCGATCTCCACCCCGACTTCACGGTGAGCTTCCGGTACGTGCTCGCGGTGGCGGTGGTCTTCGGCGTCGTCGGGACGGTCGCCCAGCATTTCCTGTACGACGCCAGCGCGGACACGATCGGCGGCTCCTTCGAGGGGATCGCGCGCATCCGTCGGGACCTGCGGGAGATGCCCGAGGAACTTCGCCCCCTGCTCGTCGGCGACACGCTCGTTCGATTCGCCAACGGGATGGTGTACGTCTTCTTCGTGCTCGTGGTCACGCAGATCCTCCAGGTCGGCCTTGAGACGACGATCGCTGTCGGCGGGTTCAGCTACGACGTCAGCCTCTCGCCGGCGGCCTTCTTCGGCTACCTGCTCGGCGTGGAGATGTTGATCGCGCTGCTGGTGATGGCCCCCGCCGCGAAATTCGCCGAGTCTGTCGGACTCAAGCCGGTCGTCGCGGTCGGGTTCGCGGTTTACGCGATCTTTCCGGTTGTACTCATAAACACCCCCGCGAGCGCGGCGGCGTTGGTCGTGGTGTTCGCGTTTTCGGGGCTGCGCTTCGCGGGACTCCCCTCGCACAAGGCGCTCATCGTCGGCCCCGCCGAGAGCGGCACAGGCGGTCGGGTCACCGGGACCTATTACCTGCTGCGGAACACGATCGTGATCCCGAGCGCGGCGATCGGCGGCGCCCTCTGGGAGTTCGTGAGCCCGGAGGTCGCGTTCACGATCGCCGCCGCGATCGGCGTCGTCGGCACGGGCTACTTCCTGGTGTACGGAAAAGAGTTCGAGGCGTACGCGTGATCAGAACCCGTCGCCACAGTCCGGACAGACCAGTTGCCCGTTCACGGACGTGAGCTCCGGGGACAGCGAGCCACACACCTCACAGATGCTGTTTTCGACCGCCGGATCGGATCCCTCGTGGATATGTGTCGGCTCCCGAACTGTCGTCGTCGCCGCGAGCAGGTCCCGCTCGGTGATGACGCCGATCGCCTCGTTCTCCTCGGTGACGATCAGCTGTCCCGCGTCTTCCCCGAGCAGGAGTTCCTCGACATCCGCGAGGCGCTCTTCGGCCGACACGGTCGGTACGGGTGGCTCCATGACCGCGGAGACGTCGTTTTCCAGCGATTCCTCGGAGAGCACCGCAGCGAGAACGTTGCGGGCTGAAAGCGAGCCGACCGGCTCGTGACCCCGCAGGACAACGAGATAGTCGGCGTTCTCCTCGATCAGTAGCTCGGCGGCGTCCTCGAGTGCGTCCGACTCGCTCACCCCCAGGAACTCCCGGTGCATCACGTCCCTGACGGTCGGTTCGTCCCTCATATCCGTATCTTACCGTCCATCCTGTAAAAACTGCCCCCGGTACGGTTATATCGGTGCTGCACGTAGTTTTATAATCTGCGTCGATCGGTCGGGACAGCGACAACCCGTCGGCCTTCCGGATCGTCGACGACCCGTCGCCCTTTTGCGTCCAGATGTCGCTCGTACGAACATGACCATTCCGTCGTTCGTGATCGGAATCGCCGGGGGGACGGGGGCTGGAAAGACGACTGTCGCACAGTTGGTTACGGAAAACGTCGAGGACGCCGTCACCAGGATTCCGCTTGACAATTACTACGAGGACCTCTCGCATCTCGATCTGGAGGAACGTTCGGACGTCAACTACGATCACCCGTCAGCCTTCGAATGGGAACTGCTTCGGGAGCAACTGACTCACCTGCTCGAGGGACGAACGGTCGAGATGCCCCAGTACGATTTCGAGATCCACAACCGGAAAGACGAGCGAATCACCGTCGAGCCGACCGACGTCATCGTGCTCGAAGGGATCCTCGCGCTGTACGACGAGCGGATAAACGAGATGCTCGACCTTCGGCTGTACGTCGAAACCGACGCCGACGTTCGGATCCTCCGGCGGATCCAGCGGGACGTCGTCGAACGGGGACGGGATCTCGAAGGCGTGATGCGACAGTATCTCTCGACGGTGAAGCCGATGCACGAGCAGTTCGTCGAGCCGACGAAGAAACGCGCCGACCTCGTCGTTCCCGAGGGGGCAAACAGCGTCGCCGTGAACCTGCTCGAAGAGAAGATACAGGCGGAAGTCGAGGGGGACGCGGTTCGGTCGTGGGATCGCGAGACGATCGAAAAACGGGTTTCGGAAGGGTTCGACCTGGATTCGGCACAGACGACAGAGTAGTTGCTCAGCGGTCGTCGCGTATCCTCGTCGCTCAAGCGCGGAAGTAACACTTTACTTGAGAGGCCCACTTTTCCGATGCACAACTCGACTCGATGATCCCAGATATCCAGGAACGGGATGCGAAGACCTCGTTGGGTTGCTCGGCGCTACAGGAGATCGATAGATGGTAGCAGAAGCGATCGAACCCGGGTTACTCACGGATTTCGGGTATATAATCGTCGCCGCAGCTGTCGTGGGGTTTCTCGCGGCCCGCACTGGACAGCCGACGATCATCGCCTACATTCTGACGGGGCTGCTGCTCGGGCCGGCGGTTTTCGGGCTCGTCTCGCCCAGTGTCCTGACCGAGACGATGGCCGAACTCGGGCTGGCGTTTCTCCTGTTTCTCCTCGGGATCAAGATGCGCATCGACGAGATCAGACACGTCCTCGCGCCGATCGTCAAGATCTCGATCCCGCAAATGGCGCTCGTGGCCCTCGTGGGCTTCGGGACCGCCCTCCTTCTCGGGTTCAGTCAGTGGGAGTCCGTCATCATCGGACTGGCAGTGATGTACAGCTCCACCGCTGTCATCATCAAGATGCTGACCGACAAGGGGACTGCAACCACGTTGCACGGCAAGATCGACATCGGTGTCCTGCTGGTTCAAGACATCGTCGTCGTGATCCTGCTCGCCATCCTGGCGGCGGGCCAGCCCGACAGCGCGGTCGACGTGTTGACGACGCTGGGGATCGTTCTCGCCCTCGTCGTGGCGATCGGCGTCGTCGCGATGGTGGCATCGAGATACGTCCTCCCGCCGATATTCCGGCGGATCGCCGACGACACACAGGTGTTTTTCCTCATTGCGATTTCCTGGGTATTCCTGTTTTTGTTCGTCTCCCAGGAACTCGACCTCTCGATCGAAATGGGGGCGTTCCTGGCAGGGATCGCAATCGCACAGATGCCGTACAGCAAGGAACTGCAAGCAAAGGTCGCCCCGCTTACGGACCTGTTCATCCTGGTGTTCTTCGTCTCCGTGAGCCTAGAGCTGGAGGCCGCGGATCTGTTCACGTTCTGGCAAGAGGCCGTCATCGCAGCGCTGGTTCTCATACCCGCGAAGTTCGTCGTGTTCTTCTACCTGATCGACTGGCAGGGGTTCGACATCGAGACGACGTTCCTCGGCAGCGTCAACATGATGCAGGTGAGCGAGTTCGGGCTGATCGTCGGCGCGGTTGCCGTCACTGGTGGATTCATCGACGAGGGGATCCTCGGCTTTCTCACCCTCGTTGCCCTGTTGACGATGAGTCTCTCGGTGTACTTCATCAAGTACAACGCTTCACTGTTCGAGCGTGTCAGGCCGGCCCTCGATCGGTGGGCCGGCGACGACGAAGGACGCCCAGAACTGGACGAGTATCACGACCACGTGGTGGTCGTCGGGTTCGACGAGATCGCCCGACGGGCGATGCTCCTGCTCGACGACCGCTACGAGCAGATCGTCGTAATCGACAGAAACGTTTCAGAGATCGACGCGATCGAGGCGGCGGGATACGACGCCATCTTCGGGGACGCGAAGTACGAAAAGATCCGCAAGGAAGCGAGGGTGAAGTACGCAGACTTCGTGTTCTCCTCGTCGGTCCAGACCGACGTTAACGAACTCCTCCTCGAGGACGCCGGGGCGGACACCACCGTCTTCGTCGAGGCCGAATGGCCACAAAATGCGATCGAGCTCTACGACCAGGGTGCCGATTTCGTCGCCGTCACGCCGCAGCTGTCCGCCGAGCAACTGCAACAGTATCTGGTAACGTACCTGACGAACCCGTCGGAGTTCGAGGACACGCTGCGTGCGGATCTGGAGATCCTGCGGTCGGAGGAACTGTTCCCACAGACCTGCGCCACCTGGAGGAGTTCCGATGACTGAACTACTGACCGTCATTTCGATCGTCTTTATCATCGCCGGCCCGTTCCTCCTTCTGGCCAACTACCTCCGGCTGCCGACTGCGCCCGCACTGATCGTCGCCGGGCTGGCCGCCGGGGGGTTCATCGATCCGCAGCTCAAACTCGAGATGGCGCGGCTGGGGATCGCGCTCCTCGTGTTCACCTTCGCCGTTCGCATCCAGACGACCGACCTCCAGACTGCGATCGGCGACAGCGAGGTCGTCGCGCTCGCACAACTGGCGATCGTCGGGCCGGTAGGGTTCGGTGCCGGATTGCTTCTCGGTCTCGGTCCCGGACAGGCGATCTTCCTGGGGATCGCGACAGCGATCTCGTCATCCATAGCCGGGTCCACATTGTTCTTGCCCGGAACTCTGGAGTTAGTTCATGATCGGCTCTCTGAATCCATCCACTCGATACAGGACTTCACCGCACTGATCCTCTTGCTGATCGTGAGTGGAGGCGCGTTCGCCCTGGACCCGATCGCGAACCAGTTCGGCTACGGTGTCATGTTGTTGTTGCTCGCGATTGCGATAAACCGCTACCTGTATGACCTGCTCGTTCGGTTCTCCGGGGGCGTCGACGAGTCGCTGCTCATCGGAACGATCGCCCTGTTGCTTTTGTTCCTCGGAGCAGCCGAATTCGTGGGGCTCTCGATCGTCGTCGGCGCGTTCGCGGCCGGCGTCGCAGTCCCCCACGAGGGCGTGGAGTACTCCGGCGTACTCAACGGCCTCGAACCGATAAACAACTTCTTCGCCGGGATCTTCTTCATCACGGTCGGTGCGCTGGTGACCCTGCCGACGTGGGAGGTGATCGTGACGACGCTGGTTCTCGTCGGCGTGGTCGGAATCATCAAACCCGCGGTGACGATAGCCCTGCTGATATACAAGGGGTACGAGCGGCGAACGGCGACGCTTACGGGATTCAACCTCGATCAGATCGGCGAGTTCGCCCTCATCATCGCGATCGAAGGCCTCTTTCTGGGCCTGCTCGCCTCGTCGGTCTTCGATGCGATCATTCTCGCCGCCGCGATCACGTTGCTCACCTCCAGTTTCACCCGCCAGTACGACGAGGAGATCTACCATCTGCTCGCCAATAACGGACTGCTGGGCCGCCATGGAAGAACCGTCGAACGGTGGAGCAACGTTCCCGAGGACCTCACCGATCACATCGTCATCGTCGGCTACGGACGCCACGGTCGACGGCTCGTGGAAACCTGCGAAGAGCACGATCGATCGTACGTCGTGATCGAGAGCAACCCCGCACTCATCGACGACCTTCAGGAGAACTGTCGGGCCCACGTCTTCGGGGACGTAGTCGAGCCGAAAACCCTCGAAAAGGCCAGGCTGACCGAGGCGGATCTGGTGATCTCGACGGCCGACTCGCGCCCGGTGAACGAGCACGTGGTTTCGTATTCCAATCGGGTCGACGTCATCGTCAGGTCGAAAGACAGAGCCAGCGCCAGGGAGCTTCTCGACAGCGGGGCGTTCTACGTGAGTGTCTCGGACCTGCTCGCTGCCGATCGCCTGGAGGAACGGTTCGAGGGTCTGATCGAAGGGAACTACGACAGGGAGATGTTACGCCAGGAGGCACTGGATTCCATCGATGAGTACAGTGGTGCTCCGTATCGCGCGGCCGACGAACGAGTCAGCGTTTGACATCTATCCGTACTGTGGGGACTGATGCCTCTCGGTCATCCCCCTTCGATCCCGCGCAACGTCTCGGCGACGTCTTCCGGCGTCGCCGTCTTCGCCTCGACACGGTGATCCGGGATAAAAAGCGGCGTCGGGTTTTCATCGAGTGCGTCCCGGACAGTTTCGACGTCGTCAGGTTCGTCCGGATTTAGCCCCGACAGCTGGACCACCTGGCTCACGGTCGCCGTCTCGCCGTACGGGATCTTCCGGGTCGCCTCGAGGACCCGTCGTCGGTCCGTCGCCAACGTGAGCGCGACGCCGACATCCTCGAAATCATCGCGTTCGCCCCCGAGATACGCCCCGATCCGATCGAGGAGCGGATGGTCCGTGTCGGCGTCCGCCGGCGCCGACTCGGGGAACGAGACGCTGATGACGCGCCCGCTCGCGAGGCCGAGCTGGACCACACGGCCGATGCGGTCGAACTGCCGGGCGAACACGCCGGTCGATCCGTTCAAACTCCCGTCGAATTCCACGTTCGATCACCTGTGAGGTCCTCGGTCGTCACCGGCCTTAAACGCTCGAGTCGTGACCGACGGCGTGGCGTTTATGCCCTTGCCGCGCACGTGATCGAACAACGATGGCGAAAGCGGGGATCGACGAGGAGAGCGTGACTGGAGTGCCGCCGTCGATGGCACCAGTCGCCCACGAGCTGACGCCGATGCTTACTCAGTACGTCGAACTGTGTGCCGACCACGAGGACGCACTCGTCTTGTTTCAGGTCGGCGACTTCTACGAGGCGTTCTGTGAGGCGGCCGAGGCGGTCGCACGGATCTGTGAAGTGACCCTGACGCAACGCGAGGACTCGACCGGCGAATACCCGATGGCCGGGATCCCGATCGACAACGCCGCCTCCTACCTCGAGCCGCTACTGGAGGCAGGCTACAGGGTCGCGATCGCCGACCAGGTGGAGGACGCCGAGGAGGCGACAGGGCTGGTGGATCGCGCCGTCACGCAGGTGATCACCCCCGGGACGATCGTCGACGACGAACTGCTCGACAGTGGCGCAGCGAACTACGTCGCTGCGGTCGCCGGCACGAAGCCGACCGACGGGACCGCAGAGAGCAGAGCCACTGACGGCGAGCTCGTCGGGCTCGCTGCCGTCGACGTCTCCACCGGGGAGTGTCTGGTCACCGACGGCGACCGCGCAACGATCGCCGAAGAACTCCAGCGGATCGCTCCCGCCGAGCTCCTCCGGTCGCCCGACGCCCCAGAATTCTCGCCCGACACGGCAGGCGTCGACTGGGACGTAAATGCGTACGATCCGGCGGCGTTCGAACTCGACCGCGCGAGCGACAGGCTCGGGGAGTACGTCACCGATCCGGAACGCCGGTTTTCGCCGGCACAGCGACGCGCTGCCGGCGCCGTGCTCGCGTACGCCGAGTACACCCAGGGGGACGACGGGCCCCTGGAGTACGTCTCCCGGGCCCGGCGGTACGACACGCGGGATCACCTCCGGCTGGATTCGGCGGCGCTCAGGTCGCTGGAACTGTTCGAAAACCGCGGCAGCGTCGACGGGACCACGCTGTTCGACAGCCTGGATCGAACCGTCTCGGCGCTGGGACGGCGACGTCTCGAGCGCTGGCTCAGACGACCCCTCGTGGACCGGGACCGGATCGAGGCCCGCCACGACGCCGTCGCGGAACTGGCCGACCGGCCGATCGTCCGCGAGGAGATCCGCGACCGCCTCGCGGCGGCGTACGACCTCGAACGTCTCGTCGGCCGGATTTCCAGGGGGCGCGCGGACGCACGCGATCTCCGGTCGCTTTTCGCCACCCTCGAGATCGTGCCCGAACTCCGGGATGCGCTTTCAGACGGCGACGCGACGGACGCGGAAGGCGACGCCCCCAAAAGCGACGCCCTCGAGAAGCTCCACGACCGGCTGGATCCCCTCGCGGACGTCCGCGAACTGATCGACGAGGCGATCGCCCCCGACCCGCCCACGGAGATCACTGAGGGCGGAATCGTCCGCGAGGGGTACGACGAACGGCTCGACGAGCTCCGGGCGACCGAACGCGACGGCCGGGCCTGGGTTGCGGATCTCGAGGCCCGCGAACGGGATCGGACCGGCATCGACTCGCTGAAGGTCGGTCACAACCAGGTCCACGGCTACTACATCGAGGTGACCGATCCGAACCTGGATCGGGTGCCGGACGACTACCGCCGGCGGCAGACGCTGAAGAACGCCGAGCGCTTTTATACCCCGGGGCTGAAGCGGCGCGAAGACGAGATCCTCGGGGCCGCCGAGCGCGCCGACAGCCTCGAATACGAGCTGTTCACCGACGTTCGATCGAGCGTCGGCAGCGAGGCCGACCGGATCCAGGCGCTCGCGTCGGCAATCGCCGAACTCGACGCCCTCGCCTCGTTTTCGACCGTCGCAGTCGAGCGGGAGTACGTTCGGCCCTCGGTTCGATCCGACGGGAAGATCGAGATCGAGGGCGGACGACATCCGGTGGTCGAGCGAACCAACTCGGAGTTCGTTCCCAACGACGCCACGCTTCCCCGGGGGAGCATTGCCGTCATCACCGGTCCGAACATGAGCGGGAAGTCGACGTATATGCGCCAGATCGCGCTGTGTGTGGTGCTCGCGCAGTCGGGGAGCTTCGTTCCCGCCCAGCGGGCACGGCTTCCGGTCGTCGACCGGGTCTTCACCAGGGTGGGCGCGAGCGACGACATCGCGGGCGGGGAGTCGACGTTCATGCGGGAGATGGCCGAGCTGACGGAAGTACTCCACGACGCGACGCCCGACTCGCTCGTCCTGCTGGACGAGGTCGGCCGCGGCACTGCGACGACGGACGGGCAGGCGATCGCCCGTGCCGCCGTCGAATTCGTCCACGATGAGCTGGAAGCGACCACGCTGTTTGCGACACACTACCACGACCTGACGACGCTCGCCGACGAGTACGAGCGGGTGTTCAACCTCCACTTCACGGCGACCCGGGAGGACGGCGACGTGACGTTCCTCCACCGGGTGGCCCGCGGGCCGTCCTCGTCCTCCTACGGCGTCGAGGTCGCCGAGATGGCAGGCGTCCCGGATCCCGTCGTCCAGCGTGCGCGGGAGTTCCTCGAGGCAACCGACCCAGGGGAGCCCTCACGAGTCGAAACCGCTGACGCGGACGAATCCGGCCAGGGGGAAGACTCCCCGAGTTCCAAGCAGGAAGTGCTCTCCACGCTCCGGGAGGTCGACCTGGCCCGGACGACCCCGATAGAGGCGCTGGTCACGCTCCAGGAGCTACAGGAACGGCTCGACGATGAGTGACGAAGCTACCGAAAACGGGGTCGAGCCGTCCAGAGTCCGCGAGCTGGACGCCGACACCGTCGAACGGATCGCCGCCGGCGAGGTGATCACCCGGCCGGCGCGGGTGGTCGCCGAACTCGTCGAAAACGCCCTCGACGCCGGCGCATCCAGGATCGAGATCACGGTCGACGGAGACGGGACGGACCGCGGGAACGCGGGGACGCGGGGAGACCACGGCCGGCAGGGACGGGACGACACCCGCCACGGACGGATCCGCGTCGCCGACGACGGACGCGGAATGAGTCGCCGGGACGCCGAACTCGCGGTCGAACCCCACACGACGAGCAAGCTCGGGACGGCAGCCGATCTCCGGCGGATCGACACCCTCGGCTTCCGGGGTGAGGCGCTCGCGGCGGTCGCTGAATCGGCGACGCTCGACATCGTCACCAACGACGGCGGCGACCGGGGGACCCGCGTGCTCGTGGAACGCGGCGACGAGACCGTTGCCGACGCGGGTCGGGGTCGAGGCACCACCGTAGAGGTAACCGACCTGTTCGCCGACCGACCGGCCCGGTTGGCGTCGCTTGCGGATCCGGGCACCGAGTTTTCGCGGATCTCGACGCTCGTCGCGGATTACGCGCTCGCCCGTCCAGACGTTGCGGTCTCGCTGGTTCACGACGGCCGGGAGACGCTGTCGACGAACGGCGACGGTGTTCGGGGGGCGCTGTTGTCCGTTTACGGCAAAGAAGTCGCCCGCCGGGCAATCGAACTGGACCGGACCGTCGAACTCGACGTCGAGGATGTCGAGCAGGTCGCTCCGGATGACGAATCGCGTGAAGGTTCGATCGAGTGTCGGATCCAGGGGGCGATCGTCCCGCCGGTCGAGACCCGTGCCTCGCGGGGCGCCACCCGAATCGCGATCGGGGATCGTCCCGTGTCGAACGAGGAACTCGCCCGCGCAGTCGAGTCCGGCTACGGGACGCTGCTCCCCGACGGGCGCCATCCGATCGTCGCGATCGACGTGGGGCTGCCCTCCCGGCTCGTCGACGCCAACGTCCATCCGGCGAAGCGGAGGGTCGCCCTGTCCGTCTCAGGGGCGGTCGAATCAGCTGTCGAGACGGTGGTTTCCGAAGCTCTCGAGACCGCAGACGTCGAGCGGGCCGCCGCCGCACCCACCGATCTCGCGACGCCGCTTGCGGCCGAGGGCACCGCCGACGCAGCCGGTCCCGCGGCGTCGCTCGCCGGCGCAGAAGTTATCGGCCAGTACAGGGAGCTGTATCTGCTGTGTGAACTCGACGGCGACCTGATCGTCGTCGACGGCCACGCGGCCCACGAACGGGTGAACTACGAGCGGCTCCGGGCGGCACTCTCCGGGGAGGCGATCCCGCAACGCGATCTGGAACCGCCGGCAACCGTCTCGCTTGATCCAGGACATCCCTCCGTGTTCGAGGCCAACGAGGAGACGATCCGGGAACTCGGCTTCGACGCCGAATCGTTCGGGGGCAACCTACTCCGGGTTCGTGCGGTGCCGGCCCCGCTGGGGCGGGAGGCGGATCCCGACGTGCTCTGTGACGTGCTGGATCGGCTGGCCGGCGGCGGCGATCCGGACCGGAGACGGGACCGCTTGCTCCGAGACCTCGCGTGTCACCCGTCGCTGAAGGCGGGACAGACGCTGACCGACTCGGCGGCGAACGCGCTTTTAAATCGGCTCGCGGAGTGTGCGGAGCCGTACGCCTGTCCGCACGGTCGGCCCACGCTGTTGCGAATCGAGGAGGCGACGCTCGCCCGGGAGTTCGACCGCGAACAGACCCGGTTCGGGTGAGCGTTGGAGGCCCGAGGACTGCGGCCGGGGTCGATCCCACTCGAAAGGCTTAGTGACGCGCCCGCTCCACGACGGGTATGCGCGACTGCTTCGAGCTGCGGGACGCCGACTGTCTCGGCCGAATCGGGGAACTGTCCGTCCCCAGGGCCGACGCAGTCGTCGAGACGCCGGCGCTGATGCCGGTGATCAACCCGAACCTGGAGACGATCGCTCCCTCTCGTCTCCGCGGGGAGTTCGGCGCTGAAATACTGATCACCAACTCCTACATCATCCACTCGAACGACGATCTCCGGGAGCAGGCCCAGTCTGTGGGGCTCCACGAGATGCTCGGGTTCGACGGCGTCATCGCCACCGACTCGGGTTCGTTCCAGCTCGCCGAATACGGCGACATCGACGTGACGACCGAGGAGATCCTCGCGTTCCAGCGGGAGATCGGCTCCGACGTCGCCACCCCGGTCGACATTCCGACGCCACCGGCCGCGAGCCGCGAGCAGGCCGAACGCGACCTCGAGACGACCGAGACGGCACTCGCTGACGCCGAGGCCGCAGACACCGGCGAGATGCTCGTCAACGCACCGATCCAGGGGTCGACGTATCCGGACCTCCGGGAACGGACCGCCGAACGCGCCGCCGAAACCGACCTCGACGTGTTCCCCGTCGGCGCCGTCGTTCCCCTGATGAACAGCTACCGCTACGACGAGATGATCGAGGCCGTCCTCGCCGCAAAGCGAGGGCTCGGACCGGCCGCCCCCGTCCACCTGTTCGGCGCGGGCCACCCGATGACGTTCGCGCTGGCGGTCGCGGCGGGGTGTGACCTGTTCGATTCCGCGGCGTACGCGATCTACGCCCGCGACGGGCGATATCTCACCGCCTCCGGCACGGAGCACCTCTCGGAGCTGTCGTATCTTCCGTGCTCGTGTCCGGTGTGTGTCGAGCACACCCCCGACGAACTGCGTGACGCACCCGAAGCGGAGACCGAACGGCTGCTCGCCGAGCACAACCTCCACGACAGCTTCGCGGAGCTCCGCCGGATCAAGGAGGCGATCCGGAAGGGGCGCCTGCTCGAACTCGTCGAGCGGCGGGCCCGGGGCCATCCCGCACTGCTGGACGGCTACAGGGCTCTGCTCGACGGCGCAAAGCAGCTGGAACGGGAAGATCCCACCTCGAAAGGCACGTTCTTCGCCGTCTCCCCCGAGAGCGCACGTCGACCCGAGGTTCTCCGACATCACGACCGTCTCGACCGTCTCGACGTTCCCGACAGCGTGCTGATCACCGAAGGTGGAGTGCCGAGAACACACGAATACGACGCAGTCTGGCGGATCAATCCGCCGTTCGGGCCGTATCCCCGCGAACTCGCGGAGACGTACCCGCTGACGGCCGAGACGCCCGATCGGGCCGACGAACGCGCTCAGCGAGCCGCCGCCGACGGGGTCGCTCGGCTGGCCGACGTTGCACCCGACAGCCGGATCCAACTCGCACACGACGACTGGGTCGACTCGGCACTCGACTGCGTCCCCGGGGGAGTCGAACTCGAGAACCTAGCGGAGATCGAGCGCCGGGACGACGAGGAGTGATCGACCGGACGACGACGGAACGCAAAAGCTTCCCGCCTCCGGGTTCGATCCGTTTTCATGACCGACTACTTCGAGGTCCTCGAACGGGACGGCCCCGCCCGGATCGGGGAGCTCCGGCTCGACCCGCCGGTCGCGACGCCGGCGACGATCGACGACCGGCTCCGGGACGCCGGATCGCTGTGGGCTGCCGATCGGGAGATACCCGAGCCGGACGACTCGGTGTTGACCGTGCTTCCCCACCGGGCGTTCCCGTCGGGGACGCCGCCCGACGTCCGCGACGCGTTCGCGGTCGATCCGGCCGACGTCGACGCACCGACCGCCGCGGTCGTCTCCAGTGAAGCCGCCGAACGTTCGGGTGGGGAAGCGTCCGAACTCGCTCCCGACGACGGCGTCGACTGTCCACCGGACGCGTACGTCCTCTCTGACGTCCAGGGATTCATCGGGCACGCGTTCGGCCTGAAAGAGGCGGTACTCGCAATCAAGGAAGCGGTTCCGGCCGACACCGCACTGTCTCTCTCCGGCGTGGCGACGCCCGCGAACGTCGCGACGCTTTCGTACGTCGGCGTCGACCTGTTCGACCGGACGTACGCCCGGATCGCCGGCTCCCGGGGGCGATACCTCACCGCCGACGGCGAACACTTCCTCGAGGATTTGACCGAGCTTCCCTGTTCGTGTCCGGCGTGTCAGGGTCCCCGGGAGGAGTTCACCCGTGAGGACTGCAGCCAGCACAACGTCAACGCGCTGGAGGCGGAGCTCCGCCGGGTTCGCGAGCGGATCCGTGCCGGGCGGCTCCGGGACTACATCGAGGGGCAGGCCCGCCACGAGGCGTGGCTGACCGCGGCGTTCCGGGAGTTCGATCAGCAGTACAGCTACCTCGAACAGCGGACCCCCGTCGTGCGCGACACCGAACTGCTCGCGGCAAGCGAGGACACCATCCGGCGGGTGGAGATCCAGCGGTTCGCCGACCGGGTGACGACCCGGTACCGAAATCGGTTTTCGGCGCCGCTGGCGTTGGTTCCCTGTTCTGCGCGCAAGCCGTACTCCGACTCCCAGAGCCACAAACAGTTCCACGATGCGATCGGCTGGCGAGCCCACATCGTCTCGATGACCTCCCCGATCGGGGTGGTCCCGCAGGAGCTCGAATTGACATATCCGGCCCAGCATTACGACACGGTGGTGACGGGCCAGTGGTCCGAAGACGAGAAGGGGTTCGTCGCGGAAGTTCTGGAGCGGTATCTCGAGGGCAACGACTACCCCCGGGTGATCGCGCACGTCCCCGACGAGGGCTACCGCGAGATCTGCGAACGGGTGGCCGAGGAGGTCGACGTCCCGTTCGAGTTCACCTGCGATGGCCACCCGACCTCGGCCGACTCGCTGTCGAATCTCCGGGAGGTGCTGGAGGGGGAACTGGCGTACGCGAAGCGCCAGCGGGAGCACAACACGGTCCGCGCGATCGCCGACTACCAGCTCGGCCCAGGCGCCGGCGAAGACGTCTTCGGCGACGGCGCGATCGAGACGACCGGCCGATACCCGAAGCTCCAGATCCGCGCCCGCGACGTCGACCGAGGCGGGGACGACAGCGATCAGCTGGCGACTGTGGTCCCGCAGTACGGCACCCTGGCGTTCACGCTCGCCGGCGCACGCCGGTGGGTCGAAAGCGACGCGCCGACGAAACGCGTCGAGATCGACGGGTTCGTCCCCCACGGGTCGGTGCTCGCGCCGGGCGTCGTCGACGCCGACGACGCGATCCGGGTCGGCGACGAGGTCGTCATCGAGGGGCCGAAGGCGTTCGGGGTCGGGCGGGCGGCGATGTCGGGCCCGGAGATGGTCGAATCGACGCGGGGCGTCGCCTCCGCGGTACGGCACGTCGAAGAGAAGTAGCGCCTGTCGTCGGGCTAGTTCGGTGAGGGGCGATCACACCCGCGGCCCGATCGTCGGTGGCAGGTGTCGTTCGATCATCCGGATGGAATCAGTCCATTTATCGGGGTTGCTGTCCGCCGATACGGTGTGGTATCGACGCTGAGTTCGCTGCTGCTTGGAACCGTCTTCGGCCTGGCGCTGGCTGCGCCGCCCGGCCCGATGAACGCGATCATCGCCGAGGAGTCCGTGGTCCGGGGGTGGCGGGAAGGATTCATGGCCGGACTGGGGGCCGGCGTCGCCGACCTGCTTTTCTTCGTCCTGGCGTCCGTCGGCGTCGTGGCAGTCGTCGAGCGGTTCGAGACTCTCCAGGCCGTGATGATCGGCGTGGGCGGGCTGTTCATGCTGTACTTCGCGTACGACGCGATCCGGAGCGCACGCGCGTCGTTCCGGCCGACCGACGGGACGCTCCCCGAGAGCCGCGGATTCCGGAAGGCGCTGGTCCTCGGACTGTCGAACCCCTACCAGATCCTCTTTTGGCTCACGATCGGCACGGCCCTGTTGCGTCCGGGTCGGGTCGACCTGTTCGCGCAGGTGCCCTACGTCGGCGAGGCGCTTGCCGGAACCGTCATCGTCGAAACCGGGTCGGCGGCGCTCGTCGGCGGGCTGTTCGTCGGGATCGGGATCTGGATCGTCGCCTACCCGGCGGCGCTTGTGTACGCCGAACGACGGATCGACAGCATGGCGCCGGTCGTCGCCGTGCTGTCGGCGCTGGTGCTCGTGGGGTTCGGCGTCTACTTCCTGTCGGACGCGGCCGCGACGTTACTGGGTTGAGCACCGATCGCAGACCTCCCGGAGTTCCGGCGAAAGCCGACCTCCGAGAACAGGTGGTCGCGGGGACGCGAACCCCGTCAATCGACGCCTCCGACCCGGTGACGTTCCAGAGAGCCTACGCCCACATGGAGGCGGAACGAACCGACGTGGAGGGATCCGGAACCGGCGGCGATGGCTGGTACACGGAGCGCTCGTTGCGAGACGGGGTGCAGTTCGCCGACGTCGACTTCGTCGTCCAGAGCCTCGCAGTCGTCCACCGGGACGGTGACCGCGAGTACCGGCTCAAGTTCGATCGACTGGGCGGGTTCAATCTCCGGATCGTGCTGCCGGCGGGCGAGGAAATCCCCGAAGACGAGTATCGGGAGACGTTCAGACGCATGTTCGCGGACGCGGGTCTCGATCCCGATCACGTCGACGAACTGTCGTTCGAGTACACGCGCTCGATGTGGTGAGGTGCGGTGGATCTCGCGAGGTGATGACGTTCCGAGCGAAGGTCGTCAGGGACTTGGTTCTCAGGCGGCGATGGCCGGGTATGGACGACGCCCACACCGAGACGGTCCGGGCCAGGGGTCACGAGAACGTCCGCGGCGAACACGAGAGCACCTTTGAGGTGACAAGCGACGACTGGCTCACGCCGGCGGGAGACTGTATCCTCGCCGTCGACGCGGATCGAACACCAGCGGACTTTTCCGCAGAATTCGTGGCGGCCTGCAGGGACCGGAACACCACAATCACTGCCCGACTGGAGGTCGCTCCCGTCGGCTCGAACGGCGAGGCGGAGCCGCTCGTCGAGACCATCACCGGACGCGGCGATCCGGAACTCACCTTCGAGAGCGACCGGAGCCTGGTCGGGCGCACGAGCGACTACGTCGACGATCGGACGGTACTCGTGGAGGCGGACTCCGCCGCCGTCGATGTCGACAGGGAACTCGTGGCTGCGCTGGCCGAGGGGGCCGACGTGACGCTGACGCTGACCGTCGAGTGAGAGGGCGGACATCGAGTATGAAAACGTTCTCGTCGGCCGAGCCCATACGGCGCATCATGGCCGAAGAACCCGCCGAGAACATAAGCGGTGGCGCCGGCGGCGGCGGCCGCGCGGAGGCGTTTCCGGACGGCGACCCGGAGACGCGGGCGGAGGCTGTCATCGACGAACTCGGAGACATGTACTGGGAGAAGGCGTACGGGGGACAGGCAGCCTTCGAGTGCCTCGTCCGAACAATCCTGTCACAGAACACCTCCGACAAGGCAAGCCAGCCCGCATTCGAGGAGTTGATGGCCCGATACGGCACGGACGGGAACCCGGAAGCGGGCAAACCGGGAACCGACGACCTCGCCCGGGCGCTCGCCGACGCCGAACGATCGGAGCTGGCGGAGACGATCTCCTCGGCGGGGCTGTACAACCAGAAGTCGAAGGTGATCGGCGAGGCAGCCGAGTGGGTACTCGACTCTTATGGGTCGGCGGTTGCCTTCGACGAGTACGTGACGACGGGCGATCCCGGGGAGGTCCGGGAAACGCTTCTGTCGATCCGGGGAGTTGGACCGAAAACTGCCGACTGCGTGCTCCTGTTTTCGGGGGGTCAGGAGGGGGTTTTTCCCGTCGACACCCACGTCCACCGGATCGCCCGGCGGACGGGTCTCGCACCGCCCGACGCCGACCACGAGGAGGTTCGCGAGCAGTTGGAGGCGGCGGTGCCCGGCGAGAAGTGCGGCTTCGGCCACACTTCGATGATCCAGTTCGGTCGAGAGTACTGCACGGCTCGGGAGCCGGCGTGTCTCGACGGACCCGAGGCGTGTCCCCTGTACGACCTGTGTGACCGGATCGGTATCGACGAACTCGCGGGTGAAGTGGTGGATCCGGCGGACGCAGTCGAGCGATAGTGGACCGGAGCGCAGAGCGGTTGGATGAGCCGCCCCCTCCTCGATCGAACCGAGTATTTTAATGTCATTTGAGAGCTATTCGTACACACCTGCCCTCCCATGTCCGCCGAGGACCCCGCTCTCAGACGCCGGATCCTGATAGCCACCGCCCTCGTGGTCCTCCTGCCGTTCGGATTCATTTACGCGTTCGTGGCCGCGATCAACCACGTGCTCCTCCCGTTGCTCGAGTCGTTCGGTCACGGACCGTACCACGGTCGCGTCTACGTCAGTCCCCTGCTGGCTGTCGTGATCGTCGCCGGCGGACTCGCGACACAGGCCTGGTTCGGCCCGTCGACGGTACTTGGAACACTCGGTGCTCGCCGCGTCAGTCCCGAGGAGCGCCCGGAGCTACACGCCAGGGTGACCCGGTTGGCACAGGCTGCAGACGTCGAGCCTCCCGACGTCGCCGTCGCGAAAAACGACGCCCCGAACGCGGCTGCAGTCCGCGGACCGACCGGCGCCTCGATCCTCGTGACGACCGGGCTGCTCGACCGGCTGGACGAGACGGAACTCGAGGCCGTCCTCGCCCACGAAATCGCCCACCTCAAGAACCGCGACGCGACCGTCATGACCGTCGCCTGGCTGCTGCCGACAGTCACCTACTATCTGGCGCTCGCGGCGGCGTATCTGCTGTACGGGACCTACCGTGCGCTCGGCTCCGGACGCTCATCCGGCCGGAGTAGCGACGGGCTGGCGAAGGCGGTGCTCGTCCTCACGGTCACCGCCGTCGTCACCATCGCCATCTCGGCGATGTTCTGGGCGGCAAGCGTGCTGATCCATCGGATCCTCTCTCGGTACCGTGAATACGCCGCGGACCGTGGTGCGGCGGCGTTGACCGGCGAGCCGGCCGCACTCGCGAGCGCGCTCCGAACGCTCGAGGCGGAGATGCCCGACGTCCCGGATCGGGACCTCCGGAAACTCGACGGCGGCGCCGAAGCGCTGTACGTCGCGCCGCTTTCGGGGCGCTCGTTTACCGACGCGGATCTCGTTTCGACGGACATCTTCCCCGACACCCACCCGCCGACCGAAGAGCGCATCGATCGGCTCCGCGAACTGGCAGGTGAACTCGAATGAACTGGAATCGACGACGGCTCCTCGCCGGACTCGCGACCGGGACCACAGCAGGGGTCGCCGGCTGCGGATACGCACCCGGCGGCGGCGACGTCCGGGGCGAGGCGTCGCTTCTCACGGGGATCGGAGGCCCGGGCGGCAGCAACCGCTTCGACGTTGCCGGGAACTGGGTCGCCGCCGCAAGAAGCGGCCAGCAGTGGGTGGGCGAGTTCGGCGACCGGTCGTTCGACACAGCGACGACCGTCCGCATCTCCGACCGGGACGGCAACGAGATCGGCGAGTTCGTTCACCTCGAGCCGTCCCGGGACCTGGCGCTCGGGGAGCGGCTCTATCTCCTCGATGAGGCCAACCGCCTCGTCGCCACCGATCCGATCTATGACGGTGAAGATGGCGAGGACAGCGAGGACGGCGAAGCCAACGAGGTCGGTGACAACACCGACGGTATCGAAGCGGCATGGCGCGTGGAACTCGACGAGCCGGACGCGCCGATCGCCGCCCGTGACGGGACGGCGTACGTGCCCGACGGAAACCGACTCCTCGCGGTTCGAGAAGGCACCGTCGTCTGGGAACGGGACGTTGCAGAACCAGTGGAGACACTCCGCGTTGGAGACGGGATCGTGCTGGCGTCGACCGAGTCGGCGGCGCTCGCGCTGGATGCCGACGGCGAGACCATCTGGGAGTTCGACATCGACGGCCCGGCGACGTTCGCGACGACCGGGGAGCAGACTGCGGAGGGGATGACCGTCGTCCGGGCGCGCGGGAGGCTGTTCGACGACCAGGACGACCTCGCAGTCGTCGACACGCTAAACGGGGAGGTACACTGGTCGACGAGCGTTCGAGGTGGGAGCGCCCGGCCGGCTATCGCCGACGGTGGGGTTCACGTCGTGACTCACGGAACTGTGACCGCCTACGATCTGGAGGACGGTGTCCGCCGATGGGAGAGTGGCGACGTCGGTGCCACTGCCCCGATCGTAGCCGGACCCGCTGGGGTCTACTCGCTCGGGGATAACTGTGAGGCGATCGGGGCGGATGCAGACGGCCGACGCTGGAGTCACACTCTCGACCGCCGGAACTGTGCTGTCGTCGACGGCTGGATCGACGGTGAGACGGTCGCGTTTCTGCTCGAAGCCGGCGGGATCGTCTGGTTCCAACGGGTCGATGAAGAGCCGGGACTCCTCTTTTGAGGTCCCCGACACGCCGCCGGTCAGTCGATACTCACTCGATTTCTGGGCTCTCGGTCTCGGTCTTGCCGGTGAGTTCGATCTCGATTTCGAGTTCCGGTTCGCCATCACCCTCGAATTCGATCTCCAGTTCCACCGGCTCACCGAACGCGAACGGCAACTCCCAGTCGTCGCCAGTGATCGTTAGTTCCTCCCCCTCTTTGAGCTGTTCGCCGAGTTCGATCAGGAACTCACCCGCATCTTCCGCGCTGACGTAGTACTCCTCCTCGAAATAGCCGTCAGTGATCGTTTCAATCGTCGGTTCCGCGTCGTCAGTCGGGACTTCGGGCATGGTTCAGTCGACACTTGCCGCCCAAGATTGATAAATTTTCATTGGAATAATATCTCTATATGGATTCGCTCGAACTGCTCGGCTCGAAAACGCGGCTCGAACTGCTCCGTGCACTCTCCCGGCGCGACATGTACGTCTCCGAACTCATGGAAACCGTCGGGATGGACGGGAAAACGGCGACACACCATCTCGACACGCTGACTCGAGCCGGACTGCTCGACTCGTATAAAGAGGGGCGGAGACGCTACTACACGTTAGTCCGGGACGTCCGCCTGGAGATTTCACCGTCCCCGGACCGACGGTTCGTCGTGCAGTTCCCACACGCTCTCGAAGAGAGTGACTCGGAACCGAACGGTTCCAGCGAACGAAAGAGCTGCCAGTGACGACGGATCCGGACGGCACCGAGTCGAACATCGCAGGAGGGATTAGGAAAGACAGTTCCGTCCCCGCGGTGGGTTCGGCGCCAGATGAGACTGCTACTTTTTATAGCGACGAACCGCCCGAACACCGTAGTGAGCGAAAGCGTAGCCGACCAGAGCGAAGACGACCGCTATGATCGCGTTTCCGGCGAGGAGCCGAACGAGGATCTCACGCCCTGCGGTCAATCCGATCTCTGGATTCGTAATACCGGGCGGCGAGCCGAGCAGTATCGTCCCGAGGATGAAACTCATCGAGTACACCCCAGTTTTTGCGACCGGATTTAAGACCACGACAGCAGCGAACAGTGCCAGGTTGTTCGCCCACGCGTACCGATACCCGATGGCTGCGAGGACGATCAGTCCGGTTCCGAGCGTCGGCAACGTCGTCATGAACACGCCGATCGCAAAGCTCACAGCGATGAAGTGAGGTGGGTGGTCCTGTGAAAACGTCGCTCGAAGGCGCGTCTGCACCCGTTCGCGATACCCGACGACGCGATCCCGGATCATTACACTCTCGCTTCCGTAAAAGCGGTTTTCGTACCCAGAAGGTTAATCCTCCGTATTGTGTTCGGGCCCTGTATTCTGGAGAATCCGCGAAATCGAGCTCTCCGTTCGGTTCGGTTCGACGAACCTCGAACTCACTCCCACTTTTCGGGCCACAGCCCGGCCGCGCGCATGCCGACCTCGAAGTCGGCCTCACGGAACGCCTCCGAGAGTTCGACGTCGTCCAATCGCGGGAGCTCCCGTTCGCCGAGTTCGAACGCCAGAAGCGCCGTCAACATGGCGTGTTCGCGCACGTTTCGGTCGTCCACCTTGTCCCGGGTGTCGGCGTGGGTGTGGCCCCATCCCCGCCCGCGCTCGCCGCTGTCGCTGTGGAGCTGCAGCGCCGGCACACCCCGCCGGACGAACGGCCACTGATCCGAGAACGGATGCGGTTCCGGTTCGATTTCGATCGGCTGGCGGGTCGCCTCCGACACCGCCCGCGCGGCCCCCGCCGTCGCCTCCGAGCCGTGGGAATACGCCACCAGGTTCCGGTGGCGTCCCGCGCCGTCAACGTTGATCACGCCGTGGACGTCAGTCAGGTCGAGCCGCTCAGCGAGTTCCTCTGCGCCCAGGAGCCCGACCTCCTCGCAGCCGACGCCGGCAACCCGGACACCGATCGAGAGCTCGTCTTCGACCGCCGACAGTATCCGGGCGGTCTCGACCACGGTCGTGATTCCGCAACCGTTGTCCAGTGCCCCCTCGGCGATGTCGTGGGCATCGTAGTGGGCGAGCAACAACAGCGTCCCGTCGGTGTCCGGACCGAGACGACCCACGATGTTTCGGCTCGTCCCCGGCGCCGTCGACGCCTCCACCGCGAGGCGAACCTGTCCCGCTTCGCCGGGAGTGTTGACCGCGTACTCTCGGAGCCATGTCCCGGTTTCGCTGCTGACGCCGACCGCCGGAGCAAGGGCCTCCTCGCCGAACGTGAGCGCCCCCGTCGGCGGCAGCTGTCCATCCACGTGGTTTGCGAAGACGAACGCCTCCGCACCCTGCTCGATCGCGTAGCCGAACTTCTCGACCCGGTGGATGAACCGCCCGCCCGGCGGGGTCGTCGTCGAGGCGACGGCGATCTGTCCCTCGAGGGTGACGTCGAGGTCGTCGATCTCACCGGGCGTGCCGTACCCCACGTCGACGAGTTCTCCGGTCACCTCGCCCGACGGGGAGTACGGCAGCGCGATCGTCTCGAACGGGCGCTCGCGTGGCGACAGCAGTTCCAGCGTCGACTCCCCTCGCGTCCAGCCGGTCAGCTCGAACGTCTCTTCGGTCACCTCGGCGACGCCGGCGTCCCGGAACCCCCGGGCGACCGCCTCGGCTGCCCGTCGTTCCCCGGAGCTGCCGGCCATTCGGCTCCCGATGGCGGTGATCTCGGTGAGAAACTCCCAGGCTGTCCGATCGGTCCACGCGCGTCCGAGGGCGTCGAGAAGCGCCGAAGGATACGTCCCCGTCGCACCCGCTGTGGACGGTCGCTCGGCGGATTCGTCTGACATGCGGAAACCCACGGGACGGGGGCGCAAAAGACTGCGGAAAGCGGTCGATCAACCTGCGTTCCGATCCGTTTCCGGACCGGTCGTTCTCAGTCGTCGACGATTACCTCGACCGGTCCGTCGTCCTGCTCCTCTTCAGTGTCCGCGTCGCTGCGGGATTCTCGGTCGTGCCACAACAACACCGCGATCACGCCGAGCGCGATCCAGGACCGCCAGTTCGCGAGGTTCAGCGTGTAGCCGATGCCGAACGGCTTCTGGACCAGCATCCCCTTGCCGGGCTGCCAGTACGCCGAGAGCATCCGTCCGAGGCTCGGTCGCTCGAAGTTGTACGGGACGCCGAAAACCTCGCCGGATTCGGGTTTATCTGCCATACGAAGACCAACGTCGGGACGGGATAAATCGTTTGTGTCAGTGTTCGGTTATGATGGCGCCGCATCCCTTGCCGGCCGCCCGAGTGCCGTAACGGCTAAGCGGCCGGCGAAACCACACGGTTGTTATGGGGAGCTTACCGCTGGGCGTGGGACGACTCGACAGGCTTCTCGGCGGGGGGGCGCCGTCGGGAAGCGTCGTCCTGCTGGCCGAGGAGTCGGGTGCCGGCGCACGTGAGTTTCTGTACACGAGCGCAGCGATGAACGCACTGTCACACGCGGATCCGGAGCTGTTTTCGCTGCACTACGGCGACCTCGATCCGGACGTGTCGGTTCCGCCGGAAGTGCACTACATCTCGTTGACAGAGGGATCAGAGTCACTCCGCCGGGATCTGGAATTCACAATGACAGAGGAAATCGTCGACGCGGCCACAGACGAGATCCAGTTCCGAGACTTCTCCCCCGAGTACTTCCAGCTGTCGCCGCTGCCGCGGGACTGGTATCTCGGAGACGCCACGACGATCGGGGACATGGGAGAGCGCGGACGGCGGGAGGGGCTGCTCAGCACGCTGGGGGAGTATCTGAGCGATCACGCGACGGGGAACCTCGTCCTGCTCGACTCGTTGACCGACCTCACGACCGCGAGGAGCGACGAGATGGAACGTGGGTGGGACGACGTCATCATGCTCGTTCGGGGGATCAAGAAAGCCGCCTTTCATTGGGACGGACTGATACTGCTTTTGGTGAGCGAGGACGCGATCTCCGACCAACAGTTCGGCGCGCTGATGGACGCCGCGAGCGGAACGTTGCGGTTCTCCTGGGAGACGGGGGGATCCCAGCGGGCGAGAACGATGGTCGTCCGGGAGTTCCGGGGCGTCCTGTCGCGTCTCGAGGAGGAGGACATCGTGCAGTTCGAGGTGGAGATCCACGAGGGAGGACTCGACATCAGCGACGTGAGGAAGATCCGATGAACCGACACCGCCATCGCTCCGGAGGGATTGAGAATGTCTGACACGGGAGAGAGTACGTCCACACCACAGCTCCGTGAGGATCTGGACGCGTGGCTGGCCGACCGCGTCGAGGGGACCGACAGAACGACCGACAAGGAACTCGAACGCATCGTCGCAGTCTATCGGTTTGCTACCGCCGGTGCGGAGACGGAAGCCGACGACGAAGAACTGCCAGACGCCGAGTCGCTCGCGCGTCTTCCGGACCGTCTCGACGAAACCCGGGAAGATCTCGAACGGGAGATCGAAGACGTTCGGGAGCGCGTGATTCAGGTTCTCGAAAAGACCCACGACCGCGCGGAGAAAGGTCACGCTCACCCGGAACTCGACGACTCGATCGACGACCTTGCGGCCCGGCTCGAATCACTCGAGGAGTCGCTTACTGAACTCGAGAAGTCGATGGCAGCCGAAGAGCTGGGTGCGGAGGTCGATTCGCTCCGGACGGATCTGGAGGCGACAACCGACCGTCTCGAGGGATTCGAGGAACGCCTCGGTGGCGTCGGCGATCACAGCGAGGGGATCGAAGGGAAACTCGACACGCTCGCGAGCGCCATCGTCAGACTTCGAACGCGGACCGACCGGCTGGAGGTGAAGGCCGAAACCGAAGACCGTCTGGACGAACTCAGGCGGGAGGCAAACCGAACGGGCAGCCGAACCGCCGACTGCGGACAGTGCGGTCGGTCGGTCACCGTCGCGCTGCTTTCGGGGCCCAACTGCCCCCACTGCGAGGCGACGTTCCGGGGGCTCGATCCGTCGCGGGGCTTTTTCGGATCGGCGACGCTCGTGGCTGAAGACCGGCCAGCACTGGAAGGAGAGACCGCCCCGGAATCGGACGTCGACGACGAATCCGACGATCCCACGGAGGGCGATCACCATGAGTGATCCGGACCACGATCCCGACGAGAAGGATCAACCGTTCGAGGAGATCGATCAGGACGAACCGTTCGAGGAGATCGGTCGAACGGATCCGTTCGCGGAACTCGACGACGAGGGTGACCCGCTCGAGGATCCGTTCGAGGAAATGGACGACGAGATGTCGATAGAGAACGTCTGGGAGACGCTCGGCGAGGAGGGTGGCGAGGTCGATTCGACGCTCGCTCCCGTCGAGGGAGAAGGCGGTCCCGACGTGGAAACCGTCGAGAAGCGGTCGTTCTGCCAGCGCTGCCGCTACCTGTCTGCGCCGCCGACGGTGGAGTGCACCCACGAGGGAACCGAGATCCTCGAGGTCGTCGACAGCAACAACTTCCGGGTTCAGAACTGTCCGATGATCGAACGCGGCGGGCCGGAGTCGTCGACACGGTGACTCTCGGAAGGGCACGGATCCGTCCGGAGGCGACGCTCGTCATCCCCAGGGTTAACAGTAATGAGGGCCTATCATAGCCGACATGCAGTTCTGTGACGAATGCGGATCGATGATGGTCTCTCGGGACGGCCGAATGGCGTGTACGAACGAGGATTGTGGCGCGACCGCCGATCGGGACGAGGGACGCGCCGCGGAGTTCGTCTCGACGGACGAACAGCAGAACGATGACGTAATCGAAACCGAAGAGGGGTCGAACTTCGAGGGGAAGCCGACCGACGACGACGTCACCTGTGACGAGTGTGGTCACGGCGAGGCGTGGTACACGATCAAACAGACCGCCTCCGCCGACGAGCCGCCGACGCGTTTTTTTAAATGCAAAGAGTGTGGTCACCGGTGGCGGGAGTACAACTGAGTGGTGTACCCGAAGCGATACTTCAGTTCGATACCGATTCCGCGAGGGTTCGGAGGGAATCGATCCGATCCTTCGATACAACTATTACCGAGTGCCAGTCACGAACGAACGCGTAGATGAGCGCCGAGATCACGCTGGCCGCGGACGTCGGAATCATCATCGTGGTGGCCGCGATCGGCAGTCTGGTGGCGAAACAGACGGGGCAGCCGACAATCGTCGCCTACATCCTGGCTGGGCTCCTGCTCGGCCCCGCGGCCCTCGGGATCGTCGAGGTCGGCGCGCTCACCGAAACGATGGCCGAACTCGGGCTGGCGTTTCTCCTGTTCCTTTTGGGCATCAAGATGCGGTTCGAGGACATCCAGCACGTTCTCCGCCCGATCGTCGCGATTTCCCTCCCGCAGATGGCCCTCGTTTCGACCGCGGGGTTTCTCACCGCCTACGGGCTGGGCTTTACCGTCTGGGAGTCCGTGCTGATCGGTCTGGCGGTGATGTACAGTTCGACCGCGGTCGTCATCAAGATGCTCAAGGACAAAGACACCGCAACCTCCCTGCACGGCAAAATCGACGTCGGCGTGTTGCTCGTCCAGGACATCGTCGTCGTGATCATTCTCGCGGTGCTCGCCGCGGGGCGACCCGACAGCGCGGCCGAGATCGCCCTGACGCTTTTCACGGTGCTTGCACTCGTCGCGGGGATCGGGATCGCCGCCGTCGCCGCGTCCAGATATCTCCTTCCAGTGATCTTCCGTCGGATCGCAGGGAACAGGGACGTCTTCTTCCTGATCGCGATCTCGTGGGGGTTCCTCTTCGTGCTGTTCGCCCAGGAGTTCGATCTCTCGATCGAGATGGGCGCGTTCCTCGCCGGACTCTCGATCGCGCAGTTGCCGTACAGCAAGGAGCTACAGGACCGGATCAATCCCCTGACGGACCTGTTCATCCTGGTGTTTTTCGTCTCGGTCGGCCTCCAGCTCGACGCGGCAGACCTCTTCGCCTTCTGGGAGGAGGCCGTCCTGGCATCGATCGTGCTGATCCCGGTCAAGTTCCTGGTGTTTTTCGCGCTCATCGACTGGCAGGATTTCGACGTCGAGACCACGTTCCTCGGCAGCGTCAACATGATACAGGTCAGCGAATTCGGGCTGGTCGTCGGTGCCGTCGCCGTCGCCGGAGGGTTCATCGGCGAACCGGTACTCGGCTTCCTGACGCTGACCGCCCTGTTGACGATGAGCGTCTCCGTCTATGTCATAAAGTACAATCAGCAACTGTACGATCTGGTGTCCCCGTTCCTCGAGCGCCTCGATAGCGCGGACGACCGCGATGTCGAACGCAAGCAGTACCGGAACCACGCTGTCGTCGTCGGGTACGACGACGTGACCGAACCCGCGTTGCCGCTGCTCGCACAGTATTACGACGACGTCGTCGTCGTGGATCGGAAGCCGGACCACATCGAGAAGCTCGAAGCAGCCGGGTTCGAAACCCTATTCGGGGACATCAGTCAACAGACAATCCGAAAGAGCGCCGAACTACCGTACGCGGATTTCGTGCTCTCCTCGTCCGTTCAGCCGGCCGTAAACAGAATGCTCCTCCAGGAGGTGGCCGAAGAAACGACCGTCGTCGTGAAAGCCGAGCGGGTTTCCGACGCCCGTGACCTGTACGATCTCGGGGCCGACTACGTCGTATTGAGTACACACGTCGCCGGCGGCCGACTCGCCGAGTTCCTGGAGGCATATTATCAGGACAGGAACCGCTTCGAAGAGATGCTCCAGACCGACGTCCAGCGCCTGCGAACGTTCGTGTCGTCCGATTCACCGTCCGCTTTCGGGGGTGAAACGGATGACTGAACTCCTGACGGCCGTCGCGATCGTGTTCATCGTCGCCGGCCCGTTCCTCCTCGTGGCCAACCGGCTGGACATCCCTGCGGTCCCGTTCCTTATTCTCGCAGGGATCGTCGCCGGCGTCGGTGTCGACGAGGAGATCACGCTCGAGTTGGCCCAGTGGGGGATCGCGCTTCTGGTGTTTTCCTTCGGCCTCCAGATACAGTTCGACGCCGTTCGAGTCGTCCTTGGTGACGGCGAGAAAGTCGCGATAGCCCAGATGCTGTCCGTCGGTTTGCTGGGCGTTGTCGTCGGCGTCCTGTTCGGTCTCCCGCTCGAACAGGCGATGTATTTCGGGATCGTCGCGGCGTTCTCCTCGACGATCGTGGGTACGGCCCTGCTCCAGCGGGACATCCGAAAGAACCTGGTCCGTGGACGGCTGGCGGAGTCGATGAATTTCGTCCAGGACATCGCGGCAGTGCTCGTCGTCCTCGTGTTGGGTGCCGGCGCGTTCGACGCGGATCTGATCGCCATGCAGGTGGGCTACGGCGTGTTCTTGCTTTTGGCCGCGGTGTTCGTCAACCGGATCCTGTTCGACGTCCTCGAGCGGCTCTCGAAGGGGTCCGACGAACAGCTAATCGTCAGCGTGATCGCGCTGCTCGTGGTGTTTCTCGGTGCCGCGGAGCTGTCCGGCATCTCGATCGTCGTCGGCGCGTTCGCAGCCGGGATCGCCGTCCGGTACGATCCCGACGAGTACTTCGGCGTGTTCGACGGTCTCGTGTCGATCAGGGACTTCTTCGTCGCGATCTTCTTCGTCACGGTCGGCGCCCTCGTGACAGTTCCGACCGTCGAGGTGTTCGCTCTCGCGGTGGGACTCGGGCTGTTGACAGCCGTCGTCAAGCCCGTGGTGACAACCGTGTTCCTGATTTACAGCGGATACGAAGCACGATCGGCGACGCTGACCAGCCTCAGCCTCGATCAGGTCAGCGAGTTCTCGCTTGTCATCGTCATCGAGGCACTCATCCTCGGGATCCTCCTCCAGTCGGTGTTCGATGCGATCATCATCGCCGCCGCCGCGACGATGATCACCTCGAGCCTGAGCCGGGCGTACGACGAACAGATCTATCGTGTGCTCGCCGACTGGCGGCTATTCGAGGGACGCCATGAGAAGATCGACGAGCGGAGTTCGGTTCCCGAGGACCTCACCGATCACGCGATCATCGTCGGATACGGTCGACAGGGACGAACACTCGTCGAGACCTGCGAACGCCTCGACATCCAGTATGTCGTCGTGGAAAACGACCCCACCCGTCTAGAGGATCTCCGATCGGAGTGTGACGCGTACGTCTTCAGCGACGCGAACGAACCGTACGCGTGGGTAAAAGCAGACGTCGACGAGGCCCGGATCATCGTTTCGACGGTCAACTCGCCGCCGGTCTCCGAATACCTGTTGCGGTTCGCGAACGGAACCGACCTGATCCTCCGTACTGACGACGTCGAGTTCGCTCGGGATCTCCTCGATCGGGGTGCGATGTACGTCTGTGTCGACGACACGCTCGCATCCGAACAGCTGATCGAATATATCGAGCGGCTCGAAGACGGGTCACTACCCCAGGAGACGTTGCGGAAAGAGCAGATCGCATCGCTCAGTGACCTCGCGTAGCGAACAGTTGCCGGGAGGAAACCATCCCGAACAGGTCCCTCGACTCGGCGGATAGTCAGCCCTAAGAGTCCGGCACCCTCACTGTTCGTCGATGGAGTCGCCCCGAACGAGGAACCGCTCAGGGCTGGTCAGTCGGGCCAGACAGTTGCCGGAGACGTCCCTCCGGACGGCGTTCGACGCCCTCTCTCCGCCGCGGATCGTCTGGGGTCCCCCCGAGGGAGCACTCGTCGTTGCCGGGGGAGCGGCCGCCACGATCGAAGCGAGGGAGGGGAACCGCTTTCGCGAAGTCGCGTCGGCGACCGAGGCGCTGTTCGACTCGGGTGACGTCCACGCGGGAACCGAGGCGGCTCGGCCGCGGGTGTTCGGCGGCTTCTCGTTCAACAACGGCGACGGGAAATACCGCGAGAGCGACGGCGGATCGCCGTGGGACGGATATCCGGACGCGCGGTTTCTGTTGCCCCGTGTGCAGGTCACGATCACCGATCGCGGCGCGTGGCTGACAGTCACCGATGCTGGCGAGAACGCCCGGGTCGAGGACGTCGAGCGGCGACTCGACGCCGAGTTCGACCGACTGACCGGAGCGACGTCGACAGGGACTCGCTCGTCTCCGCCGGGGATCGCCGAGCGACGGCGGACCACGACCCGCGAAGAGTGGAGTTCGTCGATCCGATCGGCGCTCGACCGGATCGAGCGAAACGAACTCACCAAGGTCGTGTTCGCCCAGGCGCTCGAAATCGACCTCGAGGGACAACTGGATCCCGCCTCGACTCTGGACCGGCTCGGCGAGGCGTATCCGGACTGCTACCGCTTCTGTTTCGAAACCCCGGACGGCGAGGCGGCGTTCTTCGGGGCGACGCCGGAACGGCTGGTCTCGCTGCGCGGTCGGACAGTCGAGACCGGCGCACTGGCCGGCACGATCGGTCGCGGCGAAACCCCCGCCGAAGACGAGTGGCTCGCAGAGCAGCTTCGAACGGATCCGAAAAACGCCCACGAACACGAACTGGTTGTCGAGGCGATCCGGGAGCAGCTGTCCCCGTTTTCGGCCTCGGTCGCGACGGGAGACCGACGGATCAAGCGACTCGCGACCGTCCAACACCTCTGGACGCCGATAACCGCGGAACTGACCGACGACCGCGGCGTACTGGAACTCGTGGAGGCGCTCCACCCGACCCCGGCGGTCGGCGGCGTTCCGCCCGAACGCGCACTCGAGACGATCGGGGAGACGGAACCGTTCGACCGCGGCTGGTACGCCGCACCGGTGGGGTGGGTCGACGCCGCCGGCAACGGCGAGTTCGCGGTCGCGCTCCGGTCGGCGCTATCGACCGGGTCGAGAGCGACGCTGTTTGCCGGCGTCGGCGTGGTCGGCGACAGCGATCCCGACGAGGAGTGGGACGAAGCTCAGCTCAAGTTCCAGCCGGTTTTGAACGTCCTCGATGACGGCGACGAGAGAGAAGAGACGTAGTCCCCTCTCCCCTTTTTCCACTCCCCATCGCACCAGAGGAGTATCTTCGAGAACACTACTGGTACATTCGAAGCGGCTGCACCTGGGTGCTCTCCTCGCCGCCGCCCTGCATCTGCTGTGCGAGCTGTTCTTTCGCCTGTCTGATCTCGTCTGCGCGATCGACGAGGTCGTCGACGGGAAACTCCATCCCCGTCAGCGGTTCGATCCCCTCCGTGATGACGATCCGGGCAGCCTCCGGATCGGGGAACTGCGGGTCCGATTCGACGACGAACCCGACCGCGGTCGTGTCGTGTTCGACCGCGTGAGCCAGCATCGCCCCTGTCGGCCCGGTCACGATCCCGGTTTCGGTCGGGTCGCCGATGTCGACCTCCGAGAGCAGCCGTCCGCCGTCCCCCGCACAGATCCCGTACAGCTCCGGCGGTTCGGCGTCCTTTTCCCGCGGGATGCCCGAGAGATACACTGGAGTGACGCCCTCCTCGTCGAACCAGCCCTGGATGCAGTTTGCGATCTCCGTCGCCGCGTCCGGCGAAACCGGGATGTCGCTTTGCAGCACGAGCAGGTCGCCGGCATCATTTGCGTACAGTCTGAGCGGTGTCGAGAGCGTCGGGTCCCCTTCCTCGTATCGAGCGACGGACGGAAGTCCGGTACAGTGGACGTCCGCGTGTTTGGTCATTCCGAGCGCCTCGATCAGGTGGTCGGCAGCGATCTTGCCGACCAGTCCAACGCCCGGAAGCCCCTCGATCATGTACGGTTCCGCCAGTTCGACGTCGTTCTCGAGGATTCGAACGTGTGCCATACTCGGGACAACTCGGCGGGAGCTATAAAGTGTGGTGCGCGAGTGCAGACCCCACGACACGGGCTGTGAGGCCGAACAGGGACCGTTTCCCACGGTTGACTCCGAAACCGACAAACGCCTCCCCGCCGAGGGAGGAGTATGAACCCACTCGAGCGGTACGAACCGCTCGTCGACGACCCGGCGGCGTTCCGGGCCGCCTGTGACCGTCCGCTCCCGTCGGTCGTCCGCGTCAACACGATCAAGGCGACCGTCGAACGAGCCCGGCAGGGGCTCGACTCCGAGGGCGTCGAGTACGACCCCGCCGACTGGCACGAGGGACTGTTCCGGCTCGACGGGCACAGCCCCGGGCGCAACTGGGCGTACGTCCACGGCTGGCTCCACGGCCAGGAGGAGGTGTCGGTGTTGCCCGGCGTTGCACTCGCCCCCGAACCCGGCGAACGCGTACTCGACCTCTGTGCGGCCCCGGGGAGCAAGACGAGCCAGCTCGCGGCCGCGATGGACGACCGCGGAACGCTGGTCGCCAACGACAACAACCTGGGCCGGCTCTCGGCGCTCCGGCACAACTGCGAGCGCCTCGGCGTCACCAACGTGGCGGTGACGAACCAGGACGGGCGGAACTTCTCGGTGAAACCGTTCGGCTTCGAAACGTTCGACCGGGTTCTCGTCGACGTCCCCTGCTCGTGTGAGGGGACGTGTCGAAAGAACCCGGACGTCCTCGAGGAGTGGTCGCTCGATCACGTGGAGTCGATCGCCGGAATCCAGAAGGGGCTGCTCCGGCGGGCGGTCCAGCTGACTGCGCCGGGCGGTCGAGTCGTCTACTCGACGTGTACCTTCGCCCCCGAGGAGAACGAAGCCGTCGTCGATCACGTACTCGAACTCGAACCGTGTCGGGTCGAGCCCGTCGACCTGCCGCTCGTGACTGCCGAGGGCGTCACCGAATGGAAGGGGGAAACGTACGACGAACGCGTCCGGGACACCCACCGCGTGTACCCTCACCACAACGACACCGGCGGCTTCTACTGTGCGACCCTGGAGGTGACGGGATGACAGACGAACCGGAGTCGGCCGACGCTCCCACGAACGACGGACAGCGGTTCGACAGACTGCCCGAAACTGCCGAGGAACGCAGGGTCCCCGGACGAGCCACGCGGGCGGAGGTGCTCGAGTGGTGGGACGACCGGTTCGGAGTACCGCCGTCGGCGTTCGACGAGCACAGCTTCTGGGAGAAGGGCGCCGGAAAGATCTGGGCGTACAGCGGCGAGGCCCCCTCGCCGATCGAGATCGAGGGGCTCGGACTCGCGTTCCTTCGGACGAGACAGGAACACTGGAAACCGACGACGAACGCCGTCCAGCGGTTCGGCGGCGAGGCCAGTATAAACGTGATACAGCTCGAGGGCGAAACCGCGACCCGGTTCCTCGCGGGGGAAGACCAGGAGATCGACTGGGACGGCGACTGGGGGTATCTGATCGTTACACACGAGTACGCGGGCGAGCCGGAGCCGATCGGTGTCGGGCTGTACCTGTACGGGGAACTCAGATCGGTGGTTCCGAAAGGACGGCAGGAGTCCCTCGAACCGCTATAAAACGGTCTGCGCTGGTGCAGGGAGTCAGTCCCTCCACTCACCACCAGAACGAAAACAGCACCCAGAACGTCGCGTACGCGCCGACCGTCGAGATGATGGGAACGAGGTTCTGCATCACGATCACCCGACCGGTGGTAGTCGGGTCGAAGAGATCCGCAGCCGAGGGGATGTCTTCCGGCTCCTCCTCGCCGATTCCGGGCGCCTCCTCGCCCGGCTCGTCGGCCGCGAGAGCCCCGACGGAGACGGTCGGCTGCTCTTTGCCCCGGAGCCCCTCCGAGACCGTGACCGAACGGGTGGCCCGTCCCCAGCCGAGGCCGACGATCGACATCGTCGCAATGATGACGAACGACGCCGGGATCCCGATCGCGGAGAGCCCGACGACGATCGCAGACGAGACGACGGCGACGACGATCGCCGCCGTGAGTGGGAGGTCAGTGATGTCGTTTCCGAGCGTGTCCAGCGTCCGGCGGGCGATCGTGAACGCACCCACCGCGACCGCGGCGCTGCCCAGCAGGATCAGCGGGTCCATCTCGACGCCCGCGCCGTACAGGGGAGCGATCGCGTTCGCGATGTTCGACGTACCCGAGGAGAACGCCATCAGACAGCCGATACTTATCAGGATCACGACGCCGACGAACTCCCGGGTGGTCGTCTCCGGTCCCTTTCTGGGAACAGGAACCGCCCCCGACCGATCGAGTTCGATCAACGCGCCCTCGGTTTGCGTGATCGACACCCAGCGGTTGATTCTCGTATAAAAGTACCGGCCGATTACCCCGGAGACCCAGAACCCGATGATCGGCGCGACGATCCACCAGACGGCGATCTCCCCCATTACGGCCCAGTTGAGTTGTCCGGTCGCAATGCCGAGACCGGCGATCGCGCCGACGGCAGTCATCGACGTCGACGCTGGAACGCCGAAGTAGTTACCGATAAACAGCGCCCCGCCGATGAAAAACAGCACCACGATGCTCGCCTCGATGGTGAAAACACCCGGATCGTGAACGAGTTCCTGCCCCAGCGTGTCGACGACGCGCCGGCCGATCGTCCACGCGCCCACGAGAAAGAACACCGACATCAGCGCGGCCGCCATCCCCTTCGAGATGACGTCTGCACCGACCGCGGGCCCGAACGCCGGCCCGGTCGTCGCGCCCCCGATGTTGAAACCGACGAACAGGGCGACGACGAGCCCGATCAAAAGAAGCGGTTCGATCATAACACAATCGATCACATCCGCCGGGTTAAAAGATGCGACTTTGGGAAAGAGCTACCAATCTCCGTTGCGTATCACGACCGAACTGACGGGAACCTCTCTTCGAGGAGGACGGACCAGTGAACAGACGGGAGTTCGCGGTCGCGCTGTTCGTGCTCGCGAGCGTGGCGGCAGTGACCGTCGGCATCGGTGCCGTCGCCCTGGCTGTCGATAACCCCGAAGCGGGGGAGGACCGAACCGCGACGATCGACGACGACGGATCGATCGCGGCGGTCCACGAGGCAGGAGTGACCGGCGAGAACGTTTCGGTCGGCGTACTCGACGTCACCGGGTTCGATCAGGACGCGATAGACGGGGAGATCGCCGGAAGCGAAACGTTCGGCGACGGACAATCGGTCGACGGCGGAGACCGTCACGGTACGGCGACGGCGATGACGGTCGCCCGGACCGCCCCCGACGCGGAGCTGTATCTCGCCACGTTCGAAACACCCGACGACTACGCGTCAGCCCTCGACTGGATGCTCGAACGCGACGTCGACGTGATCGTGACCCCGGTGGCGTACGCCGGGACGCTCGGAGACGGGACCGCCAGCCTCGACCGGGCAACGAGGGATGCAGTCGATCGGGGTGCCGTGGTCGTCGCTCCGACGGGGAACTTCGCGGCCGGCCACTGGTACGGGGAGTACGAGCCGACCGACGAGGGCCTCCACGAGTTCGAGGTCGGACCACTCAACGAAGTGCACGGTCCACCGGGGAGGGCCGAATTCTGGCTCGCGTCGGACGCTCCCGGTGACTACACGCTCGAACTCCACCGCCTGGAGGACGACGAAACCGAACTCGTCGCTCGGTCGGTGGCCCACCGGAACGAAAGCCAGCGGTTGACCGTCCAGCTCGACGACGACCGCTACGCGATTGCAGTCAGAGGCCCCGACGGCGCCGAGGTGGACGGGGATGTCATCGACGGGGACGGGAACGAAATCCGGGTCGCGACCACGACGCACGCGCTGGCCGACGCCCGTCCGGAACGGAGCATACCGTCCCCCGCAGCCGCCCCGGGTGTGATCGGCGTCGGCGCGATCGATCCGACGACGGGTGAGGTGGAGCCGTTCAGCGGACGCGGTCCGACCGCTGACGGGAGGCTGGGCGTCTACGTCGTCGCGCCGAGCAGTCAGCCCACGGACGGGGGACCGTTCGTCGGCACGTCCGCATCCGCAGCCTACGTCGGCGGCGTCGCCGCCCTCGTCGTCGACGTCGGACCGGAACTGGAGCCGGACGAAGTGCGCTGGACCCTCGCGTCGACAGCCGGCTCCCAAAACGGCGTGGACACGCGGGCAGGACACGGCCGGGTCGATCCGGCAGCCGCGATCGCCGAGGCCGCAGAGCGCTCCGATCGGAACGACGAGTAGCGACGAACGGTCGCTCAAACCGGGATTTAACCTACGGAAAGGTATGTGTCATTCGAAAACGAACTGGTGACCGATGTCGACGCTCACCGATATCCTCCCGACAGGTCCACCGACGTCGGAGGCCCGCACCCGGATCGTCGAGATGGACGCCGAAGAGGCAGACGACGTCCTCGACGTCCTCGCGAGCGACACCCGCAGGGACGTGTATCGGCGTCTGCTGGAGGAGCCGGCGACCACCTCCGAACTGGCCGACGGCCTCGACACCTCCCTCCAGAACGTGTCCCACCACGTGTCTACCCTCGAGGACGCCGAACTCGTCGAGGCTGTGGGTCGGCGCTACTCCGAAAAGGGAAACGAGATGGTCGTGTACGGTCCGACCAGCGATCCGCTCGTGTTCGTCGGGCGAGAGGAGCTCCACTCCCGGCTCGATCGGTCGCTGTCGGACGTCGTCGCGGGCATCGGGTTGCTCGCCGGCGGAGCGCTGTTCGTCCAGTGGGGCGCCTACCAGCTGTTCTCCCCGGATCGGGCGGCGGCGACTGCGATCGATCCCGCGAGCTATGCGGGCGGGTCGAACGACGCCGGCGGGTTGCTCGTGTGGCTCGTCTTCGAGGCTGGCGAGCCGGGACTGCTCTTCTTTTTCGCCTGTCTGCTCGTCGCTGCGGTCGCGACGGTGGCGTGGCGACGGTGACTACAAAAAGCTAAAGCGGTGTGTCGGTGTGCGAGGCTACTGACGGCGGCCGATTCCGAGGATTAGCCCGATCCCGAGGACCGCGATACCGGCCCCGGCGACGAGTGCACCGATGCCTCCGAGCGCGTCTCCCGGAATAGAGAGTGTCCCGTCGTCGGACTCGCCATCGTCGATCTGGGTATCTGTTTCGCCGTCGCCACCGTCACTCGCACCGTCGGTGGACTCGACGACGACGCCGGGCGCCGATCCCTGTACGTCGGGATCGTCGTCCGCCCGCACGTGGACAGTAAATTCGGTTCCGGGTGAGATTTCGTCGAGATCCACAGTGACCTCGAAGGTGCCGTGTTCGTCGACGGTGGTCTGGTTCGTGACGAGGAACGAGATGCCGTCCGACTCGCCGCGGACCCGAACGCTGACAGATTCGCCCTCCTCGAGGTCAGCCTCCCCGGCGATCCGCTGGTCGGGTGCGGCCTCGAGTTCGAGCAGGTCGCCCTCGTACACGAGAACGACACCGTGACTCTCCTGAGTTCTGTCATCGTCATCCGATTCGCCGGCCGTCGAATCCACGACTGTCCCCGTCGTGGAGCCGACCGTCTGGTTGTCGTGGCGGGCAGTCACCTCGAAGTCGGCACCGGGCTGGACGTTGCTCGCGTCGAACGTCGCCTCGAACCGCTCGTCCTCGACGACGGCCTCCTCCGACAGCAGGAACGCCCCGTTTCCGGTCGACCTGACTCGGACCTGTATCCGCTCGCCGTCGTCGAGGTCCGCCTGACCGGCGATGGTCTGACTCTCGTCGGGTTCGAACTCGTCGATCCGGTCGAACACGACGATCGGTTTCACTTCCAGAACGGCGTGATCGAGGGTCTCGTTGCCGACGGAAATCCGCAGATCGTGGAGCCCGCCGGGCGGCCGGTCCCGCTCGAGTTCGTTCGCGTGGACCGCGACGTTCTCGAGGCCAGCGTTCTCCGCCGAGAGATATTCGTCGGGATCCTCCGCGCGAACGTCTCCGGTGGCGAGAAGGATCCTCACGTCGTCGTCGTGATCGACGACGGTCGCTTCGAGGTGGAACTGGTCACCCATATCGATCTCGATCTGGAAGGGATCCTCGCCGGGCGCGTCGATCCCGAGCGTCGCCTTTTCGGGGGGCGCAACGCTTACGAGCTGTTGATCGAATTCGGGAGTTTCGGTCGTCTCGTTCTCGGTCGTGTTCGTCTTCGTGTCCGCTGCAACCGTTGCGGGAACCGCGAGGGCAGCCGCGACTGCGAGGACTGCAACGAGGAGCACTGCGCGCCTCGAGTCCAGCCCGGTCACAGCCTGTTGGAGGGTTTCGGGCATCGTTTCCCCGTAGGACGCAATCCGTAGTTAAACCAGGGATAGCTAAAACGAAGCGTTGAGCGATGCCCATTTCGGCATGCTCGGACGGCGTCAGGACGTGTACACGTACTCGTCTTCGGTCAACTGTGCGTACGCGCCACGGAGCTTCCGCTTTTGCCACTTGTATGAAAGCACCAGTTTGGCGGCCTGGAACCCGGCCGAATACGTCCGCTCGACGAGCCCCCTCCCGGCCTCAGCCGCGAGCATCGCGTCGGCACACGAGATGACACGATCCCAGTCGTCCGGCGTGTATCCGCGAACCACCTCTGCCATCGTGAGGTTCCGGAGCACCTCGTCCCCGATCGCCTCGTGCCAACGGTCGTTGTAGGTGGAGAGGTCCCCAGCTGCGGCCAGTTCGCCGGCGATCGCGCCGGTCCGGACGGCGACGTGATCGCCCCCCTCGTGGAACGCCGACGTCGACCCCATCGCCCCGCCTGCCACGGCGATCCCTGCCTCCACCGGCGATTCGATCGGGCTGGTCGAAGAGATCGAGTACGTCTCCGTGCCGTTCCGTTTTCCGGTCCCGTCGACGATGGGGAACTCGTCCTCGATGTCGTACTTGTCGCCGTACTGCCACTCCAGCAGCCGATGGATGTACTCGCTGCCGCCAGGGATGCTGTCGTCTTCGGGGCGGAGCAACCTGTAGGAATCACGGGCCTCGACGTCGTCGATGTCGAGGCCGATCGGCATCGTCAGCCCGACGCGACACACCCGATCGTTGTTCGGAAACACCCACGGATAGGCGGTGTGGCCGGGCATCACGCCCCACCAGAACCGAATGCTCGCGTCGACGTCCGCGAACGCCTCCTCGGGGAATCGCCGGTACTCCTGATAGGCGATGTGGTTGACGTCCCGCGAGGCGAGAATCTCCGAGGCAGTCCGTCCCTCGGGGAGGAACCGATCGAGCACGCGGTTCGTGACGGTTCGCTGGGGGCCGTCCGCGAGCACGAGGAAATCGGCGCCGATCGTCTCGCCCGACGCCAGATCCATCTCGTGTCTGGGATCGGCAGTCCCCGGACCGGCCGAGAGATCTGTTCGAACGTCCTTCACCGAGACGCCGACACGATACTCCGCACCGGCGTTTTCGGCCCGTTCCCGGAGCCAATCGTCGAACCTGGCCCGGTGGAAGGTGTAGCCGAAATGCTCGTACGAGGAATCGATCCCAGTCCCGTACAGCGTCGCCTTCGTGTTCGGCCCGACGAACTCCGCTCGATCGAGCGTGCGCTGGACGACCCCGTCGGGGAACTCGTCGGGATGGATCCCCATGATATCGACCCAGTAATTCAGGATACCTGCGGCGTCCGTCGAGTCGGGACCGAGCCCCTCGCGGTCGGCGCGGGGGACGCCCCTCTCGCAGACGAGCGTCTCCGCTCCACCGCTGGCGGCCGCATGTGCCGCCGAAGAGCCGGCCGGTCCGCCTCCGACGATCGCGACGTCGACGCGTTCCATACACGCTACCGGCGCCGTTTCAGTATTAAACCCACGGAAGCTGAATAGTCCCCGTACCGCAGGCGAAATCCACAGCCGACACCGATCCCTATCGAAAGATCATCAAAAACGACCTTTTCAAAAGGACAGGTTTTTGGTTACCGTGAAGGGACCGCGTCGCATGGCACGCGAAACGTGGGCGACCCGCATCGGATTCATCCTGGCCGCGGTGGGGAGCGCGGTCGGGCTCGGAAACATCTGGCGTTTCCCGTTCCAGACGGGACAGGAGGGGGGCGCGGCGTTCCTGCTGGTGTATCTGCTGTTCGTCGTTGCGATCGGGTTCCCGGCGATCCTCGTGGAGTTCGTCATCGGTCGCCGGACCAACCTGAACGCGGTGGGCTCGTTGCGCGAGCTCGGTGGGGGCGCCTGGCGGTACGTCGGCTGGCTGTTCGTCGTGACCGGCTTCGTCATCCTCTCGTATTACAGCGTCGTCGCCGGCTGGTTCGCGCGGTATCTCGTCGTCGGCGTCACCGACGGCTTTACCGTCACGACTGAGGCCGAGGCCGCAGAACTGTTCGGTATCGTGTCGACGGGGCTCGACTCGCTCGTGTTCCACGCCATCTTCATGGCGCTCGTGATCGGCATCGTCGCGATGGGGGTTCGACGGGGGATCGAACTGGCGGTGAAGGTGATGGTGCCGGCGATAATCCTGTTTTTGATCGGCCTGGCGGCGTACGGGACGACGCTCGACGGCGCGGGAGCTGCGTACGCCTACTACCTCTCGCCCGACTTCGGCGTGGTCGTGGACAACTGGACGAGCCTGCTGCCGGCGGCGGCGGGGCAGGCGTTCTTCACGCTCTCGTTGGGGATGGGCGTGATGATCACCTACGCGTCGTATCTCGGCGAGGACCGCAACCTCGCGACGGACGCGGGCGTCATCGTCTTCCTCGATACAGCGATCGCAGTCCTCGTGGGCTTCGTGGTGTTCCCGTTCATCTTCGCGGCGGGGACCGACCCCGGACAGATCGCCGTCGGTGCGATCTTCTTCAGCCTCACGCAGGCGTTCGCAACGTTGCCGTTCGGCACGTTGCTCGGGATCGTGTTCTTCGGCGTCGTGACGATCGCCGCACTCTCGAGTGCGATCAGTATCCTCGAGGTGCTGGTCTCGTATCTGATCGACGAGCACCCCATCGATCGCCTCCCGGCGACGCTCGGCGCCGGGGGAGCCATCTTCCTGCTCGGCGTGCCGGTGACGCTGGATCTGGTGTTCCTCGACCTGCTGGACGGGCTCGCAGACGGCGTGTTGCTGGTGCTGGGCGCGTTGATCCTCGTCGTGTTCGTCGGCTGGGTGATTCCCGACGTGGGGCTCTCGGAGCTGGGGCAGGGGATCACGAGCGTCGACCCGTGGGACGACATCTGGCTGTGGATGGTCCGCCTCCCGATCGTGATCGTGCTGGTCGTCGCGCTCGCCCTCGGCGCGCTCGATTACCTCGAGTTCCTCAGGGTCGACTTCGCGGCGTGGCTCGGAAGTTGATCCGTCCTTCCCTCTACCGATAACCCGGTCGGTAGATCGGATCCACAGACTTTTCCTGACGCCGACCGTTCTACCGGCCGATGAAGGAGTCGCTACTGGACATCCTCTGTTGCCCGGTTGACAAAGCCGACCTCGAACTCGATGTCGAGGATCGAACCGACGAGGAGATCCTCGAGGGCAGTCTCACCTGCACCGAATGTGACGAGGTGTACCCGATCGAGGACGGGATCCCGAACCTCCTCCCGCCGGACATGCGCGACGAAGCGGCGGCGTGAAGTTCGGGCCGCCGGCGCGAGGTTCGGACCGAGACAGGTCCGAACGCGGCTCGCTTCGGAGCGACGCTGGCAGGGGCCGGAACGCTCCGGGCAAAAACGGATCGAATCGGGGGATCTGCGGTCCGATGGAGCCTGAACCTTTTTGCTCCGTCCCTGTGACTCCACGGACGTGGCAACCGTTCCCGTCGATCTCAACCGCGGCCGAACTCACCAGTTCGACGTTCCCGACAGCGTCACGGTTGAAGGCTCGTTTACTGTGGAGCTCGAAAACCACGGCGCGCCGACCCACGTGCATCTCAACTTCGACGACGACCTCTCCCGTATCGCCACTCTCACGGATGGCAACCACTACGTCGAAGGCGACGCGACCCACGAGGTGTTCGTCGACGTCGAACCGATCTCTGAACCGGTCACCGGCCGTCTGAAGGTCGTTACCGGGTACGGAACCGAGACGGAATACGTGTCCGTGACCGTCGAACCCGGGCGGGCCGGAAAGCCGCCGGTCGAAGTCGACGAGTCGCTGGGCAAGCCGAACGCCGGAAAGTCGGCCGGATCGAAATCCCCCGATTACGTCCCGCTCCAGGAGCGGGCCGAGGAGGCCATCCCGGAGGGGCCACAGCTCGCGGTCGGGATCGTCGCGGCCGTCGCGGTCGTGCTCGCGGTCATTGTCGGACTCTCGATCGGCTCGACGGCCGTCCTCGTCGGGACCGGGATCGTCGTCGGCGCCGCGATCGCGGCGGTGTTGCTCTCCCGAGAGTAGCGGTGTGGAGGAGTGACACCCGTCCGACCGCTTCGACGCTTTTAAGGCCGTGATCGGCCTCCATCCGATGAGACAGGCGCAGCCTGTTTCACTGACCCGTAGCAGCGGTCACCGCGTACTACGGAGGTGAATAATGGCAGACTCAATCGAACAAGCAGTTACTCGCGCACTCGAGGAAGCGCCGCCCCGGGAGTTCCGGGAGACGGTCGACCTCGCGATAAACCTGCGCGATCTTGACCTCAACGATCCGTCGAATCGCGTCGACGAGTCGGTGGTTCTGCCGGCCGGAACCGGACAGGACACCACCATCGTCGTCTTCGCGGAGGGCGAAACCGCCGTCCGCGCCAGAGAAGTCGCCGACCAGGTACTCGACTCCGACGACCTCGAGGACCTCGGCGACGACGACGACGCCGCGAAAGATCTCGCGGACGACACCGACTTCTTCGTGGCCGAAGCGAACCTGATGCAGGACATCGGCCGGTATCTCGGGACCGTGCTCGGTCCCCGTGGGAAGATGCCGACCCCGCTTCAGCCCGACGACGACGTCGTGGAGACGGTGAATAGAATGAAGAACACGGTACAGCTCCGCTCCCGCGACCGGCGCACGTTCCACACGCGTGTCGGCGCGGCGGACATGTCCGCCGAGGAGATCGCCGACAACATCGACGTCATCGTCCGTCGGCTGGAAGCTGACCTCGAGAAAGGGCCACTCAACATCGACTCCGTCTACGTGAAAACCACGATGGGGCCGTCCGTGGAGGTGCCCGCATGAGCTCGGAGGCCCGTCAAACGGAGACGATCCCCGAGTGGAAGCGGGAGGAAGTCGACGCAGTCGTCGACTTCCTCGAGTCCTACGAGTCGGTCGGCGTCGTGGGCGTCACCGGCATCCCGAGCCGGCAGCTGCAGGCGATGCGCCGGGAGCTGCACGGCTCCGCGGAGCTTCGCATGAGCCGGAACACGCTCGTCGTCCGTGCGCTGGAGGAGGTCGACGAGGGGCTGGAGACGCTGACCCAGTACGTCGCCGGCGAGGTCGCCCTCGTCGGGACCAACGACAACCCGTTCGGCCTCTACCAGCAGCTCGAGGAGTCGAAGACCCCCGCCCCGATCAACGAGGGCGAGGTTGCGCCGAACGACATCGTCATCCCCGAGGGGGACACCGGCGTCGACCCGGGACCGTTCGTCGGCGAGCTCCAGCAGGTGGGGGCCTCGGCCCGCATCATGGACGGCTCGATCAAGGTAACCGAGGACTCGACGGTGCTCTCGGAGGGTGAAGTCGTTTCCGACCAGCTCGCGAGCGTGCTCGCCGAGCTCGGTATCGAACCGAAGGAGGTCGGACTCGACCTCAAGGGCGTCTACTCCGAGGGCGTGCTGTTCGAGTCCGAGGAACTCTCGATCGACGTCGACGAGTACCGCGCGGACATCGAGTCCGCCGCCGCCGCCGCTCGGAACCTCTCGGTCAACGCGTCGTACCCGACCGCAAGGACGGCCCCGACGCTCATCGCGAAGGCGACCGGCGACGCGAAGGCGGTCGGTCTGTTCGCCGAGATCGAGAGCCCGGACGTCGTTCCGGACCTCATCGGCAAGGCCGACGGTCAGCTCCGCGCGCTCGCCGCGCGGATCGACGACGAGGAGGCGCTCCCCGAAGCGCTGCAGGGCGTCGACGCGCCCGAAGCCGAAACGGAGACAAAAGAGGAACAGGTCGACGAAGACGAGACGGAAGACGCCGAAGAAGTCCCCGAAGACGGCGACGACGAGGACGACGACGAGGACGACGACGAGGACGGTGCCGAGGGGCTCGGCGCGATGTTCGGATAACAACAGAGAAGAACAATGGAATACGTTTACGCAGCACTCATCCTGAACGAGACGGGCGAAGAGATCAACGAAGACAACATCACCGCGATCCTGGAGTCGGCCGGCGCCGACGTCGACGAGTCGCGCGTCAAGGCGCTCATCGCGGCGCTCGAGGACGTCGACATCGAGGAGGCCATCGAGACGGCCGCAGCCGCGCCCGCCGCGGGCGCCGCGGCAGCCGGCGACGCGGACGAAACCGACGAGGTCGAGGAAGTCGACGAGCCCGAAGACGAGGAAGCCGACGAGGCCGAAGACGAGGAGGACGATGAGGAAGAGGCCTCCGGAGAGGGCCTCGGCGAACTCTTCGGCTGACGCCGGAAGCGGAAACCCGACCGAAACCGGTCGCTCGATTCTTCCTTTTTATGTAGGATGACGGATCCATCCGTGAGCGATGGATCCGGCCGTCCGCCTCGTCGTCGATCCCGGTTTCACGCTTGCAGCGCTCGCGTTCCTGTTCGGCGGGGCGGCGCTGGGTGCGGTGTCGGGGCTGGTTCCCGGTCTGCACGCGAACAACTTCGCGCTGCTTCTCGCGGGGATCGCACCCAGCATCCAGGCGGATCCGTTGCTCCTCGGCGTCGCGATGCTCGCCGCGGGCGTCGTCCACACGTTTCTCGACATCGTTCCGGCGCTCGCGTTGGGCGTTCCCGACGCGGCGATGGCCGTGGCCGCGCTTCCGGGGCACCGACTCGTGCTCGCCGGCCGCGGACGGGAAGCGCTCCGGCTCTCGGCGGTCGGCTCCGCTGTCGCGGTCGGCCTCGCGGTCCCGCTTGCAGTCCCGGTCACGTGGGCGATGGTCCGGGCGTATCCGACGATACGAGCGCACCTCCCGTTCGTACTGGCGGGGGTGGTGGCAATCCTCCTGGTGACGGAGTCGTCGCGCAGGGCGGCTGTCGCCGGTGGGATGGCGTTTCTGGCCAGCGGGATGCTGGGCCTCGCCACGCTGGATCTGGATCCCGCCGCACCGTTGGGGTCCGGCGGAATGCTGGTGCCACTTTTCACGGGACTGTTCGGCGCTCCCGTTCTCGTCGAGGCGCTTGGCGGGAACGGCGTTCCACCCCAGGCTGACGCCCGGATCACGATGCGTCCGCGATCGCTGGGGACGACAGCCGGCGCCGGATCGTTCGCAGGCGCGCTCGTGGGATATCTCCCTGGCGTCTCGGCGGCCATCGCGTCGGTACTCGCGTTGCCTGCGGTGCCGACGGCCGACGCCGATCGGGGATTCATCGTGTCCACGAGCGGTGCAAACACGGCAAACACGGTCTTCGCCCTGTTCGCGCTGGTCTCGCTGGGAACGCCACGGACAGGAGTGATGGTCGCACTCGACCGGATCGAGGTGCCGTTCGCGCTGCCGGTGTTGCTGGTCGCGACGGCGACGGGAGCCGTCGTCGGGTTCACGCTCGTATTGCTCGTCGGCGACGTCTACCTTCGGGTCGTCGGAACGGCGGATTACACCCGCGTGTCGCTGGGAGTGCTGGCGGCGCTCGTCTGTCTGTCGGGGCTGTTCGCCGGCCCGATCGGCGTCGCCGTGTTCCTGGTGTCGACGCTGCTCGGTCTTGTCCCCCCGCGACTGGGAGCCAGACGCGTACATCTGATGGGAGTACTCATCCTTCCACTCGGGTTGTCGACGTGACGAAACCGCACCGCGGGGCAGTTTTCAGAAACGATATTTAGGAACTCTCCTGTGGAAAGAAAGCATCTACCCGCCCACATTCCCACTATTACAGATTACCTGTAATCCGGTATAAATATCTCCGATGAGAACGGTCGGAACGCTTTTTGAGGGTGGCGGTTTGGATAAAACGATGACAGACGAGGACGCCGACGGCCCCGAGGCAGGGGAATCGACGGGGGAAGAGGGGGTCGAGTCCTCGCCTCTCGAGACCGACGCGGACGCGGACGCCGAGGAGTCCATCTCAGAAGAGAGTGGTCCCGAGGGGGGAGACCCCGAAGAAGCCGACTCCGGGGAACTCGACTCGGAAGAGGTCGACTCCGGAGGTTCCGACGCCGACGAACCCGATTCGGAAGAACCCGAACCCGAGGAGATCGACGCCGAGGATGGAAACCTCCCCGAACCCGCCGAAAGCGAGACGGAACTGGCTGCCGAGTCGAACGAGGAGGGGACGACGGCTCTCGATCGACCAGAGGACGAAACCGACGACAGGGTTGATGAGAGCGAATTCGGACAGACAGACGACGCAAACGAATCCCCGGAGGCGCCGGAACTCGAGGGAGAAACTGCCGACTCGCCGCCGGACGAGCCCCCAAAGCAGGAGCCCGAAGCGGTTCGAGACGAGGAACCGAGCCAGCCGTCAGAGGAACCCGATCCGTCGGTAGCCACCGCCGTCGTCGGCGAATACACCTGGGACGACTTCCTTCGGGAACACGGCCACGAGGAGGCTGCCGAAGCGCTGTACTCGCGGTTCGACACTGCCCCCGGGAGCGAACGGTGGGGTGACGGGGAGGTCGATCGGAGCCTCGAGCAACGAGACTGGGAGCGTGCCGGCGTCGACCCCGCCGAATACCTCGGCTTCCACCCCGACGAACTCCCGTGGCGGCTCGGGGCCGCCGGCGCGGTCGGCTCCCGGCTGCGGGAACTCGCCTCGGAGATACACGACCTCTCGAAGACGCCGCCGATAAAGGGGTACTACTCCTGGGAGGATTACAAAAAGGAATTCTTCTACGACGAGGAGGGGAATCCACCGACGGACGAGGAGGGGAACCAGCTGGAGTTCGATCGCACGGAGGCGCTCGGGTTCGATCCCGACGGGATCGAAAACGTGCTTTCGGCCGGGGAGGAAACCGCGAAACGGCTGCTCGATCTCGAGGACGAACGCACAGTCGACGTCCAGGAAGAGCTCGACGAAAGCGAGTTTTTCAGTACGACGGAAGGGAACACGACGCTCGTCAACCGATACGACCTCGAGAAGGCAGTTCCCATCGAGAAGAAGACCCACTTCAGCGAGGTCGAGCGCTACTGGGTGAACAAGCCGTACTCGTTCGTGATCATCTTCCACTCCCGGAAGGAGAACGAAAAGAAGTACTACGCGGTCCAGCCGCACATGAACGAGATCGAATCGCGGATCCAGGAGTACCTCACCGACAAGATCCGCACCTCGATCAAGTACTCCGACGAGAACGTCGCCGGCGCGGGCGAGGGGGAACGTCGCGACGTGATCAAAAGCGAAGCCTACCAGCTCCTCGATCGATACGACCTCTACGAGCGCGAAAACGAGCCGCTCGGAAACAAGCTTCAGGGGGCGCTCGGGCTCGAACACGACGGCTGGATCGGGAGTGTGCTCGACGCGATCGGATACGAGGAACCCTCGAGTGACGTCGAGCACCTCGCCGGCATCTCCGCGCGGCCCGAGCGTGCGGTGATCGAGGACGATGCCGAGACGTTGGCCGAGTACCAGGTCGAGAAGCTGCTGTATTACCTCATCAGGGACTTCATCGGCTACGAGCGGATCGACCCAATAAAACACGACATCAACGTCGAAGACATCTCCTGTGACGGGTACAACTCCCCGGTGTTCGTCTACCACAGCGATTACGAGCAGATCATCTCGAACGTCTACCACGGCGAAACCGAACTCGACGACTTCGTGGTGAAGCTCGCCCAGCGTTCGGGGAAGGGGATCTCCAAGCGGTCGCCGCAGGTGGACGCGACGCTTCCGGACGGCTCCCGTGCCCAGCTCACGCTCGGGAAAGAGGTCTCGGGCCACGGAACCAACTACACCATCCGCCAGTTCAAGGACGTCCCATTCACGCCGGTCGACCTGATCAACTGGAAGACGTTCGCGCTGGATCAGATGGCGTTCCTGTGGCTCTGTATCGAGAACCACAAGTCGCTGATCTTCGCCGGCGGGACTGCCTCCGGGAAGACGACCAGCCTGAACGCGGTGTCGCTTTTTATCCCCTCGAACGGGAAGATCGTCTCGATCGAGGACACCCGGGAGGTCGAACTCCCACAGCGCAACTGGATCGCGTCGATCACCAGACCCTCCTTTACCGCCGACGACAAGGGAGACGTCGACGAGTTCGACCTGCTGGAGGCGGCGCTGCGCCAGCGTCCAGACTACATCGTGATGGGAGAGGTCCGAGGGGAAGAGGGACGGACACTGTTTCAGGTCATGTCGACGGGCCACACCACGTACACGACGTTCCACGCGGACAACGTCGGTGAAGTGCTCAAACGCTTCACGACGGATCCGATCAACGTCTCGAAGACGATGTTCACCGCACTGGATCTGGTTTCGGTCCAGTCGTCGACGCGGGTCAGAGGGAAGAAAGTACGGCGGAACAAGGCACTCACGGAGATCAACCACTACGACGCCGAAAACGACGAGATCAACGTCCAGGACGTCTTCCAGTGGCAGGCCGAGACCGACGAGTTCCTCAAGATGGGAGCCTCGAACACGCTCGAGGAGATCAAGTTCGACCGCGGGTGGAAACAGGAGCGACTCGAAGAGGAACTGTTCAAGCGCCGGGTCGTGCTCGCGTACCTCATCGTCAACGGTCTCAACACCTACGCTGAGGTGGCGGCGACGCTACAGGCGTTTATTAACGATCCAGACACGATCATGGCGCTCATGGCCAACGACGGCCTCGAACGGTCGCTCGAGGATCTCAGAGAGATGGAGTCGGTGCTGATCGACGTCGATCCGGAAAAAGAGGAGATGGTGCCCCGTCCCGACCCCGACGAGGAGGGACTCGCCGAGGCGCGGAGAATCCTCGAGGAGGCCGAGGAGCTGTTCGAGGAGTACCGGGACGTCGAACCCGGCGACGTGGCGGACGCGCTGTTCGACATCGACGGAGAAGGCACCGTCGAGGCGTCCGCCGCCGACGACCGCCCGGCACTGGAGTCGGCAACCGCAGGCGTCGACGAGGAGACCAGCGAACCCTCCGGAACGGCGGAGCCGCCGTCCCCGGAGGCGGAAGACGCTGGGCCGCCCAGGATCGCCGGCGACGGCGACGGAGTCGAAGCGTCGGGTGAACTCGAGGGACGGGCCGCCGCCGAGACCGACGGCAAACTCGACGGGACAGCTGTTGCGGGCGAACTCGACGGGGAAACCGCAGACGACGGGGACGGCTCGTTTGGGCCTCCACCCGAAACTGGCGACGGGTCGGAACCGTTCGAAAGCACTTCCGGAGCCGACGACGACGATGCCGATCTGGAGGGACTGTTCGACGACATCGACGGCGGCGCGGAGTCGGCTGACGACGTCACGTTCGACGAACCCTCGTTCGACACCGGCGTCGAAAGCGTCGATGCGGGATCGAACGTCGGCGACGACAGTCAGGACCGGGAGAAATCGGACGTCTCGGCCGAGTCGGACGGCTCAGGCGACGAACTCGACGAATGGGGATTCGGCTCGGTCGACGCGGAGGACGACGCAGCCGGCAGTAACGGCACGGCCGACGACGCGGGAGGTACCGGTACGAGGGAGGACGAATGAGCCTCGAAACGGGATCTTCCGGCGGCCTCGGCGGGGACGCAGATCCGATCGCGAGCGCCTTTTATCCGGTGTTCAAGCGGCTGTTCGACGAGGACGGCGACTTCGTGAGCGACATCGACGTCAAGCTCACCCAGGCCCGGATCCCCGATCCCGTCGAGATGTATCTCTCCCGTTCACTCGGGCTCGGGATGCTCGTTGGCGCCGTCTTCTGGATCGTCGGCACGGCGATCGGGTGGGCCATCTTCCAGTTCGGCCTGATCGATCCGGAAACGCTCGGGCTCGGGGTCCCAGTGCCGACCGCCGAGATGGGCGCGCTGTTGCGCTCGCTCGTGGTCCCGATCACGATCGGCACAACAGGGATCGTCTTCGGCGGGATCGGGTTCGCGCTTGGGTTCGGAACGCTGATCGCGATCCCGTATTCGCGGGCGTCCGCGAGGAAGCGGGAGATCAACATGCTGCTTGCCGACGGCGTCTCCTTTATGTACGCGCTGTCGGTCGGCGGGATGAACCAGCTCGAGATTTTGCGGGCGATGGCGCGCGCCGAGGACACCTACGGGGAGGTCTCTCAGGAGTTTCAAAGCATCATCAACGAGACGGAGTTTTTCGGCACGGACTACCGGAACGCGATCAGACAGCAGTCGATCGAAACACCCAGCGACGAACTCTCGCAGTTCCTCACCGACATGCTGTCGATCATCAACTCCGGCGGGGACATGGAGCAGTTCCTGAAAGACAAGAAGGAAAAGCACCTTCGGACGGCCAAACAGCAGCAGGAGATGACCCTGGAGACGATGGAGCTGTTCGGGGAGATGTACATGACACTGTCGCTGTTCCCGCTGTTGCTCATCATCATCCTCGTCATCATGAGCATGCTCGGCGACGCCGAAACGTTCCTGTTGTACGCGAGTGTGTACGCGCTGATCCCGCTAACCGGGGTGGGGTTCCTCGTACTCGTCTCGACTGTCAAACAGGACGAACCCGGCGACGGCTACCTCCGTCCGCAGGGCGGCAGCCAGCGCCTCCACGAGACCAGCCAGGAGAGCCTCCGCCACCTCGGCCTGATCGAAGGGTTCGTCGGCAACTTCAAGATCTTCGACCGGATCAAAAGCCGAGAGGGGACCTACCTCACGAGCGAACTCCTCAAACAGCCGCACCTGTTCTTCCGTGACAACCCGCTGTACACCCTGGCGCTTACCGTCCCGGCCGCGCTGGTGCTTTTGGCGATCGCGATCACGTCGGGGCGGGCACCACTCACCCCCGACGGCTGGATCTCGAACCCCGTCTGGAGTACGTTCATCTGGGTGTACGTCCCGCTGTATCTGGTGTTGATTCCGCTCGGGGTGTTCCACGAGTGGAACGTGCGATCGCGGGCGGCGGTCACGGGGAAGCTCTCGGAGAACCTCCGGAAGCTCTCGTCGGCGAACGACACCGGACAGACACTCCTCGAGTCGATCAACTCCGTGGCGGAGACCTCCTCGGGGAAACTCGCCGACGAGTTCGACATCATCTACACCAAGGTGAACTACGGGATGAGCCTCCGCGATGCGCTCGTGGAGTTCAACAACAAGTACCACATGCCCCGCGTCGCGCGGACGGTGAAGCTGATCTCGGAGGCACAGGAGGCCTCCTCCCAGATCACGGACGTGCTCTCGACCGCCGCCCAGGCGTCGGAAAATCAGGACGACATCGAACGGGAACGGCGTTCCCGCACCCGGATGCAGGTGGCGATCATCCTGATGACGTACCTGACGCTGCTTGCGGTGATGGCGATCCTCCAGACGCAGTTCATCGATGTCATGGCCGAGCTCACCGCCGGCGCCGAGGAGGCCGACGGCGGCGCAGCACAGCAGGGCGGACCCGACTTCGGCGCCGGGGTCGATCCGTCGCTGCTGTCGCTTTTGTTCTTCCACGCCGTGACGATTCAGGCGGTGCTGTCCGGGTTCATCAGCGGCTACATCCGGAACGCCGACATCGTCTCGGGGGTGAAGTTCGTCGTCGTGCTGGTCACGTTGGCGCTCGCCACGTGGGTGGTCGTCGGATGACCCCGAATCCGGATTTCGATGGGTCGCGGCGGAATGCTGGGCGATCCTCGCGCGCGCAGACCACCCTGGATTTCGCGATCGGCGCCGGGGTGTTCCTCGTTGCGATCGCGTTCGTCGTCGCGTTCGTCCCCGGGATGTTCGTCCCGTTCGACGCCGATACGGGGACGATCACCGCCGACAGGGTGGCCGATTCGGCCGCCAAGGACCTGCTGGGCGATCCCGCAGAGCCCGGCGCGCTGGACACCGAGTGTACGGTCGGGTTCTTCGAGCAGATGAACGGCGGATCCGCGCCCGAGGACTGTCGATTCGACGAGGACGCCGGCACGCCAGGGGAAGTGTTCGGCGTCGACGACCGGCTCAATATAACGATCGAAGAGCGGGACGGAACCGTAATCCACAAGGACGGACAGGATCTGGCGGCCGGCGGCGATCCCGCCACCGCCGAGTCGGTCTCGACAGTCCGTCGAACGGTGCTGTTCGACGGGGGAGCCAAACGGCTCATCGTGAGGGTCTGGTAATGACTGACTGGAAACGGACGCTGCGCGGGCAGGCACACACGCTGGAGGCGGTCACCGCCGCACTCCTGGTGTTGTCGGCGGTCGTCTTCGCGCTTCAGGTGACTGCAGTGACGCCCCTCACAGGCAGCACCTCGAGTCAGCACATCGAAAACCAGCAGACGGAGGTCGCCGAAGGGCTCCTCGCAGCGGAGGACCGTCAGGGCACAATAAGTGAGACCCTGCGGTACTGGAACGAGTCGAACGAACGGTTCCACGGGGCACAATCGGACGGCTACACTTCGGGCGGTCCCCCGACAGCCTTCGGTGAAGCGTTGAACGAGACGTTCCTGGATAGAGGCATCGCCTTCAACGTTCACGTGCGGTACGTCCGGGACGACGGCTCCCGGGGCAGCGAGCAGGTCGTCGACCTCGGCGAACCGAGCGACCACGCAACGACGGCGACGCGGCTGGTCTCGCTGTACAACTCGGATCCGCTGATCGACGCCGACGCGACCGAAAACGGGACGGCGACCGTCGGCGACGGGGTATTGTACGTCGAACACGACGTCTCCCCCGAAACCGACCTGTTCTCCGTCGTCGAAGTGGAGGTGGTGGTATGGCGGATGTGAGCCAGTTGCTTCCTCGCGGTGACGACCACGACCGTGGACAGCTGTTCCTGGTCGGTGCGCTCGCGCTCGCGGTGACGTTCGTCGTGCTGGCGCTGGTGATGAACGGCGTCATCTACACCGAGAACGTCTCGGCACGCGACCTCGCGACCTCGACCGCGCCAGCGATCGAGTACGAGAACGAGGCCAAGAGCGTGGCCGCACACCTCGTGACCACGGAGCGAGGCGACGACTACAGCCAGCTGGAAGCGAACGTTGCCGGAGGGCTGTCGGCCTGGAGCAACACCACCCAGCCGTTCGGCGCGGTCGAGGGACGCATCGCCGGGGTCGAGGACACGACTGGCAGCAACGGCACCGCGCTGGCACAGGACAACAGTACCAGGAACTTCACCAGCGGGGATGAGACGGTGTCGTGGACGCTCGCGACCGACGTGAAGACGCGGGACGCGTGGATCAACGCGACGCCCGAAGTGACAGAAGACGATATCGACGGTGAAGACTACCAAGACCTGACTGCTGACGACGGCCCGTTCCACCTCAATATCACCGACGGCGGAGGGCAGGTCGTTACCCTATTCGTGTACGAAAACGGTGGAGACGCCTGTGTCGCCGTATTCGACGACGAAACGTATGAAAACAGCAGTTGCACCCCCGGAACGGATACCGTCTACGTCGACCTCGTGTCCGGAACGTACGGCGAGAGTCCGGACGACCAAAGCGAGGAACATGAGTGGCTCCAGGTCCTCGAACGCGCCGGACCAGACCACACCCTCGAGTTCGGCAACGCCGACGAGGTAACCGGAACCTACCAGTTCGTCGTCGACGCTGAATACGACGACGTCGAAGCGAACTTCGGATCCGACCCCGATGCCGAGCCGTACGCCGAGAAAGTGCTGTACGTCGTCGAGTTCCAGGTCAGGTACCGAACGCAGAACGTCCGCTACGAAACGACGGTGTGCGTGGCACCGGGGGAGCCGTCGTATGAGTGACGCCCACACCCGGCCAACCGGCGAAAAAAACCGGTCGAGGGATCGGGCTCTCTCCACGACGGTCAACTACGTGCTCGCACTTGCCATCACGTCGATCCTCATTTCCGGACTGCTCATCGCCGGCAGCGGATACATGGAAAGCCAGCGGACCATCGCCGTCGGAAACGCCCTGGAGGTGCAAAACGAACAGCTTGCCGACTCGATCGGTGAAATCGACCGACTCGCAGCCACAATTGAGGATGATGAGGGCGAGGCAGCGATCCGGGTAAACCTGCTCGACCGGGTGATCGACCGGTCGTACGAGATCGCGGTCGTAAACGAGACCGGGACAGACGACCTTCGATACACCTACCGTCTCGAGGCAACGAGCGGTGACGTCGAACGGGACACGCTCGTCAAAACGTCGACCCCGATCCAGGAAACGTCGATCCGGGGCGGATCGACGGTGATTCACTACGACACCGAGATCGGTGATCCGGTGCTCGTCATCGAGTCGGACGACGGACTATAAAATCGCCCGTAAACCCTCCGAAATCCGGGTTTAACCGATCATTTAATATATTTATGGCACGGTTATTCGGTATGACTGGGGAGGAGGGTGCGTCCACGGCGATCCGTTCGGTTTCCTACGAGAGGACCGAGGACCGGGCGGTGAGCGAGACGGTCGGCTTCGTCCTCCTCGTCGGGATGGTGTTGTTCGGGGCGACCGCAACCGTGGCGGTCGGTTCCCTGGCAGTTGGAGATTCACAGAACGCAGCCGAGCTGCAGCACGCAGAAAGCGCGATGACACAGTTTGACTCCAAGGCGTCGATGGTCGCTCTCGGCGACTCGGACAGACAGACCGTCCGGTTCGGGAACATGGATGGGGATCTCACCGTCGACGAAACAGCGGGTCACATGGAGGTGTGGCATCTCAACCACACCGGGGACGGCCATAACGAACAGATCTACAGCGGCTCACTCGGCGCCGTGACCTACGAACGATCCGACGCAAAGGTCGCCTACCAGGGCGGCGGCGTGTGGCAGATGCGAAACGGATATGCCCGGATGGTATCGCCGCCCGAGTTTCACTACCGGGGGTCGACGCTGACGCTTCCGATCGTCCAGGTGACCGGCGACGCGACAGCAGTCGGTTCACGGAGCGTTCGAGTCGAGAAAGACGAGATGACTCGCCACTATCCGACGAACGACCAGAACGACCGGTACGACGCCGACGACACGCAGTACCGCAATCCGGTGACGAACGGAACTGTGGTCGTCGTCCTCGAAAGCGAATACCACGAGGCGTGGGAGTCGTTCTTCCGGACGCGAACCAGCGGGGAGATACTCGACGCGGATGAGGTCCCCAATGAAATCGAAACCGACGTCAACCTCGACGGCGACGAGACGGTGATCCTGGAGCTCCGAACCGTCGGCGCAAGCGGAACCTTCGACTTCCCGCACGACGGCGACAAACTGCCGATCAGGGGGATCGGCGACAGTCACGCGATCGATGTGTTGGAGTTCAGTCTCCAGACGAACAACCTCCACAACCGGTGGGTGTCGTTTTACGCCGAGACGGATGAGGGAGAGCAGTTCGAGGTGATCCTCGACAATCCGACCCAAAACGAACTGAACGACTGTGAAAACGCGGAGATCGGGATCGAAGTGCTCTATCGGGACGGTGCTGGGCCACAGTACTACTGGGAGGGAAGCACGAACGCGAGCACGGGAGACATTGAGATCTCGGACTGCGATTCGACGCTCGAAGGCGATCTCATGGGCGGCGACGAACTGGAACTGTCGTCCGACGGACCCGCCGACCGGGGATCGCTGGACTGGGACGAGGACAGCTCCGCTGACACTGTAGAGATTGTTCATTCCGGTGGAGAAACGGAAACATACGAGGTGAATGATGGAGATACAGTTACATTATCGGAACTTGTGGGCTACTATTTCTCGAACATCGGCCCGGAATACGATCTGAAGGTCGACAGTGGGGCTGGGCCACAGTCGAACAACCAGGGCTTTTTCACCCAGATGGAGGACGGATCGACGCTCACAATCGCATACGACGGCGGTGATGGGTACTACATCACGTACCTCCACCTCACGGAAAACAGGATCGAAGTCGCGGTCCGGTGAGCCGACCGGGTCACACAGTCACACGAACACGTACAGCTGCAGATACCGGTAGATCCCGCTAACCCACGCACACAACCAGAAGAACGTGTACCCGAACACGCCCACCCGGAGCCGGGCGCGCCAGGCGCCGACGTTCTCGTGGAGATCCGACAGGGAGATCTCCTGATCGGGTCGGCGGTAGAGATCCGCGTCGCGTTTCGCCTGATAGATTCGCGCGATCCCGGTGAGCCCGACCGCAAGCAGCGCGTACGCCTGGAGTCCGAGGAAGGCGTGTACTGCGGCGATCCCCGAGAGCTGGTCGAACAACCGGGGGATCATCCAGCCGACCGTGGGAACCGTCGTCAAGGCGAGCCCGACACTGACGAACTTCAGGTGGTGGACCAGCACGCCCCAGGTCACCTCGCTGGCGCGAAGCATGATCCACGTGCCGTAGAGGTAAAACGGGAGGCTCGCGCTCACGACGGTGCCCACAGCCGTCGCGATCGTCGCGTCATCGACCATCGACCGTCGGTTCGGGTGGGAAGCGCTAAAGCGTCCGGATTCCGCCCGGGCGAAAAGCGTTTTCCCGGGTGCGACCCTACTCCGGCGCAATGACCGACGCAGAGCCGCCGGAGGAAACCCCGTCCGCGGGTGCTAGCGACGACGAAGTCGGGGAGCCGGAGCTTTCGGCGCTCCGGGAGGAGGTCGAGCGGAAGTACGACTTCGACGACTTCGGGCCCGAGGACATGATGGAAATGACAGCCGAGGAGTGGGAGGCTGTCTTCGACGACGAGGCGTGGGTGACAGGAACGGAACTGCTCGATCGGGTCGAGGCGGAGCTGAAAAACCGGATCGCACGCCGGGAGGTGTTCGCCGTACTCGAGCGGGCAGGCGAAGGAAACGACGAGCGGGTGCTCGCTTACTCCGATGAGGGGTACGCGGTCGTCTACGCCGACGGCAGTCTCGAGGGCGAGGGGACGGTGTTTCGCGACGTCAAGCCGTCACTCGTGCTCTGTTCGATGCCGGAGTTCGAGGTGGCGGAGCCGCCGGAAAACTACGGACTCCCCGACCCCGATGACGTCCCCGAGGGGTCCGGCGAGTTCGGCAACACCATCCTCCAGATCGTCGCCGCCGCGCAACTGATTGCCGGCGTCGCGCTGCTTTCCGCGTACTTCCTGATCGACGATCTCACAACGATCGTGGCCCCGATCGCCGGCGTCGCCTTCCTCCTCGCCGGCGTATTCCTGTTTTTCGTTGTCGCAAACGCCCGACTCTCCGACCGATTCCGGACGGAGGAGTACAGAAATCGGCTCCGAGCGATCCAGTTCGACGACGGGGACCGGCCGGATTTCGTCCCCGAAATGCCGAAAGCGTCCACGGTCAACGGAAAGAGCAGAGCCGGCGACGGAAACGACGAGGACGGAGACTACGGAGATGGAGACGACGAAGACGACGACAGCGATCGGTGAGCCCCGCTAGTTTTCCGACGCGAGCACCGCCCCTCGGCACCCCGATAGTCGGTGGGTTTAAGCGCGTCCCATCCTGACGAATGTCCGTATGAGACGGCGGGAGTTTGTACGAACAGCCGGTGGGGCAACAGCCGTCGCAGCGGCAGGGACGGCGACGGCCGGATCCGCCAGCGCTCAGGAGGAGGTCGAGCCCGACTTCGAGGGGTATCTCGACGGGATCGGCGGCGGCTACGCGGACCTCCGCGGGCAGGAGGAAGTCACCGTCGAAGTCGGCGCCGGCGACGGGCTTCAGTTCTCACCGGCCGGAATCTGGATCGACGAGGGAACGACTGTAATCTGGGAGTGGACCGGGCAAGGCGGCGAACACAACGTCGTCACCGACGCCGAAAACACCGACTTCGAGAACACGCACGATTTCAACAGCGGCGACCCCATCGACGAGGCTGGTCACACGTTCTCACACACCTTCGAGGAAGGCGGTCGCACCGGCTACGTCTGTGAGCCACACCGCGGGGTCGGCATGTTCGGGGCCGTCGCCGTCGGCGACGACGTCCCGATCGTCGAGCCGGCCCCCGACGACGGGTGGCCCGAAAGCGTCCACGATTACGGGGTTCCATTACACCCACACTGGGTCGGGATCATGTCGGCGCTCGCGATCGTCGCAACGTTGATATTCACATTCTACGTGGTGAAGTACGGAGAATCCGCCCACACGGGCACGGGGAGGAACTGAACGATGTCCTCGTCAGGATCCACGTACGGCGATGTCCATCGGTACGAACCGGCCCGAGAGAGCACAGCAGCCGCGATCGCGATCGTGCTTTTGACCCTCATCGAGATCGTGTTCGTGTTCCTGTTCACGTACGGACTCATGCAGGGATGGGCGCTGTCCGAGTTCGGCAACATGTTCCTGGGCGGTGTACTCGCGCTCATCTTCATCGATCTGGCGTTCATCCTCGCGCTGTATCGCAAGGAGTTCCTCCCGGACGTCGTGATCGTAAAGAAGCGACGCCGCAAGTGGGAGGACCTCTACATCCGTGAAGAGCAGGCCGAAGGCGAGCGGCTCGGTGGCGACATCGACCCCTGGGAGACGGTGAAACGCGCAGTGTATCCGTACTACAAGCGATAACATGAGCCTGGAAAAGAAAGACGAACACGACCACAAAGCGTGGCTCGAGGAGCGGGATCTCACCGCGGTCGAGAGCATCTTCCTCACGTCGCTGATCTGGCTGGATCGCCGGTTCCGCATCGTCGACTACCTCGAAGCGCTGGAGACGATGTACTACCGGGTCAACCTCCAGATGCCCAAGAGCCACACCGAACAGTACAACCTCGACAACAAGTTCTGGTACTGGTATCCGCTGTATTCGCTCGGGTTCCTCTCGATCGTCGCGTATCTCGTGGCAGCCGTAACCGGTGCGATACTCGGCTTCTACTACGCGCCGTCGACGGGCGGCGATCCCAGCGCGGCGTACAACAGCATGCTGTTCATCATGGAAGACCTCCAGTTCGGCTTCATGCTGCGGTCGATCCACAGGTGGTCAGCCCAGTTCATGCTCGCTGCGGTGTTCCTCCACATGCTGCGAGTCTACTTCACGGGCGCATACAAGGAGCCCCGCGAGCTCAACTGGCTGCTCGGCGTCGTGTTGATCTCGCTTACCCTGCTGTTTGGCTACACCGGCTACCTGCTGCCCTGGAAGCAGCTGTCGTTCTGGGCCGGCCAGATCGGCGTCGAGATGGCGCTTGCGACCCCGCTGGTCGGCGAGTGGGCCGCACAGCTGATCTTCGGTGGCTTCACCCTGGGAGAATCGACCCTGATACGGATGTACATCCTGCACGTGTTCGTCCTGCCGTTCGTCGTGACGGCGCTGATCGCGCTGCACGTCGGCATCGTCTGGGTGCAGGGAATCGCGGAACCGCACTGATATGACCGGAAACGAATCCACCTCCGAGAACCGAACCGACGAGCAACTACGGACCGACGGCGGGCCGCCCGCGACGGTGCCGCCGGACGACGAGACGCCCACCTGGCGCGAGCGAAAGGAGCGCACACAGGGACTCTCGCGGCTCACTTACGAGTACTTCGAGCGCGCCCGCCGCGAGGATCAGGACCTCAGACAGGAGTCCGACTACGTCGAACGCGACGTGCTCGCGTTCCCGACGTGGCCCCACGAGATCATCCGGAACCTCGCGATCACGAGCTTCTTTATCGGAATCATGATCCTCGTGTCCGCGGTCGCACCGCCGCATTTCGGCGATCCTGCGGATCCCGCGAGCACGCCGGCGATCATTCTCCCCGACTGGTATCTCTACTGGTCGTTCGGGCTGTTGCATCTGGATCCGATCAACCCCGAACTGGCGATCCTTGGAGACGAGAAGATCATGGGCGATGAAATGTACGGCGTCCTGGCGAACGGCGTCGTTGTCGGCGCGATTGCGCTTGTCCCGTTCCTGAACAAGGGTAGCGCCCGGCGCCCAGTCGAGCAGCCGTTCTGGGCGGCGGTCGGGGTCGGCGGCGTCGTGTTCTCGATCACCCTCGGCGTGCTTGCGATCCAGAACCTGGTTCCGCTGGATCTCAACGTCATCTTCGATCTGACGTTCCTGCTGCCGGTGATCGCGGGGATCATCACTTATGCGGTGTTGAAGACGATGCGAGAGGGGTACATGTACGATCTCAACCGGCGGTACTACCGGCTCCGTCCGCCGAAATAACGAAAGGTTCCTTTTCGTTCCCGACGTCGGTGAGTGTATGAGCGACGAGGGGACATCCGAGACCGCCGGCGGCGAACCGCCATCAACCGGCGACCGCGTCCCAGCTGATGACGACCGCGTCCCAGCTGATGACGACCGCGTCCCGGCTGGCGAGGACCACGTCCGTACTGACGACCGGGGACGTCGGGAGGTGATCGTACCGCTGCGGCTGTACAAGACGGTGACGGTGTTCTCGACGCTTTTGGCCGTCATCGCGGTCGTGCTCGGCTTTCTCCTGCTCGACGCGGCGACGCTGCAGGTCGGCGTGTTTCGCCGCCTGGCGGCGGGACTGTTCGGGGTTTTCGGGGTCGACGTCGCCGCCGGGACGCTGGACGCGCTGCTTGCCGGTGCGGGACTGGCCGTAATGGCGCTCGGCGCGGCCGTCTACGTGCTCGGAACCAGATTTCGGGCCCCCGACATGGGAAAGTCTCAAGAGGATTCCCCCGAAGGAACTGATAATGGCTGACGAGTTCATAAAGGGGCTCGCCTTTTTCACCGTCGGCGGGCTCGCGTGGATGACGTTCGCCGGCTGGTATCAGACCCCGACGTTCGACACCACCCGACAGCTGATCGCGGAGCCGCCCGAGCCGAACAATTTCTTCGACGTGCTGGGGATTCTCGGCGCGGAGGTGTTCCTGTGGGTGACGCTCCTGGGGACGCTCACGTTCTGGGTCGGGATCCCGGCCGCACGCGAACTCCGGCGGACCCTCGAAGAGCGGGAGTCGACGAACTGAACGGCGTCGAAAACGGACAGTTCTCAAACGACGAGTTCCCAGAACGGCGCGACGAACTCGAAGAACGCCTGGTACGCCGCATACAGGAACGCGAGCCCCCAGGCGGTAAGCGCCGACTTGGGGCGTTCTATGGCCAGTCCGTTCCGGGCCTCGACTTGACGCGCTTCGTACTCGAAGATGTCCGCGACGAACATTGTCAAGAGCAACGCCGTCATGATCAACCCGCCGTGCAGGTGATGAAGCACGAACAGCAGGCCGAGGACGACGAGAGCGACGTTCAAAGCGGTGTGCGGGAGGTGTCTGGTGAGGTTCTCGTCACCGTCGTCCGCGTTTCGCGTGTGCGATTTGTGGGCCTGGTGTCGGGTGATCCCGTTCACCACGACCAGTGCGAAGATCGCAAACGGCAGGTACTCGCCGATCGCGTCCACCCAGCCGAGGGGGACGATGAACTGGAGCGGATCCATACCACCCTGTGAGGGGACGACTCATTAGAGTTTTTCCAATCGGCAGCTCTGCGGGGGAACCGTCGGATCGGGTCACGACCGCCGATATATAAGGGTTTGACTCGTCAGGAACGTAGGAGGGTGACCGGATCGGTCCGCGTTACCGCCACCGACTCGTCGCAGCCGACACTGCAAACGTCTGCGCCGTCCGCGATGACCAACACGTCTTCCTCGCGGGTGACGGTCACGCACACCTCATCGGCGACGACCCACGCCTCGGGATGTGTGGTGAACGGCGATATCGGGACGACCGAGATGCCCGAACCAGGGGAGAGCACCGGTCCGCCGGCCGACCGTGCGTATCCGGCACTTCCCGCCGGCGTCGCCGCCACGATCCCGTCGGAGCGCACAGTTCCGAGCGGATCCCCGTCGCCGACGACGGCGTACTCGGAGATGCGGGCGGGTTCGTCCGTCACCAGTGTGAGGTCGTACAGCGCGGTTGCGACCCGCTCACCGTCGATCTCCACTCCGAGCTGGTAGTGTCGGGTCCGTCGCGCGCGCCCCTCGAGCACCGCAGCGAGAGCGCCCTGCGCATCCGGTTTGGAAACGACGTGGTCCCCTTCCCCGGCCGCGATCGGAAGGACGGGCACCTCCAGACCGGGACAAACGAGATCGAACAGTGCAGACTCTCCAATCGCGACGACAACGTCGGCATCCGAAACCGGAACGACGGAGCCGCCCCGCCGTGCGACCACGTCGGCGAGATCCCCGACGATCGAATCGTCACCGGCGAACGCGACGTTCATCGACGGCCCTCCCGTTGCTGCATACACGCAGGTGCGTGTTCGGGGAAGAAAAACCCACACGCATTCGGTTCGGTTCCCACCTTCGGTTCGGGTTTCGGGAGAGATCGGAACGCGGGTTTCACTCCTCGAACGGCCAGTCGCCGGTGACTTTCATCCCCGCTGCAGCTCCGTCCGCCTCCAGATCGGCGGCGATCTCCGTCCGGTCTCGGCGGGCGATTTCCGTCTCCCCGTCGGCGAGTTCGACGACCAGTTCGGTCAACAGTATCGCCTGCTCGCGGAGGTTCCGCGATTCGAGTTTGTCGAGGGTGTCGGCGTGGGTGTGTCCCCACCCTCGGTCGCGCCCCTCCGTCGCACCCGAGACCATGTAGCCTGGAACGCCTTCCCTGACGAACGGCCAGTGGTCGCTGTGAGGAACCGGGGAGCCGTCGACCCGTACCGGATGATCGAACCGATCTGCGACCGCCTCCGCAGCCGCCTGCAGTTCGTCGAAACCGTGGTAGTCCAGTTTCACCGTCCGGGCGGCGACGTTGCTGTCGACGTTGACGATTGCCCGGATCGCGTCGAGATCGGTCCCATCGGCCGTCAGACTCGACCCGACGAGACCCACTTCTTCCGCACCGAAACAGCGGAATCTGACACGGGTATCGAGTTCGTCCTCCCGGTCCACGAGCGCACGGGCGACCTCCACGACAGTCGCCGTGCCGGCGCCGTTGTCCATCGCCCCCTCGGCAATGTCGTGTGCGTCGACGTGCGAGGAGACGACTACCTCCTCGTCGGACTCCGGCCCGATTTCGGCGACGACGTTGCCGCTCTCTGCGGGGGCGATCTCGGCGTCGACCTCGACGGTGATCGACTCCCCGACCCGCTCGCGTGAGAGTTGGGCGCCGAGTTCCTTCGAGACGCCCATCGCGGGGATCTCCCCGATCGGACTTTCGTCGCTGCCGACACTTCCCGTTGGGGGGAGCCCGCCATCGACGTGGTTGGCAAACAGGAACGCGGTCGCACCGTGTTCGACGGCGTAGTAGTACTTCTCCCGCCGGTGGATGAACCGATCGTAGTCGTCGGGCACGGTCGTGGACACCATCACGACGCTGCCGTCGATCTCCCCGGAGCGCTCCTCGAAATCCGAGGGAAGCCCGTGATCGAGATCGAGCAGTTCCCCCGTCACAGAACCCTCGGGGCTTCGGGGCAGCGCGATCTGATCCCGTCGCGGGCGAATCTCCCCGTCGTCGGCGAGGAGTCGACTGTCGCCCCGTTGCCACCCCTGGACATCGAAGGGCTCGATCCGAGCGTCGCGAACACCGGCGGTATCGAGCGCGTCGCGGGTGTGTTCCAGCGCCACGCGTTCCCCGGTAGTGCCCGCCATCCGATCCGGGATCGCCACGAGTTCCTCCAGCAGCTGCCAGCCCACGTCGCTCGTGAACGTTCGACCGATCCAGGACACATCAGCGTCGTCGAACTCGTCCATGGTCACCGGCCCAGCGCCAGCAGTAAAGCGGTTCGCATCCAGGTTCGTCTCTCCGGAAGGCGCTGTTCTCACTCGGGGGCGTGACGGTGGAGCCACAGCGCACACCCGATCGTCGCCAGCCCGGCGACCGCCGCAATCGCGAACGCAACGCGGTAGCCGGTGACAGTGTACACCCGGACGCCGCCGACGATGTCCCCGGTCCAGTAGGTGTCGAGCACGATTCCCATGAGCGTCGGGAACGCCGCGGCGCCGAAGAAAGACGCACCGTTTATCGTGCCCAGGGAGATGCCGCTGGCCCGTTCTTCGTGACGGCGTTTGATCATCGGATACGTGAGAACGAACGCACCCAGCAACGCCCCGGCGACAAAGAACGCGATCCCGACGACGAAAAGCGGCGGAGTCCCGAGCAGCGCGATCACCCCGAGCGTCGCGGTGTAGACGACGGTTCCGGCCACCACGAACTCGGTCCGGTGTCCGATCCGATCCGAGAGTCGGCCGATCGCCGGCGGACCGACGACGATCCCGACCCCGCCCAGCAGGGTGACCGTGGAGGCGACCGTCACCGACGTGTCGTACAGTTGCACGACGTACGGGATGCCCCAGAGACCGAACAGCGTGAGGTTGATCCCCCCGGTGACGAAAAGCAGGGCGCTGACAACCCACGTCCAGGGATCCCGCAGAACCGCCGAAACGAACCGCCGGGCTTCCCCGAGCGTGATCCGTGAGCGTTCGGGGATTCCCTCGATCGGCGGAAACCCCGCCCGTTCTGGCGAGTCACGGACGAAAAGGAGCGTCGCGACTGACAGTCCCAGTCCAACGACCGCGAGCCCGAGAAACGACGTCCGCCAGCCGGCAGCGTCGACGAGCAGCGCGAACGGCGTCGTCGCGAGGATGCCCCCGACCCCGCCGACGGCAAACGAAAGCCCGTTCATCGTGCCGAACTCGTCGGGTCGAAACCAGTTCGCGCTGAACCGCAGCATCGACACGAAGATGACGCTGCCGCCGAGACCGATCAACAGTCGAGCCCCCACGGCGGGTCCGTACGTAGACGCCAACGCGAACCAGATCGCGCCCACGTTCATCACGGCCGCCCCCGCAGCCGCGGTGATACGCGGGCCGACCCGGTCGACGAGTACGCCGGTCGGGATCTGCATCACCGCGTAGACGAAGAAGAAGACGGCGTGCAGCGTACCCAGTTGTGCGCCAGTCGTTCCCAGCGAACCCATCAAGGAGTCCGCGATCACTGCGGTCGACAGCCGATAGACGTTCACGAGCAGGAACGTCGCCGCGATCAGCCCCCACAACAGCCAGCGGAATCGGCGGGCCGACTGTCGGGAGTCAGACGCCAGGAGAGAAAGGGAGGTCGATCGACGTGTCACGGTCCGAGTGTCCGCGTGGAATACAAAGGAGTTGTCGATGACGACCGCTCCCTGGATTCACAAAACGTCGGGGGAAGGAGTGGGGAGCAGACGGCGTCCCGAAGACGCCGTAGGCGCTGTCGGCACCTCCGTGCCGGAAGGGGAATCGGAAGGGAATGGACGCACAGGTGCCGACATGGTATTGTATATATTGTACATTAATATAACTTTCGGGGTCGTCCACTGGCCGGACAAAGCTGCCGCCTACACCACGGTGACTGCGCCTTTCATCCCCACTGCTTCGTGGGGCGTACAGACGTACAGATACGTCCCGGTTTCCTCGAAGGTGTGGCTGAACTCGTGACCGGCTGCAGCGGTCGTCTCCGACTCGAAGGCACCGTCCTCCTCGACGACGTTGTGGTCGCCGCCCTCGCCGGTCCATTCCCAGACCACGCGGGTGCCGGTCGAGATCTGGACGGCGGGCGGCTCGAACTGGAGTCCGTCGCCGGCGCCGACGTCGATGCGCACTTCGCCTTGGTCCGTGGCGTCGACTGTCCGGTCGTAGTTCGGCACGTCGTCGAGATACCCTCCGTAGTCGGGCTCCTCGTCGACGTAGTCGTCCTCGCCATCGTTTCCGTTGCCTGCACAGCCGGCGAGCGAGGCTGCGAGTGCAGCGGCGCCCGCGGCTCGAAAGAACGTTCGTCTGTCGGTCGAATACATCTGTTATTCTATTGGTTCCAGAAGGACAAAAGCCTGGTGCCGGTCGGACCGTTCGCCCGGAACATCGGCGCGGCAACGCACCGACGCCGGCGGGTTCGGACGGACAAACTTATCGCCCGGGGTGTCAAATGAAAGGGTAGATGGTCCGGAACGCGTCGGGACGGGAGAGACAACCGGAGCCCGGCCCGGAGATTGTTCTCGACGCACTGGCCGACGATGCGGCACAGGCGATCATCAGCGAACTCGAGGAACCGATGACCGCGAGCGAGTTGTCGGACGCCTGTGATATCCCACTCTCGACGACGTATCGGAAGCTGGAGCTATTGACCGACGCTGCCCTCCTGACGGAGACGACGGAGATACGGCGGGACGGACAGCACACGACGAGATACTCGCTCGCGTTCGACGAGGTCAGGGTTCGACTCACCGAGAACCGTTCGCTCTCGGTCGAGGTCGAAGCCAGAGACCGCGGACGTGACGAGCGACTCGCACAACTGTGGAAGGAGGTGCAAGAAGAAACATGATAGAATCCATACTCTGGGACGTTATCCTCGTAGTGTCACAAACCGCTATCGTCGTTCTCGGCGGCAGCATAAGCTACTTCGCGTACAAGGCGTACAACCGGACGGCAAACCCCGCGCTTCGGGCGCTCTCGATCGGCTTCGCGATCGTGACGATCGGCGCGGTTTCCGCGGGAGTCTTGCATCACCTCCTGAACATCGGGTTGGAGGCCGGCATCGCGATAAATAGCATTCTGACGGCGATCGGGTTCGCGGTCGTGACCTACTCGTTGTACGTCGAGTGACCCAAGACAGAACAGGCAAAACAGGCAGAACAAGCAGGACAGAACAGACAGACGGACACAGCGTCACGGTTTCGCGGAGCTTCGACCGGGAACGAACGTCCCGGTTTCCGTTCGGACGCCGACGAGCAACACCCCACCGGCGAGGAGCGGAATCACCGCACAGGCGGCATAGACCGGGGCGAACCCGACGATTTCGACGAGCGGTAGCGACACCATCGGACCGAGCCCACCCCCGATATCTCCGAACACGTTGTTCGTCCCCGTCGCGCGACCCATCCGTTCGTTGGGCGTCAGATCCGCCAGAAGCGCCATCAGTGGACTGCTCGTCCCGCCCTGGCCGGCACCGATGAACAGACACGAAAGTGCGAGTTCGAATAGCGTTCCAGCCCGTGCAAGCAGGATGAATCCGAGAAAGGAAACGACGAGGAATCCAACGAGCACAGGGGTTCTGGCGCCGTAGACGTCGCTGAGACGACCGCCGGCGATCGTCATCGCACCGGCGGCGAGCACGGTTCCAGCCATAAAGATCCCCGAGGTCCCCTGGGCGTCGAGGCCGAACACGGCGATGTCGTTCGCCCCGAGGAACAGCACGAGCGTCGCAAACAGCGCCCCGATGTACGCGAAATACAGGCCGAAGTTGACGACCCCGACGGTGACTGCGGGGACGCTCAGGTCGACGTCCCATGGCTTCACCGAGGTCGACCCCCCGCCTTCGACGTGCGTCTCGGGGACGATCAGATACGCGATCAGCGACGCGAGCAGTGCAAAGAGGGCGGCGACGATAAACGCCGTGGCGTTGCTGTACACTGCGCTCACGACGCCTCCGAGCACCAGTCCCGCGGGGAATCCGAGGGTGATCCCCGCGCGGACGACACCCATGTTTGTCCCGCGGTCGCCGGCATCGCTCACGTCGGCCGCGATGGTGTAGGCGGTCGCAAACACCAGGGCACTGCCGAGCCCCCACAGGATTCGGGCCACCATGAACCACGTTTCGGGTGCGAGCGCGAACGCGACGAGGATCGACGCTCCCGGCGCAGGGTCGGGGACCAAAAGCGCCACCACGTAGCCGAACGTGGCGACGCCCTCGATGACGAGACCGATCACGAACGGTTTCCGGGTCCCGACCCGATCGACGAAGGCGCCGGCCGGGGCGTTGGCAACGAGCCTGACGAACCGGTTCGCCGAGAGGATCAACCCGACCATGAACGCCGATATCCCCAGCACCACTCCCAGGTTCGGAAGGATGGGGAAGACGACGCCCCCGCCGAAACCGACGAAGAACGTCGAGATGATGACGGCCGCGATAATTCGTCGATTGGAAACGGAATCCGACGTCGACGGTTCGGTGGTGGTGGTATCGGACATGATCGATCCTCAGTCGCTCGGGGTAGCCGGCACGGACGGTCGGTCGTCGACGACGTTCGACGTCCAGGTTCCCCGCGAGAACCACAGCGCCGTCGTCGCAAGCGAGCAGACGTACGAAACCACGAACGCGTACCAGACGCCCGTAATCCCCATGCCGAAGACCGACAGGAGGACGTACGCCACGGGGATTCTGAACAGCCACAGCTCCTGAATCGAAAACACCATCGCGGTCCGGGTGGATCCGGCACCCCGAAACGCGCCGAGCAGGATCTGGAACGCACCGAGGAACACGTACGACGGGCCGGCGATCGTAATAAAGGCCGCACTCATCGCGATCACCTCGCCGGCGTTCGGCGTCGTCTCGTCGATGAAGAAGCCGGCGATCGCCTCCGCGAACGGATACGCCAACGCAACCACCGCCACGAAGACGGCAACGACCATCCCGACGCTCAACGCCACGGCCCGCTTCGAGCGCGCGACCTGTGAGGCGCCGAGGTTCTGTCCCACCACGGTTTCGGTGCCGCGGGCGAGCCCGAGCGCCGGCAGAAACAGGATCGACGAGAGCCGCGTGGCGATCCCGTAGGCCGCCACCGCGTCGGTGCCCGCAAGCGCAACCACGGCGGTGAGGACGGTGATGCCGAACGCCCGGACGCCCTGCTCGACCGCAGTCGGCCCCCCGATGTCGAGGATCCGACGGACGGTCTCGAGCTTCAAGATCAGGTCCGAAAGCGACGGCTGGAGGCCGACCCGGCCGCTGAACAGCAGGTACAGGCCGATGAACGCCGCGAACCCGCGAGAGAAGACTGTCGCGTACGCGGCGCCGGCGACCCCGAAGCCCGCAAAGCCGGTTTCGGCGAGCAACGCCGCGCCCAGCGACTCGAGTCCGACCCACGAGAAGACGGGGTTGCCCTCGAATCCGAGAATGAGAAACGGATCGAGAACGACGTTGAGCGTCACCGATATCGCCATCAAATAAAGCGGTGTGCGGGTGTCCCCCCATCCCCGGGAGAGCGCGTCGTAGATGAAAAACCAGAACATGAACACGACGCCGGCGAAGATGATCCGGGTGTACTCGACGGCGAAGACGTACGCGTCACCGCCCGGCTGTGCGCCGATCAGCCGAATCATGTCCGGGGTGAAGATCCACCCGAGCACGCCGAACGCCAGCGCGACGACCGTGACGAACGACAGCGTCTGCCCGGCGACGTGATGCGACTGGGCGAAATCCTTCGCCCCTTTGTGCTGGGCGATCAGAACGGTTCCGGCGACGGTGAGTCCGCCGCCGATGCTGACCATCAGGAAGACGACCGCCCACGAGTACGACAGCGCCGCCACCGCGTCCGATCCCAGTCGACCGACCCAGTAGGTGTCGGCGACGTTGTACGCCACCTGGAGCACCTGCGAGCCGACAATCGGAAGCGAGAGCAAAAGCAGCGGACGAAACAGGGCGCCGTCAATGACGTTCACCGACCGGTCGCGGCCCGTATCGGGCCGACCCCCGTCCGTCATTCGATCGAATCACCACCGGTCGGGCCGACCCATCTCATTGACTGATTAGTCAGTCAGCCCGGTTCAAATGTATTTCGTTTCGAAGGGCACCCGACAATCGACCAGGGCCGACACGACGGCAAGAACGGAAAGAGTCAGGGCGCCTCGCGTGCACGTCTCGTCCATGAACAATAAACCGCCAGCCGGACGGGACGTAACACCCCCATCGGCGATCGACAGCCCGTACGACATCGAAACCCGCGCGATCCACGCGGGACAAGAGCCCGACGCGGAGACTGGCGCGTTGATGACGCCGATTTATGCCAACTCGACGTACGAACAGGACGCACCCGGCGACCATCGCGGCTACGAGTACTCCCGGACCGGGAATCCGACCCGGTCCGACCTGGAAGCGAACCTGGCGTCCCTGGAAAACGGAAGCCACGCTCGATGTTTCTCCTCGGGAATGGGCGCGATCAACACCGTCTTGAATCTGCTGTCTGCGGGGGATCACGTCGTCGCCGGCGACGACGTGTACGGCGGCACCCACCGGATCCTGACGGGTACCTACGAGCAGTACGACGTTGAGACGACCTTCGTCGACACGACCGACCACGATGCCGTCCGCGAGTCGATGCGCGAGGGGACGGAACTCGTGTGGGTCGAGACGCCGACGAACCCGCTGATGCGCGTGAACGACATCGCTGCGCTCTCGGAGATTGCCGACGAGTACGACGCACTGTGTGCTGTGGACAACACGTTCGCGACCCCGTACCTCCAGCGTCCACTGGAGCACGGCGCCGACATCGTCTGTCAGTCGCTGACGAAGTATCTCGGCGGTCACTCCGACACCGTCGGCGGCGCGTTGATCGTCGACGACGCCGAACTCGACGAGGAGATCGGCTACTACCAGAACGCGGTCGGGGCGACGCCGGGACCGTTCGACGATTTCCTCGTGTTGCGGGGGACGAAGACGCTGCCCGTGCGCATGGACCGTCACTGCGAGAACGCCCGCGAACTCGCACAGTGGCTCGATGAAAACGAGGATGTCGACCACGTGTACTATCCCGGGCTGGAATCGCATCCTCAACACGAACTCGCCGCCGCACAGATGGACGACTTCGGCGGCATGCTCTCGTTCGAATTCGATGGTAGCCTCGAGGAGGCGTCGACCGTCGTCAGCGAAACAGAGGTGTTCACGCTCGCAGAGTCGCTCGGCGGCGTCGAGAGCCTCATCGAACAGCCGGCAGCGATGACCCACGCCGCAGTTCCCCGGGAGGAACGGCTCGCCGCCGGACTGACCGATGGACTCATCCGCGTGTCGGTCGGGATCGAGTCGATCGACGATCTGAAGCGTGACCTGGAGTCGGCGTTCGATGCGGCAAGAACGCAGAGATAGCGATCCGGAGGCAACCGCGAACGGGCTGCCGAGTGACACACCTTCTTGTGGACGCTTCTCGAACGGAGGAGCATGACCGAAATCGCCGTGTTGCGACAGCACATCCACGGCCTGCCGGCGGAGACGTACGCGGCGGAGCTCCGGGATCGACTCCCCGACGCGGACGTCCGGATCGCAAAAACCCCGGCGGAGGAGCGGGAACTGCTCGAGACCGCCGAGATCGCGACCGGACTCCAGCTTTCACCGGAGGAACTGGAGGCGGCGCCGTACCTGGAGCTGTTCGCGTGTGTGTACGCCGGAACGGGCCACCTGGAACTGGACGCGTTCCGCGAGCGCGACGTCGCGGTCACCAACGGATCCGGCGTGCACGGCCCGAACATCGCCGAGTACGTGATCGGCTCGATGATCGTCTTCGCCCGGGATTTCAAGCAGGCCTGGCGACAGCAGGAGCGCCGGGAGTGGCGGAGCTTCCCCACCACGGAGGTTCACGGTTCCACGGTGACGGTGGTCGGCCTGGGCGCGATCGGCGAGGCAGTGGTCACGCGGCTCGAACCGTTCGGTGCGGAACTGCTCGGCGTTCGGTACAGCCCCGAAAAGGGCGGGCCGACCGAGGAGGTGTACGGGTTCGACGAGGTCTACGAGCCGCTCTCCCGGTCCGATTACGTCGTGCTGGCGTGTCCGCTCACCGAGACGACGGAGAACCTCATCGACGAGGAGGCGCTGCGGACGATGCCGACCGACGCGGTGCTCGTCAACATCGCCCGCGGGGGGATCGTCGACACCGATGCGCTGGTTCGACGACTCCGCGTGAGCGGGCTCCGCGGGGCCGCCCTCGACGTTACCGACCCGGAACCGCTCCCGGAGGATCACCCGCTTTGGAGCTTCGGAAACGTCCACATAACTCCACACAACGCGGGGCACACGCCCGAATACTTCTCTCGGGTGGCGGATATCCTCGCCGACAACGTCGAACGGATCCGCGAACGCGGATACGAGGATCTCAAAAACCAGGTCGTATAGCAGGGCACCTCGCAGGTTCGGAACGGGAGTGCAGTGTCACTCTCGTCACAGCCAGGAGCGCTCTCCGAGGAGGCGCTCGTCGACCTCGATGCGGGACAGCCCCAGCTCCCGCGCGTGTGAAACCACCTCGCGGTACTCCTCGGATCTGATGCCGCGACTCAGTTCCTCGTACTGTCCCGGCTCGCTCGCGCGGTACGCCGGCCGGTACTGCGACATGAGGTTGACGTACGTCTCCCTGGAGAGCTCTTCGGCGATGAACGTCAGCACCTGCTTCGAGCTCTCGACGTGGTTCGGCATCACGAGATGGCGCACGAGCATCCCCTCCACGGCGAGCCCGTTCTCCAGCCGGAGATCGCCGACCTGCCGGTGCATCTCGCGCAGGGAGTCTCTGGCGTTCTCCCAGTAGTTGGGCGCCCCGGAGTATCTCGCGGCCGCGTCGTCGTCGGCCCACTTCACGTCGGGCATGTAGACGTCGATGATCCCCTCGAGGAGTTCGACGGTTTCTGCGCGCTCGTAGCCGCCACAGTTCCAGACGATCGGGATATCGAGGCCCCGATCGCTGGCGATTTTCACCGCCTCCGCCAGGTCCGGGGCGAAGTGGGTCGGCGTGACGAAGTTGATGTTGTGACAACCTTTCGACTGGAGGGACAGCGCCATCTCTGCGATCTCTTCGGCCGTGACCTCCCTGCCGACTCCCTCCTGGCTGATCTCGTAGTTCTGGCAGAACACACACCGGAGGTTGCACCACGAGAGGAATATTGTCCCGCTGCCGCGGTGTCCCGAAAGCGGTGCCTCCTCCCCGCGGTGGGGGAACGCCGAGGAGACGACGGGCGTGTCGTCGGCCCGACACCGCCCCAGCTCCCCGGCCGTTCGGTCGACCTCGCATGCGTGAGCGCACAGATCACACTCCCCGTACCGTTCGCGGAGCCGATCGACCCGGCTGCTGAACTCGGCGTCCGAGAGTCGCCGGTAGTTCGGGACGGTCGCGGTGTCGCTCATACAAGATGTAGATGTGCTGCACGGATAGGCGTGTTGTCGTTTCCCACAGTGTGGGGACATCCGTGCCCCGGATTCGGACGTGGGGATCCGTCAGGGATACGCTCCGCTCGGCCGAATTTAAGTATCGGGTCGACGCAGTGGGAATATGAACACCCAGCGCGCATTCCTCATTCTCCTGATTGCGCTTTCGGCGCTGGCGACGCTCGCCGTGGTGATGCCGTTCCTCCAGTACATTCTCGCGGCGGTCATCCTCGGGTACGTACTGTACCCGCTCCAGCGGCGGCTTGCACCCAGCGTCGGCGAGCGTGCGGCACCGATCCTGTTGATATTTGGGGCGTTCTTCGTCGCCGGTGTTCCGCTCTTGTACATCTTTCTGATATTCATTCGGGACCTGCAGGCGTTTGCCCAGGGGGAAACCGGTCTCCAGTTGGGCGAGATCGAGGCGACGATCGCCGATCTCACGGGCGTTGAAGTCGACCTGCGTGCGGCCGTAATCGAAACTGGTGACAACCTGATCGACGCGCTGTTCGGCAGTATCTCGGAGGTGTTTACGGTCGCGCTTCACGGCGCGCTGGGTGTCGCGCTTGTACTGTTTATCGTCTACTACGTGCTCCGGGACGGCGAGGAGTTCGTCGGGTGGCTCCACACGATCATCCCCCTGTCGCCGCCGATGACACGGAAGCTGTTCGATCGGATCCACCGGACGACGTGGGGAGTGGTGATCGGTCACATCTTCGCGGCCGTGCTCCAGGGAATCGTCGCCGGGATGGGTCTCTACTTCGCGGGGCTTCCCCGTCCGGTGTTCTGGACCACAGTGATGATCGTACTCGCGTTGCTGCCGCTGATCGGCGCGTTCCTGGTGTGGGGCCCGGCGGCCGGCTACCTGGTGTTGATCGGCGAACCCGCGACGGGGCTGTTGCTCGCGCTGTACGGCGTGTTCGTGGTGAGCATGATCGACAACTACGCGCGCCCGATCGTCATCGACCAGCAGGCCCGACTGAACCCGGCGGTGATACTGATCGGGGTGTTCGGCGGCGTGTTCACGCTGGGATTCACGGGCCTGTTCGTCGGGCCGATCGTCATCGCCGTGTTCGCGGCGACGCTCGTCACCTTCAGGGACGAGTACGACCGCTTATAAGGAGTACGACCGCTTATAAGGAGAACGCGATCACTCGCCGGCCTTCGACTGCCACTCGTAGTCGCGCCGTTTGGCGGACTTTCCGAAGCCGCACGAACTGCAGACTTTCTTTTTCGTGTGGTAGGATTTTTCGCCACAGCGTCGACATTTGACGTGTGTCGTTTTGTTCTTCTTGCCCTGGCTGGGAGTCCCTGCGCCGGTCATGTGCTTATCGTCACGACGTTATCGCCGCGTATAATGGTTGTGTCTTGGACCGCCTCGCCCGGCTCGTCTGCGAACGCCTCGACGTCGTCGACCGCCTCGAGGACGAGGTTCATGTGCTGGTCGTATCCCGCAAGGATGCCGTGGTAGATCGCCCCGTCCTTGAGCTGAATCGTCACGGTCGCCTGCAGGGTCTCTTCGAGCACGTCCAGGGGTCGTCCACTCATGGATTGAACCCCACGATATTCAGTATTAAACGTACCGGAGGCAGTTCGGTAGTTGTCGACATCAACGGTCGTGGCCGTCGTCCTCGTCCGATCCCTCGGCCGAAACGACTTCCTTGCCCGTCTCCCGGGGCACGACCCGTCGGTCGGCGTCCTCCCACTCCCGGTCGAGTTGCCGCCCCTCGAACAACCGATCCAGGAAGACGGCGAGCCCGGCGACCTCCGAGTGGGGCTGGTTCGTCACGCCGACGTTGTAGTCGGCCCGCTCGTACAGTTCGAACGGGACTTTCTCGCCGCCGACGACGATCAAGAGCGGCTCCCCGTCGTCCATCCCATCGTCGTCTCCACCGTCGTCGGATCCGTGCTGTTCCCTGATCTCCGCTTCGACCTCCTGGATCGGTTCGCCGTACATCGTGAGGTGGACGACGATCCCGGCCCAGTCGCGAACGATCGCCCGCTGGTCGTCGCGGAGTTCGGAGACGAAGGGGCCGCCGAAACGATCGGTGACGCTGTCGACGGTCTCCTTCGACTGGGTCGCGTTCGACGGGAAGATCACTCGATCGGCCCCGAGTGCTCGGGCGGTGAGTCCCACGTGTGTGGTCATGCGGTCGTCCCGACCCGGACGATGGCCGTACCGGAGCACGACGACCTCGGGATCTCCCTGCACGATCAGTTCCCGTCGCCGCGACCCAGCGCCGACTCGCCGACCGAGTCGTGACCCTCGATCAGTTCCTGACCGTCCATGTACGGCCGCAGTGCTTCCGGCACTTCGACGGTGCCGTCCTCGTTTTGGTAGTACTCGAGGATCGCCACCATCACCCGGCCGATCGCGGTGCCGGAGGCGTTGAGCGTGTGGAGATGTTCGGCCGACTCGTGGTGTTCGCGCCGGAACCGGATCCCCGCCCGTCGCGCCTGGAACGCCTCGAAGTTCGACGCGCTGGACACCTCGAGCCACCGTCCGCCACGGTCCGGGCCGTCGGGCATGTCGTCGGCGGGCGCCCACACCTCGACGTCGACGGTCTTCGCGGAGGCGAACGTCAGATCCCCCGTACATAGGTCGAGAGTCCGGTACGGAAGCTCCAGCCGGTCGAGCACCGCACACGCCTCGTCGATGAGCGCCTCCAGCCGGTCGTCGCTGTTCTCGGGCCGGACGAAGTTGACGAGCTCGACCTTGTTGAACTGGTGGACGCGGACGATTCCCCGGGTTTCGGTGCCGTGTTCGCCCGCCTCGCGCCGGAAGTTCGGGGTGTACGCCTGGTACTTCAGTGGGAGGTCCTCATCGAGGAGGATCTCCTCGCGGTGCATGTTCGTCACCGGCACCTCCGCGGTGGGACACAGCCACAGGTCGTCGTCGTCGTACTCGGCGTGTTCGTCGCCGCCGATCCGGTAGGCGTCGTGGTTGAACTTCGGGAGCTGACCCGTCCCGCGCATCGACGAACTCTTGACCGGGATCGGCGGGAAGAGGTCGTGATACCCCTGCTCGCGGTGGACGTCCATCATGAACTGGATCAGCGCGTGCTCGAGGCGTGCGCCGTCCCCTTTCAGGAAGTAGAACCCGGATCCGGTCGTCTTGGCGCCGCGCTTTTCGTCGAGTATCTCCAGCGTTTCGCCCAGTTCGTAGTGGGGAACCGGATCCGCCGGGATCTCCCGGAGGTCCTCGAATCCTGCTCGGCGACGCTCGACGTTGTCGGACTCGTCCTCGCCGACCGGCACCGACTCCTGGGGGATCTGCGGAAGTTCCAAAAGCAGTTGCTCGAGTTCCGTCTCGAGTTCGTCGGCGCGGGCTTCGAGTTCGGAGAGTTCCTCCTTGAGCTCGCTGGACTCCTCGATCGCCTCCTGGGCTTTCTCCTCGTCGCCTTCGGCTTTCAGCTCGCCGATGCGGCTGGAAACCTCGTTTCGCCGGTGTCGGAGGTCGTCCCCCCGGGCCTTCAGCTCGCGCCACTCCTCGTCGATCTCGAGGATCCGGTCGAGATCGACGTCCTCGGTACCGCGGGCAGCGAGCGCCTCACGGACGGCGTCCGGGTTCTCCCGGACGAACTGTCGGGTCAGCATGGGCGTTCCTTCTGCGGGGACTCGGAAAATCGTATCGGGTCTGTAGTGTACCGACACGCCCAAGGGGCGTGCTCCCGCGAGTGACGCCTATGGAAGACATCGAGATCGAATGCGTGGCCGACGCCGAGATCGGAGATCCCGTGCTCGTCGAGGGGCTCCCGGGAGTCGGACACGTCGGGAAGCTCGCGGCCGAACACCTCCTCGAGGAGTGTGACAGCCAGCTCGTGCGGCGGGTGTATGCGACCGACTTCCCGCCGCAGGTGAACGTCGACGAGGACGGCGTCGCGGACCTCGTCTGTGCGGAGTTTCACGCGATCGAAACCGAGGGCGCCGACCTGCTCGTGTTGACCGGGGATCACCAGGCGTCCTCGAACGAGGGCCATTACCGGCTCACCGACGCGTTCCTCGACATCGCCGAGGAGTTCGGCTGCGAACGTGCCTTCGCGCTCGGAGGCGTCCCGACCGGAGAACTCGTCGAGGAGTACACGGTGCTGGGTGCCGTCTCCGACGCGGAACTGCGCGGGGAACTGGAGGATGCCGGCGTCGAGTTTCGCCCCGACGAACCCGCCGGCGGGATCGTCGGCGTCTCCGGACTCCTGCTCGGGCTCGGAAAACGCCGGGGAATCGAGGCGACGTGTCTGATGGGCGAAACCAGCGGCTACCTCGTCGATCCCAAAAGCGCACGCGCCGTACTGGAGGTGCTGGAAGCCGCACTGGAGTTCGAACTGGGATACGAACAACTCGAGGACAGGGCCGAGGAGATGGAGGAAGTCGTCGGCAAGATCCGGGAGATGCAGGAGGGAGGCTCCGGGATCCCCGACGACGAACTCCGATACATCGGCTAATGGTGACAGCGCAGAAACGGGCCACTCCGGCACACATATGAGCGTCGTTACGGTACCTACTGGTATGACGAAACGAGACACGACAGCGGCGGCAGACGGAACCCAACGGTTCCGCCCCGCCGACACGGAACGCGGGAGGGATCGACCGCGATGACGGCGGTTCGAGTCGCGGGCGTCGGGTTGACCCATTTCGGACAGATCCCGGAGCGAACCGGGCGGGACCTGTTCGCGGAGGCAAGTCAGTTGGCGTTCGAGGACGCGTCAGTTCCCCGCGAGGACGTCGCCCAGCTCAACTACGGCAACTTCATGGGCGCGCTCGCGGAACACCAGGGACACCAGGCGCCGCTGATGGCCGAGGCGGCCGGACTCGACTGCCCGGCGACCCGATACGAGGAGGCGTGCGCCTCCGCGGGCGTGGCAGTCAGGGAAGCCGTAAAGACCGTCCGAAGCGGCGAGGCCGACGTCGTGGCCGTCGGCGGGATGGAACGGATGACGAACCTCGGCACCGCCGGTGCGACCGAGGGGCTCGCGATCGCCGCAGACGACCTCTTCGAGGTGCGCGCGGGGATGACGTTCCCCGGGGCGTACGCCCTGATGGCGTCGGCGTACTTCGACGAGTACGGCGGCAGCCGGGAGGATCTGGCTCACGTCGCCTCGAAGAACCACGGCAACGCTGTCGAGAACGAGTACGCCCAGTACCAGCGGGCGGTGTCCGTCGAGAAGGCGATGGATGCCCCACCGGTCGCGGAGCCGCTTTACCTGTTCGACTGTGCGCCGATCACCGACGGCGCCGCCGCGCTGGTGCTCGTCTCCGACGATTACGCCGAGGCGAACGACCTCGACGCTCCGGTCGGGATCGTCGGCAGCGGCCAGGGCACCGACAAAATGGCGCTCCAGGATCGCGACGACCTCGCGTGGACGCCCGCGACCGAGCAGGCGGCGGAGATGGCCTACGCCGACGCCGCGATCGAGGCCGACGACGTCGAACTCGCGGAGGTGCACGACTGCTTTACTATCGCGGAGGTGCTGGCGCTGGAGTCGCTGGGGCTTTACGAGCCGGGCCACGCGATCGGAGCCGCCCGCCGCGGGGAGACGGCCGCCGACGGCGACCTCCCGGTGAACCTCTCGGGGGGGCTGAAGGCGAAAGGACACCCGGTCGGGGCCACCGGCGCCTCGCAGGTGGTGGAGATGACCCGCCTGCTCAGAGGGGACCACCCGAACAGCGACGCCGTCGACGACGCCAGGCTCGGGATCACCCACAACGCCGGCGGGACGGTCGCGAGCGCTGTGGTTCACGTACTGGAGGTGCTCGCATGACCGAGCGAAACGACCGCCTCCGCACAGACGGCGGCGAGGAGCAGGGCGACGGCGGGGACGAACCCGGCGACGGCGGGGACGAACCCGGCGACGCTGGCTTCGACGAATGGCTCGCGGCGATCGACGACGGGGAGGGCTACTACCTCGAGTCGCCGACCGGCGAGGGATCGCTGCCGCCGCGCCGGATCTGTCCCCACAGCGGCTCTACTGACATCGAAGAGAAACCGCTCCCCGAGACGGGAACGATCGAAGCCGTCACCGTCGTCCACGTCGCCTCGCCGCAGTTCGCCGAGGACACGCCGTACGCGACTGCCGTAGTCGACTTCGGTCCGGTCCGACTGACGGGCGTCGTTCGGGGGGTCGACCTCGAGGCTGTCGAAACCGGAACGACGGTCGAACCGAGCGTAGAGGAGCGCGAGACGACGGGCGATCCGCTTTTGGTGTTCAGGCCGGTCTGAATCGACATCACGAACAGATCGTCACCGCGGGCAGGTCTTCACTCGCTTTCCATCGACGTCCGGATTTCGTCGACAAACTGATCGGGATACTCGACGTGCGGGAGCAGTTTCGCGTCGTCGAAGACGACGAGCCTGGCGTCGGCGGTTTCGGCGATCTCCCGGCCACGCGACAGCGGCGATACCTCCGCCTCGCGGCCCCAGATCACGGTCGCCGGGACGTCCAACTCCGCGAGCGCGGCCCCGAGGTCGATGTCGACGTTGAGATACCCCGAGAGGAACGCCGCCGGGGCGAACCGTGCGTTCGGACGGTGTCCTGTCTGCCATTCGTACTCGACCCACTCGTCGGTGAGCTTCGCGGGGTCGTAGTAACCGTGGTCGGCGTTGAAGTACCGGATCGCCGGCTCCGAGACCGAGAGATTGAACAGCGCCTCACCGATCACTGGCGTCCAGAGCAGCTCCCGGAGCCAGGCTTTCGGCGGCTCCGGGCCGCCGGTGGCGGAGGGACAGACCAGAAACAGCCGGGAGACGTCGACGTCTTCGGCGGCGGCGACGGCGTAAGCTCCCGTAAGCGACGACGCCAGGACCGCCGGCTCGTCGTACGGCTCGAGGAACTCGCGGATGAAGTCGACGTACAGCTCCGGCGTATAGTCGATCCGCGGACGGTCAGAACAGCCGAAGCCCGGGAGGTCCGGCGCGACGACGTGATACTCCTCGGCGAGGCGGCCGAACACCTCGCGCCACTCGCCGCTCGACGCGACGGCGCTCGTCCCGTGAAGCAGCACCAGCGTCGGGTCGCCTGGATCGCCCGCGAGGGTGTGTGCGATCTCCATGCCTCGCCAGCGGTAGCTCCGCTGCTCGCCGGGCAACGGCGGATCGAGCGGTTCGGTTCGTCGAAGTCCCCGGTTCGTGGCGGCAAGCGCTCCAGCAGCGAGCGTGGCGTAGCTCGCGATTCGACGGAAATTCATGCCCGAACGTTAGTTCGCCAACAGCTTATATCCGGCCGTTCCCGAGCGGGAACACCCGTCAGTATACGAACGCGAACACCGATCGAACGGAGGAGAAAGACAGCCGGCTCAGTACTCGTAAAAACCCCGTCCCGTCTTCTTCCCGAGATCGCCCGCTTCGACTTTGCGCTTGAGGAGATACGCCGGCCGATATCTGTCGCCGAGCTCTTCCTGGAGCGTTTCGCTCGCGTGCAGACAGATGTCGAGCCCGATGTGGTCCGCGAGCTCCAGCGGGCCCATCGGAACGTTCGTCCCGAGTTTCATTCCGGCGTCGATGTCCTCCTTCGTCGCCACGCCCTCGTCGTACGCCCGGATCCCCTCGTTGATCCACGGCATCAAGATCCGATTGGTCACGAAGCCGGGTTTGTCGTCCGACTCCCAGGTCTTCTTTCCGAGCGCCTCTGCGAACGCGTGGGCGAACGAGGCCACCTCCTCGTCGGTGTGTTCCCCCACGACGACCTCGACACCCTCCATAAGCGGGACCGGGTTCATGAAGTGGAGCCCGACGACGAGCTCCGGGCGATCGGTGGCGGCCGCGACCGACGTGATCGAAAGGGTCGAGGTGTTGGTCGCGAGCACGACGTCGTTCGGGAGCTGTTCGTCGAGCGCCTCGAACACGTCGCGCTTGATGTCGAGTTCCTCGACGACTGCCTCGACGACGACATCGGATCCGGAAAGTTCCTCGAGTTCAGTTACACCGGTGATTCGCGACTGGATTTCCGCGGGCGAATCGTCGAGTCGATCCTTCCCCGCGAGGCGTTCGAGGCTCGAGTCGATTCGATCGAGCCCGTCGTGGACGTACTCCTCGGTTACGTCGCGCATCACGACGTCGTAGCCGGCGGTCGCTGCGACCTGGGCGATCCCGCTGCCCATCGTTCCCGCGCCGACGACGCCGACAGTACCGATTTCGGATAGTCCGCGCATGTTCGGCGTTGCGAGCGGACGGATAGTAAGCGTGGTGTCCTCGGCGTGGTGTCCTCGGCGTGGGATCCCCCTACGTGGGATACCCCGGCGTGGGATCCCCCGGTGTCGAATCCGCAGAAACGACGGAATCGAGGACTGCTACTCACTCGTACAGCGACCGGAGGATCCGCCGATACCGCCGTCCGCGGGGTTTTCGGTTCCGATCGCGGATCCGTCCGGTACCGAGCAACAGCCGTCCGACCCCGTAGATCCCGCCGGCGAGAACGGCGTTTATGACGACGAGCGGGAGCCAGGGATGGATCCGGTACAGCGTGTCGATCACCGGAGCGGGCAGGACGGCGAGATAGCGTCGTTCGGTAACGAATCGCCGATATGCACCGGTCTCCTCGGGTGCAGACAGCGTGAGCGTCGCCGTGGTCTCGACCCGGGAGCCGACGTAGGTGTACTCCGGCTCGACGGCTACCCCCTCGCTTGCGGGTTCGAGGTAGACGTGGACCGGCACCAGTCCGGCGTTGGGTACGAGATACGGAAGTTCGGAGGCTGTACCCCGCTCGATGACGGTGGGGTTTTCGGACTCGAACTCCGCGGAGACGATCGTGAACTGCTCTGTTCCGGCCGGAACGATCATCGCGGCTGTGGCGGTGATCACGAGGACGAGCGCGAGCACGAGAAGCAGGGTCCGGGCGGACGTCCCCGTGTTCCGAGTGCGCTCTCGGAGTCGCTTTTTTCCCGCCGAGCCGAACAGCAGGTAGTCGGCCGCGTACGCCAGGACCGACAGCGCAAACAGCACGTACGCGATCCCCTGTGGCCCGAGCAACGCCCGCGTTCCCAGCGCCGCCGCAAGCTGGCGCTGAACCGTCTCCAGCCCCGCTTGCAGACCCATCACCGCCGTTCCGAGATGCGGGATGACGACGACCGATCCGCCGAACTGGAGCGCTGTCGCGACCACCTGTGCGTCCCGCACGACCGGCTCGTCACCGTCCTGATCGGTAAACGGGTTGGCGTCCCCGCGGGTGATGTACCCCTGCTCGGTGACCTCGACGACGCGGTGGGTGGTGAGCCCGCCGCCCTGGATCTCCTCGGCGTGGAAGACGATCACGTCACCCTGCTGTATCTCGCCGGATAGCTCCGCCGGAACCGCGACGAATCCGTCCCCCGGTTCGAGCGTCGGCTCCATGCTGCCCGTCTCGACGAAGCTCAACAGGATCGGCTGGCCGAGCAACTGCCCGGCGACGAGGGCGATGACGACCACCGCGAGCGTGAGCTGAAGCGTCACCGAAAGCGCGCGTTTGAGATCCATCCGGAATTGGTCCCCCGAGGCGTCGTGCGAGTGATCGGCGGCCGGGACTATAAGCACCCTGCCCGATGCGGGATGGACGCCCCGCTCGAGAAGAGGACAGACACACGCGTCGACCCAAAGGCACATTTAGGCAGGAGACAAACTTAGGGTAAGAGATGTCCCGGAGCCCGTCGCTCCCCGACCGCCCGCGCCTGGAACTCGACCCCGAGATGAGCGACGCGGAGCGGCTCGACGCCATCCGCGAGCACTACAGGCGCATCGTTGGCGTAAACGAGGAGCTGGAACAACGGCTGGCACAGACGCGGAGCCGTCGGGAGCAGCTCCGCGAGAAGGTAGACAGGTTGAAGCGGCGCAACGAAGCGCTGAAAACCTCAGCGCTGTACATCGCCAGCGTCGAGGAGTTGACCGACGACGGCGTGATCATCAAGCAACACGGCAACAACCAGGAAGTGTTGACCGAGGCGACCCCGAAGCTCGAGGACGCCCTGGAGGCGGGCGACAGGGTCGGAATCGACGACTCGTTCGGCATCCAGACGCTGCTGGACGACGAAACCGACGCCCGGGCACAGGCGATGGAGGTCGAGGAGTCGCCGGACGTGACCTACGACGACATCGGCGGGATCGACGAACAGATCCGGGAAGTGAAGGAAGCAGTCGAGGACCCGCTTTCCCACCCCGAGATCTTCGAGACCGTCGGCGTGGAACCTCCCTCGGGCGTGCTGTTGCACGGCGCACCGGGGACGGGCAAGACGATGCTCGCGAAGGCGGTCGCAAACGAGACGGATGCGACGTTCATCAAGATGGCCGGCTCCGAGCTGGTACGGAAGTTCATCGGCGAGGGCGCCCGGCTGGTCCGTGACCTGTTCGACCTGGCGGCCGAGCGGGAGCCGGCAGTGATCTTCATCGACGAGATCGACGCGGTGGCCTCCAAACGGACGGACTCGAAGACCTCCGGCGACGCGGAGGTCCAGCGGACGATGATGCAACTGCTCTCGGAGATGGACGGCTTCGACGACCGGGGCGAGGTGCGGATCATCGCCGCCACAAACCGGTTCGACATGCTCGACGAGGCGATCCTGCGGCCCGGGCGGTTCGATCGGTTGATCGAGATCCCCAAACCCGATGAGGACGGCCGGCGGAAGATCCTCGAGATCCACACGCGGGAGATGAACGTCGACGACGACGTCGACTTCGCCGATCTCGCATCGAAGCTGTCCGACTACTCTGGGGCCGATATCGAATCGCTGGTGACCGAGGCGGGAATGTTCGCGATCCGGGACGGCCGGACGACAGTGGAACGCCGGGACTTCGAGGACGCCATCGAGAAACTCGACCACACCGACGACGGACCCGACGGCGTCGTCCACTACCAGTACTGACGCCGGCGCCACGATCGTTTTCTCGTCGCGGAACGCAACTCCTTAACCCGTCGCCGACCCAGATCAGGTGATGAATCGGATCCACGTCGCCGGCGGCGTCGGGGTCGCCCCAACGGAGATGGCCGCCTACGATGCGGCGCTTGCCGACGCGAACCTCCACAACTACAACCTGGTTCGCGTCTCCTCTATCGTCCCCGCCGGGGCGGCGGTCGAACGCGTCGACCGGGCGCCGGATCTCGGGCCGGCCGGCAACCGCCTCACCGTCGTGGAATCGCGGATCACGGCCCCACCGGGGGCGAGCGACGACCCGCTCGTCGCCGGACTCGGATGGGCGACGGGTCCCGGACCGGGGCTGTTTTACGAGGCGACCGGGCGGGACCCGACGGCGGTCCGACGGGAACTCGAGGACGGCCTCGACGCCGGGAGCGAACTCCGGGACTGGGCGCTGCCGGACCGGGAGTTCGAGGTGACGACCGCTCGCCCCGAAGACGGCGCCTGGACGACCGTCGTCACGGTCGCGGTGTACGGCGAGAGCGAGCCGGTGCTGTAGACCACCTTTGCTGCGGTCGCTCGCCGGTCGGCTCGTTCAAATCCCCGGCGTCAGCTCGCTCGAGTGGACAACGGACGTACCTGTCGCTACCCAACCTACTCCCTGAAAACGCCGAGGGGGAGATTTGAACTCCCGAGTCCTGACGGACAGTTGCTCTCGAGGCAACCGCCTTGGCCGGGCTAGGCTACCTCGGCTCGTTTGTAATTCCGCGGCGGGACGTTTTAAGACTTACCAACGACGCCGATCGGAGCCCGTCGTCGACGTCACAACCGGTCGTCGATCGCCTCGGCGATCGCCTCGAACTCCGGGCTCACCTGCTGATCGTCGACGAACACCGTGGGCGTTCCGCTCACGCCCCTGTTTACCCCCTCCTCGCGGTCGGCACTCACCACCGCTTCGTAGGGTTCGAACTCCGCGTCGGCGATGGCGAGACAGCCGTCGTCGCCGATTGCCTCGGCGTGCTCGCCGATCGCCTCGTAGGAGTAGTCGTCCCCTCGAAGCTGTTCGAAAAGCAGCGTCGAGTACTCGAAGTAGGTTTCGTCGTCGAACCGGTCCTGGATCCCCCGAGCGGCATTTGCGATCGGCTCCGACCATTCGCCGTCCGCCGGGATCGGGAAGTCGTACTGGCGAAACTGGACGAGCCCCTCGTCGACGTACTCGGAACGGAACTCGGGGAACTCATCGAGTTTGAACGTCGCACAGTGCGGACAGGCGAAGTCGTCGAACGCCGAGACGACGACATCGGCGTCGTCGGGGCCCAGCGTCGGCCGGTCGAGGTCGGTCACCGGGTCCGGTTCGGTCAACTCGCAGTCGTGTGACTGATCCGCGCCGCCGAGACAGCCCGCGACGGCGACGGACGTCGCCCCGCCGAGTGTCGCAAGCACTGCCCGCCGGGAGACGGTACGCTCCATACGCGAGTGTCGGTGCGGGCGAACTTAACGCCTGCGAGCTGTTCTCCTCTGAATCGAAAATCAGTCGTCAGTTGTCAGTCGTCAGTTGTCAGTCGTCAGTTGTTTCTTCGGACACGGTCTGGACCTCCTGGAGCAGCCGGTGGAGCGGGAACCGCAATCCGATCCGATTGGCGAGGAGTGCGATCGGGAACAGGACGATCCCGACCGCGACGGTCAGTTGGTGGACAGCGAGCATCACGGCACTGCGTACGCGTTCGATCATTGCCTACCCGGCGGTGGGTGCTCACCCATATATAAAGGTGTCGAGAGGCAGGCGTCAGTTACCCCTCCGCTGTCTTTCGGTTTTCTGGATTCCGGCTGTATTCGGGTAGAAGATCGTCGCCAGTCGTTTCACAGTCAATCACCTGGAGTAGCTTTCGGGTGGATATCCGTAACTTATCGCGAATGAAACCGTCTCGTGCGCCTCTCGAACGGGGAAGTTCGGGGCTCGAACGGGGAAGTTCGGGGCTCGAGCTCCCGAAACATGGTCCGCGAATCGTAAGACACGACCCTCCGGGTCTCGTTGAACGTCGTATGAGCAATTACCTCGTTGCGATGGAGGCGGCCTGGCTGGTTCGCGACGTAGAGGACATCGACGACGCGATCGGCGTGGCGGTAAGCGAGGCTGGACGGCGCCTCAACGAACAGGACAAAGAGTTCGTCGAAGTCGAGGTCGGGGTGACGACCTGTCCCGCCTGCGGGGAGCCGTTCGATTCGGCGTACATCGCCGCGGAGACGGCGCTCGTGGGGCTGTTGCTGGAAATCGAGGTATTCAACGCCGAAGGCGAGGAACACGCCAGCCGGATCGCGAAAAGCGAGGTCGGCGGCGCGCTCCGCGACGTCCCGCTTTCGGTCATCGAGGTCGTCCAGACCGAGGCCGACGAGGACGACGAATAGCGGGGAGTCGCTCCCGGCCACGATTCCACGATTATTCGACGCTTTCAAACGCGCGCCGTGGGTAGAGGCTCCCGATGACCCTTTCGGTGACAAACACCCTGTCGGGCGAGCGCGAGGCGTTCGAGGTCGACGACGGCGAAGTGCTGCTGTACGTCTGCGGGCTGACGGTTTCGGACGACGCCCACCTCGGCCACGCCCGGGCGTGGGTGCACGCCGACATCATCCACCGGTGGCTCGAGTATCTCGGCTACGACGTCCGCCACGTGGAGAACGTCACCGACGTCAACGAGAAGATCACCGCGCGGGCGGGGGAGCGCGACGACTGGGACACCGAGGCGGACGTGGCCCGCCACTTCACCGCGGATATCTTCGAGGACATGCGCGGGCTGAACCTCCTGCGCGCGGAGGTGTATCCACGGGTCTCCGAACACGTCCCCGAGATCATCGATCTGGTCGAGACGCTCGTCGACCGGGGGTACGCCTACGAGTCGAACGGTTCGGTGTACTTCGACGTCACACAGTTCGAGAGCTACGGCGACCTCTCCAACCAGGAGCTCGAGGAACTGGAAGCTCAGGGCGAGCCCGACGAACGCTCCGAGAAGCGACACCCCGCCGACTTCGCGCTGTGGAAAGCCGACGGCGTCAGCGAGTCGGCGGTTCGGGAGCACCGGAAACACGAACACGAGGGAGCGCTTCCGACCGGACAGACCTGGGATTCCCCCTGGAGTGACGGCAGACCCGGCTGGCACGTCGAGTGCTCGGCGATGTCGATGACACACCTCGGAGAGACGATCGATGTCCACATGGGCGGGCGCGACCTGGTGTTTCCCCACCACGAAAACGAGATCGCCCAGAGCGAGGCCGCAACCGGCGAGGAGTTCGTGCGCTACTGGCTCCACAACGGCCTGCTCGAAACCGAAGGCGAGAAGATGAGTTCGAGTCTGGGCAACTACTGGACTGTCTCCGACGCGCTCGAGAAGTTGGGTGTCAACGTTGTTCGAACGTTCTATGCGGGGGCGCAGTACCGAACCGATCAGGCGCTCTCCGAGGACGCACTCGAGGAAGCCGAGGAACGGTTCGAGCGTCTCCAGCGAGCCTACGAGACCGCCGTGGCGGCGGCCGACTCGGTCGACGCGGTGACGAAAGCCGAAGACGAGGCCCTCCGGGACGCCGTCGAGGCGACGCGGACGGAGTTCGAGGCGGCGATGAACGACGATTTCAACGTCCGCGAGGCGACGGCGGCGATTTTGGACCTCGCCGCCGCAGTCAACCGCCACGTCGAATCGAACGAGACGTACGACTACCCGGGACTCCGGCGGTCGATCGAGACCCTCGAAACGTTCGGGGAGGGCGTCCTCGGTCTCCAGTTCGACGCCGTCGACGACGGCGACGCCACGCTGGCGGGCGAGCTCGTCGAACTCGTGTTGGAGATCAGAGAGCAGGAACGCCAGGCCGGAAACTACGAGCGTGCCGACCAGTTGCGCGACGCCCTCGACGAGGCAGGAATCGAAGTCGAGGACGCCCCGGACGGACCGACCTACCGGTTCGAGTGATGCAACCGCGGATCGACCGAGGTTGCAACCGCGGATCGGTCGGGCCGGCGACAGCTATTTTCCCGACGGTAGCGTATTCCGTATCCAATGATCGTCGAGCGCGTCGGGGAGTATCGCAGGCGAATTCACGCCGAACTCAAGCGGGCATTCGCCGACGAGCACACGCCCCGCGAAGTCGCCGGAAGCTTCGCGGTGGGAGTGTTCATCACGATGTTGCCGACCCTGGGGACAGGGCTGATACTCTTCGTCGTACTCGTCGCGCTCTTCAAGTCGATCAGCAAGATCGCCCTGTTCGCGTCGGTGCTCGTATTCAACCCGGTCGTCAAGTGGGGGGTTTACGCTGCTAGCTTCTCGCTGGGCACGCTGCTGCTCGGACCAGTCGAAGGTGTTACGATGACCGACGTCTCGCTTTCGGCCGGACCGGAGATCGTCGTCAGGCTGCTGGTCGGTAATCTGATCCTCGCGGTCGTCGCGACGGTCCTCGGCTACGTCGTCGTCTACCGTCTCGTCGTTTCCTACCGGGAGCAACTGGAACCGCTGGAGGAGGCGATCGAGGAGGTCGTCGACCGGACGCTGGACCCGGACGCAGCCTGAATCCGCGCGGGACTAACTGGTAGCTAACCGGTGCTAGCTGGTGACTAGCTGGTGACTAGCTGGTGAACAGGTCGCTGTCCTCGGGAACCGAAAACAGCCCCATCCTCACGCCACAGTCGAGCCACCCGTAGCCGTACGAGTACGACGCCAGTGCGTTAACCGGGTCGTCCTCCTCCCTGAAGTGACGGCCGTCCTCGAGGTAGGATTCTGCCATTTCCCGACAGCCACTCGCGGCCTCGTCGAGGGGCGTCCCCTCGGGGACGGCCCGATCGGCGACGTCGAGCGCGTCGGCGAGCATCCGTTCGTATCGATCGACCTTCTCCTCGAGTTTCGCGGGCATACCTCGAATGAGTAGGGCGATCCCGATAGACGTTCCCCCGGAGATCGATTGTCTCTTCGTCCGATGTATCCCTTCGAAACTGTTTTGCTCGTGGCCGAATCGCCCGTACCTATGCACGCCATCACGCGCTCGGGGTGGATCGAGGTAATCACGGGGTCGATGTTCTCTGGGAAGACCGAGGAACTGCTTCGGCGGCTACGGCGTGCCGATATTGCGGGCCAGGAGATCGTCGCGTTCAAGCCGGCGATCGACGACCGATACGGCGAGTCGACGATCGGCTCCCACAACGGGCGCCAGTGGGACGCACGGATCGTCCCCAACGAGGGCGAGGAGGTGTGGGAGCTGTACGACCGATACGACGGGGAGGAAGTCGTCGCGATCGACGAGGCCAACTTCTTTTCCGGCGAACTCGTCGAGGTTTCCCAGACACTTGCGTCGGAGGGCGCACGCGTCATCGCCTCGGGGATCGACCAGACGTTCCGCGGGGAGCCGTTCGATCCGGTGCCGCGCTTGATGGCCGTCGCGGAGTACGTCGACAAGCTCCAGGCGATCTGCTCGGTCTGTGGCGAGCCAGCCACCCGAAACCAGCGGCTCATCGACGGCGAGCCCGCCCACCGGGACGACCCGACGATCCTCGTCGGTGCGGAGGAATCCTACGAGGCCAGATGCCGGGACTGTCACACCCTCCGGACCGGACCGCGGGAAGAACAGGCCGAGCGATCCGCCCCCGAAGCTGACGAGTGACACGCTCCACTGGCGAACGGAACGAGTAACCGTCATACGGTTCCGGCACGTAACCGGGACAGTGACGACCTGGATCGACACCCCGGAGGGGGGACGGGACCGCGGTCCACGGGCGCTCGTTCGCGCCTGGATCGAAGTGCTCGTCCGCCCGCGTCGGTTCTTCGTGAGCGCGATCGCCCCGGCCGACCAGGCGCCGGCGCTTTTCTTTGCGATGGCCGTGGCAGCGACCTCGATCGGGGGGCTGTTCCTCGCCGTCCCCAGTCTGCCCCCGACGGTCGCGGGCAGTCCCCTCGTCGGCGGTGCCGTCCTGGGTGGCTTCCTGGTGTTGCTCGTGACGCCAGTGACGTTACATCTGACTGCCGCGATCGGAACGATCGTGCTCGTCGTGCTGGCTCCCGATCGGGGCGGCGTCAGTGAAACCGTCCAGCTCGTGGGATACGCGAGTGCCCCGCTGGCGCTGGTCTCGGTCCCGGTCGCGCTCGTCGGAGTCCCGGTCGCCACCGCGGTGTGGGCCGGGATGGCTTACGCTGCGGGACTGCTGATCGTCGGGATCGCTACGAGACATCGGACGGGGACGGTCCGTGCGGTGCTCGCTGCGGTCCCGCCGGTCGTCTTCGCGGGCGCAGTCGTCACCGCAGTTCGGGTCGGGAACGCCGTCGTGTTTGGCGGTTGAACGGGCACCTCCGCGCGGTTGTGACGGGGAAACGAGCCAACCGCTCCCGTGTATCATCCCGCGCGGGCTTTCGACAACCGTTTTAGGCCGCGGCTATTTGTTCCGTTCAAATGGGTTCGTGTATCATCTGTGGTGCGTCTGTCGACGGACGAATCTGCGACAGCCACCAAGAAGACGTCGTTTTCGAATTTCGTGGAGACTCCCCGGACCAGCTGGTTCCGGGTCGATACTACCGTGGCACCGTCGACGGCTACGCCGACTTCGGCGTGTTCGTCGATCTCGCCCCCGGTGTCACCGGACTGTTGCACCGCAGCGAGCTCGACCGCCGGCTGGAGTCGCTCGACTGGGAGCCCGGCGACACGGTGTTCGTCCAGGTGAAGAACGTCCGTGACAACGGCAACATCGATCTCGGCTGGTCGATCCGGCAGGAGAAGCGGGAGTTCCGGGGCGCGCTGGTTCAGGACGGCGAAACCGATCGGGAACCGGAGCCGGAACCGGAACCAGAACCGGAACCGGAACCGGAATCGGAACCGGTACCAGAACCGGAACCGGAACCGGAATCGGAACCGGAACCGGAAACCAGCGACCGAGAGCAGACGGAATCGGACGTCGAGAAGGAGACGGTAACCGGCGGTCAGGACGTGGTGACACCGACCAGTAGCGGCAAGGACGGGGGGACAGCCGACGACCGGCCGACCTCCCGGAGCACCGAACCCGACGACACCGGTGATGACGGGGCGACGGAAGCGTCGGAAGCGTCCGGCGATGCGGGTGCGACTGCGGTCGCGAAACCGGAGTCGGGAGCCGAACCATCAACAGAAGCCGAATCATCGGCCGAACCCGCAACCGGAGCCGAATCCACGGCCGAGGTCGAACCAGGAACCTCCATCGAACGGGTGTCCATCGAAGAGCTGTCGGACGCCGTCGGCGAGACGGTCCGGCTCGAGGGGGAGATCGTGAGCGTGCGTCAAACGGGCGGACCCACGGTGTTCGAACTCCGCGACGAAACCGGCGTGGTGGACTGTGCCGCGTTCGTCGAACCCGGCGTCCGCGCGTACCCGGACGTGGGAGTCGACGACGTCGTGCGGCTCGAGGGCGACGTGGAGCTCCGGCGCAACGAGATCCAGGTCGAGACCGGCGCGCTCGTCGCGCTCGAGGATGACGACCGCGAGGAGGTGGTCCAGCGGCTCGAAGACGCCCTGGCCGCGAAGGCACGCCCGGACGCCTTCGAACCCATCGGGGACCACGAGACGGTCGAGACGCTACGCGAGCCGATCCTGGACGCAGCCGAGGCGCTCCGCCGGGCCGTCCTCGAGAGCCGGCCGATCGTCGTCCGACATCCGGCGACGGCGAACGGCTATCTCGCCGGCGCCGCCGTCGAACGCGCGGTGTTGCCGCTCGTGGCCGAGGAGTACACCGGCTCCGACGCCGAATATCACTACTTCAAGCGCCGCCCGCTGGAGTCGTCGGTGTACGACATGGACGACGCGACGATGGACGTCACGCGGATGCTCCAGGACCGGGACCGGCACGACGAGAAGCTCCCATTGTTTCTCCTGCTGGGTGCGGGAGCGACCGCCGAGTCGGAAGACGGGCTGGACCTGCTCGACATCTACGACGCCACGCGGGTCGTCGTCGACTCCGAGCCGGCGGACCCGGAAGCCGGCGACCACGCCGCGGTGCTGGTCGCACCCGAGGAAGACGACGGCGCCCTGTCTGTAGGCACACTCGGCTCGGAACTCGCCGCGACGATCGACGCCGACGCCAGGGACGAACTCCGCCATCTCCCGGCGACGAGCTACTGGGAGGAGGCGCCGGAGGCGTACGCCGAGGTGGCCGACGAGGCCGGCTACGACGCCGACAAGCGGCGGGACCTCCGCGAGGCGGTCGCACTGGAGGCGTACTATCAGTCCTACGAGGACAAACGCGAACTGATCACGGACCTCCTGTTCGGCGAGGGAAGCGAGGATCTCGCCGGGCACGTCGCCGAGCAGTTCCGCGTGAAGGTCGACACCGAGGTGGCGACCGCTCGAGAGAACCTCGATCGAACCGCCCGCGGCGGGGTCGAGTTCGCGCTGCTGGACACCGACGCCTACACCCACCGGTACGACTTCCCCCCGACGTCGCTGCTTCTCGACGAACTGCACCGTCGGGAGCGAACCGACGGGGCGTTCGCGACGGTCGGCGTCGGTACCGACGAGCTGTTCGTCCGGTCGACGTTCGATCTCGACCTCCGGGCGGCCGTCGACACCGCCAGAGAGACCGTTCCCGAGGCGGATCTCGGGGTCGCAGACCTTCGCGACGGGCGCGTGGAGTTCCTGGCCGGCCGTCGGGACGACGCCCGGGACGCGATCGTCGACGCCATCGTCGACCAGGCCTGAACAGGCCGGTCGACTCGGTGGGATCGCCGGCGGTCGCGGTCGGCGCGACGGCCCGCAACGACACCCTTATTCGCTTCACGCCGTGACTGTGTGCCGATGAGTACCGACGCCGACGACGCCGACGACGTCGACGCCGACGATGTCGACGAGACGCACACGCAGGTGTGTAAAGAGCTCGTCGAGCGGATCCTCGCGGGCGAGGTCGACCGGGAGAACCTCGAGTCCGCCAAGCTCGACGTCTGCTCGGCCCACTCGGCGTCGACGGTGCCGAAAAACACCGAGCTTCTGGATCACGCACCCGACGACCGACGGGAGGTAGTGAAGGCGGTGGTCCAGCGCAAGCCGGTCCGGACCGCGTCGGGCGTCTCCCCGGTGGCGATCATGACGTCGCCACAGCTGTGTCCACACGGGAAGTGTCTCTACTGCCCCGGCGGGCCGGCCTCGGAGTTCTCCTCGGCGCAGTCGTACACCGGCCACGAGCCCGCCGCCGCGCGGGGAAAACAAAACGAGTACGATCCCTACGGCCAGGTGACCCTCCGTCTCGAACAGCTCCGGGCGATCGGCCATCCGGTGGACAAAGTCGAGCTGATCGTCATGGGCGGAACGATGACCGCACGCAGCCACGACTATCAGGAGTGGTTCCTCAAGCGGGCGCTGGAAGCGATGAACGACTACGACGTCGAATCGGATCCCCAACCCGCCCAGGACCGCAGTTTCAAACCCGACCCCGATGAGTACGAGTTCCGGTACTTGGAGGACGTGATCGCGGAAAACGAGACCGCCGACGTCCGAAACGTCGCCACGACCTTCGAGACGAAGCCCGACTGGTGTGACCCCGAACAGATCGACCGGATGCTGGACCTGGGCGGCACGAAAGTCGAGGTGGGCGTCCAGACCACCTACGAACGGATCAACCGGGAGATGCACCGGGGACACGGAATCCAGGCGTCGAAGGACGCCAATCGACGGCTCCGGGACGCCGGCTTCAAGGTCGGCTTCCACATGATGCCCGGCCAGCCCGGGATGACCGAGGAGATGTGCCGGGAGGACTTCCGCCGGCTGTTCGAGAGCCCGGAGTGGCGGCCCGACTACCTGAAGATCTACCCCACACTGGTCGTGAAGGGAACGAGGGTGTACGACATGTGGAAACGCGGGGAGTACGAACCGCTCTCGAACGAGGAGGCCGCCGACGTCGTCGCCGACGCGATGGGAGAGATCGCGCCATACACCCGCCTCCAGCGCGTCCAGCGGGACATCCCGGCCGACTTCATCGAGGCCGGCGTCTGGAAGTCGAACCTCAGACAGCTGGCACGACAGCGCGCCGAAGAGAAGGGAATCGAACCGCGGGACATCCGCGCCCGCGAGGTGGGGATGAACGACGCCGATCCGGATCCGGACGACATCGAGTTCGACGTGCGACAGTACGAAGCCGGCGGCGGCACGGAACACTTCATCAGCTTCGAGGACGCGAACCAGGACCTGCTCGTGGGGTTCTGTCGGCTCCGGTTCCCCTCCTACGCCCCCGGCCAGCCCGGCGCACCCGAGGGTGCAGACGATCCGGTCCGTCGGGAGCTCGAGGACGCCGCGATCGTGCGGGAGCTCCACGTGTACGGCAGCGAGGCCGCGCTCGGCGACGAGGGCGACTGGCAACACCGCGGCTACGGTCGGCGACTGATCGAATCGGCCGAGGAGATCGCCGCAGACGCCGGCTTCGAGAAGCTCAGCGTCCTCTCGGGGATCGGCGTTCGCGAATACTACCGGGAGAAGCTCGGCTACCACCAGGACGGTCCGTACGTTTCTAAGCGGCTCGATGGGTAGCGTTACTGGCTGTGAGTTGCGGGGCTGCTGGAGTTCCGGCGGCGAGTGACTCGCCCGGCAACGAACAGTGGGAGGCTGCAAATCGCGGTGATCGGGATTGTCACGAGTACGACCGGGAGGGTAAAGAGCAAAGCGAGAATCAACCACCCTCCCTCAAGGAGGGCGAGGAGCAGAATGCCGACGAGCATTATGAGCGGAATTACCCCTATTCCTGCGAGTACGAGATAGCGGTGTGTTCGTTTTTCGGCAACCCCGAGGGGGAATAACCAGGCAGCAACGTAACAGACGTAAACAGGAGCAGGTGCCAGCAGGTCGGGTCTGATCGTGCTTTCGCGGAGGACATCGGGCACGGAAACGACCACGACGCTCGAGACGAACGCGACAGCTGCGATACCGAGAGTTCTCCGAAACGACAGCCGCGGCAGCCATTCAGTCCGGTTCCGCATGATGAGGACAGCGCCGAAGCAGAGATGAATCACACCGAGGCCGGCCGCTGCCCAGCCGATGAGGTCAACGGCGTCCCCCGGCAGTCCTCCAATAGAGACGCCGGGAACAGCAGGAAGCTGGGCGATACCGAGCCAACCGATCCCGATGACTACCAACCCGACGCCAGCCCATCGGCGGAACCGATCGAAATACTGTTGGACAGACTCTCCAGGCATGCCACTCGATCACGAGTGGTACTCATTCGGCCGACGGATAACGGTTCGCGTTACTCAAACGTCGGATTGGCCCACGGAATGACTCGGTTGATCGGACAGTCAGACCAGGGCGATGTGATTCTTCGGTCTCGCTTCGCTCGACCAGCAGAGCCAGGGCGGGGATTGTGAACCACGCCGAGACGGTCCTGCTCGCTTCGCTGCGCGGGCTGCGACTCGTCTCATTCAAATCCCCTTCAGGGGTGGCTCTTCGGTCTCGCTTCGCTCGACCAGCAGAGCCAGGGCGGGGATTGTGAACCACGCCGAGACGGTCCTGCTCGCTTCGCTGCGCGGGCTGCGACTCGTCTCATTCAAATCCCCTTCAGGGGTGGCTCTTCGGTCTCGCTTCGCTCGACCAGCAGAGCCAGGGCGGGGATTGTGAACCACGCCGAGACGGTCCTGCTCGCTTCGCTGCGCGGGCTGCGACTCGTCTCATTCAAATCCCCTTCAGGGGTGGCTCTTCGGTCTCGCTTCGCTCGACCAGCAGAGCCAGGGCGGGGATTTGAACCCCGGAAGTCTCGATTACAAGTCGAGTGCATGAACCACCCATGCTCCCCTGGCACGTCGTCGCCGTGCAGGCGTTTCTACTGTGTCCTCCTTTGAGTCTCTGTCGTTTTTCGCCACCGAACGACGGTGTCACTCCTCGAGTCGCTTTTCGAACTCGATCCGGTGTGGCCTGTAGCCGTGCCGCCGGTAAAACCGACGTGCGCCCTCGTTTTCGGCCATGGCGTCGAGCGACACCGCCTCGGCCCCCGCCTCCCGGAGTGTCCCTTCGGCGGCTTCGAGGAGCTGTGACCCGACACCGCGATTTCGAGCTTCGGGGCGAACGTAGAGGTTGTCCACGATTCCGCGGGCGACGTCCTGGCGATAGCGCCCCGTCTCCATCGAGAACATGACGAATCCCAGAGGCTCTTCGAGGTCCTCGGTCGCGGGTTCGTCGCCCTCCGGACGCGCAACCAGAACGGTGCCTGCGACGACTCCCCGTCCGATGACCTCGCGGATCAGGTCCCGGTTCGCCTCCGAAAACAGATGCGAGTCGTACGCGCGCTGCTCGGCGGCGAGTTCGACCCACCAGTCCGCGAGCAGATCCACCTCCGACAGCGTGGCGGGTTCGACGTTCACGGAGCCGAATTGGGAGAGACGCCTAATAAGACTGGCCGGAGAACGCGTCCGACTGCGGCGACGAAACTTTATCGGCGGCAGTCGTTCTCTACAGCGTGGCGATCGAACTCCGATACCGGGACGGGACGATCCACCTCGCCGACGGGGAGGACGACCGCTCTTCCGACCTCGAATCCCTCCCCGGTGTCGAACCGGATCCGCGATCCGGCGGCTACCGTGCGCCGGCCTACCGGTACGCCGATCTCCGTGACGCCATCGAGAAGGGTGGGCTGCCGTACGAGGAACGAGTGTTCGACGCTCGCGGCGGGGACTCGCTCGACCTTGCTACCGACTACCGGCTCCGGGAGTACCAGACCGACGCACTCGACGCCTGGGAGGACGCCGGACGACGCGGCGTGATCGAGCTCCCGACCGGCAGCGGGAAGACCGTGATCGCGATCGCTGCGATCGCGGCGGTCGGGCGCCCCACGCTGGTGGTCGTTCCTACAATCGACCTGTTGAACCAGTGGGAACGAGAGCTCGAACGGGAGTTTTCGGTGCCGATCGGCCGGTTCGGCGGCGGCGAGCAGCGACGGGAGCCGATCACCGTGTCGACGTACGACTCCGCGTATCTCCGGGCCGACGACGTCGGCGACGCCTTCGAGTTCGTCGTCTTTGACGAGGTTCATCACCTCGGCGGCGAGGGATACCGCGACATCGCTCGGCTGCTCCCGGCGCCGTATCGGCTGGGATTGACGGCGACGTTCGAACGCCCGGACGGCGCCCACGAAGTCATCGCCGACCTGGTCGGCGACCGGGTGTACCGGCTCGACATCGACGACCTCGCGGGCGATCACCTGGCGGCCTACGACATCAAACGGATCGAAGTCGAACTCACTCCCGAGGAGCGACAGGAGTACGAGACGGCACAGGAGACGTTCGTCGACTACCTCAAGTCGACGAACCTCCAGTTACGCAGCGGCAGCGACTACCAGAAGCTGGTGCTTCGCTCGGGCAACGATCCCCGAGCGCGGGAGGCACTGCTCGCCAAACAGCGGGCGCGAAACGTGATGATGAACGCCGACGCGAAGGTCGACGCGCTCGAACGGGTTCTCGACCGGCACCGTGGAGACCGGATCATCGTCTTTACCGCCCACACCGAACTGGTGTACCGACTCTCCCGGCGGTTCCTCTTGCCGGCAATCACCAGCGAGACCGGGGCGACGGAGCGCCGGCAGATCCTCGAACGCTTCAGGGACGGCGACTACTCGCGGGTCGTCACCGCGAACGTGCTCGACGAGGGGGTCGACGTCCCGGACGCGAACGTCGCGGTCGTGCTGTCGGGATCGGGCAGCGAACGCGAGTTCACCCAGCGCCTGGGGCGGATCCTCCGGCCGAAGGATGACGGCGGGCGGGCGCTTTTGTACGAGGTAGTGAGCGACGAAACAGCCGAGGAACGGGTCGCCAGCCGGCGGCGATAGCTCCTCCGGAAGCTGGAGGAACCTTCAACAGTCGACAGCGATGCCGTCCCGCGGGTCGCCGTCCGCTTCGAATCCCTCCGTACGGTAGACCGTCTCCGCTTCGTCGACGAAGTAGTGCGCCTCAACCAGGTAATCGACGTGTTCGTCCGGCCCCTCCTCCTGGGTTCTGGTGGCGCCGAAGGCGGTTTCGAGCTCGAAATACGCTCCGCCATCGCGAGTGTCGCTGTCGACGACGGCCGGGTCGAGCGGGTCGTCGATCGTCAGGTCGGGGTCGTCCAGTAGTTCGGTTTCGATGTGTTCGATCTCGCAGTCGATCACCCGGTCTTCGACGGTGGCGGGGTCGACTGTGTTCTCGGGACCGTTGCCCAGACAGCCAGCGAGGAGCGTCCAGCCGCCGGCCCCGATCGTCGCGAGCGCAGTTCGCCGGTTCATACGTGTCGCTACTGGGGCGACAAATAAAGGATTCCTGAAGGCTCAAACAGTTGCTGTCGTCTCCCGGCGGTATCGACGGACGTCACAGCGGTATCGGAATCCAGTCGAGGTAGCGCAACACCAGTTCGGGCGGGAGTATCGGGTCGTGAAGGACTAGCCAATCGAGCAACACGAGTCCACAGCCGTGGGCGACCACGGATGGGAGAATCGAGTTCGCGTCGTAATCGACGGCACCGAACAGCACGTCTGTCGGGCCCGACAGGAGGAACTCGATGGGTGGGCTGTGTCTGTGGATGAGTATGTATACGATCGGGCTGATGAACACGCACTTGAATCCGATCTCCCGGACACCGACACACAGCAATCCCCGAAAGTACGTTTCAGTTGCCAATGCGAGTATAAAAAGCTGAACGGCGTGTGGAATAAACGCCCCGAGCTCGGGGGTCACATACCAGATCGGATAGTGCTGTCGGATCGTCGGCAGCGTCGAACCGACCAGGTAAAACGGGAGGACAAAAAGCGATAACGCGATCGTGTTCCGTATCGCTCGTCGATCGACCCGCCAGCCGAGATGTCTCCCGGCCGCGATCCCGAGTGTGCCCGGAATGATGAGGTAGATAACCGTGTCACGAATGACCCGTTCGGTCATCGTGGACGTACTCGTCAGTTCCCAGAGAATCACGATGATCCCGCCAGTTACGAGTGACGCCGCTATCCATCGGCGTCCCGTGAGGTTGTCAGCTACCGTCGTCATCTACAGTCTCCCGATGTTGGTCGATCCGGTGGCCCAGCTACGGTCGGGAGTTCCGTCTGCGACGTATTATACATCTTCGAATCACTCGGCTGTATGCACGGTCGCGTCGATGACACCGTCGGCGGCGAATCGCTCGTACTCGACCCCGGGACGCAGCTCGTAGCTCTCGACATCACCAGCAGCCACCGTGATTTCGCGGGTCACCACAAATTCTTCCTCGCCTGCGAACACCCTGACAATGAGTCGACCATCCCGCTCGTTGTCGGCGACATTTTCGACGACGACTGTCACCAGCAGCATCTCCTCCTCGTCCGCTTCGAAGTCGACAGAGTCGACCCGAAGATCTCCCGGGGGATCGGTGGGTTCCGGATCGTCCTCTTCGTCGGGATCGTCCGGCGTGTCGCCCTCCTCGTCGGTTTCCCTGTCCTCCCCTGCCGGATCGACGTCTTCCTCGAGGGACTCCTCCCGGGGAGCGTCGGGTGGGGTCCGGGGTCCCGTCGGTGACCGCTCGTCACCGATACAGCCCGCCACCGACCCAGCGAAGAGTGCGGCACTCGTCCCGAGGAGTCGACGCCGTCGCATATCCACTCGTTTCGGGTTCCGGTATGAAAACACTCCGGCCTCGCCGGTCCGACGGCGCGTTCGAGCGCGGTCGGTGCCGCGAACGGTACCATATTTATCCGGCAATCCCCTAGCCTGGACCGTGCTGCGAAAGGAGTTGCTCCGGGTTTCCCGGGCCGGCGGCGGCTATCATCCACAGTTCGTGGGACGGGAGGAGCGACCCCTCGCCGCACGCGCGATCGGGACATACCAGGGCCACGTCGGCGAGCGTCGCGAGCGTCTCGACGCCGCGATCGAGGAACTCGAGCGGGAGTCGGACGACTTCAAGCTCGTCCGGGGGTTCGCATCGCTGCTCGACCGGGAGGCTGTCTTCGAGACCCGCGCGCCGATCCCTCCGGAGCGCGCCCGTCGGGTTGCATTCGAACGTGCAGAAGCCGTCGGAGTCGCAACGGAACAGGAGCGATCGCGAGCCCGTTCCGACGCCGCAGAACGCCTCGGCGTCGATCCCGACGACATCGAGCAGTCGCTGTACGCCGATCGAGAGCCGAACCAGTACCTCGCGTCCTTCGAGAGTCCGTGGAGTCCCGACGAGTTGCTGGACCGCTACAACCTCTCGCTGGCCCAGACCGCGCTGTTCGACGCGACCGAGGTCCGGATCGAAAGCAGCGATCCCCGCAGGCTCGTGTCGGCGGTAAAGCGGCTCGGGCTCCTGTACGAACTCCGGAACACCGAAGTCGGGCGTACGCTTTTCGTCACCGGTCCGGACGCGCTGTTCGGCCGGACCCGTCGCTACGGCACCGCGTTCGCCCGGTTGCTCGCTTCGGTCGCAAGCGCCGAGGAGTGGTCGCTGCGGGCGACGATCGACGACCGGGGGACCGAACGCGAGCTGAAACTGGAAACCGGAGACGTGGTTCCGCCCACCGGGGAGCCGATCGCGGAGCCGACCTACGACAGCGGCGTCGAGGCAGACTTCGCTGCGCGGTTCGAGGCGCTCGACCGTCCCTGGCAGCTCCGTCGGGAGCCGGAGCCGCTGTCGGTCAACACGAGCGTGATGATCCCGGACTTCGCGTTCGATTACGAGCACGCCGACTTCCGGGTGTTCTTCGAGGTGATGGGCTTCTGGACGCCGTCGTACGTCGAAAAGAAGCTCGATCAGCTGGCGAACGTCGAGGACGTCCAGCTGCTGGTCGCGGTCGACGAGACGCTCGGACTCGATCCGGAATCCTCGACCGAACGGCGGACGGAAACGGGCGAGGCGGCGGCGGAGGTGAAAGCCCGGGACCACCGCGTCGTCACCTACTCGGGGAGCGTCCGCGTGAAGGACGTCGTCGACGTGCTCCGCGAATACGAATCCGGGTTTATCGAACGCGAGGCCGAGCGCGTCCCGGAGGAGGTGGTTCCCGATGCCGACGTCATCTCCCTCGTCGAGGTCGCCGCCGAATTCGGCGTCAGCGTCGCCGCCGTCGAGGAGAAGGCGTTTCCGGAGCATCGAGTCGTCGGGCGAACCCTGGTCCGGCCGGCGGTCCTGTCGGAGATCGACGAGAATCTCGAACCGGGGCAGTCACTGGCGGACGTGGAGTCAATTCTCGAGTCCAGGGGGCTTTCGGACGCGAGCGCGGTGCTGTCTACACTCGGCTATCGGATCGAATGGGAGGGTCTCGGCGGCGGTCGACTCCGTCGGCGAAAGAAGTGATTCGGCGGTTCCGCCCGGAATCACTGGTACAACCCGAGCGTTGAAACCCGAAGACGCGACGACACCGTGCCATGTCCAGCGAACTCAGACTGTTCGCGGGGGAGTGTACGACCACGTTCGAGGGCACCCGGTCGAGAACACAGCACGGATACGTCGTCGTGATGGTCAAGCCCGACGACACCGTGCTGGTCCACGACGCGGACGGCTACCAGCCGGTCGCGTGGCTAACCAGACCCGATGAGGCGACAGTCGAGCATCACGGCGACGGGACGGATACTGGAGACGCCGAGTTCACGATCACTGCCCGGACCGGCGACCAGAACCTCACCGTCGAGTCGTGCGGGAAAGGGGCCGTCCGAACGATTCCGGTCGGGGAAGCGGGAGTTCCGGTGGGCGACTGCGTCGAGTCCGACTGTGCGGGAACGCTTGCGAGAACCGGCGGAGACGTCGCCTGCGTCGACTGTGGGATGCGCTACGGGCTGCCTGCTGGGGCAACTGTGCTCGAAAAGCGGTGTGACGACTGCGGGCTCCCGCAGATCCGGGTGGAGCGAGGCGAGACGTTCGAAGTGTGTCTCGATTACAGCTGCGAGTCGCTGAACGACCGGATCCGGGAACGATACGATCGCGCGTTCGACTGTCCCGACTGCGATAGCGACCTCCGGATCCGGGTCACGGACGGCCGCCCGTTTTTCGGCTGCGAGGGCTATCCCGACTGCGAGACCGCCTTCTCGATCCCCGCCGGCGTCGTCGTCGGCCTGTGCGACTGCGGGCTCCCGGTCTTCGAGACGGCGACCGGACAGCGCTGTCTCGACGGGACCTGCGACAGCTACCGCGAGTGACACCCGATCGCGACCGCAACGGCGTGCCGGTGCGACCGGACCGGTGGTCATAAGCGGCCGCCGGTCCGGGATCCCGTATGCAGATCCACGGAACCCTGCACGACGGGGAGGTCCACGTCGGCGGGGACGCGCGCCAGCGCTTCTACGACGCCAGGGGGTATGGTCGACCGCTGGGGGGCAACGACATCGCCCTCACCCGGGTCGAGGCGGCACACCTGCTGTTTCGGGGTGATCTCGACGGCGTCGAGGTCGACGGGCAGTCGTTGGCGTTCGAGGAGTTCTTCGTCGACGCCGCCGCGGCGGGCGACCGGTTCGCGCTCCGCTTTCTGGTGTATGCGGACCTCCGGGAGCGCGGGTTTTATCTCTCGCCGGTTCGGGACGGGTGGCCAGGCGAGCGGGCGCTCGATCCCGACGCGCCGGGACGAGCCGATTTCGCCGTGTACGATCGAGGCGATGGACCGCCGAACGGATCGGTGGCGTACCGGGTTCGGGTCGTCGGCGAGCGAGAGCGGCTTCCGGCAGTCGAGCTGTCGGGCGTGCTCGCGATCGTCGACGAGGAGAGCGATCTCACCTACTTCGAAACCGGGACGCAGGCGTTGGACGGATCGACGACGTACGAACTCCCGGCGACGATCGGGGGAGTGCTGCTGGAGGATCGGGTCGTCGTCTGGGACGCTCCCGAACCGCTGTACGAGCGGGGTTTTTACGGCCAGCCGCTGTCCGGCCGGACCGGCCCCGTCGAGGACGCGCTCCAGCTGTCGCTGGTCGAGGCGGCCTCCCTCGCAGCCGAGGGGGTGCTGTCGCTTTCTGCCGTGATCGGTGGGGACGAGTCGACGAACGACTCCCCGGCGCTCGCGTCGATCGTCGAGCGGGGACGCGATGTCGAGGGCGACCGGTTCGATCGGCGGCTCCGAGTGTACCGGCAACTCAGGGACGCAGAGATCGTTCCGAAGACTGGATTCAAATTCGGCGCCGACTTCCGCACGTACGCGAACGTGGAGTCGGTCGAGGAGCTCCCTCACTCGGAGGCGCTCGTTCGAGTGTTGCCGCCGGAGCACGTCTTCGACCCGCGCGAACTGTCGCTGGACGTCCGGCTGGCGGGCGGCGTTCGCAAGCGAATGGTTTTTGCGTTGACCGACGGGAGTACAGTCGAGTACCGTTCGGTAGCTCGACTCACGCCATGACCGGAGCCCAACCATGACCGACGAGACCGAAGCCACGGACGGAGGCAGCGACACGGCAGCCGGCGCGGACGACCTGGCGCTGGACCCGTGGGGTTCCTCGACCGTCTCGGATTACCGGAAGCTGTTCGAGGAGTTCGGCATCGAAGAGTTCGAGGAGGTCCTGCCGGGAGTGCCGGACCCCCACTACCTGATGCGCCGGGGCGTCATCTTCGGCCACCGGGAGTACGATCGGGTCGCCCGGGCGATGGCAAACGACGAGCCGTTCGCGGCGCTGTCGGGCTTCATGCCGACCGGCGACCCCCACATCGGCCACAAGCTCGTGTTCGACGAGTTGATCTGGCACCAGGAACAGGGCGGGGACACCTACGGTCTCATCGCGGACCTGGAGGCCCACTCCGCGCGGGGGATATCCTGGGAGGAGATCGACGAACACGCCCGCAACTATCTGCTGTCGTTGATCGCGCTCGGGTTCGACCCCGAAGAGGGCGAACTCTACCGGCAGGCGGATAACACGGAGGTTCGGGATCTCGCCTTCGAACTCGGCTCGAAGGCCAACTTCTCGGAGTTCCAGGCGATCTACGGCTTCGGCGGGGACACCAGCATCTCGCACATGCAAAGTGTCGTCACCCAGATGGCCGACATCCTCTACCCGCAGCTGGCGGAGCCGAAGCCAACGGTGATCCCGGTCGGACCGGATCAGGATCCACACGTCCGGTTCGCCCGCGATCTGGCCGCGCGATTGCGCTACTTCGGGATCACGGAGGCGTTCGCGAGCTTCGAGGTCGACCCCGACGAGCGCGGACTGCTCTCTCGGGCGTACGAGGCGCTGTCGCGAGACGGTTCCGCGGACGACGGCTCCGACGAACCGCCGCGGTGTGAGGACGCAGCCGACTGGCTCGAAACGAACCAACAGGAGTCACCGGTACGGGAGTCGGTGGTCGGGAAGCTCCGGGCCGCCGGGAAAGAGCCCCTCCGGCCCCGGGTTCGGTTCCTCGACCGCAACGCCACCGACGAGGCGTTCGAGGCGCTGATCGAGGCGGTAGAGGGCGACAAGCGCGTCTTCGACGAGCACGTCGACAGCTTTGACCTGTCCCGACCGGAGGCCGAGGAGCTCGCCCGCGAAATCGAGATCGACCACGGCGGGTACGGGTTCATGCTCCCCTCGTCGATCTACCACCGGTTCATGACGGGGCTTACGGGCGGAAAGATGTCATCGTCGATCCCCGCGAGCCACATCTCGTTGCTTGATGACCCTGAGGAGGGGTACGAGAAGGTGAAGGCGGCGACCACCGGGGGGCGCGAGACCGCCGAACTACAGCGCGAACTCGGCGGCGAGGCCGACGACTGTCCAGTGTATGAACTGTATGCCTATTTGCTGGCCGGCGACGACGACGAGTTCGCTACCAGGGTGTACGACGAGTGTGTCGGCGGGGAGCGGCTCTGTGGCGGCTGCAAGGAACAGGCCGCCGAACTGATGCGGGAGTTCCTCACAGAGCACCAGGAAAAGCGCGAAGAAGCAGAAGAGATCCTGGAGGATCTGGACGTCGAACTCGAGGCAGAACGGCGAGGCGTTCCCGGCGACGAGCACTGACGTCGGACGATCGAACCCGACGTCTGCTACAGTTCGTTCACGAGGTCGATCACGTCACCGATCGCCTCTGCATATCGGCGTGCCCCTTCGTACAGAAGCAGCGCCCTATCGAGTTGCATCGCCCACTCGCTATCGTCGACTGTGTGGGCGTCCTCGATGAGGCCATCCAACCGGCTGTCGGTCCGTCGCAGCGCACCGAGCGGAACGGCTGCAAACAGTGACACAAGCGGATCCTCGGTACCGAGATACTGTTCGACCACATCGATCGTAGCCTGCTTCTCCTCGCGAAGGTCCGCGGGCTCCGCCCCGAGTTCGTAGTCGTACTCCTCCCACCAGATGAAGTCGGGGACGTCCGCAAACGCCCCGTACAACGGCACGGTCGGGAGCAATAGTGCGTATGTGAAGGCTGCGCGTGCAAAGTCACCGTCTTCGAGAAGTCCTCTTGCGATCGACGGAGTTGCACCGAGGTTCCGCATGGACCGTTGCAATGGCGTCGTGGCCGAGAACACGAACGTCGACCTGGCGTCGTCGATTCCGGAGACATCGTGATGATCGGGGGCGTCTTCCCTGCGCCGGTCGTATTCGGCGACGAGTCCGTCGGCAATCCGCTGGACATCGTTGGCGTAGTCCGTTCCATTCCGGGCAGTGGCGAACGCTTCGGCGTCTTCGATCGCCGCCGTCGCTCGTTCGAGTTCTCGCCACCGGTGTGCGTATTCGTCTCTCTCACCTGCATTCTCGAGGTGACTCTCGGCAGCGCCGACCAGTGACTCGATAGTTGCACCAGCAATGATAGACTCCCCGAGCGTGGTTCCCTGGTAGGGGACTGCGAACGAATCGATGCGCTGGCCAACGATCGCAGACCGTTCCTGGAAGGTCTCCGGAGGAAGTTCTTCGGGTGACTCGTAGGCGAGGATCCCGGCGAGACGCCCCCGAACCCGGCGATACGTGAAAAGCGCCTGCCGGTTGGCGTAATGCATGGCTGGAGCGCCACGTGGCCAGATGGTCACGTTTTCGGGGGCCCTGTCGGCCAGCCGGGTCCGGAGATTTTCGATGAACTCCTCGGAATATCGATCGTACGGCGGTTCGAGACGCGCTTCGATCTCTTCGAACCGCTCGTCTGTCCGGTCGTATGACGCTTCGAGCAGTGACGGGGTGATGATCGGGTCGTCTTCGATTCTCGGAACCTCGCTTTCGACGACGTTGTCGAGTGCGCGTATCGTCGGAAGCCGTCCGAGTCGCCGCCGTTGCCAGTAGCCGACGCCGAAAACGCCGGCGCCGGCAGCGGCTGTCGCAGCGAGGAGGTGTCGTCTGTGGAGGGCCATGGCAGCACCCGTGAGATTATCGCGCCGAATACTTAAAAGGAAACGTCGGTTTCGATGTCCTCGGTCGCCTCCTCCAGGCCGTCCTCGTGGGCGTCCTGGGCGAGCGGCCCCTCGATGTCCGCGTCGGTCAAAAGCCCCCGGAACTCGTCGCGGAACCGATCGTTCGCCCGGGTCGACTCCATGTCGGCGTCCACGACCGCAGAATATCGCCGCACAGTTTCCTCGTCGGCGTCGAGCGTTTCGATCCGCGTTTCTATCGGTGCGTCGTCGGCGTGGAGCTCCATAAGCGTCTCCAGTTCGAACGGCGCCTCCCGGTCCCCGTCGGTGACCAGATGGAGGTCCATCCGGGCACGGAACACCTCCTGCGGCTCGGTTCCGAGGTGCTCCGCGATCGTGTCGTCGGCGGCGCCGTCGAAGTGGCACCGAACGACGTCGACGAGTTCCCCGTCGGACAGCGACGAGTCGAACTCGTACCGCTCCCGCATCGTCCCGACGAGCTCGGACACCCGCTCGAGGACCGCCCCCTCGTCCCCGTCGGTCAACGAACCGGGCGACTCCATCTGGGTTTCCGTCACCGATTCGGAGCCGGTGGCGTCGATGAAGATCTCCCGTAGCTCTTCGGTCTTTTCGTCCATGGCTCCGAAAAAACGTGTCGTACATATAAAAGGTTGCTGTTCGAATCACAGGGTTCAAGCGCGTCCCGAAAAACGGGCATCCATGGCAACGAGGGCCGAATCGGTCGAACTCGTCGAGGAAGGCACCGTCACGAACCTCGCCAGAGCCGGGCTGGTCGCCGCGCTGGTCGGGGCGTTCGCGTACGTCGCGATCCCGACGCCGTTCTCGCCGGCTCCGGTGACCCTGCAGGTGCTCGGGGTGTTTCTCGCCGGCATCCTGCTGGGACCGGCGTGGGGCGGGTTCTCGATGGTGCTGTACCTGTCGGCCGGCGCGCTGGGGGCGCCGGTGTTCGCCGGCGGCACCGCGGGCCTCGGCGTACTGGTCGGAGAGACAGCGGGCTACCTGTGGTCGTACCCGATCGCAGCCGCCGTCGTCGGCGCGATCGTCCACCGTGGAATCGAACCCCGTCCACCCAAAGAGGCGAGCGTCGCCCTCCTCGTCGGCGCCATGGTCGCAGGCGTCGTCGTCATCTACGGGATCGGGACCGTCGTGATGGCGGCCGTGCTCGGGCTCACGCTCGTCGAGGCGTTCCTCCTGGGGGCGGCCGCTTTCGTCCCGTTCGAGGCCGCGAAGATCGCCGCCGCCGTCGGGATCGTACACTCGGATCGCCTCGCAGCGGTTTGAATCGATGACTCGACTGTCGCCGACGCGGGGTCGGACTGATCGCGGATGATCGAAGCCCGAAACGTCACCGTGAGCTACGACGACGTCGTCGCCGTCGACGGTGTCACGCTCCGGGTCTCCGACGGCGAATTCCTCGCGCTGGTGGGGGCGAACGGCTCCGGAAAGACGAGCCTCGTGCGGACGTTCAACGGACTCGTCGCGCCCCACGAGGGGGAGGTCCGCGTCGACGACCTGGACGTCGGATCGAACCCAGTCGCCGCCCGGACTGCCGTCGGGATGGTGTTTCAGGACCCCCGCGACTGTTTCGTCGCGGCAACCGTCGGCGACGATGTCGCCTTCGGGCCGGAGAACCTCGGCCTTCCCCGTCCGGAGATCCGCGACCGCGTTGAATCGGCGCTTGCAGCCGTGCGAATGGACGGGCGAGAAGCCGAACGGATCGACGCGCTGTCCGGCGGCGAACGCGCCAGGGTCGCGATCGCTGGGGCACTGGCGATGGAGCCGGCCCACCTCGTCCTCGACGAGCCGTTCGCCGGGCTCGATGCGCCGACGCGGGAGACCGTCCGGGACCGGCTCCGGGCGCTTCATCGGGACGGAACTGGGGTGGTCGTCGTGACACACGAAGTCGGTAGCGTGATCGAACTGGCCGACCGCGTCGTCGCGCTCGCCGACGGGGAGATCGCGCTTGAGGCGGACGTGAGCGGGGACGCAGCTCCCGATCCCGCGGTCGCAGATCGGCTGACAGCCCTCGGCGTTCCCCTGCACGAGCATGAGTAGCGTGCTCCAGTATCGTCCCGAGGACACGATCGCACACCGTCTGGATCCGCGGGCGAAACTCGCCGCCCAGATCGCGTTCGTCGCCACCGCGTACGCCTACACCACGCCGGAGGGGTTGGCGGCGCTGACGTTCGTCGCGCTCGCGACGCTTTTCGCCGCCGGCACCGGCCCGCTCCACACGCTGTACGGCTTCCGGTTCGCGCTTCCGTTTCTGGTCGTGGCGCCGATCGTCGCCGGCGTCACCGTCGGCCCGCCGTGGTTCTCGATGGGCGACGCGTTCGTCACCGGCCTGGCCTCCTACCGGGTTCTGCTCGTGTTGCTCGTGAGCGCAGCGTACGTCCGGTCGACGTCGATCCGGGAGTCACGGGCGGCGATCCAGCGGACAGTTCCCGGCCGTCCGGGTCAGTTGCTCGGCGTCGGCGTCGCCGTCACGGCTCGATCGCTGCCGCCGTTGCGGCGGGAACTGCTGGCCGCGCGACGGGCAATGCGTGCCCGCCTGGGCGAGAACCGGTCGCTCCGCGAGCGGATGGGTCTGCTTGCCGTCGGTGGCGTCTCGCGAGCCCTCTCCAGGGCGGACCGGCTCGCGCTCGGACTTCGGGCACGGTGTTTCTCCTGGAATCCGACGCTTCCGGCGCTTTTGTTCTCGCCGGTCGATTACCTGCTGACTCTGGGATCAGTGGTCGTTGTCGCGTTCGTTCTCGTAGATAATTCACCAATATTTTAGACCCTAATAAACCACCTACTTAATCACATTAATAGAATCTTGGCAAGATTTAACCTGTGCGTGACCACGTGAGCATATATGACGATTCTACAGGCGGCGACCCGCGAAACGTACTGGACGATCAGTCCGACCGGCAAGGCGGTGTTTTACTTCCTCGCCGCGGTCGCGATCCTGATCTTCCTGTACGGGGCCTACGAGCGAGTCACCCGATACACGAAGGGATCGGAGGATCCGATCCCGCGGCTCGACGACCTCCCCGGACGCATACTGGATGCGACGAAGATGGTCGGATCGAACGAGAAACTGTTCGATCGGGACGTCTACGCCGGGATAATGCACACGTTCATCCTGTGGGGGTTCCTGGTGCTTCTCATCGCGACGTCGATCCTGGCGTTCGACGAGTACGGCTGGCAACTGCTTCTCGGCGAGTCATTCTGGGTCGGTGACTTCTATCTCTCCTATCAGTTCGTCGTCGACCTGTTCGGCCTCCTGTTCGTCGTCGGGCTGGGAATGGCCATCTGGCGGCGGTACAGGAACCGTGACGGCCGCGTCTGGGGCAAACACACCGACCTCGACGACGACTTCCTCGTGTGGTCGCTGTTCTTCCTGGGTGTGGGCGGTTTCCTCGCGCAGGCGCTTTCGATCATCGGTCAGCCCCAGCGCGCAAACGAGATCGTCAGCTTCGTCGGCTACGGGATGGCACAGGCGATGATGGCGGCGGGGGTCACCCCCGAACTGGCGGCGACCGCGTACTGGTGGACCTGGTGGTCCCACGCGATCGTAGCGCTGGCGTTCATCGCGTGGATCCCGTACGGCAAGCCGCTGCACATCCTGTCGTCGTTCGCGAACGTCGTCGCCAAAGACGAGAAGGCGGGCACGCGCCTACCGAACGTGCCGGCCGACCTCGAGGAGACCAACGCCGAATCGATCGACGATTTCACCTGGAAGGAACTGCTCGACCAGGACGCGTGTACGAAGTGCGGTCGGTGTTCGTCGGTGTGTCCGGCCAAGGCCTCCGGACGGCCGCTGGACCCGCGGGACGTCATCCTCGATCTGAAGACGTACCGGGAGTCGCTCGACGGCGACAACGGCGGCGAGGAGGTCCCGATCATCGCCGACGGCGGGGTGATTCAGCCGGAGACGATGGAGTCGTGCATGGCGTGTATGGCGTGTATGGACGCCTGTCCGGTCGAAATCGAGCACCTCTCGTCGTTCACGCGGATGAACCGACAGATCACCGACGAGGGGATGGTCGATCCGAGCATGCAGGACGTGTTCGGCAACGTGATGCAGCGGGGCAACACGTTCGGCAACCAGCAGAGCGCCCGCGCCGACTGGGCCGACGAACTGGAGTTCGACCTCGAGGACGCCCGCGAGGAGGAAGTCGAGTACCTCTGGTACGTCGGCGACTACCCGAGCTTCGACGACCGGAACAAGAAAGTCGCCCGGGCACTGGCCCGGATCTTCGAGGCGGCCGACGTGGAGTTCGGCATCCTCTTCGAGGACGAGAAGTTCGACGGCAACGACATCCGCCGGGTCGGCGAGGAGTTCCTCTACCTCGAACTCGCGGGCCACCACGTCGAGACGTTCGAGGAGTGTGACTTCGAGAAAATCGTCTGTACCGACCCCCACGCGTACAACACGATGAAAAACGAGTACCCCGAGGTCGACTTCGCGGCCTTTGCCGACGATCCGGTGATGCCGTTCGAGTACGACGAACAGTGGAACGCCGACGGCGCCGTCGACGTGCTCCACTGGACGCAGGTGGCCGAGGAGCTCGTCGCCGACGGTCGACTCGACCTCTCGGGAGCCGAACTGGACTACACCGTCACCTACCACGATCCGTGTCACCTCGGCCGGATGAACGACGAGTACGAGGCGCCTCGGGAGGTCATCCGCGCGACCGGCGCCGACCTCCACGAGATGCCGCGCAACCGGAACGACTCCTACTGCTGTGGCGGCGGCGGCGGAGGGCTCTGGCTCGACATCGACGAGGAGACGAAACCCAGCGAGGAGCGTCTCCGCGAGGCGCTGGAGGACACCGCCGCCGGCGACACCGTCGAGAAGTTCGTCGTCGCCTGCCCGATGTGTACCACCATGTACGAGGACGGCCGCAAGACCGGCGGCTTCGAAGAGGAGATAGAGATCGTCGACGTCGCCGAACTGCTGATCGAAGCGCTCGAGGCGAACGGCACGCTCGAGATCGGAGAGGAAAGCGGAGAGGCGGCGGCCTGATCGGGTGTTTATTACCGATATTTTTCGGCGATAATATCCGTCCTCGATCGTATTCGTCATACGCGCGCGTGCGAGGGCTTTAAGTCGGAAGCCGAGTAAAGCCGTACATAGTTCTATGTCAGAGGATACCGAGTACGGGGCCGGGCAGATCAAGGTCCTCGAGGGTCTCCAGGCCGTACGGAAACGCCCGGCGATGTACGTGGGGTCTACGGACGGCCGTGGACTCCACCATCTCGTCTACGAGGTCGTCGACAACGCCATCGACGAGGCGCTTGCAGGGTACTGTGACACCATCGAGGTCACGATACACGAGGACGACTCCGTGAGCGTCAGCGACGACGGTCGGGGGATTCCCGTCGATCCCCACGAGGAGTACGACAGGCCGGCACTGGAGGTTATCATGACGGTGCTGCACGCCGGCGGGAAGTTCGACAGCAAGTCCTACCAGGTGTCGGGTGGCCTCCACGGGGTCGGCGTCTCCGTCGTCAACGCCCTGTCGGCCCGACTCGAGACGGAGGTGAAACGCGACGGCTACCTGTGGCGCCACCGGTTCGACCACGGCGAACCCGTCGAGGGCGCCTTCGAGCGGGTCCGCCCGCTGGAAGACGACGAAGAGACAGGGACGTACCTCCGGTTTTGGCCCGACGACGAGATATTCGAAACCGTCGACTTCTCCTTCGACACGCTCTCGTCTCGCCTCCGGGAACTCGCCTTCCTGAATCCCGGCGTCGAGATCACGCTCGCCGAGGAGGAAACCGGCGAGATCGAGGTCTTCGAGTACGAGGGGGGGATCAGAGAGTTCGTCCGCTACCTCAACGAGAGCCGTTCGCCGCTACACGAGGAGGTGATCTTCTTCAGCGAGGAGGAGCAGGGCGTCCACGTCGAGGTCGCAATGCAGGCGACCGAAGAGCTGCAGGGATCGTTACACGCGTTCGCGAACAACATCAACACCAGGGAAGGGGGGACACACCTCACTGGATTCAAGACGGCGCTCACCCGCGTCGTGAACGACTACGCGAACGAACACGACCTGATCGGCGACATCGACGGCAACCTCAAGGGGGAGGACGTCCGGGAGGGGCTGACCGCGATCATCTCGGTGAAACACCCCGACCCACAGTTCGAAGGGCAGACGAAGACGAAACTCGGCAACAGTGAGGTCCGCGGAATCGTGGAGTCGGCGATGCACGAGCACCTGAGCACGTACTTCGAGGAGAACCCCGACGTCGCTCGGGCAGTTGTCTCGAAAGCTGCCGAGGCCGCCCGGGCGCGGCAGGCCGCTAAAAAGGCCAAGGAACTCACGCGCCGGAAGTCGGCCCTGGAGTCGACGGCGTTGCCGGGGAAGCTCGCGGACTGCCAGACCCGCGATCCGAGCGAGGCAGAGCTGTTCGTTGTGGAAGGCGACAGCGCCGGGGGGTGCTTCACCGGAGATACGGAGATTGCACTCGCCTCCGGTCGGTCGATCACATTCGAGAAACTACTCGAAGAGCACCAAAACGGCGAGACACATTACTGTTACACAGTACAGTCCGACGGAAAAATCGGATTGGAACGGATCGAGAACCCACGTATTACCAAAGAGGATGCAAATCTCGTTCGAGTGACTCTCGATAACGGCGAGACGATACGGTGTACTCCCGATCACGAGTTCATGCTCAGGGACGGGAGTTACTGTGAAGCACAGCATCTCGAGGAGGGACAGTCCCTCATGCCACTGTATCGAAAAAGGTCGGATACTTCTGAGGAAAACATCACGATTGACGGGTATGAGATGGTCAAACAGCCAGTTATGAATGATTTCTGGAAATTCACCCATCTCCTCGCCGATCAGTATAATCTGGACCATGGAAGGTACGAGAGGAGTTCAGGTGAGCACAAACATCACACAGACTTCGACAAACGCAACAACCGTCCAGATAATATCGAACGGCTTCCAAAAGAGGAGCATCTCGAACTACATCGAGAACAGGCAGCAAAAACTCTCCACACTAAAGAAGTGCAGGAAAAGCTCCGCGAACTCAGACGAAGCGATGAGTTTCGAGAAAAAATGAGTCAGCGGATGCAACAGGAAGAAACCGTTAAACTGCTCCGCGAGCAGGCAAAAGAACAGTGGGACGATGAAGAATATCGTGAGTACATGCGCGAGGCCTGGCGCACATACTACGAAAATACACCGGAATACAGAGAACGCGTACGCCAACGTCTCACTAAAGAGGCCCAAGAGTATTGGGCAGAGGAAGAGCATCGAAAAGAGCAGTCTGAACGGATAGAGCAGTATTACGAAGAAAATCCCGAAGCCATCGAAGAACGTCGGAAAGAAGCAGAAGAACAATGGGACGACGAAGAGCTTCGAGAATGGCGGAGTAAAAAAACAGAAGAGCAGTGGACCGACGAGTTCCGAGATCAGCGGATGGAAGCTTACAACGAGACGTACTTCGAGAATACCATCCCATTCATGAAAGAAGTTCTTGAAGAGGAGGGTGATCTCGAGAACTACGATGAACGCAGACGTGAGGAGGGTGGTCCGAACACCTTGACGAAAGAAACGACGATAGAGAAATTTTTCGAGAGTAAAGAAGGGCTAATAGAAACAGTTCGAGCCCACAACCACACCGTCTCCTCAGTCGAACCGCTCGAAGAGACCGAAGACGTCTACGACATCGAAGTACCCGGGACGCACAATTTCGCCCTCGAATCGGGGGTATTCGTTCACAACAGCGCCAAACAGGGCAGAGACCGGCGCAACCAGGCGATTTTGCCGCTCAAGGGGAAGATCCTCAACGTCGAGAAGCACCGACTCGACCGGATCCTCGAAAACGACGAGATCCGTGCACTCATCACCGCGATCGGCACCGGGATCGGCGAGGAGTTCGACATCGAGGAGGCCCGCTACGAGAATATCATCCTGCTGGTCGACGCCGACGTGGACGGCGCCCACATCCGGACACTGCTTTTGACGTTCCTCTACCGGCACATGAAGCCGCTGCTCGAGGCCGGCTACGTGTACGCAGCCCAGCCGCCACTGTATCGGGTCCGGAACGGCGGGGAGACGTACGACGCGATGACCGAAGCCGAGCGCGACCGGATCGTAAAAGAGGAGTGCGGCGGCGATCCCGACCAGGTGCAGCGGTTCAAGGGGCTCGGGGAGATGAACCCCGACCAGCTGTGGGAGACGACAATGGACCCCGAAAACCGGATCCTGAAACGGATCGCCATCGAGGACGCGGCGGCCGCCGATCGCACGTTCAGCGTGCTGATGGGTGACGCCGTCGAACCGCGGAAACAGTTCATCAAAGAACACGCGAAGGACGCAGAGTGGGTGGACATCTGATGAGTTCCGAGATATCCGACCCCGACGACGATCACGCAGCGGAGGTACAGGTCGCCCGCATCGAAGACGAGATGGAGCAGTCGTACATCGACTACGCGATGTCGGTGATCGCGGGCCGAGCGCTGCCGGACGTCCGCGACGGCCTCAAACCCGTCCACCGACGCATCCTGTATGCGATGCACGAGGCGGGCGTGACGAGTCGGGCGAGCCACCGGAAGTCCTCCTCGGTGGTCGGGGAGACGATGGGTGATTACCACCCGCACGGTGATTCGGCGATCTACGACACGCTCGCCCGGATGGCCCAGGACTTCTCGATGCGGTATCCGCTGGTGGACGGCCAGGGGAACTTCGGCTCCGTCGACGGCGATCCACCGGCCGCGATGCGGTACACCGAGGCCCGGATGGCCCCGATTGCAGAGGAGTTGCTTGCAGACCTCGACCGGGATACCGTCGACTTCTCGTCGAACTACGACGACCGGCTCGAGGAGCCGGATGTACTGCCTGCGGCGTTCCCGAACCTGCTGGTCAACGGCTCTTCGGGGATCGCCGTCGGAATGTCGACGAACATCCCGCCGCACAACCTCGGCGAGGTGATCGACGCGACGATCCACCTGATCGACCACCCCGACTGTACGGTCGAGGACCTGATGGAGCACGTTCCGGGGCCGGACTTCCCGACCGGGGCGAACATCGTCGGCCGCAATGGCGTCTACAAGGCGTACAAGACCGGCCGCGGAAAGATCCGGGTGCGAGCCGAGTTCGAGGTCGACGAGGAGGACGGACGGATCGTCATCACGGAGCTCCCCTTCCAGCAGAACAAGTCCCGGCTGGTCGAACGGATCGCCGACGACGTAAACGAGGGGACGATCCCGGGGATCCGCGACCTCCGCGACGAGTCCGACCGGGACGGTATCCGGATCGTAATCGAACTCAAGCAGAGCGCGATGCCGGACGTGGTGAAAAACCAGCTGCTGGACAACCATCTCGAGCGAACGTTCGGCGTGATCAACCTCGCGCTGGTGGACGGCGCACCCCAGGTGCTCACGCTCAAAGAGACGCTCCAGGAGTATCTCGACCACCGGCGGGAGGTCGTCCGGCGACGCTCGCAACACGAACTCGAAGAGGCCCAGGACCGCGCACACATCCTCGAAGGACGGCTCCGGGCGCTCGAGAGCGTCAACGACGTCGTGGAGATCATCCGGAACGCGACGGACCGCGACGCGGCCAAGTCGGCGCTGCGGGAGGAGTACGGCTTCTCCCAGCCCCAGGTCGAACACATCGTCGCGATGCAACTCGGCTCGCTCACCTCGATGGAGGCCGAGGAGATCGAACGCGAGTACGAGGACATCCAGGCTCGAATCGAACGCCTGAACGAGATCCTCGAAGACGAGTCGGAACTGCTCGGCGTCGTCGAGGGCGAACTCCGGGAGATCAAAGAAGAGTACGACGACGAACGCCGCACTGCATTCGTCGAGGACGACGGCACCGTCACCCACGAGGACCTGATTCCGGAAGCGGAGATGGTCGTCACGATGTCGGAGGACGACTACATAAAACGGATGCCGCTGTCGACGTTCACGGCACAAAACCGCGGCGGAAAGGGCATCATCGGCACGGATCTCAAAGAGGGTGACAGCGTCTCGTCGGTGTTCGTCGCGAACACCCACGATCTCCTGTTGGTCTTTACCACCCACGGCCAGATCTACGAACTCAAGACATATCAGATACCAGAGATGTCGAGGACCGCCCGGGGCAAGTCCGCGGTAAATCTGTTGGACCTCGAGGACGGCGAGGAGATAACCGCGGTAGTGAACACCGACGAACTGTCAGACGAGCAGTACCTGACGATGGTGACCCGTGGCGGCTACGTGAAACGGACCTGCGCGAGCGAGTTCGGACACATTCTCTCGACGGGGATCCGCGCGATCAGCCTCGAAGACAGCGACGAGTTGGTCGACGTCGAGGTGACCGACGGCGATACCGACCTCGTGATCGGTACGCGCGGCGGGATGTCGATCCGGTTCGACGAAGAGGAGGTCCGACCGATGGGACGAAACGCCCGCGGTGTCCGCGGAATACGTCTCGAGGAGAGCGACCGCGTTGCCGGGGTAGCGGCGGTGGATCCGGACCGTCACAGCTGGGTGTTGACGGTGACCGAAAACGGGTACGGCAAGCGCAGCGACATCGACGCCTACCGCGTACAGTCGCGCAACGGCAAGGGGCTCATCGACATCAAAACGAACGAACGCAACGGCGAAGTCATCGGGATCGCAACGGTCGGCCCGGGCGATCATCTGGTGACGATGAGCCGCGGGGGACAGATCATGCGTACCCGGGTGGAAGACTTCTCGATCGTCGGTCGAAACACGATGGGCGTAACGGTGATGGAAGTCGTGGCGGACGACCGCGTCGCCTGCATGGAGGTCGTCCCCGCCGAGACGATCGACCCGGACGACGACGAATAGCTCCGAAAACCACCATTCCGCTATCGGAGCGATCTGTTGCTACAGGACGCGTTTTCCGAACGCGCTGGCGGCGAGTTCGGTCGCCAGTTCTGCGGTCTCGTTGTGCTGGTCGAGCGTCGGGTTCACCTCGACGAGTTCCATCGAACGGAGCACGCCGGTGTCGGCGACCATCTCCATCGCGGAGTGGGCCTCCCGGTAGGTGACTCCGCCCCGAACCGGCGTGCCGACCCCGGGGGCGACGTTGGGATCGAGCCAGTCGAGATCCAGGCTGACGTGGAGCCCGTCGACTCCCTCGGTCGCGATCGACAGCGCCTCTTCGACGACGTCGGTGATGCCGTGCTCGTCGATGTCGGACATGGTGTAGGCGGCGAACCCACGTTCGCGGAGCAGTTCCTGCTCTGCGGGGTCGACGCTCCGAAGCCCGACGAGCGCGATGTTTTCGGGAGACAGCCGCGGCGCGTTCGCCCACTCCGTGTCGGCGAACTCGTCGATACCCAGCGCCGCCGCGAGGGGCATTCCGTGGATGTTGCCCGACGGCGAGGTCGCCGGAGTGTTCAGGTCGGCGTGGGCGTCGAACCAGACGGCGCCGACGTCCGCCTCGCGTGCGGTTCCCGAAAGCGAGCCGATGGCGACGCTGTGGTCTCCACCGAGCACGAGCGGCGTCTCACCGTTGGACAGCGCTCGTGCCACCTCGTTTCCTAGCTGTCTCGAGACTGCAGCCGTCTCCCCGAGAAACTTCGCGCGACCGTCCGGGGGTGCGTCCGCGTCCGGATCCCGCTCTTCTGCCCGTGGGACAAAGAGGTCACCGCCGTCCATGGGTTCGGTGTCCGCCGACTCGAGTTCGTCGGCGAGCCCTGCATAGCGGATGGCGGACGGTCCCATGTCGACACCGCGTCGGTTCGCGCCGAAGTCCGTCGGCGCTCCGATGATCCGGACGTTCCTCATGGTTCGTGTCGGACACTCCGACAGCTTGAACCTCCCGGTCGGGCGCGCGATAGACGCCTGGAGCCGGTGCGGGCGTCAAGTTCATACCGTCCCGTTCCCAACGAACGGACAGGAAATGCGGCGTGACTACTTCGAACTGGACGTCCAGAACGTCGACTGGGTCGGGGAGGACGGAGAGCCGAAAAAGCCGTTCGTCCGCATCGACTTCCACGGCCCCGAAAGATTACTCAGAGAACAACTCGCCGACGTCGACGAAGGCGACGGGGAACTGCTCGAGGCGGAGAACGTCGACGTCTCCTTCCGGCTGCTCGAGACCCACGATAACGACCCCGACGCCGAGGGGGTGGTGAGCGTGACCAACAGGCTCACCGGCGACTTCGTCTTCGAACTCAACGCCACGGCCGGGGACGTGCTCCAGTTCATCCGCGCCGCACGCGAGTACGGCCGCTCTGCCGACTCCGACGGCCAGTACCGCATCGAGATCGATTTCGAGGGATCACCGCTCGTCGAGTACGAGAAGGACACGTTCCTCGTGTACGACGCCGACGGCAACCTGCTTCGACGCGAGAGCCTCATCCCCTCCGGGATCGAGCTGTGAGAAACGTCACGGACAGGCAGCGGAACCCGTTCGGAATGGCCCCGCCGTGCGATCGCTACGTTCCGGGGTACGGCGACGCGAACGCCGACTTCCACGTCGTCGGCGACCACCCCGGCGTCCACGGCGGCGTCGAGACCGGTGTACCGTTTACCGGCACCGCGTGGTCGGAATCGTTCCTCGCGACGCTCGTCGACGCCGGCCTTCTCCTCGACGACGATCCCGAACGCCCCCAGGTGGCGGCGACGTTCTGTTCGTACCTCCACACCTGCGTTCCCGACGGCGAACCGCCGACACCGGGGTCGTACGCCGATATGGAGCGGTTCTTCGACGCGGAGCTGCGGGCGATCGCCGCCCACGTGCTGCTCCCGGTCGGCCAACGGGCCACCGAACACGTGCTCGAAACATACACCGCCAGAGATCCAGAACTCGCCCGGGAGATGGATCGGATCCACGGAACGGAGCTGCACGGATCCGGCTTCCTCGTCGTGCCGATCAAGGAGCCGGCCGACTGGACGGACAGCGACGCCGACTGGCTCGTCGAGGCGCTCGTGGCGCTGCAGTCGACAGACTACCGGCGAGAGTCCGATCTCGGCCGGTTCCTCCCCGGTGGAGATCCGTATTTCGTCAGATGACATACGTCCGTCCACGCTCCGTTCCTACGCCGATAAGTGACCGTACGCCCGAATTAACCCCGTATGAGTTGTCATTCAATTACATATCTCTCCACTGTCGGTGAATGTTTCCACGAAAGAAGGTATAAACTTCACATCACCCTACGCCTCTGATGGCGCGATGAAATCGCGCCGGCACGGACTAGTGCTCCAGTGGCTTGGTCAGTCAATCGACCGTTTCAGGTCGTCCTCCCGGCCCGTCGGTCGGGAGGATCCGTGTTACCACGGACGCGGTCTAGCCGACAACTATCCTGCCCGAAGATATCTCCCGACGTCGACGAGGAACGCCACGACCGCCCCGACCGGAATCACAACGAGCAAAAGCGCCGTCGCCGCGACCGGGACGCCCTCGGCCAACACCGCGGGAACAGAGACGCCCGCCGCCGCGAACGGAATCTCGCTCGCCAGCACGAGCCACACCGCAGGGAAAAGCGCCGCGACGCCGTACAGTCGGGCGGTGCCGCGACCGAACCGGAGCACCGTCGTGCCGACTGTCAACGGCAGGAGAGCGACCCCTGCAGCGAACGCGATTCCGGTTACCGATACCGACGATGCCAGAACGTATCCGATCGGATCAGCGAGACCGGCGCTCGCGAACAACGTCTCCAATGGTGCGACCGTAAATCCGTTCACGAGGGAGGCGAGAACGGAAGCGTTGGCGAAGAGATACGCGAAAAGCCCCGCGAGATACGCGAAAAGCCCGACGAGGGACGCGTACAGGCCGCGGCGGAGGCCGACCCGGTGGGGGTTGACCTGTTCCGTCTCGCCGTGTGCGTCCGGTGCCGTCGCCGAATCTCCCACAGCGGCCCCAGCCTCCGTCGCGTTCGCCGTCCCCGTCGCGTTCGTCGTCCCCGTCGCGTTCGCCGTCCCCGTCGCGTTCGCCGTCCCCGTCGCGTTCGGCGCCGCGCCGTTCGTTCGCCGATCGGCCGTTCCGACTCCCGCCGAATTGCGTCCACCCCCAGGAGCTGTCGAACCGGACGTCTCCGTCGTGGATCCGCGGGTCGACGCGTTGCCGCCGGTGGTCGACCCGGAAGTTGTCGACCCTGAAGTTGCCGATCCGGAAGTTGTCGACCCGGTAGCCGCCTTCGAGGCCGTCGAGGTCGTCGTCGAACGGCCGGCGGTCGAAGCCGTCGCCGCGGAACTGTCCGCGTTGGCCGTGCGGCCGTCCCATCTGCTCGATCCGCCGGCTGACCCGGTAGATCGGGCGGTCGCTTCGGTCCCGGCGGCAGCCGAATCCGTCCCCGATGAGTCCGCACCGTTCGACCCGTCGTCGACAGTCGAGACGACGGTCGTCGGAAGCCCGCCGAGCTGTTCCCGGACGTACGACCGGTGGCCGAGTCGGTCGTACCGTGCCCGCTCTTTCGGGTTCGAGAGCGTCTCGTAGGCGCGCTTTACGACCTTGAATTGGGCGTCTGCGTTCTCCCTGTCGTTGACGTCGGGATGGTATCGGCGGACTGCTCGCCGATACGCGCGTTTCAACTCCTCGTCGTCGGCGTCCTCGTCTACCCCCAGCAGATCGTAGAAGTCCGCCGACATCATCTGGAGGTGGATTGAGAGTCCGCCCGTTTCAACGTACCTCCCAAAATATCAATACTGAAATTGAGAGGCATTCATAGGGCTTTCCGTACGTTCATATTCGTTCCCGTCCGATCGAGAGACGTGCAGCGAATACAGCTCGGCAACACCGTGTTCGAGGGCGAAAACGATGTCTACGTGTTCGACGGCGAGACGACGGCGTTGATCGACACCGGCGTCTCGCTGCCGGCGGTGCGGGACGAACTGCGGTCGGGGCTTTCGGATCTCGGCATCTCTTTCGGCGACGTCGACGAGATCTTTCTCACCCACTGGCATCCGGACCACTCGGGGCTCGCGGGCGAGATTCAGGCGGCCTCCGGCGCGACCGTCCGGATTCACGGGGCGGACGCGCCGCTCATCGACGGCAGCCAGCAGTCGCTTTTGGAGGATCCCGCCGCACAGCGCGCCCAGTTCGACGCCTGGGGGTTGCCCGAAGCACCGAGAGCGGAACTGCAGGCGTTCCTCGGAAACGTGATGGAGGACCTCCGCGGCGAACCGGTCGACACCACGCCCCTCTCGGACGGGGAGACGTTCGCGGTGAACGGCACGCAGTTGACGGCAGTCCACCTGCCGGGACACACGGCCGGAAGCGTGGCCTACGAGTTCGAGACCGAGGAGGGGGACCCGTCGAACCGCGCCGATCGGACCCGGAGACGCGAGGCGTTCGTCGGCGACATCATCCTGCCGGAGTACACCCCGAACGTCGGCGGTGCCGACACTCGCGTCGAGGATCCGCTCGGGACGTACGTCGAGAGCCTGGTTTCGATCCTCGAGCGGGACTGGAGCCGGGCGTGGCCGGGGCATCGATACCCAATCGACGACCCCGCCGCCCGCGCGGCGACGATCCTCGAACACCACCGCCGACGAACCCAGCGAGTCGTCGACAGCCTCCGGGAGGAGGGACCGGCCGATGTCTGGACGATGTCGGCGCGGCTGTTCGGCGACCTCGAGAACATCCACATCCTCCATGGCCCCGGCGAGGCCGCCGCCCATCTCGACCACCTGCAGCGGGCCGGAATCGTCGAACGCGACGACGACGGGGAGTACACGCTCTGCTGTGAGTCGCCCGACGTCGACGCGCTGTTCCCGGCACCGGCACGGAGTTCGAACGCTTAACCGCGGCCGACACCCAGAGGCGATCGCCGGCGCTACCGCCCGTCCTCGACGAGCGACTCGACGTATCGATCCACGTGCCGATCCATGCGTCGCTTGAATCCCGCCTGTCTCGCGAGCCGATCCAGTTCCCGGGAGACGTAGGTACCGTACTGGAGCGCCTTCTTCTCGGCCGTCCATACCGATCTCGGAACGTCGTCGGTCTCCTCGGCGAACCGACGGAGTGCGGCCTTCCGAGTCCCGCCTGCGACGAGCAGGTCCCCGGGCAGCCGGAGCGCCGCATCTACCACCCGGTCCTGGAGGAACGGCGCGACGACGTCGACGCCGGCCGCACGGATCGCAGGCACATCCCGGGCAAGCTGATCGGGCAGCGTCTCTATCGTCTCCCGCACCGCCCCTCGAACCGTCCCCGCGTCGACCCGGTGATCGTCGGCCGGGTCGACGACCTTCGCGTAGCCGCCGAACAGCTCGTCGGCCCCCTGTCCGACCGCGAGCAGTTCGTAGCCGTCGGCCGCCGCGCGCTCGGCGACGATCGACAGCGGGATCGCGATGGCGACGTCCATGGCGTTCGTCCGTCCCGTCGCGGAGACGACACGCGGGACCCAACTGCGGAGCGTTTCGTGTGTGAGTTCGATCACGCGCAGGTCCCCGAGCCGGCCCATGGCGTCGGCCGCCTCCCGTGCGGCAGCGACGTCGTGACACCCCTCGAACCCGACGACGTACAGCGGGGCCTCCGGATAGCCGGCCGCCACGAGCGCCGAGTCGATCCCGCCCGAGAACGCGACGGCGATGTCGTCCTCCGAATCGGCGGCTGCCCCTGACGGCCCGCCATCGTCCCTTTCGATCCCGAGCGCCGGAGCCAGCGTCCCCTGAAGCCGTTCGAGTGCGGCGCCGGCCGCGTCCGGCGACCGCGTCGGCAGGGTCCAGCACTGCGTTCGGTTCGACCACTCGCCGTCGCTGTCGGGCGACCACGTGACGCCGGCGGGAAACAACAGCGGATCCTCCAGCGCCGCCGGCTCGAACGCCCAGTCGACGGTTTCCGGACGAGAGGCTGGCCCGTCTGCTTCCGATGTCTCCCAATTCGGCTGACGCTCGAGAAACAGCGGTTCGCGTCCCAGAACGTCCCGAAACAGGGTCGCGTCGACTCCCCCCGAAAAGCCGGCGAGCGACGGCGGATACCCCCGGCGGGCGCCGGGAAGCGGCTCGCGATCCTCGATGGCCCGCCGAACCGTCGACGGGTCGGCACCGCGAACGTCGGTTCGGGTCATGCCAGGATAGTGCCCATCCGGTTCACCCGCGGACGGTCCCGAGGAGTTCGTCAACCCGACGGTGAAGCCGGCGCTTCGCCCCGCCGGCGGCCTGCCGGAAGCTGATACGCCAGGGGGTGCGCTTCCCGACGACGCTTGTTTTCCCCGCCGCGACCGCCTCGAGGATCGCCCCGGACGTCCGGGCGTCGGCGTCGACATCGGTGACCGCCTGACCGACCATCTCGGAGATGTGCGCGTCGCTGCCGGCAGTCATCGAAAGCCCGCGAGCCCGGGCGAACCGTTCGGCCTTGCGGTTCGCCCGACCCGTGAGCAGCCGGGAATTGTACACCTCGATCGCGTCGGCGCCCGCGAGCTGGTCGTCGGTGACATATGCTGCGACCCCGTGACGCGACTTCTGGAACGGGTGGGGAATCACGGCGATCCCACCCTGTTGGCGGATGCGGTCGAGCGTCTCGTCGTACGGGAGACCTGCTGGAACGAGCTCCTCGACACCCAGCGCGAGGACGTGTCCGACCGCACAGGTCACCTCCATACCCGGAATGCCGACGAGGCCATACTCCGGTGCCAGCTCGGCGGCCTCGAGGCTCGCGTCGATTTCGTCGTGGTCGGTGACAGCGAGCGCGTCGAGCCCGACGGCCTCCGCCTGCCCGAGGAGGAGTTCCACCGGATCCCGTCCGTCGTGAGACAGCGACGAATGCGTGTGTAACTCGACCGATAACACGAGTGCGGGTAGGAACGGTGACTTAAAAAGAATCACGGTACCGGCCCCTGATCGGGGATCATTCCCTCGGGGGAACGCACGTTCGTGCATATAGAAAAGCATTAATTCGCTGTATCTGACCATATAAGTGGATGAGTCTCTCCGATTCGGATCACGAGCGCATCACCGCCGAACTGGGCCGGGAGCCGACGCCGGTCGAGGCGGCGCTTTTCGAGAACCTCTGGAGCGAACACTGCGCGTACCGCTCCTCCCGGCCGCTTTTGGGCGCGTTCGAGAGCGAGGGACCCCAGGTGGTCGTCGGCCCGGGGGACGACGCCGCAGTCGTCGCAGTGCCGTCCCCGGAGGCGGCAACGCGTCCGCCGGGCGAGCGGAGCGAGGACGACTACACGGACACGTATCTCACGTTCGGCATCGAGAGCCACAACCATCCCTCCTACGTCGATCCGTTCGACGGGGCCGCGACCGGGGTGGGCGGGATCGTCCGGGACACCATGAGCATGGGAGCGTACCCGATCGCACTGGCGGACAGCCTCTACTTCGGCTCGTTCGATCGAGACCACTCCCGATATCTCTTCGAGGGGGTCGTCGAGGGGATCAGCCACTACGGAAACTGTATCGGCGTCCCGACGGTCGCCGGGAGCGTCGACTTCCACGAGGGATACGAAGGGAACCCCCTCGTGAACGTCGCCTGCGTTGGCCTGACCGACGCCGACCGGTACGTCACCGCTGAAGCACAACAGCCGGGGAACGCGCTCGTGCTGGTCGGGAACGCCACCGGCCGGGACGGACTCGGCGGCGCGTCGTTTGCCTCCGAGGACCTCGGGGAGGACGCCGAGACGGAGGATCGGCCGGCAGTCCAGGTCGGGGATCCGTACGCCGAAAAGCGGCTCATCGAGTGCAACGAAGCGCTTCTCGATGCGGAACTCGTCGTTTCGGCCCGCGACCTGGGTGCGGCGGGACTCGGCGGAGCTTCCTCGGAGCTGGTGGCGAAAGGCGGACTCGGTGCACACATCCAGCTGGAACGGGTCCACCAGCGGGAGCCGAACATGCGACCACTCGAGATCCTGCTTGCTGAGTCCCAGGAGCGGATGTGCTACGAGGTCCGACCCGAAGACGTCGACCGGGTTCGCGAACTCGCCGAACGGTTCGATCTGGGCTGTTCGGTTATCGGGGAGGTCACCGAGGGGAACTACGTGTGCACGTTCGCAGAAAGCGAGGAGGGAGGCGAACGACAGGGAGACGACGCCGAACGAGAGACCGTCGTCGACGCTCCCGCCGAGTTCCTCGCTGACGGTGCGCCGATGAACGACCTTCCGATGACCGAACCCGAGACGCCCTCCCGGGAGCTCCCCGACGTCTCCCTGGAGACGGCAGTCGACGAGGTGGTTTCGAGTCCGACGACGGCCAGCAAGCGGTGGGTGTACAGGCAGTACGACCACGAGGTAGGGGTTCGGACGGCGGTGGGCCCCGGCGCGGACGCGGCTGTACTTGCGCTTCGAGAACTCGCCCCCGAGCCCGACGAGAACGCCGGCGACGGCGTCGGGCTCGCGATTACGGCGGGCGCGAATCCGAACTGGACGAGCACTGCGCCATACGACGGCGCCCGGGCGGTCGCCATCGAGAACGCCGCAAACCTCGCTGCCGTCGGCGCCCGCCCGCTCGCCGCCGTCGACTGTCTCAACGGGGGCAACCCCGAAAAGCCGGACGTGTACGGCGCGTTCGGGGCAGTCGTCGACGGGCTCGCCGACGCCTGTGCCGGGCTCGACGTGCCTGTCGTCGGCGGCAACGTCTCGCTGTACAACGACTCGGCGGCGGGCCCGGTGCCCCCGACGCCGACGCTCGCGATGATCGGAACGAAACGCGGCTACGACGCGCCCGGGATCGAACTCTCGGGGCGGCCGGACACGGAACTGCTCGTCGTCGGGAAGGGATCCGATCGCCTGGGGGGCGCCGAGTATCTCGTCCGGTGTGGGGGGAGCGATCGGTTCCCGGCGCTGCCGGCGGATCCGGCCGACGCCGTGGAAGCGCTGGCGACGGTCGCCTCCCTTGAATCGACAGTCGCTGCCCACGACGTGAGCCACGGCGGGCTCGTCGTCACGCTCGCGGAGATGGTGACCGACGAAGCGGGCGTCGACGTCTCGCTTCCGGACCGGACCGCGGCGTTCGAGGAGGCGCCAGGACGGCTCGTCGTGGAGACGACCGACCCGGACGCAGTCAGGGGGGCTGTCGGGGACACCGTCCCGGTGGAATCTCCGGGGGAGCCCACAGACGTCGGTCGCTTCTCTCTGTCCGTGGACGGCGAGACAGTGACGCTGTCTGCCGTCGAGATCGCCACAAAACGGGCGGTCATCGAACGGGAACTCTCATAGCCCGGAGTTTCGGCGATTTGAGACGTGCCTGGTTCGACCGCTGTGAACTTTTCTTTCGAAGTAATAATAATAAGCAATACGACACAACTTCCGAACGATGCACCAGTTGATCGACATCCACGACCTGACCCGCGAGGAGATCGAATCGCTGTTCGAATGCACCGATCAGATGAAATCCACGCCGGTGAAGTTCTCCTCGGCGCTGAAAAACAACACGCTCGTAATGCTGTTTGCGAAACCCTCGACGCGGACGCGGCTGTCCTTCGAAACCGGAATGACAGAGCTCGGCGGTCACGCCATCTTCTTCGAGATGGGGGAGTCCCAGCTCGGGCGGGGCGAGCCGATATCAGACACGAGCAAAGTGATGTCCCGGTACGAGGACGCGATCATGGCCCGGCTATTCGATCACGAGGAGATCGTCGAACTGGCCAAACACGCGACCGTTCCGGTCATCAACGGCTTGACCGATTTCCTCCATCCGTGTCAGGCACTCACCGACCTGTACACCCTGTACGAGCGGGACCTGTTGGACACCGTCGCGTTCGTGGGTGACGGGAACAACGTCGCCCACTCATTAATGCAGGCCTGTGGAAAGCTGGATGTGTCCTGTCGCGTCGCCACACCCCCGGAGATGGAGCCCGACGAAACGATCCAGAACCGGGTTCGCGACGCCGACGTGGTGGTCACAAACGACCCCTACGAGGCCGTCGACGGGGCCAGCGCGGTGTACACCGACGTGTGGGTGAGCATGGGCGAAGAGGAACAGCGCGAGGAGAAACTCGCCGCGTTCGAGGGGTATCAGGTCGATCGAGATCTGATGGACGCCGCCCGCGATGACGCCGTGTTCATGCACTGTCTCCCGGCACATCGCGGCGAGGAAGTGAGCGCCGAAGTCATCGACGGCCCACAGTCGATCGTCTTCGATCAGGCGGAAAACAGGATGCACGTCCAGAAAGCGCTGCTGTACACGCTGCTCGAGGAGTGAAAACTGGCTACAGACCCAGAACGTCTGCGTGCTCTTCGAGGACGGCTTCGAAGTCGAGGTCGCCCCTTTCCTCGATCTCATAGCGAACGCGCACGATCGGCGTGTCGACGTCGACGATCTTCGAGAGGTCGATGGGCGTGCCGGCCAGGACGACATCACAGTCGACGTTCGCGATCGACTGCTCCAACTCGGCGAGCTGTTGCTCGCTGTATCCCATCGCCGGGAGGACGTTACCGAGGTGGTCGTAGTCCTCGAACACGTCGGCGATGCTGCCGACGGCGTGCGGGCGAGGATCGACGACTTCCCCCGCCCCGAACTGCTCGGCCGCGATCGACGCTGCACCCACCGAGGTTCCGCCGTGGGTGAGCGTGGGTCCGTCCTCGACGGCGAGAACGCGGGCGTCCTTGACCGCCGCCTCGTCTTCGACGGTGATGACGGAGTCGGCGTGGATGATGCCGGCGTCGGGGTTCGCGGACTCGACGTTGTCGACGATCGTCTGGATGTCTTCCTCGTTTGCGGTGTTCTCCTTGTTGATCACGACGTAGTCGGCGATCCGGAGGTTCGCCTCGCCAGGATGATACCGCAGTTCGTGCCCCGGCCGGTGGGGATCAGCGAGCACGAAGTGAACGTCGGGAACGTAAAAGGGGAGTTCGTTGTTGCCGCCGTCCCACAGGAGGATATCGGCTTCCTCCTCGACTTCCGCGAGGATGTCCTCGTAGTCGACCCCCGCGTAGACTACGTGTCCTTCCTCGATGTGGTGTTCGTACTCTTCGCGCTCTTCGATGGTGACGTCGTGGCGTTCGAGGTCCTCGAGCGTCTCGAACCGCTGGACGCGCTGGTTCTCGAGGTCGCCGTACGGCATCGGCTCGCGGACCACTATCACCTCCTTGTCGGTCTCCTCGCGGAGGATTGACGCTAGTTTCCGGGCGGCCTGTGACTTCCCACAGCCGGTCCGGACGGCGTCGACGGCCACGACCGGGATGTCGGCCTCGTACATCATCCGGGTGCCGACGAGGCGGAAGTCAGCGCCCGCCGAAATCGCGCGCGAGGCCTGGTTCATCACGTACTCGTGGGAGAGATCCGAATACGACAACACGACCTCGTCCACGTCGCGCTCTTCGACGATCGTTTCCAGTTCGGACTCCGGGAGGATCGGTACCCCGTCCGGATAGTTCTCCCCCGCGAGTGAGGCAGGATACGTCCGCTCGGGTATCTCGTCGAGTTCGCCGATGTTCTGGGAGAACGTCTGTGTGAACGCGACGACCTCGTGGTCGTCGTCCTCGCGAAACACCGAGTTGAAGTCCTGAAAGTCCCGCCCTGCAGCGCCCATGATGACGACTCGTCGGGTCATAGTTGCAGTTCGTCTGTTTCGCCAGTGAAAAGATAAAATTTCGGGCAATAACGTGTGCCGTATCTGGACGGGCCGATCATCGACATGTCCGACACTCTCCGGCCCGAAACCGATCGAAGCTGACACTGAAAAGTCGACGGGCTATTGCACAGAGAGGTTTCCCAGCGACTGAATCCGAGCGACATACTTTTAGGTCCTCCTAAAAGACCTACTGGTAACGATGGCTCCTCGCGTCCCCCACAGGCCGACACCTTGTCGCTGTTGGATGGCAGGATCGGTGTCACAGCCGGAAGTCGGAGAGTCACATGTCACACAGTAAGCCACTGCAGCACGACCGGCCGGACGCCCGAACGACCGCCCCGGAGACCGAAACCGGGAGCGAGGCGTCCCGCGAGCCGGAGGGAGAAACCCTCCTCGAACTCGACGGCGTGTTCAAGGAGTACGACGCCGAAACCGCGGTCGAAGACGTCTCACTTACCGTAAAACAGGGAGAGCTTTTGACCCTCCTGGGTCCGTCGGGCTGTGGGAAGACGACGACGCTGCGTCTCATCGCGGGACTCGAGCGGCCGACGCGAGGGACAGTCACGATCGGTGCAGAAACCGTCGCCGGGGGCTCGGCGTTTGTCACCCCCGAAGCCCGTGACGTCGGTATCGTGTTTCAGGACTTCGCGCTGTTTCCGCATCTGACCGTCAAGGAGAACGTCGCATTCGGGCTGACCGACGCCGACGAAGAGGAGCGGGGCGCCAGAGTCGAGGAACTGCTCGATCTCGTGAACCTCCCGGAACACGGCGAGAAGACGCCGGACCAGCTCTCCGGGGGACAGAAACAGCGCGTCGCGCTCGCCCGGTCGCTGGCGCCGGAGCCGGAGGTGTTGCTGCTCGACGAACCGTTTTCGAACCTCGACGTCCGCCTCCGCGTGGAGATGCGCGAGGAGGTCCGCCGAATCCTCAAGGAGGCAGGGGTTACCGCGGTCTCCGTCACTCACGACCAGGAAGAGGCGCTGTCGATCTCCGACCGGGTCGCGGTGATGAACGAGGGACGCGTAGAGCAGATCGGCGATCCGGCCGCGGTGTTCGAACAGCCGGAATCGAAGTTCGTCGCCTCCTTCCTGGGGCGGGCGAGCTTCCTCGAGGGGCGGCTGTCCGAGGGGAAAGTCGAAACGGGGATCGGCCGGTTCGACGCCGCGACGCTGGAGGGGTACGACACCACCTACGACAACGCCCCCGTCGACGTCCTCGTTCGTCCGGACGACGTGCGCGCGACGCCCGCCACCGGCGAGGAAGCCGACGGCTACGTGCTCAGACGCCAGTACGTCGGCCCGTCGTTCATCTATCGGGTCGAACTCGACTCCGGTGAAACCGTCCACTGCCTCCACAACCACGTCGAGAACTTCGAGACGGACCAGCGGGTAGCGGTCGATCTCGTCGCCGACCATCCGCTCGCGTGGTATCCCCGTCAGGAAGAGCCGCCGCGATAGTCCAGTCAGGCCAGCGCGAGCGGGACGCCGAAGGCGATCGCGAGCCCGACGAGCAGTACGACCAGCCCGAGCCCGACCTGCTTCGTCGTGAACTCCTGCATCGGGGAAGTGACGCGCGCGTCCGGGTCCGGTTCGTCGTCGTGATCTGCCATACTCGACGGTGCGAACGGTGGGTACTAAAACGCATCCGTTCGATCCCGATGAGCTATCCCAAATGATAGACTAATTGATAATTAATGGAAGCGTTTATGTCAATATAATCATAATGTATGGACGTAAATAATGGGATTGCAAATAGAGATAGATCCCGCTTCAAAGTTCACGGCGAGTGACCGCCGTCTGAGCGAGTTGGGGGACTGATGGGTACGGACGCCCCTGACCTCTCGACGGCGTCCGGAGGGGAAAACGCGACCGAGAACACCGAGGTCGGTCTCACGAAAGACGAAATCTTCGGAACGCTGAGCAACGCCCGTCGCCGATACGTGCTTTCGGAGCTGAAGCAGTCCCCCGAGGGGGAATCGACGATACGGGACCTCTCACGGGCGATCGCCGGACTGGAGAACGACATCGAGCCCGAGGAGGCGACGTACGCACAGCGCAAGCGGGTGTACACGTCCCTGTACCAGTCTCACGTGCCCCAACTGGCCCGGCGGGGGATCATCGACTTCGACGCACGCAGCGGGACTGTCACGCTGACGGACGTTGCAACCACCTTCGACGTCTACCTCGAGGTCGTCGAGGAAAAGGAACTGACGTGGGCCGAGTTCTACGTGCTGCTTTCGGGTTTCTCAGCCGTGCTTCTGCTCGCCGTCGCCGTCGAGGCGGTGTTTTTCGCCGGTCTGTCCGGCCTCGCCGCGGCGACGCTCATCGCAGTTGGCTTTGGGTGTGCGTCGATCGCCCAGCTGTACCAGACGCGAAAGAATCGCATTTGATCCGCGTCGATCGGGCGATCAGGGCGACAGCGCATCGAGCGTCGCGCCGATTGCCTCCTGCTTTGCGCCACGCGGGAACGACACCGCGACGGCGTCGACTCCCTCGAGCGCCTCGAACTCTGCGACCCGCGATGTTACCTCCTCGGGCGTCCCCGCAGCCGCGAGTTCCTCGAGGAGTTCGTCGTCGATCGCAGAGAGTGCGGCCCGCCGGTCACCCTCCTGCCAGGCGTCGTGGACCCGGGTTGCAGTTTCCTCGTACCCCTGCCTGGCCAGCGCGTCGCGGTAGAACGTCCCCATCCCGCCGACGTAGAAGGCGAGATGCTGGCGGACGAGGTCGCGAGCGGGTTCCGGATCCGGAAGCGCACAGCAGGTGACCGAAAGCGTCACCCGAATATTGTCGGGGTCCCGCCCGCCGAGTTCGGCGCCGCGCCGGAGATCCTCGAGTCGGTCCGCGAGCCCGTCGGGCGTCAAAAGCAGCGCGTGCCAGCCGTCGGCGAACCGTCCCGCCAGTTCGACCGACTTCGGTCCGAGCCCGGCTGCGTCGACCGGCGGCGCCGGCTCCGGCGGATCGAACCGGAGCCGGAAGCCAGAGAGGTCGAAGATCTCCCCGTCGTAGTCGACCTCCTCGCCCGCACAGACGCTCCGCACGATCTCGGCGTACTCCCGGGTCCGCCGCAGCGGGCTCTCGAACGACTGACCGTGCCACTGCTGGATCACGGCCGGACCGGACGGGCCCAACCCCAGACGGAAGCGTCCCTCACTGGCCTCCTGCAGCGTCGCTGCGGTCTGTCCGACCAGGGCTGGCGACCGAGAGTAGACGTTCGTGATGCTCGTCCCGAGGCCGATCTCGTCGGTCCGTTCGGCGGCGACCGAAAGCGTCGTCACCGCGTCCCGCCCCCACGTCTCCGGGAGCCAGACCCGATCGTAGCCCGCGTTTTCGGCGCGTTCGACCATCGAGACGATCGCCTCGAGGGACGGCTGTGCGGCCACCGGCAGCGAGAGGTCGCGTGCGGCGTCCATGTTCGGGACTGCTCACACGAGGCACATGAAGATAGGGGACGATCCCCTACCTTCAGGGGAGTGGCGCCCCATCGGCATCCATGGATCTGTTCTGGCACCGGCGGGACCTGCGGGTCGCCGACAACCGGGGGCTCGCAGCCGCCGGAGACGACACTGGCGAGGTCGCCTCGATCTTCGTCTTCGACGACGCCGTCCTCGAGCACGCCGCGCCGCCGCGGGTCGCGTTCATGCTCGATGCGCTGTCGGCGCTGCGGGACCGGTATCGAGAGCGCGACTCGCAGCTACTGCTCGCCCGTGGCGATCCGTCGACGATCCTGCCGGCCGTTGCGACGGAGCTGGAGGTCGACCGGGTCGTCTGGAACCGCGACTACTCCGGGCTCGCGCGCGAACGCGACGCCGGCGTCCACCGGGCACTCGACGCAGTCGACGTCCCTCGGGAGGCGTTTCACGACGCCGTCCATCACGACCCCGACGCGATCCGGACGAACGCCGGCGATCCCTACTCGGTGTTTACCTACTACTGGAAGAAGTGGCGCGAACGCGAGAAGTCACCGCCGTATCCGGCCCAAACACCGGAGGATCTCGTGGACGCCAACGCGGTTCGGGAGGCAACCGCCGAACTGGACGCAGCACTCGAGACGCTCCCGTCGATCGAAGACCTCGGCTTCGGCGAGCCCGAGGCGGAGCTCCAGTCGGCCGGCACGGCGGCGGCGAGGCGGCGACTCCAGGAGTTCTGTGACGGACCGATCTACCGGTACGAAAGTCGGCGAGACTACCCCGCAGACGACGCGACCTCGCGGCTGTCGACCGACCTGAAGTGGGGGACGATCGGCGTCCGGGAGGTGTGGGAGGCGACCGCCGAGGCAGCCGAAACCGCCGAATCCATGACGGAGACGGACGTCGGCGAGAGCGATCCGGAAGCCGCGGTCGAGGAGTTCCAGTCACAGCTCGCCTGGCGGGAGTTCTACACGCAGGTGCTGTTTCACAACCCCGAGGTCGTCTCGGAGAATTATCGCGCGTACGAGAACCCGATCGAGTGGGAGAACGACCCCGAACTGATCGACGCCTGGAGGGACGGCGAAACGGGGTATCCGATCGTCGACGCCGGGATGCGACAGCTCCGTACAGAGGCGTACATGCACAACCGGGTGCGGATGATCGTCGCCTCGTTCCTGACGAAAGATCTGCTGATCGACTGGCGACACGGCTACGATTGGTTCAAAACGAAGCTCGCGGATCACGACACCGGAAACGACACCGGCGGCTGGCAGTGGGCCGCCTCGACCGGGACGGACGCCCAGCCGTACTTCCGGATCTTCAACCCGATGACCCAGGGCGAGCGGTACGATCCCGACGCGGAGTACATTCAGACGTACGTGCCGGAACTTTCCGGCGTCGAGCCGAAGGTGATCCACGAGTGGCACGAACTGTCGGAGACGGAGCGTCACCGGATCGCGCCCGGTTACCCCGAACCGATCGTGGATCACTCCCGGCGGCGGGAGGCGGCACTGGAGATGTTCGAGCGGGCGCGGGGGGAGACGGAGGAATAATACGTAAGAGACAACGTGACTACCGACGCTGGAGATCGTGGAAGCTGATCCCCATCTGCCGCAGTCCCAGCAGTATGAAGAAGGTCATCCCGATGAACAGCGTCGAGAGCGCAGACACCAGTTCCAGGTTCGCCTCCTTCGTCCAGAGGTGGAACACTTCGATCGCGATGACCTCCGTTCCCGACGTGTACGTCATGATCGGGATCGTGAGTAGCTGGAAGATGTGGATCAACAGGTAAAACCAGATGACTGCAGCAGTGTTCCTGAACAGCGGCAGGAACACCTCGCGCATCCCCTGGAGCCACGAGGCACCGAACAGCCGGGCGGATTCCTCCAGTTCGTCGTGGATCTGTACGACGTTACCGATCGCAATGCGCGAGGCGTACGGAATGAAGACGATGATACAGCCGATCATGATGATCCACAACGTTCCGTACAGATCGAAGATCGGGTGTATTTTCCCGACCCACAGCCCCGTGAAGATGACCGCTGTGCCCATGATGATACCGGGGACCGCAAGCGGAGACAGACAGAGGAAATCGACGATTCCCCGCCCTCGATATTCTGTCCGTTCGGTAAAATACGCGACAGCCACGACCAGTGCAGTCCCGAGCGTTGCGCCACCCAGAGAAATAGCGATACTGTTCAGGAACGCCCGACGAACGTTTCGGTCGGTCACCGCCTCGAGGTAGTGTGCCAGTGTGAGGTCGGAAAGCGTCGGGATCCCCGTCCAGAAGGAGTGAAACGAAACGAGAATCATCACCAACACCGGGAGGACCCAGACGATGAAAAGCACTCCCCAGATCGACAGCGCCAGCGGCCAGCGCCAGCTCCCGAGTTCCCACTTCTTCGGCTTGTAGGACCGTCCAGTCACGGTCATATAATCTTCTTTCCGACTCGTCACGGACCGATAGTAATAGGTGAGCACGGCGGTTACGGCGATGAGACTGAACGAGAGCGCTGCCGCCATCCCGTACTCCGGGGGCGCCCGCAGCGAGACTGCAGACCAGATGGCTGTCGCGTACACGTCGAATCCCTCCGGCGCCCCGAGGATCGCGACGACCGAAAACTCACCCAACCCCCTGAGGAACGTCACCGTGAAGGCAGCCAGGATCGCCGGAACGACCAGCGGGAAGCTGATCGATCTAATCGTTCGGAGGATGCCCGCACCGTGGATCCGGCTCACCTCCTCGAGCTTCGGATCCATCTGCTGGAGCGCCGGAGCCGTGAGAAGGTAAAACGACGTCACAGCGTTGATACCGACGACGAACGCGATTCCCCAGCCAGTGAAGAGATGGCTCGACACAGCCTGGACGCCGGGCACCCAGCTCAGCGCCGACGTCACGAGCCCGTTATTCGGCCCGTAGGTCGCGATGTACATGATCGCGTAGATGTATCCCGGAACCGCGTACGGGGAAACGATCACCAGCTCCATTGCACCCCGCGTCGGCAGGTCTGTCCGCACGAAGAGCCAGGCGAATCCCAGCCCGAACGTCATCGCGATCAGCGTCATGCCGACGGCGACGAAAAGCGAATTCGCGAACAGCCCGGTGACGTCGTAAACTTGTTCGAGATACACCAGTTCGAAGTTTTCAAGGGTGAACGAGCCGCTGAAATCCCCCGGAAACCCGGACCAGAGACTCGACCAGAGCAGAAAGACGAGCGGAACGACGGTCAACACGACGAGCGCGACGACGGCTCCTCCGAGAATGCCGTGTTTGACGACAGTGCCTCGAGTCACGCTTTCGACCGTGTCGGGAGCCATACCTGGCATCACGCCGATCGCACGGAGTGTCAGCTCACGGAGGGAGCTCACTGTCGCTTTGGCCGCTTTTTTGCCGTCCATCAGTGTGTCGAAGGCGATATCGTTGTCTCGAAATCAGCCGGGGTTAGATCGGGTCGAACCGATTCATCGACGGTTCGATCCATCGTCTGACCCGATTACCGGTCTTCGATGACGTTTGCGATCACTCGCTCGCCGACAGCGGTAAACTCGCCCTCATCCTCGAAGGTAACCAGAGAGACGTCCGCGTTCAGTAACTCTTCGTAGTACGGATCCACGTCGAGATCCGAGTAGTCGACATCGAGCCGACTGGGTGCAAACAGGTCGACGTCCTCGAGGATCCGACGCTGGACCGGGACTTCGACCGCCGCGCTCAAGAGGAACCGGGCGGCCCACGGGTTCGGAGCTTCGCTGTTGATCGCCAGGTGTCCGGAGCTCATCAGCGCCTGGATGTCGTCGGGGTAATGGATCTCGACCGGCAGGTCGTCGATCACCTGACGGACCGTCCACGGGAAGTTGTAGAACATGAACGGAATGTTCCCCTGTCCGACCTCCCTGGCACCCCGCGTGTGGCTCTCGACGCCTTTGAAGTCGAGGTGATCCATCATCTCGTGTAGCCACTCCTCGTCGTCCATACCGAGCTGCTCGGCGTGGTGTCGGACGATCCAGCCGATCCGGCTCGGCACCACATACGACGGGAAACACGTTTCGAGGCCCTCGTACTGTTCGTCCAGCAGGTCGTTCCAGGTGTCCGGATAGTCGAGCCCACGCTCCTCGAATATGTCCGCGTTGATCGCCATGCACGTCGACGGACCGCCGTTGAGCGCCGACACGTACCAGGGTTCGGTCATCTCGTCGGGGAGCGCCTCGGAGAACCAGAAGTTCTCGTCGATGCCGAGTTCGTAGTAGTCGCCAGCCTCCATGTCCTCCTCGTGGATCTGGTCGTACAGCGCCGTCCCCTGTGAGATGATGTCGGCCTGGTCCCGGTCGGCCTGCCGTTCCTGGATCACTCGTTGGGCGACGTCGCCGCCGTCGCTGACGTACAGGTCAGGATCCAGGGAGGTACCGAACTCGTCGTTGACGACCTCGACGAGTTGCGTCCACGCGTCGCGGGTGCCGGCCGCCGCGTAGATAGTGAAGTCGGGGTCGTCGCCGACGACTTCAGACAGTTCCTCGGTCGTCCACGGCGGCTCGGGGGCGTTCTCCTCCTCGGTTTCCCCGTCGTCTGCGGTGCCGAGAAGACCGGTACATCCTGCAAGCGCCGTCAACGCCGCCGCACCGCCCCCGGCAACGACGGCGCGCCGCGAACGGGACATCGACACTCCGTCCCGGGACCTCTCGTCTTCCGTTTCCGTGTCCGCCTCCGGTACGGCACCTGATTCGGAATTCATTTCTATGTTATAGGATTTCTGTAATAGATAATAAAAACCTTCCGCTGTTCGTTTCCTCGGATCTCACGCGGGTCACAGAGACAGCGTCGAATCGACGAACAGTTTCTCGGGCGCGACCTCTCGGTGAATCAGTCCCTGCTGGTGGGCGTATTCGAGAAACGTCTCCAACTCGATCCGGGTTTTTTCAATGATCCCGTACTCCCACACCGACGCTTCGGCACCCAGAGCCTGTCGCTGTCTCGCGGCTTCGATGTGCCCCCACGTGAGCGCCATGTGGGTGCTAGGACTCCGGGCCCGCTCGAGACCGAAATCTCGCGCAGCACAGAACGCGTCGTACAGGTTCACCGCAACCCAGGGATGTTCCTCGAGCACCTCATCGCGGATTGCGATTACGTGCATAATCGGGTGGATCCCGGTTTCCTCGAAATAGGCCTGCTCTTCGGCCTTCGGGTCATCGAAGAAGAACTCCACCTCCTCGGCGTCGGCGACGGCGTGAAACAGCGATCCCGCCGGATCCATGGCGGCGTCCAGTTCTCCCGAAAACAGCAGTTCCGTCATGTCCGCTGGATCATCGACAGCGTCGGGGTCCGAACCGCCGGAGAGCGAACGGATCTCGAACCGATCGGGGAGTTCGACTGGAACGTCGTCTTCCCGACGGCGGACCCAGGTTACCGCCTCCAGATCCAGTCCGTAGTGTTCCGCAAAGATCCCGCGGAGCCAGACGTTTGCGGTGGTTTGCCAGGACTGCACACCCACCTTCTTTCCGGCCAGATCGGCGGGCTCCGCCGCATCGACGTCGGTGTGTTTGTAAAAAAACGAGTGCCGGAACCGTCGACTCGGGAAGACGGGTATCGCCGTGAACGGATACTCCTCAGGTTTTGCACGCGAGGAGACGTACGACGCAAGCGACACTTCACACACGTCGAACTCCCGGTGTCGGAAGAACCGGCGGTGCCGACGGGGAGGGTACTCCGTCATCGCGGTCAGATCGACGCCGTCGGGTTCGATCTCGCCGGTGAGCAACGCCCGGGTGAGATCGCTATCGCTGCCGCAGAACGTCAGTTCGACGGACATACCGTGGAGTGCTTGTGTGTCGTCCGTAGTTCTGTCGTTTTCCCACCAGCTATTTATTCGCGGTGCAGAGATCCGACCTATGGCGGTCGAACTCACGCTCAACTGCGACGACACCGACATCACCCGGGCGCTGTTGACGGGGGAGGTCGACCCCGACGGGATCGACCTGACCGCGGACACGACATACCCGCCGCGGCGCCACCGGCGGTTCTGCCGCACCGACGCCTACGACGTCGCCGAGCTCTGTCTCGCCTCCTACGTCGCCTCCCGGGCCGAACCCGAGGAATACCCCTTCACGGCGATCCCGGTGTTCCCGAGCAAAACCTTCAGACACGCCTTCTTTTACAGGCACGTCAACGCCGACGTGGACGAGCCGGCCGACCTGGCGGGAAAGAAAGTGGGCGTGCAGTCCTGGCAAACCGCGGCCAACGTCTGGATGCGCGGGATCTCCACGGAGCATCACGGACTCGACCTGGAGAGCGTGACGTGGTACCGGCGCCGACAAGACGACGTCGACCGGACCGCCCCCGACCGGTACGACGTCCGGCCGGTTCCGGGCTCCCAGGGCGGCGATGCGATCGACGAGCCGCGCGACATGCGGGAGCTGTTGTTTGCGGGCGAGCTGGACGCGGTCATGGACCCGTCGGGCTCCCTGCTCGAGGCAGTCTTCGACTCCGACGATGTCGAGTTCGTGTTCGACGACCCACTGGCGGCCGAACGCGACTACTTCGAAGAAACTGGACTGCACCCGATCATGCACGTGGTGGCGATCCGCGACGAGGTGCTCGAGGAACATCCGTGGGTCGCCGAGCGGATGTACGAGGCGTTCTGTGAGGCACGCGACGTGGGACTCGAACGAGTCCGGCGACCGAGCTACAACATGTCGCTCACGTGGGCACACCTCCACCGCCTCGACCAACGCGAAATCATGGGCCCCGGCGAGGAGGTTTGGGAGTACGGGGTAACGGAGCGAACACGACGAGAACTGTCGAAGTTCGTCGAATACGCCGACGACCAGGGAATAGCCGATCGGGAATACGAGCCCGAAGAGCTGTTCGTCGCTGATCTGGCCGCCGAGTGACCGTCTCCCCCTGAGACGATCCGAACGGAATAGACACCCTCTTGTTCGTAAAACCGAACGAAGGGACATGTCGCAGCCGACACCGACCGACCGCTTCGACGAAATCTCCGGCATCGACTCCAAGGCCCTCCTGAAGCCGAAGCCGATTGCGCTCGTTGTGACTCAAAGCGAGACCGAGGGACCGAACCTGATGACTGCAGCGTGGTGGATGGTCGCGGGGTACAACCCGTTCCGGTATCTGCTGGGAGTGAGCCAGAAGACCTACACCTACGATCTCATCGAGGAGAATCCCGAGTTCGTTCTGTCGGTTCCGTCGACGGAGCTGATCGACGCGATGATACTCTCCGGAATGGTCAGCGGACGGGAACTCGACAAGATCGACCACCTGGACCTCGAGACGATCCCCGGCGCGGAGATCGACGTCCCGATCCTCGCGGACGCCGTCGGCAACATCGAGTGTCGCGTCCTCGACTCCTTCGAGTTCGAGAACACCACCTACTACTTCGGAGGCGTAGAGAAAGCGTGGGTCACCGAAGGTGGCATGGACGGACGCCTGCTCTCGCTGGAAGAAGACGTGCTCGCGTACATGGGCAGCGACTGGGCCGACGAGGACGACGACACCAAACACCGCTTTTACGCCGACCTAAGCCCGGAGAACCTCGAATCGTTCCCGGGCGACGACGTGCTCGAGGGGCTCCCGGAGGAGCTACAGGAAAAACACCGGTAGTACACCGATGATACGGGACGGTTCCGGCACCGCCATCACTCGCCTGCCGAATACAGTTTGATCGCGTCTGCGGGCGCTCGGAGGAGAACACGATCCCCACGGTCGAAGTCGCGGACACGATCCGACCGGACGACCACCTCGGTATCGGCGTCCTCGAACCCGACGGTCACCTCGTAGAGATCCCGCGAAAGTCCCGCCGCGAGAACCGTCCCCCGACGGGAGAGCGCGGCGGGCGCGTCGCCCGCCCCGACGACGTCGGCACCGACGAAGATGCCGTCTGTACCGGCTGCGCGTCCGCCGTCGGCTGCAGACTCCCGCTGGACGGCGGCGTCCCTGGGCCGAAGGAAACAGTGGACGGGGCCGTCAACGTTCGCCGAGTGGACGACGTCGACTGCGTCGACGGGCACCGTACCGAGATCGGTCCGGACGACCCTGCTCCCATCCGAGTCCCACTCGACCGAGCCGTCGAGGCGGTTCCATTGGCCGACGAAGTCGCGGGTGAACGCCGAAGACGGGCGACGATACAGTTCCCTTGGCGCCCCCCGTTCGACGATATCGCCCTCGTTCATCACCAGTACCTTGTCGGCCAGGTAGAACGCCTCCTCCTGGTCGTGCGTGACGTACAGCATACTCACCCCGACCTCCTGCTGGAGCTTCTGGAGCTCGTACCGCATGTTCGCCCGGAGCTTCTTGTCGAGATTCGACAGCGGCTCGTCGAGCAACAGGAGGTCCGGATCGTGCGCCAGCGCACGCGCCAGCGCAGTGCGTTGCTGTTGTCCCCCGCTGAGATCCGTCGCAGGCTGGTGTTTCAGCTCGGCGATGTCGACCAGTTCCAGAAGCCAGTCCACCCGTGACTCGTACTCGTCTTTCGAAAACGAATGGTCGGCATACTTCAGCGGGAACACCACGTTCTCGTAGACGGACTTGTGTGGCCAGATCGCGTAGTTCTGGTACACCATCCCGATTTCCCGATCCTCGGGGGGATGCGACACGTCCGACGAGTACACCGTCTCGCCATCGATTGTGATCTCGCCCCCGTCAGGGGACTCGACGCCCGCGATACACCGCAGCGTCGTGGTTTTCCCGCAGCCGCTGGGGCCCAGCAACGCCACGATCTCGTCTTCGGCGACGTCGAAACTGACCGCCGAAAGGATCGACTCCTCCCCGAAGCTCTTGTCGAGGTCACGCACCTGGAGCCGGTTCGTCTCTGTCATGTGTGGAGTAGGTCGCCTGACCGATGTGCCGCCGGGATCGACCGTTCGTATTCCATATTACAAGTTCCATGTAATAAACGATGGGGTTCCCGATCGTTCGGTGCGAATATGGTTCACGGGCAGAAACCCCAGAGCATGCTCGACCTCTCGCTTGCGTGTGGTCGGTACGAGTGGACCCGCGGACTGTGGGATGGGAACGTCTCGCCGGAGGGAATCGACCTCTCGATCCTGGAGTATCACAACCCCGAGCGGTTCGTGCGGATGGCGAACAATCTGGAGTTCGACGCATGCGAACTCTCCATGGGCACGTACCTCGCAACCCGATTCCGCCCGGAACAGTACCCGTTTACGGCGATCCCGGTGTTTCCGCACCGACGATTCAGACATTCGTACATTTACAGGCGGATCGACGCCGACATCGACACACCACAGGATCTGGAGGGAAAACGCGTCGGCGTCGTAAACTGGCAGACGACGACCGGAATCTGGCAGCGCGGGATCCTGCGGGAGCAGTACGGACTCGACACGAGGAGCGTCGACTGGCACCGCGTCGGATCCGAGATCGTCCCGATCGAAATCCCCAATGAGTATTCGGTGACGGATCTCGATCCGGGCGGCGGAACCGTTCCGTACATGGAGGAACTGCTTCGATCGGGTGACCTGGACGCAGTGTTGCATCCCGTGCCGTTGCAGGTGCCGGAGGCCGAACGATTGTTCGAAGAACCCATCGCCGAAGAGCAGGCCTATTTCGAGGAAACCGGGATCTTTCCGATCATGCACGCGATCGTCCTGAAGGACGAACTCCTCGCGGAACACCCGTGGATCGTCCAGAAGCTCTACGACGCTTTCGAAAACGCAAAACAGGAGTGCCTTCGACGGCTGGAGCGTCCACAGTGGGTCCCGCTTCTGTGGGCCGATATCCACGCCGAACGACAGCGCGAACTACTCGAGGATCCCTGGGAATACGGACTGACGGAGACCAACCGGAACGTACTGAACACGCTGGTGGAGTACGCACACCGACAGGGAATCGCAGACCGTCGGTACGACCTCGAGGAACTGTTCGCCACCGAATCGCTGGAAATCGGGACGTTCGGTTGAGACCCGCCGCTCTCGAAGCGAACCTCAAAAACGGAAAAACGACGACGAAAAACGGTCGTTTCCGCGGTTATTCGCCGTCCGGACCGAACCGGGAGGCGAGTTTTTCGAACGGACTCTGCGTCTGCGACAGCAGTTCCGAATCGACTGTTCCCATCAACTGTACGTTTTCGAACGAACGTGCGCTCTTATGCGACATCGTATGTAAACTTAGTACCTAGAACCGGATAAACCCTTTCGTACATAGTTTTAAATTCGGAAAAATAACCCAAACGTTCATACTATACATCGAACAATCATGAACGATTTTCGAAAGGACTGGGCCAGCACGTGTCGTCGAAAGAGAACTCGTATCGGTCGGCGATTCCGATCTCGGTTCCCACGTCGATGTCGACGCATGGAATCTTCAAACGAAAATTTATTAATATACATACATTTGGAAGAAAATATGAACACCGAGTATTGATCGGCGGAGTGCTCCTCACCTAAATACCCTTGCGCACCAGGCAGCAACCTCTTGAGGGTGGTATAAGTTATTATGGGACATGGATGTACTTCTGAACGAAGTCACACACACGGTACACAAATACGAACGGGACAAGTCGGATTTTCAAACCGAGTGTGGGATCCATCACCACCTCTCTCATGACAATCTCCAACCCACCTCGGACGACCAGCTACTGACTGCAAAAAACGCCAGTAAATGCGGCCGATGCTTCGATGGCGAAGGCGGCTACTGACGTAGGTGTTCTAAAGGAAACAGCGAGAGTTCCACGGGTCACCCGACCCGTGGTCGTTTACTTCCCGGGAGCCGTACTTATTTGTCGTCGAGGTCAGTAGCCAGTTCGTCAATCACCACGTCCCAGGCGTGCGTTCTTCCGTTCGTTTGAAACTCCCAGGCACCGCGCACATCCACGTCTGCCTGGACGGCTTGCTCGATGGCCTCGGCGAGAACCGCCTCGAAGTCGTCGCCACTGGTAATCGAAATGTCGCGGTGTTGATCGCGTGTCATGATTTGATGACCACAAGCCTCAACTCGAAGAGATGGGGACTACCCGCGACCACATCCTCACCACGTCGGCCACACTTCGCGAAGGGCGTTCGGTCCATCTGCTTTCAGCGACACACACCTTAAGGGCTGTCGCTCTGCATGGCTCACCATGCTTTTCTCCCCGGGTTGGTCAACCAGGCCACCTATATTTACCAGTATCGATCACAATCATCGATCAAGGAATGGCAGTCATCGCGCATCTTCGGGTTCCGGCTGACTCGTTCGAACTCGGTCGGATCCTCGAACTGGAAGCCGACGGAACGATCGAACTCGAAAACATGATTCCGATGGGCGAGAAAGCCGTTCCGTTCTTCTCAGTGAGCGAGGACGTCCGAGAATCCTTCGAGCGAAACGTCGAGAATCACCCATCGGTCGATCGCATCGTCGAAGTGACGCGCCACGACAGCGAGCGACTGTATTCGCTGGACTGGAACGTTTCCCGCGACGTATTCTTCCAGGGGATCATCGATCTGCAGGGACAACTCCTGAGTGGCACTGGAACAGTCGACACGTGGGAGTTCGAGATTCGGTTTCTCACCCACGAGAGACTCGGTGAGTTTCAAGACCACTGTTCGAATGCGCACATCCCCCTCGAAGTCGGACGCATCTACAACCCCGTCCGTCCGGGGACCGGTATGTGGTACGGAGTGACAGGACCGCAGCGTGAAGCGCTCATGTGTGCTGTGCAGGGTGGATACTACTCGATTCCGCGAGAGATGTCCACGCAGGAACTGGCTGACGAACTCGGGATCTCCGATCAGGCTGCCACAGAACGACTGCGGCGGGCGATCGAGACGCTCACCGAAAATACACTCGTTGCAATGCAAGAAGAGCGCGACGAGGAGTTCGAGCAACCCCTGGATTCCTGATGCGTCTCCTCCCTCTTCGGACTCGGGTGAGGACTACTGTTTCGTGTACTACTTAATAACAATTGTACATCATGCATCGAAAAGAACCGTGAGAGAACTGTATAGAAGCGCATGAGAATATTGTCTCGATTTCATCAAAGCGAGCCTGAGGCGAAGGCACTATGACCGCACCAGTAACGGACGGGGCTACGACAGCAACACCCAAAGCGGCCAGAAAAGAACTCTACGAGATCTTCCGAGAGGACACTCCCTTCGAACAGAAAGCGCGTGAAGCCCTCGAACTCGGCAGGCAGTACCTCGGCGTAGACAACGGGCATCTCACCAGGATCGATCAGGAAACCGACCACTGGGAAGCGATCGTCAGCACCGACTCGTCAGATGGACGCTTTCCCACAGGGCTGGAACTCGATCTCGGCACCACATACTGCCGTCGAACGATCGAGACCAACGCTCAGCACACACTCCACGATGCACCGAACCAGGGGTGGGAAGACGACCCGGCGTTCGAAGCCCACGGCCTGGCCTGCTATCATGGCACGTCACTCGTTCTCGATGATGAACCCTACGGTACGGTTTGTTTCGTCGGTGAAGACCCGCGAGATCCGTTCAGTGACGACGAAAGCATGTTTGCAGAACTCATCGCCCGGAATCTCGAACGCGAACTCGAACGCGAGCACCACGAAGCCCAACTCACGAGACAGACCAACCTCGCCACGGTTCTCAACCGGGTGCTTCGACACAATCTCAAAAACGACATGTCCGTCATTCGGGGGTATACTCAGCTCATGTCCGACGAGTTGGGCGCTCCGTCGTACAGTAAGACCACACTCGACAACATCGATAACCTTCTCGACTTGAGCGAGAAGGCCCGCGAGTTGAATCGGTTCGTCAATACCGACTTCGAGCGCACACCCACAGAAATTACGGAACTCGTCGAGGACCTGGCCCAAACGGTGCGTGCGAACTATCCAGATGTGTCAATCACTGTCGAATACGACGACGACATCACCGCCGCAGTCCTTCCGAGTCTGGACCGGGCGCTGACCGAACTGATCGATAACGCCGCCAAGCACGGCGGCGACACGGCCATCGTGACGGTCACTGTCGCGTCCGTGCCGAACGCCGTCGAGATCCGAATCGTGGATGACGGACCTGGGCTGGACGACGAAGAAGCCGAGGTACTGAAGACGGGGAGCGAGACGCCGTTAGTTCACGGCAGCGGACTCGGATTGTGGCTGGCTCACTGGATCGTCTCCAGTCACGGCGGGTCGATCGACGCAACCAGCTCCGACGACGGGACGAGCATGACGGTTTCCGTCCCGCGAAAGCCGACGGCAAACGTCGACGAAGAACTGACGAAACTCACGCAGGCCCGCGACCAGTATCAGGCCGCCTTCGAAGGGGCTTACGACGCGATGATCATCGTCAATGACGACGCCCAAATCATCGATGCCAATTCGAAAGCAAGCCAGATCTACGGTATGGACGAACAGGAGTTGCTCGGACAACCACTCGCACGCTTCTTCCCGGACGACTTCGATTTCGACGCGTTCTGGCGGCAGTCCCACGAGCAAGGAACGGACCTGAACACGATGATGCTCCTCGGTGCGGATGGCGTCGAACGGACCGTCGAATACTCTGCCGCAAACAAGATCGTCCCCGGCCAGACCCTCCTCGTCAGTCGGAACGTTACCGATCGCCTCGAACGAGAGCAGGCACTACAGGAGACGACCCAGCAACTCGACGCGGTTTTCGACGCGTCTCCGGATCCGATCATTGCTGTTGATATTGACGGAAGTATCCAGCTGTGGAACGACTCCGCCGAATCCCTGTTTGGCTACAGCCAAGGGGAAGTCAAGGGCCAGCAGATCCAGGGTCTCGACCTGTTTCCTGCCGGGACGGAATCTGACTTCCAGGCCCGCTTCGAACGGGCACTGGATGGCGAGGTGTTCGAGAATCTCGAAGTCGAGCAACGCAGCAGGGACGGTAAACTGATCGATCTCAGCATCTCGACGGCCCCACTCCGCGACGAGATGGGTGAGGTCTCCGGGATCATGGCCGTTGTCACAGACATCACCGAACGCAAAGAGCGCGAACGGGGGTTACGCGAAACGAAACAGCGTCTCGACCTGGCGCTCCAGGGATCTGACACGGGTGTCTGGGACTGGAACATGGACACTGACGACCTCTACTGGGATGAGACCATGGAACGACTATTCGCCCTCGAACCCGGCACCTTCGAGGGAACGCTCGACGCGTTTATCCGACGAATCCATCCGGCTGACCGAAGCCATGTCGAGACTGCCATCCAGGAGAGCATCGAGTCCGAAGAAGGGTACGAAGCCACATTCCGTATCCAGCGTGACGATGGCGAACAACGCTGGATGAACGGCCGCGGTGAAGTCTGCTTCAATGACGGTTGCGAGCGATTGATCGGTGTCCTCACCGACGTCACCCAACGGAAGGAACACGAACTTGCGGTGGAATCGGCAACAGAGCGATACGAGTCCTTACTGGACGCAGCTCCGGATCCGGTGTTCGTCGCGGATACTGAGACGGGTGAGATACTCGAGGCCAACGAGGCTGCCGAAACACTGACCGGAGAACCGAAGGAACACCTCATCGGCCGTCACCACTCGACAATTCATCCCACTGGGGACGCCGAGTTGCATCGGGAGGCGTTCACACGGGCCAAGGAAGAACGGACGACTGTCCAGGCGCTGTCGGATGGCTCGCAGCTGGAGATGGAAACAGCCGACGGGGGCACCATCCCAATCGAGATCAGCGTCAATACGGTCTCACTCCCGGATGGGGATGTCACGTTCGGTATCTTTCGAGACCTGGAACTGGCACAGAAAAAAGAGCGGCTGGAAGCGGTCGCCAGTATCCTGTCTCACGACCTCCGAAACCCACTCAACGTCGCCCAGGGGCGGTTGGATCTACTGAAAGAGGAGTACCAAAGTGAGCATATAGCACCCATCGAGAATGCGCACGATCGCATCGAAGTGCTGATCGAAGACGTGTTGACACTCGCCCGCAACGGTGACACGGTGGGGGAAACGGAGCCACTCTTGCTTTCGGACCTCGTCGAGTCCTGTTGGAGGACCGTTGACACGGCAGACGCCTCGCTCGTCGTCGAGACGGAACGGACGATCCAAGCCGACAAGAGTCGTCTGCGGCAACTCGTCGAGAACGTGTTCCGGAACAGCGTGGAACATAGTTCCACGAGCAATCGGCCGCAGGCCGATGACGCGATCGACCACGGTGGTGACGACGTGACGATCACTGTTGGTGATCTGGATGACGGATTCTACATCGGAGACAACGGCCCCGGTTTCCCGGCAGACGAGCGCGATCGAGTCTTCGAATTTGGCTACTCGACGACCACCGAGGGGACGGGCTTGGGCCTTGCGATCGTCCAGGAAATCGCCGAGGCACACGGCTGGGATATCTCCGTCACCGAGAGCGATTCCGGTGGGGCACGATTCGAAATGACTGGCGTTGCGGTCGCTGCAGAATAGACGCTCTTGATTCGGCGGGTGAGCTGATCCGGGATCGAGCGAGTCGAGAGACGTCGATCCTCTTCATGGCGGAAGACGTCAACTACCAGACGTTCACGTGGCACTCGGTCCACCGTCTCTGTAGATTCGAACCTCCTCGGCAGTGATTGCGACCCAGTGACCCCAGATGCGGGTGCTCAGACGAACCGGGCGGCAAGTCCAGTCGAGAGTCTCGAAGACGTCAGCCTCGACCCAATCGTGGAGCGTCGTCGGTTTCTCGTGTACATCGACCTCGACAGCGAGGAAGGCATTTACTACTGCCTCAGTTATTTCCTCTCCGCTACTAAGCGAGTACGAAACCAGGAGATCGGGTTTCCGTTCGCTCGAGGACATGCTCGAAATTGGACGGTCAATACAGAAATCATACTGGTCTTGCACACCAGGGTTTTTATTTGAACCACCACTCAGGGCGAATCTACTGCCGGAACGGCCCCCGCGTCGACCGCGTCGTCGGGAACAGTCCCGTCGGGGTTCCAGCCGCGTTCCTCGTAGTACTCTTCGATCGCCGCCGCGAGATCGGGGATTTCGTAAGGTAGTCGGTCGTCCGCACGATCTTTCCCCCGTTTGTTGTTGAAGTGACGCTCCCGTTCGACCGTCCTGGCGCCCACTGCGAGCAGGTTCTCGTAGTCCGCACCGAGAAGCGCCGCCAGTCGCTCGTCTGTGATGTAATCACCTGAGAACGCACAGATGATGGCCGAATCCCGAACCGCGTTGCGGTTCTCCTTTTTCACCAGCAGTTCGCTTTTCCCGAGTGTTCCCTCTGGATCGATCTCGCCGTTATACTCCGGACCCAGCATCCCGCCGTACATGTGGTCTGCACCGCGGTTGGCCACCGCATACGACAGACCCTGCCCGTGGAGCACGCGGCCGTCGTGGGCGGCGAACTCCATCCCTTTTACCGTGTAGTTGTCGACGCCGAGTTCCTCGTGGGCGCGGGAGACCCCCTCCGCGAGCAGGTCGCCGATTCCCTCCCGGTGGGCGATCCGTTCGGTCACCTGGCGTGCGAGTTCGGCGTCGCCGAAGGCGTCCTCGCTTTTGAGGTACGCGGCGACGGTCACGCCCGCCGAGATGGTGTCCATCCCGAGTTCGTCACACAGCTCGTTTGCCTTCATCACGTCCACGATGTCGCCGACGCCCTGGCTGGAGCCGAACGCGTACACCGTCTCGAACTCCGGGCCTTCGGTCTCGATCCCTTCCGTCTCGTCGCGAGTGGGGAGCTTGCAGGCGTAGGCACACGACGAGCAGGTGCCGGTGCGATACTTCTTCTCCTCGACTGCGTCGCCGCCGATCCCCGCGGCGTCCTCGAAGTGGTACTCCTCGAAGTATCGGGTCGGAAGCGAGAAGTTCTCGTTGATGAACTCCGTGCCGCCGGTGGTGCCCTGGCGTTTCATCCGGTCGTCCGAGGTCGCCGCCTCCCGGTGGATCTCCGACTCCGGCGGATCGGGAACCTCGAGTTCGGGTCGGGAGTCGCCAGCGAAGGTGACGCACTTGACGTTCTTCGAGCCCAGCACCGCGCCGAGGCCGCCGCGACCGAACGCCCGCGAGTCGAACGTCATCACGGACGCGAACCGGACCAGGTTCTCGCCCGCCGGGCCGATCGCAATGCAGTTTTCGGGTCCGAGATCGTGGTAGTCCTCCATGTAGTCGGACGTCTCCGAGACGGTCGCTCCCTCGAGTTCGGGGACGGATTCGAACGTGACACGGGGTCGGCCCTCCCCGTCGGAATCGCGAACGTGTACTGCGAGTAGTTCGTCGCTCGCGCCGACGAGTTCGAACACCGAGTAGCCGGTGTCCGCGAAGTTCCGCGAGAGGAATCCCCCGGCGTTCGTCGAGGCGAGCCCGTCGGAAAGCGGCGACAGCCCGGTCATCGACATGCGTCCGGTGAACGACGTTTGACTCGTCTGTAACGGCCCCGTCGCGAGGTACGCCCGGTTTTCGGGCCCGAACGGATCGGCGTCGAACGGGATCCGCTCGTGGGCCAGCGCGGTCGCGACCGCCCGGCCGCCGATGTGGCTAGCGAGGAGGTCGTCGATCTCGGTTGCGGTTGCGGTCCGCTCGCTCACGTCGACGGTGAGAAGCGGCCCCTTCGCGTGGAGCATACTCGAAGCATCCGACCGGGCAGTCTTAAACGCTGGCGTGGGGGGCGACACTGCCGGGACGACCGACCCGCCACGAGTCGGCCGCTCACCGCTCGCTTCCGGTGCCGACCCCGGGAATCGCGGTCTTCCGTTCGATCCATGCCATCACGTTGGAGGCAGTGAGCACCAAGGCGAGATACAGTAGGCCGACGACGACGAATATCGCGGTGTACCGGAACGTATCGGAGGCGATCGCGAACGCCCGGTAGTACAGTTCGGGGACAGTGATGAATGCCGCGAGCGAGGAGTACTTGATGAGGTAGACGAACTCGTTGGTCCAGGAGGGGATCGCGTACCGGAGCCCTTGCGGGAGAACGACGTAGTAGATCGTCTCGATCTTCGTGAGCCCGATCGCCCGACCCGCGGTTATCTGTCCCGTCTCGACGCTCTCTAACGATCCACGGATGTACTCCGCCTGATAGGCGGCGCCGTTGAGGATGAACCCGACGATCGCGACCCACACGACGTTCCGCGGGAACACCCCTTCGAGGAACGTCGGGACGTATCCGCCGATGTTGAGACCGAAGTGGAGCACGAACAGCTGTGCGAGAAGCGGCGTCCCCCGAAGCAGTTCCGTGTACGCGAGTGAAGCGTACGCCGAATAGTTGCCGTACACACGCGTCACCGCGAGCGGAACTGCAATGAAGAAGCCGACGAAGAGGCTCGACAGCGTGATCAACACGGTGAGCCACAGCCCGCCCGCAAGTCGGGGGAGCGTCTCGACGGCGAAGGCGATCCCGCCGGCGTAGGCTCCCATCACCGGCAGTCCCGCCAGTGCCGCTTCTACTGCCGCCGCTGGAACCATCGGCTCCCCGTCGGGCACGAACGGCTCCCCGAGCCACCGGTTCACCCACCGGAACAGCACCCATCCCCAGAACACCGCGCCGGCGACGTACAGCGCCAGCCGACCGACCGAGGGCGTCGCCTCGTCGACGCGGCCCCGAATCGTCGCGGGACGGGTCGTACCCGAGGGTGTGGTGGTGTCTGGCATGTCAGTCGTGGAGCTGCGTGATCCGGCTGAGAAACTGCGCGGTCCGATCGCGCTCGGGGTGTTCGAACAGCTGTTCGGGGGGCCCGCGCTCGACGACGGCGCCGCCGTCGAGGAAGACGATTTCGTCGGCGACAGATCGGGCGAAGCTCATCTCGTGGGTGACCACGAGCATCGTCATGCCCTCCTCGACGAGGTCGTGCATTACCTCGAGCACCTCGCCGACGAGTTCGGGGTCCAGCGCGCTGGTCGGCTCGTCGAACAGCATCAGCTTCGGCTCCATCGCCAGCGCCCGCGCGATGCCGACCCGCTGTTTCTGCCCGCCGGAGAGCTCCGCCGGATACGAGTCGACCTGCGGGGCGAGTCCGACCTGTTCGAGCTGCCGTCGGGCACGATCGCGGGCCGTCTGCTTGTCGAGGTCCAGCACGCGCTGTGGCCCGAGAGCGACGTTCCCGAGTGCAGTGAGGTGAGCGAAGAGATTGATGTCCTGAAACACCATCCCGACCTCGCGGCGGAGACGATTTACGTCCATGTCGGATGCGGTGACCAGTTCGCCGTCGAGGTAGATGTCGCCCTCCTGGGCGTCAGTGAGTCGGTTTACACACCGGAGCATGGTCGACTTCCCGCTGCCGCTGGGGCCGATAAGCACGGTGACGTCGCCTTTCTCCATCTCGAAGCTGACCTCTCGCAACACCTGCTCGTCCCCGTACCACTTCGAGACGTTCTCGACCCGCAGTAGGTCGTCCTGTACGCCGTCCAGTTTCCGTTCGGTGTCTGTACTCGTGTCGTCTCGTCTCATGTCGTCTCACCCGAGGGGATCGCGTAGTAGTCGCTGACGTAATCCAGCGCGCGGTTCGTCGAGAACGTGAGCACGAAGTAGATCGCACTGATAAACAGGATGATCTCCAGCACCGCGGTGTTGCCCTCCGCGGTGGTGAACAGCTGATAGCTGCGGGTCAGTAGCTCCGCGAGGCCGATCGCGAAGACAATACTCGTGTCCTTTAACACGATGGTCACTTCGTTTTGAAAGCCCGGCACCGAGCGTCGGAGCGCCTGCGGAACGACGACGTGTCGAACCGCATTGCGTTTCGTCATGCCGATGGCCCTGGCCGCCTCGAGCTGGCCGCTGTGGACGCTTTGTAAAGACGCGCGAAAGATCTGTGACTGGTAGGCGCCGCTACGGAGGCCGAGCCCGAGGATGCCGGCGACGACCGCGCCGGAGATGGTCGTAAAGCCGAAGTAGAGGTCCGGAGCGCGAAGGATGAAGTACATGAAAATCAGGATAACGACGATCGGTGTTCCCCGGAGAACGATACCGACCGTCTCGACGAACGTCCGGCTGTACCGGCCGCCGTACACCTCGATCGCGCCTGCCGGGAAGCCGACTGCAAATCCCAGGAGGATGCTCGCGATCGTCAACCCGATCGTGACGACCAGCCCGCCGAAGAGGTAATCCAGGTTGTCGAGGACGTACAGCCAGTCCTCGAGGTCGCCGACGAACAACAGCGTGTCGGCTACTGGACCGAATAGCGAGCCCGGGATCGTCACGGAACCCGCCGCGGACGGCATTACTCGCCGAACCAGCGGGCGGTGATCTCCTCGTAGGTTCCGTCGTCCTGGACCACAGCGAGGCCATCGTTGAGCCCGGCCTGGACGTCTTCGTCGGCCTGCCGGATGCCGAACCCGAACTGCTCGCCAGTCTCGAAGACGAACGCGACCTCGACGTCACGCTGGGCGGCGAACGTCTCGGCCACCGGCTGGTCGAGTACGATCGCGTCGATGTTCTCGTTTTCGAGGTCCTGGACTGCCAGCACGTAGTTCCCGTACCGACTGAAGTCGTCCTCGGTGATGATCCCCGGCTCGATGAGCTCGCTTTCGACGACACCCGCTCCGGTGGTCCCCTCCTGGGCGCCGACCGTCACACCATCGAAGTCGCCGAAGGAGGTCGGCTGGAAGTCGCCGCCCTCACGGACGAGAACCGTCTGGTCTGCGCTGTAGTACGGGTTCGAGAAGGCGATCGACTCCTGGCGATCCTCGGTGATCGTCATCGCGGCGGCGATCACGTCGATCCGCTCGTTTTGCAGCGCCGGAATGAGCGAGGAGAACTCGAACTCCTCCCACTCGTCGAGTTCGTAGTCGGTCTCGGCGACGACCGCCTCGAGCAGGTCGATGTCGTACCCGACAAGTTCGCCGTCCTCGATCATCTCGAACGGCGGGAAGCCCGGGGCGGTGCCCGGCGTCAGCAGGTCGTCGCCACCCAGACAGCCTGCGGTGGCAGTCAATCCGGCGACGGCGGACCCTCCAGTCAGTTGCAAGTACGTCCGACGGCTTACGGAATCGGTGACGTGGCGTGTCATACTCAGTTGCAACGGCGAGGAGCGGTTTCAACCTTTCTGGTGTCGACGCACTCGCAAATTTTGCACGGGCAAGGCGACAACCGGCGATGATTCGACTCGGCGGATCAGTCCGCATCCGTCACGCCGGAACGCGAAGCCGACGTTGGAGATTCCCGCCCGAGCAGCCACGCGGCGGCGGCGACGCCGACGAGCGCCCCGGCGAGCACGAGCAGGTTGACGAGTTGCCACGTCGCGTCGTAGAGAACCAAGTCACGACCGAGCAACAGCGTCCCAACGAGCAGCGCGATCGCGGCGATGGTGAGAGCGCGGACCCGGTCCGAACCGGGAAATCCGCCCCGTTCGTACGTGTCAACCACGACCGAGAGCAGCGCCAGATATCCGGAAAGCGACAGACCGTAAAACCACGCTTGCGCCCCGGGGGAGTACGTGAGCAGGGGGATCGCCCGGGAGAAGACTGCGCCGGCCAAAAGCAATCCGAGCGCGGCGAAAAGCGTCAGCCGAACCCGGCGAACCGAGGGGCCCCTACCGTCGGATCCGGCCCAGAACGTCGCGAGCCCGAGAAACGTGAAGATGAGCAGCGCGACCACCAGATGGAGCGCATGAGTCGACATCGTGTAGCCGCCGGGGACGAGCCCGCCGACGGTGACGGTGACGGCCCCGACTGCGATCTGCAGCGGCAACACGACCACTGCGAGGGTGGCTGCAAGCCGGATTCGGCGGTCGTCCAGTCGCCACGCCCAGCCCGCCATGCCGATGATGAAAAACCCGGTGACCATCGCCCACACGCGGTGGAACCACTCCACGAAGTCGGGATTGAACGTGAGCGCCGGCACCAGCTGATCGGAACAGAGGGGCCACTGCGCCTGACACGCCAGCCCGGATCCGGTCGCGGCCGTGTACACGCCGATTGCAAACAGCGCGAGCGTCATCCCGGTGGTGAGGCCCGCGTACCGCCGAAACGTGAGCCAATCGGGGCGGAGACTCATTGAAACACTGTCGGGGTGGCGGCTACTTGAGCGTTTCAGTCGCAGGAGTCCACCTGATTCGAATCCCGCAGGGCACACGCCGCATTCAAGTCGGCGACAACGAAGCTACAGTATGGTCGATCTCGACGAACGGGCCGCCCGACTCGACGGATTCCTCGAGGAACGTGGCCTCGAGGCAGTGTGGTTCGCCCGACCCAACGGCTTCGCGTGGCTCACCGGCGGCAGCAACGTCGTCGATCGCGACGCCCCGGTCGGCGTCGCCGCCGCCGGCTACGACGGGGAGTTCCGCGTCGTAACCGACAACATCGAAGGGGAGCGCATCGCCGCGGAGGCGGTTCCCGACGCCTTCACTGTCGAGGAAACACCCTGGTATTCGAGCAGTCTCGCAGAAGCCGTCGCCGAACACTCCCCGACCCCGGCGGCGGCGGACGTTCCAGTTCCCGGATTCGACGAGTTCGACCCGGGTCGGCTCCGGCAGCCGCTCTCCGAGACGGACACGGATCAGTATCGCGAACTCGGAGGGGAGGTCGCCGCAGCCGTCGAGAGTGTCTGTCGGGAACTCGAACCCGGGGACACGGAACACGAAGTCGCCGCGGGGATCCGGATTGCGCTTGCCGCCGGGAACGTCGAGGCGCCGGTCGTGCTCGTCGGCGGCGGCGAACGCGCACGGAAGTACCGACATTACACGCCCACCGACGCCGAACTCGGCGACTACGCGCTGGTATCGGTCACCGCCGAGCGGGGCGGGCTGTACGTCTCCTGTACACGAACCGTCGCGTTCGATCCGCCCGACTGGCTCCGCGAGCGGTTCCGGACTGCTGCACGAGTCGAAGCGACGGCGCTTGCGGCCACGCGGGCGGCCGCTGAACGCGGCACAAACGAACCAGGGACGAACGGCACTCCCGAAACCGCCGGCGACGTGTTCGCAGCGATCCAGCGGGCGTACGACGCGCTCGGCTGGAACGGAGAGTGGCGCGACCACCATCAGGGAGGCGCCGCCGGCTACGCCGGCCGGGAATGGATCGCAACGCCGGACGCCGAAGAGCCGGTGTACGCGCCGATGGCGTACGCCTGGAACCCCACCGTCCAGGGAGCCAAAAGCGAGGACACCGTCCTGATCGACGATGGATTCGAAACGCTGACGGAAACCGGAGACTGGCCGACCCTCGAGGTGGAGGCTGTCCCGGAAGCGCTACCGGAATCGGTCGAGTCACCCACGCTGAGCCGACACGCTCCGGTCGATTTCAGTGGCCGATGAGAAACCTATTTGTCGAAGGGCTGATACAGGGCGGACATGACCTGGTACGCGATCGACGCGGTCGACGACGCGATCGACGCGACCCGTCGGTTCCTGTTCCCGTTTAGCCTGGTCCGCTGGGTCAAACTCGCGGTGATCGTCCTCTTCATCGGCGGCGGCAGCGCGAGCAACGCCTCGAACGTTCCCTCCGCGGGCGGGGAGTTCACGCTGCCCGACGGGTTTCCGGCAGACGGACCCGCGGCTCCGAACGGAGCCGCTCTGCCCGGCGATCCGTTCGCCGTACCGGAGTTCCTCCTCGCGATCGTCGCCGGGATCGTCGTCCTTGCGGTGTTGCTTTCGATCGTCTCGACGGTACTGGAGTTCGTCTTCTATGACGCCCTCCGGACGAACGACGTCCTGCTTTGGGATCCGTTCAAGCGTCGGTTCCTCCAGGGCATCCGGCTCATCCTCTTTCAGATCGGCGTCAGCGTGCTGGTCTTTGCGCCGGTTGCCCTGGCGGGCTACGGCCTGTACGTGGCCGACCCGGCGGTTCCCTCCCGGCTGGCGGTGTTCGTTCTGGCCGGCCTGGTGCTGTTGGGAGTGTTCCTGCTCTGGCTGCTGGTGTTGACCTTCACTGACGACTTCGTCGTCCCGATCATGGTGCTCGAAGACGAGACCGTCCTCGGCGCCTGGAGCCGGTTCTGGCCGACGCTTTCGGGCGAGTGGGTGCAGTTTCTGGTGTACCTGGTGGTGTACTTCCTTCTGGCGCTCGGCATCGGCATCGGCCAGAGCATCGTGACGCTCGTTCTGGCGGGGATCGTGGTCGCGCTGGGAGCGATCGCCGGGCTGGTGATCGTCGGTCTCATGGGTGGTCTCGCCGTCGCAGTCGAATCCGCAGTCGGCCTTGCGCTTCTGGGACTGCTGGTGCTGTTCGTGATCCTCGCGCTGGCCGTGGTGATCCTCCCCATCCGGATCCTGGTGGTAACCTACCTGACGACCTACCAGCTTGCGGTTCTGGGCGGCGCAAATCGGACGTTCATGCTGCTTCCCGACTCGGTACTCCCGGATCCCGACGCGATAGACGACGGTGGGGACCGCGGCGGGAATCGAGGCGAGGCCGACAGCCCAGCCTAGCGGAACGGAACCGGCCTGGCGTCACTCGACGGGATCGCCCTCGGTGACGATGGCGACGAGGTCCGCGGCTGCGTCCTCGATGGAGGACTCGTTTTCGACCATTCGAACCGGCGCGTCCGTCTGCATGGCGTACGACATCGCCGCCGTGCGGGTCAGGTCCTGATGGAAATCGATCGAGTGGACGCCGGTCTCGCGGTAGGACCGGTAGCTCGCCTCCTCGCGTCGCGAGGCAATCGTCTCCGGCGACGCCTCGATCAACACGAACCGGTCGGGATCGACGTCCCGAAGCGACGACCTGGACAGCCCGGGCAGATAGCCGTGGACCGTCGCGACCGCGAGATGAGTGTTGAGGATCACTGCCCGTCCGCGGGCGCGACCTGCGACGTACTCGGCAGATCGACGCTGCAACAGCTGGAGGTCGCGCTGACTCAGCTTCGAAAGTTCGTCACGGTCCCTCGTGAGACCGCGGGCGGCGGCCTTCTCGAGCATTACGTCGCCGAAGTTGATGAGTTCGTATCCGTCGCCGAGTTCCGCCCGTGCGGTTCGACACACCTCCGAGGCGCCGACACCGGGGACGCCGGAAACGACAGTGAGATCCATCAAAACGACACCTCCTCGTCGGTTTCGGGGTTCATGCCCCTGTCGTCGTAGAACTTCCGTCCGATGTACTGCTCGCCCACGAACGTGATCAGCGCGTCGTACAGTTCGTCGACGCTGTCGAACTCCGCCTGATCGGTGCGGGAAAGCACCTCAGCGATGGTCTCTGGATCGCCATACATCGCGTCGAGTTCGACATCGCCGACCCCCTCGATTACGGTGTCCCGATGGGCCGGGAAGTCGAACTCGCGGATGAACAGGTCCCGGGTCTGTGGAAGTCTCATGCAGATTGTTATTGTCCCACATGACATATAAGTGTGTCAGGCCCCCATCACCGCAACCGAAACGCTTTCACGGCGATGTACGGAAGCGATAGACGATGCGGAAAAGTGGTCCGCCGAAGGGGTTGATCTCGTATCTCGTGCTCGAACTACTCGAAGAGAAACCCCGATACGGGTACGAGATACTCAAGGAAATTTCCGAAATAAGCGGGGATCACTGGGAACCGTCGTACGGGTCGGTGTATCCGATCCTTTATAAGTTCGAGGAGAAGGAGTGGGCCCGGCGGATCGAACGGGAGGACGAACCGGACCGCAAGTACTTCGAACTCACCGACGACGGCCGGGCCGAACTCGAGGGGAAGCGGACCGAGACCGCCGGGAAAGCCAAGGACTTCGCCGACGTCATTCTGGGTTTCTATCACGTGTACGCCGCCGTCGGGACCGACGACCGCTTTCGGGTTCCCCAGCGGGACGGTGAGTGGCAGTTCGACGAGGAGTTCAGCGCGTGGATCGTCGAACAGATGATCCGCCACCACGAGCGCGACTTCGGGGAGTTCGAGCGGATCGACCTCACGCCCGAGGAGTTCACAGAACGGCACGGACTGTGAGCCCCTCGATCCGAGAGGTCGGCTCCCGTCACGGAGCAGTCGATCCGCACGTTTTTGATTCCACGCACCAACAGTAGCGTATGAGCACCAGGCGCAAGCCGGAGTGGCTGAAGATGCAGGCGCCATCGGGCAACCGGTTTACGGAGGTCAAATCAGCCCTCCGCGACCGGGATCTCCACACGGTGTGTGAGGAGGCAAACTGCCCGAACATGGGCGAGTGTTGGAGCGGACGCGACGGCCCCGGAACGGCGACGTTCATGCTGATGGGCGAACGCTGCTCGCGCGGGTGCAACTTCTGTGACGTCCAGACCGGCGGGATGGACCCGCTGGATCCCGACGAGCCCGCCGACGTCGCGGCGGCAGTCGAGGAGATCGGACTCGACTACGTCGTCCTCACCTCCGTCGACCGCGACGACCTCCCCGATCAGGGCGCGGGCCACTTCGCCGAGACGATCAGGGAAATAACGCGGGCGGCCCCCGAAACCCTCGTGGAGGTGTTGATCCCGGATTTTCAAGGCGAGCCCGACCTGGTCCGGAAGATCATCGACGCCGAGCCCGACGTGATCGCACACAACGTCGAGACCGTCGAACGGCTCCAGTGGCCCGTCAGGGATCGGCGGGCCGGCTACGAACAGTCGCTTTCCGTGCTCGATCAGGTCCGCCGCGAGTCGGACGCGTACACGAAAACCAGCATCATGCTCGGACTCGGAGAGTACGACCACGAGGTGTACCAGACGCTCGTCGACCTCAGGGAGATCGGCGTCGACATCGTCACGTTCGGCCAGTACCTGCAGCCCTCCAGGTCACACCTCGACGTTTTCGCGTACGTCCACCCCGACGTCTTCGATACCTGGCGGCGGGTCGCAGAGGAGGAACTCGGCTTCAGCTACTGCGCCTCGGGCCCGATGGTCAGATCCTCCTACAGGGCCGGCGAACTGTTCGTGGAGGCGCTGGCCCGGGAAGAAGAAAATCTCGACGAGGCCCGTCGCATCGCCCGAGCAGCGAGCCAGTAGCTGGATCAACGGCGACCCCGGTACCGTGGCCGGCAGTATTTCTCCCCATGAAAAATTATTTACGAAACTTCTATTACTCGAGCGGCGAGATTCACCCGTATGCGTAGGTGGGTCCGACCGTGAGCGTACTCGAGCGCGATCCAAGGGACGACATGTATCGAATTCTCGACGAGGACGGCACGGCTGTCGGTGAGGTTCCCGATCTCGAGGAAGAAACGCTGGTCGGCATGTATCGGCACATGAAACTCGCCCGCCACTTCGACAAGCGGGCGGTCAGCCTCCAGCGCCAGGGGCGGATGGGGACGTATCCGCCGCTGTCCGGACAGGAGGCCTCCCAGATCGGGAGCGCGTACGCGCTGGACGAGGACGACTGGATGATCCCCAGCTACCGCGAGCACGGTGGGGCGCTCGTTCGGGGACTCCCGCTGGAGAAGACGCTGTTGTACTGGATGGGTCACGAGGCGGGCAACTCAGCCCCCGAGGAGGCGAACATCTTCCCGGTCGCGGTGCCGATAGCCTCCCAGATCCCGCACGCGACGGGGGCAGCGTGGGCCTCCAAACTCCGCGGCGAGGACGACAAAGCGTTTATCTGTTACTTCGGGGACGGCGCCACTTCCGAGGGCGACTTCCACGAGGGGCTCAATTTCGCGGGCGTGTTCGATACCCCGAACGTCTTCTTCTGTAACAACAACCAGTGGGCGATCTCGGTTCCCCGCGAACGTCAGACCAAATCGGAGACGCTCGCACAGAAGGCCACAGCCTACGGCTTCGAGGGGATCCAGGTCGACGGGATGGATCCGCTGGCGGTCTACGAAGTCACGCGGGAGGCCGTCGAGAAGGCGAAAGATCCCGACGAGGGCCAGCGCCGACCGACGATGATCGAGGCGGTGCAGTACCGGTTCGGCGCACACACAACCGCCGACGATCCCAGCGTCTACCGCGACGAAGAGGAAGTCGAACGCTGGCGGCAGAAAGATCCGATCCCGCGGCTGGAGACGTATCTGAAAAGCGAGGGAATCCTCGACGACGACCGGATCGAGGGGATACAGGAGTCGATCGAAGCTCAGGTGGCCGACGCGATCGACGCCGCGGAGTCGACTGCGCGCCCCACCCCCGACGAGATGTTCGAGAGCGCGTACGCGGAGCTGCCCGATCGGCTCCAAAAGCAGTACGAACAGTTCGAACAGCTTCGCGAAGAACTCGGTGACGAAGCGTTCCTGGAGGAGTAATCATGGCAAGCGAACGAGAGACACAGAACCTCACGCTGGTACAGGCGGTACGGGACGGACTCTACACCGAGATGCAACGCGACGAGGAAGTGATCGTTCTCGGCCAGGACGTCGGGAAGAACGGCGGCGTCTTCCGTGCGACTGAGGGCCTCTGGGAGGAGTTCGGCGAACAGCGGGTGATCGACACGCCGCTGGCGGAGTCGGGGATCATCGGCACCTCCGTCGGTATGGCCGCGATGGGAATGCGTCCGGTGCCGGAGATCCAGTTTTCGGGCTTCATGTATCCCGGTTTCGACCAGATCATCTCCCACATGGCCCGGATGCGAACCCGCACCCGAGGACGGTACACGCTCCCGATGACGCTTCGAGCCCCGTACGGCGGCGGGATCCGCGCGCCAGAGAGCCACTCGGAGTCGAAGGAGGCGTTCTACGTCCACGAGGCCGGCCTCAAAGTCGTCGTTCCCTCGACGCCGTACGACGCAAAAGGGCTTCTTTCGGCCTCGATACGGGATCCCGACCCAGTGGTCTTCCTCGAACCGAAACTCATCTACCGGGCGTTCCGGGAGCAAGTGCCCGAAGGCGAGTACACCATCGAACTCGGCGAGGCGAAGACTCGAAGGGAGGGCGAAGACGTCGCCGTGTTCACCTGGGGAGCGATGGCGCGCAGGACGCTGGAGGCCGCAGAGAACCTCGCCGAGGACGGCATCGAGTGTGAGGTGGTCGACCTCCGGACGCTGTCCCCCCTCGACGAGGGGGCGATCCTCGAGGCGTTCAAGAAGTGCGGCCGTGCGGCGGTCGTCCACGAGGCGCCCCGAACCGGCGGACTCGCCGGAGAGATCACGAGTATCATCCAGGAGGAGGCGCTTGCCTACCAGGAAGCCCCCGTAACGCGGATAACCGGTTTCGACGTGCCGTATCCGCTGTACGCGCTGGAGGATTACTACCTGCCGAACGAAGCCCGGATCGAGGCGGGCATCAGGGAGGCGGTCGAGTTCCCATGAGCACCAAAGAATTCAAGCTCCCGGACGTCGGCGAAGGGGTCGCGGAGGGGGAACTCGTCTCCTGGCTCGTCGAACCCGGCGACGCCGTAAGCGAGGACCAGCCGGTCGCCGAGGTAGAGACCGACAAGGCGCTCGTGGAAGTGCCCTCGCCGTACAACGGCACCGTAAAGCAACTGTACGTCGAGGAAGGCGAGATGGTTCCGGTCGGCGACGTGATCATCAGTTTCGAACTCGACGATGGCGACGACGACGACGGCGACGAGACAGTCGAGGCGGCCGTCGAACCCGACGACACCGAAATGGAGGCGGCCGAACCCGAAACGGAACCCGAACCCGCCGCCGAACCGGAGCCGGCGGGAGTCGAGTCAACCGACGGGGAAACAGCGGACGTCGAAACGCCCGAGGGTCGGGTGTTCGCGCCGCCGTCGGCCCGTCGGATCGCCCGCGAACTCGGCGTCGACATCGCGGCAGTGTCCGGCAGCGGACCGGGAGGCCGCATCACGGAGACCGACGTTCGCGAACACGCCGAGGCGACGGCGTCTGTGGAGCCCGAACCGACGCCGACCACGGAAGTCGAGACCAGAGACGCCGAGACCAGAGACGCCGAGACCAGAGACGCCGCGACTGGAGAGGCCCGGACCGCAGAGGCCGCGACCCCGACCGGCGTCGAACCCGCAGGCAGGGACAACACGCTCGCGGTGCCGGCGACGCGCCGGATCGCCCGCGAGGAGGGCGTCGACATCGACGATGTCCCGACCGACCTGACCCGGGACGGGGAGCCCTTCGTCACCGAACAGCAGGTCCGGGAGTACGCCCGGGCCCTCGAGGCGGCTGTCGAGGCCGAAGCGGCTGCGGAGCCGACCGCGGGGACGGATACCGCCGACGCGGGCGTCGAAACCGCGACGCCAACCCCCGGAGAGCCCGGGACTGCCCAACGGCCCGAAGAGACAGTTCCGTATCGCGGGGTCAGGCGAACGATCGGCGAACAGATGGAGGAGTCGAAGTACACAGCGCCACACGTTACCCACCACGACACGGTCGAGGTGTCGGCACTCGCGGATGCGCGCGAACGCCTGAAACCCCGCGCAGAAGAGCAGGGCGTCTCGCTGACGTATCTCCCGTTCGTGATGAAAGCGGTCGTGAAGGGATTGAAGGAGTACCCCATCCTCAATTCCCAACTCCGGGAGGAGGACGAAGAGATCGCACTCAAAAAGTATTACAACGTCGGCATCGCGGTCGCGACCGACGCCGGACTGATGGTGCCGGTCGTCGAAAACGTCGACGAAAAGGGGCTCTTCGAGCTCTCGAGGGAGGTTCACGACCTCGCCTCCCGGGCGCGGGAGCGGAAACTCGATCTCGAAGAGATGCGCGGCGGGACGTTCACGATCACGAACTTCGGGGCGATCGGCGGCGAGTACGCGACACCGATCATCAACTACCCCGAGACCGCGATCCTCGGGCTGGGTGCAATCGAGAAGCGTCCTGTCGTCGAGGACGACGAAGTGGTCGCTCGCCCGACGCTGCCGCTGTCGTTGACCATCGACCACCGCGTCATCGACGGCGCCGAGGCGGCGGCGTTCACCAACACGGTGATGTCCTCCCTGAACGAGCCATTGTTGTTGTTAGAGTAGCGGTTCGACGGCGCGGGTTGTTGTTGGAGTAGCGGTTCGCCTTGCGAGGAATCCAACCGACCGACTTAAGGAACGATTCGACGCATATCATACACGAACAATGGTTGTTGGAGACATCTCAACCGGAACGGACGTACTGGTTATCGGCGCCGGACCGGGCGGCTACGTCGCCGCCATCCGCGCGGCGCAACACGGCCTCGACACCACGCTCGTCGAGCGTGACGCCTACGGCGGGGTCTGTCTGAACTACGGCTGCATCCCCTCGAAGGCGCTGATCACCGGCGCAGGGCTGGCCCACGAGGCGGGCAACGCCGAACACATGGGGATTCACGCCGACCCCGCAGTGGACATGGAGGGGCTCGGCGGCTGGAAGGACGACGTCGTCGACCAGCTCACCGGCGGCGTCGAGAAACTGTGCAAGGCCAACGGCGTCAACCTCGTGGAGGGCGAGGCGTCGTTCGCGGACGAAAACACCGTCCGCGTCGCCCACGGCGGCGACGGGCAGGGATCGGAGTCGATCGAGTTCGAACACGCGATCGTCGCCACCGGCTCGCAGCCGATCGAACTCCCAGGTTTCGACTTCACGGACGAGGAGGTGTGGACCTCGCGGGACGCGCTCGCGGCAGACACGATCCCCGACCGGCTCGTCGTGGTCGGCGCGGGCTACATCGGCATGGAGCTGGCGACCGTATTTGCAAAGCTCGGTACCGACGTCACGGTCGTGGAGATGCTCGACGACGCGTTGCCGATGTACGAATCCGACGTCGCGCGAGTGGTCCGAAAGCGCGCGAAGGATCTCGGCATCGAGTTCCAGTTCGGCGAGGGCGCAAGCGAGTGGCAGGAGTCGCCCGACGGCGGCATCCAGGTCGTCACCGAGACCGAGGACGGTGTCGAGTCGACCTACGCCGCGGACAAGGTGCTCGTCGCCGTCGGACGCCGGCCCGTCACCGAAGGCGTCGGGCTCGAGGCGGCCGGGATCGAGACCGACGACAACGGGTTCATCGAGGTCGACGACCGAATGCGCACGAACAGAGACCACGTGTTCGCGATCGGTGACGTCGCCGGCGAGCCAATGCTCGCCCACGTCGCGAGCCACGAGGGGATCGTCGCCAGCGAGGTGATCGCCGGCGAGCCCGCCGCGATGGACGCCCAGGCGGTGCCTGCGGCGGTGTTTACCGATCCCGAGGTCGCCACGGTCGGCATGACCGAGGCCGAAGCCGAGGAGGAGGGATTCGAGCCGGTCGTCGGCGAGATGCCGTTCCGGGCCTCCGGCCGGGCGCTCACCGCCGACCACACCGACGGCTTCGTCCGGATCGTCGCCGACGAGGAGACGGGACTCGTGCTCGGCGGACAGATCGTCGGCCCCGAGGCCTCCGAACTGATCGCGGAGGTGTCACTGGCCGTGGAGATGGGCGCGACGCTCGAAGACGTCGGATCGACGATCCACACTCACCCGACGCTTGCGGAGGCGGTCATGGAGGCCGCCGAGAACGCACAGGGGCAGGCGATTCATACCCTGAACCGCTGAGACTGCCGAACAGCTGAACAGTCCACCCGTCGAACCGCGTTTCAGTCGTCGCCGGTCGCCTTCGCCGGCTTCCGTCGGTCGCTTCTGGGCCCCTCGGCGTCGACATCGGGGAGGTGATCGCGGAGATATCGGCCGGTGTACGACGCCTCGACTCGGGCGATCTCCTCGGGCGTGCCGGTGGCGACGACCTCGCCGCCGCCTTCGCCGCCCTCCGGCCCGAGGTCGATCACGTGGTCGGCGTTCTTCACGAGGTCGAGTTCGTGTTCGATCACGACGACGCTGTTGCCGTCGGCGGTGAGCCGGTGGAGTACGTCGATCAGCTTCCGTTCGTCCTCCTTGTGGAGCCCGGTCGTCGGCTCGTCCAGCAGGTAGAGGGTGTCGCCGCTGTCCTTCTTGCCGAGTTCCTCGGCGAGTTTCACGCGCTGGGCCTCCCCGCCGGAGAGGGTCGTCGAGGGCTGGCCCAGTTGCATGTAGCCGAGTCCGACGTCCTTCAGTAGCTTCAGCCGGCGGCGGATCCCGGTGTGCCCCTCGAAGAAGTCGTACGCCTCGGCGACGCTCATCTCGAGGACGTCGGCGATCGTCGCGTCCTTGTAGGTCACCTCCAGCGTCTCGTCGTTGTACCGGGCACCGTCACACTCCTCACAGGGGACGTACACGTCCGACAGGAAGTTCATCTCGATCTTGACGGTCCCCTGGCCGCCACACTCCTCACAGCGGCCGCCCTTCACGTTGAAGGAGAACCGACCCTTCTCGTAGCCGCGCTGTTTGGAGCGTTTGGTCTCGGCGAACAGCTCCCGGATGTGATCGAAGACGCCAGTGTAGGTGGCCGGGTTCGATCGGGGGGTCCGGCCGATCGGCGACTGATCGATGAGCCGGACGGTCTCGATCTCCTCGAGGCCGTCGATCGCGTCGTGCTCGCCGGGGTTGACGTCAGTGTCGTTCATCCGCCGGACGAGTCCTTTATAAAGAACCTCGTGGACGAGCGTCGACTTCCCGGATCCGGAGACCCCCGTGACCGCAGTGAACTGACCGATCGGGATCTCGACGTCGAGATTCGACAGGTTGTGCTGGCGCGCGCCGCGGACGACCAGTTCGCCGTCGCGCTCGCGGCGCTCGTCCGGGACAGGGATCTCCCGTCTCCCAGCGAGGTAGTCGCCGGTGATCGACTCCTCGCAGTCGACGACGTCCTCGAAGTCGCCCTGGACGACGACCTCGCCGCCGCGCTTTCCGGGGCCGGGACCCATATCGATGATCGAATCCGCCCGGCGCATCGTCTCCTCGTCGTGTTCGACTACGAGCAGCGTGTTGCCCAGATCACGCAGCCCCTCGAGGGTGTTCAAAAGGCGGTCGTTGTCGCGCTGGTGGAGCCCGATCGACGGTTCGTCGAGGACGTACAACACGCCGACGAGCCCGGAACCGACCTGGGTAGCAAGGCGGATCCGCTGGCTCTCCCCGCCCGAGAGTGTTGAGGCCTCCCGATCGAGCGTGAGATACTCCAGGCCGACCTCCTCCATGAATCCCAGCCGGGCCCTGATCTCCTTGAGGATCTCTTCGGCGATCGTGCGTTCGCGGTCGGTCAGTTCGGCTTCCAGCCCCTCGAAGTGAGCGAGCGCGTCGCCGATGCTCATCCGGTTGACCTCGGTGATCGAGGTGCCGGCGACGAGCACCGACCGCGACTGGGGGTTGAGCCGAGTCCCCTCACACGCCGGACACGTCGTCACCGCCATGTAGTCCTCGATGTGTTCGCGGGTGCGTTCGGACTCGGTTTCGACGTATCGCCGTTCCAGGTTCGGGAGAACCCCTTCGAACCGCTTTTCCTTCCGGCGGACGCCGTTTTTGGTCTCCCGCCTGAAGACCACCTGCTCGTCGGTGCCGTAGAGGAACTGGCGTTGCACGTCATCGGGGAGTTCCTCGAACGGGGTGTCGACGCTCACGCCGAAGTGCTCCGCGACTGCGTCGAGTCGGGTCCGGTAGTACGACCGGCTGTAGCTCCACGCCTCAAAAACGTCCCTGATGGGTTTCGAGGTGTCCCGGACCACCAGCTTCTCGTCGATCTCCTTGGTTTCGCCGATGCCGTCACACTCCGGACACGCCCCGTGCGGGGAGTTGAAGGAAAACGACCGCGTCTCGATCTCCGAAAAGTCGATCCCGCAGTGGGAACACGCGAGTTCCTCGGAGAACTCGACGTCGAGGCGGTCCTTCCCGGCGTCGCCGTCACCGTCCCAGGAGGACGACGCGTCATCGCCCGCGGTGTCTGTGTCGGCGTCGTCCGCCCCCGAGAGGTCCCCGGTCGCCCGGGCGACGGAGCCGCCGAGCTGCTCGCCAGCTCCGTCCGGCGGATCGGGAACGATCAGCTTCAACACTCCCTGCGCCTTCTCGAGGGCAGTCTCCACGGAGTCGGTGATCCGGGAGCGTTCCTCCTCGCGGATCACGATCCGGTCGACGATCACGTCGATCGTGTGATCGTAGTTCTCGTCGAGGTCGGGGCGGTCGAACGAGAGGTCGAACGACTCGCCGTCGACCTCCACGCGGGTGTACCCCTCCGCGACGAGGTCGTCGAACAGATCCTCGAAGGCACCCTTCTGGTCGCGCACGACCGGGGCGGCGATCATCGCTCGGGTCCCCTCCGGCAACGCCATCACCCGTTGGACCATCTGCTGGGCGGACTGCTCGCCCACCTCGCGGCCACACTCCGGACAGTGCGGCGTCCCCACGCGGGCGTAAAGCAACCGGAGATAGTCGTGGAGTTCCGTGACGGTGCCGACCGTCGAACGCGGGTTGTTTGCGGCGTTCTTCTGGTCGATCGATATCGCCGGCGAGAGACCCTCGACGGCCTCCACCTGCGGTTTGTCCATCTGTCCGAGGAAGTTCCTGGCGTACGCCGACAGCGATTCGATGTAGCGGCGCTGTCCCTCCGCGTAGACCGTCTGGAACGCGAGCGACGACTTCCCGGATCCCGACAGGCCGGTGACGACGTTGAACTGTTCGCGCGGAATCGAGATGTCGAGATCCTTCAGGTTGTGCTCCTCGGCTCCCCGGACGTCGATGTAGTCTTTGCTCATACTCTCTCGTTCGGCGTGTTCCGACAATTGGCGACGGTCGGATCGCGCTTCGTCATTATCCAACGTCAGGGGTTGCGGACACTTATCGTATCGGATCCGCTCCAGCGAAACACCGTTCATCCTCCACCCTAGTCCCCTTCCTTCAACCTCTACCCTCTCACCTCAGTCCCCGCCGATCGACCAGAAGACGGAACACTTATTTGAACAAACATGCAAATTTTCTCATAATGACTGAATCCGTCGAACGGCTTCGCCGATATCTGGAGGACGAACTCGGCGAGTGCCGGAGCGAGGACCTGCAGGGGCGCATCGAGGAGCTCGACGATCTCGAATCCCTGCTCGATCCCGACGTCATCTCCACCGACGTGGAGACGCTCTCGGCACTCGGCAACGACACCCGGTACACGCTCGTCCGGCTGCTGGTCGAGGCGGACGGGGAGCTGTGCGTCTGCGAGATCACGCCGCTGCTCGACGTCAGCGACAGCGCAATCAGCCACGCGCTGTCGACGCTTGCGGACGCTGGACTGGTGACGAAACGCAAGGATGGACGGTGGCGGAAATACCGGGCGACGAACCGGGCGAACGCGATCCTCGCCGTTCTCGACGGGACTCGGACGTAAGTCTCGACGGGATTTGAACGTTAATCTCGACCCGACTCGTTTTAAAGGAAAGACCACCCGTAAGAGCGTTTCGGTGTTTTCGAAGGGGTGAGAACCCAATTCCGAGAGCGGAGCATTTATAGATGAACAGTTGTTCAAGTGAGATATGAGACGTTTGCGTCGGGAAAGCGAACCAACAACGTTCCGTGACGGGACGGCGACGGTTCAGACAGTTTCCGCCAGATCGATGGAGGGGAGACAACGATGAGCGAACTCGATCACGAACACGGGCCGGATTGTGATTGTCCGGACTGCGGAGATCCGCGGTCGATGGACTTCCTCGACAAGTACCTCACCGTCTGGATCTTCCTGGCGATGGCGATCGGGGTCGGGCTCGGGTTCCTGGCCCCCTCCGTCGTCGACCCGATCCAGCAGTACCACCTCGTCGAGATCGGGCTCATCATGATGATGTATCCGCCGCTGGCGAAGGTCAACTACCGGCAACTCCCGCTGGTGTTCAGCAAGTGGCGGGTGTTGAGCCTGAGCCTGATTCAAAACTGGTTGATCGGGCCGACGCTGATGTTCGCGCTGGCGGTGATCTTCTTCAGCGGGATCGTCCCGTGGTTCCCCGCCCGGCCGGAGTACTTCCTCGGGTTGATCTTCATCGGAATGGCGCGGTGTATCGCGATGGTGCTGGTCTGGAACGACCTCGCGGAGGGTTCAAGCGAGTACGCTGCAGGCCTGGTGGCGTTCAACAGCGTCTTCCAGATCCTCACCTACGGGGTGTACATCTGGTTCTTCGCGCTGTTCCTTCCGCCAGTACTGGGGCTGGACGCAATGGTCGTCGGGATTGACGCCTTCGACATCACCGTCGAGCAGGTGTTCTGGGCGATCGCCATCTTCCTCGGGATTCCCTTCGCTGGGGGCATCCTCACCCGTCTAGGCGGCGTTCGTTCCAAGGGCGAAGAGTGGTACGAAGAGCAGTTCGTGCCGAAGATCAGCCCCGTCACCCTCATCGCGCTGCTGTTTACGGTGATCGTGATGTTCGCCACGCAGGGAGACAATATCGTCGCCCAGCCGCTAGACATCGTCTGGCTCGCCGTGCCGCTCACGATCTACTTCGTGGTGATGTTCCTCGTGAGCTTCGGGATGGGCCGGGGGATCGGCGCCGACTACTCGACGACGACCGCGATCGGCTTCACCGCCGCCTCGAACAACTTCGAACTCGCGATCGCCGTCGCAGTCGCCGTCTTCGGCGTCGGCTCCGGGGTCGCATTCGCGACCGTCGTGGGCCCGCTGATCGAGGTGCCGGTGTTGCTGGCGCTGGTAAACGTCGCCATCTACTTCCAGGAGAAGTTCGACTGGGCCGGCTACGAGACCGGCCAGCTGGAAAGCACCAAGCCGGCAAGCGAAGGCACCAAGCCGGCAAGCGAAGGCACCAAGCCGGCAAGCGAGGAATCGACACCCTCCAAAACTGACGACGACTGAATACCGACAACTGAATCCCGACAACTGAACACTAATTACGATGACATTCGAAACTCTCCTGATTCCGACCGACGGCAGCGATCGCGCAGAAACCGCCGGGCGTCGAGGGTTGGACCTGGCCGGCGCACTCGACGCGAGCGTCCACGTTCTCTCGGTTGCGGACAGCTCCGTGGCGACGGGGACGGGCTATTCGGGCGATTCGCCCAGGGTCCGCGAACGGCTTCGAGAGCAAGCGAACGCCCGAGCGACCTCCTTCAGTGAGGAAGCCGCCTCGCGGGGGCTGGAGGCGACCGCTGCAGTCCGGGAGGGGATCCCGGCCCGAGAGATCGTCGACTACGCCGACGAACACGGGATCGACGCCATCGTCATGGGCACCTCCGGCCGGGGCGCGGTCGTGCGGGCGATCGTCGGGAGCGTCGCCGACAAAGTGGTCCGCACCGCGTCCGTTCCCGTCATGACGATCAACTCGGAGGTGGTCGATCCGAAGGTGACCCGGCCGACGGCGACCTCCGCGGGAATCGAGACAATACTCCTCCCGACAGACGGGAGCGAACCCGCGAATGTCGCGGCCAGCCGGGGGCTGGATCTGGCAGCCCAACTGGACGCAACTGTCCACCTGCTGTCCGTTGCCGACGCTGACGTCGTGGACGCCCTGATCTCGGCGTTCGACGGCGAGAAGGGCCGTGCGGAGCTGGTCGAGCAAGCGAGCGAGAACCTCGCCGCGACCGGAGAGGAGGCCCACGACCGTGGGATCGAGTTCGTGACGGCGACCACCGAGGGGAATCCCGCCGAGGAAATCGTCGACTACGCCGACGAACACGGAGTCGACGCCATCGTGATGGGGACACACGGACGCGGCGGGTTCGAACGGTTCGCCGTCGGCAGCGTGGCCGACGGGGTCGTCCGGACCGCGTCCGTGCCCGTCCTCACGGTCACGTCGTCCCTGTCGGCGGAAACCGACGACGACTGATAGTAGCGGTCGTATTTGATATGGACGACTGGATCGCCGCCAGAGCTTAACCGACGGCGTCCCTTTTGGGAACGATGAGTTCCCGGGAAGACCCGATCCAGGCTGCGGTCGACGACGACGATCGGGACCTGTACGACGTCGCCACCTGGGAAGAACGGACCTCTCTCGACGGGCTGGCGGTGGCGCTCCACTGGCTGTTCGTCCGGGGGGCGAAACTCGCGGTCGTCCTGCTTGCGGCGCTGATCCTGGTTTCTATCGGTGCGATCGGGGTGCTCTCGGAGCCGCCGATCGCGTTTCTGACCCTTCTGTCGGCGATCCCGGCGCTGGGGCTGACCGGCTACGTCTGGTACTCGGACGTGACCACCAGCGAACCGCTCTCGCTTTTGGTTGCGACGTTCCTGCTTGCGGTGTTGACCGCGACGTTCGCCGCCGTCGTCAACGGGCTCGCCCAGGGGCTGTTCGCGCCGCTCGGCGGGCTCGGACTCCTCCTGTTTTTCTATCTCGTGGTCGGCCCGGTCGAAGAGACCGTCAAACTGCTCGCGGTTCGGCTGTACGCGTACACCGACAAGCGGTTCGACGCCGTCATCGACGGCGCGGTGTACGGCGCAGTCGCGGGGTTGGGGTTCGCCACGATCGAAAACTCGCTGTATATCGCCCGGAACGTCGAAATCGCCGACCTGACGCTCGGCATCGCACTCGTGGGTGCCGGAGACGGCATCGCCGGGATCCGTGCGCTTGCGGGGCCGGGACACGTGATCTACTCGGCGTATGCCGGCTACTACCTCGGGCTCGCGAAGTTCAACCCGGAAAACAGGGGGCCGATCATCATCAAGGGGCTGTTGATCGCGGCGGTCATCCACGCGACGTACAACGCGACCGCCGGGTTCGGCACCGCGACGATCATGGCTGGGACCGGCCTCCCGTTCCTCGCGGCGTTTGCCCTCTTCGTAGTGCTCTATCAGGGCTTCTTCGGCGGAATCCTGTTGCGGAAGCTGTGGCAATACCGGACCGTGTATCTGGAGACGAGAGGGGGTACGGGAGCGGAGACGGCAGCCGGTCGGGCCAACGCTGACGAGGACCCGACCGAGCCTGAAGCGGCGGAGCCCGAACTGACGGAGTTCGAGGAGTAGCCGGGAACGGACGTCTACCGCCGAGCTACAGTTTCTCGCGGGAGATCCTGACGCCCGTCGGCGTCAAAACCAGCTGGTCGTCGCCTTTCTGGACGATGTCGCCGTCGACCTCGCGGGCGACCTGCCGGAGTTCGTCGACGATGTGTTCGATCGTCCGATCGCTCGTCGAGTGGCGGGTGATGTCCGCAATGACGAAGTCGCCGTCGTACACGGCGTCCTTGATCGGGATGACATCGCTTTGATCGCTGATCTCGGCGATGTGGACCGACATGTTGCTTTCGGTGACTGCTGCTTCCGCGTCGTCGATATCGAGTTCGACGTAGTCCTCGGTGCTGTGGCTTCCACCCGCTCCGAGGATCTTGCTCATGATGCCCATAGGATACACACGCGGCGTTGTAACAATAGTTCTTGCGTCAGACGCACAGCACGCATACAGGTTCGAGTACGGGAAAATTTTCTCTCACATTTCGGAAGATAACATTAAGAAGGCAGAGTGACAGGATAAGCTACCGCATGTCACGAGAGGGCATATCAAGGCGAGAGGTGCTGAGATACACGGGCGGAGCCGTGGGGGCGGCGGGCCTCGCAGGAACAGCGGCGGCCGACGATCACGTCGAGGTGAACGTCGGATTTGCAAACAATCGGGGGCGACGAGCAGCGCTGGAAGTGGCGGTGTCGGTCAAACGGGAGTTCTCCTTCAACGCGCTGACGATGACAGTCCCGGAGGAGGCCGTCGACGGGTTGGCGGCGGATCGGAACGTCCGGTACGTCGAGGAGAACGGCGAGATGTATGCTCACGACCAGACGACGCCATATGGGATCGAGATCACGGATGCCGACGTCGCGATCGACGACGGCAACACGGGCGAGGGGGTGTCGGTCGCGATCCTCGACACCGGGATCGACGCCCAGCACGAGACGCTCGAGGAGAACCTCGGCGAGGGGTGGGCGACCGACGACGCCGAATGTACCACCGATTGTCAGGGTGGTCCGTTCGGCGGCAACAACATCGACGAATGTCTCGAGGAGTGGGACGACGACAACGACCACGGCAGCCACGTCGCCGGGACGGCCGCCGCGGCCGACAACGGTGTCGGCGTGCTCGGCGTGGCTCCGGACGCGACCCTCCACGCGGTGAAGGTACTGGAGTGTGACGGCGGTGGAACCTTTGATGACATCGCTGCGGGAATCGAGTGGTCGGCCGACCAGGGGCACGACGTACAGAACATGAGTCTCGGGGCGGATTCCGATTCGGAAGTTGTCTCCGACGCGATCGAAGACGCCGCCGACAAGGGCGTCGTGCTGGTCGCTTCCGCTGGTAACGACGGGGAGTGTACCGACTGCGTCGGATTCCCGGCGCGACACCCGGAGGTAATCGCGGTGTCGGCAACCGACGAGGACGACGAACTCGCCGACTTCTCTTCGACGGGCCCCGAAGTCGAACTCGCCGCGCCGGGCGTGGACACGCTTTCGACCATTCCCAGGGACGACTACGATGAGTTCTCCGGCACGTCGATGTCCGCGCCGCACGTCTCCGGCGCGGCCGCGACGGTGATCGCCGACGGGACGACCGACCGCGAGGAGGTCCGTGAGCAACTGAAGGAAGCGGCCGACGACATCGGCCTCGACGAAAACGAGCAGGGTGCCGGTCGACTGAACGTTGCCGATGCCGTGGACGCCGAAAGCGACGATGATGACGACGATGACGACAAGGAAGAAGAGGAGAACGTCTCAGTCGTCACTGACGAGGCGACAGACGTCGGCGAGACGTCAGCCACCTTGAACGGCGAGGTGACGGAACTGGAGAACGCCGACGAGGCCGACGTCGGCTTCGAGTACGACGAAAGCGGCGGCGATCTTTCGAACACAGTCGACGCCGGCACCGTCTCCGGAACCGAGAAGTTCGATGCGACGGTGGACGGACTCGATTCCGGCACCGAGTACGAGTTCCGCGCGGTCGCGGAGACTGCAGAGGACAGCGACGAGGGCGACGTACTGGCGTTTACGACCGACGAAGAAGAGGATGATGACGAGGAATCGACGGCTCCCGTGATCGACCAGTTCGACCTGACGGACACGAGCAACCCCCGGTGGGCCCGCGTCGAAGTCGACTGGGCCGTCTCGGACGACGACGGGAACCTCGATGAAGTCACGTCAGTGCTGAAAGACGGCATCGACAGCGAGACCTCGTCCGTCAGCGGCGACGCAGCTTCGGGCACACACGAACTCCGCGAACGTGACGGCCACGGCGAGGCCGAGGTGACGCTCACCGTCACCGACACCGACGGGAACGAGACCAGCGACACGAAGTCAATTACGCTCGGGTAACCTACCCGTAGCACTCACTAACTACGATCGGCGCTTCAGATATTATTTAAAAGAATTACGTTTCAGCGTCCGCTTTTTGAGTTCCGTATACTTCATACCAATTTCGGGCTAATTGAGTAGACATGCAAGTCCTGATTACTGGGGCCCACGGTCAGGTTGGCGACGGGCTGAAACGGTATCTCGGAGATCGAGGAGACTACGAGTTGACGTACCTCGACCGCGACGATCATCCCGACTACGACACCCACGTCGCCGACGTGAACGATTACGACGCGATTCGACCGGCCTTCGACGGGCAAGACGCGGTCATCCATCTGGCTGCGTATCCGACGACCGACGGGACGTGGGAGCAGATCAGGGACAGCAACCTCCACGGCACTCATAACGTGCTCGAGGCAGCGGCGGACGCCGGTGTGAGCCAGTTCGTCTTCGCCTCCTCGATTCACGCTGCCGGGATGTACGAAGAAGAACACGCACCCGAACTGTACGAACTGGACTTCGATCTGACGGTTACCCATGAGGATCCCGAGCGTCCCGACTCCTACTACGGCGCCTCGAAAGCCTTCGGCGAAGACTGGGGCCGGTATTTCATCGAATGTCGTGAGTACCCCGAACAGTTCTACGCCATCCGGATCGCGAGCATCCGGGAACCGCCATACGACAACCCGTACGGCGACGCAGAGAAGGGCGTCGAACGCGGCGACTGGGAGCGCGGAAGCCACGAGTACGAAACACAGGTCAAGCGGCTACAGGGGACGTGGCTCTCGCAGCGTGACTGGGTGCAACTGGTCGAGTTGTGTTTGGCAGACGACGAACTGGAGTTCGGGATCTTCTTTGCGACGAGCGAAAACGAACGCGGCTGGTACGACATCACGCACGCGAAAGACGTGCTGGGCTACGAGCCACAGGACCAGGGCGAAGCGTGGACCGAGCCCCCGCAGGACCTCGTCGAACACGTAGAAAACAACCGAGAAATCTGAGGAGAGTTGCTCTACTCCCCGATTTGGGGTACTGACGTCAATTTATTCTATAGAAACCAATAATATGCCCAATAGTTATGATTCGGGAGTGGAAATTTTATATCGCGATATAGGATTTATCCCCCCTGCTCGGTCGCGTAACCGTTATTCCCGTCGGGCGGAACCGTGATGCATGGCCGACTTCGATCCCGAGCAGTTCGAGGACAAGTACGCGAACTACTTCCCCGAACTCCAGCGCGCGTACAAGAGTGCTTTCGAGACAATGAACGACGAGTACGACTCCGAACTGATCCACGCGATCGATCAGGCCGTACTCAACGAATCGGAGCCGTTCTACCGGGAGGGTGAATTCGTCGTGGAACTCCCGAAGAATCCCCACGACCGGATCGAAGGGGTGGGCGTGATCGTCGAGGAGGATCGGGTCGAACCCGTTCTCGATCGGTACGTCGATGAGATCGAAGGAGAACTGCACAGGGTATTCGGGGTCGAGCGAACCGACTGACCCGGAGACCAACCAAAGCCTTTAGCCCATACATCGCTAACTCCGGCGTATGAGCACCGACTCGGCGGATGCGGAAAGCGAGCTTCGCGAGGAGATCACCAACTTCCTGCGCCGGAACTTCCCGCAGATTCAGATGCACGGCGGAAGTGCCGCGATCAGCCACCTCGACACCGAAACCGGCGAAGTCCACGTCCAACTGGGCGGCGCCTGCTCGGGGTGTGGCATCTCCCCGATGACGATCCAGGCGATCAAGTCCCGGATGGTCAAGGAGATTCCCGAAATCGAGGAAGTTCACGCGGACACCGGCCTCAACGGCGGCGGTGGCGGCGGCATGGGCGGAATGAGCCCATCGTTCCCGGGCGAGGAGGGCGACGACGCCGGCGAGGAAGACGAAGGTCCGCAGGCGCCGTTCTAGCTTTTTTCGCGCTTGTAGAGCAACGGCAGTCGACGTAGGCTGTTTGTCGAAATCGGGCCTCAGGAACGGTAGTTCTGCCCATCTCGTACGAGCCGACGTCGGTGCCTCGCGCGCTTAATAAACTACATTTCGCGATAACAAATCGGTGGCCGAACCACTTCGCTGGGAACCTGGGATGCAGTAGCGTGGGGCTATTTTTTCGGTTCAGGTACTATCGAGCTGACTCGATTTCGTCGAAGAGGGAACGTACTCGCCGTTCGATCTCGTCCCGGATTTCGGTGACCTTCGTCGGCGATTCCCCGGCGGGATCCTCCAGGTCCCAGTCCCGGTTCTCCCCGGCCTACCCGGCAGGATAGACGTCCTCTGCCGAACAGCCCATCGTGATGACGTAACGAGTGCGATCTCGCGGCTGCGCCCCCGACGCGTTACCTTAACGTTTCCCGCACGCGTAGGCCATCTGTGGTCGACCGGCGTTCTGGACGCAGACGAACACGATCCGTATCGTATTTTCCGACTGGCCGTTCGGGTCAATATATCGGAGCCTCGACTGGGCGGGAATAAAACAAGAGATCTCGAGAGGGTCAGGTCTTGACGACCTCCGTCAACAGAGACGATGGACGATATCGACGACATCCTCGCCGCACTCGGTCGGTCGGTACGTCACGTAGTTACCCTCCCGGTCGGCCGTGACGAGTCCCGCCTCCTTGAGTTGTTTGAGGTGATAGGAGAGTTTCGAGTACTCGATGTCGAACAGTTCGACGAGGTCACAGACGCAAAGCTCCGATTCCTCGAGCAATCGCAAGATGAGGATTCGGCGATCGTCAGCGAGGGCCTTGAAGATGCGGTGAGCCGTCTCGACGTCACACGTCGAGACGATCGCCTCCATCTCGGCCATCGTCTCCGAGGAAACCCGGAAGTCGTTCGATTGTGAGGACATGCGTTTCCGTGTGCGGATACGGGCCACCCACAAATTAGTGTGTGCATCCGGCCGGTGCCGACAGGAACGCACCTATGTCGCCCGGAAGAGTTCGACGAGTTCCTCGACCTCGGGAATCTCACCCTCGATCTCGATCTCCTCGTCGACGGCGACGGCGGGGGTGTGCATCACGCCGCGATCAATGATCTCCATCTGTTTGTCGATTTTCTCGACGTCCGCGTCGACATCGTCGTCGAGCCGATCGAGTGCCAGGATCACGTGCTGTTCTGTCTTCTTGCACCTGGGACAGCCAGGTCCGATGACTTCGATTTTCATGGTTGGGTTGGATCGTATTTCCGTGTCGTGTTCGTGTTGGACAGCTGTCGAATCGTTACAGCAGCAGGCCCCACATGAGGGCCGCGACCGTCGAGGCGACCGCGACGAGGGCGATATAGAGGGCAGTCTGTTTGGTGCCGATCGTCTTCCAGATGACGATCATGTTCGGCAACGACAGCGAGGGGCCCGCAAGCAGCAGCGCCAGCGCGGGACCGTCAGCCATCAGGCCGTTCGTGTAGCCGAACAGCGAGCCGACGATCGGAACCTCGAGCAACGTCGGCATGTACAGCACCGCGCCGATGACCGACGCCACCCCTGCCGACAGGACCGTCGTTTCGCCGAAGAGTTCCTGGGTCAACAGCCCGGGCGCGACCTGATGGGCGGCGAAGGTCTCGCCGCCGTTGGTCGTGACAGTCTCGAGGGGAGCCATCCCCTGGGCCACCGCGGCGATCCCACCGATGATCCCGATGATAAACGTCCCGACGATCAACAGCGGAAAGATCGTCCGGGTGAAAAACCACGTCTCCTGGAGCCAGTCGTCGATCTCGTCGCGGGAAAACTCCGAGTACAGTAGATACCCCAGCATCGCGAACAACGGTGCGAGGATCGGAGCCTTGATCGCCCAGGTGAGCAGCCCAGTCGCCGCGATCAGCAGGATCGCGACCTGCGTGCCGAAGAAGCCGGCAGTCACCCATTTCGGGCGCTGGGACTCGGCGGCGTACCCCCCGTCGGTGGCGACGGTCTGGTTCTCGGGGCGATCCTCGTCGTCATCGCTCACGAAGACCAGCGCCATCGTCAGTCCGATTGCAGCGGCCATCACGACCGCGAAAAACGCTCGCGCACCGCCGAGGGGCAGTCCGAGGACGCGAGCAGTAAACACGACCGCCAGCACATTGATCGCCGGCCCCGAAAACAGGAAGGCGGTTGCAGGGCCGATCCCCGCGCCCTTCTTGTACAGGCCGGCGAACATGGGCAGGATCGTACAGCTACACACCGCGAGTGCGACGCCCGAAACCGACGCGATGGAGTAGGCCTGCAACTTCGGGGCCTCCGCGCTCAGGTACTTCGTGATGAAATGGTCGGAGAGGACCGCCGAGATCCCGCCGGCGATAAAAAACGCCGGCACGAGACACGTGAGGACGTGTAGCGTAAGGTACGACAACGTCTCGTCGATTCCTGCCCGCAATATCTCAACGAGGAGTTCGATCTCCGGAACCATTTCAATTAATCTTAGAACGAAGGTAGGATATGTGTTTTTTGGTTTTTAATTATTTTAAAACGATTGTCCGCGCCTATCGCGGACCCGACTCAATCCCCTGCCGACCTCGCTCCGAACTCGTCTTCGAGTTGCTCGCGGGCCCGGGCGAGCAACCCGTGTTCGCGAATCAGTTCCCCGACGTACTCCTCGTCCGGGAACTCGATCGCCCCGGTCGGACAGTACGTCCCACACGTCGTGCATCCGACCTTGCACCGGTACGGGTTTTCGACAGTAGCCACCTCCTGCTCGTCGTCGTATCCGAGAACGTTCCGGCCGCAATTGATTACACAGAGGCCACACCCCCCACAGGAGTCCGAATCGATCGTCGGATGCCACTCGATGGTTCGTCGGTCGAGACCCATCCACTCGGCGAATTTCTCGGGGAGATCTCCGGACCGGTTACTCACCATTTCAATTTATATTTGAATGGTCCGGGAGATAAGCATTCCAGCTTAAAATTTATTTAAAATCATTCGTCAAAAGAGCGTGTGGCAAACAACGGCGGTAGCTCCAGATACCACGCGGCCGTTCGTTCGAGTGCCTCGACGGAAACGTACTCGTCGACCTCGTGGGCGGTTCCGCTACCGACGGCAGACTCGACGGCCGGAACGCCCGCGCCGCGAAGCTTCTTCGCGTCGCCGCCGCCGGTCGCACAGCGGGCAAGCGGCCGGTCCGGGAGGACGTCCTCGGCCGCCGCAGTGACGGCCTCGACGATCGGAGCCGACGGCTCGACGTAGGTTCCCTCGGCCCAGGAAACGTCCCGGATCGAGACGCTCTCCCGGGCGTCGATACACGACCGGATCTGATCCAGGACAGCCTCGGTTGACGCCCCCGGCGTTACCCGAACGTCGAGTTCGGCGGTCGCAGTCTGTGGGACGCTGTTGACGGTGTTGCCCCCGACCAGACGCCCGAGGTTGAACGTGGGGTGTTCGAAGAGCTCCTCGAGGTGTGTCCCCGCCCCGCATGGACAGGATCCGTAGTACGCCCGAGACTCCTCAAGGATCCGTTCGATCGCCGGATCGTACTCCAGTCGACGTGACGTAATCGACTCCCGACAGGAATCGATCACCGAGTAGAGGTAATCGATCGCGTTCTCGCCGTTCATCGGCCGGGAGCCGTGGGCGGCACGGCCGGTCGCCTCGAGGGTGAGCCAGATCCGGCCCTTGTCGGCGACGGCGATCGAGTAGCGGTCGTCGACGCAGGTCGTCTCTCCCACGACGGCCCCGTCGGCGCCGATCGCGTCGGCCTCGAGGACGGCGTCGATGCCGTGGGTCCCGCCGGTCTCCTCGTCGCTGACGAATGCGAACTGCAACGTGACCGGCGGCGGTTCCGCCGCCGTCGCAAACGCCCGCAGCGTTTCGAGCATCACCGCGACGGTCCCCTTCATGTCGGTCGCCCCGCGGCCGTAGACGCGGCCGTCACGGATCTCCCCGAGGGGATCGAGAGACCACGCCTCGCGGTCGAACGGCACCGTGTCGAGGTGCCCCTCGTACAGCAGTGTCCGGTCGGATCTTCCGGATAACGTCGCGACGAGGTTCGGCCTGGAAGGATCGGGCGCGATCCATTCGGTTTCGACGTCGAACTGCGAGACGCGTTCGCGCACCCACTCCAGGACCGACCGCGTGTCCCCCGGCGGATTCTGGGTGTCGAAGGACAACAGCTCCGCTGTCGAGTCGAGGAGGCGCTCACGCCGCCGGTCCGTTCTGTGGATCTGGTTTCGATTCATTTGCGTGCTCCCGATAGCGCGTTCAGTGGACACCCCCGCGCGACTCGATCAGCAACAACTGTCGTCGCCACACACCGCCCCGTAGTCGATCCCGATCTCCTGTTCGATTGCCTGGTTACAGCGCATCACGAGGCCGAAGAACCGCTTGCGGTCGAGGTCCTCCTGTTCGGCAGCGAGGGCGTCACCGAACGCCTCGGCGGCCTCGAGCACGTCGGATTCGGCGGTAGTCAACAGCACCCACCTCCCATCGACCGGGCGAACTCCTCGCCGATCCGGTCGCTGATCACGTCGTTGGTCCGGTCGAGCAGTGCGATCAGTTCCTCTTCGGCTTGCATGTACTCGCTGATCGTTTCGTCGTCGTTCATTTCCTGTTGGATGTCCCGAAGTTCGGCCATCACTTCGGGATCGTGGCCGCCGCGTTGCAGTTGCATCTGTTTCTGCTGGAACCGTCGGAGCAGTTGCTGTGCCCCCTCGTCGTCGTCGAGACGTTCTCGCGCGTCGACGAATCGCCGATACTGTTTCGAATCCCTGATCGCCTCCACGAACTCGTGCAATCGCGCGTTGACCTCGTCGTGAGTCGATTGTTGTTCGCTCATGGGTTGTTCGCTCATTGGAGTTCCGGCTGTGGTTTCTCTGCGGTTGGTTCACCGAGTATCTCGGCCCCGAACGACTGGAGGTCGTCCAGGCCGGTCGGTTCGTCCTTTCGCAACGGGACGAGCAGCATCGGTACCTCGAAGCGGTCGTCGATCCGGTCGAGATACTCCCGCTGTTGCCGGCGGCGGCTCTCGAAGAAGGCGTTATCGCCGTACTCCTCGGGGAGCAGGTAGTTGACCGCCACCAGCGAAGTCTCGATCCCCACCTGATCGCGGAGGTCCTCCGCGGCCCGATAGGCCTCCATCATCGGCGTGTACTCGGGATACATCACGAAGACGAACGAACTCCGCTCGGGATCGCGCATCGTCTCGATGACCCGATCGTAGCGCTGTCCCGATTCGGAGGCCTCCTTCGTGAGCGAACCGAGATCCATAAAGCCCTTCCAGTCGGAAGGCAGTTCCAGCAACCGAAGCGTGTGGCCCGTCGGCGCGGTGTCGAAGACGACCACGTCGTACCCCTCGACCTCGAAGTAGTCGACGAACTTCTCCAGTGCGGCCATCTCTTCGGCACACGGCGACTCCAACTCCTCTAAGACCTGCTGTTGGGCCGCTTCGAGGTCCCCGCCCTCGAAGGACTGTTCGACCTGTTCGAGCGTCCGCGCTTTGTACTCTTCGAGGGCCTTCTCCTGGTCGATCCGGGCGGCATGCAGCCCGTCGAGACCGACCGCCGTCGGTTCGTGCTCCACCTCGGTTCCGAATACGTCCTTGAGGTGGGCTGCCGGGTCGGTCGTCACGATCAACGTCTCGTAGCCCCGTTGCGCGAGTGAGGTTGCCGCCGTCGCCGCGGTCGTGCTCTTTCCGACGCCACCCTTGCCGGTGAAAAACAGGTATCGGGTGTCCTCGTGTGGTCGAAGCTGCTCCATGACGGCGTCGGTGTCGGTCGTCGCATCGAGGGTTCCGACGGCGTCGCCGCCCGACGGAGTCGATTCGACGTCGATCGTCGGCTCGAACCCCTCATACAGGGCTGCGGCAACGTCCGAGAGTAGCTCCGAGCCCGTGATCTCGCCGGGTCGGAGCGGGTACGTCACGACGGGTTCGTCCGCGAACTCGCGCTCGACGTATTCGAGGACCGCCTGTTCGTCTGCTCGCTTGCTCTCGAAGAAGGGGTCCTCACAGACCTCCTCGGGGAGATAGCCGTTGACGACGACCAGGTCCGTGTCGATTCCCAGCGCCGCCAGTTCGCCGGCGCTGCGCTCGATCTCGTTGATCGCGGACTCCTCGGGCTTGCCGACGAAGACGAACGAACTCCGGTCGCCCTCCAGCGTTTCGATGGCGTTCTCGTAGGTTTCTTTCTGGTCGACCAGCGAATCCGCCGGCCCGACACAGGTCGCGCCACCGTCCTCGAGTTCCTCGTTCCACCCACTCGGGAGTTCCATGAGGCGGATGGTGTGCCCCGTGGGGGCCGTATCGAAGACGATCACGTCGTGGTCGGGATCGTCCATGAACTCGACGAACTTGTCGAAGGCGGCGATCTCCTCGACACAGGGGCTGTCGAGTTGTTCTTCGACGGTCTGGAGCTGTTTTTCGTCCAGCAACTCTCGCAACGGTTCGAGGGTCCGCTGGCGGTACTCCTCGGCGGCCCGATCGGGATCGATCTCGATGGCCTCGAGGTTCTCGACGCCGTGGATCCCCGTCACCGAGTGGCCGATCGACTGGTCGAAGATGTCACCGAGGTTCGGAGCGGGATCCGTCGTAACGAGCAGGGTGTCATAGCCCTCCTCGGCGAGCCACTGTGCGGTCGCACAGCTCACTGTACTCTTGCCGACGCCCCCTTTACCGCTGAAGAACACGAACTCGGTCGCGTCGCCGGCTGGTTCGACAAGCTCTCGTGGTGTTTCTCGTGGTGCGTTTTCCGTCATATTAGGCCGTTCGAGTGAGCCGCCGTGAGATCTCGTCGTCGAACTCGTCGTACGTGAGATACGCACCCTCCGCGACGATCTCGTCGTCGACGGTGATGACCGGAAGGACTTCCGGTCCTTTCTCCTGAACGGTGTCGTAGATCCGCTCGTTCTCGAGGAACACGCCGACATCGTGTGCCAGGCTTGCCCTGGTCACGTCGAGTTCGTCGTACTCCTCTTCGAGCCTGTCGACCGTTCTCGTGATTCGAACGAGTTCCTCGTCGGGATCGGGACCACAGACTCCCGTCGGACAACACATCGCTTCCTCGAAAATGGTTACGTCGATCATATCTATATTTGAACTGTTGTTTGAGCGTCGAGAGTGGCTACGGATCCCAGGGAACGTATTTTCCGGGGTATCTGACGCCATCTCGAGTTAATCGCTACAGAGACATTTTAGCTTTCGTTAAAATAAGGGCTTCGATGATTCTCCGGGAACCGAAATTCGAGTCTCACGTCCCGCTATCCGGCCAGCCGCGTCCCGAAGAACTCCCCGATCCGCTCTGCCGCCCGGCCGTACCGGCCGACGAACAGGTGATCCGCTTCGAACTCGGCGAGTTCGATCACCCGATCGACGTCCCCGCCGGACAGTTCTTTTGCCCGGTCGACGACCGGTTCCCAATCGGCGACCGAGTCCCGCGTCCCGTAGACGATCAGGACCGGGGCCGAGATAGATTCCAGCGTCCCCTCAGCGTCGACGTCGGCGTTGACCCGGGCGGCCGGCGCCAGCGACGCCACGCCCATCAGGTCGGGCCAGGCGGCAGCAGTCACCAGTGCGACGGTTCCCCCAAAGGAGAACCCGAACAGTCCGACGCGGTCGTACCGCTCCCGCGCCCAGCCGATCGCGTTGTCGACGTCCGTTGACTCGCCGTACCCCTCGTCCCACTCGCCGTAATCGATCCGGAGACAGTCGATCCCCCGTTCGACGAGCGCGTCGCTGACCGCCATCAGCCGGCTGTCCCGACGCGTCCCGCCCATCTGAGGGTGTGGCGGGCAGGCGACGACGACTGCGTCGGCTCCGTCCGCCCCCGCGGTTTCGGCGCGATCCAGCGACGCCCGGACATCGCGTGCGCCCGGGATCAGAACGCTGTCACCCATGGCGCCGACTCACTCCTGCGGTTCGTGGACGTGTCCGCAGTTCGGACACTCGACTTCGCTCGCACGGAGTTCGGCACTCGACTGCCGGACTTCCCGCATCACCTCCGAGATGCGCTCCTCGGTGTCGAGTTCGTCCTCGACTGCGAGGTCGACCCCCTCGACTTCCAGGAGGAACTTCGCGACCTCGGTCACCTCGTACATCAGGTCGTCGAGTTCCTCGGCGGTGAAAAAGCCAGACATCGCACCGTAGAGGAACGTTGCCCCCGCCTTCGTCACCTTGTCTTCGAAGGAGGACCGCGCCTGGTTGACCGCCTGCGGGCTGTAGGTGTCGGTCATGAACGGCACCAGCTCGGGAAGGTTCTCGCCGATTTTGGTCATCTCGACACCGGTTTCGGTCCTGAAGTCGGCACACAGTCGGGCGATCGCCCACTCGCGGGCGGTGACGTACGTCCGGTCCCGGAGGAACTGGTTGACCCGCTCGTACTGGGCCCCGTCCATCTTCTTGAAGCGCTCGTAGCGACGGACGTCGACCGGGATCGCCGTGTTCCCGTCATCGCCCTCGTCTGGGGCGTCCCCAGCGGTCTCCGTCCCGACATCGTCGTTCGACGCTTCCACCGTATCTGCTCCCGGCTCAGGTTCCGATTCCGAGTCCGGTTTCAGTTCCGGTTCGGAGTCGGGCACCGGCTCCCGTTCAGCTGGATCCTGATCAGTCTCGTCCGCTTCCGGATCCGACCCCGTCGTTGGGTCCTCGGCCATGGGATGGCTTCCGGAGCGGGGGGCAAAAGGATTGCGTGCCCGTCAACCGACGACCGCCCGTTGCTCTCACAGACGTGGGATGTCGGAACCGCCGTCGTCCATCCGGACCTCGAGTTTCTTCGCCCGCGTCGCGAGCGCAAAGAACGTCGGCAAGACGGTGAGGATCACCGCCGCCCAGGCGGCCGCGAGGAACGCGGTCGTCCCGAGATACGGATCGTTGGGAGCTGCGGGGAACCAGGTATGGGTAAAGCCACCGAAGACAGGATAGAAGAAGTCGAACGTGAGATCCACGGTGTACCACGCCAGCGCGACCCCGACCGCCTCCGTCGGGAACTCGGAGATCCGGTGGAGCAGAAACGCCTGCGCGACCATCCCGAGATGGCTCACGAACAGGAACGCGTACATCGGGATCGGATTGATCTGGAGGAACTGGTCGGCAAAGACTGCAAGCACCCACGGGGTCCACAGTCCGAGTTTGATGTTGCCGTAAAACGCCAGCGCGTTGAGGTACTCGTTGCGCCGATCGAGCGCCCACAGCGCGAGCGCCAGCGCGATGAAAAGCGTCGCGAGCGGGCTGTCCGGGACGAACGGCCACCCGGCGATCGGGGTGTTGGAAAGCTGAACGCGGTAGTACCAGAACCCGAAGGCGGTGCCCAGGAGGTTGATCCCGACGATGACCCACACCCACCGAAGCGCGAACGCCTCGAGCCGGTCGGGCAACGGCGCGAGCCAGCGGGGCAGCGACTCGGGCTCCGGCTCCGGTGTCCGGTGACCGCGAGGATCCATACCGGATCCTGTAGTCCGTGCGACAAAGCAGTAGTGGTTCCTGGGCGCACCGCCGGTAGGGATTTACCGCGGCCGGACGGTGTGTGTAGTATGACCGACATTCAGGGGATCGAAGCGGAACTCCGGAGCAACGGGATACACGTCGAATCCATCGACGCGGGCGAGCCCGTCGATCTCACGTACATGACGGCGTTCCCGGGAACGGAAGTCGACCGCGGCGAAGTCGGTCGGGTCTGCACCACCTTCATCGACCTGTACGAGAACGAACGATGGGAGCCCACCCGGATCGACGCGACGGTCGTGCGCTCGGCCGACGACGTGCTGGCGTACTGGCACGCCAACCCCGAGTGGATCGAAGACGTCGCGAGCGGGGAGCTCTCCGAAGTCGAGTTTTCGGCGCTGGTCGTCGAGACGATCACCTACCCCGAGTCGTCGGGAACGAACCGGGAGGAACGCGAGGCAAACGACGAAAACGACGCAAACGACACAACAGACGGAGGAGAGCCGTGACCAGGCGACGACCGATCAATCGGAGCCAGCGATCGCTTCGCCGTCCGGCCAGGGAGCGGTACGCGGTCCGGCAGGTCGGGTTCGACAGCGACGGAACCCGGGCCCGAGGGTCGCTGTACCTCCCCGACCGCACCGACACGGCGCCGGTCGTCGTCATGGCGCCGGGGCTGGGTGCCGAACGGTCGTTCGGTTATCCCGCCGTCGCCGAGCGGTTCGCGGAGGCGGGCTATGCCGCGTTCCTGTTCGATTACCGCCACCACGGGGAAAGCGACGGTCGCCCCAGACGGCTGGTGTCCACGTCGAAACAACTCGCCGACTACGACGCCGCGATCGATCGCGTCCGCAGGATCGACGAACTGGACGCCGGCAGGATCGCCGTCTGGGGCCACTCGCTTTCGGGTGGACACGCGCTGGTTACCGCCGCCGACCGCAGCGACGTCCGGGCAGCCGTGACGATCGCACCGTTCACCGACGGGCGGATCTTCCTCCGGACGCGGTCGATTAAATACCTCGCCCGCGCGACGGCGCTCGGCGCGCGTGACGCGCTCGGCGGACTCCGCGATCGGCTGGTTCGACGGATCCCCGGGGGAAACGGCGCCGACGAGAGGGAATCACGCCGAGCACGACGGGTGCCGATCGTCGGTGACACCGATCGGACGGCGGTGATCTCGGAGCCGGGAACGAGGCGGGCGTACCTGGATCTGGTGGATCGACACTCCGAGTGGGAGAACGCGACGCCTGCGCGGTGCCTGCTCGATCTCGTCCGATACCGGCCGATCGAGCGGTTCGAGGACGTCGACGTCGACGCGTTCGTGTTCGTTCCCGAAGACGATCGGATCCTCCCGCCTGCCCGGATGACCGCGGCCGTCGAGAACCTCGACCGGGCGACCGTGGTTCGCGCGCCGGCGGATCACTTCAGCGTCCTGGCCGGGGACTTCGAGGAGACCGTCGCCTACCAGCTCGCGTTTCTGAACCGGGCCGTCGGAAAACCAGAACGTTCACGGTGAGCGTTTCGGAGGCTCCCGTTCCGGAAACCTCCATTCTGCAAACTACCGTTCCGCAAGCGGCGGATACGACCGGTCGAGTTCGCCGACGTACCGTGCCCGCGGGCGGATCAGTCGGTTGTCCTCGTACTGTTCGAGCACGTGAGCGATCCAGCCGCCGACCCGTGAGATCGCGAAGATCGGGGTGTACAGGTCGATCGGGATCCCCATCTGGTAGTACGTCGTCGCCGAGTAGAAGTCGACGTTCGGCGGGATCCCCTTCTGTTCGGCCATGTACTCCTCGATCGCGACGCTCATCTCGTACCACCTGGTGTCGCCTGCCGCCTCGCCGAGTTCCTCGCTTTTCCCCCCGAGGATCTTCGCCCGCGGATCCTTCACGTCGTACACACGGTGACCAAACCCGGCGACCCGCTCCCCGCGGTCGAGCGCGTCATCGACCCAGTCAACCGGATTCATAGCAGAGTCGTCGACCTCTTTCAACATCCGCATCACGTTGGCGTTCGCACCACCGTGAAGGCTCCCCGACAGCGTCCCGATCGCCGATGTCACTGCGGCGTGAATGTCAGCGAGCGTGGAGGCGGTCACCATCGCCGAGAACGTCGAGGCGTTGAGGCCGTGATCCGCGTGCAACACCAGTGCCATGTCGAACGTCTCCGATAGCACCGCGTCGGGAACCTCGCCGTTGAGCATGTACAGGAAGTTCTCGGCGTGATCCATCTCCGGATCGGGGTCGACCGGCCCGTCGCCGTCCCGGAGCCGCTTGAACGCCGCAAGCGCCGTCGGCATCTTCGCGGTGATCCGCTTGCCCTTCCGGAGGTTCGCCTCGAGGTCGGTCACCGCCGTTTCGTCCGCGTCTTCGTCAGCTGCCGAAAGTGACGACGTTATCGTCCGGAGCGCAGCCATCGGCTCCTCCCGCTGGTCGGCAAGCTCGCGAACGACGTCCATCGTCCCCGGCGCGAGGGAACGCTGGGTGGCCATCTCATCGGAGAACCGTTCGAGCTGTGCGGTTGTAGGTAATTCGCCGTGCCACAGGAGATACAGCACCTCTTCGTAGCTCGCCTCCCGCGCGAGATCCTCGATCGCGTAGCCCCGATAGACGAGTTTCCCGGCCTCGCCATCGATGTAGCTCAGCTCCGACTCCGCGACGAGGACGCCTTCCAGCCCCGGTCGTAACTCCTCGGACATGACGTAGAGATTCACAGACAGGGGGAAAAACATTGCCGTTGGACAGCCGATTCAACGGCTCGTCAAAGCTGTTTTCGTCGATCGACGAACAAAGTAAGAGCGTGAGAGAACCGCTGGCTGGAGGGCGGCTATCGCGAGAACTCGATGGCCGCACCCTGGCCGAAGCCCACACACAGCGTCGCCAGCCCCCGGTCAGCGTCGCGTTTCAGCATCTCGTGGATGAGGGTCACAGGCAGGCGCGCCCCGGAGGCGCCTAACGGATGTCCGATTGCGATCGCTCCGCCGTTGACGTTGAACTTTGCTTCGTCGATCCCGAGTTCGCGCCGGGAGTACTCACACTGGGAGGCGAACGCTTCGTTGAGTTCGACCAGGTCGTAGTCGTCGATCTCCCGTCCCGCGCGCTCGAGCAGGTTTCTGGTGGCGGGAACTGGACCGATACCCATCACGGTCGGATCGACGCCGGCGACGGCATTGCTGCCGATCTCGGCGAGGACGTCGAGGCCGTGGTCCTCGGCGAAGGCGCGGCTGGTCACCAGAAGCGACGCCGCGCCGTCGGAGATCTGCGAGGAGTTGGCCGCCGTGACGGTGCCGTCGCCCGTAAACGCCGGCGGAAGCTCCGAAATCGTCTCGACGTCGGTGTCCGGGCGGATCCCCTCGTCCTCGTCGATCAGGCCGTCGTCGGTCTCGACGGGGACGATCTCGTCGTCGAACCGCCCGGATTCGGTCGCCTCCGCCGCGCGGTGGTGGCTGCGAACCGCGTACTCGTCTTGCGCCTCCCGGCTCACGCCGTACTCCTCGGCGACTTTCTCTGCGGTCATCCCCATCTGGAGCTGGAACACGTTGTATTTGTTCGACAGCTCCGGGTGGAGATGCTGGTAGGAGTCGCCGTCCATCGGGACCCGAGTCATGTTCTCGGCGCCGCCGACGAGCACGCAGTCGCGGTTGCCCGCGCCGATCGCATCGCCCGCGCTGACGATCGCCTGCATCGAGGAGGCACACCATCGGTTGATCGTGGTCGCGGGGGTCCCTTCCCCGAGCTCCGAGAGGAGCGCGATCACGCGCGCGACGTTGTTGTCCTGTTCCTTGCGCTGCTGGGCGATCCCCCACATCAGGTCGTCGATCTGGTCGGCCGACAGTCCCGTCTCCGCGAGCACGTGATCGATCAGCGTGACCGACAGGTCCTCCGTTCTGGTCTCCGCGAACACGCCGTCCTCCCGTCCCTGGGGGGTTCGGTACGCCGCCGCAACGACCGGTGTGGTATCGTCACTCATGTACGGGGGAGTCGTCCCTCACGGTCTTAAAGAGGGATGGAACGTGAAGGAATGGAAAACGAGTTTTCGATTTAGTCGGCGACGGACGCTATCAACGTGAGTGAGAGGGATCTATCGGTTATCGGTACGTCATGTCCGCCGAGAGCGACACCGATCCGCGAACCGGCAATTTTCTCGTGCTCAAATATGATATTTGAAAACTCGGTCGATAGACTAATGTTAATGCTATCACCAGTTGAGAGCACTCGATAGCCTTATCGATTCCAAAAAAACGGTCGTCGTGGAATGCAGGGGACTATGAAAGAACACGGACCGGAGAGAGATAGCGATTATCGACTGCTGGTGGTCGACGACCAGACGGCGATCCGCGACCTGCTGGAACATCGGCTCGAAACCGAGGGATTCGACGTCGAGACGGTGTCCGACGGACGGTCGGCGCTAGATCAACTCCGCGAGGAGGGGACCGCCTTTGATGCCGTCGTGCTCGACGTTTCGATGCCGAACATGGACGGCTTCGAGACGCTCCGCCGGATCCAGAACCTGGACCGCCCGCCGCTCACGATGATGGTGAGCGGGCGCAAAAGCGAACGCGAACAGATACGGGCGTTCGAACTCGGAGCCGTCGACTACGTGACGAAACCGTTCAAACCACGCGTGCTCGTCGTTCGACTCGAAAGTCATCTGGATCGCTACTGGGGGAACGCGCCGGGCTCGGACGGGGACTCGACGGCGCGAAAAGCGACGGAGGAAGAGACAACGGCGAAGACAACATCAGCGGCGGAAACAGGCTCCGAACCGGAAACAGACGCCGAAACAGAGGACAGTGAGGGAGACGACTGGCCAGGCTCCTGGACACCCGGAGTGGAGGGCGACCAATGACGCTGATATCGGCGACAGATGCGCCGGCGGCTGGGGTGCCGGCGACAGGGACCCCGACGCCAGTCGTTCCCGCACAGGCGCTAGACGCACATCTCCCGCTGGAAATTGTCATCTGGGCAGGGGTCATCGTGCTGGCGCTTTTGATCGTGTCAGGGACGATGACACTCGGGAAGTCGATCTCGGAATACTACGCCGATCGTCGCCGCGAGGCCGTCGAGCAGGCGGTCAGAACCCAGTTGTACGAGCGGATCGACGCCGACAACCCGAGGAGCCCAGAAGATGACGACGAGTCCGGGAGAGACGGACAGTCCGACCTGGAGTCGTGGATAACGTCGCTCTCGGAGACGGAGCGCGACGTCCTGGAATCCCAGATCCGCGATCTCGTGGGGGTGATCTCCGGAAGCGACCGCGATCGGCTCGTCGAGATGGCGGAGCTACTCGGGCTCCGGGAGGAAGCCGTGGCGGGGATCGAGTCGGGCAACCGCCACGAGCGGCTCCGGGGACTGTCGACGATTCTCGCGTTCGACTGGACGCTCGAGACCGAGTGGCTCGCCGACACCCTCGGGGACAGCCGGGCCGAACGCGAGGCGGCGATCCGTCTCCTCGCGGTGCAGCCGACCGAAGACGACCGCTGGCTCGGAACCGACCTCGCGTTCGCAGGGGGACAGCTGTCTATCTACGGCGTCGACTCGCTGTTCCGACTCGTGCGGACTGACCCTGCACCGCTGTTGCACCACCTCGACCGGGGAGAGATCGAGGACACAGAGCTGCTGGTACAGGCACTGCTCGTCGTCGGTCACGCAAAGACGACGACGGGCGATCCGCCGATGGAGGGAGTGGTGCGCCTGCTGGACCACGACAGTGCCCCAGTTCGGGCGGAGGCGTGCCGGGCGCTGGGTGGCTACGGCTGGCGCGAGAACATCCGGAACGTGGTGGACGTGGGTGCACTGGCGTCGGATCCCGACCCGAAGGTCCGCATCGGGATCTATCGGACGCTCGTCGAGTGGAGGGACCGCGACGCGGTGGACCAGCTTGTGGAAGCGGCCCAGCGGGAGACCGATCCGCGGGCGAAGCTTACCGCGCTCCGGGGGCTCGGCGATGAGGCGGCATGGGTGCTCGAGACGGACCTCGATCGCAAGTCGGCCGCCAGATTGCAGCCGTGGATCGATGTCGAGGGAACCCTGCAGCCGCGGCGGGACACAGTACTCTAAGATCGTGATCTACAATGCTCCGTGAACTCTTCGCGACACTGCTCGTCTCCTCGGCGCTCGTGGTTCTCGTTTTGTACATCGTGATCAACGGCTACTACTTGCTGATACACGTGCTGTCACTCTTCCAGCTCCGCGACGAATACCGAACGCGGCAGTCGGACCCCGCGTACGGTACGTACGAGAGTCCGTTCTTGCCGGGGATTGCAGTGATCGTCCCGGCGTACAACGAGGAGGCGACCATCGTCGACAGCGTCCGGTCGCTCCTGGATCAAAGCTACCCCGAGCGAAGCGTGATCGTCGTCAACGACGGCTCCGAGGACGCCACACTCGATCGTCTCCGGGAGGCGTACGACCTCGAGAAGATCCACGACCGGGCACCCTGGGACCTGCCCTGTGAGCAAGTCCACGGGGTGTATCACTCGGTGAGCGTCGACGATCTCCTGGTGATCGACAAGGAGAACGGCGGGAAAAGCGACGCCTTGAACGCCGGGATCGGGCTCACGGAGCAACCGCTGTTCTGTTCGATCGACGCCGACTCGCTGATCGACAGGGACGGGCTCTGGCACGTCGTGCGGCCGTTCCTGGCACACCCATCCGAAACCGTGGCGTCGGGCGGGGTCGTCCGGGTGGCAAACGACTGCGAGATCGAGGGCGGGCAAGTGCTCGAGGCGAACGTCTCGGAACGGTCGCTGATCGGGCTCCAGGAGATCGAGTATCTCCGGGCGTTTTACTCCGGCCGGCTCGGACTCGACCGGCTCCGGAGCCTGCTGGTCATTTCGGGGACGTTCGGCCTGTTCGAAACCGAGGCGGTGCGGGAGATCGACGGCTACGCCACCGACATCGTCACCGAGGACCTGGATCTGGTGGTGCGGCTCCACCGACAGATGCTCGAGAACGATCGGCCGTATCGGGTCGAGTTCGTCCCGGAACCGGTGGTCTGGACCCAGGTGCCGGAGACGCTTGCGGATCTGAGCACACAGCGCCGACGGTGGTACCGCGGACTGCTGGAGGTGTTCGCGCGGAACCGCGACATGATCGGCAACCCCAACTACGGCGTCGTCGGGACGGTGGCGATGCCACTGTACCTGCTTTCGGAGGGAATCGGGCCGCTGATCGAAACGTACGGCTACGTTGTGGTGCCGGTCGCGTTCGCGCTGGGGATGGTGAACCTCGAGTTCTTCGCTTTCTTCCTGCTTGTGATCGTCGGCTTCGGGGTGTTCCTGTCGTGGTTCGGCGTCTTCAGCGAGGTGTGGAGCTACCGGCGGTACGACGACCCGCGCGAGATTGCGATCCTCCTGGGGAACGCTGTGATCGAGAACGTGGGCTACCGACAGTGGAAGGCGTTCGTCTCCACGAGGGGTTTTCTGGAGTTCCTCCGGAACGACACCTCCTGGGGGGCGATCGAGCGGCAGTCGTTTTCAGACGAGACGGCGGAACCGAACCCGAACGTGGAGCCTGACGTGGATGCCGACATTGATGTCGAGGGATGAGGCGGCGTGCACGTCTCGGGGTTGCGTCTATCCCTGCTGGCGTATCCCGTCTTCGACGCGCTTAAACGACTCGGCCGTGTAATTCGGTAGGATGAACGACCCCGCTCTCGACGTGGTCGAGTTTGTGTTGACGGCTCACTGTTACACCGAAAACCGTCAACTCGAGGAGAGCGACCTGCCGCCGCGGTTCCGCCAGGTGTTCTGGTCGGACGGCGAGATCGAACGGCCGCTCCGACCGACGGAAGCAACGACAAAGACCGCAACCGGCGTCGAGCGCCCCTGGGAGGCGATCTCGGATCTGCTGTTTACCGGCCGCGAGGAGTTCTCCGGCGAGTTACAGCTCACCCAGTCGGAGATGGCACTCGAGTGGTTCCTCGAGCGCACTGACCCCGAGCGTCTCCGGACGAACCCGACGCTCGCGTTCGCGGCCGAAGCGTTCCTGGAGGGGGAAGCGCCGGCGGACGTCGACCCCGAGGTCGCCGAGATCACCCACGAACAGGCCCAGGAGAACGTCCGGCCGATCCAGGCCGACCGGGTGTGGATCGACTCGCTGCTCGAGGAGTACTTCGACGAGGAGGAGGACGCCGAGATGCTCGATCTGGTCACTATCAAGGCGCCCGAGGAGATCGAAACCACGCTCTCGGATCTGGTGTTGACTGAAGACCAGGAAGACGAGATCGCAAAGCTGGTGCAGGCGATCGAACACCGCGATTACCTCGCCTCGATCGGGCTGCGAGAGATCGGCAAACTGCTGTTTGTCGGCCCACCCGGAACCGGAAAGACGACGATTTCCAGGGCACTGGCCCACGAACTCGGCCTGCCGTTCGTCGAGGTCAAGCTCTCGATGATCACCTCCCAGTACCTCGGCGAGACCGCCAAGAACGTCGAGAAGACCTTCGAGGTCGCGAAGCGACTCTCCCCGTGTATCCTCTTCATCGACGAGTTCGACTCCGTGGCGAAAACCCGGCGCAGCGACGAACACGCTGCCCTCAAACGGGCCGTGAACACCCTGCTCAAAAGCATCGACGAGGTGTCGCTGATCCGCGACGAGGTGCTTTTGATCGGCGCCACCAACCACCCCGACCAGCTGGACGCCGCCGCCTGGCGCCGGTTCGACGAGATTGTCAACTTCCCGCGGCCCGACGAGGGGATGCGTGCGGACATTCTCCGGGTGATCACCCGCGAGATGGAGATCGCCTCCTTCGATCCCGCGGAGGTCGCCGCCCGGACCGAAGGCCTCACCGGCTCGGACCTCCGGATGGTGATGCGGGAGGCCGTCCTCGAGGCGCTCGTGGAGGGACGCCGCGAACTCACTCAGGACGACGTCCTCGCGGCCGTCGAGGACTTCGAGGAGCGCGACAACCTCAAGAACATGGACATGATCGAGGGCGAGGGGGCCGCGATCACCGGCGCCTCGGGCGGTTCAGCTGGCGGGAAGGGTCACGGTGACGACCACGACCACGATCACGACCACGACCACGACCACGATACGGCGAACGGAGAGGGTCCCGATTCGAAGATGTCGGCCGAGCAGCGGCAGGATCCGGCGCAGCACTGATGCGCGTTACGCTGCTTGGAACCGGCGACACGACGGGCACGCCGACCGTCGGCTGTGACTGTGACACCTGCAGCCTCGCCCGGGAGCGGGGCATCTCCAGGACCCGGTTTTCGGTCCACGTCGAAAACGAGCGGACCGGCGAGTCGCTGCTGGTCGACGTGAGCCCGGACTTCCGGACGCAAATGCTCCGTCAGGGGGTTTCGCTCCCCGACGCCGCGATCGTCACCCACATCCACTTCGATCACCTCGACGGGCTCGGCAACGTCTACCGGACGATCGACGACCTGGCGGTGTACGCCGCAAACGAAACCGACCCCGAAACGGGCGAAAGCGTCGCCGAGACCGTCGAACGTCGGTACGATTACCTGGCGAGGCGGCTCGAGATCCACCACGAGACGCCCGGCGAGCCGTTCCGGGCCGCCGGGTTCGACGTAACGCTGGTTCCGGTGTCGCATCCGCCGCTTTTGTGTTACGGGCTCCGGATCGAGGAGCCACCCGTGGACGGGGACGGCGACCCCGCGGTGCTCGCGATCACCGGCGACACGAGTTACGACATCCCCCAGGCGAGCCGCGAGGCGCTGTCGGATGCGGACCTGCTGCTCGCCGACGCCATCGTCCCGGCGAGCTCCTGTGTTCACCATCCGATCGGCGGGAACCACCACGACGAAAACGGTGTTCCGCACACGTTCGGAACGAAACACATGACCCGCGAGGGCGCGCTCCAGTTGGCCGAGGAGCTGAACGCAGACAGGATCCGGCTGGTCCACGTCGCGCACTTTTATCCCGCCGACGAGGCGTTCGAGGAGCCACTCGCCGTCGACGGCGAGCGGTACGACCTGTGAGAGATCGGGAGACCCCTCGAAAACGGCGGCTCAAACGAAAAAGACCAGCATTCCGAGCAGGAACGTCACGAGCCCGTAGATCGGGACGGCGACGAACGCGAAGACGACGTGGACGATCGCCCACTCGCGTTTGATCCGGCCCGCCGGACGATCGAGCGCCGTCTCGTGTTCCGGTAGCCACCGATACGCGATCACCGCCCACGGTCCGCCGATCGCAAGCGCCGCAAACACCGGCGGCCAGAGGAACAACGCCCCCAACAGCAGTGGCCCGGCCACCCCGCCGAGCGGGCCGAACAGGCGGGGGAGTCCCAGCTGAATACCCAAGAATAGCGCCCCGAAGACAGTCGAGAGCGCGACGCCCGCCAGGAAGTGAGCGAACACGGCGTCCCGCCGGGAAACCGCCGCGAGCGGCCGGCGGCGGAGTTTCCCGGCGAAGATCGTCGGCGGAAGCCGCGAGTAGTTGCCCAGCCGGATCAGTCCCCACGTGAGGCCGGCCCCGACGAGGCCGCCGAGGAGCCCGCCGACGGCCCCGAAGCTCGCCATGCCGAGTTCGGCGTTGTCCCTGAGCCATCGCACCAGGTCCACGACGCCACCTTCCCTCGCGTCCCCGCCCTCGGTCAGCGCCTGCGTGGTTCTGACCATGTGGGTCGCGTAGACGGTGTCGTCGACGACCGCGAGCTCGTTGTCGGTCCCTCCGTAGGGATCGCCGGGGCGGTGCTGCCATGCGAGGGTGCCCGACTCGCGATCGATCGCGTAGATCGCGTCGCTGTCGGAGATGTACACGTGTTCGCTGCCGACCGTCGGTGGGGATCGCGGATCGTCGACGCTCCATTCGGTCCAGACGACGTCGCCGGCGTCGGTGTCGAACGCCGCCACGCCGGCAGGCTCCTCGTAGCCCGTGCTCGTCGGGTAGTACAGGGTTCCGTCGGCGTACGCCATCGGCGTGTCGTAGTGGACGTCGATGTCGTACTCCTCGCGGATCTCCCCCGTGTCAGGATCAACCGCATAGAGGCGCTCGCTCGTGTGGGTGTACAGGGTACCGTCGGCCAGAAGGAGGTGACGCGTGTACCCGTCGACAGACTGCGTCCACTGGAGTTCCTCCGAGTCACGGTCGAACGCGTGCAGAACGGTCGGATCCTCGGACGTCCGCTGTTGCCCGCCCAGCGAGTAGACCGCGTCGTCGGTCACCACTGGGAGGCCAGCCTGCCCCTCGTGGGTGACCCGCCACAGGTCGGGCCACTCGTCCTCCGGCGGCGTCGGATCGACGCCGAGGATCACCCGTTCGCCGTTGTCGGTTCCGGCGACTGCAACGCTGCCGTCGTCGGCCACGGTCGGCGATTCAGTCACGTCGAAGCCCAGTTCGTACTCCCACTCGATTTCGCCGGTCTCCCTGTCCAGGGCCACGAGCGTGTCCGCCATCTCCCATCCGACGTGAACTGCGAGCACGCGAGTGTCGGTCACTGCGGGCGTGGTCCAGACGCCACCCTCCAGTTCCGTCTGCCACTCGACGCTGCCCGACTCGGCGTCCAGCGCGATCACGTCGCCGTGCCGATTGCCGGTGTAAAGCGTGCCCTCGGAGACGGCGGGGCCGCCGCCCGTCGCCCCGGTCCGAACGATCCAGGCCGGCCCGACGTCGTCGGCCGGGCCGGGCGCTCCCGGATTCGCTCCCGTCAGTGCGGGACCGCCGCGCACGGACGGCCAGTCGTCCCCGACGACCGGCTCCGCCTGGGCCACAGCCCCGTCGATCGCCCCCGAGTCGACAGAAGAAAGTCCGGGACCGATCGCCCCGACGGCGACGCCCGCGATGAGAACCGCGAGGACGAATCCGACGACGACTGCCGCGACGCGCCACGGCGGAACTGTGGCTCGAAGCGAGTGATGGCCCATATGAAGATCGCCTCCGCGAGAAACCTTAGTTATATGGACGGTCACCGCTCCGCGGATCCTCCTCGATCCCGCCGGTCGGGAGCGTCACCGACGCCTTCCGAGAACGGCCAAAATCACCGCGGCGATCGCGATCACTGCCGTCGCGGGACCGAACCCGGGTGTTCGTGTGGCCGTTTCCCCGGGCTCGGTCGGCGTCGGCGTCGGCGACACGGAAATTGTCCGCGAGCGATCGCCGACCCGCACCGTCACCTCGCCGTCGTGTTCGGGCTGGATCGCCCACTCGAGTGTCTCCACCCCGTCGACGTCGAGGAACACCTCCCTGGGTTCGCGTTCCTCGCCGTCGACGGCGACGGCGAACGTTCCGCGGGCGGGCAGGCGGGCGTCGTTTCGGACGGTCGCGGTGACGGTCGCCGTCTCGCCGAGGGTGAACGCCGCCGGCGAGACGTCGACGTCGACGACCGTCGGCTCGGCGGGTTCGCGAACCACAACGGAGAGCCGCTCCCCGCCGACGTTGATCTCGTGGTCGCCCGTGGAGTCGAACTCCCGCTCGAACCGTTCTGTGATCGTCTCGCCGGCGCCGATCCGGCCGTCGCGGCTCTCGATTACCCGGCCGTCCTCCACCATCGTCAGGTCGTACTCCCCGCCGGTGCCGCCGGTGTTTTCGATCTCGACGGCGAGTTCGAGCGTCTCCCCTGTCACCAGGACGACCGGTTCGCGGGCGACCGGCCGATCCCGATAGGAACCGCTCGCGCGCACCGCGTCGTCGGCCGCGATCGAGTAGCCGATGCGGGCGGGGAGTCGGCCGAACGCCTCGTCGTGCGCTTCGCGATCCCACATCGAGGGCACCGCCTCGGTCGTCGTGAACCGGTCGGCCTCGGCGGCGACAGCGCTGCCGCCGGCGTCGTCGACGAGTCCGAGAACCGCCGCCCCGTCGACGGGCTCGTCGCGGGCGTTCATGCCCCGGAAGACGGTCGCGAGCGTCGCCTCCCCGTCGGTGGCGAGCCGGACCCGTCGGTCGACCTCTCCGGCCACCAGCGCACCCTTGGTGTAATCGGCGTTGTTCTGCCAGGTGGTGGGATCCGCGAGCACCGACCCGGACTGTGGGGAGCGCTCGCCGCGAGCCAGTACCCGCCGGAAGGTGTCGAAGTCGACGTCCCCGCGCTCGAGAGTCAGCAAGGCGGCGTAGTAGGTGGCCGACCCCTCGGTGAACCACCGGGCACTCGGGTTCGCCTGGTACCCCTGTCTGGAATGGACGTACTCGTGCATCCAGACGTTCTCCGGATCGTCGAGGCGTTCGAGGTCCCGTACCCACATGTCCGCCGGGCCGGTCTGGAGTCCACGCACCGCCCACGCGACGTCGTCGGTCGGCGCCGCGACGACGAACACCGACGGATCGCGGCTCCCCACCCGGAGGGCGTCCGAGCCGTCGGCGAACGCGTCGAGGACTGCCTCTGGAGGTTCCTCCATATCGGCCGCCTCGGGGACGACGAGCCGGAAGCGCTGACCGTGGGCCTCCCGAACGTGCTCTTCGCCCGGGCCCAGGTACGCTACCACGTCGCCCGCGGCACCCTCCCCGTCGACGGCGGTCTCGCGGTGGAGCCGGACGTCCGCACCGCGCCATCCCCAGCCGACGCGGAGGTTCGGCACCCGGACGAGCCCCCACTCGTCGGTGTCGACGAAGAGGTGATCCCCGTCCCCGGCGAGCGGCCCCGGCTCGCTCGTCCGGTTTGCGTCCACCCGGTACCGCAACCACGGCTCGTCGGTGGATCCGTCCCACTCGTAGGTCGTTCCGTCGTCGGTCTCGAAGCCGGTCGCCTCGACCGATTTCGCCTCCGTGGGCAGGGTCACCTCGATACGGCTCACGCGGTCGGGAACGGCAAACCGCGTCGTCGCACCGTACTCCCCGGCGAGGTCGACCTGCCGGAGTTGGGTCCGCATCGTGATGTCGTCGTCCGTCGACCGGGCGGGATCGACGATCCCGTCATCGCCGATCAGGAGCGCGGGGCCCTCGTCGGGAGCGGTGTCGACGACGGCGTCGAACCCGTCCACGTCGGAGATCCCGTGTGTGTCCCCGTCCACACCGGCCGGACCGATCCCCGCGGCGACAGCACCACCGCCGAGAACCAGAACCGCGAGAAAAAGTCCGACGAGCCACCCCGGTGGGATCGGACGCATGCCCGATCACGGACGCGGAGACTTATAAGTCCACTCGCCGGAACGGGAGCCATGGACGAGACGAACCCGATAGAGGACCTCCTCGAACGCGCCCGGGAGGCGCTCTCGAACGCACACGCTCCCTACTCGGAGTACCGGGTCGGGGCAGCCATCGAAACCGCCGACGGGACGGTGTACACCGGCTGCAACATCGAGAACGCCAACTACTCGAACAGTCTCCACGCCGAGGAGGTCGCGATCGCGGCGGCGGTAACGCGCGGCCACGTCGACTTCTCGCGGATCGCGGTCACCTCCGGCGCCCGGGACGGTGTCACCCCCTGTGGAATGTGCCGGCAGACCCTCGCAGAGTTTTGCGGGGAGTCACTGGTCGTGCTGTGTGACGAGGGGGAAAACGAAGCGCCGAGCGAGTACACGCTGGGAGAACTGCTGCCGAACACCATCTCACAGGACACCCTGGAAGCGTCGGCGGAAGCTGACGGCGACCGTTAGCTGTCCCGTCGAGCGACCTCGTGTCGACCGAAGCCGTACCGCAGCCGGTTCGCGAGCCGGCGCGAGAACCGGGCGTCTGCCCTGGAGCCGAACCGCTCTGAAAGCGCCGTGTAGATCAGCGGCAGCGGCACCTCCTGTTCCAGCGACTCCTGGACCGTCCAGGTGCCCGTCGAGCCGCCGGCGACGTGGTCGGCGACGTCACCGAGGTCGGAGCCCTCCTCGCGGAACGCCTCCTCGCACAGCTCCAGCAGCCACGACCGGATGACTGCGCCGTTGTTCCAGGTGCGGGCGACCGCCTCGAGATCCAGATCGTACCGCCCTTCGTGGAGCAGTTCGAACCCTTCCCCGTACGCCTGCATCAGCGCGTACTCGACGCCGTTGTGGATCATCTTCACGTAGTGGCCCGAACCCGACTCGCCCATGCGGTCGTGCCCCTCGGGGCCGGTTGCGACCGCGTCGAAGGCCGGCGCGAGTGCTTCGTACGCCCACGCCGGACCGCCGACCATCAGCGAGAAGCCGAGTTCCGCCCCCGCGGGACCGCCGGAGGTGCCACAGTCGAGGTAGGCTGCGTCGGTTTCCTCCGCGCGACGGAGTGAGGCCTCGAAGTGGGAGTTGCCGCCGTCGACGACGACGTCCTCGTCCCCGAGGTGGGGTTCCAGTTCCGCCAGCGTCTCGTCGACCGGATCGCCCGCGGGAACCATCAACCAGATCCGCTTCGGCTCCGCGAGCCGGTCACACAGGTCCCCGACCGAGTCGGCCGGGGATGCACCCAACTCCGCGGCCGCGGCCGTCGCCTCCGCCGAAACGTCGTACGCGACGACCGAGTGATCCGCCGCGAGCAATCGATCGACGACGATCCGTCCCATGCGCCCGAGTCCGATGACGCCCAGTTCCATATCGGGGGCTCACCGCCCTGGCGGTAAGCCGTTGCGGTCTGGGTTCGCGGCGCGCGCCATTCATGTCTCTCGAGCCCCAAGGGACGTCGATGACGAACCAACTGGAAACCGCGACGTTCGGCGGCGGCTGCTTCTGGTGTATCGAGGCCGCACTCGAGGAGCTTGCGGGCGTCCGGCAGGTCACCTCCGGCTACGCCGGCGGACACACCGAAGACCCGACGTACGGGGAAGTCTGTTCGGGCGGAACCGGCCACGCCGAGGTCGTGCAGGTCGAGTACGACCCCGACGAGATCGGATACATCGATCTGCTCGAGGTGTTTTTCACGATCCACGACCCGACGCAGTTGAACCGGCAGGGGCCCGACGTCGGGACCCAGTACCGCTCGATCGTCCTCTATCACGACGACGAGCAACGCCAGCTTGCAGATGAGTTCATCGAGGCACTCGACCGAGTGTACGACGACGACGTGGTGACCGAACTCGAACCGCTCGAGACGTTCTATCGGGCCGAGGACAAACACCAAAATTACTTCGAGAAGAACCCCAACGACGCCTACTGCACGTTTCACGCACAGCCGAAAGTGGAGAAGGTGCGAGAGAAGTTCGAGGCGAAGATCGAGAGCTGAGCGCGCCGGAACCGGTGGCGCATCAGGTCGACTACAGCCGCTGTGAGTCGACGTGAACGTCGAGTTCGACCGCCCGGGGCTGGCCCTCGAGATCGGCGACCGCACGGGAGACGATGCGTTCTGCCTCGCGTTTTATTCGGGGGATCACCTTCGAGAGCACCCAGTCGAAGGAGACCAGCGCCGGGAGATCGAAAACCCCCGCGCGGGCGGAGTCCGGATCGAAAAACACCTGGAACGTCACCTCGCAGGCCTCCCCCTCCGGATTGCCGGAGACGGCCGCCGCGTCGGTTTTCAGCGTCTCCGCTGGATCCAGCTCCAGCGGATCGACGTGCCAGTAGCCGTAGGCGTCGATGTCCTTGGTGAGCCGCCAGTCGATACGGTCCGGCGAATCGACGTCAGTTACTTTCGAGTGGGCGGTGTACGATAGCTGCCACCACGAGAACGTGAGTCCGTATCTGGTTCCCGGACCGCCGTCGCCTTCGTATGTTTCGACGGCTTCGAGGTACTGGGAGTACTCCGCGTATCCGGGGAAGTCCAGAAGGAACTCGAACGCCTCCTCCTGGGGCACGTACACGACTGCGGAGACGCGAATCTCGTCCACGATGGCGGTGTTACTCACCGAGGTTTAAAAACACCAGTGACGCGACGACCGCCGATCGAACCGGAATCGCTCTCCTGTCGGGGCGGGTTTAAGGTGATCCAGCACCAACTTTTCACCTGAACAGTGCAGAACATCCGCAGACACCAGGACGCCCCGGCACGCCAGGACACCGACGCATGAAGGCAATTCTCGCAAAGCGCGTCGACAGCGGTACGGCCGATCTGACGGAGATCGAGGACCTCGCGGTTTCGGCTGGATACGACGTAGTGGGTCGACTCACCCAGACCCGAACGGAGGACGCGGCGTACCACTTCGGCGAGGGGAAAGTCGACGAACTCGCCGAACTGGTCGAACGGACGGACGCCGACGCTGTCATACTCGACAACGAGGTCGGCCCGTATCAGACGTTCAACATCGGACAGAAGCTTCCGGAGGGCGTCGAGGTCGTCGACCGGTTTACGCTGATCCTCGACATCTTCGGACAGCGAGCCAACACCCGCAAGGCGCAGCTACAGGTCGAACTGGCACAGCTGCGATACGAACTGCCGCGGGCGGAGGCGAAAGCCAGCCTCGCGAAACGCGACGAACGGCCCGGATTCATGGGACTGGGCGAGTACGACGAGTCCCGAGAACAGGACATCAAACGCCAGATCTCCGAGATCCGCGAGGAGCTGGAGTCGATCGCTGACAAGGAACGGTCCCGCCGGAAGCAGCGTCGCGACTCCGGGTTCGACCTCGTCGCGTTGGCCGGCTACACCAACGCGGGCAAGTCGACGCTGCTGCGCCAGTTGGCCGCGGAACTCGACGTCGACGAGAACGAGGACCGCCACCCCGATCTCGCGACGACTGCCGAATCCGAAGACAGGCTATTTACGACGCTGGGAACGACGACCCGCCGGGCGAAGATGGAGCGGCGGGACGTGTTGCTTACCGACACCGTCGGGTTCATCTCGGATCTGCCACACTGGCTCGTCGAGTCGTTCCAGTCGACGCTGGACTCCGTCTACCGGGCCGACCTGGTGTTGCTGGTCGTCGACGCGGGTGAGCCGACCCGGACGATGCGCGAGAAGCTCGTTACCTCTCACGACACGCTCTACGAGCGCAACGAGGCGCCGATCGTCACCGTTTTCAACAAGATCGATCGGATCACCGACGAGGAACTCGCGGAGAAGCGTTCGGCGCTGTCGGACATCGCCCCGAACCCGGTGGCCGTGTCGGCGAAAACCGGCGCCGGGATCGACCGCCTGCGCGAGCGCGTCGAGCGGGAGCTGCCCGACTGGCAGCGGGAACGGCTGGTGTTGCCGCTCTCGGAGTCGACAATGGGCGTCGTCTCCTGGATCCACGACAACGCTCACGTCGAAGAGGAGTCGTACTCCGACGACTACGTCACCCTGGAGTTCGAAGCCAGGCCGGCGGTCGTCTCGAAGGCCCGGGCGAAAGCAGCCGAAATCGCCCCGGCCGAATCAGTCTGAGAGGATCGGTTCGAGCAGCTTCGTCTGGGCGGCCGCGAGGTGTTCTGCGAACGTGGAGTGACTGATGCCGAGCGCCTCCGCGACGTCGCCGGCGTTCGTCCCGCTGTCGTAATCGAAGTAGCCCATCGCGAAGGCGGTCCGGATCACCTCCCGCTGTCTCTCGGTGAGGTGGTTCCGATTGACGAGGACGTAATCGTCGCCACTTTCGTCGTTTTCCCGGACGAGATGGCGCAGTTGCACGTCGCCGAACTCCGCCTGGAGGTCGGCAACGATAGACCGGATCGACTCGACGTCGGACGCATACAGCCACAGGTAAAGCGAGCCGTTCTCCGCGCGGATCGACGAGATGGGGTTTTCCGAGCGTTCGATCACCTCACAGACACAGCCGTCGGCAGTCTCGCGTTCGAATCGGTAGACGTCGACACCGTCGACGGAGAACACCTTTCGGACGTCCTCATCGGAGAGCCCGTCTGAATCCCCGGGCGAGGCCACCTCGAACTCCTCGAAGATCGCGTCCGATCCGACCTGCGAGGACCGCGAGACGTCATCGATCGGCCCGTCGACCTCGGTTGACGCCCGCGCGAGTGGACACCCCATCGCGTCGCCCACGACGAACGACGCCCGTATTCCGCTCATGGCATATAAAAGAGGCTACTGCACCAAAGAGTAGGCCGACCGTTGCCAAAAACTGGGAACGGCTGACATCCCCGGTTAGCCGGGGAACGGATGGTGGAGTCGATCAGCTTTCGAGCCACCAGCCGAACCGCTTCTCCCAGAACTCCTCGTCGCGCGGCTTTTTGCTCTTGCCGTAGGTTTTCCGGTCCTGGATCCGCCGCTGGAGCACCTCGCGTGCCTCGCCGATGGCGTGGCTCGCACCGTACCCCTCGCCGGACGCCATGTACAGCCCGCGGTCGGTGTGCAGGCGGATCCGCGCGAGCAAAAGCGGCGTCCCTCGCAGCGTCTCGTCGTGCTCGTGGAGGTGGATCCTGGCGTCGAGCACCGTCATGTCCCGGTCCCGCTGGTCGAACGCGTCGATCATCTCCACGACCTCCGAGTAAGTCATGTCGTCCAGCAGGTCGCTGCCGTACAGCTGCACCGCCCGAGTGCCCTCCGCCTCCCAGGTGAGGACGTCCAACAGGTCCGTCTTCGTGACGATCCCGTTTGCGTTTCCGTCGTCGACGACGACCAGCGCCGAGCCGCCGACGTCGAACATCTCCCCGACGGCGTCCTGGAGCGTCCGGTCGGGGGTGATCGTGCGGACGGGCGAAACCATCACGTCTCGGACCGAGAGTTCGAGCATCCGGGCGAGTTCCCCCTCCCGGGCGCCGTATCCGCCACGCCTGGTGCGGCCGGCGCTGTGGGCGATCTCCCCGCCGAACGGGTCGGTGCCGGCGGCGTCCCCACCCTGGCTTTTGCCCTCCGATCTGACGACGATTCCCATGACGTCGTACAGGCTGAGGATACCGACTGCCTCGCCGCCGTCGACGACCGGAAGGTGGGCGATGCGATTGTCACGGAGCACGTGCAACGCCTCCCCGAACGTCGAGTCGGGGGTCACCGAAACGAGATCCTTGCTGTAGACGTCGGCGACGGTGGCCGCATCCAGGAACGGTTCGACCGCCTCGAGTATGTCGTCTGCGGTGACGGCTCCGACCAGTTCACCGCCGTCGATCACCGGGAGATACTGAGAGTCGCTTCCGGTCATCAGCCGCGCGACCTTGCGGACGTCCTCGTCGGGCGCAATCTGTGGAACGTGCCACACCAGCGACCCGAGTTTCTCGTCCGGTGGGTGATACGAACTCGCGAGCTGGCGCCTCGTGACCACGCCCTCCACGTCCCCGTCCTCCTCGCGGACGACGACCCCCTTGACTGTCGGATCCTCGAACGTCCCGACCAACTTCGAAACCCGGGTGTCGGGCGTAAACTCTACGTACTCCGTCGAAACGATGTCGGCAATATCCATGGTCTGTAGTTGGGTTCGCTCGGGGTATCTCCGCTCCGGTGCTTGCAACGCGGGATTCCGCGATTCGGGTCTCCCAGATGGATGTTGGTCGACCAGTTCCAAGTAATTCGGGGGTTGTTCCCATCCCACGGGAAGAATACGATCGGTGAAGCCGGCCCGATCGGTGAAGCCGACCCGTTCGACCGGGTGTCGACTACAGTCGCGAGAGGAACTCCTCGAGAGCGGCGTTGAACGCGGTCGGCTGCTCGAGCATCGCCAGGTGCGCGGCGTCTTCGACGTGGGCCAGCCCGCAGTCGGGAATCTCCTCGGCCAGATACTCGTGATACCACGGCGGAGTCAGCTTGTCGTGTTCCCCGACGATTGCAAGCGACGGGACGTCGATTCCGTCGAGACGGTCACGGATGTCGAACGTGTGACAGGTCCGGAAGTCCCGTTCGGTGACCGCCCGGCCGGCCGTCCGCATCGACTCCCGCGAGAGTTCGAGCAGTCGCTCGTCCGGGTCGTGAAACAGTCGGTCCGAGGCGTGAAGGAACTCGATGACCCGATCGAAGTCCTCGGAGAGCCACACGAGCAGGTCCTCGAGCACCGAGAGCTTCGCACCTGTGCCGACAAGCACCACTCCGTCGGGATCGAACTCGCGTTCGAGCGTGACCCACATCGCCACCGCGCCGCCGAGCGAGTTGCCGACGAGCACGTCGGCACCGGTTTCCTCGGCGACTGCCTCGACGTCCGTCGCGTACGCCGAAAGCGCCTCGGTTCCAGCGCCGGCGTCGACGTTGTCGCTCTCGCCGTGTCCCGACAGGTCCAGCGAAACCACCCGGTAGCGGTCCGCCAGCCGGGACTGACTCTTCCAGACGCCGTGGCTTCCCCCGCTGCCGTGGATACACAGAAGCGTCGGCCCCGTCCCGCCGCGGTCGGATACCCGATAGGCGGTTTCCCGCCCGTGATGGCGCACTCGTTGCATACGTACTGATCCGACACGCGGAGGTAAAAATCCCCACTAGCCCACCACCTCCGACCGATCGATACAACCGGGTCACACCGACGGACCCGAACGGCCCGAACGGTGTGAACCGCAATTCCATCGTTACACCGTGAAAACCGCCGAATTATCGAGATATCCCGCTCGAGTCACGCGGTTATGCTGTTCGAAACTCTTAAATACTAATGCGCCTAACCTATCGTTAGGATACTAATGAACCACCATCTACAGATCGATCGAGACGAAGGATTCCTGCGCCGGTACGACTACGGCGACAGGGTCGTCATCGCCGCCGACCTGCCGGTCGCCGACGAGGCAGTCGACGTCGACGTCGTCGGCGACACTGCCATCGTCGTGATCGAACGAAACGGCCGGATCGCGGAGTCCGAACTCGATCTTCCCCACGGCGAGACCAGCGCCGGAGTCAACAACGGCGTGCTCACGATCGAGATCGAAACGGACCGGACCGAAGACGCTATCGGATCAGGAGACGATTCGACCGAACTGGACGAAGACGCATGAAACTCACCGTCAAACCACTCAAACAGAAGGACGCCGGGCGCCGCCTCGCGGCGATCGATCGGGTCGCCGCCGACGAGATGGGGCTTTCGGGCGGGGACTTCATCCGCATCGAAAGCAGCGACGGCACCGCCGTCGCGCGCGTGTGGCCCGGATATCCCGATGACGACGGCACGGGTGTCGTCCGGATCGACGGCCAGCTCCGACAGGAGGCCGGCGTCGGGATCGACGACCGCGTGACCGTCGAGAAGGCCGACGTCGCGCCCGCCGAGCGCGTCACGATCGCGCTGCCCCAGCGGCTCGGCATCCGCGGGAACCTCGAGTCGCTCATCCGGCGCGAGCTCGGCGGTCGGCCGGTGACGAAGGGACAGAACGTCCAGCTACCGCTGGGGTTCGGCTTCATGGGCGGACAGTCGCAGGCGATCCCGCTGAAGATTGCCTCGACGACCCCCTCGGGGACGGTCGTGGTCACCGACTCGACGGAGGTCGAGATCAGCCAGCAGCCCGCCGAGGAGATCCGCGACGCCGGACCGGCAGACGCCGCGGACACGCCGGACGTAACCTACGAGGACATCGGGGGGCTCGACCAGGAGCTCGAGCAGGTTCGCGAGATGATCGAGCTGCCGATGCGGCACCCGGAACTGTTCAAGCGACTCGGCATCGAGCCGCCCAAGGGCGTGTTGCTGCATGGGCCGCCCGGAACCGGAAAGACGCTGATCGCGAAAGCGGTCGCAAACGAGATCGACGCCTCCTTCCACACCGTCTCCGGTCCGGAGATCATGTCGAAGTACTACGGCGAGAGCGAAGAGCAGCTCCGGGAGATCTTCGAGGAGGCCACCGAGGAGGCACCCGCGATCATCTTCATGGACGAACTCGACTCGATCGCCGCAAAGCGCGAGGAGGCAAGCGGCGACGTCGAGCGCCGGGTGGTCGCCCAGCTGCTCTCGCTGATGGACGGGCTCGAGGAGCGCGGGCAGGTGGTCGTCATCGGCGCCACCAACCGCGTGGACGCGATCGATCCCGCGCTGCGCCGGGGGGGCCGGTTCGACCGCGAGATCGAAATCGGCGTCCCCGACCGGGACGGCCGCAAGGAGATCCTCCAGGTCCACACCCGGAACATGCCGCTTTCCGACGACGTCGACCTCGACGAGTACGCCGAAAACACCCACGGCTTCGTCGGCGCCGACCTCGAGAGCCTGGCGAAGGAGGCGGCGATGACCGCGCTCCGGCGGATCCGCCCGCAGCTCGACCTCGAGAGCGACGAGATCGACGCGGAGGTGCTGGAGTCGATCCAGGTCCGCAAAGGCGACTTCAAGGAGTCGCTGAAGGGGATCGAACCCTCCGCGCTGCGGGAGGTGTTCGTCGAGGTGCCCGACGTCAGCTGGGAGGACGTCGGCGGCCTCGAGGACACCAAAGAGCGGCTCCGCGAGACGATCCAGTGGCCGCTGGAGTACCCCGAAATGTTCGAGGAACTGGACATCCAGTCGGCGAAGGGAGTCCTCATGTACGGTCCGCCCGGAACGGGCAAGACGCTGCTCGCGAAGGCGGTCGCAAACGAGGCCCAGTCGAACTTCATCTCGATCAAGGGGCCGGAGCTGCTCAACAAGTTCGTCGGCGAATCCGAAAAGGGCGTCCGCGAGGTGTTCTCGAAGGCTCGAGAAAACGCCCCGACGATCGTCTTCTTCGACGAGATCGATTCGATCGCGACCGAACGCGGCAGCCACACCGGCGACTCGGGCGTCTCCGAGCGCGTGGTTTCACAGCTGCTCACGGAGCTCGACGGGCTGGAGGCGCTCGAGGACGTCGTCGTGATCGCGACGACCAACCGGCCGGACCTGATCGACACGGCCTTGCTGCGCCCGGGTCGCCTCGACCGCCACGTCCACGTGCCCGTCCCCGACGAGGACGCCCGGCGGGCGATCATCGAGGTCCACACCCGCGACAAGCCGCTCGCGGATGACGTCGACCTGGACTCGTTGGCCCGCCGAACAGAGGGCTACGTGGGCGCCGACCTGGAGGCGGTCGCCCGCGAGGCCGCGATGGCCGCCTCCCGGGAGTTCGTCCACAGCGTCTCCCCCGAGGAGGTCGGGGAGTCGGTCGGCAACGTCCGGATCACCGCCGACCACTTCGAGCAGGCGCTCGACGAGGTGAACCCGAGCGTCACGGCCGAAACACGGGAGCGCTACGAGGAGATCGAACAGCAGTTCCAGAAAAGCGACGTCGAGCGCGACGACGCGGAGCTGGGCCGGACGTTCCAGTAACGACTCGCGAAAAGACCGCTTTTTTAAGAGTCAGTCGTCCGACGCGCCGTCGACCTGTCGGACCCCTATTCCGTGGAAGTCGGCGTCCGGATTGTCACCCGCGGGCTGGAGCAGGTTCACGCGCTCTCTCGTTTCGACGTCCATCACGGCGACGCCGGGATTGACGCCGGTCGCGGCGTGCGGATCGCCCGAAAGCGGATTCGGCCCCCGGAGCGTGACGAACATGTACTCGTCGTCAGGTGAACTCCACATAATATCTGGGGAGTCGCCGCCGGGTGCCGGCGAGGTGTCAGGCCCGAATTCGTCGATCGTTTCGACACCCTCTTCATCATCTTCACCGGGCCCGGTGAGGGTGTCGTCAGCAGGATCGACAACGATCCCGTCGTTCGTCTCTCTGTTGAGCAGCCACAGTTCCAGATCGTCTGGCTCTGCGAACCAGAAGCCGTGTGCGTCGACTCCATCGGAGTCCCGGGCGATGTCTTCAGGATCAATATCATCCTTTGTCTCTACGGTGGAACCGTCGGTGTTGATCGGCAGATGTTCTGACGTATCGAAGACGTACCATTCGCCGACGCCTTCGGCGGCTTCAGGGTTCTCATCGGGATCGGCGTCCGGATCCGATGGCAGTCCGGCAGTAAGGTAAAACCGCTCCCGCTCCGGGTGGGCGATCGTCCCACAGTTCGTCGGGACTTCGGTGGGCGGGAACGCCGCTTCGAGTTCAAACGTCTCGATATTGAGAATCACTAGCCCGGCGTTGTGGTAACTGGGTCCAAGCGTGTGATACGAGTGGCCTTCCCCGGTGTAGTCGTGGCAGATCGGACGCAGCGCCCCATCGTCTTTCTCGAACTCTGCGTATCGGTCTTCGTCTCCGACCAGTTCCTCAACCTTCGCGGTGATGTCAATATCGTCACCGATCTCGAACTCCTCGTCTTTGAGGTTAGCGTCGACACGGACGATCTCACCTTCGCCGATGACATCGACGAGCAAGTACTCGTCGTCCGGCGAGAAACTGGCAAAGTGAGAGCCTGCACCCGTGTCGATGGTTTCGACGACCCGTTTTGTCTCGGTATCGATAACTGCTACGTTACCGGATCCGGTGTTGGCGACGGCCGCATAGCTGTCATCCGAAGAGAAGGACACCATGTGCGGTGTTTGAATCCCGTGGGGATTCAGTGGGATCGTTTGCTTTTTTACGAATTCGTCGTCCTGTCGTGGATGTGGCTCGTATACGTGGATTTTGTTTTGTCCCTCGCCCTGGTCGAGCGCCCATACCTCGTAAGCGCCGCCCGCGCCGGTTTCGTTTTGGGGACCGTTACCTTGCCCACGTTCGTTTCCGCCACCGTTTCCGCTTGCGCTTCCCGGTACCGTTCCAAGGACGATTCCGCCGGTCGCTGCTTTCACCACGTCGCGTCTTTTCACTGGGTGCATCGTGGGCTATAATAAAAAGTCCCACAATAATGAGGCTTGGGTATGTAACCAAATCAGCTGCTATCTCGGAGATGGTGATACTGAAATGCGTAACGCCCCGAAACAATCTCGGGTACTCCCTGGCGGGCCGTCCGGAGGGAACAAAAAAGATGGCTCTTACCGAACAGAGTGAAACAACAGTATTCATCCGGGAATTGGCAGGTAGTGCAGTGGAAGATACAACGCGCATATTCAGCACCGACGCGGTTCTCCACCGTAGCTGGTCGAATCGATCAGTGCAGATCGAAATTCAGCACCTCAGAACCGAGTCGACCAGGTCGGTCGATGTGATTATACAATAAGCATTTGAGTTTAAATAAAATATATGAATTACCCGGTCAGAGTTTGCGTTATGAACCGTCGAACAATCCTCGCGTCACTCGTCGCCTCGATGTCGGGGGTTGGACTCGCTGGCTGTCTCGACAGCCCATCAGTCACATCTAATGACCTAGACGGCACAACCACGTCCACACCCGAGACGATCTCGAAAGATGAGGCGAAAAAGCGAGCGTACGAGGCAGAGGAGGAGTTCGTTATTGAAATCGTAAAAAACGCAGAGTGCGTGACAAGCGATGTCGGGACTGGATATCCGTACACTGAATTTACCAGTATCGACGACCGAACGGAAGAAGGTGTGTACGTCGCCGTTGAGCTGCCGTACTGGTACAAAACGGGAATCGCCCACGTCCACACCAAGACTCAGGCGACGTACTTCGTCACGGATGATACTGTCGAACGTGTGGACGGTGACGAAGTGACAATCAAATGTTAAAATCATGTTCATCGACCGGATGATTCAACGCAACCCGGTCGAAACAAATGAGGTAAGCGTGCTGCATCCATCTGCTATCTTGTACTGAACTACATACCAATCACCCGATAGGTTCTACTGTTTCACTAAGTTTGGGAAGGGCCACTTGAGAAATGCAACCGTTGTCGACCGTTAGGGTGCCCGAAAAGCGCGCACTAGACCATCGCTCGTCGTGTAGAGGAGGTCGTCGACAAGCGCGAACCGCTCGCCGACATCTGGGGCGGACCGGGACCACTGTTCGTTCCCGTCGTCGGGATCGAGACGCGTGAGTCCGCGATCACGACCGGCCGTCGGCACGAACAGGGCGTCGTCGGTCGCGACGACCGGTCCCCGGGCGTTGACGTCGGCGTGCCACGCCCGCGAGCCGTCGATCAGCGCGTAGGCGTACAGCCCGGGCTTCTCGCCGTCGTTAGCGTGGACGTAAACGCGGTCGGGCGCGATCGTGAACCGACCGAACCCGTGGGCGTTGGGGCGAGCGATCCAGTCGGGGCCGTGGACGTTACCCTCCAAGTCGCCGTGAACGAGATGCCCGTCGCGAACGGCGAGGCCGCCGGGGTGTCCCCCCGGGACCGAGTCCGCGAGGATCGTCCCGTCGTCGTCTAGTTCGAACAGTCGTTCGAGGTCGGTCCGCCACCCCTTCGCCCCTTCAGTCGGATCGAGAGCGACGACGTGTGTCGATTCGCCGCGCCGGTCGAGGAGGTAGACACCATGTTCTGAGACGGCGACCCTTCGGAGGTCCATCGGCTCTGCGATCCACACCTGTTCACCGTTGTCGTCGAGCGCCACGACACGTTCATCGGTCTCGACGTGGATCCGTCCCGCGGCGTATCGGACGGCGTCGACCACCCCATCGACTGCAGCCGTCCACAGTTCGGTACCGTCACGGGCGTCGAGCGCGAAGAGCTCCCCGTCTGCAGTCCCGATGAAGACGATGCTGTCGACCACAATCGGCGTCGTCGGCTCCGCGCCGGTTTCGACGCTCCAGAGTTCCGCGACCGGTTCGTCTGGTCCGGACGACGCAGGCGTGTAGTGTGTCCGACCGTGATCGGCCGCCGGCATAGGCCAGTCTGCGTCGAGGGCGTCTGGCGGGTCAGGTTCTTCTGCGGACGGCGGTTCGTCGCCGAGACAGCCGGTGATCCCGACGAGAGAGCTACCGAGCAGAGTAAGGAGGGAGCGGCGGTTCATAACTGGCGCTTACAGCGTTATAAAAAAAGAATTCTGTGGAAACACGATTCGTTGTTTGAGTCTATCTGCCGGCTTGTGCTGCATTCATGCTCTCCATCTTGCACGCCAACCTGCGACAATTTCACTAGTCCAATGGTTGTTTCACTAGCGCAGACAAGAGCCAAAGGGACCTCGAGTGCTTGTCACTCCACCCGTTCTTTGTCGGGATCGACGATCGTCATGCCGATGAGCCGCGTGAGGCCACGGCGAAGCCGCCCACTTGCGGCAGCAGGAGAGATGCCCAGTTCGTCCGCGAGTTCGACAAGCGAAATTCCCCGGGGTTCTTCGAAGTAACCGCGGTCATAGGCCGTCACGAGCGCCTCGTGCTGTTCGGCGGTCAGGCCGTAGCCGTCGTCGTGCTCCCGCTCGCTGATCTGGTGGAGTTCCAGCACGTCGAAGGTAAAGGAGTTCTCCCTGGCGTACTCCCAGATCTCCGCCAGCACCTCGCGGTTGGGGAGCTGCCAGCGTTCGATCCAACCATCGGAAAACGACCTGGCGTCCAGCGACATCCCACCGACCTCAGTGACTTTCGGGGCGATGAGCTTCGCATTGTCGGTGAAGATGATACCGTACACGAGTTGATCACCGTAATCGGACATCAGCTTGGATTCTGCGACCGTATGATCCTCCTCGAGGATCTCGCCGATCGGCTCGTCGAGACTCCCCTCGAACACGATGAAGTACATGTTGTGCTCGGGATCGGTCGCGACCTCCGGAAGTACCCTGACGTCGCCGTCCGAGAGCGTCCGGATGGTATGAGAGAGGGCCATATCCGGATGAGAGAAATGGATCTTCGTGATGGTACTCATTTGGGTTCCCTTTGGCGAGCGTCCCTATAATTGTTCAGTGTTTCACCCAAAAGGTGATACTCCGATAGCACGTTCTATTGACGATCCGCCGTACCAACGTCCCTGAACTGCGAAAACGGGTTATGCCGTCTCGACTTCACCGGCGTCCATGGCCGCCTCGACGGCTTCGACGGCCTCGACCATGTTCTCGAGCTTTTCGCGGGCGATCGGTCGCTTCACCGGCTTGAGCCCGCAGTCGGGTGTGATCGTCAACTGTTCGGGCGGGACGAGCGACACCGCCTCCTCGATCCGGGCGCGGATCTCCTCGATCGAGTCGACGTCCCTGTCCTGAGGATCGACGACCCCGAACCCAATGTCCACGTCGCCGTCCCACGCTGCGAGCACGTCTGCCGGGTCGTCGGCGTCGTCGCTCGCGAACTCCAGATCCACCTCGTCGACCGGAAACGAGAACATCTCCGGGGCGAGGTTGTCGTAGTTGCCCGAACAGACGTGAACGCCGAGCCGAACGTCGTCCGGCACCTCCTCGGCGATCCGCGAGAGGCTCTCGTGGGCAAGCTCAGAATGCGGTGAGATCCCCAGCCCCGGTTCGTCGATCTGGATCCACTCGACGCCGGCGTCCACGAGCCGCGCGACTTCCGCGGCAACCAGTTCCGCCAGGTCCGCTGTGAGCTCTCCGACGTCGTCGTACGCCTGCGGCTGGCTGAACGACGCGAGCGTGAACGGCCCCGTGACGGTTACCTTGACCGGGCAGTCGGTGACCGACGCGGCGAACCGGTAGTCGTCGACCAGCCACGGCTCGCTCGAGGAGACCTCGTCGACGATCGTCGGCATCCCTGTGTTCCAGCCGGTTCCGTCCCCGCCGCCGTCCTGCTCCATGTTGTCGATGAACCGCGCGAAGTACTCGATCATCCCCTCCCGACGCACCTCCCCGTCGGTGACGACGTCCAGCCCCATCCGGTCGAAGATGTTCACGGCGGCCCGACTGGCGTCGTCGAGCGCCTCCTCGACGGTCCCCTCGGGGACCGATCCGTCGGCGTGGGCGTCCTCGATCTCGGGAAGCCAGGCCGGCCGAGGGTAACTGCCGACGACTGTCGTCAGAAGGAAACTCTCCGTTTCGTGATCGGGGGGACGGAATCGTTCACGTGTCATTGCCCCATCCTACGGGGCGGCCGGAATAATCGTTTGGCTTACCGGCACGATCGGCAAAACTAACAAATAAATAATAATTCTGAATAGACATAACTTGCAAACAGGAATCACAACGAGGAAACAAGAAATATAAGCGGTACTCGCGGGAGGCGATATAGTAACACAATCTCAAAATTTGAATGGATGTTTTCTCGGGTTGTAATATAATTGGGGGACTTCAACTCTAATAATTTCAATAATTCAGTTTTCCAATCAAACCAGGAATGAGCAGATCTCGTATGGTATGGAGTAACTACAAGATATTATATACGATGTGGGTCCCGGGCGACGGGGTCGTCTACTCTTCGAGCTCTTCGTTGAGCCGCGGGACGACCTCGTGGAGGTCGGCGACGACTGCGTAGTCGGCCTTCTGCATGATCGCGGCTTCCGGATCGGTGTTGATCGCGATCACGTTCTCGCTGCCCTTGGCACCGACCCAGTGCTGGACCGCACCGCTGATGCCGGCCGCGATGTACACCTCGGGGGCGATTTTCGCGCCGGTCTGTCCGATCTGGTCGTCGTGGGGCCGCCAGCCTTCGTTGACGGCCGCGCGGGTCGCGCCGACCGTCCCGGTGAGTTTGTCCGCGAGTGCCTCGAGCTGGGCGAACTCCTCCTCGCCGCCGACACCGCGACCGCCACCGATGACGACGCGAGCCTCCGACAGGGGGATGCCTTCCATGTCGGACTCCTCCTGACGAACGACGCGCACCGCGACGTCCTCGTCGTCGAGTTCGGGCGCGAACGGCTCCACGGCAGGGTCACTCTCGGCCTCGGCGGGTTCGGCGGACACCTCGTGGGGAACGACAGTGAGCAGCTTGACGTCCGCCTCGAGTTCCGCGTGTTCGATGAGGCTGCCACCCCAGCGCTGGCGGGTGATCCCGTACACGTCACCGGCCTCGACCTCGGTACAGCTCGTGGCCATCGGCACGTCGAGCTTCGTCGCGAGATGTACGAGCACTTCGTGGCCGCGATCGCTACCCGGAGCGACGACCGTCCCTGCCGACAGCTCCTCGACCAGTTGGGCGAGACTCTCCGCGTAGCCTTCCGGCGCGTAGGCGTCCAGCAGGTCGTGCTCGATCGCACACACCTGGTCGACACCGTACGCCGAGAGGTCGTCCGCGATGTCTTCTGCGCCGTCACCGAACGCGGCGGCGACGAGCTGTTCGTCCTCCTGTATCGCGACGTCCCGCGCGAACGTGACCGTCTCCAGGGAGACGTCATCGACCGCGCCGGCGTCGTGTTCGACGAGCGTGAGTACCATTTACACCACCTCCAGGTCATCGAGCACTTCGACGACGTCCACGGCCGCCTCGGGAGTGTCCCCGAGCACTTCCGCGGGACTTTCGTCCCGTTCGGGCACCTCGAGTTCGACCTTCCGCACGTCGGTGACGTCGGCCGGCTCGGCGCCGCTGCGGTCGACGTCCGTCTGGCGGGCCTGCATTCGGCTCCGCATCGACGGGTACCGGGGAGTGTTTACACCCTCCTTCACGGTGACGACGGCGGGCATCGGCACCTCGAAGACGTTGTTGCCGCCGGGCACCTCCCGCTTTGCGATCACGGTGTCGCCGTCGACCTCGACGTCCTTGATCCCGGTGACGACGGGAACGTCGAGCTGGTTCGCCACGCGGATGCCGACCTGGTAGTTCTGGGCGTCGGCTGACTCGTTGCCGAAAAACATCAGGTCGTACTTCGGCTCCCCGTCCTCGTCGCTGACGGCGTCGGCGATCTCGCGGGCTGTCGAGATCGGACCCCACTCGTGGTCGCCGGCCTCGAGCAGCTTCGCCTCGTCGACACCCATCGCGACGCCGGTGCGGAGCTGCTCGGTGGCGTCCTCCTCGCCGAGCGTCAGCACCGTCGACGTGCCGCCGTGCTCCTCGACGAGTTGGACGGCCGCCTCGACGGCACACTCCTCGTGCGGGCTGATGGTGTAGCCGATGCTGCTTGCATCGACGTCTTGCTTGTCGTCGGTCAGTACGATCTTTGCGCCCGTGTCGGGCACGCGCTTGATACAGGCTATAGTTTCCATCGTTGTGTGTATGAGTGTTCGGTGGAACGCTAAATAAACCGGCGGTTTCAACGCCCCTACGGGCTTACTGGAGGATCCGCTCGTTGCTCGGATCGAACAGCGGCTTGCTGCCGACCCGCTCGACGGTCACCGGGTACTGGGTGCCCATGTACTCGACCTGCAGGTCCTGCCCTTCCTCGGCATATTCCTGCGGGATGTACGACATGAGGAGGTGCTTGCCGAGCGACGGCCCCGTGCCGGCGCTGGTCACGTACGAGCGGCGACCTTCCTCGTCCTCGAGGACGTTGCCGTCGAGGTCGAGGATCGGTTCGCCGCCGGTCATGAACCGCGGCTCGCCGCCCTCGGGGGCGTGGTCGTCGACGGTGAGGGTACACAGCGTGGCGACGTTCTCCTCGTCGATCGCCTCGGCGTACGCCTCCTTGCCGATGAAGTCCTCGTCTTTGACGCCGTGGAAGGTGAGACCGGCCTCGGCGGGGTTGTACTCCAGCTCGAGCTCGTGGCCGTACAGCCGGTAGCCCTTCTCCATGCGACCGGTGGTGCCGTAGACGCCCATCCCGACCGGCCGGATGTCGTAGTCCTGACCGGCCTCGTAGATGATGTCCCACAGGCGGCCGCCCTGCTCCATCGGGGCGTACAGCTCCCAGCCGAGTTCGCCGACGTAGGAGATGCGGAACGCCCAGACGTCGACCTCACCGAGCGTGAGGTGCTGGGCGGTGTACGGCGGGAACGCCTCGTGGGAGACGTCCTCTTCGGCGACTTCCTGGACGACGTCCCGAGCGTTGGGGCCCCAGACGCCGAGGGTGGCTAAGGAGGACGTCTGATCGACGATGCGGACGTCCAGACTGCCGATGTTGTTCCGGAACCACCGCTTGTCGGGACCGGTTTCGCCGCCGCCGGTCATCACTCGATAATGATCGTCGGCCAGGCGGGCCATCGTCAGGTCGGAGATGAACCCACCGTTCTCAGCGAGCACCGGTGTGTACACCGACTCGCCGACGTCGATGGCCGTGTCCGCGACGAAGATCTTCTGGGTGAACTCCTCGACGTCGTCGCCGACCAGGTCGATGAGGCCAAAGCCCATGTCGCCGATCATGCCGACGTTGTCGCGCATGTGGAGATGCTCGCCCAGGATGATCTCCGACCACCAGCGGCTGTCCCACTCGTTGGGGCGCTGGAGGCCTTCGAGTTCGTCCTCGTACTTCTCGAGGAGGTCCTCGTTGGACTCGAACCACTGCGGGCGCTCCCAGCCGGCCGACTCGAAGAACTCCGCACCGAGATCCTCCTGCCGGTCGTAGAAGGCGCTTTGCCGCAGCGGACGGGACGACTGCCACTGCTCGCGCGGGTGGACGATGTCGTAGATCTTCTGGAACCCTTCGTGGGCGCGCTCCTTGACGAACTTCTTGGAGGTGCCGTAGCCCTCGAAGCGGTTGACGTCGGACTGGTGGAGGTCGACCTCGGGGTAGCCCTGCGTCATCCACTGGGCGGTGTACTTCGCGAACGCCGGTGCCTCCTTGATCCAGATCGCCGAACACGACCAGAGGCCGTCGACGTCGTCCATCGGGCCCACGAGCGGCATGCCGTCCGGCGTGACCGAAAGCAGGCCGTCGATCGCGTGACGGATCTCGGCGTCCTCGAGGATCTCGGGCATGATTTCGAGGGCGTGCTCCATCGACGGATCGAACGCGTCCTGGGTCAGCGGCGGCTGGGTCGGCGACAGCGGCGCCTCCTCGTTGGACGGCACGTCTTCGACGTCCCACAGGATCGGCCGGTGTTCGTAGGAACCGACCTCCATGTCGTTGCCGCTCGGACGCTCGTACATCTGGGTGTCGACGTCCCGAACGATCGGGTACCCGATTTCCTCGCCTGTCTCCTCGAGGACGTCGATCGGGCCGACGCTGATCATCTGGTGGACTGCCGGTGTGAGCGGGATCTCGGTGCCGGCCATCTCGGCGAGCTTCGGGCTCCACAGGCCGGCGGCGATGACGACCTCGTCGGCCTTCACCGTGCCGCGGTCGGTCTCGACCGCCGAGATCGCGCCGTTCTCGACGTGGAGATCGGTTACCTCGGTGTTGGCGAACGACTGCAGTACGCCCCACTCCTCGGCCTCCTTGCGCTTGATCTCGCCGAACCGGAGCGGGTCACAGACGCCGGCCCGGGGCTCCCAGAATCCGCCCTCGATAATGTCCTCGTTGATGTACGGAACCATCTCCTTGACCTCCTCGGTCGAGATGATCTCCGCTTCCTGCCCCCAGGACTTCGAGGACGCGATCTGACGTCGGAACTCCTCCATTCGCTCTTCGGTCCGGGCGACCTCGATGCCACCGCTTTCTGTGTAGAGGTCTTCCTCCTTGTACTGCTCCATCGCCTCCTGTGTCAACAAGGCCATCTCCTTGTTGTGTTCGATGGGCATGATGAAGTTGGAGGCGTGGCCGGTCGATCCACCCGGGTCCGGGAACGGCCCCTTGTCGATCAGAACGATGTCCTCGCGCCCCTGATCCGCGAGGTGATACGCGAGACTCGTTCCGACGATCCCTGCGCCGATAATGACGGTGCCTGCCTTCGACGGCAGCTCTTTACTGCTCATACGTGAACTACATTATCCGCCTGCCCTAAAAAATACTATCCCATCAAGATTTCACGTCTTTATTATTCCCGACGGCAAAGGCAGAACCGACGCGTCACGGTCGGACCGAACGGAGAAAACCGAACGTTGTGTAGCCCCAGTCTCCGCAGTGATCTTAATTATAATTAACTATACACACGTAACTCTTGTCGTTAAATAGTTCGCCCCTTTAAGTGCTCCATTACAACAGTAGGAATGTTATCGTACCGACAACCGCCGGGGCGCCAGACATCGGATCGAACGGTTCGGTTCTCATTCCTCGTCGACCACAACGTACTCCCCGTAGTCCTCGACAGTGCCGACCGTCGGCGCACCGAGCATGAGCCACACCGCCTCACCCTCCTCGGCGTCGTTCAACAACTGTCGCGGCGTCTCCGAGGGGACGCGAACGACACCCCACTTCGGCACGTCGACGAGATCCCCGCCGATCCGCGCCCTGCCAGGACCCGACAACAACACGAACACCTCCTCCTGACGCTCGTGTCTGTGATACCCGGTGACGTCTCCGGGAGACAGTCGGATGACGTTCACCCGCATCTCCGTCGCACCGAGCGCCTCCGTCAGTTTTCTGTGGTTTAGTCCGGACTCGGGAAACTGGTCGGGTTCGATCTCGTCGGGATCAACGACGGTGTACTCGTCTGACATCGTCCGTGAGATGCAATCCGCCGGAGATATAGTTTATGTCGGTGATACTTTGCTTTCGGACGTGGTTCGTGGCGGGTTAGCAAATCACGGCGACACCCTTTTGACGGGGCATTCCTGTTCTCCAACAGAAACCGACATGAGTGACGAACCGACTGTGCGATTTTCTCCCTGGGAGACGAGCGTCGACGTCGAGGAGGGAACGACCGTTCTCGAGGCCGCCGACCGGGCAGGTCTGTCGATCGAAAGTCTGTGTGGCGGCGAGGGTCTCTGTGGCACCTGCAAAGTCGTCGTCGACGACGGCGCGGACTGTCTGTCCGCCGTCACGGACGCAGACGAACTACTGCTCTCCGAAGAGCAACTCGAATCGGGCTACCGACTCTCCTGTCGTTCGGACGTCGAATGTGGCCCGGTCGACGTCACGGTTCCGAACGTCTCGCAAAACACCGGCGGCGTCGTCCTCACCGAAGGCAGAGAACTGGAGGTCGATCTCGATCCCGTGGTCACGAACTACCACCTCGAGCTGTCGCCGCCGTCGCTTTCGGACAACACGGCGGACCTCGAACGTGTGGGGGAAGCGCTCAAAGAAAACTACGAAGTATCGATCGAAGAGATCGATCGGGTCGTCCATCAGGAGCTGCCGAACCTGATGCGCGGTGCGGAGGTCGAGGACAAACTCCACGCGACGGTGACGGTGTACGACGACGAGGAGATCATCGACGTCACCCCGGGATGGGACGAGACGATGTACGGGTTGGCTATCGACATCGGGACGACCACGATCGCCGTCTATCTCGTCGATCTCCGGACCGCCGACCGCGTCGCGGTGAGTTCGCGGATGAACCCACAGAGCACGTTCGGCGGCGACATCATGAGCCGGATGCGACACACTCGACGAAGCGAGAACGGTCGCGAAGAGCTCCAGGACGCGATCGTCGACGGTGTAAACGAACTGGTCGACGAGGTGGTCGAGGAAGCCGAAATCGACCCCGATAACGTTTACGAGGCGGTGTTCGTCGGGAACACCGCGATGCATCACCTCTTTCTGGGGATCGATCCCCACTACGTCGCCGGCTCCCCGTACGTGGCGGCCAACCACGCCCCCGTCACCGTCAAGGCCCGGGAGCTGGACATCGACATCAACCCGGCCGGCTACCTCTACTGGCTCCCGATAAGCGGCGGGTGGGTCGGGCCGGACAAGGTGTCGGTGCTTCTGGTGTCCGAGCACCACAAACGCGAGGAACTCACCGTCTGTGTCGACATCGGAACCAACGGCGAGATTTCGGTCGGGAACAGCGAACGGATGTGGTCGACCTCCGCGCCGGCCGGTCCCGCACTCGAGGGCGCGGAGATCACACACGGTGTGCGCGCCCGGGACGGCGCCGTGGAGTTCGTCACGATCGACGACGAGACGCTGGAACCCGACCTCGAGGTCATCGGCGACGAGCCGCCGATCGGTATCTGTGGGTCCGGGATCATCGACGTCCTCGCGGAGCTGTTCGAGGCGGGCGTGATCGACCAGCGGGGACAGTTCCAGGAGGAACTGCTGGATCACCCGCGGCTCAGGCGCAACGCCCACGATGTCCTCGAGTACGTGCTCGTTTTCGCAGACGAGTCCGGGATCGACGGTGACGTCGTCGTCACCCAGAACGACCTCCGGGAGATCCAGCAGGCGAAGGCAGCGATCCAGGCCGGTACCCGCGTGTTGATGGACGAACTCGACATCGACACCGTCGACAGGGTCGTTCTCGCGGGGGCGTTCGGCAACTACATCGATCCGGAGTCCGCGATGACGGTCGGACTGTATCCCGACGTCGACTTCGACGCGGTCGAATCCCTGGGTAACGCCGCCGGGATCGGGGCACAGCTCGCGCTGTTGAACCGCGACAAGCGAGCGGAGGCCATGGAGATCGTCGACCACGTCGAGTACTTCGAGATCGCCGGGACCGACGTGTTCCGGAACAACTTCATGGAGTCGATGTACGTCCCCCACCAGCGGATCGAACTGTACCCCAGTGTCCGGGAACGGATCGGTGAGTTCGACGAAGGGCGGGGTGTCGTCGTGCGCGAGGGACGCAGCGCCGAACGATGAGCGATCTACCCCGACAGGACGCACTCGGAATCGTCGCCTGTGAAACCCTGTATGCGGAACTCGACCGGTTCGCACCCGATGCGACGGTTCGGTACGTCCCCCAGGAGTATCACGAGTTTCCGGTGAACGTTCCCCGGAACGCAGAGATTGTCGAGGTTATCGAGCGACACGTCCGGGAACTCGAAGACGCCGATATCGACCGGATCCACCTCCTGTACGACGCCGACGACGAGGCGCTGTCCGGGATCCAGACGGAACGGGTACCGCTGTACCGCAGCCGGGCCGGCGACTGCGTTTCGGTGTTCCTCCACGGGATCGAACCGCTCGAATTCGGCGAGCGGAAGGCCAGCGGGACGTACTATCTCACACGCGGGTGGATCGACCGCGGCCTCGACGCCCACAAACTGTACCGGGGATTCCTCGGGGAAGGGGAGCAACTGATCGAACAGTTCGACCGCGCGGCAGCCGACACCGACGAACTCACGATTACCTGGCCGGACGCCGACGGGTTCGAACGCGCAGTCGAACGCGGGCAGGGGATGTCCCGGGAGGCGATCGGGCGCTTCTTCCACGATGTCGTCGGGTTCTACGACCGGGTGGTTCTGGTCGACACCGGCACGTGCCGCGAGTTCCACCGGGAGTACGCCGAGTCGTTCCGGGAGTTCGTTGCAGAACTCTCCGCCGAACACGGCGACGGACACGACGTGACGCTCTCGGTCGTCGACGGCGACACGTCCGTGCTGGAATCGATGCTCGAATCGGATGGAGAAACCGAACACCTCGAACGGTATCCAGCCGGAAAACCCATATAGCTGCCATCGGACCGCCTCCACCGTCCTCCACCCCACCCCCGCGGCTGGAAGCGCGCAGCGGTGGGACCGAAATACTGTTTCTCGAACCGCGTGTTTCTCCCCGAGATAGCAAAGTATTATTTCATTCTTCCAAACATATATCCCGGCTTCACTCATACTAAAAGAGGAGATACCGAGAAATGACACGCGACGACATCACAGCCTTACTCACCGATCCGCGCTTCGAGTTGTTACCGTTCGACAGCTTCTACGATCAGGCCGACCAGCTGCCGGAGGGATCGAAGATTGCGGTGACCGCCTCGCCGGATCTGGGAGTCGACAGAACCGTCGAGGTGTCGCTCGACGCCGTCGAGCGCGGCTTCGAGGTGACCCCCCACATCGCCGCCCGGGGTGTAAGCGACGTCGACCACCTCCAGGACATCGCCGACCAGTACGAGGAGGCAGGGATCTCGGATCTGTTCGTCGTCGGCGGGGACAACGAGGAACCGGTCGGCGAGTTCGAGTCGGCCCACGACGCGCTCGTGGCGCTTGCGGAACACGGCTACGACTTCGAGGAAGTCGGCATCGGCGGCTACCCCGAGGGCCACCAGAAGATCGACGACGACACCCTCGCGGAGGCGCTCGAGAAGAAATCTCCGTATGCCACGTACGCGGTCACCCAGCTGTGTTTCGACCCCGAAGCGATCATCGAGTGGACCGACGAAGTCCAGGATCGGGGGATCGACCTCCAGGTACACGTCGGAATACCCGGCGTGGTGAAGTACCAGCGGCTGTTGCAGATCTCCCGGAAGGTCGGCGTCGGCGACTCGATCGGCTTCCTGCGCAAGACCACCGGCATCATCGGCTTCGTCAAACAGCTCGTCGGATCGCGCGGCAACTACACCCCCGACAGGCTCGTCGAGGAACTCGCGCCGTACGGTGCGGATCCGGATTACCCGATCGAAGGCGTCCACCTGTACACGTTCAACCAGGCCGCCGATACCGAGAAGTGGCGACGCGAACTGGTGTAGCAACCACCAAGGAACGCCGGGGACTCGGCCGGGAGCGAGGTCCGACAAAAAAGACCCGCCGAATAAGTTACAAAGAAATAAGGGTGCCCTCACAGTACCTGTACACGATGTTCACGTTCGAAGCGGAGCAAGAGGTGTACGACATTAATGGCGTCAAGATCGGTGGGCAACCCGGCGAGCATCCCACCGTGATGGTCGGCAGTATTTTCTACAAGGGCGACTCCCTGCTCGAAGACCCGAAAACCGGCGAGTTCGACGAGGAGGGTGCCCGCGAGGCGATCCGGATGGTCGAGGAAACCTCCGAGAAGACTGGCAACCCCGCAATGCTCGACGTGATCGGCGACACGCCCGAGGCGCTGATCAAACACGTCGACTTCGTCGCCGAGGAGACCGACATCCCGATCTTCATGGACGGCCCGACCCCAAATATTCGATCGAAGGCCGCCAAACACGTCGGCGAGATCGGCATCCAGGACCAGATCATCTACAACTCGATCGAGTCCAGCACGAAGGAGGTCGACACCGAGATCGAGGCGATCCAGAACGCCGGCATCGACGCCGCCGTCCTGCTCAGCATCGACACCAAGAACCTCACCCTGCAGGGCCGGTTCGACGCGCTCGACAAGAACCTCGAGGTCGCCGAGGAGGCGGGCATCTCGAAGCCGATCGTCGACCCCGCAGTCATCGACATCCCCGACTCCGGGTTCGCCGCGAAGGCGATCCACGAGATCAAGGACCGGTACGGCATCCCCGCCGGCTGCTCCCCGCACAACGAAGTGATCCGCTGGGAGATGGAAGACCCACTGAGCCCGGACACCAAGAAGCTCCGCCAGGCGGTCGCCAACTCCGTCATCGTCCACCTCGGGGCCGACTTCAACCTCTATGGAACGATCCACAGTGCTCCCGAGATGTACTCCGTCGTCTCGCAGGCCGACGCCTACGTCGGCTACGCGGCCCAGATGACCGAGCGCCGCCGCCCCTCCCAGGATCACCCGCTGTACAAGATCTTCCGCAAGGGCGGAAACTGAAACTCCGATACGCTGGTCGAAAAACGGCGCTTTTGGGCTTCGTCTTTTCAGTCGTCCGCGGGCGCGTCGTCCGGTGCCTCCGCGGGTTCGATCCCGATCTCGACCTCCGCGGCCGCGGCCTTGTACTCGGGGATCTTCGCCCGCTCGTCGAGCACGTCGTTCGTGAGCCGGTTCGCCGAGGCCGCTGCGAAGTGTGGCGTCGTCCAGACGACACCCTCTTTGATATCCTCAGTGACCTGCGCCAGGAGCGTGATCTCGCCGCGGCGGGACTTGAGCTTCACGTACTCGCCGTCTTCGATGCCGTACCGCTCGGCATCGTTCGGATGGATGTCGACGAAGTTCTCTGGGTGCTGCCGGTTCAGCGTCGGCGACCGCCGACTCATCGTCCCCGTGTTGTAGTGCTCCTCCAGCCGCGCGGTCGTCAACACGAGGGGGTACTCCTCGTCCGGCGTCTCCTTTGGCGGTTGGTGGGTGACGCCCTCGATCTGCCCGAGGCCGTTCTCCGTGTCGAACTCATCTTCATAGAGGAACGTGTCCCCTTCGTCGCCGGGTTCATAACAGGGCCACTGGAGCCCTTCCTCGCCCAGCAGGTCGTAGGTCATCCCGTGGTAGATCGGGCAGACCTGGCGCAGTTCCTCGAATACCTCCTCGACGTCATCGAACCGGAACTTCTCATCGCCGAACAGCCGGGAGCCGACCTCCATCATGATGTCGAGGTCGTGTTTCGTGTTCTCGTGAACCTTCTCGACCCCCCGCATCCGCTGGACGCGACGGTCGGTGTTGGTGACAGTGCCGCCGCGTTCGGCCCACGTCGTCGCCGGCAGGATCACGTCGGCCAGCTTGGCGGTTTCGGTCATGAAGATGTCCTGGACGACCATGAACTCCAGTTCCTGGAGGCGCTCTTCGACCCGGTTTCCGTCGGGCTCGCTCATGATCGGGTTCTCCCCCATCACGTACAGCCCGTGGACGGACTTTCCGGCCTCGTGTGAGATCTCCACGTTCGTCAGGCCCGGTTCCGGAGGCACTTCGAAGCCCCACTCCTGCTCGACACTCTCGCGGGCCTCGTCGTCGTCGACGAGCTGGTAGCCCGGAAGCACGTTCGGCATGGCGCCGACGTCGCAGGTCCCCTGGACGTTGTTCTGGCCGCGAAGCGGATTGACGCCCGTCCCCGGCCGGCCGAGGTTGCCGGTGATCAACGCCAGGTTGATCTCGTTTTGGACGTTGTCGACTCCGCAGGTGTGCTGGCTCATCCCCATCCCGGTGAAGATGGCGGCGTTGTCGGCGGTGGCGTACTTCTCTGCGGCTGCTTCGATGTCCGAAAGCGGGACGCCACACTCCTCGGCGGCAGCCTCCTTGTCGAAGTCCTCGAGCGTCTCCGTCAGGTCGTCGAACCCCTCGGTGCGCTGTTCGATGAACTCCTCGTCGATCCAGCCGTTCTCCAGGATCGTCTTGAGAACGATGTTCAAGAGCGGGATGTCGGTCCCGGGCTTCAGCTGGAGGTGCATGTGCCGGTCGGTCTCGTCGATCTTGAACGACCGGGTCGTCTTGTTGGCGTGGGGATCGACCTGGATCACCGTCGCCCCCTCGAGCACTGCCTGCCTGAAGTACTGGCTGTTGGCGATCGGGTGCTGCTCGCCCGGGTTCGCACCCTGGATCCACAGCACGTCCGCCTCGTCGCGGAGGTCCGCCATACTGTTTGTCATCGCGCCGGCGCCCAGGCTGGTCCGCAGCGCCCACACTGTCGACGCGTGGCACATCCGCGTGCAGTTGTCGACGTTGTTGGTGCCGTAGCGCCGCGCGAGCTTCTGGAGGAGGTAGTTCTCCTCGTTCATCACCTTCGAGGAGCCGAAAAAGCCCATCGCGTCCGGCTCGTGCTCCTCGCGGATCCGCTGCATCTCCGAAACCACCAGGTCGTACGCCTCCTCCCAGGTGGCCTCGCGGAACTCGCCGTCCTCCCGGATCAGCGGGTCGGTGAGTCGGTCTTCGTGGTCGACGACCTCCGTCGCGGCACCGCCCTTGATGCAGACGCGCCCCTCGTTGACCGGGGCCTCGCCCCACGGCATGAACCGCATGTCGCCCGGCTCCGCTCCGGGTTGGACGGAGATACCACAGCCGACGCCACAGTACGGACAGATCGTCTTCACCGGCTCGTCGTCACTGGACATTTCTATCACTCCAGAAGGTAACCGGTTTTAGTTTCTCCCGTCCCGTCGTCCCCGGGCTGGCGATCGTGTGTGGATGTCGAGTCATACGTCTCAACCTGCGACTCCAGAGACATGAATCTTTCTCGGGGAAACGTTCACCCCGCTGGACCCCTTGCCCGCCGTATGGAACTCTCGCCCTCGCTGGTCGCCGAGAAAGCCGCCGAGTACCGGAGCGTGGAACCGCTGTACGCAGTCGAGGCCGACCACCTCGAGATCATGCCGAAGACGTTCGACTCCGGAGAGTACGGCCGCCGCGACGCCCAGTGGCCGGTGCGATGGTACTACCGCCGTCACCTCGGGGCGTTTCCGGACCGCGACCGACGCGACGCCGAGAGCCGGTTCCGGGAGAACGACTTCGAAGCGGTGATGGAGTCGATCGAGGCCGCGAAACGATCGGAGTCGGCCGCCGACGCCGTCGGTGAGCTCACGGCGCTTTCGGGCGTCGACGTCGGCGTCGCCTCGGCACTCCTCTTTTTCAGTGATCCCTCACAGTACGTCGCCGTCGGTGCCCGGGAGTGGAACACCCTCGGAACGGCCGGAGAGCTTTCCGAGCCGTACCCGGATCCACTCTCCCCGTCCGACTACGAACGGTATCTCGGCGCGTGTCGCCGGGTCGCCGATCGTGTCGACTGCGACCTGTGGACGCTTTACCGGGCGCTGTGGCGACTGTCGGACGAGTCGACAGCCCCATAAAAAACGGAAACGTGTGAAAAGCGACCGGCGGCCTAGAAGAGGCCGGAGATGGTGCCGTCTGCGTCGATGTCCATGTCGGCGGCGGCGGGACGACCCGGCAGGCCGGGTAGGTCCATCACGTCGCCAGTTAGCACGACCAGGAAGCCGGCGCCAGCAGACGGGTACACTTCACGCACGTCAAGCGTCCAGTCTTTGGGGACGCCCTTCTTCGAGGGGTCGTCGCTGAACGAGTGGAACGTCTTCGACATCACGATCGGCATGTCGTCCAGACCCAGCTCTTCCATCCGCTCGATGTCGTCTTCGGCCCCGTCGACGTAGTTGACGCCGTCGGCGCCGTAGATCTCCGTCGCCACCGTCTCGACCTTCGATTTGATCGACTCTTCGGTGTCGTACAGGAACTCGAAGTCCGCCTCGCTCTCCTCGACGGCACCGGTGATCTTCTCGACCAGTTCCACGCCGCCTTCCCCGCCCTCGGAGAAGACGTTCGAGACGCCCGCCGGGATCCCCTGGGATTCACAGTGGTCGACGACCGCTTCGATCTCCTCGTCGGTGTCCTGCGGGAACCGGTTGATGGAGACGACGACCGGCACGCCGAACTGCTGGAGGTTCGCGGCGTGCTTGTCGAGGTTCTCCAGGCCGGCCTCGACGGCCTCGACGTCCGGCTCTTCGAGTTCGTCCATGTCGGCGGGCCACATGTCCTTGCCGTGGTACTTGAGCGCACGCACGGACGACACCAGCACGATCGCCGACGGCTCGACGTCGCCGAAGCGGCTCACCACGTTGAGGAACTTCTCGGCGCCCAGGTCCGAGCCGAAGCCCGCCTCGGTGAGCACCCAGTCGGCCATCCCGAAGGCGGCCTGGTCGGCGATCAGCGAGTTGGTGCCGTGAGCGATGTTCGCGAACGGCCCCGCGTGCACCAGCGCCGGCGTTCCCTCCAGCGTCTGCACCACGTTCGGCTTCAAAGCGTCGCGAAGCAGGATCGTGGCGGCGCCGGTTGCCTCGATGTCGTCGACGGTGACCGGCTCGCCTTCCTCGTCGTAGGCGACGATGATCCGGCCGACGCGTTCCTTGAGGTCTTCAAGCGAGTCGGCAAGCGCCAGCACGGCCATCAGTTCGGAGGCGGCCGTAAGCAGGAAGCTCGCCTCGCGAGTCTGACCGCCCGACTCGCCGCCCAGCCCGATCACCATGTTGCGCAGCGCGCGGTCGTTCATGTCGATGGCGCGCTTCCAAGAGATGTTGTTCGGGTCGATGTTGAGCTCGTTGCCCTTCGAGATGTGGGCGTCCAGCATCGCGGAGATGAGATTGTGCGCCGCAGTCAGCGCGTGAATGTCGCCCGTGAAGTGGAGGTTGATGTCCTCCATGGGCAGCACCTGCGAGTAGCCGCCGCCGGCGGCGCCGCCCTTGATACCGAAGACCGGTCCCAGCGAGGGCTCGCGGATGGCGATCATCGCCTGCCGGCCCGTGTGGTTGAACGCCTGGCCCAGGCCGACGGTGGTAACCGTCTTGCCCTCGCCCATCGGCGTCGGCGTCATTCCCGTGACCAAAACGAGGTTCGAATCCTCCGACCGCTGGTCTTTGAGACGCTCGACCGCATCCATCGAGAGTTTGGCCTTGTAGTCGCCGTACAGCTCCAGGTCGTCCTCGGTGAGACCGAACGGCTCGACCACGTCAGTGATGTGTTCCAGATCGGCGTCCTGTGCGATTTCGTAGTCCGTCGGGAATCCGCTATCGTCTTCAGACATAGCTAGGAGAGACAACAGTGTCCACCATTAAGAAAGGTTCTGTTTAGTCCTTGGCTCGTTTAAGTACACCCGAGGAATAATTCATCTGATTGGCGAATAATCGTGGAAAACGTTGACAAACAGGGGGATTCGCCTGAAATCAGTAGACGGGGGTCGAACGGAACGGAGGGGGATTGAACGCAGCGAGCGACGAATGAGAATCGGGAGGGGAGCAGGTCACGCCCCGGCGGCGTGGCGGCGTCGGTGCAACCAGCGGATCGATCTCGGTTCAGTAGGCGGTTTCGGTGGCTTCCGCGACGTACGCCTCGAGGTCCTCCTCGATCTCCTCGTCGATCGGCGGTCGTTCGTACTCCTCGAGCCGGGTTTGCACGCGATCGTGCCCCATCTCGAACCCGGTCTTTTCGCCGTCCTCCTCCCAGTCACCGTGGGAGCGCTTGTCGAACACCTCGGTGCGGAAATGCTCGTCGCGAGAGTGCGTCAGCGTGTGTCGCTTGCTGAGGTAGTGGCCCGCGGGTTCCACTTCCGAGATGAGGTCGAACGCGAAGCTCTCCTTGTCGATCTGGAACCCCTCGTTGATCCGTTCGAGGTTCCGGATCAGCTCGCAGTCGAGGACGAACTTCTCCGGGGAGATCGCCGAGTACGACTCCAGGATGCCACACGAGTGGAGCACGAAGTCGATCCCCGAAAACTCCGCGGCGGTGAGCGTCATCATCGATTCGAAGCCGGCCTGGTAGTCGACCGACTTGGAGTCGGAGAGGCCGCCGCCGCCCCGTGACGGGACGCCGTAGTACCGCCCCATCTGCCCGGCAAACGAGATGAACAGCGCCGACTCGGGGCTACCGATCGACAGCGAGCCGTACCGGACGTCGATGTTCGAAGAGGGGACGCCGTACACGACGGGCGTGCCCGGATTGACGAGCTGTGCCAGGGTGATCCCCGTGAGGTTCTCCGCGTTCGCCTGTGCCATCGCGCCCGAAAGCGTCGCCGGCCCCGACGCGCCGGCCATCGTGAACGAGGAGACGACCGCGGGCTGGCCGTTCTTCGCCATCGTGAGCAGCCCGCCCAGCATCTTCTTGTCGAGGCTCCGGGGTGGGACCGTGTTGACCAGCGCTGCCGCGTACGGCTTCGACAGGTCCGGATCCTCGTGTGCAATGCCGACCATCTCCAGGCCGGCCTCGGCCCGGTCTTCGCCGTACGCCGACACCATCGGCACCTTGTCGGTGAGCGTCAGCGACCGCTTTACCATCTCCAGGTGTTTGACCTCCTGGTCGACGTCGTTCGGCTCACAGACGTTGTAGCCGGCGGAGTTGAGCACGTCCTCGGTCTGGACGAGCTTCATCATCGTCTCGTAGTCCTCGATCGTCGACTTCCGACGACCGTCCTCGAACGTCCGGACGTTCGGGGCGCCGTAGCCCGGCGCACGCAGCGGCTCCCCGGAGTCGCCGCCGATCGTGACGTTGTTATCCGGATTGCGCGCGTGGAGCGTGAACGAGGAGGGGGCCGTTTCGACGGCGTCCTCGATCACGTCGCGGGGGATGGTCACGACGTTGTCCTCGTGAACCTCGGCGCCGTGTTCCTCGAGGACCTCGATCGCCTCCTCGTGGTTCAGCTGGATCCCGATCTCCTCGATGATGCGGATCGCTGCCTCGTGGAGCGCTTCCTCACCTTCCTCCGTGAGTCTGTCGAAGGATGGCACCGGCTGTGTTTCCGTATCGTATTCTTTCACGTCTGGTTGTGATTACTTGTGACTCCCCCATAAACATTTCCAGGTGCGGCCCGTTGCCGCAGAAAATTCACTGCAGGGTCCAGCTCAGGGAAGTTCGATGTCGACGTCGTGCTGGAGGCTCGCGGCTTTGACCGTGTTGTACAGGAGCATCGTGATCGTCATGGGTCCGACGCCGCCTGGCACGGGCGTGATCGCGGAGGCTTTCTCCTTGGCGGAGTCGAATTCGACGTCGCCAACCAGTTCGTAGCCCTTCTCGTTGTCTGCGTCCACGCGGTTCACTCCGACGTCGATGACGACCGTGTCCTCGGTGAGCATCGACCCGTCGACGAACTCCGGGACACCCACCGCGGCGATGACGATGTCGGCGTTTCTCGTCTTCTCGGCCGTGTTTTTCGTCCGCGAGTGACAGACGGTGACCGTGGCGTTGCCCAGTTTCGTCTTCTGGATCAGCAGGTTCGCCATCGGCTTGCCCACGATGTTCGACCGACCCACGATCACCGCGTCTTTCCCTTCGGTGTCGACGCCGGCCGATTCGAGGAGTTTCTGGACACCGAACGGCGTACAGGGTTTGAATCGGGCGTTACCCGCCACCAGTTTGCCGACGTTTTCCGGGTGGAAGCCGTCGACGTCCTTCATCGGGTCGATGTACTCCAGGACCGCACGCTCGTCGACGTGGTCCGGTACGGGCATCTGGACGAGGATGCCGTGTACCGCGGGATCCTCGTTGAGCTCGTCGATCTTCTCGAACAGGACGTCCGCGGGCGCGTCCGGATCGATCTCGTGGTGGAAGCTCTCGATGCCGATCTGCTCGCAGGCCTTCTGCTTCATCGAGACGTACGTCTCGCTTGCGGCGTCGTCGCTCATCAACACCGTCGCCAGCCCCGGCGTGACGCCCTCCTCCTCGAGGGTCCCGATGCTCGATTCCAGCTCCGACTTGATGCGATCGCCGACCTCGTTTCCGTCGATTATCTCTGTCATAGTTGTGGATGTTCGCGCGCACGAGTCGAATCAGCTGTCGCTCGACCCGTCGCCTTCCGTTCGAAAATTTCTCTGCGATGCTAAGTAAGTTGTTGCTCGGTGTTTCGGGCGTTTATAAGCGAGGCCCGAGTTCCGCCGGCGACACGCAGCGGAGGCGATCCACTTGACCGATATACAACAATGGTTCTCGGTCGGTATACAACCATAGTGGGACTTGTGAATCTATAATTGTACTCCAATCGAACCAATCTAGCATGGAATGGCGCCTCCCGTAAATCAGCTATAGAGCGCCTACTTCACCAGTTCTCGTCATTGAAAGGAAATGAATCCGGCGGTCGTGTCTGATAAGAAAAACAAGCTTTATAGACAATCATAATCTTTCTCCGGGTACTGGATACATGACCGACACCAATGGGGGAGAAAACGATGCCGAGGAAGAAGTCGAGGACGAACTGTTACTCGAGATCCAGCAGTCGATCATTGATCTCGAGGAGGATCGGACCGAAGAGTTGACCAAACAGGCGATCGACGAGGGGTACGATCCGCTCGACATCCTGCAGAAGGGCCTGACGAAAGGCGTCAAGACCGTCGGCGACAAGTTCGGACGTGGGGAAGTCTTCCTGCCCGAGCTGGCGATGTCGGCAGACTGCATGCGTGCCGGCGTCCAGCACGTCGACCCACTGCTTGCGGATCTGGAACTCGACGACGAGGACACCGGCGGGAAGTTCCTCATCGGCACCGTCGACGAGGACATCCACAACATCGGGAAGAACATCCTCATCACGATGCTGAAGGCCAACGGCTTCGAGGTCGTCGACCTCGGCGTCGAGATCCCCAACGAAGAGTTCGTCGAAGCCGTCAAAGAACACGACCCGGACATTCTCGGCATGTCCGCACTGATGACGATGACGATGGACCACCAGGAAGAGGTCATCGAACTGCTCGAGGAGGAGGGCCTCCGCGACGACCTGAAGATCATGGTCGGCGGCGCCCCCACCTCAAAGGAGTGGTGCGAGGAGATCGGTGCCGACGGCTACGGCGACAACGCCGACGCCGCCGTCGAAGTCGCGAAGGAATTGGTCGAAGAACACCGGGCCGCGAAGGCGTAACCGACGGCAGATTTATAATAGATCCGCGAATTGACTCTAGATGACCCTCGCTGATGGTGGGGTCGTTTGACGAGATCGATCATGTCACGGACAGTCGAACCGTATCGGCAGAAGAAGTCGAAAAATACCGTACGGACCGACGGCAGTTTTATAACAGATCAATGAGTCGTTTGGAAACGACCCTCACATGGGTTCACTGGAACGTAAATAACGATTAAATATGAGTCAACAACAATCGCAAGGCTGGATGGAGAAGTTCACGAGCGAACTGGACTACGTCGTATTCGGTATCGGCGTGGTCGTGGCAGCACTGGCGGTCGCGGCGTTCGTCCTGCGCGAGGAGGCGGCGTCAGCGGCGATGTGGGACGTAAACGACTTCCTGTGGACGAACCTGGGCTGGGCGTACCTGCTCATCATGTTCGTCCTGGTGCTGATGGTCTTCTTCCTGATACTCGGGCCATGGGGGAACATCAGGCTCGGGAAGGAAGACGAAGAACCAGAATTCACGTTCCTGTCGTACTTCGTGATGCTGTACTCGGCAGCGATCGCCGCAGGGATCGTGTTCTGGGGCCCCACGGAGGGCGTCGTCTTCTTCGGTGACCCCTTCGAGCAGGGAATCGGGTACCTCGGCTTCCCAGGAGAGGGTGATGCAGCAGTCGGTGCGATGCAGTACACCTTCTTCCACTGGGGCATCTCGGCGTGGTCGGCCTACGTCGTGATGGCAATCCCGATCGCCTACCTCGCGTACCGGTACGACGCGCCGCTGCGCATTTCGACGGTGATCGCCCCGTGGGTCGGGCTGGACAACCTCGACAGCGTCTGGGCGAAGATCATCGACATCGTCGCAGTGTTCGCCACCATCGGCGGCGTCGCGACGACCCTTGGACTCGTCGGCTCCCAATTCCTCGTGGGGTTGGAGTACGCCTACGGGATCGAGCTGGGCGATATGGGGACGGTCATCACCATCACCGGATTGACCATCGCGTTCACGATCTCGGTGGCGGCCGGGATCCAGAAGGGGATCCGCCGGATATCCTACTTCAACATGGCGCTGTTCGCGCTGTTGATGGTCGTCATCTTCTTCGTCGGCCCGACCAGGTTCATCATGACCACCGGGACCGAAGCGCTCGGCGGCTACATCAACGACTTCATCAACATGAGCCTCTACACCGAGGCATCCATGGTGGATCCGGTTGGCTTCGTCGGCGGCTGGACCGTCTTCTACTGGGCATGGTGGTTCTCGTGGGCGCCGTTCGTCGGGCTGTTCATCGCCCGCATTTCCCGCGGTCGGACGGTCAGGCAGGTCGCCTTTACGGGCGTCTTCGCCGCGACCGGCGTGACCATCCCGTGGTTCGCGACGATGGGCGGCACGTCGATCTACATGGAGATGAACAACATCGCCCCGATCCTCGACGTGTATGCGGACTTCGGCTTCGACGAAGCCGTGGTCGGCTTCCCGATGTTCGAGGCCCTGCCGCTCGGCGGTGTGTTCATGTTCCTGTTCCTGGTGTTGATCACGACGTTCTTCATCACCTCGGCCGACTCGTCGACGCTGGCCCTGGGGATGCTCACCACCGGCGGCGCTGAGAGCCCCTCGACGGTCAACCGCGTCATCTGGGGAGCGCTCATCGGACTGCTGGCCTCGATCTTGATGGTCGTCGGCGGCGTCGACGCGCTGCAGGCCGCAGCGATCATCACCGGCGGACCGTTCGGCCTCATCCTGCTTGTCGCCGTGGTGGCGATGGCCGTCCTGTTCGGGAAGCGGCGTCCGATCTTCATGCAGGAAAGTGACGACTCGCTACCCGGCACGTCGGTGGACTTCGTCGAATCCGACGACTGACCGACGCAACCGCGTTTTCCGGTTTTTTTTTCATTCGCCGTCAGCCACGGCTCCCGACGAGTACGTATCGATTGACCGAAAGAAACCGAAATCGAACGCGGCCCGTTACTAGAGCTTCGGTCGGCGGATCGTCACGACCGGCACGTTCGACGTGCGGACGACCTTCTCCGTGACGTTGCCGAGGAGGTAATCTTCGATCCCGCTGCGGCCCCGAGTCCCCATCACGATCGCGTCGATCGCGTTCTCGTCGGCGAAATCGACGATTTCCTCGTAGGGCTTGCCCTTACGAATCGCGGTTTCCGCCGTGAGGCCCGCCTCCTCGGCCCTCTCGGCGATCCGGCCGGTGAGTTCCTCGCCGTACTCCTCCATCTCGTCCATCGACGCGGCCTGTTGCATCGACTTCGATGGAAGCCCACTCACCTGAGACTCGATGACGTACAGGACACAGACGTCGGCGCCGAGATCCTCGGCGAGATCGAGACCGTGTTGTGCGGCTGCTTCGGCTTCGTCGCTACCGTCCGTCGGGATCAGGATCTGCTCGTACATGTGTAAGTTGCCTCCGTGACAGGTGTAATGTCTAACGGAGGTTATAAAATTCTTTGTGTGAAGAGTTGAGCCCGGTAAGTCCCTCCCGAGAAAACTCGGCGAATAGCAAATTTTCTCCCGGACGCGTTCTACGTCGAGACGGACGTGGGGCGACCTGTGTCGTCACCGGTGCACTTATACTACGGTCGGCACGAGTAGCGTCCGTTCGGATCGACGATACACGACAGACGATCACGCGAACGATGACAGGAGACAACACGCGAGTACGGTACGAGGACATCGAGCGGGCCAACGAACGGCTCGACGATCCGACAGTGGTAAAGCGGACGCCGGTCGAGCAGAGCACCTCGCTTGGAGCGGTGGTCGATGCAACCGTCCACCTCAAGATGGAGCACCTCCAGTGGACGGGGTCGTTCAAGACCAGGGGCGCATTCAACAAGATCTCACGGGCCGTCGAGGAGGGCACGAAGGAATTCGTCGCCGCCAGCGCCGGCAACCACGCGCAAGGCGTCGCACTCGCCGCGACCAAGTGTGGTGCGGATTCGACGATCGTGATGCCCCGAAACGCCCCCCAGGCGAAGATCGACGCCACCCGGGAGTACGGCGCGACCGTCGAACTTGTCGGCCAGGACTTCCAGGAGGCGATGACCCACGCGAAATCGCTCGCAGGAGACGGCGACGTCGAGTTCGTCCACGCCTACGACGATCCGGACATCGTCGCCGGCCAGGGAACCCTCGGCATGGAGATGTACGACGATCTCCCGGACGTCGACACCGTCGTCGTTCCGATCGGCGGCGGCGGACTGATAAGCGGGATCGCCGTGGCGTTCGACCACCTCGCACCGGACACCCGGATCGTCGGCGTGCAGGCGACCGGGGCGGAGACGGTCCACGAGAGTCTGGACAAGGGAATGCCAGTCACCCTCGGGGAGGTGAACACGATCGCCGACGGGATCGCGACTGGCGGGATCTCCGATCTCACGCTGGGGCTCATCGAGGAACACGTCGACGAAATCGTCACCGTAACTGACGAAGAGATCGCGAAGGCGATCCTGCTCCTGTTAGAGCGGGCAAAACAGGTCGTCGAAGGTGCCGGGGCGGCGTCGGTCGCGGCGCTTCTGGGCGATCAGCTCGACGTCGAGGGCGAGACGGTGATGCCGCTTCTGTGCGGGGGCAACCTCGATATGACGATGCTGCGGACGGTGCTCGTTCACGCGATGACCGAGCGCAGACAGCTGCTCGACCTCCGGGTCAAGATCGACGATCAGATCGGCGTGATGGAGGAGCTGTCGGGGATTCTCGCCAACCAGGGGGCGAATATCCACAACGTCCGCCACGACCGGTCGGTCCAGGACCTGGCAGTCGGCGAGGCGTATCTGGTCTTCGAAGTCGAGACCAGCGGGACCGAACACGCCAGCGCGATCGTGGAGGCGATCGAATCGGCCGGCTACCCGGTCACGGACGTTACCCGGAGCTGAGACGGCTCAAAAAACGGCTGCCGGTCTGCCGATCACCGGCTCTCCTTCCACTCGCCGATCCCGCCCGGATCGAGGTGAACGTGGACGTCGCCGACGCCCGCGATCGCACCGACGTCCTCCATCAGCACGGTTTCGACGTCGTGTGCCTCCCGCAGCGTCAGGTCGCCGTCGACCTCGACGTGAACCTCCACCTCGAGGGCGGTCCCGTCGTAGTACACCGCCAGGTCGTGGATGCCGTTGACCGCCGGATGCGACCGGAGCCGCTCCTCGATCTCGGCTCGCTGATCGACGTCCGGTGCTGCACCGACGAGATAACCAACGTTCTCGCGGGCGATTTCGACGCCCTGGTAGATCACGAGACCACTCACGAACGCCCCCGCGAGCGGATCGAGCCGCGGAACCTCCAAGAGCACGCCGAGAACACCCACGAGCGCGGCGATCGAGGTGTAGATATCGTTCCGACAGTCGACCGCAAGTGCCGCCAGCGCGGTCGACCCGATGTCGGCGTTCACCAGATCCGTGTACCGGTACACGAGGTACATGTCGACGATCGCGAACGCGAGTGCCCCGACGAGAAGCCAACTGAACTGGACGTCCGTCCCGAACAACAGCCCCCGCGCCGACTCGTACAGCAAGGTACCCCCCAGGAGAACGATCACCGCACCGACGAACAGCGCCGTGAGCGGTTCGATCCGCTGGTGGCCGTGAGGGTGTGACGTGTCGGGTTCGTCGTACCGACGGCTCCCCCAGACGAACACGACGATCGAGGCAACGAGATCCGCGATCGAATGGGCTGCGTCGGCGACCAGTGCCGCGGAGCCGAACGCCAGTCCGGCGGCACCCTCGACGACGATCTTCGCCGCGTTGCCGAGAACGTTGACGAGGGAGGCCCGCTGGAACCGACCTCTTTCCCCGTCGACGTCGACCGTTCCGTCCCCGTCGACGTCGACCGTTCCGTCCCCGTCGACGTCGACCGTTCCGTCCCCGGCGCCGTCCATAGGGGTACTGTCCGGCGCGTCGTATTTAAATCACTCCGACCGGTCGGCGTCCCACTGCCGAAACCCCTCGATTCCGCGGTCGTGCAACGCCGCCGAGACCTCTCCGACGCCGTCGACGAGGCCCTCGTGATACTCGACCAGCCGGTCCTCGATCTCGGGATGTTTCCGGGCGAGTATCTGGGCCGCCGACAGCGCCGCGTTGAACGACTTGCCGGCGTCGACGGCGGTGATCGGCGCGCCGGTTGGCATTCCGATAACCGAGGCGACGGATTTCTCCTGGACCGGGACGCCGATCACCGGAAGCGGGTACGCGATGGAGGCAGTCATGTTCGGCAGGTCCGCCGATTTTCCGCCCGCGCCGGCGATGACCACCTCGAGCCCGCGATCCCGGGCGGTCTCCCCGTAGGCGTACATGAGATCCGGGGTGCGGTGGGCCGAAACGACGTAGCTCTCGAAGGAGAACCGCGCGTCCGGCGGATCGGCGAAGTCGGTCTGCTCTTCGAACCCGAGTTCGAACAGCGCCTCGTAGGCGCCCTCCATCGTCGGCAGGTCCGAGTCCGACCCCATGATGATCCCGACGTCTGGGGTCGTCTCCGGGTCCCGACGCTGGTTCGCCTCCGATTCGAGCCGATCGATGAGTTGTTGAACGCGTTCGCTCATTGTTCCTCCCCGGGCCGATCGTCGACCGTTCCCTGCTTAAAGGTGAGCCCGTCGCGGAGCAGCCGGGCGCGTTCGAGTACCTCGGGGGCAGCCTCTCCGTCGACGTCTGCGCCCCCATCCACGTCGTGAGTCCGTCCGGTGACGGCGAGATGGCCCATCTTTCGGAGCGGGCGAACCTCGCGTTTCCCGTACCAGTGGAGGTGGGCGTTCGGCGCCGAGAGGACCGATTCGACGCCCGAAAGCGTCGCCACCGTCGTCTCCTCGACGTCGCCAAGCAGGTTCGCGATCGCCGTCGGGCACCGGTGGGTGGTCTCGCCCAGCGGCCAGCCGAGCGTCGCCCTGACGTGCGTTTCGAACTGCGAGCAGGTCGCCCCCTCGATCGTCCAGTGGCCGGAGTTGTGGGGGCGGGGGGCGATCTCGTTTACGAGCACCTCCCCCTCCCGGGTCTCGAACAGTTCGATCCCGTAGACGCCACGCCCGTCGAGTTCTGCGAGGACGTCGCGTGCGACCGCCTGTGCGCGCTCGCGGACAACCTCGCCCGCCCGAGCCGGCGTCACCGTCTCCCGGAGGATCTCCTCGCGGTGGATCGTCTCGGTCGTTGGGTAGGTCCGGACCGCCCCGTCGCCTTTCACGCCGATCACGGCGAGTTCGCGCTCGAAGTCGAGGAACTCCTCGGCCATAGCGTCGCCGCCGATAGCGTCGAACGCCTGCCCGGCCGCCTCGGCCGTCGCGACCGGGACGTTCCCCCGGCCGTCGTATCCCCCCTTCCGGGCTTTCAACATCACGCCGTCGTGTCGTTCGACCGTCCGACGCACCGCTTTTGCGTCCTCGACCCGTTCGAACTCCGGCACCGGAATCCCCGCCGCCGCGAGCGTCTCCTTTTGAACGAGCTTGTCCTGGATCGTCCGTAACGTCGACGGATCCGGCTGGATCGGGACGCCGGTTTCCTCACGGACCGCATCGAGGAGGTCCGGATCCGCGAGTTCGATCTCGAAGGTCAGGAGGTCCCCGCGTTCCGCGAGTTCCCGCACCCCCTCGGGATCGTCGAAGTCGGCGACGATCTGGTCGCGCGCCACCGGCGCCGCAGGACAGTCGGGCGTCGGATCGAGAACGATCACCTCGACGCCCAGCGGGGCGGCCGCCTCCGCCAGCATCCGACCGAGCTGTCCACCGCCGACGACCCCGAGCGTCGGTCCCGGTAGTGTCAGTGTCACGGCCGGAGGTTGTAGACGATCCTGCATAAGTATTCCCACTCATAAAGAAATAGTTGCACTGTCGTGTGTATTCTCGGGCGGTGCCGGGGTCGAACGCCGACACGGAGATAGAAGGATTCAAAACTTCCGGTCGGAAACATCCGTAACGGGCCGGACAACGAGACAGCGGGCCGGCAGCCGATTCGCGGGTCGATAGCCGCCGAAAGCGCCGCGGCAGCGGTGCGTCCGACGATCGACAGGAGAAGGTTCCATGAAACCGAGCATTACCGATACGTTCGACCGGGAAACCGATCACCCGCTGGAGGGGCGAAAATGACCGACGACGACAGGATCGAGGGAATCAGACACCTCTTCACCGCCGATACCGATCACGAACCGGGGGAAGACAACGTCGAACGGCTGGGATTCGACGTCCATCCCTACGTCTTCTTCATCTCCGGGTTCGTCATCGTGGCGTTCGTCCTCCTTTCGGTGCTGTTCACCGAGCAGGCGGACGCAGCCTACGAGTGGGCGTTCGAGTCGATCAACCACTACTTCAACTGGTTTTACGTGATCGCCGCGAATCTCATCGTCGCGGCGGTGGTGTACTTCGCGTTGAGTCGCTTTGGCGACATCCGAATCGGCGGCGTCGACGCCGAAAAGGAGTTCAGCGACATCTCCTGGCTGGCGATGCTGTTCAGCGCCGGGATGGGGATCGGCCTGATGTTCTTCAGCGTGGCCGAACCCCTGTGGCACTTCGACGATCCGCTGTTCGGCGTCGAGAGCCAGTCGGAGGCAGCAGCCCAGATGGCGATGGTGGTCACGTACTTCCACTGGGGCTTTCACCCGTGGGCGATCTACGGACTGGTCGGGCTCAGCCTGGCGTTTTTCATGTACAACAAGGGGCTGCCGCTCACGTTCCGGTCGGTGTTCTGGCCGGTGTTGGGCGAGCGGATCTACGGCTGGCCCGGCCACCTCATCGACGTGTTGACCGTCTTCGCGACGCTGTTTGGCATCACCACGTCGCTCGGTCTCGGGGCCCAGCAGATCAACGCTGGCCTCTCATTCCTGGGGGAAGAGGTCCTGGGTACCACCATTCCGGTGGCGACGCCGATCCAGCTGGTGATCATCACCGTCATCACGACGATCACCGTCGTCTCCGTGCTCGTCGGGCTGGAAAAGGGAATGCGCCGGCTCAGCAACCTCAACATCGCGCTGATCCTCGTGATGATGGCGCTCGTGCTTCTCATCGGGCCGGCGCTGTTCGTCGTCTCGCTGTTCCCCCAGGCGCTGGGATCGTATCTGGGCCAGTTCTTCGAACTGTCGGCGTTCACCAACTCCTTCGGGAACGTCCCCTACGAGGGCTGGCAGGGCTCCTGGACCATCTTCTACTGGGGCTGGTGGATCGCGTGGTCCCCCTTCGTCGGGATGTTCATCGCGCGCATCTCCCGGGGCCGGACCGTCCGCGAATTCGTCTTCGGCGTGCTGTTCGTCCCGGCGCTGTTCTCCTTCACCTGGATGGCAACGCTCGGAGGGACCGCACTTCACTTCGAGCTGTTCACCGAATCGACGATCGTGGAGACAGTCACTACCCAGGGTGAGGAGGTCGCCATGTTCGAACTGTTCACGATGCTGCCGCTGACGCTCGTGTTGTCCGTGCTGGCGGTCGTGCTCGTGACGACGTTTTTCGTCACCTCCGCCGATTCCGGATCGATGGTGCTTGGCCACCTCAGCTCCGGTGGCAAACACGATTCCCCCAGGAACCAGCGCGTCTCCTGGGCGATCGCCGAGGGGGCGATCGCGTCCGTGCTGCTGCTCGGCGGGGGATTGACTGCGCTACAAACCGCTTCGATCACTGCCGGACTCCCCTTCGCACTCGTGTTGTTGTTCATGGCGGTGTCGCTGAAACAGGGTCTCGAGGAGGAGTACCAGGTACTCAACTCCGAGGAGTTCGATAGGCTGATCGAGGAACTGGAAGAGTCCGGAGAGATCGAGGTCGACCGTGCCGGCGGTACCGTGGTGACCGAACTGGAGCCGATCGGCGACCGGGAGGATGACGTCCAGCCAGGGACAGACTGAACGAAGAGATGGATCGGATGGAGCAACCTCCGGTTCCGAATCCGTCGCGAAAAGGGAAACAGATAACTCAGCTATATATTCTGTTGTTGTTAACTTTTGTCCAAGCTTTCGGGGTTCGCGCTGATACTCTACCGAAACACAGTTCGGATTATCCCGTATATCGTCGTGAAATATCCCCAAAAATCGTGTGTAATCCAATATTTGTAAAATTTTGAGAGTGTAGTTCGAAAGATATCTTACCCGCTCTCAGCTCCTCGAAATGGAACGACTCGTATTTAAATACAACTGATTGCTTATGATACATCAAAGTAGATATTCTTTCGATACTTCTGTCAGTCTGTGAAAGTCAGGAGGGAACCGGCCGATCGGCAGCGGCCAGCGCGTCTTCCTCGAGGAAGATCGCGATCCGAAAGCCCCACAGCCTGGCCTCGTGTTCGCGGACGACGTAGCCGTCGAGGTGTGGGGAAAGCGCCTCGCGGTCCTCGGCGACGGCGATCAAGACCGGCGGCGCACCGTCGGCGACGTCGGCGGGGTCGGTCCCGGGAGCGCTGCTGTCCACGTCGGCGCCGGCACGTTCGAGATACCACGGCAGCGGGAGTCGGTCGTACCACCCGGCTCCGGCGGGTTTCTGGTCGTTGTCGGACTCGTCTTCGACGTAGAACGTCATCCCGCGGGCGGAGTGGTCTGCACCGACAAACAGCACGTCCGGATCGTCGTCGTGGACGGCGACGATCGCCTCGACGTCGTCGAGCGACTCCCGGAGGTCGTTTTGCGGCTGGGCGAACTGGACGAGCTCCGTGTGATCCGGGTTCGTGGAGTTCCAGTAGGTCGCCGTCGGGAGGAGTACCCCGGCGAGAGCACCGACGAGCAGGAGGCCAGCAAGCGCGACAGCGACCGCGTCGCCCGAGATAATCCGACCGGATCCACCCCGGAGTCGATCCCGGAGCGCCGCCACGTCGATCCCCGCGAGGAACTGCCGGGCGACGAACGCGACGCCGACGGCGGCAGGAATCGACAGGGGGACGACGACGTGCGTCGCTGTCCAGCCGGCCTCGATGTCAGTCGCCGCGGGATAGCCGACGAAACTCGCGACGCCCCAGTAGAAACAGAACGCGACGAACAGGCGGTTCCGGCCATCGAACGTGTCGACGACCATCCCGACTACGGCGAACACCGAGACGACAGCCGCGGCGTTGGCCATCGTCGAGGCCAGCCCGAAGGCGTACTCGAGGTAGTCGTGCTCCTGCATGTCGCCGGTCAGCCAGAGGTCGACGAGTTCGCGAGCGCTCCCGACGGTCGCCTCGTAGAACACGCCCGACAGAAGCGACGGGTCCGAAAGCGCCCCCCACAGTGCCGGCCGCGGGGCGAAAAACCAGACGATCACCGCAAGGAACGTGAGCGCTATCCCGGCCCCGTGGGCGACGGTCCAGGCGACGGTTCGCCGGCGCGACGCCGGCTGCGGCTGTGTGGCGCCGATCTCGCCGGCTGCGGCCAGCCGCAGGGTCCCCCAGACGTCAGCTCCCCACCCGCGGATGGCGGTTCCGACCGGCCGACCCTGCTTGCGAGCCCGAACGAACAGGTGATCCACGATCAGCGCCGTCGCGCCGGCATAACAGAGCAGATACAGCAGTGCGTTCCCCTTCGTCGTGAACGCAAGCGCGACCAACGCGGCGGCCGGGTACAGCCGACGGATGTCCCGGGTCGACAGCGCCCGGATCGCGAATCCGAGCGCGAACACGGAAAACGCCGCCACGAGGATGTCGTTGCGCATGAACCGTCCGTAGTAGACGAGCACCGGGTTACCGGCGAGCAGGATCCCCAGCGCGATCACCTCGAAGTCGTCCAGGTGATCGCGAAACAGCCACGCCGCAAGCGGCAGCAGGCCACCGACGACGGCGACGATCAGCCGGGCGACGGCGTCGGTCGGCCCCAGCAGGTCGAAGACCGTCGAGTTCACTAGCGGGAGGAACGGCCCGTGGATGATCGGGTTGTACTCGAAGATCCCCGAGTCGGCGTACCGGAGCGTCCAGTAGCCCACGCGGCCCTCGTCCCAGTGAAACACGCGGGTTCCGAGGCCGACGAACCGGACGAACAGCGCTGCCGCCGCGACGACACACAGCGAGAGGAGCGTCCGGTCGACCTCGCGGAGCCGTTCGGGGCGCATGTCCGGAAATCCGCCCGGGGGAATACAACTTTTGTGTTCCGTGTCGACCACGGCATCGGGGATCAGTCCTCGTTCGCGAGGGGAAATCCCAGCGAGTGGGAGAACCTGACGGGAACGGTAGTTCTATGATCGGTGGACTTCCTCGTTCGGACATGGTAACGCTCGGCCTCGTGGTAGCACAGTTTAACTCGGAAGTGACCGAAGAGATGGAGACAGAGGCGCTCGCGGCCGCACAGGAACGCGGCGCGACCGTCGCGGAAACGGTGCACGTTCCCGGCGTGTACGACTCTCCGCTGGCTGCAGACCGGCTCGCGCGCCGGGACGCGGTCGACGCGGTGGCCGTCGTGGGCGCGATCGTCACCGGCGATACCGATCACGATCGGGTGATCGCCGACGCGACCGCCCAGGGACTCACGCAGGTGAGCCTGGACCGCGACACGCCGATTACCTTCGGCGTCAGCGGCCCGGGAATGTCCGGCGCCGAGGCGAGAGAGCGGACCGACAAGGGCGCTGAAGCCGTCAACGCCGCCGTCGACATGGTGGGGGTGGCAGCATGAGCGACGAGTTCGCCGCCCGCGTCGAACGCGTCGAACCCAGCGCGACGCTCGCAGTGTCGAACCTCGCGTCCGAACTGGAGGCGGACGGCGCCGACGTCGTCGACCTCTCAGTGGGTGAACCGGACTTCGACACCCCCGACAACATCGTCGAGGCGGGAAAAGCCGCCATGGACGCCGGGCACACCGGCTACACGCCGTCGAGTGGCATCCCGGAGCTGAAGTCGGCGATCGTCGACAAGTTGACCGGCCAGGGGATCGACTGCGGCCCCGAGAACCTCATCGTCACCCCAGGCGCGAAACAGGCGCTGTACGAGACGTTCCAGACCGTCGTCGACGACGGCGACGAGGTCGTCCTGCTCGACCCGGCGTGGGTCTCCTACGAGGCGATGGCGAAGATGGCCGGCGGCTCGCTCGACCGCGTCGACCTCGCGGCCCACGACTTCCAGCTCGAACCGGCGCTGGATGAACTCGGGCAGGCGGTCTCGGACGACACCGAACTGCTCGTGGTCAACTCTCCGTCGAACCCCACCGGCGCAGTGTACTCCGACGCCGCCCTCGAAGGGGTTCGCGACCTCGCAGTCGAGCACGACGTGACGGTGATCTCCGACGAGATCTACGAGCAGGTCACCTACGACGCGGATCCGACGCCGCTCGCGACGATCGACGGGATGGAAGACCGGACGGTGACGATCAACGGCTTCTCGAAGGCGTACTCGATGACCGGCTGGCGGCTCGGCTACCTGTGTGCCCCCGAGGAGCTGATCGCGCAGGCGGGCAAGCTCCACTCCCACTCGGTGTCGTGTGCGGTGAACTTCGTCCAGCACGCCGGGATCGAGGCGCTCGAGGACACCGACGACGCGGTCGAGGAGATGGTGGCGGCGTTCCGGAGCCGGCGCGACCTGCTCGTGGACCTGTTCGACGACCACGGCGTCGACGTCGCCGTCCCCGACGGGGCCTTTTATATGATGCTGCCCGTCGACGACGACGACCAGTCGTGGTGCATGGATGCCCTCGAGGACGCCCACGTGGCGACGGTGCCCGGCGGGGCGTTCAACGCGCCCGGCTACGCGCGGATCTCGTATGCCGCGAGCGAAACGCGGCTGCGGGAGGCGGTCGACCGGCTGGCAGCGGGCGGCTTCATTTAAGGTTGGATCCGTCTCCCCGTACTCACCCCGGAACTCCTCCGAGCAATTACAAGCCGAGTTCCCGTCCGATCACAAGGTGCTGGATCTCGCTTGTCCCTTCGCCGATCTCCATCAGCTTCGCGTCCCGGTAGAACCGCTGTGGAGCGAACTCCTCGGTGTAGCCGTACCCGCCCAGCACCTGCACCGCGTCCTCGGCGACCTCCCGGGCGGCCTCGCTGGCGTCGAGCTTCGCCAGCGCCGACTCGCGGGTGACCCGCTCGCCGCGGTCGTATTTCGAGGCTGCACGGCGGGTGAGCAGCCTCGCGCGCTCGGTCTTGCGGTGCATGTCGACCAGCTTGTCCCGGATCGCGTCGAACTCGCTGATCGGCTGGCCGAACTGCTCACGCTCCAGGGCGTACTCCTTCGCGGCCTCGAAGGCGCCCTGTGCGAGCCCGGTCGATAGCGCCGCGATGGAGATCCGACCGCCGTCGAGCGTCTTCATCGTCTGTTTCCATCCCTCGCCCGTCTCGCCGAGCAGGCGGTTCTCGGGGAGCCGGACGCCGTCGAACGTGATCTCGCAGGTGGGCGAGGAGTTGAGCCCCATCTTCTCCCAGACTGTCGTCACCTCGAAGCCGTCGTCGTCGGGCGAAACGATGAACGTCGAGATCCCGTCGTATCCCGCCCCGGGGTCGGTGACCGCCTTCACGAGCACGCTGTTTGCGACGTTGGCGTTGGTGATGAACTGCTTCGTGCCGTTCAGTACCCACTCGTCGCCCTCCTTCCGGGCGGTCGTGTCCATGTCGGAGGCGTCGGATCCCGAGCCGGGTTCGGTGAGCGCCCACGCGCCCAGCTTCTCGCCCGACGCCAGCGGCTCGAGCCACTCGCGTTTCTGCGCGTCGGTGCCGAACAGTTCGATCGGCTTGCTGCCGAGCGAGACGTGGGCCGCATACGACAGCCCGATCCCGCCCGAGACGCGTCCCAGTTCCTCGGTCACGAGCGCGTACATGAGCTGGTCGCCGCCGAGTCCGCCGTACTCCTCGTCGATCGGAACTCCCATTACGTCGAGCTCTCCCAACTGCTCGAATATCTCGGCCGGGAACCGGTGCTCGTCCTCGATCTCCCCTGCGATCGGCTCGATCTCCGCTTCGCAAAACTCCCTGACGGTGTCGCGGATCATCCGGTGTTCCGCCGGCAGCTCGAAGTCCATACGTTCACGTTCGAGTCCGGGCGCATAAATAGTCCGAACGATCGTGACAGATCGCCGGTCGTCGCGACCCCTCCATCGTTCGGTGCGATTTATAACTTCCGAGCACGTCGTACGCACGTGATGGAACTTCGCCGCCTGGTTCGTGGCCGCCTCGACTGGCCGCGGCTGGAGGCGGTCGCGATGGAGCTTGCAAAGCGGTACGACCGCGACTGCGTGCACGTCAGGTTCCTGGAGGCGGACAACTGGCTCTCGACGCCGATGGTGCTCGACGAGGACCTGTTCGTGAAGGTCATCTCCCGACAGAACACCCTCGTGCACACCCTGTTTACGACCGGACGGAACCTGGGGGCGTTCTCGGCCGGGACGGAGGGGTTCTTCGAACGGTTCAAGACACCCTACGAGATGGCGGAACACGAACTCGAGGCGACCCGGCAGATGCGCGAGCTGGGGATCAACGCACCCGAGCCGATCGAGGCCGTCGAGATCGACGGCCTCGGCGTGGTGGTGCTGGAGTACCTCCCGGAGTTTCGGTCGCTCGACCAGCTCGACGGCAAGGAAGCACGGGACGCCGCAGTGCAGCTGTTCGACTCGCTGTGGACGCTTCACGACGCGGGGCTTGCACACGGGGACCTCAGGGCGGAGAACGTGCTCGTGCTCGAGGGAGAGGTGTACTTCATCGACGCGACGAACGTCAGCGCCGACGCCCGCGAGGACGCCCGGGCGTACGACCTCGCGAGCGCGCTGGCGGCGCTGGAGCCGGTCGTCGGGCCCCGGGAAACGATCGACGCCGCGTTGTCCGCCTACTCGACGGACGAACTGCTCGCGGCGCGGCGGTTCCTGGACTTCGTTGCGATCCGGCCCGACCACGAGTTCGACACGACGGCCCTGAAAGGGGAGCTCGAAAAACGGGCGGATGGGACGCCGGGATAACGTGGGCGAACGCGCGATCGACTAGAGACCGTCGTACGGCCCGGCCTTCGCCTCGGTGAGCCGGTCGACCTGCTCATCGCTGAGGTCGATCGTCGCCGCCGCGAGGTTCTCGGTCAGCTGCTCGACCGTGCGGGCGCCCACGATCGGCGCCGTGACGCCCTCGCGGTGGATCAGCCACGCGAGCGCGACCTGGGCCGGCGTGGCGTCGACCTCCTCGGCGACGGCGTCGAGTTCCTCGTGGAGATCGAAGTTCTCGTCGGTGAGGTACGCCTCCCGAAACCGGCTCGATTCCGCCACCCGGGAGTCGCCCTCGAGGCCGTCCTCGCGGCTGTACTTGCCGGTCAAAAATCCCTGGCCGAGCGGGCTCCACGGACAGACCGCGAGCCCGCGCTGTCTGGCCATCTCGAGGTAGTCGCCCTCGATCTCCCGATCGACGAGATTGTACCGGGGCTGCAGCACGGTAAACGGCTCCCAGCCTTCGCTGTCGGCGATCGCGTTCGCCCGGGCGACCTTCCAGGCGTTCGGTCGCATCGTCGAGGCGCCCAGGTAGTGGACCTTGCCCGACTCTATGAGGCCGTTCAGCGTTTTCATCAGCTCGCGGGTGGTCGTGGCGTCGTCCCACCGGTGGATGTACAGCACGTCGACGTAGTCGGTGTCGAGCCGGTCCAGCAGGGCGTCGATCCGGTGGCGGATGTTCTTCCGGTTGGTTCCCCCGCTGTTGGGATCGCCCTCGCGGATCTGCCAGTAAATCTTGGAGGCGACCGTGAACCGCTCGCGGTCGCGACCGTCGAGCCACTCGCCGATCCACCGCTCGCTGTCGCCGCCGCCGTAGACGTCGGCGGTGTCGATGTACCGGCCGCCGGCGGCCTCGTAGGCGTCGAGCAGCTCTTTTGCGCGCGCCTCGCCGATCTCCACGTTCCCTTCTTCGGTCTCTTTGCCGAACCGCCAGGTGCCGAACTGCAGTTCGCTGGTGTGGAGGCCGGTTCGGCCGAGCGGGACGAAGTCGAGATCGATCTCTTCGGAGGATCGTGCCATCGGTGTACTGTTGGTGGGTTCGGGGAAAAACCTGTAGCAACCGGAAACCCCCGGCGGAATGGACAGACGAAAGCCGCCTACGTTTATAAGTGCTCATCAAGTACAAACGTGTATGGAACCGGGTCGGTTCGTGAGTTACGTGTTCGTCTACCTGGGCATCCTGTGGCTCGTCGAGTACGCCGTCTTCTACCCGCTCCAGTTCGGGTTCCCCGACGTGATGTATCTGGGTGGCGGGATCTTCTTCACCTGGTTCGGCCTGTACAGGCGGCTGAAGCCCGAGACTCACGAGAAACACCCGAAAGAACACGGGATCGAATCGTACGGGTTCGCCCTCATCGCACTCGTGTTGACGGTGATCTTCCTGCTGCAGTTGCTGTGAGCGCTCGCGAGACTCACCGTCTCACGGTCTCCGCGATCAGTCGCCCATCCACCCGATCTCCAGATCGTCCAGATCCGTCATTTTCGGAGCGTACGGTTTGATATCGAGGATCGGCGTCCCGTCCGCGAGATCGAGGTTCGAAACCGTCAGCTCCGTGCCGGATAGTTCAACCAGTTCCACGACGGACGTTCCGATCGGGTTCGGGCGCACCGTCCCCGACGTGGCGAAGATTCCAACCTCCCCCCGCGAGGCGATCGGCGTGACCCGAAGGCGAGTTTCCGCGACCTCGTGGAGATGCGAGACCAGGACGACGTGTGAAAACTCCTCCAGCCCCTTCAGGCCGGCTTCGTACTCGGGTTTCAGGTGAACCGTCCCGGTGGCGTCGACGAACTCGTCGGACGGCCGCGGGACCTCCTCCGGCTTCGAGAACGGCGATTCGACGACGCCGATCGGATCGTACGTTACCGGTTCCATACTGGAGAAAAACCACGAGGGAGGTAACCGCTTTCGGTTTCAACGAGGGCAACAGGCGGTGGCGGGGGAGATGCCTTTTTGTCTCGCCGGCCGTTCCGTACTGATACATGTCCGAACCGTACAACCATTACATCGACGGCGAGTGGACCGACGGCGCCGGCGACGAGACGTTCGAGAGCGAAAACCCCGCGACCGGAGAGACGCTCGGTGAGTTCCGACGGGGGACACCCGAGGACGTCGACCGCGCATCGCGAGCCGCCGAGGAGGCGTTCGAGGAGTGGCGCCGGATGTCTCACATCGACCGCGCGGAGTATCTCTGGGACATCTATCACGAACTCCGCGAGCGGACCGACGAGCTCGGCGAGATCCTCACCAGGGAGAACGGCAAAGAGATCAGCGAGGGGAGAGCCGACGTCGTCGAGGCCGCCCACATGGTCGAGTGGGCCGCCGGCGACGCCAGACACCCGAAAGGCGACGTCGTTCCCTCCGAGATCCCCGAAAAGGACGCGTACATGCGGCGGAAGCCGCGGGGCGTGGTCGGCTGTATCACGCCGTGGAACTTCCCGGTAGCGATCCCGTTCTGGCACATGGCCGTCGCGCTGGTGGAGGGCAACACCGTCGTCTGGAAACCCGCCGAGCAGACGCCGTGGTGTGGGCAGGTCATCGCCGAGATGTTCGAGGACAGCGGCATCCCCGAGGGCGTGTTCAATATGGTCCAGGGGTTCGGCGACGCCGGTGCGGCGATCGTCGACCACGACGCCGTCGACACGATCCTGTTTACCGGCTCGGCGGAGGTCGGCCACGAGGTCGCTCAGAAGGTCGCCGCCGACCCGAAAAAGCAGGCCGCCTGCGAGATGGGCGGGAAAAACGGGATCGTGATCACCGAAAACGCCGACCTCGACGTCGCCGTCCACTCGGCAGTGATGAGTTCGTTTAAAACGACCGGCCAGCGGTGCGTCTCCTCCGAGCGCCTGATCGTCCACACCGACGTGTACGACGAGTTCAAAGCGCGGTTCGTCGACGTCGCCGAGGACGTCGCCGTGGGCGATCCGCTCGAGGAGGACACGTTCATGGGGCCGCTGATCGAGGAGGCCCACGTCGAGAAGGTGACGGAGTACAACGAACTCGCCAGAAAGGAGGGGGTGAACGTGCTCGTCGACCGAACCGAACTGGACCCCGAGGAGATCCCCGCGGGTCACGAGGACGGTCACTGGGTCGGGCCGTTCGTCTACGAGGCCGATCCCGACGAGGACCTCCGGTGCACCCACGAGGAGGTGTTCGGCCCCCACGTCGCGCTCCTCGAATACGAGGGTGACATAGAGCGCGCGATGGAGATCCACAACGACACCGACTACGGGCTGGCAGGGGCGATCATCTCCGAGGACTACCGCCAGATCAACCACTACCGCGACAACGCGGAGGTCGGGCTGGCGTACGGCAACCTCCCGTGTATCGGCGCGGAGGTCCAGCTGCCGTTCGGCGGGGTGAAGAAGTCCGGCAACGGCTACCCCAGCGCCCGCGAGGTGATCGAGGCCGTCACCGAGCGCACCGCCTGGACGCTGAACAACTCCAGGGAGATCGAGATGGCCCAGGGCCTCTCTGCGGACATCAAAACCCGCGACGAGTAGGACGCTGCGTTCTCACTCGCCGCCCGCGAAGCCACCCTGCTGCAAGGCCTCCTCGACGCCGGCGTCGTCGTGGACGACCGCGGAGACGGCCCGTGCGATTGCGCCCGGGTCGTCGTGCTGGAAGATCGACCGTCCCATCGAGACGCCCGCGGCGCCGCCGTCCATCGCCCCGCGCACCATCTCGACTGTCTCCCGATCGGTTCCCTTCGAGCCACCCGCTATCACGACCGGCAGCCGGGTCGACTCCGTGACGTGTGTAAACGAGTCGCCGTCGCCGGAGTAACCTGTCTTGACGACGTCGGCCCCCAGCTCCTCGGCCAGCCGCACCGCGTGGCCCAGCGCCTCGGGATCCGACTCGTCGACGCCGGGACCCCGGGCGTACGCCATCGCGAGCACCGGGATCCCCAGGTCGGCCGCCTCGGTCGTGAGCGTTGCGAGGTCCTCGATCTGTTTCGGCTCGTACGTCGAGCCGACGTTGAGATGCATCGACACCGCGTCGGCTCCCGCGCGAACCGCGTCCCGCACTGTGCCGGTCATCCGCTTGTCGTTTTCGTCGGGCCCGATCGTCGTCGAGGCGTTCACGTGGACGACGTAGCCCGCGCCGTTTTTGTTCGGATGGACGCGAGGGGCGATCCCCTTCTGGGTGAGCACGGCGTCCGCGCCACCGGCCGTCACCGCGTCGATCGTCGATTCGATGTCCTTCAGCCCTTTTACCGCCCCCATGGTGATACCGTGGTCCATCGGGACGATCAGGTACCGGCCGTCCGTCGAAATTCGTGTGAGCCGCGCGTCGATTCCCGGATTCATCGTTCGTATGTTAGAGTGTATCAATCGTCGGTATGTAGCTTGCGAAGCGTGCTCGCGTAAGGCCGTTGCGGTCCCGGCGGGGGTTGCGTCATTCTCGCCCGCGCCTTGCCCCCGCCTTCAGTTCACGTGCCTTCGCTTCGATCCGGTCGGCGACGACGTCGGCATCATCGCCGTTTTCGACCCCCTCGGCGACGATGTCCACCAACGCGGAGCCGACGATGATCCCGTCGGCGCCGGCGGCGACGATCCGTTCGGCCTGCTCGCCGTCGGCGATCCCGAAGCCGACCGCCTTGGGCACCTCCCAGTCGGCGACCCGCGCGAGGCTCTCTTCGGTCCGGTCGGACACGTCCGTCCTGGCGCCCGTGGTTCCCAGCCGCGCCTGGACGTAGACGTAGCCGGACACCAGTTCGCGCATGCGGTCGAGCCGCTCCCCCCGGGTCGTGGGGGCGACGATGAAGATCAGATCCAGCCCGAACTCGTCGCACGCCTCCCTGAGGGGCCCCGCCTCCTCGGCGGGCAGGTCCGGGACGACGAACCCCGAGAGCCCGGCCTCCGCGGCGCGCTCGACGAACGCCCGGGGGCCGCCCTCGCCGGCGGCGGCCTCGTACTCGGCGTCCTCGTCCCCGGCGGCGGCCTCGTACTCGGTGTCCCCGTCCTCGCCGTCCGGCGCCGAGTGGCGGCCGTACTGATAGATCAGGTTGTAATAGGTCATACAGACCAGCGGGACGTCGACGTCGAGGTCCTCGACGAACGCGAAGAAGCGCTCGGGGGTCATGCCCGCCTCGAGCGCCCGGACGATCGCCCCCTGGATCGTCGGTCCCTCGGCGATCGGCTCCGAGAAGGGCAGTCCGAGTTCGATCACGTCGGCGCCGCCACGAGCCAGCGCCTCGACGTACGCCAGCGACGACTCGTAGTCCGGATCCCCCACCGCGAGGTACGGCACGAACGCCGGCTCGCCCGCGAAGGCAGCCGCGAGCGCCTCGTCGTTGGCGACCGTCCCGACGGCCCCGGTCGCATCCGGGCGGCTCATCGGAGCCCTCCCGAGAACAGCGACATGTCCGGCGCGTTCCCGATCTCGCGTTTCTCTGTCTCCTCGATCACTGTCTCGAGGTCCTTGTCGCCCCGCCCGGAGACGGTCACGACGACGAGGTCACCGAGTTCGTCCTGCCGCTGTTTCAGGTAGCCGAACGCGTGGGCGGTTTCCAGCGCCGGGATGATCCCCTCGTCGGTCGAGAGTCGGTGGAACGCCTCGAGGGCGGCGTCGTCGTCGACGTTCGCGGCGGTCACCCGCCCCTCGTCGGCGAGCGCAGCCAGTTCGGGGCCGACGCCGGCGTAGTCGAGCCCCGCCGACACCGAATGTGACTCCATGATCTGGCCGTGGTGGTCCTGCAGGAGCTTCGTCCGCGCGCCGTGAAGCACTCCCTCCCCACCCGTCGACAGCGTCGCCGAGTTGGGCGCCACACCCGCCTCCTCGTCGACGGACAGCGAGGAACCCCCGGCCTCGACGGCGTACAGATCGACGTCGTCGTCTCCGATGAACGCCTCGAAGGAGCCCATCGTGTTCGACCCGCCGCCGGCACACGCGAGCACGGCGTCGGGAAGCCGTCCCGTTTTCTCCTGTACCTGCGCTCTGGCCTCCCGGCTGATAACCGCCTGGAACTCCCGGACCATCGACGGGAACGGGTGGGGGCCCACCACGGAGCCGATCACGTAGTGGGTGTCCTCGACGGTCGCCGCCCAGTCGCGCATCGTCTCGGAGATCGCCTCCTTGAGCGTCCCGCGGCCGGTGGTCACGGGCTGTACCTCCGCTCCGTTTATTTTCATCCGGAAGACGTTGGGGCGCTGGCGGTTGATGTCCCGTTCCCCCATGTAGATGGTGCAGGGCATGCCCAGATGCGCCGCCGCCATCGCAGTCGCGGTGCCGTGCTGTCCGGCGCCGGTTTCGGCGATGATGCGGTCTTTGCCCATGTACTTCGCCAGGAGAACCTGTCCCAGGGCGTTGTTCAGCTTGTGGGCGCCGCCGTGGAGCAGGTCCTCGCGCTTGAGATACACCTCGGTGTCGTACCGCTCGGAGAGGCGATCCGCGCGCTGGAGCGGCGTCGGTCGCCCGCCGAAGTCGTCGAGCCGGCGGTGGAACTCCTCCAGGAAGCCGTCCTCGTTTTCGAGCACGTACCGGCCGTAGGCGTCCTCGAGCTCCTCGAGCGCCGGCATCAGCGCCTCGGGAACGTACTGGCCGCCGTACCGGCCGAAGCGTCCGTCGGACTCTGCGTTCTCGTCGTCGGTGTGGGTTGCATCGGTCATGTGCGCTCCTCGGTGGCGGCAGCGAGCCGCCGGGTGTTCTCCTCGGGATCGCCGTCCATGATCGCCGACCCGATCAACAGTGCGTCGGCGCCAGCCGCCCGCATCCGCCTGACGTCCGCGGGGGTCGACACGCCCGATTCGGCGATCAGCGTCACGTGGTCGGGAACCTCCGGGGCCACGCGCTCGAACGTCCCCAGATCGACCTCGAGCCGGGCGAGATCCCGATTGTTCACGCCGACGATCTCCGCGTCCGCCGCAATCGCGTTTTCGAGTTCTGTGACGTCGTGGACCTCCACGAGCGGCTGGAACCCGCGATCGCGAGCCGCCTCGATCATGTCGGGAAGATCATCCTCCAGGAACCGCGCGATCAACAGCACGAGATCAGCTTCGACGGCGTCGAGCTGGGCGGGCGACAGAAGGAAATCCTTCCGGAGCACCGGCACGTCGACCGCCTCCCGGACCCGTGCAAGGGACTCGGGACTCCCGCCGAAGTGGTCCGGCTCGGTGAGCACCGAGATCGCGGCAGCGCCGCCCGCGACCATCGCCCGCGCGAGTTCGGCGGGATCGTCCGTCCGTTCTCCCTCAGTCGTCGGGCTGGTGGGCTTTACCTCCGCCACGATCGGCACCCGACCGTCGGCCGCCGCCGCGGCGAACGCGTCTGCCACCGGCCGTGCGTCGACCGCGATCCGACCGGAGTCTGTCCTCCGAGACGCGGGCGGTACTCGGCTACGGACCGACTCGAGAATCGATCGCACTTCGGGCGCGAGTTCCTCCTCTCGCTTCTCACCTCGTTTTTTCCCTCGTTTTTTCCCTCGTTTCACCATCTATGTTCATCAATGTACGTTTGTGTTCATAAGGCTGTCGCTGTCGTCGGTACGAACGGGTCGCAAGAACGTCGCGTTCGTCGGCTCAAAAACCCGTCACAGTCATCCACTGGACTCGCCGGTTTCGCCGGGATCGCCGGGATCCGGCTCCGCGCCGGCAATGGCGTCCTCGAGGCCGTCACGGACGGCTTCGTCGATCCTGTTTTCCCCCCGAATTTCGCGGTCGTAGTTCTCGTTTTGTGGCTCGGTGACACGTTCGTCCCCGGTGACGTTGACGAACAGGTCGGCCAGTTCCCGCGTCCTGTCGCTCGAGTTACTGCTGCTCATACCTCCTGTTTGGTACGAATAACCATAGCCTCGGCACCTACCCAGTCAGGGTGTCAGAAGAGTTGGAGACGGCCTCGGAGCTTCGAGACCTACCGCACCGAGTCCAACAGCAGCTGCTGTTCGACGCGTTTCGCCTCGTGCTGAACGTCCCGAACGGCGTCGATGTTCGCCGAGATCGAGGAGACACCCTCCTCGACGAGGAACCGGACCATCTCCGGCTTCGAACCGGCCTGCCCGCAGATGCTCGTCGCGACGTCGTGTTCCCTGCAGGTCTGGATAGTGGATCCGATGAGCTGTAGCACCGCAGGGTGGAGTTCGTCGAACCGGTCGGCGACGTTCTCGTTGTTGCGGTCGACCGCGAGGGTGTACTGGGTGAGGTCGTTCGTCCCGAAGGAAGCGAAGTCGATGCCGGTCTCGACCAGTTCCTCGATCCGGAGTGCGCTGGCGGGCGTCTCGATCATCACGCCCCAGGTGATTGCGTTCGGATCGATATCCTCCTCGCGCATGAGTTCCGCGGCGCGGTCGGCGTCGGCGGCGTCGTTCACCAGCGGAAGCATCAGTTCGACGTTGTCATAGCCCATGTCGTAGAGCCGTCGGAACGCCGCCAGCTCCGCCCGGAACACGTCCGGCTTGTCCAGGCTCCGGCGGATCCCCCGCCAGCCCAGCATCGGGTTGTGCTCGTTGGGCTCTTCGTCGCCGCCCTCAAGTTCCTTGAACTCGTCTGTGGGTGCATCGAGCGTCCGCGCCCGAACTGGTCGGGGGTAAAACTCCTCGGCGACCTCGCGGATGCCGTCGACGATCTCGTCGACGTACGCGCGCCGCCCGTTTCGCTGGATGTAGCGTTCGGGCGTCTGCCCCAGCGACAGCACCATGTGCTCGATCCTGAGGAGGCCGACGCCGTCGGCGCCGGTCGCCGCCGCGCGCTCGGCCGCCTCGGGGATCGAGACGTTCACCTTCACTTCGGTGGCTGTCATCGGTTTGACCGGGGTCTTGGGTCTGACCTCCTCGGTAGGCTCGAACTCCTCTGCGGGTTCGGCATCCTCGTGTGCGCCCTTCCGGACTGTCCCCTTGTCGCCGTCGATGGTGATCTGCTGGCCGTTCGTGAGGGTCCGGGTCGCCGATCCGGTGCCCACGACCGCCGGCACGCCGAGTTCCCGTGAGACGATCGCTGCGTGGCTGGTCATCCCGCCCTCGTCGGTGACGATCCCGGCCGCGCGTTTCATCGCCGGCACCATGTCGGGCATCGTCATCTCGGTGACGATGATGTCGCCGTCGGCGACAGAATCGAGGTGGTCCAGTTTCGTCACGATCCGGACGGTGCCGGAGACGACCCCCGGCGAGGATCCGAGCCCGCTCAACAGAACGTCGTCGTTCGGAGCCCCGTTCCCCTGATCGTTCACTCCGTTGCCACCGTTCGGGCTTCCTTCGATCGGATCGAGCGTCCCCTTCTCCTCGTCGTCCGCGTCGCGCTGTGACCCGGCTCGTGAGCCGGTTTCCGACTCCGCGATCGTCGTGACCGGTCGCGACTGGAGCATATAAATCTCGTCGTCGACGATCGCCCACTCGACGTCCTGCGGCTCGCCGTAGTGGGACTCGACGCGTTCCCCGATCTCGACGAGCCGTTCGATCTCCGCGTCCGAGAGCACGCGCTCATTCCGGCGGTCCTCATCGAGTTCGACCTCGACCGTTTCGCCGGTGTCGGGGTCCTTGCACATCTTCGTCTTCTTGTCGGCGACGGTTACGTCGAGAACCTCGTCAGTCCGTCGGTCGTACACGTAGTTGTCCGGCGACACCGACCCAGAAACGACCGCCTCGCCGAGCCCCCAGGCGGACTCGATGACCGCTTCCGGCTCCCCCGTCGAAGGGTGGCTGGTGAACATAACGCCGGACTTCTCGGCGTCGACCATCCGCTGAACCACGACCGCGATGTCGACCGATTCGTGGTCGAACCCCTGCCGGTTGCGGTAGTAGATCGCCCGCTGGGTGAAAAGCGACGCCCAGCAGTCCCTGATCCGCTCGAGGAGCTTCTCTTCGCGGACGTTGAGGTACGTCTCCTGCTGTCCGGCAAATGAGGCCCCCGGAAGGTCTTCTGCCGTTGCCGACGACCGCACCGCGACGAACGCCTCCTCCTCGCCGCCGAAGCTCCGGTAGGCTTCGAGGATTTCTCGGGCGACGTCCTCGGGAATCTCCGTTCCGGTTATCAGCCCCTCGGCGGTCTCGGCCGCTTCCCTGAGCGCTGCGGAGTCCTCTGGATCGACGTCAACTGCCGAGAACAGTTCCTCGTCGATGCCGGCCTCCTCGATGAAGGTCCGATACGTTCCGGCGGTGACGACGAAGCCCGGCGGAACGGGCAGGCCCGCGTCGGTGAGTTCGCCAAGCGAAGCGGCCTTGCCGCCGACGGTTTCCACGTCGTCGGCTCGAACGTCGTCCAGCCAAATTACTGCCATCCTGTATCGGGAGGATTCACGACACGCCATATCAAAGTTCCGGAGGCAAAACCCCCGAAAAAGCGCTCACTCGGAGCTGAGTAGTGGTTTCAGGCGTCTCCACCGACGAACGCCTCGGCGCCCTCGTAGTCCCAGAATCCGCCCGCTCGCATCGCCTTGCCGACCGCTCTGTGGAGTTCGACGAAGTCCGCGAACTCCTCCTGTTCGATGCCCTCGAAGATGTCCCGGAGCGCGACGACCCGCTCGTGGTTGATCCTGATCGGGTCGTCGCCGTATTCGTCGACGAACTCCTCGCGGGAGAGGGGGAAATCCTCCTCCTCGTCGACTTTCTTTGCGATCACTGCGTGGCCGTATTTGCGCATCCCCTCGCTGCCCTCCTCGCCGTCGGGATCGTGTGGCCAGTCCATACGGGCCCGTACTCACACCCGCCCGATAGAACTTGCGTTCCGGGCGAATGGATTGTCTTCGGTAAAACGAAGGTATCGTCGAAAACGCGGTGGGACTGGGATTCGAACCCAGGAGGCCTGACGGCCACCTGCTTTCAAGGCAGGCGCGATAGTCCACTCCGCCATCCCACCGCGTTCGATAGTTGTACGCGACTCCGCAAATGCGTGTCGGTGTCGGTCTCGGTGCGGTGTCGATCTCGCTGCGGTGTCGATCAGTCAGACACCAGCGTCGGCTCGCCGTTCTCGATCGCGACGTCGACGCCGAACTCCGAGAGGACAGTCGCAGTGTTGACGGGAACGATCCGTTCGGAGTCGACTCTGGCACGCAACTGGACCAGGACCGCCGCCAGGTCGCGTCCAGTTTCGATGGTCGGTTGCATTCCGACGAAGTCGACGTCGAGTTGCGCGTCCACGGCCCGACCTGTAAGCGTCGACAGCGCCGGCGGCTCCCAGGCGTCCGCGAAGTCGACCGGTTCGCGGAAGCCGGCGTAGTACACCCGTCCGCCGGGCGCCGGGCCGAAAACTGCGCCGGACTGTCGCAGTTTCATCGATGCGGAATCCAGCACCGTTCGAAAGAGAAACGGAACGGTGGGTCGCACGATGGCGACCGAACTGGCCTCCTCCTCCCGGAGCAGATGCGTCGCGGTGTTGCCCGCCCGCGCGGAAAACGAGGAGCCGACCTGGGGCTCGAACCGAACCGAATCCCGGAACTCTGGATCGTCGACCTCGTCGACGACGAGCGTTCGAAGCTGCGCCTCCGGCGGGGTGTCGTCGGCGACCTCGTCGGGGAGATCACCTGCCGGAGCGTAGTTCACGAGCAGCGATCCGGCAGAACGCTCGACGGCGTGTACCGTGTCCCGAAACAGCGCCTCGTACAGTTCGACGGCGTCGGCGGGAGAAAGCGGACTCGTCTCCACCAGCTGTGAGAGAACGTGGCCTTCCTGTGGCGGATCAGCGAGAACGGCGACGATCGTCATAGCCGCGGTTCGTGCCGGGATTCCTTGAACTCACCGTTCCTGACGTCCTTTCGTCTGTCTGTAATCCCGGCCGAGCACCGCCTCCGTGAACTGCCTCACCCACGCGTCCAGTTCGTCATCGCTCGCGCGTTCCGGGTCGACCATCGGCACTAGTTCGAAGCCACGACCCCGGATCGTCGTCGCGTGTACTTCCTCGATGTCGAACGCCTCCGGGGGGCTGGTCGTGTACTCGACGGCGAGCGCCCCCAGCGTTCGGCCGCCGATGGGGACGATGACGTGTGGATTGATCATCCTGATTTCGGCAGTCAAAAACGGGTCACACGCGGCGACCTCCCGATCGGCGGGTTCCTCGGGACCGTGGCACCGAACGAGATGCGTGACGTACGCGTTCTCGAGGGGAAGCCCTCCAGCGCCGCCGGCGTCTTCGGGGGAGGCTTCAGCGGAGGCTTCGGGGGAGGCTTCGGCGGCGTCTACGTCCACCAGTCCGACCGTATTCAAGATCCGACCGAGTTCGGTACGCTCGAGAACCGGGCGTCCCGTGGCGTCGTCGTCTGGCGACGGCGCCTCGGCGACGAACAGGAAGTCGGCCGCGACGTCGCCGTAGCCGTGGATCACGTTCGATCGTGTCTCGCAACGTCGACAGTTCTCGCAGGCCTCGTCCATGCCGAACGGGTTCGTCGGCGTGTCCTGTCTGGCGTCCACGGCCTCCCGTTCGACCGGACGGACAAAACGCTGTGGGTCGGCATACCCACGCGACAGCGTCGCAGAATGACGGATCGAGCGGTGCGGAGAACTGGCATACGGCGAACGAATCACAACCCTTAACCGTCATACCCGATTTTTTTCTGGTAGCGGGATGGGATAGCCAGGAGATTCCGCCGGGCTCATAACCCGGAGATCGGTAGTTCAAATCTACCTCCCGCTACTTTTCGAGCGAGACTAAGACTCAAAGCGGAGCGTGAAGTGTCCCGCGTCCCGAGCCCCGGAAAGATTTGAATGAGGCGAGACGCGCGCAACGTCGTGAGCACGTCTCGACGTAGTTCAAATCTACCTCCCGCTACTTTTCCGCCGTCGCTCCGTTCGTGAGCCTTCGCTGTCGGGTTCGTGGGTCGCGAACCGGGCCACGCTCCGTTGTGAATCCGACAGTATAGTTTCACCGCAGACGGGGAAGGTTAACGGTCGTCCGGCCCCCAGTCGTCATCGATGGAGGCAGCGCGGCTGCCAGGCACCCCCGACGAGGTCGACGAGCGGATCGTCCTGCACGTCGACATGGACTGCTTTTACGCCTCCTGTGAGCGGCTGCGCGAGCCCGAACTCGAGGGGGAGCCCGTCGTCGTCGGCATGGGATATGAACCCGGCGAGACGAACGGCGCGGTCGCGACCGCGAGCTACGAGGCACGCGAACACGGCGTCGAGAGCGCCCAGCCCATCTCGCAGGCGCTCGAACAACTCCCGCGGATGGAAGCCGACGTGAAGGACGAACAGTCGGATCCTCGGGGATACTACCGTTCGGTGGATCTGGAGTTCTACCGGTCGGTCGCGGCGGACGTGAAGGCGGTACTCCACGACTGTGCGGACGTGGTCCGCGAAGTGAGCATCGACGAGGCGTACCTGGACGTCACCGACCGAACGGGGTGGGATCCGGTCCCCGGCGGCGACCCGAGCCGGTCGGCCGGGCCGGCGGAAACTCGCCGGCTGGCCGAGGGGTACGCCAGACACGTGATCGAGCGGATCCAGCGGGAGGCAGGCGTCCCAGCGAGCGTCGGTGTCGCGCCCAACATGTCGACCGCGAAGATCGCCTCCGATTTCGACAAGCCGAACGGGTTGACGGTGGTTCCACCGGGTCACGTCAGGTCGTTCCTCTCGCCGCTTTCGACCGCCGAAATCCACGGCGTCGGCCCCGTGACGGCCCGCGAACTCTCGGAACTGGGAATCGAGACGGCCGGCGACCTGGCGGCGGCGGATCCGACAGAGCTGGAAGCGCGGTTCGGCCAGCGGGGACGGGAGTTGTACGCCCGAGCCCGCGGCGACGACGACCGCGAGGTAACCCCCACCGGTCGGCCGAAGAGCCTCTCGCGGGAGTCCGCCTTCGCCGAACCCGTCCGGGAAGTGGCGCCGAAACGGGAGACGGTCCGGGCGCTCGCGGCCGACGTCGCAGACCGTGCCCGGAGTCGGGAGGCGCTGTACCGGACGATCGGGATCAAGGCCGTCGAGCCGCCGTTCGAGGTCAACACCCGCGCAGAGTCGCTTTCGGGACCGGTCGACGATCCGGAACTTCTCGAGGAGATCGCCCTGGAACTGCTCGAGGAGTTTCACGAAACGCGGGTGCGCAAACTCGGCGTGCGCGTCTCGAACCTCTCGTTCGAGGCGGGCGATCAGGCGACACTGGGGGGATTCGAGGACGCCGAGATCGAAGCTACCGGACCTGCAGACGGGAACGGTTCGGTCGGCCCGCGGGAGAGATCGACCGACGAGCGGTCCAGTTCGAGGCCGTCGCGATTCCGTCGAGGGGTCGACCAGTCGGCGCTCGACGAGTGGACACGAGACGAAGAGGCACGAAACGAAGAACCCCGAGACGAAGAGGCACGAAACGGATGACGCGCTCGACCAGTTACGCGCTGACTTGCTCGCCCGTCTGACGTGCGTCTGACGCCGGGCAACACCTTTGATGCCGCCGCGTGGAACCTAGGCCAATGAGCGACGACGTCGAGGACGAAGAAACGATTCACGTCGCGGAGGCCAGCGCCGGACCGGGCGCATCCCCGGACGTCGAACCCGGATCGCCGATCGAGATCCCGGCCGTGGAACTGCTCACCGGGCGGGGGTTCGTCACCGGAAAGTCGGGGTCGGGCAAGAGCATTCTCGAGGGCACGCCCGTCGAGACGCCCGAGGGGCCGAAACCGATCGAGGAAATGCGGAAGGGCGACCAGGTTCTCTCGTTGAACACCGACACTCACGGGGCCGAGTTCCGGCGAGTGCGGGCGACGATCCAGCACACCGATGACGACCTGCTCTGTATCGAGCTGGAAGACGGCACCGAGGTCGTCGGTACCGGGGACCACAGTTTCCTCACCCTCGAGGACGGGGACATCGTCCCGATCCGCGGCGACGAACTCGATGTCGGTGCCTGGATGCCGACCGCCCCCGAGTTCGTCGACGGCGATCCATCAATCTCCCGAACCGACGGAGGAATCGTATCCCTCGATAGTGCCGACAGTCCGGTCCACGAGGACGGGCCGCAAAACACCGACGACATCCTGTGGCAGCAGGTCGTCTCGATCGAACCATACCCGGGCGAACGCGAGGTGTACGACCTCGACGTGGTCGGGACGGACACGTTCCTCGCGAACGGGGTGTTCGTCCACAACTCCAACACCGCCTCCGTCTTCGTCGAGAACCTGCTTGCGGAGAACCTCAACGTCCTGATCGTCGACACCGACGGCGAGTACTACGGCCTCAAAGAGGAGTACGAGATCCTCCACGTCGGCGCCGACGAGGAGTGTGACATCGTTGTCTCGCCGGAACACGCCGAGAAGCTGGCGAACCTCGCGCTCGAACAGAACGTGCCGATCATCCTCGACGTCTCGGGCTACCTCGAGGAGGATGTCGCCGACGAACTCCTGCTGGAGACAACCAAACACCTCTTCGCGAAGGAAAAGAAGCTCAAGAAGCCGTTCTTGCTCGTCGTCGAGGAGTGCCACGAGTACATCCCCGAACGCGGCGGGATGACCGAAACCGGAAAGATGCTCATCAAGGTCGGGAAACGCGGGCGGAAACACGGGCTCGGAATCGTCGGCATCAGCCAGCGTCCCGCCAACGTCAAGAAGGACTTCATCACCCAGTGTGACTGGCTCGTCTGGCACCGGCTCACCTGGGACAACGACACGAAGGTCGTCGGCCGGATCCTCGGTTCCGATTACGCCGACGCGATCGAGGACCTCGACGACGGGGAGGCGTTTTTGATGCGCGACTGGGCGGACTCGATCGACAGGGTGCAGTTTCACCGCAAGCAGACGTTCGACGCCGGGGCAACGCCGGGGCTCGGCGACTTCGAACGCCCGGAACTCAAGAGCGTCTCCGGGAACCTCGTCTCCGAACTCGAGGAGATCAGTGACGAAGCGGAGCGTCGGGAATCGGAGATCGCCGACCTGAAACAGGAACTCGACCGCAAGCAGGCGCGGATCCAGCAGCTCGAACAGGAGCTCGAAGAGGCGAGAGACCTCTCGCAGATGGCCGACCAGTTCGCCCAGGCGCTTCTGGGTCGAGCGGAGGCCTCCTACCGTGGTGGGCAGGGACGAAACCTGCACCGCGAGGAGGTAGCCGATCAGTCGGTGCTCCCGGAGTACGAACCGGCCGGATCCGACGGTCCCGAAGATCGGAATTCCGACACTCGAACGGAAACGGCGGGTCGAGGGGAAACGGAGGTTCCAGACGAAGCCGGAGCTCCAGACGAAGCCGGAGCTCCAGACGAAGCTAGTTCTGCAAACGAAACGGACCCTGGAGACGAAACGGAGGTTCCGGACGCGGCAGATGTACCGGGCAGCCGTGCCGCGAACGGCGGTCCGATTCCCCCGATCGACGCCGACGACGTCGCGGAGGTGGCCATGGAGTTCGCGGCCGACGTCCGGCTCGGCACCAGGGAGGCGGTCATCCGGGAGCTGCGCGGGCGGATCGAGTCCGTGCCGGAGTTGTCCAGACGGATGCTCGATCACTACCGTCGAGAGGGCACGAGCGAACCGATCGCCGCCCACATCGACGCTGGCGGCGACGGCGACAGACAGATCGCCTACGGACGCAACCGTCCGCTCAGAACGACCGGGCTGATCCGACACGCCGGCCAGGGAGAGTACACCTACGCGATCCCGGACCTGGTCCGGGACGCGTACGCCGACCGGTTGGGCGACGACGAGGTCGACGAGATGGTCGATGCGATCGAAGCGGCGTTCGACGGTGAGACCCGTGAAGAAAGCCGCGACGAGGACCGCGACGAGGATCGCGACGAGGACCGCGACGAGGATCGCGACGAGGACCGAGATTCCCGGTGACTCCTCTCAGATTTCACTGACCAGGTCCCACAGCACAGCCTCCGGATCGTCGGCCTTTGCGACCCCCGACGCGAGTAGCACGCCCTCGGCGCCTAGTTCACCTGCGGCGGCGACGTCCGAGCCCGTCGAGACGCCGGCACCACAGAACACCGACACGTCCTCGTCGACGGCGGTTGCTGCATCGACGGCGTCCTTGACGACACCGGGATCGGCAGTCGACACCGAGACGTCGCCGCCGATGAGCTCCGGCGGTTCGACCGCGACGGCATCGGGGGCGAGGGCGGCCGCGGCGCCCACCTGCGCGGGGTTGTTCGCACAGACGACCGTCTCGAGATCCGCCCGATCGGCCGCCGAGAGTGCGCCGTCGATGTCGGCCAGACGGAGCCGGCGCTCGGAGTGGTTTATCAGGGTTCCCACCGCACCGGCGTCGGCAACCGCCTCCGCGAGCGTCGAGCCGGTGTGGCTCCCCTGTTCGACCGGGGAGACGTGCTGGGCCCACGTCTCTGCGCCTGTGTCGTGGATCGTCTCGAGCTGTGCCGCCTGCGGTGCGACTGCCATCCGGACGCCGGATTCCTCGCTTACCTCCCGAACCGCCCTCGCGACAGCGGGTCCGTCACACGGGTACGCCTTCAGGTTAACCAGAACGAACATATCGGTGATGGTGGTCCGCGTGGGCAAATAGCTTCACGATCCGGACACACTTCGCGTCGAACGAGCCGGGACGTGCGCCGAATCGACGAGTGTGAGTAATTGTCAAATACCCGCCTCTCCAAGGATCGAACAGAAGAGATGTCCCTCACGGAACTCATCGCCGGCGTCGAATCCTACGAGAAGACGCTGACGGTGATCAACACCGACGGCGACGTCGTCGCGGACCTCCGCGACCGGTTTTCGGATCGGAACCTCGAGATCGAGACGGCGACGATGGACGGGGGCCCCGAGTCGTTCGGCGTGCTCGGTCAGGCGGGGACGTTTCTGACGGCGATCGACCTCGAAGAACTGGCCGACCCCGGAACGCAGCGGGATCCGGAGTTCGTCGCCGGGACGTACCGTCCGATCCTGGATCACCTCGACCAGACGATGTTCACCTCCTACTCTGCGGGGGAGATGCTCGCCGCTTCCCGCGAGATCGAGGACCGTGCCTGGCGGGTCGGGGCGGGAGAACTCCACGCAGGGTTCCAGACGCTGGAAGTGTTTTCGGGGGAACTGCCCACCTACGAACGGCTCGCAGGCAAGCAGGGGCTGTCGGTACACGCGTACGCAGTTCCCGAAGGGACCCTCCCGAACATGAAAAACGTCACCCTCCACGTCGAGCGTGACAGCGAGATACGGAAGACATGGTTCGTCGCTTACGACGGCGCCGGCGTCGACGAGAGCAAGTGCGCGCTGCTGGCTGAAGAGCGCGAGGACGGACACTACTACGGCTTCTGGAGCTACGATCCATCCACAGTCGACTACATGATTGACCATCTGACCTCGACGTACGGATTCGCGGAGTCGGACGAACACGGCGGCACGACGCCCTACTAACTCGAGGCTCTTATCGAACCCAGTGAAACACCCGCCGACTTAGAGATATTGTCACCGGTTGGCGTGAAAGATGTAGAGAATGGGTGTTGCAGACAAAGGTTTTTGTAGCAATAATCTGCCACAAACTGCCTGATGTGTACAATGGCGAACACATCATTGAGGAGCATTGGATCGAGGAGGAGTCTAGGTTTACGATAGTTGAGTGACTGTCCGGATTCAATCTAAAAGTTTCAAGAGTTCATCAGAAACCTGCTGCAAGATACATAGCGGGTATTCAACAGGCGACCTCTTCCAAAGAGAAGTGAGGAGCAAAGACCTAGGTTGTAGGGTGCTATTATCCCACATGGCACAGCGTGGTTCAGCATAATCACTCGAATGCCGGTGTACGCGGTGAAAGTACAACAATGGAACCGGTGGGTATCAGGGACGGCACCTCATCAATTCAAACGGCGAATGTGACATGATGGAAACGGGCTTCGGAGGGCCGCCCTGCCCTCATGGGGAGCACACTAAAGAGTAGGTCCGCTCAGTGAAACTCCCATCTCAGCGTTGTGAATACCTTCTGTTCCCTTTTTTCAGCAGTTACACAGATGACAGATTCGAGGGCAGATTGGCCCCTACGTGATGGATACTATGCGTTTATCGGCCATCGGTTTGACGGGTAGCGTGACCCATTCACCGTACTGCCGGACGAAGGAATACGAGAGAGTAGAACGGCTGGCTTACCACCCTGTGGGCCCTATCTGAAAGAGACAGCCTCCAAGTCGGACGATTTTTTATTAGTTAATCTTATACATATTACACAATAATTATATAAGTTCCAGTTCGATGTTAGTGTATGACACACAATGAGGGAGGATTTACTGATTTACCGGACTCAGTGAGTGACGCGTCGGAGAGTATCCTGTTCCGTTCGGGGATGGCTCGCAAACTCGATATTCTGAGTGAAAGTCATCGCCGGATGATTCTTCTGTTGTTGAAAGAGGGAACTATCGAAACGCAAGCCGACGTTAAGGTTCGGAGTGGGGACCAGAAAAAAGAGGTGGAAAGGGCCCTCATTCATACCCACCTGCCGAAATTAGACGATGCAGGATACATTGAGTGGGACCGGGAGACGGGCGAGATATCGAAAGGGCCACGTTTCGACGAAATCGAGCCACTGCTTGAACTGATTGAGAGTCATTCCGACGAACTGCCCCCGGACTGGCCCTGACTGGATCACCCTGCTGAACTCACGCTCTGTATCGGGCGCTGCCCTGAAGTCCTCTAAGCAAACCATCACGTGGTGAGTGATGAATACAAGGGGCATACGCATCACCCTGGGAGTCCGTAACACGTGTAATGAACTTCGTTTGTGTTAGGATAAGAACTGACTGAAATCAAATAAATCTTATCAGGAGTCAATCAGAAATTCGGTACAAGATACACAACGTGTATCTCGTAGGTTGTTTCGGTCTGAGCGAAAAGAGTTCATTTCTCAAACACGTATTTGTCCTACCACAATCCTATTATTCCGCTACTCGTATCTGCAAGTATGGCACTTTCACACTCGATAACGGATATCGAGCGAGGGGATCTCGTCTCGCATGTCCTCGTCCTTGCTGGGTTTGGACTGATCGGTATAGGAGCAGTCCTTCCGTGGATCGACAAAGAACTCCCGTTGAAGGTGTATGTGTTAGGCGAGCAAATGGGAGTTGAGCGAATCTGGGTTCGACGATTACTCGTCGTAGCAGGTGTCGGTGCGCTTGTCGAAGTTGGTCGTTTCCGGAGTTCGGAGTGGCGATCCGTCTTCGATCTCGTTTTGGTTGGGATTGGCGGACTCGTAGCGGTGATTACGATAACCCAAAGTCCACTTATTGGCAAATGGTTGCCGGGACATGGTGTCTATCTCACTCTCTTTGGGAGCGTCCTTGTCACGTTCGGAGCCAGCATCTCACTCATCACTACGCAACTTGACAGCCCCTCGGAAGCGCTTTGATCTGTTGGAGGCAGTGTCATATCACGAATTTCGAACGAGCAGTCCGTACCGTCCACAGTAAAGCTAGTTCAGTACATCTGGAGCTAAATGAACGCGATTGCCATGCTGAATTGATCCTCTGTATGTTGCACAGTGCCGAGAACATCATGTGATACTGGTAAGACCCTCACTGACCAGTTTACATCTCCATTTGCCGTCCGTTCCAGTGTTTTCTGAGTAAACGGAACAATTGCTCATTGATGTGTGTACCGTCTATACACATCATTCCAATTAAGATATAAATATAAATGGAAACAACCCCTGCGCAAGACTCGCGCCCTGTAGCTTGCACTGGCCTACCCACACATCTCTCGATATATTCCGCTGTGTCACCGTATTCAGTAAGAGCCTCACTTAAGAAACACACCACCGAGCATACGCCGAGCGAAGCGAGGCGTTTCACCGCCGGAGCGGGCGACGCCCGCGGAGGCGGCTTTTTTGATCGAGATTTTTTGGCGGGGGTCGAACGAACGCAGTGAGTGAGGCCCCCGTTAAAAAAGGTCGGAACGCGAGGCGTTTCACCGCCGGAGCGGGCGACGCCCGCGGAGGCGGCTTTTTTGATCGAGATTTTTTGGCGGGGGTCGAACGAACGCAGTGAGTGAGGCCCCCGTTAAAAAAGGTCGGTGTTTAATCCTTCCGCTTCACGACGTCGCCAAGCGTCATCGTTCCCGAGGAGTCGCTCGACCACTCGGAGTCTTCCACGTCCTCGCCCTCGAGGAGCGAGATATCGAGTTCCCGCTCGAGTTTCTTTTGGACGTCGTCGCTGGGGAGGATGTCGCCGCGCTCGAGCTTTCGGATCAGGCTCGCCTTCTCGTTGAGCTTCTTCGCGAGGTCCTCCTGACTCATCCCGGTCGACTCCCGCGCGTTCCGGATCCGGGTGTCGTAGTCGGCCGCGAGCTCGTCCATCTCGTCGAACATGTCCCGCCGGCGCGAGGAGGAGCCTCCGGATCCCGAAGCGCCGGAGCTCCCGCCGCCGGAACCGCCCGAGGACGTGCCCGAACTCGAGGTCGTCGAGTACTTGCTCCCCGACGAACTGGTGGACTCGGTGCGGACCTCCGTGCCGAACTCGGAACAGGAATCACAAAGCTCCAGTTCGGCGCCTTCGACCTTGGTCGTGGTGAGGGACGACTTCTCCGCACCACACATCTCACACTGGGGCATACACGTCTGTACCGCCGCCGAGAGTAAAAACCACACGCACGCCACGCCGGCCGAATTATCAGCTCACAGATCCGACCACGCGCCGTAGAACCGCTGGAGCGCAGTGAGGTGACCCACGATCGCGAACGCGACGAGCAGGAGTTCGACGATCGTCAGGCCGGCGACCAATTCCCCGGGGACGATCGCCGCAACGACGCCGACGACGCCAACGAGCGCGAGCCGATCCGCGCGCCCGAGCGCGCCGCCGTACTCCCGGCCGAGGCCGACCGCCTGGATCTGGGTGCCGAGATACGACGTCATCAACACGCCGGTTACGGCCAGAAAACCCAGTAGATACGCTCCCATCCCCGCCGCGAGCCCGGCGATGATCGCGATGTCCGCGTAGCGATCCAGCACGTGATCCAAAAGATCCCCGCCCGCCGACGCCTCCCCCTGGCGACGGGCGAGCGCGCCGTCGACCAGGTCGAACCAGCCGTTCGCGAACACCAGCACCGCGCCGGCGACGAACCAGACCGGCTCTGCGATCGCGAACGCCCCGCCGGCAGCCAGCGCACAGACAAACGCCAGCACACTCACCCCGTCCGGGGAGAGCCCGACCGCGTCGGCGGCGTCGACGAACGGCGTCAGCGCCCTGTCGGCGATCGGACGGAGCCGATCCAGCGTCACCCGTCGATCCCTCCCGGAAGATACTCGAGGTAGTCGACTTCGCCGGCGCCCGGTGCCCGCTTTCCGAGCACGACTGCGACGATCTCCTCGGCGACCGCCGAACTCGATCGGTCGGTGGTGTCGATCTCGTACACCGACGCCCGACCGTGGCGTTCGACCGCCTCCGAGAGGATCACGTCGAGCGCCTCGCTCTCGCGGTTCTCCCGTGCCTTTCCGGGTGACTCCCCGCGGTTCAGCAGGCGCTCTTCTAGCACGTCCGGGCGGCACCGCAGCACTACCACCCGGTCCGCCTCGAGGTGGTGGGCGACGTGCGACTCGACGATCCCGTCCCAGTCGCCCAGACGGTCGCGCACCGCCCCGAGGTCGACGACGAGGGTGTCTCGCTCCTCGTCGCGGTCTGTCCACAGCCCCTCGGCTTTCACGAGATCGTTGAGGTGGACGACGTCGATGTCGAGGTCCCCGACCTCGGCGACCTGCTCGGTCGCGGACGTCTTTCCGGTGCCGGGCGTTCCGGTCACGACGATCCGACGGGCACGGGTCCCGGGTGGCGACAGCTCGTCGCCGCCGTCCGTCCGGTCAGCCACGCGTCCCCACCCCGGCGACGTCGGCGTCGGCGAGCACCTCATCGAGCGTCTCGACCGCGAGTTTCGTCTCCTCGCGGGTTCCACAGGAGATGCGGACGTACTCGGGGAGCCCGAAGCTCGTGCAGTCGCGGATCACTACACCCGCCTGTTTGCTTCGTTCGGCGACCGTTTCGGCGTCGCCCACGTGTGCCAGCACGAAGTTGGCCGCGCTCTCGACGGTCGGTGCGTCGAGTTCCGTCCGGAGGTACTCCCGGCTCCATCTCGCGGTTTCGACGGACGTCCGGAGGTGATCGTGGTCCCCGAGCGCCGCCATTGCCGCCCGGCAGGCGAGTTCGTTCACCGCAAACGGGGTGTTCACCCGGGCGTAGGCGTCCCCCCACGCCTCGGGGACGACAGCGTAGCCGACCCGGAGTCCGGCGAGCCCGTACGCCTTCGAGAACGTCCGGGTCACCGCGAGGTTCTCGTGGGAGTCCAGTAGCTCGATGTTCGATGGGGACTCGCTGTACTCGCCGTACGCCTCGTCGACGACGACGAGCGTCCGGTCCTCGACCGCCGAGAGCAGCTCCAGAAGTTGCTCCCGCGAGAACTCGGTTCCCGCCGGGTTGTGGGGCGTGGTCACGTAGACGATCCGCTCGCCGTCGTAGGCGGACAACACGGCGTCTGCGGTCCCGGCGAAGTCGTTTGCGGGCGAGAGCTCGTAAGTCGCCACGGCACCGTGGTGGTACCGGGCACTCATCGGGTAATACGCGAATCCCGGTTCGGGGGCGAGTACCCGATCACCCGGAGACAGCATCGCCCGTGCGAGGTAGTCCAGCGCGCCGTCGGCGCCCGGGGAGAGCCACACCTGCCGGGAGTCGACCCCCCACTCCTCGGCGATCCGATCGGTCAGGTCGGCGTGGGCGGCCTTCGGATACTGGTGAATCCGGCCGGCGTGCTCCTGTATCGCGTCGACGGCTGCGGGGCTGGGTCCGTGTGGGTTCTCGTTCGAGGAGAGCGCAACGAGGTCGTCGGGATCGACGCCGAGTTCCCGGGCGACCTCCTCGATGCCGCTTCCGGGGACGTACGGCGAGTGTGAAGAGAGGTCCCGTGGGTGCATGTCGAAAACCTCGGGACCGCGCGACTTAAGGGTGCTCAAGCGGGATCGGCCCCACGGCCCGGGGTCGATTTCGCGCCGTTATTTTTTGCTTTTTCAGTGGCGGCTTTCGTGGCTCCTTTGTTCGTTCGCTCCCTGGAGAGGGCATGGACGATTACGACGCTATCGTGTACGATCTCGATGGCACCCTCGTCAGGCTCGACGTCGACTGGGGGGCAGTCACCCAGGAGGCGGTGACGGTGTATCGCGAGGCGGGAGTCGACCCGCCGACCGGAGACCTCTGGACACTGCTGGACGACGCCGAAGCACACGGCGTCGGCGAGGCGGTCGCGGGACTCGTCTGCAGGCGGGAACGCGAGGGGGCACGCCGGTCGGAGCGACTGTTTCTCGCCGACGACCTCCGCGAACGCGCCGGGGACGGCGTTCCTGTCGGCGTCTGTTCGCTCAACTGCGAGGACGCCGTCCGGATCGCGCTCTCGGAACACGAACTCGCCGGGTCGGTCACGGAAGAAGCGATCGTGGGACGTGACACGCTCGCGACGCGCAAGCCTGATCCGGAGCCGTTGCGTTCGACGTGTCGGGCGCTTCAAGTCGACCCCGGCCGAACGCTGTTCGTCGGCGACTCGCCCAGAGACGAGCAAACTGCAGAGCGTGCCGGCGCCGGGTTCGTGTACGTCTCCGAACTGGAAGGAACGCTTCCCTAGACAGCGTCGGAGATCCGGTATCGTTTCGCATAGGCGAACACCGCGATCGCCGTCACGAACCAGATCGGCGCGCCGACCCGTATCGCGAACGCGGCGCGTTCCCCCCACGTCGCGAGTTCGACGCCGGTTCCGGAAGCGAGCAGCGCGACGACGGGCGCGCCCACCAGGATGGTGACGACGAACGTCACCTGCATCACCCAACCGTAGTCGACTCCCTCGGGGTCGGTCTCCTCGACGACTCGTGGCACGGCCGGGCGATTGGCGGGGTGGCGAGTAAGAGCTACCGGTTTTCCGTCCCGCTGCCGCCCCAGTCGTGTCGTCGAACCCGATCGACGCTCACCGGACGCTTTATTCTCCGGGTGGCTGAACGTGGGCGTATGGTGACGACACGTGACCTCCGCGAGCGCGCCGGCGAGGAGCCGATCACCATGCTGACGGCGTACGACGCGCCGACCGCAGCGATCGTCGACGAGGCGGGTGTCGACGTGATCCTGGTGGGCGACAGCATGGGAAACGCAGTGCTCGGATACGACACGACGCTGCCGGTGACACTCGAGGAGATGCACAGCCGGACGGCTGCGGTCGCCCGGGCGACCGAGGAGGCGCTGGTCGTCGCCGACATGCCGTTTCTCTCCTTCGGCGTCGACGCGGCCGAAAGCGTCGAAAACGCCGGGCGACTCCTGAAGGAGGCGAACGCGGACGCGATCAAAATCGAGAGCGGCCGGCACACGGTCGAACTCACCGAGCGACTCACTCGGGTCGGGATTCCGGTGATGGCACATGTCGGGCTCACGCCACAGCAAGTCAACCAGCTCGGCGGGTACGCCAGACAGGGGACCACGGAGAACGCCGCCAGAGATCTGATCGAACTCGCGATCGCCCATCAGGAGGCCGGGGCGTTCTCGATCGTGCTGGAACACGTCCCCGCGAACGTCGCAGCCAGGGTGACCGACGAGCTTTCCATTCCCACGATCGGGATCGGCGCCGGCGGCGACTGCGACGGACAGGTGCTCGTGATCACCGACGTCCTCGGGATCGAGGAGGAGTCGCCGTCGTTTTCGAAACAGTACGCCGACCTCCGGGGCGAGATGGCACGGGCCGTCGAGGCGTTCAAACGGGAGGTCGAATCCGGCGAGTTCCCGGCCGAGGAACACACCCACGTCGAGGAGGATCTCGGAGAGCTGAATTGAGTGGCTACGCCCCCGGGCGGCGGGCCGGCGACGTTACTGCCCGTTTCCGATCCGGCTGTGGGCCCCGATGAGCGCGCCGGCGAAGTCGAGCCCCTCGATGTGGGTGTCCTCGTCGATGATCGATCGTTTGATCTCCGCGTCCCGGATCGTCACATCCGGAAAGACGATCGTCTCCGAGAGCGACGAGTCGTCGACCGAAGAGTCGGCCATCACGTGGACGTTCTCGCCCAGCCGGGAGTTCTCGACGGTCGCGTCGGGATGAACGCGACAGTCGCCGTCGAGCTTCCATCGCACGGCGTCGAGATAGCTTTCGGGGGTGCCGATGTCGAACCACGCGCCGTCGAAGGTAAAGGCGTACACCGGGTTTCGCTCCTGGAGCCACTGGATGAACCACCCGGGTTCGTCGGGGTTGTTTCCCCCCTCGAGATACGTCTCGAACAGCGACAGCGACGCCGCGGGGAACGCGTAGCAGGCGATCGACACCAGCGTCGAGTGGGGGTCGTCAGGCTTTTCCTGAAAGTCGATGACGCGTTCGCCGTCGAGTTCGACCAGCCCGTAGGACTTGGCTCGCTCGCGAGATCCGACGTCGTAGGCGGCGAGGGCGGGTGTCTCCCGGCGCTGGTAAAAGTCGACGAACTCCGCGAGGTCGAAGCTGATGAGGTTGTCGCCGGCCACCACCAGCAGGTCGTCGTCGATCCCCTCCCGTCGGATGAGTTGTGCGAGCGCACCGATCACGCCGAACTTCTCCGACTCGTTTTCGGTGTCCTCGACCGAGAGGCTCGGCTTCTCGTAGGGGGCCTCGGCGAGATACTCCCTGAAGTCCTCCTCGAAGCGTTCGTTCGTGCTGACGTACACCTCCTCGATCCGGTCGTCGACCTCCAGATCTGCGAACGTCTCGTCGATCACCGTGTTCTCGCCGACGGGGAGGAACATCTTCGGCCGGTTTTTCGTTATCGGCCACAGACGCGTCGCGTACCCGCCCGCGAGCACGATCGCCTTCATGACTACAGGGTTACTGCCTGCCGGTAAGTCTCTTTTCCTCGGCGGCCGTGGCGGTGAACATGAGCGAGGAACCGGTCGACGGACCGACGAGCCGTACCACCCGCCAACGGATCGCCGACGCCCTCCGAGAGAAGGAGGCGAGCGCGAGCGAACTCGCCGCCGAGGTCGACGTGCCGGTTCCGGTCGTCTACGACCATCTCACCCATGTCGCGAAATCGTTGTCCGGAAGCGGCGAGGAGCTGCTCGTCGCGCCGCCGACGTGTCGCCGGTGCGGCTTCGACGGGTTCGACGACCCCGCAAACCAGCCGTCGCGGTGTCCCGAGTGCCGAAGCGAAGACATCGCAGAACCCGTTTTTACGATCGGGGAGGCGTGAAGGGAACCCGCGTTTACGCTCGCTGATGAGTGAGTGGAATCCACAGGCGACCGAAGATGGACCGACGGCCGGCTATCCGTCACCGCGGGGATCGTCGATGATGACCTCGCCGTTCTCGACGGAGACGTTGATGAGCGTCTTCACCCGGTAGTCGGTGTCGTCGAGCTCGTTGGGACCGGTCTTCTTGATGACGGCGACGATGTCGATGATCTCGGCGCCGATGTCCGAGAGGGCCTCGAGAATTCCTTTCATCGTGCCCCCGGTCGAGAGCACGTCGTCGAGAACGAGCACGCTGTCGCCGGCCTCGACGTCGTTGATAAACATCTCCGACTCCGAGTAGCCGGTTTTCTTGGCCAGCGAAACTTCTCCCTCGAGTCCGTACTCCCGCTTGCGGATGACGACAAGCGGGATGTCGGTCATCAGCGAGACGGCAGTGGAGATGTGGATCCCCATCGCCGCGGGAGTGACGATCTTGTCCACATCTTCGAGTTCCGCCTTCCGAATGATCTTGATGACGATCTCCCGGAGCAGTTCCGGTTCGAGCATCGGGACGCCGTCGCTGATGGGGTGAACGAAGTACTGGTATTCGCCCTTCTCGATGATCGGGGCGTCGAGCAACGACTGTTCCAGTCGATCCATGTCGTCGGTAGCGGGCAGAGTGGGGTAAAATGTGACGGTTCTCGAATGAGTGGTCGACAGGACCGCCACTCACCCGTACCGTCGCTCAGTTTCGAGGACCTCCATCAGATCCAGGAACTCGCGGTGGTCGGCCTCCAGTGTCGCCACCATGCGTTCGTCGCCGAGCACCCGTTCGACGTTCTCGACCAGTTGATCCGACGCCAAGATGTCGGGCACGGCGACGAAATCCGCCCCCGCGTCGAGTAGCTCACTGGCGACGGTGGACTGGTCGGCCCTGAGGATCACGTCGGCGTCGGTGTCGTGTTCCAGCAGCGATTCGGACACCGGCCTGTGGTCGACCGTCGAGACGACGAGGCCCGCATGTCGGATTCGGGCCAGCTCCATCGGATAAGACGCCATCGCGTCGCCGAAGACGTAATTCCGACAGTTCTCGCGGAGATTCCCCCGGACAGTGGGGTCGTTTTCCACGACGACGTAGGGCACCTCGAGTTCCTCGAGCGTCTCGACGATACGTCGCCCCTGACGTCCGTACCCGATCACGACCACGTGTTCAGCGATCCCCTCATCGATGCTGCTATTGGTGTCGATGTGCCGTGTCTGCCCCTCGAGGAACCGCGACAGCACTATCTCGTAAAACAGCTGCTCGTACCGTCCCGCAACGGAGCTCAACAGCATCGTCGCGGCGCCCGCGAGCACGATCGCATCGAAAAGCGGCGTCGCGATCGTTCCGAGCAGCCACCCCTGTATAGCGATCACGAGCGACAGTTCGCTCACCTGGTTGAGATTCGACGCCGTCAGGAAGGCGGTTCGACCGTCGTACCCTTCCAGAACGAACGCGGCGGCGTGGACCGCAGGATTGACGGCGACGACAAGCAGCGTGAGGACGGTTGCGAGCACGAGCACCTCCGGAGTCGGGACGCTGACGAGCGCGCCGAGCGTGACGAAGAAGATCGCGGCGAAGAAGTCCTTGATCGACTCGATCCCGTTGCGGACCCCGAGAGACTCCACACCCTCGCTCCGGACTGCGAGCCCGGCCGCGAACGCGGCGACGACAATCGAGATTCCGACAGCCTCCGCGGCGGCGATGAACGCGATCAAAATCGAGATACTGCCCATCAGGATCAGCTCCTCCCCGCCGTCGGCCACACGAACCAGTGCCGGGTAGCCGTGGCGGTAAATGAGCAGCCCGGCGAGGACGAACAACACGCCGTAGCCGATCTTCGAGGTGACGAGTTGCGAATCCGCGAGGACGTCAGCAGAGAGAATCAACACCGCCCCGAGGGCGACCACGTCGTCGAAGAAGTGGATCGACGACGCCAGGCGACCGTACAGCATCCCCTCCCGGATCTCCCGTTCGAGGATCTGCGATCCAACGAGCGTCGAACTCAACGTGGCCGCCGCGCCGAAGTACAGGGCGTTCCGGAACGGATCCTGGAATCCGTACAGGTCCCCCAGCGCGTACCCGACCACGATCGCGACCGGGGCGACCACGATCAGTTGGGCGAACGCGGCCACCTCACCGTCGCGAAGCACCGCCTGGAGGTCACCGATGTCGACACGGATGCCGAACACGAACACCAGGAAGGCGATCCCCCACAGCGCCAGATCCACCAGTGCTGGCTGACCGACGACGAGACCGGTTAGCAGCCCGGCGATGATATAAAACGGCACGATGGGGAGTTCCAGCTGGTTTGCGACCAGCAACAGCGCTCCGGCAGTGACGAACACCACCGCGAGGGCGATCACGATGTCAGTCATCGCCACCACCCCAGTGGCGTGGATCGACCTCGATGTCGAAGCTCGGCGCATCGAGGACACTCACCCGACTGGCTTTCCGTTTGATCCGGTCGATGTCGTCCGCGATCCGCCGTTCGAACGTTGCCCTGTCCCTGAAGTACAGTTCGAGGTAGTCGCTTAGCTTCGCTGCGGCCAGGTAGGTGTCCATGATAACGTACGCTGCACCCCTGTCGTAGAGATCGTGGGCGTCGGCGATCCGGTCGGCCTCGGCGAAGACGACAGCGTCGTCCCGGACTTCCTCGAGGATCACCCGGTTGATGTCGGTCTCGACAGTGGAGCTGAGGACGAACGCGGCCTCCGATAGTGCAGCCGCCTTCCTGATCTCCGTGTGTCGAACGTCACCGAACACGTAGTCGTACCGGTCTTCGGCCTTCAGTTGGGCGATGTGCTCGGTCTTCCGGTCGACCACAACGACGGCTCCATATCGCTCCTGTAACAGTGGCAGCGCCTCCTCGGTGACTTCGTCGTACCCGATCGCGACGGCGTGGCCCCGGTATTCACTGACCTCCGCGTCCACCTTCTCCTCGCTTTCGAACCGCCGGAACCACGGCTGGAGCCGCTCGTAGAGTTCGTGGTTGTAGGTGATGATGTAGGTCGAGGCAGTCATCGTCAACAGCGCCATCAGAGTCAGATAGCCCAGCACGTCCGGACCGATGTATCCCTGCTGGATTGCCAGCGCGCCGACGACGAGCGAGAACTCGCTCACCTGCACCATGTTGATGCTGCCCACGAACGACGTCTCCACGCTGAATCCCTCTCGGTCGATGAGGGAGAACATGATCCAGAAGTTGCCGACCATCAGGACGACTGAGGCGATAATCGCCTCCTGCCAGTACGCCAGCAGGCTCGCGAGGCTCTCGATCTGGAGGCCGATGGTCGCGAAGAACACCAGGATGAAGAAGTCGGTGATCGGCGTGATTCGATCCTCCAGTTCCTTGCTGTAGGGGAGCTGTGCGAGGCTGATTCCGGCCAGGAACGCGCCGACCTCTACAGAGAGATTGAACACTTCTGCGATCGAAATAAACAGGAACGCCCACGCGATCGCGACCACGAGGAAGACATCCTTCCGATCGGCGATTCGACGAAAGAGATGCGGAAGGAGATACCGTGAGGAAGCCAGCGAGAACAACCCGATGAACGACATCATGACGAAGATCACACCGAGAGTCGTCGCGATCTGTGCGGGATCGTCGAGGCGCTCGGCTGAGAACAGCGCGAGAACAATCACCAGGTAGATGTCCTGAATGATCAGGACGCCGACGTCGATCTTGCCGGGGAGCGACGTGATCTCGTTTTTGTCGGTGAGCAACTTGACGATGATCGGCGTCGCGCCGAAGACGGTCGCCAGTGCGATGACGATGACCTCCGTTGTGCCGAATCCGAGCAGCCAGGCGACCAGGAACGCCAGTGCCGTCTGCAGGATCGTCTGCCCAACGGCGATGTTGGTGATCGGGCGGAGTATCTCTTTGATGTCGTCAAACCGCATCTTTAGACCGAGAAGGAACAACAGGAACCCGAGTCCCAGTTCGGCCATCACTTCCACGAGTCCCCCGATTGTGACGAGGTCGAGCGCTACCGGACCGAGCACGACCCCGGTGAAAATGTAGGCGACGATAGTGGGTTGGCCGAGCTGGCGGGCCAGGATGCCGATCGCCGTCGCCGCAACGACGATGAGAGCGAAATCTGCCGCGAGAGTAACCTCACTCACGGCTGTCCTCCCAGGCGCTTACGGTGGCACCGGACTTGACGGAGACGAAGCGGACGATGGTTTTCCCGCCGTGACGGTTCGCTTTCCGATCGTTGTCGCATCTGTCGATTGCCGCGTCTCGTGACGGTTGACTCTTTCGTGATCAGCCGCGATAGTGGGAGATGCATGGCAACGCAGTTTGCTTGTTCGGCTCGGTACCGATCCGCAATCATCACCTGTGTTCACTCCTCTCTGATCACTTCTCTGCGATCACTTCTCTGGGGTAACTACGTTGCGATCACTTCTCTGGGGTAACTACGTTGCGATCACTTCTCTGGGGTAACTACGTTGCGATCACTTCTCTGGGGTAACTACGTTGCGATCACTTCTCTGCGATCACTTTTTCGGCGCGGCTACTGACCCGCTCGAAATACTCCAGAACGTTCTGACGGTTGCTGTCAATCGTTTGCGCGATCTGGGTCGGAGTCTGTCCCCATGCCGCGTACATGTAGGCGGCGATTTCGGCGGTCCCTGCAACAGCGACGTTCACGGGAATCCCGCCCTCGCCGACGCCCCCGATTCGGAACCCGTCGACCACGGTGTAAAGGTCGGCAAACAGTCGCGCTCTGTCCTCGTCCTCGAACGTCACGGCCTCCCGAACCGGCGCATGAAACCGGAACGACCGGCCCTCATTCGGGTGGTCGCGCTCGATGAGGAAAACCTCCGCTGGGTACTCCTGCAGGATCGATTCGTGCTCGTCCAGGTCCGGATCCGTGTTTAGATACGACGTCATACGTGATAGTCTTCGCCCACCCGCTTTAATACACCCCATGAATTGTATCGCCTGAGAACCCCTATCATCCCCCCGCCTCATCCGACGCCGATCAAATGGTCCGCGACACAGAGCCACCAATGCTTTTGTGAGAACTCACCCAAAATCCTTTCAAACGATGATTCGACGACTCGTTCTCGACGTCTTGAAACCTCACGAACCGCCGATGGTGACGTTCAGTTCACAGCTCAGTCAACTCGAGAGCGTCTCCGGGGTCACCACGAAACTCGTCGAGATGGAAGAGGACGTCAGAACGGTCCGGGTCGCCATCGAGGGCGAGGATCTCGACCTCTCCAAAATTGAAGCATCAATCGAAGATCTGAGCGGTTCGATTCACTCGGTCGACGAGGTATCATGTGGCGACCGAATCGTCGATGATCCCTGGCTCAATCGCGGATGACCGCGACAACCAGCAGCGCGAGAATCCGGCGCGTCTTCAAAAAGGACGACGTTCGATCGCTGGCTCGACGGTATTTCATCGCCAATAGCTTCGACGGAGTGCTCACCAGCCTCGGAGTTATCATCGGCGCGTATCTCGGTGGGATCACGGACGGGCTGACGGTTGTCGGGATCTGTCTCGGCGCCGCAGTCGGTCTCGGAACGTCGGGCATCTGGAGCGTCTGGGAGATCGAACGTGCCGAAACAGCCCGAGAGCGTCATGAGCTCGAATCGACGCTGCTCACGTCGCTGGAGGGGACTCGCTACGATCGGGAGCTCCGCAGCGAACAGTTCGTCCTTGCTCTGGCGGCAGCCACGGGACCGGTTCTCAGTATCGTGTTTACCCTGCTGCCGTTTCCCCTCGAGGGAATCGTTTTCACGATGTTTCAGGCGGTGCTGGTCTCGATCGGACTCGGGATGTTGTGGTTGGGGGCCATCGGCGCCTACATGGGACACATTTCACAGCAGCGATGGTACGTGTCTGCAATTCGCATGGCACTTGCGGCCATCGTCGTTGCCGTGATCAGTATCGTCTTGCCTGGGTGATCGCTCCCACGGCCCGCGAGGATTAAAAAAACCCGTCATCAGCCCTGCGACCCCCGGTTATGCCTAAATCCCGCGATCGAACTTCATCCCGCCATCGGCGTTAGTGCCGCTAATCGATCCCGACCCGACTCCCTTGCTCGGCTGCCCTGTAGACTGCCATCGCCGTCTCGACGTCGACGAGCCCGTCTCGACCGTCGGGTTCTGGCGGCGAATCCGTCAACAGACAGTGAGCGAAGTAGTCGAACTCCTCGACGGTCTCGTCACTGCCGAACCCCTCCAGTTCGACCGTTCCGTCGTCGGTTTCGACGACCAGGGTCCGATCGGCACCGACCCCGAACGCGTCGCGTAACGCCACCTGACCGTCGGTTCCCAGCATCGAGAGTTCGGCGTTCGAATGTCCGCTGAAACTTGCCGAGAAGTTCCCGACCGCGTCCGGGAACTCGACCCCAAAGTCGACGTGTTCGTCGACGTCCCCAAATGGCCCGCTCGTCCGGGTCGTACCCCACACCGATACCGGATCCGCATCGAGCAGGAACCGCGCGGTGTTGAGCGGGTAGACGCCCACGTCCATCAGCGCGCCCCCGCCAGCCAGGTGCTCGTCGAGCCGCCACTGGTCAGGCCCCTTCGAACCGCCGAGCACGTCGAAACTGAAGTTTCCGAACAGACGGATCGGTTCGCCGATGCCGCCCTCCCGGACGAACTCGCGCAGCCGACGGACCAGCGGGTCGGTCTGCATCCGGTAGGCAGTCATCAGCGTCACCCCGGCGTTCTCGCAGGCCTCGACCGCCTGTCGGGCTCGGTCGGCCGTCGCTTCCAGCGGTTTCTCACAGACGACTGCCTTTCCGTGCTCGGCGGCGGTCTCGACGTGTGGCAAGTGCTCGCGGTTCGGCGTCGCCACGTACACTGCGTCGTATTCGTCGGTGGCTGTGCCGTCGGCGTACTCCGCGTACGTGACCCCGACGGCGTCGTACTCCCGGGCGGTTTCGATCCGACGCTGTTCGGTCCCGCTCACGACGACTGACGGAACGCAGTAGTCGCTCTCGGCGATTGCCGGGAGGGAGACCTTCCGGGCGTAATTCCCGAGCCCGACGACGGCCATTCGAACGATCCCGTCGGGACCGGTGTCCCAGTCGCGGCCATCGGCTCCAGTGAAGACGTCCAGCGATGTGTCCGACATGGATCGCTCTTCTCCCCGGCGGCGGTAAGTAGTTGTGCCGGCTCGCGCTCTCCGACGCCTCTCGTAGTATGGTATAAGATGGCAAGCGACAGGATTCATGGTAGTGGGCTGCGTATATGAACCATGGACGAACCGCGACCGCCATCGTCGGAGGAGACGCGACGTACTCGGAGACGACTGCTCACGGTCGGCGTCACGGGACTGCTCGTGCTGCTTGCGGGTTGTTCCGACCCCGACGACGACGGCGACGACGAGAACGGCGGCCCGTACTGAACGACGGCGACGACGAGAACGGCGTCGGTGCCTTTTCAGTACGGCCGGTCGTACGTGCACTGTTGCCATGGACACCAACCGATCCACCTCCGGCTCGCGGTCGGCTCCCAGCGAACAGTGGCGCGAGTACCGGGGGGCGCCCACCGGGACCGATCTGGAGTGTGAGGGGTGGCGACAGGAGGCGGCGCTGCGGCTGCTCAACAACAATCTGGATCCGGAGGTGGCCGAAAACCCAGAAGAGCTTGTCGTGTACGGCGGCACCGGGCGGGCGGCCCGGTCGTGGGACGCCTACGACGCGATCCTCGAGCAGCTCCGTGATCTCGCAGACGACGAGACGCTTCTGGTTCAGTCGGGCAAACCCGTCGGCCGGTTCGAAACCCACGAACGCGCCCCGCGGGTGTTGATCGCGAACTCGAACCTCGTCGGCAAGTGGGACAACTGGAGGCACTTCCACGAGCTGGAGGCGGAGGGGAAAATCATGTACGGCCAGATGACCGCCGGCTCGTGGGCCTACATCGGGACGCAGGGAATCATCCAGGGAACCTTCGAGACGCTTGCAGAGTTGGCCCGTCAGCAGTTCGATGGCGACCTGGCCGGCAGGGTCGTCGTCACCGGGGGACTCGGCGGCATGGGCGGGGCCCAGCCGCTTGCGGTGACAATGAACAGGGGCGTCTGTATCGCCGCCGAAGTCGACGAAGACCGGATCGATCGCCGGATCGAGACGGGCTACTGTGAAGAGAAAACTGACGATGTCGAGGAGGCCCTCGATCGTGCCAGGGAGGCAGTTAGGGCAGCGGAGCCGTACAGCGTTGGCGTCCACGTGAACGCGGCAGACCTGCTCGAAGAACTGCTCGAGCGCGACTTCGTTCCCGACGTGGTCACGGACCAGACGAGTGCACACGACGTTCTCGAGGGGTATTACCCGTCGGGATACACGGTCGAAGCGGCCGACAGGCTCCGGGAGGAGGACCCGGACACGTACCGGAACGAGAGCCTCGACACGATGGAGCGGCACGTCGATGCGATCCTCGAACTCCAGAAGCGGGGTGCTGTCGCGTTCGAGTACGGGAACAACATCCGGGGACAGGTGGCCGAACACCGCAACCACGAGGCCGCGTTCGACTTTCCGGGGTTCGTCCCGGCGTACATTCGGCCGCAGTTCTGTCGGGGCAAGGGACCGTTCCGGTGGCTCGCGCTGTCGGGCGACCCCGAGGACATCTATCGAACCGACGAGGCGGTCCTCAAACTGTTTCCCGAGAAGGACCACCTCCGGCGCTGGATCGAACTCGCACAGGAACAGGTCCAGTTTCAGGGACTCCCGAGCCGGGTGTGCTGGCTGGGCTACAACACCGAGGGCGAAGGGACCGAGGGGCTCACCGAGCGCGCCCGCTTTGCCCTCCGGATAAACGAACTCGTCGCAGACGGCGAAATCGCCGCCCCGATCGTGGTCACTCGGGACCACCTCGACGCCGGCAGCGTCGCGAGCCCGTACCGGGAGACGGAGGACATGAAGGACGGCACCGACGCCGTCGCCGACTGGCCGATCCTCAACGCGTTGCTCAACTGCGCGGCGGGGGCAGACATCGTCAGCGTCCACGACGGCGGCGGCGTCGGAATCGGCAACGCGATCCACGCCAACAACCACGTCGTGCTCGACGGAAGCGATCTCGCCGCAAAGAAGGCGAGGGCGGTGTTCACGACCGACCCGGGGACCGGCGTGATCCGTCACGCCGACGCCGGCTACGAGGAAGCGATCACGGAGGCCCGAGAGTCGGGTGTCGAGATCCCGATGGACGAGCGATGATCGACGGCATCGTTTCCCCCGACTGGGAGGGCTGGGAGGGGCCGTCCGACGATCCGAACGACCGGCAGTTCGGCGACGTGATCGAACGCGCAGAATCGGCGGGCGTCGACACCTCGACGGACGCCGTCCTTATCGGCGAACCGTACGACGGAGGGGTGATCGGTCGCCGGGGCGCACGGGAAGGCCCCCTGGCGATCCGGCGGTCGCTCGCGGGAGCCAAGACCGCCCACTGTAGCACAGGACGGGACAGTCCACTGTCGGCGGCGCGGATCGTCGACCTCGGCGACGTCGCGCTTCCCGGGGACCTCGCGGTTTCCGAGAACGATCCGGGCGACATCGCGGGGGGCAGTCCGGAAGACTCAGTGAGCGCAGTCCAGTCGCACGTCCGAGACGTTGCCCAGGCTGTCCACGGGCTCGACGCGGTTCCGGTTTTTCTCGGTGGAGATAACTCGCTCACGCATGCCAACGTGGCCCCCCTGCTGGATCGGGGACGGATCGGGGTCGTGAACTTCGACGCTCACCTCGACTGCCGGGAACTCCATGACGGACCGACGAGCGGTACCCCGTACCGGCAACTGCTCGAGGAGGGTCTCGACACCTACGTCGCCGTGGGCGCCCGCCACTTCGAGACGTCCGGCGCCTACGTCGAGTTCGTCCGCGAACGGGGCGGGACAATCGTCCCGGCAGACGCGTTCGCCCGCGGCGCCGACGCCGTCGTCGACACGGTCCGCGAAGCGGTCGCCGACGCGGATCTGCTGTACGTCAGCGTCGACTGTGACGTCCTCGATGCGGCAGTCGCGCCCGGCGTCAGTGCGCCGACGCCGGGCGGTATCACGTCCAGGGAGCTTTTTGCGGCCACCGGTGAACTGGTCCGCGACGACAGGCTCGCGGGATTCGAGGTCGTCGAGTGTGCGCCGCCCCTGGACGTCAATAGACGAACCGTCGATACTGCTGCGAGAACTGTCGCACACGCGCTGTACGGTGCGCTCGTTCGCGGACACGGAGACGAACATCGCGACAACAGACACAACCCATGAGCTACACGATCGTATACGACGCGGCGGAACTGGTGGTCGGGCCGGCGAATGACGTCAGCGGGGGGGTCGACGCCGTTAGCGTCACGATCGAGGAGGGGAGCGTTCTCGACACCCGATCCGACGCGGCAGTCGTCATCGAGGACGGCGAGGTCGCCGAGATCGGAGCGAGCGACGAACTCGTCCGGCAGTACCCGATCGAAAACGCAGCCACAGCCGTCGACGCAGCCGAACGGTGCGTCCTCCCGGGGTTCGTCGACGCCCACACCCACGCGCTGTTCGTCGGCGACCGGTCCGACGAGTTCGAGGCCAAACTCCGCGGGCAGACCTACCAGGAGATCCTCGCGGAGGGGGGCGGGATCCTCCGGACGGTCAGAAACGTTCGGGACGCGAGCGAGGAAAAACTCCGGAATCGGCTGCTCGACCACCTCGACGTGATGCTCGCCCACGGAACGACCACGGTCGAAGTGAAGTCCGGCTACGGGCTGAACACGGAAACGGAGCTGAAGATGCTGTCGGCGATCGCCGGGGGCGACGACGGTCACCCCGTCGACGTGGTGCCGACGTTCATGGGCGCACACGCGATCCCGGAGGGGGCCGACGCCGACGACTACGTCGATGCCGTCGTCGACGACCAGCTGCCGGCCGTCGCCGACCAGGGGATCGCCCAGTTCTGTGACGTCTTCTGCGAGGAAGACGTCTTCACGCTGGAGCAATCCCGTCGCGTGCTGGAGGCAGGAGCGGAACACGGGTTGACGCCGAAGATCCACGCAGACGAGTTCGAACGACTGGGCGGGACCAGGCTGGCGGCCGAACTCGGCGCCGCGAGCGCCGATCACCTGCTCCAGTCGACCGACTGGGACGTCAGAGCGCTGCTCGAGGCGGGCGTCACGCCCGTGTTGCTTCCGGGGACCGCGTTCGGGCTCGGCGAGGGGTATCCGGACCTCGAGCCGTACCGGAAGCGGGGGGCCGTTCCCGCAGTCGCGACCGACTTCAATCCGAACTGCCACGCGCCAAGCCCCGGGTTCGCGGCGACGCTGGCCTGCGTGGGGATGGGGATGACCCCCGGGGAGGCCATCCTCGGGATCACCGAACGCGGCGCGGCCGCGATCGATCGGAATCGAGCATCCGACGGTGCCGCCGGTACCGCCGGTACCCTGACCGTCGGCGCGCCCGGCGACCTCGTCGTGATCGACGGCCCGTCACACCGCCATCTCCCGTACAACTTCGGGGTCAACGTCGTCGAGACGGTGCTGAAGAGCGGTGAACCCGTCGTCTCGCGCCATCCGTAGTTTTCAAGCCCCGTGGCGTCGTGTTCCCGGTAATGACACGGACGGTCTGGGTAAAAGCCGACGACGATGTCGGCGACTGGCAGGCGCGAAAGCGACGCATCACGGCGGGAATAGAGGCGGGAGTCGACTGGGTACTGGTCGACGAACCGGACGTCCCCCGGGTGCGGGAGCTGGGGGACGTAAACGTCGCGGCGTTCCTGCCGGACGCCGACGTGGTCGACGCCGACGCCGTCGACGAAGCGGAAGAGGTCGAGGCTGACGTGTACCTCGTCGGCAAGGACGGCGAGGGCGACGGAACGATCGGCCTGCCGTCGGACTTCTCCGGCAGCGCGGACCTCACCACGCTCCGCGGGAACAACCGCGCACAGGGGACGTACGTCCGCATCCTCGATGAGGGATACGAGGCGTTCGCCGAGGAGGCCGCCAGGGACGGCGAGTACACGCTCGTGATCGGCTCCGACTGGACGATCATCCCCCTGGAGAACCTCATCTCGCGGGTGGGCGAGGACACCCACCTCGTGGCCGGCGTGACCTCGGCCGCGGAGGCGGAGACCGCATTCGAGACGCTCGAGATCGGCGCGGACGGGGTACTGCTGGACAGCGACGACCCCGACGAGATCCGCCGGACCGTCGAGGTGCGCGATGCGACCGAGCGCGAACAGCTCGAGCTCACTATCGCGGAGGTCACCGCCGTCGAGCGCACCGGAATGGCCGACCGCGTCTGCATCGACACCGGCAACCTGATGGAGGACGACGAGGGGATGCTCGTCGGGTCGATGTCCAGGGGGCTGTTCTTCGTGCACGCCGAGACCGCCGAATCGCCGTACGTCGCCTCCCGCCCGTTCCGGGTCAACGCCGGTGCTGTCCACGCGTACGTCCGTGTCCCGGACGGAGAGACGAAGTACCTCGCCGAACTGCAAAGCGGCGACGAGGTCCAGATCGTCGACACAAACGGCCGGACCCGCGAGGGGATCGTCGGCCGGGTGAAGATCGAAAAGCGCCCGATGTTCAGGGTCCAGGCCGAAATCGAAACCGAGGACGGAACCGACAGGATAGAGACGCTGTTGCAAAACGCCGAGACGATCAAGGTGGCGACCGCGGAGGGACGAACCGCCGTCACCGATCTCGAGGAGGGCGACGAGGTACTCGTCTACTACGAGGACGTCGCACGCCACTTCGGGGCGTCCGTCGAGGAGAGCATCATCGAGAAGTAAGCGGCGCTACGATTCAGGTTCTTCTTCTGCTTCGGCGAACCTCCCGGTACACCACGTACAGAAGTCGAGCTCCGGATCCGTCTCCTTGCCGCAGTGTGGACAGGTGACAGTTGCCGCTTGCTCGCCGTCCGTCGCGGCAACCGGCGTTTCCCCGTCTTTGAGATCGGTGGGAACTGAGACCGAACTTGACGCGTTGGTTTGCCGGACCGAAACGAGGTAGGCGTCGACGACACTGATAAAGAGAATGAAGAAGATGCCGGCGATAACCGTCGGCGGGAGGTCGAACACCGACGAGGGGACGGTGTCTCCGGCGGCCGAGACGACGAGCGCAGCGCCGCCGAACAGCGCCAGAAAGAACCACAGCAGCGCACGCTTCCACTCCCGGAGGTAGGCGTGTCCGACCCCGGCGACGCCGAACACCGCCCCGCCGACAGCGAGCAACACGGTGATCACCGACCGACGGCGGTTCTCGTTCATGCCACACAGTTGGAGCGGTAGATGAATTATAGCCTGCGGTGTCGAGATCCCGCCGACCCGTCGACGCCAACCGGTCCATCGCCCCGACCGGTCCATCGCCCCGACCGGTCCATCGCCCCGACCGGTTTACTCCAGCTTTTTTACCCTGCTGTCGAAACCACCGTGCATGTTCGACAAGCGGACGTGGATCAAACTCCCCCGGAACGTCGTCGTCGGCCACGACGTCCTCGACGAGTTGGGCGAGGCGGTCGGCGAACTGTCGCTTCCTGGTTCCCCACTGGTGGTCACCAGCCCAACACCGGACCGGCTCGCGGGCGAGAGGGTACGCGCACAGTTCGACGACCCCGAAACAGTCTCGATCGAGGAGGCGCGCTTCGACACGATCGAGGAGGTGGTCGAGGCGGCCCGCGCGACGGAGGCGGGATTCTTGATCGGCCTCGGCGGGGGCAAACCCATCGACGTCGCAAAGACCGCGAGCGACCGGCTCGGCGTCGGGTTCGTGTCGGTCCCGACAGCCGCGAGCCACGACGGGATCGTCTCCGGCCGGTCGTCCATCCCGGAGGGGGACACCCGCCACTCGGTGGCAGCGGACCCCCCGCTCGCGGTGGTCGCCGACACCGAACTGATCGCCGAGGCGCCCTGGGAACTGACGACCGCCGGCTGTGCCGACATCATCTCCAACTACACCGCCGTCAAGGACTGGCGGCTGGCCCAGCGCCTCAAAAACGTCGAGTACAGCGAGTACGCCGGCGCGCTCTCGGAGATGACCGCCGAGATGCTCGTGGACAACGCCGGATCGATCAAGAAGGACCTCGAGGAGTCGGCCTGGATCGTGGTGAAGGCGCTGGTCTCCTCGGGCGTGGCGATGTCGATCGCGGGTTCCTCCCGGCCCGCCTCCGGCGCGGAACATCTCGTCTCCCACCAGCTCGACCGCATCGCGCCGGGACGCGCGCTGCACGGGCACCAGGTCGGCGTCGCGTCGATCGTCACCGAGTACCTCCACTCCGGCGAGGATGGACAGTGGCGGGCGATCCGGAACGCGCTCGCGAGCATCGACGCCCCGACGAGCGCCGACGAGTTGGAGGTCACCGACGAGGAGTTCCTCGAGGCGCTCACGACCGCCCACACGATCCGCGACCGGTACACGATCCTCGGGAACGGGATCAGCGAGGCCGCCGCCCGGGAGGCCGGTCGGGTTACGGGCGTGATCTAGGCGAGGGCCTCACGCACCGCTCCGGTGCTCGCAGTGCCTTTGTAGTCGGCGGCCGAACCGAAGCGTATGACAGACGACGTGATCGTGGTCGGCGGGGGGCTGGCCGGCCTCGTCGCGACCCGACGCCTGGCGGAGCGTGGCGCCGACGTGACGCTTCTGGAACGGCGCGAAACCGTCGGCGGGCGGGTGCGAAGTCGACAGCGGGACGGGTTCACCCTGGATCGCGGGTTCCAGGTGCTTTTCACCGGCTATCCCGCGGTGAAACGCGAGCTCGATCTCGAGGCGCTGGACCTGCGCCGGTTCAAGCCGGGGGCGATCATCGCCCGCCCGAGCGAACGATCGGTGCTTTCGGATCCGCTTCGCGATCCGACCGCGGCCGTCGAGTCGCTTTTCAACCACGAGATCCCGCTGAGCGACAAGCTCAGGACGCTGCTGTTGCGCCGCGAACTCCGGAGTCGGGATCTCGCGTCGATCTTCGAGGGGCGCGACACGGACATCCGGTCGTTCCTCCGGGAGTGGGGGTTTTCGGAGGCGTACGTGAACAACTTCGTCGCCCCGTTTTACGGCGGGATCACGCTCGATCGGTCGCTGTCGACCTCCAAACGGGTGTTCGAGTACACCTTCGCCGTGCTGTCGGAGGGACACACCGCCGTCCCGGCCGACGGGATGGGCGCGATCACCGCCCAACTCGCCGATCGGGCGACAGCCGCCGGCGCGACGATCGAGACCGACAGGCGGATCACGGGGGTGGATCCGACCGACGACGGGACGGTGGAGGTACGGACGCCGGAGGGGGTCCGGCGTGCGACGGCGGCGATCGTCGCGACCGATCCACGGGCGGCCGCCGATCTGACCGGAATCGAATCCGTCCCGACAGACGGGCGGGCAAGCGTCACCCAGTACTACAGCCTTCCGGCCGGCGCGGGTCCGGGTACAGATCGTCGGCTCCTGTTGAACGCGAAAGGGGGCGCCGAAAGCGAGGGTGACGCCGCGACGGGCGGGGAGGTTCCGGGCGTCGACACGCCGAACACGATCGTGCCCCTCACGGAGGCCGCCCCGGAGTACGCCCCCGGGGATCGGGAACTGCTGTGTGCGACGTTCCTCGGCGAACGGCCGGTCGAAGTCGGCGACGGGGAACTGTTCGAACGGGCCCAGCGGACCCTCGAATCGTGGTATCCCGAACGGACGTTCGGGGGGCTCGAGCGCGTCTGGACCGACAGGATCCGGTTCGGGCAGTTCCGGCAGCCGCCGGGGATCCACGAGACGCTCCCGGACGTGCGCGATCCCGACGGCTCGGTGTACCTGGCCGGCGAGTACACCCAGTGGTCGTCGATACAGGGCGCCATGGAGAGCGGCCGAGTTGCAGCGGAGGCGGTGCTGGCCGACGAGTTCGGCGATTCACAGTAGCCGACGGAGCTTCGAAAGCGGCGGAAACCTGAGCGTCTCATGGCTGTCCGGATCGTAGACGATCGGGCGGAACGCGTCGATGTCGCGAACCAGCGGGCTGGAAACGTCGGGGTTGTACACCCCGTTCACGTCGACGCCCGGTGCGAGACGGTTGAACGCCGGCAACACCAGCACGTCCGCGCCGGCGTACGCCTCCGGACCCCACAGGAAACAGGGGCGGGTGTGACCCTCGATTTCTATCGTCGGATGGAGGTGGCCGACCACGTATCGGTCCCCCTGGATCGAGGGCTCCTCGTGACCGTGACAGACGACGGTCCCGTCCCGCAGCGCGTACGCATCGTGGACGGTCTCGTCCGACGCCGCCGAAAGCGTCGTGTCGTGGTTGCCGCCGACGAGAACCGGCCGGGCATCCGTACGCCGACAGGTCGACACGAGTTCGCGCAACCCCTCGCGTGCGGGCCGTCCAACCCCATCGAACCGGTGGAACAGATCTCCGGCGAAGACGACGGTTTCGGGCGCGAAATGGGCCAAAAGCGCATCCAGACGATCGACGAGATCGTCCCGCTCGCCGAGCGGGAACTGCACGCTCGAGGCCTCGTCGCGCCCCGCGTGCACGTCCGCGACGACGAGGGCGTCAGCCCCGGGCAGGAACGCGGCGCGATCCCGGACGGACAGATCCCTCATACCCGCCAGTACGCCGATTCGATATATATCCCTGCCGGCCCCTCGAATCAGGTGACCCATCCCTGCCGACGCTCCGGGTCAGTTGAGGGGGCTTTTTATCGATTCGTCTCGTTTCGCCGGTATGAGCGACGCCCTGCGGGACAAACGCACGGCGACCCGATTTCGGATCCTCTCGGAGATCGCCGATCGACAGCCTGCGGTCAGCCAGGGGGAGATTGCCACGGAGGTCGGCGTGACCAGCCAGGCGGTCAGCGAGTACATCCGCGAGCTCGTCGAGGAAGGGCTCGTGACCAAGGACGGACGGTCGCGTTACCGAGTGACCAAGGAGGGAGTCGACTGGCTCTTCCAGGAGGCCAGAGAGCTCAGGCGGTTCGCCGATCACGTGACCGAAGACGTCCTCGACAGCGTTCACGAGGACGCCGCGATCGCCGCCGAAGCGATCGAAAGCGGAGAGACCGTCACGCTCGTCGTGACGGAGGGGCTGTTGTATGCCCATCCCGGTGAGGAGGGCCCTGCCACCGGGATCGCGACGACCGACGCCGAGCCCGGGGAGGACGTAAGCGTCACCGGGTTCGAGGGCGTCATCGACATCGAACCGGGAACGGTCACCGTCTTCCGCGTCCCGCCGGCCCGATCCGGGGGGAGCGACGCCGTCGACGAGGCGGCGCTTTCGTCGGCCGTCTCGGCGGCCGACCTGGTGGTGGCTGCCGGCGTGGAAGGGGTGGTCGCACTCCGAACGATCGACATCGAGCCGGCGGTGACCGCTGCTGCCGGCGAGGTCGCAGCCGAGGCCGCAATGCGCGGACGGGACGTGGCCGTCGTGGCAAGCGCCGACGCCCTGGGACGGGTGACCGACGCGCTGCGGGACGCCGGCGTCTCCTACGAGGTCGCCGGCGCCGACGCGTAGCTCACCCTCGCCGACGCGTATCCCGACGCCGTCACGGCGCCGAACCCCCGGCGCGTGCGGTGTAGTTGCGTGCGGTCGCGTACGCCTCGCTGACCCGTCGGAACGCCGCTTTACTGCCTCCCTGGTCGGGATGGACGTCCTTGACCCGCCGCCGGTAGGCGTCCCTGACTGCCGCCACGTCGGTCGTCCGGTCGATGCCGAGCTCCGCAAACGCGACGTCAACGGACTCCGCCCCGACCGGAACGTCTCCGGCGCCGGGAGGGCCGACTCCGGCACCGACCGACTGGCCGATGCCGGAAACCTCGAAGGGGAGCCGACGGCCGAGATGGTGGACGGGCATTTCGTGTTCGTACAACACCGCGTACGTGTCGGCCTCCGCAAGCGAGAAGTACACCTGCGCGTCGAACGTGATGGCGACGTCTCGCCGGGGGAGATAAAAGTCGACCTCTTCACCGTGGGCGACGTACCCTTCGAAGAACTCTTCGTCGATCCCGCCGAGATAGTTTCGGACGTCCGTCCGGCGTCGGGAAGAGCCGTCACCGTCGGCCCGATCTCCGGACGCTGTCGCCGTTCCAGGGGCGGGAAACAACCGAGCGCCGACGAGAAACGCTCCCGCGATCAGAACGCTCAACAGGGTCCCGACGACGAGACCTGCGAGGAGCCACGCAGGAGCGGCCGTCACCCAATCGACGATCACGGACCCACTTGGCGATAGTCAGTGAAGAGTTTCTCGCCGACAAAGAGGAATATTCGATGCCGCGTTAGTTCGCGAGCTAGATCACGTCTTCGGCTTTGAGCCCCTCGATGATGTCGTCGACGAGTTCTTCGACCGTCTCGTACGGGAACTCCTGGTGGTCACCGAGCTTCGAGGCGAGTTCCATCGCAGAGATGGTGACCCCGTCGGCCTCGAACTTCGTGCCGGGACCGTCCGGCAGCGCCGGAACGAGATCCATCTGGTTGTTGACCGGGTAGTCAGCTCCCTCGAACGCCTCGATGAACTGTTCGCGCAGTTCTGATTGTACGTCTGCCATACGTCAACATGCTCGGAAGACCCGCAAAAGCGTTCCGAAACCCGAAACAACAACTCAAGAGTTGTTAATTCGGTGATCCGAGGATGCTACCGGACGCACGTGCCGGTATCTCGGTGCTTTTGCTCCTCGCTGGAGAGAGAGGAGTATGGAGCACGATTTCGAACTCCTCGAAGAGCTGACTGAAGCGCGCGGCGTCCCCGGCTACGAGGACCGGATCCGGGAGATCGTCCGACGGGAATTCGATGAGACGGTCGATCGGGTACGGACAGACGCAATGGGGAACGTGGTCGGAACGATCGAGGGAATCGGCGACGGGAACGAGAGCGCCGACGGAAGTGAGAGCGACGACGGAAGTGAGAGCGACGACGGAAGTGAGAGCGACGACGGAAGCTACAGCGTCGCCGTCGCTGCACACATGGACGAGATCGGGTTCATGGTGAAACACGTGACAGACGAGGGGTTCCTGCAGGTGGACGCACTGGGCGGGTTCGACCCACGCGTGCTGCGCGCCCAGCGGGTGACGGTCCACTCCGACGACGGCGACCTGACCGGCGTAATCGGATCGGTGCCGCCACACACGCTCACCGAAGAACAGCGCGAGAAGAAAGACGAGGTCGAGGACGTCTACATCGACGTGGGGCTGGACGGCGACGCGGCAAGCGAGCAGGTTGCTGTCGGGGACCTGGTGACGCTGGATCAGACGACCGTCGAGATGGGAGAACTCGTCACCGGGAAGGCGCTGGACGACAGGGTCTGTGTGTTCCAGTTGCTCGAGGCCGCCCGGCGGATCGAAGATCCCGACGTCACGATTCACTTCGCAGCGACCGTCCAGGAGGAGGTCGGCCTCCGGGGAGCACAGGCGCTCGGGGTCGACGTCGATCCCGACCTGGCGATCGCGCTGGACGTCACCGTCGCGAACGACGTCCCGCAGATCGGCGACGAGTCGAAGCAGGTGACCGAGGTCGGCGAGGGGACGGCCGTGAAGTTGAAGGATTCGAGCGTCATCACGAACCCGAAGGTGAACCGTCGGCTCCGCGATGTGGCCGAACGCCGGGAGATCGACCACCAACTCGAGGTGCTCCCCGCCGGGGGGACCGACACCGCCGGCTTCCAGAACACCCACGGCGCGAAGCCGGTGGGGGCGATCTCGATCCCGACCAGATACCTCCACACGGTGACCGAAAGCGCCCACGTCGACGACATCGACGCCGCGATCGACCTGCTGGTCGCGTTCCTCGAGACAGAGACTGGCGAAAACGATTACACGCTCTAACTCCCGCCGAGATCCCCACATCCCCACCTCCGAAACCGCAGTATTCACTACGGGGGATCCCTAACGGGTGTCCATGTCCGGAAATGAGGTCTCCCGACGCGCGTTCGTCAGGACGGCCGCCGGTGCGACGGCGGCCGCCGGCGCCACCGCGGCGGGGGCCGGCACCGCGAGCGCACAGGAAGAACCCGACTTCGAGGGGTATCTCGACGGGATCGACGGCGGCTACGCGGATCTTCGCGGCGAGGAGGACGTCACCGTCGAGGTCGGCGCCGGCGACGGGCTCCAGTTCTCCCCGGCCGGGATCTGGATCGACGAGGGGACGACAGTCACCTGGGAATGGACCGGCCAGGGCGGCGACCACAACGTCGTCACCGACACCCAGAACGACGACTTCGAGAACGCCCACGACTTCAACAGTGGCGATCCCGTAAGCGAGGCGGGCCACACCTTCACACACACCTTCGAGGACGGCGGTCGCACCGGCTACGTCTGTGAACCACACAGAGCCGTCGAGATGTTCGGCGCCGTCGCCGTCGGCGACGACGTTCCGACGGTCGACACGGGCAACGGGGTCGAGGCCACGGTTCCCCAGGTGCCCGACACCGCACGCGCACTCGCGGTCGCTACCTTCATGGCGATGGTCGCGACGCTGGGACTCGCGTTCTTCTTCCTGAAGTACGGCGGCGACTACGACGAGCAGTAGGCTCCAGGGCGCGAGTTAAAACAGCCCGTACGCCTCGATCTCGTCGCGGTAACAGTCGAGATACTGTTCGAGAACGGCCCTTCGATCGTACTCTTCGAACCGGTCGTCGACTGACCGTCGCTCCAGACTGCCTGCGGCGACGATCTCGTCGGCAAGTTCCTGGGGGCTGGTCACGAGCGTCGACCGTCCGCGACCTTCAACGAGTTCGTGTGCACTGGAGTCGGCCTGATACTCGACGAGGCCGACACAGCCACACGCGAGCGCCCACAGCAGGTCGTGGGCGAACGGTTCGTACCGGGCGGTCTGGGCGAACACGTGGGTTCCCTTGAAGATCTCCACCCGTTTTTCGATCGGGAGCGAGCCGAGGAACTCGACCCGGTCGTCGATCCGCAGGTCGGCAGCCGTCTCCTCGACGTCGTCGCGGGCAGGACCGTCGCCGACGACCGCGACCCGCCAGTCGCGTCGGCGCAGCTCCGCAAGCGCCAATAGCAACGTCTCCACGTTGGCGTCCGCGTCCAGCGGGCGGGAGTAAACGACGTCGAACCGATCGTCGACGTCCGCCGACCGGACGAGCGAGTAGTCGATGCTCTCGGGGACGACCCGAACGTCGGAATCGTTCGCCCCGCGCTCCCGGACCTGGGTTTTGACCGTGCGTGACGGGGTTAGTACCCGGCTCGCCCCTCGAATCGCCCGTCGATAGGGGCCTCCAGCGCCCGGATCGACGTCCCACCAGTCCAGCAACAGCGGTAGACGCTTCAGTCGGCAGGCGACGCCGGCGGCGGCCGCCCCCAGCGGCGGCGTCACGACGGCCTGTACCACCTCCGGGTCGAGACGCTGGATCGCAAGCGGCAGCTTCGAGGCGAACCCCCGCCGCGATGGCCGGTCGACGATGGCCCGGTAGGTGATCCCGTCGTCGTCGAACTCGCGAAACCTGCCGTCCCACCACTTCGCCGACAGCACCGTGACGTCGTGGCCGCGATCGGCGAGCAGACGCGCCGTGCGCCGCGTCCGACGCCTGGCCGGGGTTTCACCGTGGTGGGTCGTCTCCATCGACACGAACGCGACGCGCATTTCATCGGATGGTGAACCCGGGCATTTAAAAAGGCTCGCGGTCCGTCACGCCGCGACCCCCCAGATGCCCCAGATCCCCACGGTGACCACGATCGCGATCAGGAACTGCAGGGGGCCACCGACCCGGAGGTAGTCGACGAACCGGTAGCCTCCGGGGCCGTACACCATGAGGTTGGTCTGGTAGCCGACCGGCGTCATGAACGCGGCGCTGCTGGCGAACATCACCCCGAGGAGAAACGAAAAGGGGTCCCCGCCGGCGACGGCCGCGGTGTCGACGGCCACCGGAATCATGAGGATCACGCTCGCGACGGGCGTGATCACGTTCGACAACAGCCCGGTGAGAACGTAAAAGACCAAAAGGAGTCCGACGAGGGAGATCACGCCCGACAGCGCCTCCAGCAGTCCGGCGAGCCACACCGTGCCGCCCGTCGCCTGCATGGCAAGCCCGAGCGGGATCACGCCGGCCAGAAGGAAGATCACGTTCCAGTTCACCGCCTCGTAGGCGTCGCTGGTCGTGAGACAGCCGGTTGCGAGCATGACGAACGCGCCACCCAGCGCCGCGATCACGATCGGGAGGAGCCCGATCCCGGCGACGATCACGACCCCGGCCATCGTCGACAGCGCGATCGGCGCGGTGGGCGAGAGCGGCTCCGGTTTCTCCGCGTCGAGCGCCTGGAGTTCGGCGGCGAAGCCACCGGTGAGCAGGAACTCGTCGTCGTCAGCGATGAGCCGTCCGCCGTCGTCGGTGGTCTGGAGCAACAGCGTGTCCCCCGGCTCTAGGACGAACTCCGCGAGCCCCTCGTGGTGTAGTTTCTCCCCGCGGCGGACCGCGAGCACAGTGGCGTCGTACCGGTCCCGGAGCGAGAGGTCGCCGAGGCAGTCCCCGATCGCGGACGACTCCGGGGAGACCAGTGCCTCGACCAGCCTGCTCTCGACAGCCCCAGACCGTAGCGTCTCGTCGGTGACCGTGGCACGGCGGGCCCGACGCAGTCCGTACTCCGCGGCGAGTTCCCGGAGGCGCGCGCGGGGTGCGCGGACGACGAGCTCGTCGCCAGGTTCGATCGGTCGGTCCGAAGTCGACCCGTGAATCGTCTCGTCCGCACGCTCCACGAGCAACAGCGCGACGCTGTCGTCCTCGATCGGACCCTCGGCATCGGACGCGTCCGTTTCGTTGGCGAACGCCTTCCGGATCGGAACGCCCACGAGTGGGGAATCGTCGCGAACGACGAGCCTCGAGAGGTACGGCTGGACGTCGAACCGATCGACTGCGGTGGCTTTCGCCGGAATCCGCTCGGGCGTGAGCCGCCGGCCGACAGTCAACAGGTACGCTGCCCCGACCACCAGCACGACGATCCCCAGCGACGTGAACTCGAACATCCCGATCGGCCGGCCTAGAAGCTCCCGCGAGAGCCCGCCGGCGAGGATGTTCGTCGACGTGCCGATCAGCGTGAGCGTCCCCCCGAGCATGGCGGCGTACGACAGCGGCAACAGTAGCTTCGATGGAGAGATCCCGGACCGCTCTGCCAGCCCGACCACCATCGGGATGAACACCGCGACGATCGGCGTGTTGTTGACAAAGCCGGCCGAGAGGCCGGTCGTGCCGACAGTCGCGGCCGCGAGCCGCCGCTCCTCGCCCCGCGTGACACGGGAGATCGCCGCGCCGAGGCGTTCGACGATCCCCGTCCGGTTTACTCCCTCACTGAGAATGTACATCGCGATGATCGTCACTGTCGCCGGGTTCGCGAACCCCTGGATCCCCGCGGTCGCGTCGACGCCGGTGTACGGCTCCAGAACGACCAGCGAGACGATGACGCCGATGGCTGTGACGTCGTTTGGAAACAGCTCGGTGACGAAAAGCACCAGCGCGACGAAGATGATGCCGAACACGACAAGCGCCGATCTCGGCGGGGCCGAGAGGGCAACCGGGGCGAAGTCGGTCGCGATCGGCGTATGGAAAGCCCCTGCCGAACCAGCGTCCATGTCCTCCCCCGCGAAGCCCGTCGACTATAGCCTTTCGGGGCCGGAAGACGATCGACACCATCGGCTCGGCCTCTCGGCGCGAGGAAACGCCGCCGGGTTCCGCCACCCGAAGAGGTTTGCCCGCCGGTAACGTGGCTCCGTGCATGCCGGACGTTAGCCGATATCTCAACGTGCGAAGCGCGGCCGGGGCGGATTTCGGTCCCCACGGCGACCGACTCTCGTTTCGGCTCGACGCCACCGGGACGTTCCAGGTGTGGTCCCTCGAGGAGCCGGAAGGGTGGCCAGAACAGCACACGTTCTTCGACGAGCGCGTGACGTTCGCCTCCTGGTCTCCAGAGCGCCCGGAGCTGATCTTCGGGATGGACGAGGGAGGAAACGAGCGGGCACAGCTGTTCCGGCTCGAGCCGGCGACAGGAGAGATCACCGAGCTCACCCGTCGGCCGACCGCGAAACACCGCTGGGGCGGGTGGTCCAACGACGGCGAGCGGTTCGCGTTCGCGTCGAACCGCAGAGCAGAGGCCGTCTTCGACGTGTACGTCCAGAGTCGGGAGGAGATCGGAGAGGACGCAACGGTTGTTCAGGAGGGCGACGGCTGGCTCACGGTCGCGGGATGGAGTCCGGACGACAGCCGGCTTCTGGTCGTCGAATCCCACTCCAGTTTCGATCAGGACATCTACGTACTCGATCTCGACGATGGCTCGTTTTCGCATCTGACCCCTCACGAGGGCGACGTCCGCCATCTCAGTCCCGAGTGGGGACCCGACGGGGAGGGGATCTACCTCGTCACCGACCGGGACGCCGACAGCCTGCAACTGGAGCGGCTCGACGTCGCCTCGAAGACGTACGACGTCGTCGAAGAGGGGGGCGACTGGAACGTCGACAGCGTGACAGTCCACGAGCCCTCACGCCGGGTGGTCTACACTCGAAACGTCGACGGCTACACGGAACTTACGGCCGGGGAACTCGTCGCCCCGGACCGAATCGACGAGTTTCCCTCCCCCGACTTACCCGAGGGAGTTGCCGGCGGAGTCGCCTTCGACCCCGAGGGCGACCGATATGCCGTCACAGCGACGGGCAGCACCAACAACCCGAACGTCTACGTGGTGGAGGCGACGACCGGCGACGCGGCGCGGTGGACCCGGGCGTCGACAGCGGGGATTCCGCCCGAGACGTTCGTCGAGCGCGAACTCCTCCGGTATCCCACCTTCGACGGCCGGGAGATTCCGGCATTCTTCTCGACGCCCGCGTCCCCGGCGCCCGAAGGCGGCTACCCGGTGATAGTCGACATTCACGGGGGGCCCGAGTCGCAGCGGCGTCCCTCCTTCAGGGCGGTGACGCAGTTCTTCCTCGCGGAGGGGTACGCCGTGATGGAACCGAACGTCCGTGGGTCCTCGGGGTACGGGACCGCGTACAGTTCGCTGGACGACGTCGAAAAGCGGATGGACTCGGTCGCCGACATCGAGGCGGGCGTCGAGTGGCTCCACGACCACCCGGAAGTCGACGACGACCGGATCGTCGCCATGGGCGGCTCCTACGGCGGGTTCATGGTGCTTTCGGCGCTCACGGAGTATCCGGAACTCTGGGCCGCCGGCGTCGACATCGTCGGAATCGCGAACTTCGTGACGTTCCTCGAGAACACCGGCGACTGGCGGCGGGAGCTCCGGGAGGCCGAATACGGGAGCCTCGAGGACGACCGGGAGTTCCTCGAGGAGATCTCTCCGATCGACAACGTCGATCGCATCGAGGCGCCGCTGTTCGTCCTGCACGGCGAGAACGATCCCCGCGTCCCCGTCGGGGAAGCCGAACAGGTCGCAGAGAAAGCCAGGGAGGCGGGCGTACCAGTCAGGAAACTGATCTTCGAAGACGAAGGCCACGGCTTCTCCAAGCTGGAAAACCGGATCGAGGCGTACTCCGCGATCGTAGAGTTCCTCGAAAACCACGTTTGAGATCCGGATCCGTTCGCGAAGGGATCCGGATCCGTTCGCCGGAAACGGTTTTGTGATCGCCGACTGTACATCCAAGCATGAACGTCCGCGAAGCGACGGTCGACGACGTCGAGGCGATCCGCCGGGTCGCCCGCGAGTCCTTCGAAGCGTCCTACGAGGACGCGCTGGGGGCCGAACGGATCGAACGCGGGTTCGAATCGTGGTACTCGAGTGAGACGCTCCGGGACGAACTTCGGGACGAGGCACGGCCGTTCTTCGTCGCGACGGAGGGCGGCGACGTCGTGGCGTTCGCACAGAGCTATCTCGCCAGCCGTCGGGAGACAGTCGGCGAGATCGACTGGATACACGTGACCCCGGAGTACCGGGAGAGAGGGATCGGTTCGCGTCTGCTCGAACGGGTCGAACGCGAACTCCGCGACCGCGGGGCAACCCGGATCGAGGGGCGAGTTCTGCTCGCAAACGAGACCGGAACCGCGTTTTACGAGCGTGAAGGCTACACGGACGCGGGCGAACGCGAAGTCGACATCGGCGGGGAGACGTTCCGGGAGCGACTCTTCGTGAAGTTCGTCGCCGGAGACGGGGAACAGGTGCTCACGGAGGCTCGCTCGGGCCCGGACGGCACCCTCCGATACGTCGCCTTCGACGAGGCGGTTCGCGCCTCGCAGGGCGCGTTCTACCCGGCGTACGCCGACCGGGAACGCGACGAGCTCCACGGATGGATGTGCGGGAACTGCGAGTCGTTTGACGTCGCGATCGACACCATGGACCGGTACGAGTGTGTCGACTGTGGAAACCGGCGGAAGCCGGCGCGGTGGGACGCTGCGTATTTATAAGGCAGAAGAGGTGTCTCCCCCGAACGAAACGACCGATTAAAACCTGATGGTCAGAATTGATAATTCGCCCAACACAGTTAAACTGAAAGGAACGAAATCTGTTCCCATGCCCGCGCGAACGCTCGCAGTCGCCGGCGCGAAGGGGGGCGTCGGAAAGACGACGACGAGCATCAATCTCAGCGCTGCGCTGGCAGAGGCGGGGCTGGAGGTTTTGGTCGTGGAGACGGATCTCGCGATGGCGAACGTCGTCGACTTTCTGCGTTTTTCTCCGGAGGAAACTCTCCACGAGGTGCTTGCAGCCGACGCCGCCCCGAGGGACGCGATCTACTCCGTTCCCGGCGGTTTCGAGGTGCTCCCGAGCGGCACGACAGTCGAGGGATTCGTCAACGCGGACGTCACGGAGATACCCGCGGTTCTCGAGGCCGTCGAAGACCGATACGACGTGGTCATCTTCGACACCGGTGCGGGCGTGAGCCACGAGTCGCTGCTCCCGCTGGGACTGGCCGACAGGACCGTCATCGTCTCCTCGCCCCGGGTCGCGAGTGTTCGAGACGCGAACAAGACCGCCGAGCTCGCCGAACGGCTGGGCGGCGAGGTCGCCGGCGTGCTGTTTAGCAAGTCGGGGACCGGACGCTCTCCACCCCCCGAACAGATCGCCTCCTATCTGGAACTCCCGCTTTTGGGACACGTTCCCGAGGATCCCGCCGTGCCCAGCGCACAGGACAGCGGTCGACCGGTGGTGACAGTCTCTCCCGATTCGCCGGCAGCGCGGGCGTACCGCGAGGTCGCGGGGACGCTGTTCGAGGAAAAGGCGGACCGAGCGGCCCGAACGAACGGCGATTCGACGACCGCCCACAACCAGGGTGCACGGAACCGACCCGATGGCGACAGCCGGGACACGCGGAACCGGCCCGACAGCGACGACCGGGCATCGTCCGGAAGCATCGACACTGCCGTCAACGACAACTGATCAGTCGTCGTCCTCGCCTGCGTCGACGACGAGTACCGGAACCGTCGTCGTGCGCAGTACCCGCTCGGTGACGCTGCCGAGCAGCGCACGGCGGATTCCCGACCGTCCGTGAGACCCCATCACGATCATTCCGACCCCGTGTTCCTCGGCGTAATCGGCGATCGACTGGTGGGGATTGCCACTCACAACGCGTTCGACGACGTCAACTCCCCGCTCGGCTGCCCGTTCGGCGACGCTTCTGGTGGCCCGTTCGGCGAACTCCTCGATCTCGTCGAACTGCCCGAGTTCACCGTCGTCGATTCGGTCGACCTGCTCGGAGGACAGCGACATCTCCATTGCGTCCGTGTCGACGACGTACAGCGTGTGGATCGTCGCGCCGTACGTCTCCGCCAGATCCAGCGCGTGATCGACAGCGTGCTCTGCGACTTTGCTTCCGTCCGTCGGAACGAGAATGGTCTCGTACATGTTCTACGGATCGCTCGGGGGCGACGACTCAGGCGTCCCGAACTTTCTCCTGGATGTCTTCGACGACACCCGGGTTCTGGAGCGTGCTGGTGTTGCCGAGTTCCTCGCCGTTAGCGATGTTTTCGAGCAGGCGACGCATGATCTTTCCGGATCTCGTCTTCGGGAGATCGGGCGTGAAGATCACCTGCTCGGGGCGAGCGATCGGGCCGATCGCCGACTCGACCCCGTCGACGATCCGTTGTCGGAGCGTCTCGTCGCCCTCGTAGCCGTCTTCTGTGATGACGTACGCGTACACCGCCTCCCCTTTGAGTTCGTGATCGCCCCCGACGACGGCCGCCTCCGCGACACCCTCGACGCCGACGATCGCCGATTCGAGCTCCATCGTGCCGAGCCGATGCCCCGAGACGTTGAGCACGTCGTCGACGCGGCCGAGGACGGTGATGTACCCGTCCTCGTCGATCTTCGCACCGTCCTCCGGAGAGTACACCCAGTCGTCCATGTCGTCGGAGTCGAGATCGGAGTACTCGGCCCAGTACTCCCGGATGAATCGCTCGTCGTTGCGGTACAGTGTCCGCAACATCCCGGGCCAGGGCTTTTGAATCGTCAGGTAGCCGGCACGGCCGGCCTCGACCTCCTCGCCGGCTGCGTCGACGACCTGTGCGTCGACGCCGGGAAGCGGCGGCCCGGCCGCACCGGGTTTCATCTCGCAGATCCCCGGCAGCGTCGTCACCATCATCCCGCCGGTCTCGGTTTGCCACCACGTGTCGACGATCGGACATGCCTCGTCGCCGATGTTGGTGTAGTACCACTTCCAGGCCCGGGGGTTGATCGGTTCGCCGACGGTTCCCAGGAGGCGAAGCGACGAGAGGTCGTGACGGTCGGGATACTCCTCGCCCCACTTCATGAACGCCCGGATCGCCGTCGGCGCCGTGTACAGTTGGGTCGCCTCGTACTCCTCGATGATCTCCCACAGCCGGTCGTTGTCGGGATAGTCCGGCGTCCCCTCGTACATCATGGTCGTCGTCCCCAGAGAAAGTGGGCCGTAAACGATGTACGAGTGGCCGGTGATCCAGCCGATGTCGGCCGCACAGAAGTAGGTGTCCTCGGGTTTCACGTCGAGCACCGCCTGCGAGGTCCAGGTGACCCACGAGAGGTAGCCGCCGGTGGTGTGTTTCACGCCCTTCGGCTGCCCTGTCGTGCCGGAGGTGTACATCAAAAAGAGCATGTCCTCGGCGTCGCGTGAAACGGGAGCGACGGTCGCGCCTTCGTGATCGGCGATCAGGGTCGCGTAATCGTGTTGGCCGTCGGCGAGATCGTGTCCGAAGCCGTCGCCGTTGGGGCCGAGCCGGTCGACGACGACGGTGGCATCGACGTCGTAGTCGACGCCGTCGAGTCCTTCGTTTGCCTTCTCGAGGTGATCGAGCGGATCCCCGCGCCGGTAGTAGCCGTCGCAGGTGACCAGATACGACGAGTCAGCGGCGTTCATCCGGGTCGAAAGCGCCTGTGCGGAGAACCCGGCGAAGACGACGCTGTGTGGGGCACCGATCCGGGCACATGCCAGCATCGCGATCGGCAGCTCCGGGATCATCGGCATGTACACCGTGACGACGTCGTCTTCACCCACGCCGAGATCCCGGAGCGCGGCGGCGAACTCGTTTACCTCGCGGTGGAGCTGTTCGTACGTGTACGTCCGGTCAGCCTCATCGGTCGGTTCGCCGACCCACTCGATTGCGGGCTCGTCCCCCCGATCCTCGAGGTGTCGATCGAGACAGTTTGCCGACGCGTTCAGCTTCCCGTCGGTGAACCACTCGTAAAACGGCGGATCACTGGCGTCGAGCACCTGGTCGTACTCCCGGTCCCAGTCGACCAGTTCGGCCGCGGTCTCCCAGCACGCCGGCCAGTTCTCCTCGAACTCCTCGTAGATTTCGGGATCCGTGACGTTCGCCTCCTCGATGAACGCCTCCGGAGGGTCGAACGTCTCACCTTCGGGAAGTCTCGCTTCCAGTACCGTGTCGTCGTCTGACATGGGTTGGGCGTACACAGCCGATGGACGCTATTAAGCAGTCCGCCTAATTATCGAGTATATTAGGATCAGTCGGAGGGTTCACAACGGTGCCCGCCGGGGTAGTCCCTGTCGGCTGTGGGTTCGAGTCGACAGAGCCAAAGTCGCGTCGGGGGTACCTGAGACCGTGCGCGTCTGCAGCCACCTCGAACTCGGCGACCGGCTCGACCGATCCGGGATCGGAGCGGCCGCGAGCCACCAGCGCCGGGCGCTCTCGGAACACGTCGAGGAAGTCCAAGTGGTCGCCGAACCGTGGGCGGGGGGATCGCTCCGCGGTGGCGTCTCTGCGGCGATCCGCGGTCGATATCCGTTGCGGGACATCGACGTCGTTCACTGTAACCTTCCGGGACCCGCCGCGCTGGCCATCGCCCGCCTGGCCCGTCGGCGCGGGGTTCCAGTGGTGTTTCACGCCCACGTGACGAGCGAGGACTTCGCCGGCTCGTTTCGCGGGTCGACCGCAGTCGCGCCCGCACTGCGGCGGTATCTCCGTCGAGCGTACTCACTCGCCGATCTGGTGTTGTGCCCGAGCGAGTACACGAAACGCCGACTCGAGGGGTACCCGATCGACGCGCCGATCGAACCGATAACGAACGGGGTCGATCTCGCGTCCCTCGAGGGGCACAGTCGGCTCGGGGAGGAGTACCGTCGTCGGTTCGGCCTCTCTGGAACAGTCGTGTTCTCGGTCGGCAACGTGTTCGCCCGGAAGGGTGTCGGCGACTTCTGTCGACTCGCCGGGGAGCTGCAGGGAACGTCGACGCCTGCAGTCGCACCCGGGGACGGGGCCGGCTACGAATTCGCCTGGTTCGGACCGTACGACACCGGTCCCCAGGCGTCGTCGCCCGTGCGACGGTGGCTCCGGTCCCACCCCTCGAACGTCACGTTCACCGGGTGGGTAGACGACAAGCGCGGCGCGTTCGGCGCGGGTGACATCTATTTGTTCCCGACACACGAGGAGAACCAGGGAATCGCCGCCCTGGAGGCGATGGCGTGTGGCAAGCCGGTCGTGATGCGTGACCTCCCGGTGTTCAGGGAGTACTACGAGCACGGTCACGACTGTTTGCTGTGTGCGGATCGAGCGGAGATGCGCGAGGCCATCCAGCGACTCGCCGGCGACCGGGCCCTTCGCGAGCGGCTCGGCGCCAACGCCCGCGATACCGCACGAGACCACGGGCTCGACCAACTCGGTGAGCGGCTGGCCGGAATCTACAGGGAGCTGCTGGAGCGAAACACAAGCGATTAACCCGCCGCTCGTGAAGCCGAATCCGTACCCATGTACCGGGTCGCCGCGTTCACGGACACGTATCTCCCGACGGTCAACGGGGTGACCTACACGGTTCGGACGTGGGCGCGCCGGTGGCGCGCACGCGGTGGCCGGATGGACGTGGTGTATCCCGACGCCCCACAGCGGGATCCCGACGTCGGGGAGTACCCCGTCGAGAGCCTCCCGTTTCCCTTTTATGAGGGGTTCCGCCTGGGCGTTCCGTCGATCCCCGCCGACGTGGAGGGGCCGGATATCGTCCACGCGCACACCCCGTTCGCGCTCGGGCTCGCCGCGCGCCGACTCGCCGGCGGCGCGTCGGTGCCGCTCGTGGCGTCGTACCACACGCCGACGCCCGAGTACGCCTCGTATCTTCCCGGGAACTCCCGGATCGAAACCTGCATCAGGCGCACTGCGGCGGCGTACGAACGGTGGGTGCTCGGGGGGGCAGACGCGGTCGTCGTCCCGAGTGAACCCACCGCGGCCGAACTGCGCGAGCGAACCGGGATCGAGGAGGTGTTCGTCGTGCCGAACGGCGTCGACACCGAGCGGTTCGCCCCGGCCGACGACGCCGACGTCCGGGCGTTCCGCCGGCGACACGATCTGGGATCGGGAACGCTCGTGGGCTACACCGGCCGACACGGCTACGAGAAGCGGCTCACCGAGATCCCGCCGGCGGTCGCTGACCTCGACGTCACGCTCGTGGTCGCCGGCGACGGACCCGCCCGCGAGGAGTTCGAGCGGTCCGCCCGGCGCCACGGCGTCGACGCCCGGTTCCTGGGGTTCCTCGATCGGAAGGAGCTGCCGTCGTTCTACTCTGCGCTGTCGGCGTTCCTGTTCCCGAGTCCCGTCGAAACCCAGGGGCTGGTCGCGCTGGAGGCGAACGCCTGCGGCACGCCCGTCGTCGGCGTCGACGCCGGCGCGCTCACCGAGACGGTCTCGGAGGGGGAGACCGGCTACCGCTTCCCCGAGGGCGACACCGAGGGCTTCCGGGACGCGATCGAACGAACCCTCTCGGAAAAGGAGACGCTGTCGAGACGGTGTCTCGACCGTCGAGAGACCGTCTGCGTCGAACGGTCGCTCGACACACTACGTGACGTGTACGAACGACTGGTTTGAACAACTACTGCCGGTCGAACGCCCGACCGATGCAGTTCAGCAGTTCGGCCGTTCAGTCGTCGTCTTCCAGCGCCTGCGCGATCCGCTGGAGCTGACGGGTGACGTCGCGGACCTCGTCGCGGAGCTGACGGAGCTCCCGGACGACCTCCTCGTTGCCGGCCCCCTCGGACTCGCGCTCGCCACGCTCACCGCGGGCGCCCGGCGGCCCGCCCATGCCGCCGCCGGGTCCCCCGCCCATCATGCCGCTCATCATCTGGGCGAAGGGATTGCCCCCGCCGCCCATGCCGCCGCCGGGACCCCCGCCCATCATCTCCTCGGGGGACGGGCGCTCGGCCTCGCCCTCTTCGCGTTCCTCTTGACGGCGCTCGCGGATCTCCTCGACCCGTTCGCGGAACGACTTCTCCTCGTCGTCGCCGTTTTCGCCGTTGCCGCCGTCCTCGTCGGCCCCGGGGGCTTCGGCGGTCTCGTCGGCGTCGACGTTCTCTCGCGTCTCGTCGGCGTCGTCTGCTGGATCGTCTACCATGGCTCCCCGTTCGGCGCTGCGACCGAAAAGCGTTGTTCATCGGAACCGGACACTTCTGGCCGCCCCGAGGCGACCGGGCCGGCGACGCCACGTTTTATACCGAGGGTATCGAACGACCGCGCCGTGACACGAACGAGTGGATCCAGGGCGGAGCGCACGCGGAGCCGTCGCCGCCGATGACGCTGCTCGACGAGCTTTCGGGGTTCGAGTTCGAGGAGTTGATGGTCGACGTGTTCCGGCATCAGGGGTACGACGAGGTCCGGCAGGCGGTACGGACGGCCGACGAGGGTCGGGACGTCACGATGATCGACCGATCGGGTGACGGTCCGCCGACCGGCGTCGTCGTCGAGTGCAAGCACACCGACACCGTCGGCCGACCCGTGGTCCAGAAGCTCCACTCGGCGGTGAAGACGTACGACTTCGACGGGCCGAAACGTGGGATGGTGGCGACGACCGGACGGTTCACCGGCCCCGCCGAGGAGTACGCACGGCGGGTGTCAGACGCGCCAGGCGACGTCGACATCCACCTGCTGGACGGTCGCAAGCTCCGGGAGATCGGCGAGGGGATCGGGATGGACCTGAAGAACGGTCGGATCGAGGTGCTGTGCGAGGAGACGCTTTCGCCCCCGAGGGAACGCGAGGCCGTCCGTCGGGTCCGGGAATCCGCGGACCGAGTGTCGAACCTCGAGCCGGACTCGGCGATCCAGCCGGAGATCGGGATGCAGCTGTTTCCGGCCCTCGTGATCGACACGGAGGTGACCGCAGTCTTCGAGACGTCCGTCGGCGTCATCCACGCGATCGACGATCAGGACCGGTTCCTCGTGCGGGCCGACAGGGAAGGCCCGGGGATCCTGACCGATCGGGTGGAACAGTTCGTGATCGGCGGTCTCGGGGGGGCCGTCCCGATCGACGACGTTCGAGAGCGTGCCGGATCCGGCGACGTGCCGCCGCTTCGATCCGTCGAGCGGTTCTGGCTCACCGAAACGGAGTACAGAGACTGGGCTGTCGAACGACAGCGCGACCGGTACGAGACGACCGTCCGGTACACCGGCGACAACAACGTCACCTACGAACGGACGTGTACGCCGAACCGCTCGGACGTGGTCGTCACGGACATCGAACCCGTGTACGTGCCACACGTGAAAGCGACCGCCGAACTCGGGGAGTACGCCTACGACCATGCGTCGTTCGCGTCGGACGACGACGCCGTCGTCCTCGAAAACGAGTACGACAACTGCGTTCGCTGCGGGCAGACGAGCGAGGAACCGACGTTCGGTGACGGGGCGCTTACGTTCTGTGAGAACTGCGGGAGCATCAACTGTGGCGAGCACGTCCGGACGGAACGGCTCGTCGACGAACCGGTGTGTACCGGCTGTTCGGTGACGGGGACGTTCTTCTTCGCGGAGAAGCACTTCTACGACGAGGAGAACCTGGAGACGTTCAGCGAGGAGTACGCCGCGATGCCGTTCTACCGGAAACCGCTCGAAAACCCGAAGCTGGTTGCGGCCGCCGCCGTCGCGCTCGTGGTGCTTTTGGCGATCGCGGTCGGGACCGTCTGACGAGCGGATCAAAGCGAGACAGCAGGCCGTTCGACCACGGTTTTGTGATGGGGGCGACACGTCGACCGTATGGACGGTCCAGAGCGGTCCGAACACGGGAGGGCGGTCGAGGCCGGTGTCGTGGGACGCCGGGGGCTCCCGGCGTCGACCGCGGTCTGGGGGTGCCTCGCCGTGGCGGGCTGTGTCGGGCGTCCGTGGGCAGGCGATGGCGAGCGCGAGTCGTGGACCGAACACGTCGACGATTCCGGCGAGCTACCGGCGACCGTCGAACTCGTCGTTACGGTGTCACGGACCTATCAGTCGCGAGAGTCTGGACGTAAAACGGCGACGTGAGTGTCTACGGCGTTCCCCTGCAGAACGCGACGCGAACCCGTCGGATGGCGACCGGGAGACTCGAGGACGGAGCCCACGAGTTGACAGTCGAGACGGCGAACGGCACCCTCACGTTGTCGACGCTTTGAGAGCGATGCGACGCTTTGAGAGCGCCGAGGATGACTCTCTCGGTCGTGAAACGGCAGGTCCGCCACGCGAGTGAACAAGGAGGGGGATGACAGCGGGGGGATGGATGCGACAGCGGGGGGGGCGGGCGTGGCGGACCCGTGGAGGGACAGCGTCTGGGGGTGACGCCTGTGGGGGCAGGGGGTGACGACACCCGTCAAACGGGGACTGAGAGGGCCGAAGCGGGTGTCGCAGTTCCACGTAGCGGTGGAATCAGTATATAACTACCCAAGACACAAACGCGCGTTTTAGCTAAAAGAGAGGGCGCTAAGCCCCCGTCCTCAAGGAGCGAGGCGAAGCCGAGCGAGTAGGGCGGGGATACAGCGCCCGCACGATTCACAACCAATTCTACTCAAAACTCTTAATTAACCACAACCACTCGCAGGCAATAAGTCGCATGGAGTACAGTCCACGATACCGACTCTTTCCAACGACCGAGCAACGGGAGAGTCTCGACTGGACGAGAGACACCGTGCGACAACTCTACAACCACGCACTCCAGGAATTCACCCAAATCCCCGAAGAGGAAGGCACGCTTCGACAGCGCGTCTGGCACGTCCGAGACGACTTACCACAACTCAAGCAATGGTGGACTGAGTTGAAACAAGTCTACTCTACTGTCTTGCAGAAAGCTGTCGAACGCATCCGCACCAACATCACCAATCTCGGCAAGCTGAAAGCCAAGGGCTATGATGTTGGCTCGTTGAACTGGAAAGCGCCGCGCGAGTATCGGAGTTTCACGTATCGGCAATCGGGCTTCGAACTCGACAAGAAGAGTGGCCCACGAGACCGTGCGATACTCCGTTTGAAGAAAGTCCGCGATGAAACGCTGGAGATTCCAATCCGACTCCACCGTGACCTTCCAGAGCACGATGCTATCAAGGAAGTCACAGTGAAGAAAGAACCGACGGGAGCGTGGTACGCCTCGTTTTGCATCAGTACCGTCGAACCCGAGAAACCTGCTCCAGAAGACATCGACGCTGAAGATACTGTCGGCATCGACCTCGGAATCCTCAACTTCATTCACGACTCGGACGGTCGTTCCATCAGGCGACTCGACTTATCCGACGAGCGAGAGCGACTCGAACGCGAGCAACGCTCGCTTTCTCGCAAACAGTACGAGTCGAACAACTGGGAGAAGCAGCGCCGTCGCGTTGCCGAGGTTCACGCTCGGATGTCGAACAAGAAGCGAGATTACAAGCACAAGCTCGCACACTTCTACGCGAGGGAGTACGATGCGGTGTTTGTCGAGAACCTCAATGTGAAGTCGATGCTGGAATCAGATGGGAACGCGCGGAACAAGGCCGAAGTGGGTTGGAGTGAGTTCAGAGCGATTCTCGAACACCACTGTGACAAGCACGGCACGCACTACGTCGAGGTGAATCCGAGAGGGACAACGAAAGAGTGCGCGTCATGTGGGGCGGAAACGGACAAGCCGTTATGGATTCGGGAACACTCGTGCCCTTCCTGTGGGTTCGAGACTGAGAGGGATTGGAACGCAGCGTTGAACGTGAAGTCACGTGGATTGTCGAAACTAGGAGTGGTTCACTCCGAAGCAACGCCTGTGAAGACTGCGACCGCTGTGGACTCTGTTTCAGTGTCTGCAAGTCGCGTCGTTGAAACAGGAAGCGCCTGCCTCAAGGAAGCCGCGTTAGCGGCTGAGTAGGCAGGGGTAGTTCACCTACCGGGATATCGCCCGCCACAAGCGGGATGGACAGCGGCGACGGTGGCGTCGGAGCACCGAGTCGAAAGCTTCAATTACGTACCCGGGTAACGGGTGAATGCGACGAACGCAGACTGACCGGGTTGGTGGTCTAGTCTGGTTATGACACCTCCTTGACATGGAGGAGGCCGGCGGTTCAAATCCGCCCCAACCCATACCACTTCCTCCTGCACCTCGAAATCGACAGAATGAGGCTACTTTTCAAGCCTGGAAGTCTGCAATTTGGAGTGGTTTTCCGGTCCAATTGAGGAGGCTGCGAAGGGGTGGTCGACGCCGTCACGTTTCAATCCCGTGCTAGGTTTTCTCCCCGCTGCGACTCGACTCCCTGGTCGGTCCGGAGGTCGCGACGTACGGTTTCAATCCCGTGCTGGGTTTTCTCCCTGCTGCGACGTTCGAACTCTCGACGTGAACGTCCAACCCCTCGCCGCGTTTCAATCCCGTGCTGGGTTTTCTCCCTGCTGCGACCCTCGAGTGAGGAGACGCCGACCTCGACCTCGACGTGTTTCAATCCCGTGCTGGGTTTTCTCCCTGCTGCGACCTTCACACCCTAACGGCCTGTTTCTCAAGGAGTTAGTGTTTCAATCCCGTGCTGGGTTTTCTCCCTGCTGCGACCGGGGATAACCTCACCCCACTCGATCGGGACACGCTGTTTCAATCCCGTGCTGGGTTTTCTCCCTGCTGCGACAAGATGCCGTTGCCGCGTCCACTGGCGGCGGCTGGTGTTTCAATCCCGTGCTGGGTTTTCTCCCTGCTGCGACCCACGAACCCGACGACGATCTCGGAGCGATCCTTTGGTTTCAATCCCGTGCTGGGTTTTCTCCCTGCTGCGACACGTCCCGGATCAAACGGGAGACTCGACTTATCGGTTTCAATCCCGTGCTGGGTTTTCTCCCTGCTGCGACCCGACTCTCCCCGGAGCCGACGACGTCACTCCGATAGTTTCAATCCCGTGCTGGGTTTTCTCCCTGCTGCGACGGGACGTCGGATCCGACGGTCGTCGTCGAGCCGATCGGTTTCAATCCCGTGCTGGGTTTTCTCCCTGCTGCGACTCAATACCGAGAGTCCGACGTATCCACCAAAGACGTTTCAATCCCGTGCTGGGTTTTCTCCCTGCTGCGACACGAGCCTCCGGCTCGTTCGGGCAACAGCAGCCGGGTTTCAATCCCGTGCTGGGTTTTCTCCCTGCTGCGACTTTAGCTAAGACGGTACGACTCGACACAAACGCGGGTTTCAATCCCGTGCTGGGTTTTCTCCCTGCTGCGACACGACTGACGAAGACCAGGAGCGAGCGCGCAGGTTTCAATCCCGTGCTGGGTTTTCTCCCTGCTGCGACGACAAGTCGGACCCGTGGAAAATAGCGATGTACTGTTTCAATCCCGTGCTGGGTTTTCTCCCTGCTGCGACTATGCGGGATCGACTCTCGCCGGACGCGGACGTCGAGTTTCAATCCCGTGCTGGGTTTTCTCCCTGCTGCGACTGGTCCGCATCACCGCGCGTTCGAGGCCGCCGTGATGTTTCAATCCCGTGCTGGGTTTTCTCCCTGCTGCGACCAAAACAAGGGATTTATCCGAGACAAAGACGACGATGTTTCAATCCCGTGCTGGGTTTTCTCCCTGCTGCGACACCCCGCAGAGGTACGTGCCTTCCGCGCGGCTGCTGTTTCAATCCCGTGCTGGGTTTTCTCCCTGCTGCGACCCAGCTGCGGCGGAGGTCGTGCGGCCCGACGAACAGCGTTTCAATCCCGTGCTGGGTTTTCTCCCTGCTGCGACTTCGGGGTCGTTTGTGTGCTCGAGCGAAAGTTCGTGTTTCAATCCCGTGCTGGGTTTTCTCCCTGCTGCGACCCAATCAACCCCGTTCAGGGGTCTGTTCCTTCCGTTGTTTCAATCCCGTGCTGGGTTTTCTCCCTGCTGCGACCCGGCTGAGAACCGGATTCGAGGGACGCTGCAAGAGGGTTTCAATCCCGTGCTGGGTTTTCTCCCTGCTGCGACTCTTTGTTGTCCTCGATCTGCGGGAGCATCAGCGGCGTTTCAATCCCGTGCTGGGTTTTCTCCCTGCTGCGACCCGACTCGCTCCCCGGCTCGGACCGAGACCGATCCGTGTTTCAATCCCGTGCTGGGTTTTCTCCCTGCTGCGACATCAGTGGATGTTGTGCAGTGCTCGGGCTGTGTTCTGTTTCAATCCCGTGCTGGGTTTTCTCCCTGCTGCGACTCGATCGTGTTCAGTGTCTCCCCGAACTCCTCGACGCTGTTTCAATCCCGTGCTGGGTTTTCTCCCTGCTGCGACAGGGGGTCAAAATCCGTCTAGAGAGGCAATAAATCTTGTTCCAGTAGTGGATTTCGATGACTCGTTCGTGGACGGGGGCTATACCGCCCATTCAAAAAGGTCCACGAAGTCGTCCTTCCCTGATGCTATTCCGATCGGCGAAGCAGACGACCAGTCTGAGACAGACAAACGTACTTCGTGTTGTTCTCGAACCGAGTATCAACGACTTCCACGCCGGCCAAATCATCCACGTGGCGACTGACAGTGCTCTTACTCTGATCACTTTCACGCGCTAATTCAGGGAGTGCGATTTCCTCGTTGAACTCTGCGATCAAGTCGAAGGTGGCAACGGCACTCCGTGGGATCTGGGCCGTGAGATGTGGAATTGATACCGTCCGGACCTCCTGATCGACGTCAGTGTATTGGAAGGCACCGTCGATACTGGGAGCGTAAAGTACCGCCGCGATCATGAACGGGAGCAGCACCTCCCGCGCGCCGCCGCCGAAGTTGACGATCAGGTCCCGTTCGTCGTCGACCGCGTTCAGCACGTCACTACACTGCAACACGGTCGTCGTGAACTCACTCGTATCGACCCGTTCGGTCGAGACTGATGCGTCGGGCGCGATCTCTTCGACCATGTCCTCAACGTACCCGACGGCATCTCGTGCCCTGTCCGTATTTCCCTCGCTGGCAGGACGAACGAGGACCACTCGATCACCATCGTCGATCCCGTGCTTGATTACCGGGCGTGTCACTCTCGTCTCGTGGAATCCCAGCGTTGAGACGTACGTTCGCATCTTTCATTCGATCGTAGCCGTCTCACAAAGGCCTTGCGTCGCACTTGAGTGGGACGTGTCTTCTTTGATTTCGTTTTAATACGGCAGTATTTTTATCACAGACCCGTTCGTGTGTGGCGATATTCGATGGCAAGTGAGTTAGCAAACCAGAACGACGGGGCGGGCCGTCTCCGTCGGATCGATCTCACGCTCCGTACCGAGAAGTCGTTTCCCGTGCCTGTATCGGACGGATACACCGTCTACAGCGCACTCCTCGCGGTGCTCGAAGGCGTGGACGCATCCGTCAGCGAACGCGTTCACGACAGCGCGCTCGGGAGCTTGCACTCGAGTGGGTTGGTCGGAACGTTCGGCGGGAGTGATCGACCGCATCACAAGACGGTCCGATCGGGCGAGACGTACGATCTCTCGCTCGGCGTCGTCGATCCCGCCGACGAGGCGATCTTCCGGGCGCTCGTCTCGGGGCTGGTACTGGACGGGGATGCGATCGAACTCTCCCACGGGACGATGCGCGTCGAGAGCTTCGAGAGTGCGAACACCAGTCACGAGGAACTGATTGACGAGGCAGGGGCCTACGACGATCCGACGATCGAGGTGACGTTCCGGACGCCGACGTGCATCGGGGGATCGGGCGACGTAACGACGATGTTCCCCCACCGCTGGGCCGTGTTCAACTCGCTGCTGGGGAAGTGGAACAAGTCCTGTCCCGAGGAGTTGCAACTGGACGTCGAGCGAACGGCGATCGAGGCCCACGTGATCGAGAAACCCGATCCAGACCAGCGGAGCGGATACTGTCTCGATACCCACAGCGTGCTGGTGAGTCGCGGTGAAGACGAAGACGGCGAGAACCGTAACATCTTCAGTCAAGGCTTCACGGGCACGTGCGCGTACGAGTTCAAAGGTGCAGACGAGAGCCTGATGAACGCGTTGACGGCAGTGGCGCTGTTCGGGGAGTACAGTGGCGTGGGGGGTTCAGTTGCACGTGGTTGTGGGAGTGTAGAGGTGACAATTTCAAATGACTGACAAACGATCGCAAGAAGAGATTCTGGAATCGATCCTCGGAAACGTACGCCAAGAATCTGGCGAAGAGACAGGCGGTGATCGATCGGTTGAAGAGATCGTACTGGAGGACTTTCGAACGTCAGTTGATCCACAGATCGTCAACGCCGGCTGGGGATTTGAACCTGCCAAAAGCGTCGAACATGGGAAAACGGACCAATCGCTCCTCAATCACGTTCGGAACGGCGTGTTCGTCCTTGCACAACTGAATGACGCTGTTCGTTCGCTCGACGGATACACGCTGGACGAGGACGATTTGCGTGCCGCCATCGCACTGTTCACGATCCACGATATTCACAAACTCGATCAGGAACGCGACGCAGACCCTCAGTCTCGTTTCGACATACCTACTGAAGAGGTACAACAATATGTCGAGACGTTTGGACTCGATGACGTCGCGCCTGACCTCTCCCCCGAAGATTTCCGCTCGTGTGCGATCGATCATCACGACGACTGGACGGCGAATTACGATCAGACGACGCGTCGGTTCGACGATCTCCGTCCATTCATTCGCGTCGCCGACGGCTTTGCGTCGTGTGACACTCCCGAAGCGGCAACCGACGGGTCCGTCCAGGCGGCAATCGATCGTGCGTATCTTAAGTCGGATTTCGAACTCCGCTATCACGTCCTCGACGACGTAAAAGGAATCCTGACGAATCTTCTCAATAGCGCGATTTCGGAACGTCTCGCTTCGTTCGATTACTATCCACTCACGATCTATCAAGATGGCTGTGTATACCTCGTTCCGGGAGAGGCGGACCGCCCGACGGTAGATCAAGAATTCGTCGGGGATATCGTCGATCAGTTGCAGGTCAATATCCGGAATTCGCACCAGGCGTATGCGGAGTCTAGCGAACTGTCAGGGAATCTGGCAACGCGTTCTCAAGGATTTTATGGGATCAATGACCAGGAATTCTTCTATGCTGGGGCCGAGACAGTCGTCGGCGCAATAGTCCGCAAGGCCGTCGGGGACGCTGATCCCGAGGACGAACCCACCGATAGCATGGCCGTCTCGATGGCGGGTTTGGAACGTCACCTCCCGATAGAGATCGAACGGACGCGCAGGCCCGTCGGCTACGCGAGACTGGCGTACACCATCAAGCGAGCCTTCGTTGATCCGGTCCTCAAGGAAATCGACGACGATCGATCAGGCCTCGAAACCACGTGTGACGTGTTCGACGTCCCGCAGGCGGTCCATGAAGGGCTTCTCTCCGCAAGTGAGGACGACGATCTCTCGCCGACAGCCGGAGGAAAATGGGAGTACTCCTACGGAATCGGACAAGTACTGATCGAAGACGGTGTGATGTCCGTCGAAGCGATCAACGACCGGGTAACGACGGGTCTCGATCGACTCGCCGACGATTGGGTCGAAATCGTCGAAGAAGCCCACGCGGGGAACCTCCGGTCAGAACTCGAAGCATACGTCTCCGACGTGGTATCTATCGAGGGGCGTCCGATGCCCGAAAGCGACGCGGCACTCAGCGATCCGTTCGAGGAATACCACAACACGAGACGAGGGAAAACATGCGTTCTCTGCAACAGAGGGACGACGAGCACGCGCAAGAGCGATCTCGAAGCCCCGAAGTCACTGACGACGCTCCAGGCGGGCTATTCGAATCACATCCCCGTGGACGCAGGCAAGCCCGACGACTTGCTCGCGTGTCTCCCTTGCCAGATCGAACTTTCCCTTCGGGAGACCGGTGCGTCTCGAAGAGAAGGGGGACGGCTCTTTTTTCACCTCATACCGGACTACTTCTATACGCCGCTGTCGTGGCGGTCTTACGACGACGTGCTGAGCGATTTCAGCGGCGAAAGTCGAATCGAACTCGGACGGCTGGCCGAAGCCGTTCTCTGGCTCACCGGTGATCTCGAAGCGACAGACGTCGAGGGATTCGCGAGTGCGCTGTTCGAGACAGACTCCGGCCGACAGATGGCCGAGACCCTCGATCAGGGGTTCGATCCGGGATCACAGTTCGGGGCTCGAACGCTGGGCTATTACAAACCAGAGGACAATGAGACGGAGTTCCAGTTCTTCGGAGTGTACGTTGCCCTCGCAGTCGCGGCCTACGCCGGGCTGCGTGTGTACGTCTCGGAATCGCCGATTCCGGACATCAGAGGACGGGACTTCCAGACGTACGCCCGGATCGGAGCTGGATTCACTCAGGTCCAGGACTTCTACGGGTCCGAGATCTCGCTTTCGGACCTCGAATCTCGGTTGCGTGCTGCGTCGGCACTGATCAAACTCGGTTACGGTGCCGAGCGCAACGACGCGCTGTTCGCGAAGTTCCTCCGAGTCACTCGGAATCAGCTATTGCCCGGATCGCGATTGCTCAAGCGCATCGCGCAGGCCGATGATAGCAGTGACGCTCGTTACCTGCTGGAGGAAGCACGAGTGCTCGATCAGGAAACCGGCATCGACACGACGACCGACACATCCACACCAACCAACGAATGAAAGAAACAAGCGACACGATCTCGGAACTCGCGGCTCGCGCGTTCGACGTGATCCGGCCCGCGCCGGGCAACGACAAACCGTACGCGATCGAACGCGTGTTCCGCGAGAGCGTCAAGGCAGTCAAGGAGTTCGGTCCGCTGAATATCTCGCGGCAGGACGCGATCGACGCGGTCGCCGGACGGGTCGGGAAAGTCCCCGAACGGAGCGAGCAGGTGTATCGCGTCCCCCACGAGGACAGTACTGTGGGCGGCACATATGACGAGCGCGTCGAGCGATACGCGGAGTTCTTCGTCGATGAAGTATTGATCGGAATGTTCGACGGTAAACCATCACAATTGAAACGCCGATCGAACAACCTCGCCGACGGGTTCTATGCGGCAACGCTCCGCCTGCAGCGCGAACAGTTCGAAAACGACGCCGAAGATAACGACGACCAATGATTGACCAAAACACCTACCCCGAACTCGAACCCGGTACCGTTTCCGCAGACGAAATGACGCTCAGACCGCGGAGCAACTTCGTGAACATTCTCGTCCTGCGTGAACTCGAAAGTCACGCCATCTTCACGACGAACGGAGAAGACGCAGACATCGCGACTGTAGCGCTGAAATCCGAGGACGGCCCGATGGATTACGCTCCTGGACTGATGTTTATGCGAAAACAGACGGGGAGCGATCGTCGGTTCGGCAAGGCCCTCCAGCGTGATCTCGATCTCTTCGACGAGGACGAAGACGAGTGCACGATGCAAGTCAACGAGATGTGCCAGGACTGCGTCGAATGTATCCTCTACGGGAGTGCAGCGAGTAGCGACGAGGGAAGTGACGTTTCGATCACTTCGCGGGTGATGTACGATACAGCGTATTCACTTCGAGACGCCAGTGTGGTGATCGACGAAAAGTTCCAGAACGCACCCGGTGGCGACTACGCGAAATCCGCCGAAGCGACAATCCGGGAGCCGGATTTCTTCGAGCCAGGAACGATGTTCCCCAGCGTCATTACGTTGCGGGATGTCACTCCAGCGGAAGTCGCGTTCGTACTCGGAATCACAGCGAAGAACAAGCGCTATGGAGCCGCGACATCGCGCCTGGGCCGGGTGAACAACCGCATCCTCGGCGTGTACGTCGGGAGCGAAGAGGGGCCGGCGAACCTCGAACTCACTCGCGAAACGATCGCTCGACATCGAGCCGACGAGGAGACGGGTTACGAAACCACGATCGACGTAGTGATGGCCGAAGCACTCGATCCGTCTCGCACGGCCGATCACGTCAGCAGCGCGTTCGAGGATGCCATCGACGCGCAAGGTCTCGACCTACAAGCGGTTTCGGAAGAAACCGTCGATGACATCGTCGAGATAGCGACCGGCGACGACTTCGCGGACGTGCTCAACGAACAGCGCGATCACTCGAGAGCGTTCCTCGATCAGGCGGAGTAAAGGGATGGACGTTCTCGAAGCGACCCTTCGGACACGCGGCGAAGTCACCTTCACGTCCCGGGAGGTGGGACGCCTGGCGGACACCGAGCCGTACATTCTCAACACGGCGCTCTACTACGCGCTTGGCCTCGCGAGCGGTCGCTACGTGGACACGTCGTACGAGCCCACATACGTCGAAGACACTGCCGAGGTCACTGACGTGTACGTCTCGCCTGCGGCCCCAGTATCAGGCTCGGCACCGAACTACGTCACGACGACCTATAATGCGACGAGCGATGAGTACGCAGAAGTGAATTATTCGGCACAGGACGATCCGAACGCCAAACAGAATCTCCCATCCTACGGCCGGCGGCGATCACTCGCACACAGTACCCCACTCAGGTTTTTCGTCATCTCGCGCGGTCCTTCGGCTGATAAACTCGACGACCGATTACCGCAATACGTTCGACTGGGCAAAAAACGGGGAAAGGCTCGACTCGACATCCAACGTCGTTCCGCGACGAGAAAGTCTGGACAGTTCAGATTGAACCATCCAATCGGAGCGTACGACTACCCCACGCCACCGGAGGGAAACGTCGTCACGAAGTCGATGAAGCCGACACCGCTCGTGCTACAGGGCGACTATACGGGCAAGTACGTCAGTATCGATCGCGAAGACGACGATCGAGTTCGCTTCCCCGCTGACCTCACGTTCCTCGCCACCAAACGATGACAACACTCGATCTTTCGGGTGTGGCGTTGCAGACGCACGACGAGTCGTATCCGTTCGACGTGTCCCCGTTCGCTCATCAGCGGGAATTACAGCGATTGTTCGAAGAGAGGGATCGATTCGTCGCGGTCAACGACAGCCCGACAGGTGGCGGGAAAACGTCGTCCTGGTTGGCCCCGGTGTTCGCCAACGAGATCGACCCGATCGCGATCTATCCGACGAATGCTCTCATCGCCGACCAACAGGAGGCGATCCAACGAAAAGTCGAAGAGACCGTCGATCACGACGTCGCAGTGTTGAAAGCGACTGCAGCGACACTATCCGAGAAAAGCGACGACTTCGGACCGACGTCACACGGAGCAGTACTCGACGATTGGCTTAGACAGGAGAAACGATACAATAATCAAGTGATTCTTCTCACGAATCCGGATATCTTCGTGATGATGCGTCGTGGGCTTTACCGTAAGGGATCCCGCGAGTACAAGGATTTCGAGGTGGCGGTAGTCGACGAGTTTCACCGTGCCGGTCGAAAAGAACAGAACACGCTCAGGTTTCTGCTCGACGAAATGCAGGCCGCAGACGAGGCGGTCGTCGCACTTCGAAAGGTGGCGTTTCTCAGTGCAACGCCAGATCAGCGCCAAGAGCGACTGTTCGAGAACGCGATGGAAGCACCATACGTCCGCGTGACCGACCACGACAGTCGAGAACGGAAGTCGTACACGGAGTCACCGGGTAATGAGTGGTATAGCGTAATGCCGCCGGTCGAACTCGACGTGCGCACCGCACCGACCTTCGGCACTGGAGAAATCCTTCACGAGGAAGCAGAAGACATACTCCGGTTCTGTCGGAGTGGTAGGACGGTCGTGATGCTCGACGGCATCCACGAAGTCGGCCAAGTCCACGCGTGGCTCGACGAAGAGATCGACGGCAACGTCGAACGGATCGACGGGTTTTATGGGGAAAACAAGGCAGAAAAGCTAGCTCGGTTCGACGTACTCGTCAGCAATTCCGCAGTCGAAGTCGGCATCGACTTTGATGTCGATCGAATCCTATTCGCAGGCCACAACAGGGAAAGCTTCTTACAGCGTCTCGGCCGGCTGCGATCGGCTTCTGACTGGAAACAGGCACGCTGTTACGTCCCTCGGACAGTCGCGAATGCCCTGTCAGAATACGAGGGGCAGACGACCACACGGAGTGAACTCGATGATATCTTAGCCGATGCGTATCCCGATCCCCGCCAGCCTGCCACCTTTGACGCGAAGTATTCGGCGGCCGAGGCGTTCGAACATCTCGACGATCGCCTTCGGAATGCATCTTCGGACGACCAGCAGGCGATTGAACAGTCGACACTCGATCGGATCAAGCGACACTTCGGTGTCGGTCCAGGAGCGGACTTTTCGCTTCAGGACATGGAACGGTTCACTGAGACGCTTGATTGGCGCGTATTGACTTCCTTACAGTGGTACCGGGGCGATAATATCCAAGCGCTCGTCTACGATCGGACGAAAGATCGAGTCACAACCTACGACCTGTTCTATCTACTTCGATACGGAGATGTGAAATTTGTCGATCGAGACTCTTTCGAGCGGCTCGTTCCGTCGGATCAGCGAGCGAAAATCGATCGTCGCGAGCGATACGTTGACGGGTTCTGCGTGTACGACGGGACGATCGAGACAACTGATGAAGGATATGGTCGTAGTGTTTACTTCACTGGTGGTACGCTGAATGCCTGGATCGACGATACGTCCAACACCGGTCGAAAGCCCCAGCTCAAGTCCGGACTACAGATCGGTGTCGATCCGAACGGCAGCGGATCTCGTGTGCCGTCCATCACGAAAGTCAACGCCCGTCTGCGCGAGCGCGGCCAACGGGCGGACGCCGAGGAGTCCGGATTGGTGTGTTATGCGGTTAATGGCCCTCCGAGCCGGGTGAAACGCCAGTACGAACTTGACGACTTTTTCTTCCTCTATCCGATTCGGATACAAAATAAGGACATGCATAGCCTTGCTATTGGAATCGATGCGCTCTATCTACACTGTCATGTCATCGAGCAAGAACAACAGTTGTCCGGCAGCGATGACTCTGATTTCCTCGACAACTTATGACGAAAGCGAGCTTTCGAGACGAACTCGTTCACGTGAGTGCCCTACAGGAATACGTATACTGTCCGCGTCGATACTACTACCAGCGCTATCAAGATCAGATCGGTACCACCTATGAGTTGGTTGACGGGCGCTCGAAACACGCTGCCCAGTCACGGCGAGGGGGGTGGACGACTGAACGCTATTTTCGTTCGGACAGCCTCGGATTGCACGGGAAGATTGACCTCATCGAGAGCGATAGAGGTACACTCACTCCGATCGAACGAAAGCGGGCTGAAAGCGGAGACTACTACCCCAGCGACGAGGTACAGATCGCGGCATACTGCATGTTGCTGGAAGATGCCATCGACGAAGCTGTGAACGTCGGCTACATCTATCTGTACTCGACTGATGAACGTCATGCGATTCACATCACAGGAAAACACCGCAGCGCGGTACAGACGATCATCGATCGTATCCGATCCATGTCGATTAACTCAATTCCGTCGTTCACGAACAACACGAACAAATGTAACGGCTGTTCGGCGCGCGAGTATTGTATGCCAGCCGAAACGGCCCAACTCGAACCCGAACGCGCCCGTGGCACGGGGTGGGAGGATCACCCATGAAGGCGACGGAGGGCATGTTCGACGAGTCGGTCGTCTACGTCACCAAACAGGGAACGCAGGTCCGCACCGACGAGGGGCGGATCGTCGTCTGGGACGTCGACGCCGCCGACGATGAAGATCCGGAACTCGCCACCTATCCGAAAGAAAAGCTCGACACGATCAACGTCTTCGGGGGTGTCAACTTCACCACGCCGTTCGTCGCCGAGGCCAACGAACACGGAATCGTCCTCAATTACTTCACCCAGAACGGCAAGTACCGCGGGAGTTTCGTCCCGGAGAAGAACACGATCGCCGAGATCCGCCGGGCACAGTACGCACTCGATTACACCGAGGAACTCGCGATCGCCAAGGAGATGATCGCAGCGAAGATCCGCAACCAGCGGACGCTCCTCTCGCGGAAAGGCGTTCACGGGACGGACGTACTCAAGGACCTCGGCAAACGCGCCCGAAACGTATCGAACAAGGACGATCTCCGCGGAGCCGAAGGCGAGGCTGCCGAACGGTACTTCGATCGACTCGACGAGACACTCGTCTCGGGGTGGACCTTCGAGAAACGGACCAAACGCCCGCCGGAGGATCATATCAACTCGCTGCTGTCGCTGACCTATACCTTCATGAAGAACGAGTCGATGAGCGCGCTCCGGCAATACAACCTGGACCCGTTTCTCGGTGTTCTGCACGCCGATCGGCACGGGCGGCCGTCACTCGCACTCGATCTCGAAGAGGAGTTCCGCCCGATTTTCTGTGACGCGTTCGTGACGCGACTGATCAATCGAGGCGTGTTCACTCACGACGACTTCTCAAAAGACAACCATCTGAGCGACGACGCGTTCAAAACGTACCTTTCGAAGTTCGACGGTTTTATGCAGGAGACGCTGACCCATCCCCACTTCGAGTACGAGGTCAGTCGGCGGAAGGCGGTCCGGCAGCAAGCGATCCTGCTACGGAAAGCGATCACAGGTGAACTCACCGAGTATCACGCGCTCTCGTTCGATCGATGACCATGCGCCTAGCAATCGCTTACGATGTGAGTGACGATGCGAACCGCCGGCAGGTGTATCGAACCCTCCAGCGGTACGGGGCCTGGAAACAGTACAGCGTTTTCGAACTGGAAGTGAACAAAACCGAGCGCGTTGAACTGGAGGACGAACTCGAAGGGCATATCGATCCCGACGATGGGGATCGGATTCGAATCTATCGGCTGTGTGAGTCCTGTTTGGACGATGTCTCCGAACTCGGGGCCGAGACGCCAGACGAACAGTCGAACGTGGTGTGATCTTCGTCGACCTTTATGAAGTCTCTGTACGGCCCCAGTCGACGAACAAGAGGCTAATAATCACGGTGGGAGCAAGATTTATTGCCTCTCTCGGCGGATTTCGACCCCCTGTCGCAGGAGTCAGAAAACCCGAACCGGGATTGAAACAGTGATGGATACCTATATGTTGGGGATGCTTTAGGGAGTCGCAGGAGTCAGAAAACCCGAACCGGGATTGAAACGGATCCGATCGTCGTCTCTGAGTCGATCAATCATTGTGTCGCAGGAGTCAGAAAACCCGAACCGGGATTGAAACGGCTCGACAGCTTCGATCACTCGCATCCCTCCCGACGTCGCAGGAGTCAGAAAACCCGAACCGGGATTGAAACATCGTTGAGGTCTTCGTCATCCGGGTCGTACTGGTGAGTCGCAGGAGTCAGAAAACCCGAACCGGGATTGAAACGGTGCTTGCGGCCGGCGCGTTCGCGGCCACCATCGCGTCGCAGGAGTCAGAAAACCCGAACCGGGATTGAAACAATGTGTGGGTTCCCGCTCTCCTGAAACTCGAGAACTGTCGCAGGAGTCAGAAAACCCGAACCGGGATTGAAACTATGCGATTTGGTGTGCTGTCTCAAAAATCGCTGGTGTCGCAGGAGTCAGAAAACCCGAACCGGGATTGAAACTCGCCGTCCGACGCATCTTCGGTGTGGTCACTGTCGTCGCAGGAGTCAGAAAACCCGAACCGGGATTGAAACTCGACCGCGTCCTCGAGGAGTCGATCGAGGTCTCTGTCGCAGGAGTCAGAAAACCCGAACCGGGATTGAAACAGCGAGTCGTCGATCGCGTCCGAGTCGATACTCGCGTCGCAGGAGTCAGAAAACCCGAACCGGGATTGAAACAAGAGCCGCGAGAGCGATCGCGAGGATCGCGACGTCGCAGGAGTCAGAAAACCCGAACCGGGATTGAAACATCTCGAGCTCGACCGAGTCCGTTGTTACGTCCTCGTCGGTCGCAGGAGTCAGAAAACCCGAACCGGGATTGAAACAGCTCTCTTTGCCTCCGGAGACCATCTCCCGTCTCGTCGCAGGAGTCAGAAAACCCGAACCGGGATTGAAACGTCGCAATCCTGACGTCGGTACTTCCACACTCGGGAGTCGCAGGAGTCAGAAAACCCGAACCGGGATTGAAACCCGATGGCTCAATTCCTAAAACAGTCGATCCGAAGGTCGCAGGAGTCAGAAAACCCGAACCGGGATTGAAACGATCGAGGATGTCCAAGTGACCGGACTCGGCAGCGGTCGCAGGAGTCAGAAAACCCGAACCGGGATTGAAACAATTTGACCTCCTCTCCGTCGATATCGACCGGGACGTCGCAGGAGTCAGAAAACCCGAACCGGGATTGAAACAAAGCGAGCGTCTCCGGACCATCTCCCCGTCTCGGAGTCGCAGGAGTCAGAAAACCCGAACCGGGATTGAAACTGATCGAGGAAGTTCGAGTACACAGGCGCCCGACTGTCGCAGGAGTCAGAAAACCCGAACCGGGATTGAAACCGCGACTTCGACGCCGAGATGGAGGCCGCCGAACGTCGCAGGAGTCAGAAAACCCGAACCGGGATTGAAACAGAGTAGCGGAAAATATTGCCGTTTGTCCACGCTGGTCGCAGGAGTCAGAAAACCCGAACCGGGATTGAAACATCTCGATGAGTGCAAACGAATCGACGATCGACCGGTCGCAGGAGTCAGAAAACCCGAACCGGGATTGAAACACCTGGAGATCGTCGACGGCGAGGCGTTCGAGCCGTCGCAGGAGTCAGAAAACCCGAACCGGGATTGAAACGTTTACACGGGGACTTATACTTACGGGGTCGCGACACGTCGCAGGAGTCAGAAAACCCGAACCGGGATTGAAACTCTTCGATGTACTGCTCGTACACGTTAACCGTGTCGCAGGAGTCAGAAAACCCGAACCGGGATTGAAACCGATCATCGAGCCGTTCAATGATACGGCACCGTCAGGTCGCAGGAGTCAGAAAACCCGAACCGGGATTGAAACATCGGCGTCCGGCGGTTCGCGTTTTTCGGGCGAACGGTCGCAGGAGTCAGAAAACCCGAACCGGGATTGAAACGCTTTGTCCTCGAGACTGGGCAGTTCACGATCGTGTCGCAGGAGTCAGAAAACCCGAACCGGGATTGAAACACGTATCACGAGCGGATCTATTCGGAGCTGTGGGGCGGTCGCAGGAGTCAGAAAACCCGAACCGGGATTGAAACCTCCAGCCGGTCGCTTTCCGAGCTGTAAAACCGGAGTCGCAGGAGTCAGAAAACCCGAACCGGGATTGAAACAGCATGAGGCTATCACGCCGCGCGAAGATACAGAAGAGTCGCAGGAGTCAGAAAACCCGAACCGGGATTGAAACTGCTGACCTGATCGCCACGGAAGGCAACACCGGCCCGTCGCAGGAGTCAGAAAACCCGAACCGGGATTGAAACCGAGAGTGAACGATCTGCGCGTCGAGATCGCTGTCGTCGCAGGAGTCAGAAAACCCGAACCGGGATTGAAACCGATCGCGATCGGCCTCGGATGGGTTGAACCGGTCGTGTCGCAGGAGTCAGAAAACCCGAACCGGGATTGAAACAGATCTCCGACGAGAGCGCCCGGCGCGAGGGCGAGGTGCAGAAGTCAAAAAAAACCAGACAACACCTATTTGTGAGTAGTCGGCGATAAATGCAGTATGCGTTCTCGATTCGAAACCGCGTTCAGCCGAGCGAAGTACGCAGCGATCGGGGCGGCCGTCGGGGCGGCGCTGGGAGGCATCGTGGGCCGGAACGCGGCCAGCACCGGCGGCGCCGTCGGCGGTCTGGTCGGCGCGACGCTCGGCGAGGCCCGCGTCACGGCCGGCAGCGCCCTCTCTGGACTCCGAGAGAAAGCTACGGACCAGTCGTCCACCGCCGACTGACGCGTTTCGGCCGGCGACCGATCCCGGGCGGTTTCGGCGGTCGCCGCGTGGACAGCGTCGAACGACCGTACCGCCAGATCTTCGACGTACGTTGCTGCAGAGATAAGGTATCGGTTGCCCTCACAGCAGCAATCGCAGTACGGCCGTTTTGCTGTTTCACCCTACCGAAAGTATATCACTCGCCCGGCGAACGAAGCCGCCATGGCCGGTGCCACAATCGAGTTCTGGTTCGAGTCTCCAGCGGACGAAACGCGGTTCCTCAGGGAGTATCTCGCCCCGACGTGGCCCCGCTTCAACTCCAGCGAGAGCTGGGAAACCGGCTGGTTTTGGGCATACGGGCAGTTCCAGCCGTACGACTCGGGTCCCGACGGCGGCCTCGTGCGTCTCGTGTTCGAGGGTGACCCCGACGCGTTCGTCCACGCGGAGTCCGACCGCTGGGTCGAGTTCGAGGGGCTCGTCGACTGGGAGCTGTCGAGAGACGACGAGAAGGGATACGACAGCCTGCTCGAACAGCAGCGCGAGGCGAAAGGCGTCGTCGGCGACGAGTGGGAGTACCGCCTGAAACCCCTCGTGTCGGAGTTTTCGCTGGCGTATCTCCGGGCGTTCGAGGAACCCCTGCCGGTGGTCGGCGAACGCAGCGAGGACAACCCCGTCGGGTTCGGGTTCTGGGCAGTGATCCACTACGCGATGATCCAGTGTGGCCACGACTGGGACGACGAAACCGACGCGTGTCTGATGGCCATGAAAAACCGCCTGGAGTCGATCGCCGCCTACCGGGGCGCCGACGCGGCCAGGGAGGAGTACGAGCGACTCCTCCAGGAGTGGCAGGACCACCGGGCGGAACTGGAGCGCTGGCTCGAGGATCACCCCACCGGGGAAACGACGGTGGAGTGACCCTCGCTACACGGAGATGTGATCCCCGTTACAGCCGGAGTTCGGGCGGCTCCTCGCCGACGATTCGGTCGGCGATGCCGGCACCCAGCGCGTAGGCGACGCCCCGGGCGCCGATGCCGATCCGCTCGGGGAGCGACCGCTGCGGTTCGAACCGCTGGACGCGCGCCTCGGTGGCGTCGATTAACCCCTCGACGTGCTCGCGAACGTCATCGCGGGTGCCGAGATCGTCGACGAGCCCGAGCTCGTGGGCCTCCTCCCCCAGATACACCCGCGCTTCGGTCTCCCGGACGAACTCCGGATCCAGTTCGCGCCCCTCGGCAACTCGCTCGATGAAGCTCTCGTAGAAGTCATCGGTGAGCCCCTGGAGGTACTCCCGCTCGTCGTCGTCTATCTCCTTTAAGGGCACGCCGGCGTCCTTGTACTTCCCGGCGGCAAAGCGCTCGTAGGAGAGCCCGACCTTCTCGGCCAGTTCGGCGGCGTTCACCCGGGAGCTGATCACGCCGATCGAGCCGACGAGGCTGGCGTCCCTGGCCCACAGCTCGTCACAGCCCGCCGCGATCCAGTAGCCGCCCGAGGCGCAGACGTCCGTGGCGTACGCGACGGTCGGCCCCTCGAACTCCATCGCCGCCCGGCGGATGTCGTCGCTGGGCAGTACCTCGCCCCCGGGGGTGTTCAGCTCCAGCATCAGCGCGTCGACGGCGTCGTCGGCGTCGGCGAGTTCGATCTGTTCGACGATGTCGTCGGCGGGCGTTCCCATCCCCCGGGCGACCGGGTTCGGGTTGCCGCCGTCGCGGGTGATCGGCCCGTCGACGCTCACCTCCGCGACGTTGTAATCCGCGATCGTCGATCGGACCACCATCGCGGCGATCCGGAGGAGAACCAGCGCGAGCACGATCGTGAGGACGATCCCGCCGAGATCGACAAGCGATTCCACGAACCAGACGAAGACGGTGTAGCCGACCGCGATCGCGGCGGCGGCGACCACGACGAACACGAGGAGGCCGACGATCGATCGGGTCCTGGGACTCGTTTGTACCATACTCGCAACTGGCCGTCGGCTCACTTAAAAGAGTCACGTCGACGACGGCCGAAAACCCACGGGCGAATCGACCGGGACGGTGCCGTTACAGCAGCCCCGTCTTCTGGAGCTTCATCAGGTCCTCGGTATCGAGGGTCTCGCCTTCCTTGAACTTCTGGTAGATCTCCTCGGCTTCCTTCTTCTCTTCTTCCATCTCCTTTTCGCGCTCTTCCTTGCGCTCCTCTTCCTCTTCCTTGTCGAGTTCGCGGAGTCGCTTCTGGACGCGCACGAAGTCCTCGTGGTGTTTGTCGGCCGCCTCCTGGGCTTCGACGAACAGCTCGTGCATCGCGTCGGCCTCGTCGCGGACGTCGTCGGCCTCGCGGTAGGCCTCGATCATCTTGTTGTGATGTTCCTGAGCCTTGTCCGCGAGCTCGGTCACCTTCTGGTGGTGTTTCGAGGCCTCCGATCGGACCTCCTCGGCCTCCTCGATGAGCCCCTCGAGGTCGCCGCTCTCGTCGAGCTTCTCCTTTTTATCCGCGAGCTTCTCGCGTTTCTCCTCGATCTTCTCGATGAGTTCGCGTTCGTCCTCCGCGGAGAGAACCTCAGTCTGCTGACGGAACTCGAGCTGCTCGATCTCCTCTTCGAGCTCCTCGATCGACTTGCCGTCGGACAGCTCCAGGTCCTGTTTCCGCTGTTCGACCTCGTCGAACAGCTCGTTCGCTTCGGCGTTGAGCTCGTTGCGTTTTTCCTTGTGCTCTTGAACCTGTTCGTTGAGCTCGTCGCGCTTCTCGCGGTGTTCCTGGGCCTCGTCGACCTTCTCCCGCGTTTTCGCGTTGAGCTCGTCGCGTTTCGACGCCCGTTCGGACGCCATCTGGTTGAGCTCGTTTCGTCGGTCCCGAAGCTGGCCAGCCTTCTTGATGAGCTGCCCCTTCGAGTCGTTTTCCAGTTCCTCTTCGGAAACGTCGACATTGTTCGATTCTTTCAATTCCGATACGTCGTACTCGTCGAGTACGTCCTGTTTCGTTACCATGCGTAGTCTGACCTCGATACCATCACCGCTCCGGACACACCAGCGGCTGCGTGGCGTGCATTCGACCGTGGGTAAGAATTCCCGATCATTTTTCGCGCGATGCCACCAGTGCCGGAGGCTTCTGGTAGTTCCCATTACAGTACACCCACATAAAAATACTTCGGTGCAATCGTGCGTGAAAACGCCTTTCACACGGGCTAAAACTCCCGTGTGAAGCACCCACAGGGAATTCACGGGATCGGAGATCCGACATAAATACTCGAGAAGTCGACGAATGCAACACGGACCGACAGCCGCTTGTGGATTCGGGGCGGACTCCGAAAGGATGCGGCTTGCACTCATTGCACACGACGAGAAGAAACCGGAGATGATCGAGTTCGCGCGAAAGCACCGCGAGGCGCTTTCCGCCTGCGAGCTGTTCGCCACCGGAACCACCGGAAAACGGCTCCGGGAGGAAGCCGACCTCGAGGTCGAACGCAAGGCCTCCGGGCCGCTGGGCGGCGACCTCCAGATCGGTGTCGCCATCGCGGAGGGGCGCTGTGACGGTGTCGTGTTCCTCCGGGATCCGCTGCGAGCCCAGCCACACGAGCCGGACATCTCGGCGCTGTTGCGGATCTGTGACGTCCACGACGTGCCGCTGGCGACGAACGTCGCCTCCGGAGAGTTGCTCGTCGATGGGCTGTTGACCGATTGCGGATAATCGCCGAAATCCCGTTGTATAGCGGGCTTTTTTATTATATGAGAATCGTCCGCGCCGTTTTGACTATCCCTTGTCTATCTGTGTGTATGACTGGACTTCGTGCGGAACTGGCCGTCACGGATCCGGGGAACTGTCCGCTCGCGTCGCTGTCGCGGGACGTCTCCGGAACGCTCGAGAACGTAAACTGGACACGGTCGAACGGGGGCCCCGTAACCGAGGAGTTCTCCACCGACACCGAACTCGACAACGAGAACTCGGTTCCGGTGTTCTCGGAGGGACACAAGCAGACCTACCACATCGAACGCGACACGGATCCGTGTGCGTGTGAACTCGTCGAGGAGGCGGGACACCCCCTCGCGAAAGTCGACGTGCGCGACGGGCGGCTCGCGCTCACGCTCAACCTCCCGGATGCGGACGCGCTCCGGGATGTCGTGGCCACGCTGTCGGAGGTCAGCGACAGCGTCGAAGTGCAGTATCTCGTCCGGGACGCAAACGAGGACGCGAGCGACCCCGTGATCGTCGATCGCGGCGAACTCACCGACCGACAACGGGAGGTCCTCGAGGTTGCGTACGCCGAGGGATACTTCGAGTATCCGCGGCGATCCAGCGCCGGGGACGTCGCAGAGAAGCTCGGTATTTCCCGCTCGACGTTCGCCGAACACCTGGCTGCCGCCCAGTCCCGACTGTTCGAGACGATCGCCGGAAACGGACACTGAGAGCACTTATTTGAGGGCCGGACGTTGGTAGGGTGATGGCCGACCCATCCGCACGGGAACCGGCCCCCGTTCGCCGGTCCCTTCGTTTCGGAAGGCCGCAGTCCTGTTCGTCGGAGCCGCACTCGTAGTCGCTTCGCTGCTTCTGCTGACGGGAGTCGCCATCGGAACCGCAGGGGCTACAGGAGCCGCAGGGGCTGCCACCGAACCGGCCCCGGACGTCGACGACCGGACTGCCGTCGAAACGGGTGAATCTGTGACCGACACCGAAGTTCCCGACTCTGGCTGTTTCGCTGGCGAGGGCCGAGCGTTCTCGATCGGAACGGAGGGGCCACGGATCGCGATGCGGCTTCATCTGTCGGTGTTGACCGATCTCGGCGAGCCCGGCTCCTTCGGTGTCGAACTCGCGGGATCGACCGGGCAGTTCGACGTGGTCCACCTGGTCGCTGGCGTGCAGTTTGCTGGCGTCGAAGACGCAGACCGGTTCCTGCGGGACCCCTTCCAGGCGTTCGACCTGGTGTACACCTACGAACTCCGACTCCCGATGCTCGCCGACACACCGGGCGTCGATCCTGTCCACACCGAAGACGAACCGCCCGTCGATGGTCCCGTCGGCGTCGCCGACTGCTGATACCGTCGCGTTCGAATCGTCGATCCGCGGGGGAGAACAACCCACAGTTGGTTGTCGACGGTTCCGCGGTCTACAAGGGATCTCGGGGAGACGAACGGGTATGGACGACGAAATCGAGGACCTCTCCCCGCTCCCCGAGGAGGCCGCAGCGATGGTCGAACACGCAATCGAACAGGAGCACGGCTACCTCTCCTGGCTCGGAACCGAGGTGACGGCGATCGAACGGGGGAAGATCGTGCTCACGGTCCCGTACGACGAGAAGCTCACGAACTCGGACGGCGAGACGATCCACGGGGGCGTCGCCGCGACCCTGATCGACACCGCCGGCGGGATCGCCCAGCAAACCTGCATCGAGAACCCCCTATCTTCGAGCGCCGCGACGGTGAACCTCAACGTGAACTACCTCCGGCGGGCGACCGGCGATCTCCGGGCTGTCGGCGAGGTGATCCGGCACGGAGGAACGATCGGCGTCAGCGATCTCCGCGTCGAGAGCCAGACGCCGGACGGGAACGTCCGCGAGGTAGTCGTCGGGCAGGGTTCCTACCGGCTGTTCCGGTAGCGATCAGTCGGCGTCGTTCGTCGCGTCGTCGGCGTCGTCGCCAGCGTCGTCGGCGTCGTCGCCAGCGTCGCCGCCGGCCGCCTCCTGGAGCGCGCCCCGAAGCTCCGGCACCGTACTCGTGAGCAGGGTGACGTCCTCCCGGGCGGCCTCGATCGTCTCCAGCAGTTCCGACAGCTCCTCGAGGTCGGCCTCCAGGTCGTCGGCGTCCTCGAACGCGTCGGCGCGTTCGCCCATCGTGTACCACTTCTTGGCCTGCCGGAGCTCCTCGGCGGCGTCGCCGACATCGAGCGCCGACTTCAATCCGTTGAGCGCGCCGAGCACGTTGTCCGCGTCCGTCTCCCAGACGTCCGCCGCGGAGGGCAGCTCCGCGCGGGCCGCCGCGAGGTGGGACTCGACGTCCTCGCGCATCTCGTCGGCCGCCTCGCCGAACAGTTCGTCGTCGCCGAACGTGGTCTGACTGCTCATGGCCGGCGGTTCGACGCCGACAAATGTAAATCCGCGCCCGAAAGCGAAAGTGAAATCGGCGGCTGCGTGCCGGCTACTCCCCGCGATCGACGCGTTCGAGCTTCATCAACGGATAGCCATCGGCCATCTCCATGCGGGTCTCTGCGGTGATTCCATCGTACTCGATCCGCATCGTGACGTCCATGAGCGTGCCGGTGAGTTCGGTGTAGCCGTTCCCGTGGTCGATCGCCTCGCGAACCCGGTCGTCGTCGATCCGCACGGTTACCGACTCGCAGTACGGCTGGTTTTCGATCGCCTCCGCCATCGCCGTCTCCAGCGACCGGGTGCTGTCGGGACTGACCGGCGTGCCGGCGAACTGGTGGTACAGCGTTCCGAACTTGATTCCGGCCTCGAAGCAGGCTCGCTGCGCGTCGGTGGGCATATCCGAAGCGAAACGCCCGCCCGCCTAATAGCTCCCGAACCGGGGCGGAACCGGCATCGCCGGACTCGAACAGCTCAGGCCGTGACCCGGCGCGACTCCTCGAGGGACGCAAGGAAGTTGTCGAACAGTTGCTTCACCTCACAGGCAGCCGCGTGGTTTTCCGGCGTGATCTCGGCGAGCACGGCGTCGACTGTCTCGTCGCCCAATCGGTCGCGTTTCCCTTCTGTCACCTCCCTTGCGGTGTCGATGTCGTACTCGGGATGGAACTGGACGCCCCAGGCGTGCTCCTTCCGGAACGCGTGGATCCCGTACTCGTTTTCCGCGAGAACGCGCGACCCCGGCGGGGGATCGACGACGACGTCGCCGTGGGTGGTGAACGCGGTGAACCGGCGGCCGACGCCCGCCAGAACGGGATCGTCGTCGACGCAGCGCCGGATCTCGTTGTAGCCGATCTCGAAGTCGTCCATTCCGGCGACCCGCCCCCCGAGCGCCTCTGCGATGACCTGGTGGCCGTAACACACCCCCAGGATCGAAAGCCCGCGGTCGTAGGCTTCGCGGACGTACTCCAAAAGCGGCGGAATCCAGGGTTCGTCCCAGTACACCGACGAGCGCGATCCCGTGACGACGACGCCGTCGAAGTCGAAGGCGGCGCCGTCGGGGTACCCACCCGGAAGCTCCCCGCCGGCCGCGTCGTATTCGACGAGATCCGCATCGAGCTCCCGCCGGAAGTTGCGCCGGGTGCTCGCGCCGTCGTGGGCGGCGTTCAGCAGGGCGAGGCGAGTTCTGGTCATTGCTTGTCCGTAGCCGACCGACTCAAAAAGAGGTTGCGCCCGGGGCGGAGGTTTGCCGGGGTCCGTGACGCCGAAACTGCGGGAACGACCCCGCTCACCTCCGTCGTTCGTCCAGCCACGCGAGCAGTCGGTCGTTGACTCGTCGGGACGCTTCGACGTGTACGAGGTGGGCTGCGTCGGGAACCGGCTCGTAGACGCCGCGGGGCAACCCCTCCGCCAGTGCACGACCACGGGAGGGCGGACACTGGTCGTCGAGATCGCCGTGGATCACGAGCGTCGGCAGCGTCAGTTCGTGGAGACGATCTTCGACGTCGAACTCCTCGATCGCGGCACGCTGTGCCTCCCAGACCCGCCTGTCTGCGTCCTCCTGTGACCGCCACTCGACAATCGACTCGACGACGTCCGGCTGGCGCCGTGAAAACTCCCTGGAGACCGCAGAACACACCGACGAGCGCAGCGCTTCCCGGTCATCCGGGGGCGCCCACAATGGCTCCGGATCGAAGCCGTCCCCCGACGGGGGCGTGCCGACGACCGCGAGGCTTTCGACGCGCGTGGAGTTGTCCGCCGCCGAAAGCCCGACCATCCCGCCGAGCCCGCAACCGACCAGGTGGGCCTTCCTGACACCGGCGTCGGCAAGTACGGCCTCGAGATCCGCGACGAGTCCCCCGAGCCGATACGGACCGGGCGGAGCATCGGAGTTGCCGATGCCGCGACTGTCGTACACCAGGCTCTCGTACGGGCCGGCGACAGCGGCGTGTTGCCACCCCCATTGCCAGGCGCCGAAGCCGATCTCACCGACGAACGCGACGGTCGACGCTTCGGGGTTGCCGTCCACCTCGTAGTACAGCGATCTCCCCTCGCAGGTGGCGTACGGCACGGTGGGTCAGTCGGCTGCAAGCAGGTTCTTGAGCACGCCAGGGGCCGACTCGAGGGCCTCGTCCAGCCGGTCGACGTCCGGACCGCCCCCCTGCGCGAAGTCCGGCGGTCCCCCGCCGCCGCCACCGACGCTTGCGGCGAGTTCCGAGACGACCTCGCCGGCGTTCACGCCGGCTCCCTCGGGGACCCCCACGACGAACTGGGCCGAACCGCCCGCGCCCGACCCCAGGACGGCGATCTTCCCCTCGTCGACCAGGGCGTTTGCCGTGGCACGCAACTCGTCGGGGTCGCCGTCGAGCCGCTGGATGACGGCCGGAGTGCCGCCGACGTCGATCTCCTCGGCGTCGGCACTGGCGCGCAGCTCCGCGAGTTCGCTTTTGAGTTCGTCGATTGTCTTGCCCCGCTGTTTCCACTCCTCGAAGAACCGTTCGGCCGTCTCGGGAACGTCCAGCGGATCGACATCCAGTACCTCCGCGGCGTCCCGCAGGGCGTCTTCGGTGCGCTGGGTCGCCTCGATCGCGGCCGTCCCGGCGGCGAACACCAGACGTTCGACCCCGTCCTGCACTGGTTCGGTCTTGAGCAGTTTGATCGTCCCGACCTCGCCGGTCCGGGAAACGTGGGTGCCGCCACACGCCTGGACGTCCTCGTCGATGTGGATCAGTCGAACGTTCCGTCCCGGCGGAATCCCTCCCTGGTAGAGGTCGAACCCGTGCTCCTTTTCGGCCTCGTGGCGGTCGGGCCACTCGGCTTTCACCGCGACGTTGTCCATCACGATCTCGTTTGCGACCCGTTCGATCTCCGTCACCTCCTCTCGGGTGATCCGGTCGTAGTGCCGGACGTCGAGCCGCGAGGAGTCGATCCCCTTCTGGGCGCCGGCCTGCCGGACGTGGTCCCCGAGTACCTGCCGCGCGGCGAAGCCGACGATGTGGGTGGCGGTGTGGTGTCGCATCAGCCGCCGGCGGCGATCGACGTCGATCTGTCCCCTGACGATCTCGCCTTTGCCGGGATCGCCGTCAGTACGATGGAGGATCACGCCGTCGTGGATCTGGACGTCCGTGACCTCGACAGTCGTATCGTCGGTCGAGAGTGTCCCGTGGTCTGCGGGCTGTCCACCGCCCTCGGGATAGAACATCGTGCCGTCGAGCACGACGTCGTACTCGTCGTCGTCTCGCTCGAACACGTCGAGCACGACCGCCTCGAACTCGGTGCGCTCCTGGTCGTCGTAGTAGAGCTGTTCGGTTTCCGGGAGATCGGCGATCCGCTCGTCGGTTTCCTCGGCACGACTCCCCGCCTCCTCTTCGTCGTGCCGCTTTGCGACAAGCGAGTAGAAGTCGTCCGGGACGTCGACGGTTGCGCCGCGATCGGCGGCGATCTCCTCGACCATCTCGGGCTGGATCCCGTGGCTGTCGTACAGCTCGATCAGCTCCGGAAGCGGGATCGGCTCGCCGGTGCCGGCGTACTCGTCGGCCAGTTGCTTTACCTTCCGCGTGCCGCGTTCGAGCGTTCGGCGGTATTTCCGCTCCTCTGTGCGGACCATCTCGCGGATCGTGTCCCGGTTCTCGTAGCCGAGTCGCTCGGCCTGCATGTCGACCAGTTCGTCCAGCGGCGCGTCGACGCCGACCCGGTCGACCAGCCGTTTCGTCCGGCGCAACACCATCCGGGCGAGATAGCCCGTCCCGACGTTCGAGGGGACGATCTCGTCGCCGAACATGTACGCGAGCGTCCGACAGTGATCGGCGATCGCGTAGATGTCCTCCAGCGGCTCCATCAGCTCCCGGAGCCGACCGGCGTCGACGTCGAGTTTCGCTGCAACGTCCTCGCGGGCGGACTCGAGATCGTCGATGTCGTCGATGTCCATCCGTCCGGCGAGCTTGGCCGCACGGTGGACGAGTTCGGCCTCCTCGGGCGTGTGCTCGATGTCGGCGTTGTCCTTCAGAAACTCGATCGCGTCGGGATACACCGCCTCGTACACCGTCGGTGTCCCCTGGCTCATCCAGGCCCACCGCTCGAGCCCGTAGCCGGTGTCGACGATGTAGGTGTCCATCTTCGAATACTGGTTGCCGTCCTTCAGCTCGTACTCCCCGTCGGGATCCTGCTCCATCGACATGAACACGAGGGTCGCCAGCTCGGCACCCCGGTAGATCACCTCGATCGCGGGTCCGGCGTTCCCCCCGCCGACCCACGGGTCCTCGATGTAGGTGATCTCCTCGAGGTTCGCCCCCATCGACTCGAAGAATTCGTCGCAGTACCGGACGGTCTCGTCCTTCCAGTACACCTCCCCCTCGTAGGCGTACTGGTCGGAATCTTCGATGTCCTCCCGGGCGTTGAACGCGTGGTGGGCCATCATCTCGAAGGCCATCGTGTGCCGGCCGGTCTTGCCCACGTTGTCGATGTCCTGCATCCGGATGCACGGCTGGGAGATGCAAAGCGGGTTCGCCGGCGGCGGCGTCTTTCCGGAGGTGACGTGCGGCTGGAAGTCGTAGATCGACGCCTGGGTCAACAGGACGTCGTCGCGCCATCGGTTCGCCGCCACCGGGTACGGATCGATCCGTTCGTGGCCGTGCTCCTCGAAAAAGGAGAGGAACGCCTCCCGCATCTCCTCGAGGGTGTACTCCCGGTCGAATCCGGGGTTGTCGATGAACGAGTAGTCCTCACACGGCGGTTCGCCACACAGTTCTCGGTCGTGGTTCCGCGTCCAGAAGTGAGCACCGCAGGAGGGACACTCCTTCCGCTGGAAGCCTTCCTCCTCGAAGTAATCGAGACGGTACTCGTCGTCGAGGTCACTCATTACCCCTTTTTCGCCCGTGATCGATCAAAAGGGTTCCGGGCCGGCGGCGAGAACGCGACCGGAAACCGGAGAGAAATCGAGAACAACTGAGAAACCGAGAACAGCTAGAAGTAGTCGATCGACGGCGGCAGCTCGAGCTTCATGCCCTTGCGCTCGCGGATCTCCATGATCTTCTCGTTCTGGAGGTTGTCGGCCATCACTCGATAGCCGGCGTTTTCGGTGTTCCAGGAGGCGCGTCCCTCCGTGGCCGATCGGATGTCGCTCGCGAATCCGATCATCTCGTCGACGGGGGCGATGCCCTCCACGACCATGAGGTCGCCCTCCTGGTACATGTCGTCGACGCGGCCACGACGGCCCTGGATCTCGCCGGAGGCGGCGCCCATGTGCTCGTTGGGGACGTCGATCCGGACCTGCTGGATCGGCTCGAGCAGGCGGATCTCGCCGTCGATGAGCGCGCGGTGGACCGCCTGCCGAACCGCCGGGATCACCTGTGCTGGACCGCGGTGGATGGCGTCCTCGTGCAGCCGGGCGTCGTGGAGGCGCAACAGCGCGCCCTGGACTGGTTCTGCGGCCAGCGGGCCGTCGTCCAGCGCCTCGACGATCCCCTCGATCACCAGCTCCATCGTCTCGTTGAGGTGCTGGATCCCTTTCGTGTCGTCCACGAAGACGTTCGTCTTGTGGATGTCCTCCACGTTCTGGGAGGTGTCCTTGTCCATGCCGCACTCCTGGAGTTCCTCGCGGCGCTCCAGTTCGGGCATGTCCATCGAGATGTTGCCGAGCTTGATCCCCTCGACGATGTCGTCGGCGAGCGGCTCGACCGTGATGTAGAACCTGTTGTGGCGGTTCGGCGAAATCCCTTCGACTTCGTCGCTATCCTGCTGGGGCTGTTCGCGATAGACGACGATCGGTTCGCCGGTGATCACCGGGATGTCGTTGTTGCGCTCGATGCGCTGGGTGATCACCTCGAGGTGGAGCTCGCCCTGCCCGGAGATCAAGTGCTCGCCGGTGTCCTCGTTGATCTCGATCTTGATCGTCGGGTCCTCCTTGGACACCTGCTGGAGCACCTCGATGAGCTTCGGCAGGTCGTCCATCTTCTCCGCCTCGACGGACTTGGTGATCACCGGCTCGGAGATGTGCTCGATCGACTCGAACGGCGTCATCTCGACCGAGGAGACGGTGGAGCCGGCGATCGCGTCGCGCAGCCCCGTCACTGAGGCGATGTTCCCCGCGGGGACGCGGTCGACCTCCTCGCGCTCACCGCCCATGAAGATCCCGACCGACTGGATCCGGTTCTTCCCGGCGGTGCCGGAGACGTACAGCTCCTGGCCCTTCTCGAGGGTGCCGGAGAACAGCCGACCGGTCGCGATCTCGCCGGCGTGGGGGTCCATCGAGATGTCGGTCACCATGAAGACTACCTCGCCCTCGTCGTCGACGAACTGCATCTGTTCGGAGATATCGAGGGTGTCGTCGCCCCGCCAGATCGTCGGCACCCGTTCTGGCTGTGCCTTCACGGGGTTCGGGAAGTGCTCGGCGACCATGTCGAGCACGACGTTCGAAAGCGGCGACCGCCTGCGGAGCTCGTCGCGCTGGTCGTTGCGTTCCATCTCGATGATTTCGCCGAAGGAGATCCCCGTCTCCTGCATCGACGGCAGCGACACTGCCCAGTTGTACAGCGCGGAGCCGAACGCGACGGTGCCGTCCTCGACGGACACCTTCCAGCCTTCCTCCTCGTACTTCTCTTCTGCCATCCCGCGGATGAGCTCGTTGACGTCGGCGATAACGTCCTGGAGGCGCTGTTGCATCTCCTCGGGCCCCTCCTGGAGCTCGTTGATGAGCCGGTCGACCTTGTTGATGAACAGCGCGGGCTTTACGTTCTCGCGCAGCGCCTGCCGGAGCACCGTCTCCGTCTGGGGCATCGTCCCCTCGACGGCGTCGACCACCACGAGCGCGCCGTCGACGGCGCGCATTGCCCGCGTGACGTCGCCGCCGAAGTCGACGTGGCCGGGCGTGTCGATCAGGTTGATGAGGTGGTTCGTGTCCTGGTACTCGTGGGTCATGGACACGTTCGCCGCGTCGATGGTGATCCCACGCTCCTGCTCGTCCTCCTCGGTGTCCATCGCGAGCTGCTGGCCGGCCAGATCCTCGGAGATCATGCCGGCGCCCGCAAGGAGGTTGTCTGTAAGCGTCGTCTTGCCGTGGTCGATGTGTGCGGCGATGGCGATGTTCCGGATGTTCTCCGGATTGTCCATCAGCCGCTCACACTCTTGTACGATTTTCTTCCGTCGACCCATTATACAGCGTTATACCGAAAGCAGGGTCAAAAGGGTAGTGTTTCGTCGCAGCGAGAACACCCGAGATTCGGTGTGTGAGCCGGTCGCGTGTCGAAACCTCTCGAAGGTCCTGGCTGGGGAACCGACCTCAGGAAAGAGTCATACGTCCCCGGTCCCTGAAACTGGTACATATGGACGTTCGCGTACAGGGGAATGCTATCGCGAGTCCGTTCTTGAGCGCGGTCGACGTGTTCGAGACCGAGTACGACCTCGAGAAGCCGGTGAAGGTTCACGTACGCGAGGACCCCGACGAGCGGACCTGGGCGGCACATTACCCCACCCACCACACACTCAACATCTCTGCGACGGCGGCCACGAGCGCAATGGCCCGCGAACTCGCGCTCCACGAGTTCTCGCATATGGCCCGCTACGAGCAGGGACATCCCTCGCACCTGCAGTCGACCGAGGAGGCGCTGTTTCTGGCACTCGCTGGCGAATCCGTCGAGCGGCACAAACTCGCTCACTGTTACCAGATCGCAAATCACATGAAGGACATCTACGCCGACGACATCACACTCGACCTCGCGCCGGCGGACAAACTGGTGTCGTTTCTGGAGTCGCGACTGGCGGCTGCCGTCGCCGATCGACCGACGGCTCCGCCCCGACCGGGATCGCGGCTCGCGACGGCCGGGTCGGATCCGGAGATCACCGCAGTGAACGCGGCGTTCGCGCTGGCGCTCGTCGAACGTCACGACCTCGTCTCCCGCGAGCATCGCCTGTACGATCTGGCTCGCGTCGCCGAAAGCGACGCCCCCTCGATCGACGTGCGGGCGTTCAAGCGACGGTTCCGAACGCTGGGGCCGGATCCCAGCGAGAGCGGCTATCGGAAGGCGCTGGTGGACGCAACCCGGGCGTACGCCGCCGATCGCGGCGCCTGATCCGGAGGGTTCGGCCGCGTTCTACGGCGGCGTGATTCTCACCAGTCGGTCGTCGCCCTCCTGCGGGAAGGCGTCGCTCGCCCGGCCGTCCCGGTTCGACGTGACCGCATACAGCGTCCCGTCGGGTCCCTGCTCGACGTGCCGTATCCGTCCGTGTTCGCCTTCGAACACCGAGTGAGCGGTCGCCTGCCAGTCGGGATCGAGCCAGTCCTCGTCGTACCGGATTCCCCGTTCTGCGTCCGGTTCGGGCTCGCCGGCCGGCGAGAGCGTCACGACGTACAGTTGTTCGGAGCCGAGCCCGCCCACCAGCAGCCGATTGCGCAGCGACGGCACCGCTCCGCCCGTATAAAAGACCGTCCCGGCCGGCGCCCAGGTGTCGGACGTGCCGCTGTTGATCGCGGGACGGGCGAAGTCGGTGCCCGGATATTCCTCGCCGTCGCGGGCATCAGGCCAGCCGTGGTTCTCCCCCGACGCCAACACGATGACCTCGTCGCGGGCGCTGGGGCCGTGTTCGGAAATGACCGGGGTCCCGTCCGGGAAAAACGAAATCCCCTGGGCGTTCCGGTGGCCGTACGTGAACACACGCGGATCGGCGCCGTCGCCGAGATCAGGGTTGTCCTCGGGCGCGGAGCCGTCGGGTTCGATCCGGAGGATCTTCCCCGCGAGCGACGAGGGATCCTGCGAGTGCTGCTCCGGCGACCCGGCGTCGCCGGTCGCGATCCACAGGTAGTTTTTGGGGCCGAACGCGATCCGACCGCCGTTGTGGATCCGATCGCCGGGGACGTCTTCGAACACAGTCGTGTGAGTCTCTGCGGGTTCGTCCGCGCTCACGTCGTAATAGGCCAGGCGATTGCGTTCGCCGCCGTGACCGTCGTAGGTGTAATAGACGTACAGGAGCGGGACGTCGGGATAGTTCGGGTGGACGGCAATGCCCATCAGGCCGCCCTCGCCGCCGCCGGCCCACCATCCACCCTCGTCCCCGACGTCGATCGCCTCCGCGTCGACGACGTCGTCGGGTTCGGCGATGGCCTCGACTGTACCGGCGTCGTACCGGAGTATCCGTCCGGGACGTTCCGAAACGAACAACTCGCCGTCCGGCGCGAACGCGAGGTCCCACGGGATTTCGAGTCCCTCGACGAGCGTCTCGACGGCGTACTCGTCCTCCGGCGGCTCTGTCGGCGGTTCCCATTCTGGATCGTAGCCGTCCCACGTATTGATGTCGTGGTCGACCGAAAGATCGTACTCTGCTTCGACAGGATCTGGATCGGTCGCCTCCCCCGATTCGTCCGCCTCGGGTTCCCCGTCACTGTCGGGATCGTCGTCTCCCAGACAGCCCGCCGCAACCACTATCGAACCGGTGCCGAGCGCCGAGAGGGCTCGACGGCGCGTCAATCGTTTCATGGAGTCACACGGAGCCCCGGCCACTAACGTGTTACTCTCTGGCGGAACGGAGACACATCGAACGCAGAAAAGAAACGGAACCGAAAAAGAAACCGCCGCCCGAACTCACAACGCGCCGAGGTTATCGCGCCGCGGCGGCGACCCGTTCGCGCTCTTCCTTCTGGGAGATCGGGTACGCCTGGACGTCGTAGTTGGCGGCACCGATCAACTGGGTTGCAAGCGCCTCAGCCGCCGGCGTCGGCGACTTGAACGTGGCGTTCTGGACGCCCTCGGCGATGAACTTCAGCGCCTGGTCGACCCGTCGCTGGGGTGCGACGTCGACGGCCTTCGGGACGGAGATCCCGCCGTACTTCAGCCGGACCGTCTCCTCGCGGGGTGCCGCGTTTTCCACGGCGCGCACGAGTACCTGAACGGGGTTCTCCTCGGTGCGCTCGTGAACGATTTCGAAGGCGTCACGAACGATGTTGAGCGTCTGCTGTTTCTTGCCCGTGTTCTCGTCGGTCTGCATCAGCCGATTGATGAGGCGCTCGACGATCGAGATCTCGCTTTTCTCGAACTGCTTGGACGAGTGACGTCCCATCGTGTGCGCCACCGGCGTGACGTTGATGTACCGCTGCGTGCTCGGATCCGAGTACTCCATGTCGCTTACGTCCCAGACACCGAACAACAGCGCTGTCGACGATCCGTCGGACTCTTCGGCCTCCGCTTCGGAATCGACTTCCGCCTCAGTGTCGGACTCTGATTCGCTCATTATCGAACCGGCTTCTCCGCGTTACCGCGAACGAGTTCGATCATCGACACGCCGTTCACCTTCTCGACTTTGTAGTTCACGCCCGAGAGGTCGCCCATCGCACGACCCTTCGCGCCGCCGATCCCGGCGATCGTGACCTCGTCGTGCTCGTCGATAAAGGAGATCGCGCCGTCGCCCGGACAGAAGGCCGTTACCTGCTTTCCGTTCTTGATCAGCTGAACGCGAACACACTTTCGGATCGCGGAGTTCGGCTGCTTTGCCTCGATGCCGACCTTCTCGAGAACGATCCCGCGTCCCTGCGGGGCGCCCTCGAGCGGGTCGGACTTCTTTTTGAGCCCGCGCTCGCGCCGAGCGTACTCGGAGTCGGACCAGCGTCGCTTCTGCCGGTCCTTTTTGAGCTTGCGGGCGGCGTATTTGCCGTTCGCCATTGTACACCTGAATTCTCCGTGGAACTACTTAAGCACCGTCATTCGAAGACGGCGAAACGGCTCGAGCGGCTGGTAGCGATGGCTATAAAGCGATCTGAGACGGTTTCGCCGACACGGAAAACGGGAACGACGCCAGCTAACCGCCGCCGAGATGCCGAGCGCGTCACAGAAGCAGTCGTTCCCCGACACGGGACCGACGTCGGCCCCCCGCCCACTCCCTCTCCCGACGACCGTTATCAGGCGCGGTAACTTGACAATCATCTATAAATGTTCCCGCAAATACAGCCGAAACGGGACAGCCGACGTCCCGGGGTACGACGGCATGACCGACACCGACGCTGGAGGGGAGACGGATCGGGCGGACGAGGACGGACTCGACCGGTTGTTCCCGTTCGAGGAGAGCCCCGAAGACCCGGAACGCGAGGCCGACGAGTCGGAGGGCGAGGGACACAGTGGAGAATCCGACGATACAGGAGTCCTCGACGATGCCGCTGTCGCTCCCGACGATCCCGATTCGAATGCTGATAGCTCCACCGACCCGCAAATGAACGCCGGCAACGGGAGTTCTACTGCCGACAAGGCGGTGGCTACTGGAGAGATAGGCGATGACGCGCAACTCGGCGAGGACGCAGAACTCGACGAGGACGCAGAACTCGATGAGGACGTAGAACTCGGCGGAGGGACGCTCGGTCCCGCGGGCGATCCCGGACCGACCAGTTCGGGAGAGGGAAAACTCGACGCCGACCTTTCGGCGATCGAAGACGAACCACGGGTCGAACGGGAACAACCGCCGGAACAGCCCGCCGGCAACCGGCTCTCGACGGGGATCGAGCCGCTCGACCGGCAGCTCGACGGGGGGATCCCACCCGGCCGACTCGTCACGTTCGTCGCACCACCCGACACCCAAAGCGAGCTACTCATAAAGGAACTGGCCAGCGAACGGAACACGCTGTACCTGTCGACGATCCGCCCGCGCTGGGAGATCGAAGAGGAGCTCAGAGATCACATCCAGCGAAACCACGACTCGGGGGGCGCCAGAGAAGCCCGGATCGAGCAGCTCCCCACGGACGCGAGGCTCGAAACGGCACGGACGTACATCGACGACCTCGAAAACCGGTCGCTTTTGATCGTAAACGCCGCAAACGAGCTGGAAATCGAGGCAGAACACAGGTACGCCGAGTTCCTGAACGCGGTCAAGGAGGCGCTGTGGGACACCGCGAGCATCGGCCTGTTCTATCAGGTCAAGGACGAACAGTCCCCGCCGGGTCGGACGATAACCCTGCGCCGCTGTGACCTGGTTTGGGAACTCCACAAGTCCATGGAGAACACCGGGATCGACAACTATCTCGAAGTGTCGAAGTTCCGCGGGGGCAGTGCGCTAAGTGACCCGCTCAAACTCAAACTCACCGACGAGGTCGAGATCGACACCAGCCGCGACATCGCCTGAGGATCCTGCCCGATCAGTCGCTTCCGCCGGCTTCCTCGCGGGCGTCTTCGACCCACGCCGGCTCCGGTAGCGTCGTCCCGCCGACGTCCAGGTACTCGCTGGTCTGGACGACGCGGACGGCCTGTCCGTCTGTCTCGCCCTCGAACTCCTGGGTGAGCTCCCGGATGATCCCCCGCTCGTCGACGACGAGCGTCGCCTCGCCGTCGGTCACGGTCTCGGGAACGTCCCGGTCGCCCTCGAAGTCGGAGCCGGAGAACCGATAGCAGGTCAGCTCCCCGCATTGTTGTGTCCCCTCGAACGTGAAGCTCCACTCGTAGATCGCTCCCGTTCCGGTACGGGCGTCCGAGCGCATCTCCTCGGTGAACTCTTCGGCCGTTCGATCGATCGCGTCGGCGGAGTACTGTGTGTCGTCGCCGGCGATCTCGCGAACGTACATCGTGTCACCCTCGGCGTAGAGAGTCAACTGCTCGGGGGTGTCGCGGAACTCGTTGTCGAAGAGCTGGCGCTCGCTTTCGAGGTTCCAGGCGGTGTCGAGCGTCTGGTTTTCGAACCACGGGATCGGGGGATCCTCCCCGTCGTGAGTGCTGGCGATCTCCGAGGCGACTGTGAAGCTCCCCGTGTCCATCACTGCGTCAACGTGAGCCCCCTCGAGCGCATCTGCGTCGAGTTCGCCGTCGTCGATCCACGGCTGCTCGTCTGCCGCGGACTCGTCGTCGGTCTCGGTCGCCGGCGTTTCGGTCGGCTCCGTCGGCGATGCGTCCGGGTCCTCTCCCGGCGCGAGTGCTGTACAACCCGCCCCGAGCAACAGAACCGCGACCGCGAGAATTGCAATCGTTCGTCGCATGGCTCGGTTGCGGGGCTCACGGTACAAAATCACAGCGATTCAGGCGGCCCGATGGAAACCAGTCGGTCGAAAACTACTATCGAGGGGTGAAGTTACGTGAGTTGGACGTCGTCGACGTCGTGGTGCCGTCCCGCGAGCCGACGTGCCGTCTCGATGGTTCGGCCGTCGGTTCCGATCGCGACCCCGCGGTCGGCCGGTTCGACTTCGACGTACGCCACCCGGTCGTTCTGCTCGGAGATCGTGACGGCCCTGACCGCGGCCGGCGCGAGCGCGTTCGCCACGAACGCCTCCGGCGTCTCGGCGTACTCCACCAGCTGGACCCCCCGCCCCAGCTCCGCTTCGACGCGGTCGACGGTCCGACCGCCCGGTCCGATCGCCTCGTGCATCTCCCCGGGGGGAACGACGAACACCAGACGGTCCTCCTCGACCAGGCAGTCACGCGGGGTAACCCCCGTCAGCTCGTCGAACCGACCGATGTAACGGCGCGCCTCGTCCGAAAGCGTCACCCGCATCGACGCTCAGTCGTCCGAGGTCCGTGGGGAGCCGGAGCCGCCGGTGGTCCCCATCCGGAGATCGACGTCGCCGGTTCCCAGCGAGATCGGCTTGCCGACGATGACGTTCTCGATGACACCGTTGAGGTCGTCCCGCTCGCCGTGGATCGCCGCGTCCAGCAGGTGGTTCACCGTCACCTCGAAGGCCGCCCGTGCGAGCACGGAGTCCTTCGAGCCGGAGATGCCGTGGCGGCCGATCGACTCGATCGTGCCGCGGTTCGTCATGATGTCGGCCACCAGCATCAGGTGTCGGACGTTGACGTCGCCCAGCCCCTGCTCCTCGAGGGTGGTGTTCGTCTCGTTGATGATCGTCTCGCGGGCGGCCTCGACGCCGAGCGTCCGGTAGATCTCGTGGATGTTGTTGCACGTCGTCCGGGTCGGGTCCACGCCCTCGATCTCGAGGACGTCCCCGAACGCCGACCCCTCGGTGTAGAGGACGAACTCCTCGCCGGCGTCGATCTCTTCTTTCCGGATGACGACGCGGTCGACCTCCTCGATGCCCTTGAAGACGACATCCCGGAGCTGTTCGACAAGCTGCAGCAGCTGCCGGTAGGAGGGACTCGGCGGGCCGAACTCCACGAGCGTCCCCTGCTGGCGGGTGTCCACCCCCAGCGCGTCCTCGATCGTCTCGGCGATCTCCTCTGCGACGACGTTCGGGTCGTCGTAGGTGGGCCACCGCTCCAGCAGCGTCTCCTCGTTGAGGTCGATCTGGACCAGCATGTCGGCGACGTTCGTCGAGACGTCACCCAGCGCCAGGATCTTCGTCGCCTCGATCGACCACACCACCTCGTGTGCCTTCTCGCGCTCCTTGGCGTACTCGCCATCGAGATGGACGGTCATCATCGGCGTGTCCGGCGTCTTCCGGGCGTCCACCAGCTCGATGAGCCGGGGTAGCCCCTGCGTGACGTCGATTTCGGCGACGCCAGCGTAATGGAAGGTGTTCATGGTGTTGTGAGTCACGACACCTTCCGCGGTCGTGAACGTCTCCAGTCCTTCGACCGAGAGATCGTACACGTGTTCGTAGTCGCTGGTGACTGTCTCGATCGACTCGATTCGATCCCAGACGACTGTATCGTCATACCTGTCGTCTTGAGCAGTCGTCGTCACCGCCACACCGCCGTCGGTTACCGTCTGTTCGGGTTCGAAAGCAGTGAAGTCGGCACGTCCGATGGCCGGATCGAACTCACCCACGACAGGGAGTTCGTCACCGACGTCAAGGGAGTCGCCGGCGACCGGAACGATTTCGTCGTTCTGTTTGATCACGAACGAGTGCGCCTTCGTCGCCCGAATCGTTCGGCCGGATTCGAGTTGGAACTGGAGCAGTTCATCGGGCGTCCCGTGCCGGCTGACCTCCTCGACGGTTTTCCAGCGTACCTGTTCGTCTTCGCCGAGGCTTAGCGCCTCCATTCCCTCGGGGGCCAGCGCGACCTCGTGTCCGTCAAACGTCCGTGTTTCCCGTGAGTCGATGACGCCGTCAACTAACTCACCGATATCGACGATGTCGCTTTCGCCGTCCTTTCGGACGATCACGCGTTCGTCGTAGGGAACGCTCATCTGCGTTCCGGGTTCCCCGATCGACTGTGCGCTCACAGTCCCCACCGGATCGAGTGGATCAACTCGCGTCTGACGGTACCGGTTCTCCACCGCCTCCGCGATGTCGCTTGCTTGCTCTGTGGTGATCGCGCCGTACTCGGCGCACTTCCGGTCGATCGTCTCGTACACCTCGTCCCTGAGCCGCCGCGGGAGTTCCGTGTCCTCGACGATCGCCTCGATGTCCTCGGTGACGTTGTCGTAGTCGGTTTCAGTCATCGGATTCCACCTCCGCGTCGAAACCCTGCGCTTTGTCCAGTCCCGGCCCCGCATACTCCGAGAGGTTCGTCGGCGGCTCCCGCCGGCCGAGGAACTCCTCGCGCTCCGCTTTTGAGTCGAACTCCTCCTCGAGGACCCTGTCTGCGATCTGGTCGACGTCGATGTCGTTGTCCTCGCTCGAGGACACCCGCACCGGGGAGGTGCCATCCTCGCCGAATTCGAACTGGACGATCGTGTCCGATGTGTCCCGAACCGTGCCGTCGTACTGCGACTCCAGTTCCGAGAGCGCGTTGATCAGCCGGCGCTGGAGGTAGCCGGACTTCGAGGTCCGGACCGCCGTGTCGACCAGGCCCTCGCGGCCCCCCATCGCGTGGAAGAAGAACTCCTTGGGCGTGAGCCCGCCCCGATAGGAGTTCTCGACGAAGCCGTGGGCGTCAGCAGAGAGGTCGTTCGGCTCGAAGTGCGAGAGCGTCCGGTCCTCGTAACCTCGGTTGATCCGCTCGCCTCGCACTGCCTGCTGGCCGACGCAGCCGGCCATCTGGGTGAGGTTGAGCATCGATCCCCGCGCGCCGGACTGGGCCATCACGACTGCCGGGTTGTCGTCGGTGAAGTGCTGCTCGGCGATGTCGCCGGCGGAGTCGCGGGCCTTCCCCAGCGTCTGCATGATCTTCATCTCCAACGTCTCGTCGACCGTCCGTCCCGGCAGGCTTTCGAGTTCCCCCGCCTGGTAGGTCTCGATGAGCTCCTCGACCCGGTCGTAGGCGCTTTGAATCGCCTCGTTTACCTGCTCTTCGGCCTGCAGCGGGATCGACTCGTCGTCGATCCCGATCGAGAAGCCGAAGTGCATGATCGCCCGCATCGCCAGCGCGGCGACCTCGTTTATGAACACGCGGGCGCGGGTTCCCCCGTACACCTTCGTGATGGTGTCGACGATCTCGCCGCCGAACTCGCCGACCCCCTCCGAGTCGATGGTCCCCTCGAGCAACTCCCCGTTCTCGACCCGGACGGTGTCGCCCGTCTCGCTCGTGAACTCAATAGAGAGGTCGTCGGGGAGCAAAAGCGAGAAGATGGTCCGGCCGGTCCAGTAGGGGCCGTCCTCGTTCTCGCCGTCCGGCCCCGGCAGTTCGTCGATACGGGTGGCGCGAAGCAGGTCCAGCGCCTGCGTTTCGGTGAACTCGGGATCCTCGTGGGTGAGCAGGTACATCCCGGAGATGTGGTCCTGGATCGCCCCGATGATGTTCTCGCCGAACCGCGGGCTGAGAATCTGCTCTTGCACGCGCATCAACACCCGCGCCTCCGCCCGGGCCTCCTCGTTTTGCAGCGCGTGCATGTTCATCTCGTCGCCGTCGAAGTCGGCGTTGTACGGCGGGCACACGACCGTGTTGAGCCGGAACGTCTTGTACGGCATCACCACGACCTCGTGGGCCATGATCGACATGCGGTGCAGCGAGGGCTGTCGGTTGAAGATCACGATGTCGCCGTCGACCAGGTGGCGGTTGACCTCCCAGTCGACCTCGACTTTCTCTGCGAGCTCCTCGCAGTTCTTCTCGGTCACCTTCAGCCGCCGGCCATCGGGCCGTCGGACATAGTTCGCGCCGGGGTGGTCCTCCGGGCCGTTGCGGACGTACTGCCGGGCCCGATCGAGGTTCCGTTCGGTGACGTTCATCGTCTGGGTCATCTCCATCGCCACTCGGTCGGGGACACCGACCTCGTTGAGCGAGAGTGTCGGATCCGGCGAGATGACGGTCCGGGCCGAGAAGTTCACGCGCTTGCCCGAAAGCGAGCCACGGAAGCGGCCTTCCTTGCCCTTCAACCGCTGGGAGAGCGTCTTGAGGGGGCGCCCCGAGCGGTGACGTGCCGGCGGCGTTCCGGAGATCTCGTTGTCGATAAAGGTGGTAACGTGATACTGGAGCAGCTCCCAGAGGTCCTCGATGATGAGCTGTGGCGCGCCGGCCTCGCGGTTCTCCATGAACCGCTGGTTGATCCGGATGATGTCGACCAGCTTGTGGGTGAGGTCGTCCTCCGAGCGCTGGCCGTTGTCCAGCGTGATCGACGGCCGCGCGGTCACCGGCGGCACCGGCAACACGGTGAGGATCATCCACTCCGGACGCGAGTTCTCGGCGTTGATCCCGAGCACCCGGAGATCGTCGTCCGGGATGTCCTCGAACCAGTCGCGGATGTCGGAGGGCATCAGCTTGTTCATGTCCTCCTCGGTGAGGTCGACGTCGAGTTCCTTCTCGAGCGCTTTGCGGTCCTCCTTTCGGGGACGGAACTCGCCCGAGAGGATCTGGTTGACCCGTTCGAGGGCGATCCCCGTCTCCTCGGCGAGTTCCTGAGGCGAGATGCCGCGGTCGTCCTCGTCGTCCGGGTCCGGCTGCATCGCGTCGGCGATGCGCTCGGAGTAGTTCCCGGCGAGGACGTCCTGGACCTCGTAGTAGGTCGTCGGCTTCTCGTGTTTGATGTCAGCCTGCGGCGACCCACAGTGGGGACAACGACTCGCCTTGCGGGCCTGCCGAACGGCCGCTTTCAACACGTCGTTCGGGTCGTTCCCGAGTTCGCGCGTTCGCTCCAGTTTCTCGCTGAACTCCGCCATCTCGTCGGGCATCAACGCGAGCCGTCCACACTCCCTGCAGGTCGACCGCAGGAGCCGGCGGATGAGCTTCGCGAACCCGACGTGGATCACCGGCGCTGCGAGTTCGATGTGGCCGAAGTGGCCGTTACAGGAGCCGGAGTGTTTCCCGCAGGTGCGACACTCCAGACCCGGATCGATGACGCCGAGTCGGGGATCCATCAATCCCATGTCGATCGGGTAGCCGTCGTCGTCGTACGTGTCCGCCGTGATGACCTTCGTGGCGGACATGTCCCGATACGTCTCCGGGTCCATCAGTCCGAAGCTGATTCCGCCGATCGTTTTGGGTGATTGCATTGCCATGTTAGACTGCGTCCTCCAGTTCGAGTTTCGGCCGGATTCCGAGCGCCTTCATCTCGTCGAGCAGGAGCTTGAACGCGTAGCTCACCTCGATCTCGTGGATGTTGTCGTCGTTTCCGGTGATCGGATCGTACACGCGGCGTTGCTCGACGTCCTCCACGGCGACCATCCCCGTGTCGGCAGAGACGTACACGTCCTCCCTGTCCGAGGAGTCGAGCAGCCGTTCCTTCAGTGCCATCGCGGCTCCGTGCCCGATGAGCACCTCCCGTTCCATTTCGCCGACGCGCAGGCCGCCCTCTCGGGCGCGCCCCTCGGTCGGCTGGCGGGTGAGCACCTGCACCGGCCCGCGCGAACGGGCGTGCAGCTTGTTCGAGACCATGTGGTACAACTTGTGGTAGAAGATGGTCCCGACGAAGATCTCCGCCTCGATCTTTTCGCCGGTGACTCCCGAGTACATGACCTCCTTGCCGCTGGAGTCGAAGCCGTGCTCTTCGAGCGCCTCGCGGAGCTCCTCTTCGTCTTCGCCCTGGAACGGCGTCCCGTCGACACGGCGCCCCTCGAGGGAACCGACTTTGCCGCCGAGCATCTCCAGCACGTGGCCGACCGTCATCCGTGACGGCAGCGCGTGCGGGTTGAGGACGAGGTCCGGTACCACGCCTTCCTCGGTGAATGGCATGTCTTCCTGGGGAGCGAGGTGACCCACGACCCCCTTCTGTCCGTGACGGGACGCGAACTTGTCCCCGAGCTCGGGGATCCGCTCGTCCCGCACCGACACCTTCGAGAGTTTGGATCCGTCCTCGCCCTCCATCAGGGTGACGGTGTCGACGACGCCGTCCTCGCCCGAGCGCATCGTCACGCTGGTTTCGCGCCGTTTCTGGGGGGAGAGCCCGCCCATGTCGTCCGGCTCCTCGAGGAACCGCGGCGGCGACGTCTTCCCGAGCAACACCGAGTTCTCGTCGACTGGCGTCTCGGGGTTGACGAGGCCGTCCTCGTCGAGATGGGTGTACGCGTCCTCCCCGCGGGCGCCGCGGACGTCCTGGCTGGGGATCTCGAAGTGGTCCTCCTGACCGCCGGGATAGCGCCGTTCCTCGCCCTCGTAGGTCCGGAAGAAGTGAGAGCGGGCGAGTGCCCTGTCGACGGAACCCTTGTTCATGACCAGCGCGTCCTCGATGTTGAACCCCTCGTAGGACATCACGGCCACGACGAAGTTCTGGGCGGCGGGTCGCTTGTCGAAGCCGATCTGATCGCTCGTCTGGGTGTTCACCATCGCGAGCTGCGGGTAATGCAGCAGATGCTGGCGGGTGTCCGGGCGGATCCGGTAGTTCGCCGCCGGGAGTCCGAGCGACTGTTTCATCATCCCTGCCCCCATCGTGATGCGCGGCGAGGCGTTGTGCTCGGGGTAGGGGATCATCCCGGCACCGATCCCGAAGATGAGCTGGGGATCGACCTCGAGGTGTGTGTGTTTCGGTGTCAGTTCGTCCTCGTCGACAGCGACGTAGATGTCCTCTTCCTCCTCGGCGTCGATGAACTCGACGTAGCCGCGTTCGACGAGGTCCTCGAAGTCGATGTCGCCGCGTTCGATCGCCTGGATGTGCTCGTCGTCGAGGAGGGGTTCGCCGTCCTCGACGACGATGAGCGGCCGCCGTGCACGACCCGCGTCGGCGTTGACGATCACTTCCTTCGTGCGGGGATTCACCGACACGTTCACCATCTTGGAGACGTCGCCGCGGCGGCGTGCCTCCCTGATCCGTTCTGCGAGCTGTTCGGGGTCGGGATGTGTTCCGACCAGACTGCCGTTGACGAAAACTTTCGCGTCGCGTGCCTGAGCCATGTTGTTGTAGTTAGTCGTCCGCCGTCGTTCGTTCGACGCTCTCGATTCCCGGGATCTCCTCGACACCCATCGATGCCAGTTCCCGTTTGAGCCGCTGTTCGTCCTCGACGTTCTCGGACAGCTCCATCGCCTGCGCGAAGTTCTTCACCAGCCCACAGTTGGGCCCCTCCGGCGTCTCGGAGGGACAGATCCGTCCCCACTGGGTGGCGTGCAGGTCCCGCGCCTCGAAGTGGGGCTGTGAACGGGACAGCGGGGAGCGAAGCCGACGGAGGTGCGAGAGAACGCCCATGTAGTCGGTTCGGTCGACGAGCTGAGAGACGCCCGACCGGCCGCCGACCCAGTTGCCCGTCGCGATCGGGTGTTCGAGCCGTTCTGTCAGGACGTCCGAGCGGACGACCGTGCTGACCGTCAGGTTCCGGTTTCGCATGTTCGCCCGTTCGAGCTGATATTTCACGTCGCGGGCGAGTTTGTTCAGCGCCGTCCGGAACAGATCGGTCATCAGGTCGCCGGAGACCTTCAGCCGCTTGTTCGCGTAGTGGTCCTTGTCGTCGGCCTCCCGGCGATCGAGTGCGAGCTCGAAGCAGGCCTCGGCCATCCTGCAGAGGTAGTACGCCTTGTTGATCCGGACGTCCTCCTCCTCGACCCCCTCCTCGTGGAGGTGCGGCAGCAGGTAGCGGTCGATGACGTAGTTGGCCCGCTTGAGCTGGTAGTTCTTCCCCTGGCCGGAGGCGACGCGTTTGCCCAGCGTCTCGATGGCCTCCTCTTCGGTCTGGACTTCCGCCTCCTCTAAGTTCTCGAGCATGAACTTCACGATCTCCGGATCGTCGGAGACGCGGTGGACGATCTCCTCGTCGGACTCCAGCCCGAGGGCACGAACCAGCGTCACGAAGTTGATCGATCCAGAGACCGACGGGAACGACACCTCGAGGATGCCGTCCCGGGTCCGTTCACACAGCACGAGCGCGCGGTATCCGCGGCGCTGGGAGAACGTCTTCGCAACCTGGATCTCGTCGCCGTACTTGGTGTCGTACTCCGCGAGGATCTTGTTCGGCGCGAGGTCCTCGCTGGTCATCAGCACGCGCTCGGAGCCGTTGACGATGAAGTACCCGCCGGGATCGACAGGGTCCTCGCCGATGTCGATCCGTTCGGCCTCCGAAAAGCCCGCCATGTTGCACTTCTTCGACCCGACCATGATCGGCATTCGACCGACCTTCGTCTCCGTGGAGTCGACGACCGTCTCCGGCTCCTCCTCGCCGCCGCGAACGATCGACATCTCCATGAACACCGGCGCGGCGTAGGTGATGTTCCGGAGTCGTGCCTCCTGGGGGTACAGCAGTTCCTCGCTGCCGTCCGCCTCGCGGACGCGGGGGGTGGCGACCCGGACGTCGCCGAGTTCGACGAAGACGGGTTCCTGTCCCTCTTTGTCGCCGATGTCGGTGTCGATCGTCTCCTTCTCGTCGACGACCTGTTGCATGCCGCGGTCCAGGAAGTTGTTGAACGACCGGAAGTGGTGTTCGGCGAGTCGTTCCTCCGAGAAGTACTCCCTCGAAATGACGCGTCTGTCCTGTCTGTTCATTCAACCACCAGTCGATATACGACTGCTCGGTCTGTCGTTCGGGAGTCCCGAATTACTTTCACCACGTCACCGCGCTCGGCACCGTCGGGCAACGCAGGATCTGTACGCTTGATCTTGGGCAAATTCGTCTTCCGGACGTTGTACTCCTCGAGTACCTCCTCGACCTCCGAGGGATCATCGAGAAGCACGTGCTCCGGGACGAGTTCGTGTTGGCTTACGTCTACCATGGGTCTGGCTCGCTGTGGGGAGAAGCGGTCACGAGATACTACAGCGGATTAACAGGGCCACTCATTTAAGCGTTGCCAACCGCGACAGAGACGAGCGACTCATCGGGCCGCGACGTGACAACTCGAAACACGACCGCGAACGGTAAAAAAGGTGGCGCCGAATACGCCGTTCGAACGTCGGTGTGAGGCCGTACAGCCGAAATACGGACGGAACGTTTTAAGCTCGCTCCGGAGAGCATCCGATACATGGCACGAGGCGAGTTGGAGACTGTTCCCGGAACCGAGGGGCTGTTCTACTACGACACGGGCATGTACGACGTCGACGAGTACGGATCGGTGTACGTCGTCGACGCCGAGAAGCCGGCGGTGATCGACACCGGCATCGGGACGAACCGCGAAGGGCTGTTCGACGCGATTGATGAGGCACTCTCCGGGCGCGTACCGGCGTACGTCCTTCCGACGCACGCCCACCTGGATCACGCCGGCGGTGCCGGCTACCTCGCCCGGAGATATTCGGACGCGACGGTGCTCGCCCACGAACGGGCGGTCCCACACCTCGTCGATCCCGAGCGACTCGTCGAGGGGACGAAGGCCGCCGTCGGCGAGCAGTGGAAGTACTACGTCGAGCCCGCCCCGATTCCGGAGGATCGGATCGACGGGCTCGAAGACGACGACACCATCGACCTCGGCGATCGGACGCTCGACGTCCACGAAGCCCCCGGTCACGCTCCCCATCAGGTCGTCTTCCACGACCGGACGGCCGACGCCGTCTTCACCGGCGATGCGGCCGGGATCTACGTCCGCGACGACGACGAGATCAGGGTAACGTCCCCACCGCCGCAGTTCCACGCCAAACAGTGCATCGACGACGTGAAGATGATCCAGGAGGTCGATCCCGAACTGCTCTGCTTCGGCCACTTCGGTCCCAGAGAATACGACGCAGACGTGCTCGACGAGTACAAACGAACACTCGTGGAGTGGGTCGAAGCTGTAAAGCAGAAACGCCGCGAACTCGACGACGACGAGGCCGTGATCGAACACTTCGTGAAGCACGCCCGGATCGTCGACGCCTGGGGGGGAGAGAAGAGTCGCGCGGAGGCCCGACTGAACACGCGGGGTGCAATCGCGTATCTCGATTACGTCGGCGAGGACGCCTGACTGTCGCCGAGGGGCTGTCACCGACACGGCGTATAAACAGAAAACAGCCCAATTGTTTATTATAGATGGGGGAGAGAATTCGAGCATGGACTGGATACAAGCCGAGGAGGCATTCGAGAGTCCGGTACTCGGGACGGAAACGATCCCGAAAACGTTCGAAGAGAGCGTGTCCCGGAACGGCGGACGGATCGCTCAACAATACAAGGGGGGTGTGTACGATCGATCACTGGTCGCAGCAGGGGTGATTCCGGCTGCGGAGACAGGAGAGTACAGCGACGTCACCTACGAGGAGATGCGTGAAATCGTTCGTCGGCTGGCCGCCGGGTTCCGCGAACTCGGCGTCGAGGCGGGAACGAGAGTGTCGATCTTCGCTCACACGCGCATGGAGTGGGCACAGGCGGACTTCGGGGCGCTTGCCGCAGGCGGGATCGTGACCACCGTCTACCCGACCTCGTCCCGGAGCCAACTGTCGTACCTGCTGGGAGACGCGGGATCGGAGGTCGTCGTCGCCGAAAACCAGACGCTTCTCGAACGGACCCTCGCGGTGATGGAGGAAGATCACGTCGACGTCGAGCACGTCGTCGTCATCGACGAGATCGAGGGATACGACGACCGCGACGACGTGAGTACGCTCGGAGAGTTGCACGATCGCGGTGCGAGGGCGTTCGACGAAGACGCGTACGAATCCTGGCTGGATGAGCGGGGCTTCGACGACATCGCGAGCCTGATTTATACGTCAGGAACGACGGGACAGCCGAAAGGAGTTCAGCTCACACACAAGAATTTTCGATCGAACGTCAACCAGTGTTACCGACGGTTCGGTCCCCGACCGGACCGCGATCCCGAAGTACCAGTCATTAACGCTGACTCCACGGCACTTTCGTTCCTACCACTCGCGCACGTCTTCGAGCGTCTCGCCGGCCACTATCTGATGTTCAGTTCCGGCGCGACAGTCGCGTATGCCGAGAGCCCGGACACACTCAGGGAAGATCTCGCTGTCGTCCAACCGAATGTGATGACCAGCGTTCCCAGAGTGTACGAAAAACTGTACGACGCGATCCGCGAACAGGCCAGCGAATCCCCCGTCAAACAGCGGATATTCGAATGGGCGACCGACGTCGGCCGGGAGTACCACGCAGCCGAAAACCCGGGAACGGTGTTGAACCTGAAACGCTCGCTGGCGGACACGCTCGTCTTCTCGAAGGTGCACGAGGCGCTGGGCGACCGAATCGAGTTCTTCATCTCCGGGGGCGGATCGCTCTCGGCGGACCTCTGTGCGCTGTATCACGGAATGGGGCTCCCGATCCTGGAGGGATACGGCCTGACGGAGACGTCACCGGTGATCACGGTGAACCCGCCGGAGCGTCCGAAAGTCGGTACGATCGGGCCGCCGGTGGTCGACACCGAGGTAAAACTCGACGAGAGCCTCATCGGGGAGGACGTCGCGAAAGATGCCGACGGGCGGGTGGGCGAACTGCTGGTCCGGGGGCCGCAGGTGTGTGACGGCTACTGGAACAAACCCGACGATACCGACGCGGCGTTCGTCACCGACGAGGAGGGGCGCGAGTGGTTCCGGACCGGCGACATCGTCGAACAGCGGGACGACGAGTACGTCACGTTCCGCGAGCGGGCAAAGCAGTTGCTCGTGCTCTCGACCGGGAAGAACGTCGCACCGGGTCCGATAGAGGACGCGTTCGCCGCAAACGAGTTCGTCGAACAGTGCGTCGTGATCGGCGACGGACAGAAGTTCGTCTCCGCGTTGATCGTGCCGAACTTCGAGCGCGTGCGAGAATGGGCCGACGACCAGGGGCACGATCTCCCGGACGACCGGGAGGAACTGTGTCAGGACGATCGCGTCCACGCCCGGATCGAGCGGGAAGTGGACGAGGTGAACGAACGGTTCGAGGAGCACGAACGCATCAAGCAGTTCCGGCTCGTTCCCGAGGAGTTCACCGAGGAGAACGACCTGCTGACGCCGACAATGAAAAAGAAACGACGGAATATCCTCGATCGGTTCTCCGACAAGATCGAGATGATCTACGAGGAACCGACGGGATAGCGGCCGGACCGAAATGCGCCGCGTCGGGCCGCCACATCAGGCCGCCGCGTCGGGCCGCCGCCTCAGTCCTCCGCCGCTTCCATGGGCTCCTCCTGTTCGGGCTGATCTTCCTCCTCCGAGCGGGCCGCGACCAAGGCACCGCTGGCGACGCTGTACAGCGGTTCGTTCGCCTGTCGGACGTCGCTGATGGAGAACGGGATCGAGGCGTCCTCGAGGTGGTCTTCGAACAGTTCCTCGAAGCCGTCCGGGCTCGAGGTGCCGCCGGTGACGACGACCGGAACATCGAGGCCTTCCTCGACGTCCTCCTCGTCGACCTCCCTGGAGATGTGCTCGATGACGTAATCCAGCAGGTTCTCGTAGTAGATCGCCAGTGCGCCCTCGACGCCGCCGACATCCGTCCGGAAGTCGAGTTTGAAGTCGTCCTCCTTGATCGTGGTCACCTTGTCGACCGGGGTGCCGGTCGCCTGTGCGCTCTGCTCGTCGACCCAGTCGCCGCCGCGGGCGATAGAGAACTTCATCACCGGCACCGCGTAGTAGGCGAGACAGACGTTGGTCATGCCCGCGCCGAAGCTGACGCCCAGGCCGGTAAAGTTGTTGTCCGCGAGTTCCGAGTAGATCACGGCCATCCCCTCGTTGATCGGCTCGGGATCGTAGCCCATGTCGCCCAGCATCGACTCGAGGGTCTTCTGGTGGTACAGCGTCGAGAGGTCCGAGTCGATCGGGTCCGCCGGGCTCGAGTAGAACAGCCGCTCGTTCTCGAAGGAGGGCTCGCCGACGACCTGCTCGGTGATCAGCTTGATCATCGGAATCGCCGACGACTCCTCGCTGGAGAGGATCCCGTGTTGCATGGGACGGCGGGTCTCCTTGTTGAAGATGTTCGCGAAGTTCAGGGCGTCGTCGCCGACGACGTACACCTTGTCGTCCTTCCGGATGTGGAGGACTTCACTCCGCGAGAGCATCTGCTCGGCCATATCGCTGTACTCGATCTCCACGAAGGAGTTGCGCTGCTGTACGAACACTGTCTCGGAAGCGTCCTGACGCGCCGAGAGAATGTTCATCGTACCGACGTCGAGTCCCTTTGCCATGCTCGTAGAATCAAACCGGTGGGTCATAAATATTGGTTCTCCACAGACGTCCTGCAGCTCGGTCTCTATCGGCGAAAACCGATCCGGCCTAATCGCCCATTAAATCATGTTAGGAAGACCCTGAAACGGACTCAAAACCGGTCTTTGATTCGATCGAGCAAGCCGTCCGGTTCGGGTTCCGCCTCGCGGTTTTGACGCTGTTTTTTGAGTTCCCGAAGCGCGGACGCCTGATCGTCGGTTCCGGAGCCGCTCGCCGTCTGTTTCTCCCCGCCCTGGAGTTGCCTGAGCCCCGAAACAGCGTCGTCGACGGCGTCGCCGCTCGACCGGGCCGTCTTGGCCGAGTCGACCTCGAACCCGCGTCCGTCTATCTCGTCGGCGTCCGTGTTCAACTCGAGACGCCGGGTCTCCGAACGTTCGATACCGCCCCAGGAAATCTCCGCGTCGCCGAGTTCGCGCTCGATGTCTGCACGCACCTGCTCGTCGGTGACCGTCTCGCCGTCCTCGGCGGCGTCCCCCGGAGAACCCGCCCCAGTTGCACTGTCCGGCGTGACCTCCGGGGTAGCCCGCTGGACGCTGTGGGCGACGAGTGCGGCGCCGGTGGCGGCGACGACGCCCGCGAGTCCGAGGCTGTAGATCCCCGCACCGGTGGCGCTGTAGTCGGGGGTTCCCGAGACGTTCCAGTGGTACGGGTACGCCCAGACGAACAACCCGATCGCCGCCAGACAGACGACGCTGCCGGCGCCTGTGAGATACAGCGCCCGCCTGTCGACCGGCAGCAGGACGACCACACCGGAAAGCAGCGCCGGTAATCCCACCGCGCCCGCGACGGCCGCTACCTGTCTGACGGCGTACAGCCCCATCTCGTCGGCAATGATCGAATCGCTCACGAGAAAGAGGACGACGCCCGCGAACCCGATCGCGATCCCGCCGAAAAACAGTGCAAACCCCGCGTATATGTCGACCGCCTCCTCCGGATCACCGACGTACTCGCGGTAGAGCCGGACGAGACGACCGTCCTCTTCGGAGGTGTCCATACGGACCCCTACAAACTCGATTGGCATGATTGTTCCCCCGTCGGGGCGAGCGTGGAACACCCAGTCGGGCAGAAGCTACACCGGTGGGTGGCGGGACCGGCAGCGAAGTTCACAGACCTCAGGTGTCGAGGCGATAGCGATACGGGTTGTCGGTGATTACCTCGACCTCGCCGCGGCGAGCCCAGCGACCGAGGACGGTTGCGACACGGTGTGTGCTATCGATATCGTCGTCGTCGAGCAGCGCGAGGATCTCCCGCGCCGTCAGCGGCTCTTCGGCGTCGACCAGCACACCCCGTATCCGTTCGAACTCTCGCTGTCGGGTGTGCATATGTCTTACACACGGTCCGTATCGACATATAATTCAGTGAGACAGGGGTCAGACACTTGTCAGACACCGATTTCGAGGGGATACGGGATCCGGCGACGACGTCTCACTGCCCGTCGGCTCGCGACCGCCGGCTCACTCCCGGTCGTCGTACGGCGTCTCCGCCTCGAAGTCGCGGTCGCCGCGGTACTCCTGGACGAACTCCGCGACGTCGAACTCCAGCATCTGCCGTTCGAACTCCGAGAGCGCCTGCTCGTCGCCGTGACTGACCGCGTGTTCCATCAGTTCGACGATCAGTTCGACGAGGATCTCGTGGAGCCGGCGGGAGTCGAACTCGGAGACCCAAAGGAGGCCACAGCCGACGTCGGGCTCGTCCGTCGCGTCGTGTGAGACGACTGACCCCGGGAACTCCTCGATCACCATCCCCATGAGATGGGGCGTGTCGAACTCGGTCATCTCCTCGCTCGTCGTCTCCGTCACTTCCCGGAGCACTTCGACCAGAAACTCCGGAAGGAACCGTGTCGCGGGATGGACGTCCATCACGACGGCGTGTGTGGACCCGCAGTCACAGGCGAACTCCCGCATCCCCAGATCGAGGTCGGTGACAGCGATCGCTTCGCCACAGGAGAGTTCGAGGCGGTCGTCCGACTCCCCCGGAACGCGTGGCTGACTCATACAGGGTCTTGGACCGTCACCGTAAAAGCGGAGCGTTCCCCGTCCTCGACTCGATCGCGGAAACCGACGCTCGAACGATCACCGAAGTCCCGACAACTCATATAGCTGGGCGACGACCCCCCGGTCATGCAGGTGTACGGGCTGGTCGGAAACCCGGTCGGCCATTCGCTGTCGCCCCCGATGCACGAGGCCGCATACGACGCGTGTGGGCTCGACGCCAGGTACGTCACGTTCGAACCCGACGTCGATCGGATCGAGGCGGCGATCGAGGGCGCCGCGGCGCTGGGGATCGAAGGGATCAACGTCACGATCCCCTTCAAGGAGGACGCGCTTGCGGCGGTGGAGGCCGACGATCTCGCCGCCCGCGTCGGCGCGGTCAACACGATCGATTTCACCGAAGCGGGGCCGAGGGGATACAACACCGACACCGACGGCGTCAGGCGGGCGTTCGCCCATCACGACGTCGGGCTTTGCGGCGCCGAGGCGGTCGTCGTTGGCGCCGGAGGCGCCGGCCGAGCGGCGGCGTTCGCGCTCGCGGACGCCGGTGCAGCAGTACACGTCGCGAACCGGACACCGGAACGGGCGGCGTCGCTGGCTGACGCCGCCGGGATGACGACCGATCGGGTGATCACGGCCGGCGGACTCGACACTCTCCCGGAAACCGTTCCGGAGGCCGACGTGCTCGTCAACGCCACGAGCGTCGGGATGGAGTCCGACGAAACCCCCGTCGACGGGGCGCTCCTGCACTCGGGGCTTGCTGTTCTGGACGCAGTGTACAGACCGCTCGAGACCCGACTGCTCCGGGACGCAGCGGCTGCCGGAGCCACGACGATCGACGGCGCGTGGATGTTGCTTTATCAGGGCGTCGAGGCCTTCGAGATCTGGACCGACAAGCGGGCACCAGTCTCCCGGATGAACGAGGCGCTGCGGTCCCACCTGTGACGTCCCGGTCGGCCGAACTCGAGGAGCGACACCGCGGGAGGATCCGGCGGACGTTTAAATACTCCCCTGCCGTACCCATCGCGTAATGGCGCTACTGCAGAAACTAAAAGAGCTTCTGGGCATCGGCGGAGGCGACGAGAGGTCCGAGCGTGGCGACACCGAAGTGACCGTAGAGCGCGACCCCGAACCCGAAGTGGTGGGCGAAGCGGGAGAAGACGAGGCACCCGAAGACATCGAGACCGACGAGGCACCCGAAGACGACGAGGAAGCCGTCGGCGAGGAATCAGAAGAGGAACAACCGGACGCGGACGACGACAAAGATGACGACGGCGAGGACGAGAGCGGAGAGGAACCGGCCACGGAGCCCGACGAGGACGGCGAGCCCGTCCAGAATATAAAGGGGATCGGTCCGGCGTACGCGGAACGCCTCGAAGGGATCGGCATCACCACGGTTACACAGCTCGCTGCCGCCGATCCGGAAGCGGTCGCCGAGGAAGCGAAGATCGGCGAAGGGCGAGCCAGTACGTGGATCGAACGCGCGAACGAGCGACAGTAGCAGTTCCCGGATCCCTCGAAAGTAGTTTTCGTTCGAAGACGGGTCACCGTCGGCGCGTGGCGGGAACCGTCGAAGCGTCCGTATGCCGCTCGAGAGAACTCTCGGACATGGCCTCGCTGAAGGATCTCGAAGACGGTCCTCGCATGGTTGCAGTGACGGGGAAAGGAGGGGTCGGAAAGACGACGTGTTCGGCGGCGGCCGCGGTGCAGTTTGCCGGAACCGGGCAGCGGACCCTGTTGCTGTCGACCGACCGGTCGCCGTCGCTTTCGGACATCCTCGATCGGTTCGAGGGCGACACCTACGACCGGATCGTCTGGGACACGGCACCGGCCGGAAGCACGATATCGCTCCTGGATCTGCAAGAGGAATTTTACGATCGCCTCGGAACCGCGCCGAACATCTACGCCGATCTCCGGTCGCTGGCCCGGGGCGAAGTGAAAAAGCGCCCCGGCGAACTGTTCGAGGAGTGGCGCGAACTTGCCGCCGACTGTCTGGAGATGGTCCAGGGAAACGGAACGGCGTTCGTCGTCGTGACGATCCCGGAAGGGCTCGGCGTCAACGAGACCGACCGGATCATCGCCGATCTCGAGGACCACGATCTCGACGTCCGGCGAGTCGTCGCAAACATGGTGCTTTCGGACGTCACCGAAGCGGACTGTAGCCACCACCGCGAGCGCGCCGACATGCACGCAGAGTACCTGGTGGTTCTCGAGGACCGATACGCCGACGAATACGGGCTGGCGACAGTGCCGCAACTACCCAGGGAGGTCAAGAGGCTGGAGGCGATCGAAACGGTCGCGGACACCCTGTTCGAAAACGAGAGATGAAACGGGCAGAGAGAAACCTCCGCAACCGGAGAGAGGAAATCGCTGTCAGCGCCGGGCAGTATTCGACGACGTCTTCGCGACCACGTCGGACTTTCGCGATCGCTTGGCCGACCGTAACAGCACGCGGAGTCCGACCTTCCCGAGGGTAAACAGGTTCCGGAAGCCGTCGTTGTTCCAGGTGAGCTCCTCGTTGCCGCAGATGCTGTATTCGCCGAAGTCGCCGAGTTCCTCGTGGAGCTGGGCGAGCCGTTCCTGTCGCTCGGCCTCGGGGAGATCGACGACCTCGTCGACCGCCTCGAGCACCTCCTGGGACTTTTCGAGGCGGGTCTTGACCTCCTCGTAGGTCGGCTCGTCGATCACGTCGAACTCGTATTTCACCTCGTTCATCCCGAACGCCGCCTCGTAGGTGGCGTCGACGATCTCGTCGCGGTTCATCCACTCTGTCTCGTAGCTGAGCATGTACTTCCAACTCGGCTGGAGTAGCTGTTCCCGGTGGTCCTCGAGGGATTCACACAGCCGGCGATAGCCGTGTTCTTCGGGGTTCTCGAACCCCGGGCTACCCGGATCGAGGAACGGGGCGAGCGGTGCAGTAAAGGGCGCGATCCGGCCGTCGTCGATCGTCTCCAGCAGGTGGCGGGCGTACTCGACGTCTCCGACCGCGTCCTCGTAGGTCTGGTGGGGCAGTCCGATCATGAAGAACACGTCGATCTTGTTACAGCCGTGATCGAGCGCGTATTCGAGGGTGCGCTCGAACGCCTCGTTCGTGCTGGCGAACTTCCCGACGTTCTTCCGGACTTCCTCGCTGTGTGATTCGATGCTCAACTGGAGGCTGTAGTCGGCTGTCGCCCGATCCATCAGTTCGAACAGCTCCTCGTCTGCGGGGCCGAACAGCTCGAAGATGAACTGATTGTCGACGTCGGCACCCTCGAGCAGATGCAGGAAAGATCGGGCGTAATCGGGGCCGCCCATCCGGATGTCGTTGATGACGAAGATCGGCCCCTTCGAGAAGGCGGTGATGTCGCGCACGTCCCGGATCAGCTGCTCGGGCGACCGGAACGCCGGCGACGTCCGTCCTGTCGTGCGTTCGTAGGAACTCTTCGACCCCCCACAGAACGTACAGTCCCGCGCACACCCCCGGTTCGGCAACAGAAGCGTCATCGGGTCGTCGAGCCAGTTGCGGTACGGGAGCGTCTTCTTGAGGCTGCCGTACTTGACGACCGACCGGAGCACGTACTCGTAGGACGGAAGCGAAACGTAATCCAGCTGTGACGGGATGAACTCCATCGGGTTCGTCACGACCTCGCCGTCGTCTTTCCAGACGAGGTTGTCGACCTCCTGGAGATCTCCCCCGCGTTCGAGCCGATCGATCAGCTGCAGCACCGGCTCTTCGGTGGAATCTCCCCTGACGACGTAGTCGACGCAGTCGTACTCGATCAACTCCTCGTGGAAGTACGAGGAGCTCAGTCCGCCGAAGATCACCGGCGCGTCCGGGTGGTGTTTCTTGACGAGGCGTGCGATTTCGATCGCACCGTGACAGTGGGGCAGCCAGTGGAGGTCGATACCGAAGTACCGCGCCCGGGAACGCCTGATCTCCGCTTCGGCGTCGTAGTCGGGGTCCGACAGCATCTGGTTTGCGAGGTTGACGATCTGTACGTCGTAGCCGTTTTGTTCCAGGTAATCCGCGATGCTCGTCAGGCCGACCGGATACATCTCGAACACCGGAGAGGAGGGGATGACGTCACTGATCGGCCCGAACACCTCTGTCCGTTCCCGGAAATCGTAGACGCTGGGGGGGTGAAAGAAGGTGAGATCGGGGGTCGACTTGAACGGTACCGCACGCGTGGCTGCATCCATTCCCCGTTCGCGTAGTTTCCGCAACTTCGAGCCGCCTACTTCGACATCGGTACTATCCTGAGTCACGTAGATCCCTCACGCCGAGATATAAGCATCGAGAGACCATAATAGGAACGGCTATTCTCACCTAAGGCGAAGATGAAAATCGCAATACGGGAGCGGCTTTGCTTAAACAATATCAATATATGAACGGTATTCTCAGTGCGTGAGAACACACGTGTTGTTTCATGAAAAACAGTTATGTACTGTTATCTGTATGCAAGCTATTCCCGACACCTCTCGACGGAACTTCCTTCGGCTGGCAGGAGCGGCAGCCGCGGGGTCCGTCATCACCAACCACTCGACGGAGATCGCCTCCGCGTTCGAGCGGGCGGTAGAGGGGAACATGGACGTCGTCTGGCTTCAGGGGCAGGCGTGTACTGGGTGTACGATCTCGACGCTTCAGGCCCAGTATCCGACGCTGGAGGAGGCGCTACAGCAGTTCCGGCTCGATGTGACGTTCCATCCGACGATTATGCCGGAGGCCGGCAACGAGGCGATGGACGCGATGAGCGACGAGCCGGACATCCTCATCGTCGAGGGATCCGTCCCCGTCGACATGCCCGAGGCGGCGACGGTCGGTCGGAACCCCGACGGGTCGGCCAAGGCGGTCGTCGACTGGGTGATGGAACTGGCCCCCGAAGCCGATATCGTCGTTGGGGTCGGAAACTGCGCTTCCTTCGGCGGATGGCCCGCAGCACAGAACAAGAAAGGGCTCTATGGCCTGGGGGACAACATCACGGGTGCGAAAGGTCTCCAGTTCGAGAAGCGCAGCGCCGGCGGCGTACTCGGCCCGGACTTCACCTCCGGCCTCGATCTCCCGGTCGTCAACCTCGGCGGGTGCCCGCCGAACCCCGATTACGTACTGTTGACGCTTGCGACAGTACTGAACGGCCACATCCCCGAGCTCGATCGGTACAATCGCCCGAAGCCGTTCTACGAGCCGCTGGTCCACGACAACTGTCCACTGCGTGGCTACTTCGATCGCGGCGAGTGGGCCGAAAAGCCCGGCGACGACGGCTGTCTGCTCAAGGTCGGTTGCGCCGGACCGTACACCCGTTGTGACGACATGAGCCGGCTGTGGAACGACGGGACCAGCGTCTGTCTGAACGTGGGCGCACCCTGTATTGGCTGCATGGAGCCGGGGTTCTGGGATCGGTTCTCGCCGTTCCGCGAGGAGATCGAAGAGAGCGCGATCCTCGGACCGCTCAGCACGACCCAGGCAGGCGCGGCAGGCGTCGTTGCAGCCGCCGCCGGCATCGGCGCCCACGTCGCCCGGAAGGCGATGGGCTACGGGACGTTCGAGGACGGGGAAGAACCCCCCGAAAACCAGGAGCCACCCGGAGATCAGGGACCACCTGGAGATCAGGGACCACCTGGAGATCAGGACCAGCCCGGAAATCAGGACCAGCCCGAGAAGCCGGAGTCGAACGCCGACTGACGGATCAAACTGAGACCGACACGCGAACACACGATACACATGCCAGAAATCACGATCGATCCGACGACGCGAATCGAAGGCCACCACGGAACCACCCTGCAGGTCGAAGACGGGGTCGTTCAGGAGGCGAAAAGCGAGATGAAGATGTTCCGGGGAGCCGAGATAATCACGCTCGGCCGTCCGCCGACGGACGCCGCTCAGATCACCGGGATGGTGTGTGGCGTCTGCTTCCTGTGTCACCGGCTGTGCTCCTCGAAAGCCGCCGAGGACGCCGCAATGAACGCCGGCGTCTTCGACGGTCCGCCACGTAACGCGGTGTTGCTTCGGGACGCCGCCGAAGGGATCTTCTACCTCTGGAACCACGCGGTCCACCTGTTCGCCCTCGTGGGGCCCGACTACAGCGACGCAGTCGCGGGAACCGGATTCGACCGGCTCGACCCGCTCGAGGGCGACGGCTACATGGGTGCCATCGAAAACCAGCGAAAGCTCATGAAAGCGCTCGCGGAGTTCGGCGGCCGTGCGCCCCATCCGGTCGGCTACGTTCCCGGTGGCCTGGCGGTACAGCCCGACGCCTCGACGATCGCGTCGGTGAAGTCCCGCGTGATGGAGGTCAGCAACTGGCTCGGTCCCACCGAGGCAGTGCCCGAGGTAATCGAGAACGTCCAGAACGGGGAGTTCGATCCCGAACTCGGCGAGGGGCTGCACGACATCGTGTCGATCCTCGTGGCTGCCGCCGAGGCGGGTGCCGCCGACATCGGCGAGGGGCCGAACCGGTACTACAGCAACGGCATCTTCGAAGATCCCGACACGGGCGATCTCTTCCTGCCACGGGGGGTCTACCGCGACGGCTCCGTCGAACTGATGAGCAAAGACGAGATTGTCGAGGGGATCACCGAGGACACCGAGTACTCCTGGTACACCGACGATTCGGGCGGAGATCCACGGACGGCGAAGCCGCCGGAGCCCGACCTCGACAAGGAGGAGGCCTACTCCTGGGGGAAGGCACCGCGGTTCGACGGCGAGTCGATGGAGGTCGGCCCGATCGCCCGACTCGTGATCAAGGAAGCGGACCCGTTCGATCTCCGGGAGGCGCTGGGCGGGGGCGCCGCCGAGAGCAACACGCTCAACCGGCTGATCGCCCGCGCCCAGGAAGCGCTTCTGGTCCGCGACCAGGTGGTCGAGTGGCTCGACGCGATCGACCCCGCCGAGCCGTTCATGGCCGACGACTGGACCGACGACTTCACCGGTCGGGGAGTCGGGCTGTTCGAACCGTCCCGCGGCGCACTCTCGCATTACATGGACGTCGAGAACGGCCAGATCGAGCAGTACCAGATCATCACGCCGACGCTGTGGAACCTCGGTCCGCGCGACGGCGAGGGGCAGCCGAGCATTCTCGAGGAAGCACTGGTCGGCGACGAGGTCGACAACGTCGACAACCCGCTGAACGTGATGCGCACGATCCGGTCGATGGACCCCTGCCTGGCGTGTGCGGTCCACGTTCAGGGCCCCGACGGCGAGTTCGAGGCAGAAGTAGAGCCAGTCCGGCCCGGCATGTCGGAGGGGGGATGTGATGTCTGAGAAGAGCGCCGACGCGAGCGACATCCAGCAGGAAGCCACAAGCGGGGAGTCCGGGAGCGTCCTTAGCCGCCTGTGGATCGAGGTCGCGAACAAATACGAGGGATACCAGTACCTCGACAAAAAGGACCGGGAAACGCTCCATCGCCACGGCTGGGGAGCGATCGTCTCCCACTGGGCGATGACGCTTTTCATGCTGCTGGCGATCGTTACCGGCGTCGCCTTCTGGACCGGTTGGTACGGCCCGATGAACGTCGGGATCTGGGACGGCTACTACATCGCCTTCCTGATCCACATCTGGGCAGGGGTCCTGCTCGCTGTCGTGGCATTTGTGGTGTTCCCGTACTACCACGTCGTCGCCGACGGGGACTCCCTGCTGGTGAGCGTCGATCAAATCAAAGAGGAGATCATCATCGCACTTTCGTTCGTCGGACTGGCGAGCTACATCCCCGGGTACAAGAAAGCTCGCCGAACCTACGACGAGGACGAGGAGGAGTGGGCGGGGTACCACCCAATGCAAACGGTGTTCTGGTACGTCACCTGGTTCTTCGTCGCGGTGCTCACCCTCACCGGATTCGCGCTGTGGGAGGCGATCGCGACAGACCCGGTCTGGTGGGTCTCCGCGCTCGGCTTCATGGAGGGCTGGATCGCCTACGAGAACATGCTCCGGATCCACCTCGTGGCCACGTTCTTCGTGGTCGCGGCGGTGGCGATCCACGCCTACTTCCCGATGATGCCGAGCAACTTCGACATGACGAAGTCGATGATCTACGGCAAGCTGAAAGGCTGGTCCGTGGACGAGGAGACGCGACCCGAGCCACAGGGACGTGCGAGAGCCAAAGACGAGCTCGCAAAGCGGTTCGATCCGGTATCGAAACGTCTCGGTACCAGCACTGACGTCCAGGAACAGCTCGACTCCGAGGACGACGAAGAGACGGACTCGAACTGACGATGACCGGATCGTCCCTCGACGCGCGGTCGGCGGCGGCCCAACGACGCGACGACACCGACGGCGCCGGGATCGCCGTGATCGGTGTCGGGAACCCGATCATGGGCGACGACGGCGTCGGGAAGCGCGTGATCGAGGAGCTGGAGGCATTGCCGGACGAACGAACGGGCGGCGTCGGACTTACCCACGCCGGAACGACCGCGTTCTTCGCGCTGGAGGCGATGAGCGGCTGCCGGAAGGCGATCGTCGTCGACGCGATCGAAACCGGAAGCGAGCCCGGGACGGTCCACCGGTACAGATACGTCGACGGGGCCTTCGCCGACGAGATCCCGGAGATGACGATGCACGACTTCTCGTTTGCGGAGGCGCTCCGTGCGGGACGGGAGGCGTACGACATCCCCGAAGAGCTTCTGGTGTTCGGCGTCGAACCCGAGCGGATCGAGGCCTCTCTGGAGCTGAGCGACCGGATCGAGCGTGCGGTGCCGGAACTCGTGGAACTCGTGCTCGAGGAGCTCCCGGAACGGCAAGCGTCGTCTGCAAGCCGGCAGAACTGACTCGAGATTCAGCACGGAACCCGAGGTCGACTCCCCAATCGGGATCAAACATTATGCACTACAAACCTAATGAGAAACTGCGAACGAACCGATCGAACACGACACGGAGGTTGCCCCAACTATGAGCTCACAGTGGTACTGTACGGACTGTGAAACGTACATCGACACCGAAGAGATCGAGGAGCACGAACGCGACGATCACACCGTGAAAGGAACCGTTCGACCCGACAGGCTGCTGGGTAACGATCCGTGGAACATGCAAGTCGAGGCCGACGACGAGATCGACACGGCCCCGAGCGTCCGCAGAGACGAGGGGGGTGAGGAGTGATGTGTCTGGGTATTCCGGGCGAGATCCTCGAGATCGACGGTCTCACGGCACGAGCGGAGTTCTGGAACGTCGAAAAGGAGGTCAGACTCGACATCGTCGGCGACGAGATCGAGGTCGGCGACTACGTGCTCAACCACGCCGGGTTCGCGATCCGGAAGATCCCCGACGACGATGTCGAAGAGACGATCGAACTGTACGAGTCGCTGCTCGCCGGCGACGAGGACGAGGCGCTCGAGGAGATTGGGGCGACAGACGCCACACTCGAGTTCGGCGATCGCCCCACAGCGGTCGACTCGCCGGAGGGGACGAAGACGACGACGATCGACGGGATCGCCCAGCGTCCCGAGGCCGGCTCGCGAACTGTTCGGGAAGAACCGACGGAGAAGCCGGAGCGTGACGCGGATGAGTGAGGAGACGCTCCAGTTTCGCAACCCCGAGCAGGCCGAGCAGTTGGCCGATCGGCTCGAAGCGTTGATGGTCGAGGTCGACGGGCCGGTGAACCTGATGCACGTGTGCGGCTCCCACGAGCAGGCGATCGCGAAGTTCGGGCTCCGGAGCATGCTCCCCGACGGGCTCTCGCTCCGGATGGGGCCGGGCTGTCCGGTCTGCGTGACGAACATGCCCGAGGTCGACGAAGCCGTCGCGGTCGCAAACCAGGGGGCGATCGTCGCCACCTACGGCGACATGTTTCGGGTTCCGGGGACGAAACAGAGCCTCGCGGACGCCCGCGCTGACGGCGCGGATGTCGAAATTGTCTACTCGGCCAGCGAGGCGGTCGAACTCGCCGAGGAGAACCCAGACGAGGAGGTCGTGTTCTTCGCGACGGGCTTCGAGACGACCGCCGCGCCGACCGCGGCGATCCTGGTCGACGATCCGCCCGAGAACTTCTGGGTGCTTTCGGCCCACAAGTACGTCCCGCCGGCGATGGAGGTCGTCGCGGAGATGCCCGACACCGACATCGACGGCTTCCTGGCGGCGGGCCACGCCGCCACCATCACCGGCTACGGTCTGTTCGAACCGTTCGTCGAGGAGTACGAGATCCCGGTCGTCGTCGGCGGCTTCGAGCCGATCGACGTCATGCTCGGGATCGAGCGGTTGCTGGAGTACATAAGCGAGGACGTCGCCGGGCTGGAGAACGCCTATCCCCGGTGTGTGACCCGGGAGGGGAACCGGGCCGCACTCGAGACGATGTGGTCGGTCTTCGAGAAGACGTCCGGCGAGTGGCGCGGAATCGCCGAGATCCCCGGCGCCAACCTCGCGCTGCGCGAGGAGTACGCCGACTACGACGCCCGCGAGCGGTTCGACGTCGAACCGGAGACGGGCGGACCGGACCCGCTGACCGAGCAGTGCGTCTGCGGGGACATCATGGCCGGGAAGGCCGACCCCGACGAGTGTGACCTGTTCGGCGAGGAGTGTACGCCCGGCAATCCGGTGGGCGCCTGCATGGTGAGCAGCGAGGGAACCTGCAAGATCTGGCACGAGTACGGGGGACATCCGGACCTGTGACCATGGCTGGACACACCAACTCGGAGGGAGAAAAACAACAGGTGGAGAACGAAACCGCCGACGGCGACGTCGTCACCCTCGCCCACGGCGCGGGCGGGGAAGCGATGCGGACGCTGGTCGACGACCTCGTCGTGCCCCGGTTCACGGACGCCGATCGGACGGCCGAAGCCGATGGGGCGGGTGTCGGGCTGGCGGCGCTGGACGACGGCGCAGTCCACCCGATCGGCGACGGCTCGCAAGCGATCGTGGTGACCACCGACAGCCACGTCGTTACCCCCAGGTTCTTCCCGGGGGGCGACATCGGCCGGCTGGCCGTGGCGGGAACCGTAAACGACCTCGCGGTGATGGGGGCAACTGAACCGCTCACGCTCACCTGTTCGTTCGTGCTCGAGGAGGGGACCCCGATCGCCGACGTCGAGCGCGTCGTCGAGTCGATGCGGGAGACCGCCCGCGAGGCCGGCGCGGCGATCTCGACGGGCGACACGAAGGTGATGGGCAACGGCGAAGTCGACGGGATCGTAATAAACACCGCCGGCGTGGCGCACGTGGAAGCCGACGACGCGGTTACCGACGCCGGGCTCCGACCTGGCGACGCCGTCGTCGTCAGCGGGACGATGGGCGATCACGGGATCGCGCTGCTGGCCGAGCGCGAGGGGTTCGACTTCACTGGCGACCTGAAAAGTGACGTCGCCCCGGTGAACGACCTCGTCCGGGCCGCGATGGACGCCGGCGAGGTGACAGCGATGAAAGATCCCACTCGCGGCGGGCTGGCGAACGCGCTCAACGAGATGGCCGACAAGGCGGGCGTCGGCATCGACGTCGTCGAAGGCGACATCCCGGTCTCGGGGGCGATCGCCTCCGCGGGAGAGGTGCTCGGGATCGATCCGTTCGCGGTCGCCAACGAGGGGAAGGTCGTGTTCGGAGTGGATCCCGACGACGCGGAGGCCGTCCTCGAGGCGATCCGGGACTGTCCCGGCGGCGAGGAGGTTACGATCGTCGGGCACGCGACCGAGGACCATCCCGGGCGCGTCGTCGTCGACACCGGCTTCGGACGCCGATACATGAGCGAACCAGAGGGGGAAACCCTCCCCAGGATCTGCTGATGCACGAGATCAGCGTCGCCTCCGGGATTCTCGATCGGGCGATCTCGGCGGCCGAGGAACACGGCGCCGACCGGGTCGACGCGATCACGATCGAGATCGGCCGGGCGACCCACGTCAACCCCGATCAGCTGGTCTTCTGTGTGGAGACGGTCGCCGAGGGAACGCCGATCGCGGGGGCCGCCGTCCGAACCGACGTCGTCGACCCGGTCGCGGCCTGTGACTGCGGCTGGCGCGGCGAGCCCGACGACCTGGGGCTGGTCGGCGGGTTCGCACCGGACGTCCGCTGTCCGGAGTGTGGCGAACGGACGGAACTCGTCCGGGGGCGTGAGTGCCGGCTCGCGAGCATCGAGGTTCCGGAAGTCGACGATGAGAGCGGACAGACACCTACCCAGGAGCGCTGAGACGATACATGCATTACCAGAGGACGATCACACCGACCCCACCGACCCGACTGTACGGAACGGCCCGAACGAACCGACACCCCCTACCGCCGGTCCGGTGGCTCGAGGAGCTTGCAGACCGGCTCGGCCCGGCCCGGGCCCATCGGTTCGGCCACGGGGACCACGGCCACGGCGAGAGCGCGACCGACGCCGAGGCCGACGTGCTGGCGGCGATCCGCGAGCGCGCAGATGAGATCCACGAGACGCTTACCCACGACCACGGCGTGTTCGCCGTCGAGTTCGTGGGCAGCACGGGCGGCGGAAAGACGAAACTCATCGAGGAGCTTCTCGAACGCGCCCCAGCGGACGACCGGATCGGCGCGATCGTCGGCGACGTCGCCGGAGAAGACGACGCCACCCGTCTCCGGGAGTACGGAATTCCCGTCGAGAACGTCAACACCGGCAAGGAGTGTCACCTCGATCCGAACGGGATCGAGACGGCGCTTTCGGCATTCGATCTCGAGAAACTGGATACGCTGTTCGTCGAGAACGTCGGCAACATGGTCTGTCCGGCTGACTTTCCGCTGGGCGCGACCGTCCGGGTGCTCGTCGTCAGCACGACCGAGGGCGACGACGTGGTCGGAAAACATCCCCTCCTGGTACAGAAGTGCGACGCGGCGGTCGTGAACAAAGTCGACCTCGCCGAGGCGGTGGGAACCGACCTGGACCGGATCCGGGGCGACATCGACCGGGTCGCACCGGACCTTCCGGTGTTCGAAACCGACGCGAGCACCGGAGCGGGCGTCGAGGAACTCGCCGACTTCCTGGAGTCGAAACGGAACGGGCACGATCACGGTCACGACGACGAGCACGATCACGGCCGCGATCACGGTCACGACCACGGCCACGCCGTGCACGAGTAGGCCGATGGACAGCGATCGAGTTCGAGCCGACGTCACCGTACAGGGCGTCGTCCAGGGTGTGGGGTTCCGGCCGTTCGTCTACCGACGGGCAACCGAACACGACCTGGCCGGGACAGTCCGAAACACGGGTGACGCCGGCGTCGAAATCGAACTGGAAGGGGACAGCGGGAGCGTGGAGGCGTTCCTCGAGGACCTCCGCGAGCGACCGCCACCGCTCTCGCGGGTCGAGTCGGTCGAGGTCGACCGGAGAGACGTCGACGGAGATTCGGGGGGGCAAACGGACGGCGAGTTCCGCATCCTCCAGTCGACCGACGACGACGGTGGATCGGGAACGATCCCGCCCGATACCGGCATCTGTGATCGGTGTCTCGGGAACGTCCGGGATCCGGAATCCCGGTATCACCGCTACTGGGCGACCTCCTGTGTCGACTGCGGCCCCAGATACACAGTCATCAGGGAGTTGCCCTACGACCGCCCGCGGACGTCGATGGACGCGTTCCCGATGTGTGACGCCTGCCGGACGGAGTACGAGAACCCTGCCGATCGCCGCTACCACGCCCAGACGATTGCATGTCCGGACTGCGGGCCGACGCTGTCGCTGCTGGAACCGGGGGAGTCGGCAGGAGACGGCGTCGGTCGGCGAGAGTGTGCGACCGGAACGGACGCGATCGACGAAACCATCCGCCGGCTCGCCCGCGGGGAGATCGTCGCGATCCGGGGGGTCGGCGGCACTCATCTCGCGTGTGACGCGACGGATCCGGCAGTCGTCGACCGGCTCCGAGAGCTGACGAACCGGCCAGGGAAACCGTTCGCAGTGATGTCGCCGTCGATCGGGCAGGTCCAGTCGTTTGCGCGTCTCTCGGATACAGAACGGTCGCAACTCGAGGACGTCCGGCGACCGATCGTCGTGCTCGAACGATCTGACGACGGTTGGCTCGACGCCGTCGCTCCCGGCCTGCACACGGTGGGCGTGATGCTCCCGTACGCCGGACTCCATCACCTGCTGTTCGAAAGCGCCGAGTCGGGCGAAAGAGACGACAACAGTGGTCTCGACGGACCGCTCGTGATGACGAGCGGGAACATGCCCGGAAACCCGATGTGCACCACCACCGAAGAGATATTCGACCAGTTGTCGGAGGTGATCGACGGCGCACTGGTCCACGATCGGGAGATCGTCGCCCGGTGTGACGACAGCGTCGTGCGCGTCGTCGACGGCGACCGACGGTTCCTCCGTCGATCGCGGGGATGGGTTCCACAGCCATTGCCGCGACGCGCCGAGGGACAACCCGTGCTGGCGCTGGGGGCGGAATTCGACGGGACCGTCGCGCTGGCTCGGGATGAGGCGGTGTTTCCCTCCCAGCATCTCGGCGACGTCGACGATCCGACGACCGAGGCGTTCCTCCGGGAGACAGTCGATCACCTCACCGGACTGCTGGGGGTCAATCCGGCCGTCGTGGCCTGCGACGCCCACCCGAACTTCCTCACCAGTCGAATCGCAGAGGAGTACGCCTCATCGACCGACGGAAGTGGAGGTCCGGTCGCCGTCCAGCACCACCACGCCCACGCGGCGTCACTTTTGGCGGAGCACGACCGCAATCGGGCGATCGTCATCACCGCCGACGGCACCGGCTACGGCACCGACGGGACGATCTGGGGCGGAGAGGTGCTCGATTCGACCCGGGAATCGTTCGAGCGTGTGGGCGGCCTCGGGACGTTTCGCCTACCGGGCGGTGAGCGGGCGATCGAACAGCCCGCACGGATCCTCGCGAGCCTGCTTTCGGATCCGGATCGGATCGACGAACTGCTTTCCGATCGGACATCGTTAACTGCCGAGGACGCCACGACCGTCCGACAGAGCCTGGATGTCGGCGTCAATGCCCCCCAGACAACAAGTGCAGGGCGCTTCCTGGACGCGATCGCTGCACTCGTGGGTGTCGGGACAGAGCGACGGTATCAGGGAGAGCCGGCGATCCGACTCGAGGCGACTGCTGCCGGGGGCAAACCGGTCGATATCTCGGTCCCCTACCGGAAACGGGACGACAACCGAGTGATCGACGTTCATCACCTGACCGAGCGTTTGGACGACCTCTCACGGGCGGAGTCCGCCGCCGATGTCGCCGCCACCGCCCAGGATACCCTGGCGAGAGGGCTCGCGGAGATCGCAGTCGCGGAGGCAACCGATCGGGGAGCCGACGCGGTCGGGTTCACCGGCGGCGTGGCATACAACGAGGCGATCTCCCGGCGGATTCGGGAAACGGTCGAGTCAGCGGGCCTTCTCTGCCTCGGTCACGAGCAGGTTCCGCCGGGCGACGCCGGGATCTCGTACGGGCAGGCGGTCGTCGCATCGGTTGAAAGGGGCCAAGTCGAGTGATTTCCTGGGCTTCAAAAGGCAGTCGGTACCATCACCGCGATATGTGTGCTGGTTCGCATTGGTTTGCTCCGATCGAATTACGTAATTGGATTGACTGCCGGTAGCTACACCGCAAGATATGCCCGATAGTAAAGACCTGGCCTCACCTGGACAAAGGGCGATCGAGCTTTAGAAATTGATGGAACCGGGGGATGGTTGGTCGGAGGTAGATCGGTTGATAGTTATCTTCTCTCAGTATCAACTGTCCCGCTTTTGTTGCGAGTTCGGCCGAGTTTGTCGTAAAGCCAGACTCGAAGCCTTTCCATAGCCCTGTTGAAACGTGGAACCCGCGATCGGATGTGACTGCTTCGCCAGACTACCTCGCCGGTGAGATCAATCGCGTATAAGAGTTTCTCAGTTTGGTCATCGATGACATACAGGCGATCACCGGAGTCGTCAAAGGCGATTCCGTTTCTCCGTCCGTGTTCGATTTCGTGTCGGACCGTCCGTTTGCCGGTCTCGGTTTCATAGACGTACACACTGCCGTCCGGGTTCAGCGTCACGACGCTGGCATAGGCCCCGTCATCGGTAATGGCTGTCCCGTGAACGTTTGAATTGAATGCGTCGGCGACGACCTCACTGCCGGTAGCGTCGATGATTACAACATCTCCTCCAGAGGATTTGATACTCCCGGCATCAACCACGATAGCTGTGCCGTCGTCAGCAATGCGCGCCTCGGTCGGCCGTTCAAATGGCTGCGTGGTAACAAGTTCTTCTCGATGGAAGACAAATATACGACAGCTACCGCCGTCCAGAGATCGACCGAAGGCGATTAACCAATCCCCGTTTGGGGAGGTGATCTGGCTGCATTCGAATCGGTGATTGTTGTAGGAAACCTCCCGACTTTCGCCATGGTCGAACTGCCAGGTAAGCTCCGAGACGTCAGGGGGTTCCTCGTCGGTAGAACCGGACTCCCCCTGTCGGCGTGACGAGAAAGTCATATTCTATACTAACGACCGATGATCAAAATACCTGGTACGCTGGGGTGAGGGATCCGCCATTGTAAGAGCCATCCTTCACGACATAAGCCTATGACTTGTTTTTTTGGAACACATAGTGTTGGAAGGGCGAGTTACCAGGAGATCGTACGAACCAGATTTCAAGGGAGCATGGTAATTCGGGAAAGAGCACATGTCGGATCGGGGGGTGAATTTCTGACCGCTATAACTCACACATCTGGAGACACTATCAACTGTGTCAACTTTTCGTCCGGTATTCAACTCACTTTCTTTCGGAAGTAGGCTGAGAGGAGTTCACTGATTATAACGATCCCGAGAATCGCAAAGAGGACGGTGAGGACGCCCCTCCAGTTCAAGAAGTTGACTTGAGTGATCAACTCCATACCGATTCCGCCAGCACCGACAAACCCGATAACCGTCGCTTCCCGGACGTTAATGTCCCATCGGTAGGTAGAGATGCCGACGAAGAGTGGCTTTATCTGTGGGACGACGCCGTAGAGGAGGATAAGTGGACCTGACGCACCCACTGCTCGGATCCCTTCGACCTGACCCGGATCGATTTCTTCGATACCTTCTGCAAGCAACTTCGCACAGAACCCGATCGATCGGAACGCGACAGCAAAGACACCCGCAAGTGCTCCAGTCCCGAACATGACCACGAAGATCAGCGCCCAGATGATGACATTCACCGATCGGGAAGCGACAATGATGAATTTCCCAAGACCATAGGTGAATTTATTGGGGGTCGTGTTTTCGGCGCCAATGTAGGCGACAGGAGCCGCCATGATTAACGCCAGGCCTGTGCCAAGGATGGCGATGTTGACTGTATCTATCAATGGGCCTATTATTTCTGCAGAATAGGCGACGTCTGGTGGGACCATTCTGACAATCAGATCCCAAAGGGCCCAGGGAGCGTCAATAACGTATTCATACCGGATATTCAGCTCCCACCAGGAGAGTACGCCGATAACCAATGCAACCAAGACCAGGACATATCGAACAAGCTGATATTTTGAGTCGTATTTCTTCCACTCTCCTTCCTTGACACCGGATTGTGCGTCTGGGTGTGACATTACTTTACCCTCCTTCGCCACCAAGCACTCGTTGCCTCTCCAACCAGAACCACAGCGATTATTGCCAGAATGATGGTCGCGCTCAGGTCGTAGTCATAGTTGTCGAAGGACGTCAATAGCGTCTGTCCAATGCCCCCAGCGCCGACGATACCGATGATTGTCGCTGCGCGAATATTGATGTCCCACCGGTAGATGGCAAGTCCGATGACCCGTGGCATTACTTGGGGTGCGACGCCATAGAGTAATACCTGTAAGGTACTTCCACCGGTGGCCCGTATCGCATCGACTTGCCCTGTGTCGATATCCTCCAGATCTTCTGCCAACAATTTCGAAAAGAAACCAGGAGTTGCAAAGACCAGTGCAATCACGCCCGCAAGTGGGCCGAAACCAACTGCGATCACCGCGATGATTCCGAGCACGAGTTCGTGGAGACCACGAGAAATCGAAACAATTGCTCGCCCAACGTAATACACTGGCCTTGGAACCAGATTCTCCGCGGCCATCACGGCCACAGGGGTACTCAGGGTGACTCCGATCAATGTCGCCACGATGGCCATCGCAATACTTTCAATCATCCCTTCCCAGACTCGGTCCGTCGCAGTCGGACTCAAATCAGGCGGATACATCCCCGAGACAAGACTGTAGGCGCCCTCAATTCCCGCCAGTAGTCGCTCCAGACCGATACGCATCTCCCACGCGCTCCACAAAACAAACAGGATTATCACTGCGTAAATCAACCACTTCACCGTTTTATTGTAGAAAACGGTCGGTCGTTCCCATGTCGAGGGGACAGCCTCACTGGATTCACCAGTCATCGCGGAAACACCTCAGTATAAGTGATTGTTCCGTACATAGATCTCAGAAGGAGGTTTCTTTCTCGACCTCCGTGACTTCCGCATCAGACCGCTGTTCCCGTTCTGCCGCCCGCTGTTTTTCTAGTGCTTCTCTGGACTCGCCGCCGCGATAGATGTGATCCCGTGCATCCTCATCCAACTCAGTGGCTGGGCCTTCAAAAACGATTTCCCCTTCACGAAGGCCAATAATTCGATCAGCGAATTCTGTCGCGAGATGAACCTCGTGAATATTGATCAGAACGGGAATCCCTTCGTCCTTGGCGATCTCGGTTAAGAGATCCATGACCTTACGTGAGGTCTCTGGATCCAGACTGCTTGTCGGTTCATCCACCAGGAGAATTTTTGGACGCTGAATGATCGCCCGTGCAATCCCCACACGCTGTCGCTGTCCACCTGAAAGTTCGTCAGCCCGATCGTCCTCATGACCGGCCATACCGACGCGGTCAAGTACTTCGTATGCATGGCGGATGTCCTCCTCGTCGAAATTTCGACGGAAGGCCCTCCAGGAACTCATATACCCAAGCCGCCCAGAGAGTACGTTCTCCATAACCGTGAGCCGTTCTACGAGGTTGAACTCCTGAAAGATCATTCCCATGTCTCGACGGGCATTTCGCAATTCGTTCTTCGAGAGATCGGTAATCTCCTGCCCGTCGAGAACGATCGATCCTTCCGTCGGTTCTGTCAGCCTGTTAACACACCTGATCAGCGTGCTTTTGCCGGCCCCACTCGGGCCAATAATCGAAACGATCTCGTCGCCCTCAATATCCATAGTCACGCCCTTGAGAGCTTCTTCACCGGTTGGATAGATTTTTACGAGATCTGATACACCAAGCATTGCTAACAGATGATATACTGTCGCAACATAAAAAATTGTGCACTATTTTCAACCAAAACGGCGATACACCTGACTGCAGGGAGTATCACAATCCGGGGCAGACATACCTGATTATTTTGTTAGCCAGTAAGGATAAAGTATGGTAATCGGCCACCAGTACCCAAAATAACGAAGAATCTCGCACGGATTCAGTACTTGCAGTACCCTCTGTGTAGATTTCATCCGGGACAAAACCTAGCAAAGAAGTAAAATTTGTCAAATTGGGGGAACCAAGTCGCTATTCAGATTTCGTCGACCTCATAGGTAATGTCATTGTCCTGGTGGGTCAGCAGTATCCCATTCCAGTGTGTAGCGTAATCAATCTCTGCGAACCTCCCACGTCCGTCGAAGTGGTCGGCATACTCAGTACCGAAATACTCATGCTCCAACAGCGTTCTTTCAATTCCTTCACGAACCTCGGGGACGAGATTGTATCGGTAAGAGTAAGCTGTCGTCGGAATCGGATCGCTCGACCAGACCACCTTGATGTCGTCAGGATCTGCTTCGTCTTCTTGGAACGGAGGAAGTATACAGTAGCTACACACGGGCGTGGCATCGTAGTCCCCATGGTAGACTGCTAATGCCTGCGTCACATGGTCATCCAGATGACTGATCTCGTAATCTTCACCAGGTTCAACCCCGAACATTTCGCCGAACAGGGCACTGGGCATCAAATGCCCAGAGTTCGACGCTGGATCTCCGTGAGCAACCTGTAGTCCATCAAAGTCCTCGACCGAATTGACGTCTTCATTTTCGACGTGAGTGATCGCCCATAGTTTGTAGCCAAATTCTTCCTCCCCAACTTGGATTCCAACCGGTACTGCGCCTGCGAGATTGACCGCGAAGGGCAGTGGACCCGTCGAGAAGCCTGCGACGTGTAGGCGTTCAGCCCGCATCGCTTCGACCTGGGCAGCATACGTTTCCGCACCGAAATACTCCACTTCCCGGCCAGTTTCTTCCTCCAATGTGTCCATCAACGGATCTGTCAAGTCCTCGTAGATGGCTGGGTCTTCAATCGGTGTCAGCGAAAACACGAGCGGATCCGGGTCGATGAGTTCATCTTCGTCGGTCGGGGGTTCCTGAACAGGGCCCCCATACACAGGTTCATCTCGTTCTTCGAAATCGTCCAACTCATCGATGTGACCGAACTGGAAGCGGTGCTCCATTAACGTGGACAGTCGCTGTGGGAATACCGGATCTTCTGGATCGAAGTCCTCAAACTCGATTTCGTCAGTGTCCACCCCTTCGTCATCGCCTAGACAACCCGCGATGCCGGCTGTGACTGTCGCACCCGTCGCTGCGAGGACATCCCGTCTGCGGATTCGGTTGTGTGGATTGGTGTCGTTGGGCATTTCACATGATTGTTAACATTCTTTATTGAAGTATTTATTGGTAGCCCCTTGGGTAACGTTCAACACACCTGGACGGCCGACTGTATCTTATCTACATCCCTGCTCCCTACACTTTTTACGTAACCTTTTCTAGACTACTGCCTAATGGATCTCGGTAAGTACTATCCATATAAGGAGAAAAATCAGTAAACATGACAGATTCAAAAATTCGGAGTAGGGATGACGTCCTCGGCACGGACTTAGAAGTTAGACGGTACGGTAACAGCGCCCTGTACGCATATCGTGAAGGCGACGATCATGTCATCGTATTCAAAGGGAACGAATCATGGACAAAACGGATTCCTGCACGGCGGAACGCAACGGTACCCAATGAACGGTTATGGACAGTTCCCGAAAACTGGGTGCCGAAACTAGAAATCAAAGGAGACGGCGATCGGGACTACACTGTATACCGAATCCCCGAGAATAAGGTTGACGTGTTAATTTCGGTTCCGGTAACGGTCGACGCGGACGAAGCATGGTATGGTGTAGAATCCGTTGGAAAACTCCGGTTCAGCCTGGACGAAACACTCGATCAGTACGAGTTCTCTGCTGCACTGAGCGATATCGAAGCCCAGAGCAATCACGACGAAGACGTACTGGAAGCCCTGCGGAGGATCGAAAGAAAGTGGCTGATCTTCAAACGGGAATACGAAAGCCGAGTGGACGATTGTTCGCCGGACGTGTTCTGGGATGCGGTGGAAAGCAACGGGACGCCCCGCATCGACGGCCGATCAGTCGATCCCTGGGAAGATTCGTTCGACGTAGCTCACCTCCTTGAAGAGATACTCGATATCGACGAGAACGTTTCAAGGACCGTCAAAGAGATACTCGAGGACGTCGACGCGATTCCTGTTACTCCTTCTATCGAAGTGACCGTCGAGGAGGACGATTCGTTCGCCGATTACTTCGATTTCCAGGGACTGATCGAGGCGGGCTGTTCGCCCGCCGAAGCGGTCGATTACGCCATGGTCGTTCTTACGGAACGTACACCGGAAGAATGGGCCGCGACACGGAACGTGGATCTGAATACCGTCGGAGAGAACATTCAGAAAGCGAGACAGCAGTTACATCGCTGACAGCGGGAATCGAACATCTGGATGATAAAGAACTGGCTTACGATTGATTTACGCTCAATTTGAGCAGTAGAAATAAATATCTCTCCGGCGATGCCAAAAACCGATGGTTTCAGACAGCCTCGAAGCGGCGCTCGCAGCGTCCGAAAACACCGTCGATTATCTTCGAGAAAACCCAGGGAGACATCCCTATCCGGTATCCTCCGAGCACACGAACTGGATCGAGGAACAACAGAGCTGGCGAGAGACGTGCTCGCTTTCGGATCTCTCACACCACCAGCGAGACTTCTACGTCGAGGGCCCCGACGCGCTCGAGGTATTTCTCGACTGTGGGATCAACGACTTCAGCGAGTTTGAAGTCGACCAGGCGAAGCAGTTTGCCGCGTGCAACCCCGACGGCTACCTGATCGGCGACGGTGTGCTGTTTCACCTCGACGACAATCGGTTCAAACTCACCGGGACGCCGGTCCCGTCGAACTGGGTGGAGTACAACATCGAGACCGGAGACTACGACGTCTCGATAGCAGTGGACGAACGGTATTGGGACAAAGACGACCCCGAAAACGACGATCCACCCCGGACGTTCCGATACCAGCTCCAGGGACCGAACGCGGTCGAGGTCATGAAAGCGGCGACGGAAGAAGGCCTCTCTGAACTCCCATTTTTTAACTTCGAGGCGGTCACCATCGCCGGTCGGACGGTCAACGCGTTGCGACACTCGATGATCGCGGAGCCGGGGTACGAGATCTGGGGGCCCTGGGAGTATCGCGACGACGTAAGGGGGGCGATCCTCGAGGCCGGCGAAGAGCACGGGATCCGCCAGCTCGGCGAAAAAAGCTACAAGGCCCAGGGCCAGGAGAAAGGCTGGGTGGCACGCCCGCTCCCGGCAATCTTCGGCGAAGAGATGCGATCGTACAGGGAGTGGCTCGACGCCGACTGCTACGAGGCGACCAGCCCGATCGGCGGCAGTTTCTACGCAACGGACGTGAGTGACTACTATCTGGACCCGGTCGAACTGGGGTACGAGCGGTTCATCGACTGGGATCGTGACTTCGTCGGCAAGGAGGCCCTCAAGCAACGCGCCGAAGACCCCGAACGAACACGTGTGGCCCTCGAGTGGAACGACGAAGACGTTCTCGACATTTTTGCCTCACTTTTCCGGGAAGGAAAGACGTACAAGTACTTCGACCTCTCGATGCCGTACTGGGCTGTGTTCCACTACGACGAGGTGCTAGTGGACGGTGACCACGCCGGCGTCTCGAAGTACTTCGGCTATTCGTATAACGAACGGTCGGTCCTGTCAGTCGGCATCGTCGACGTGGATCACGCTGAACCGGGTACCGAGGTGACAGTCGTCTGGGGGGAGAAGGGAGGCGAATCGCCGAACCCGAAGGTCGAACCCCACGAACAGACTGAGATCCGGGCGACTGTCCATCCTGTTCCGTACGTCGAATGAGCAGTTGACGGTGCGTATCAACAGAAAGACACCGAGAGCGCGCTGTCAGTTCGAAAGGACGTGTATCTCCGTCGGATCGAGTTCGAGCTCGATTGTGTCGTTTTCACTGAGCCGGCCCATTGACTTGTCGAGTTCGATCGAGAGCTCCTGGCCGTCGGGAAGCAAAGCGGTGGCCTGGATGGTTTCCCCTGCATAATAGATGTCCGAAATCGTCGCTTCGATAGGGCCGCGGCCGACAGTGATACCTTCTGGCCTGACGACGACCGTCACGTCGCCGTCGGAAACCGACAACCCATCCGTCCCGAGTTGAGCAAACCCGAGGTCGATCTGGCCGTCGTGGATCGTTCCCTCGAGGACGTTTGCCGTCCCGACGAACTCGGCGACGAACTCGTTTGCCGGCTGTTCGTAGATCTCTTCGGGCGAGCCGACCTGTTCGATGTGACCGTCGTTCATGACGGCGATCCGGTCACACATTATCATCGCCTCGCGCTGGTCGTGGGTGACGTACAGTGCAGTGATCTCGAGTTCTTCGAGCAACGTTCCGATTTCGCGTTCGAGCCGATCTTTGAGTTTGGCGTCGAGACCCGTCATCGGTTCGTCCAGAAGGAGGATTCGTGGTTCGATGGCCAGCGCACGGGCCAGACCGACCCGCTGTTGCTGACCACCCGAGAGCTGTTTTGGGTTTTTGTCGGCGTGTTCCTCGATGCCGACAAGCTCCAGCAGCTCGTTCGCGCGCGTTTCGCGCTCCGCTTTCGCGACGCCCTGCATTTTCAACCCGAACGCGACGTTGTCGAGCACCGTCATGTTGTTGAATAGGGCGTACGACTGAAACACCAGCCCCACGTTTCGATTCTCCGGCGGGACGTCGGTGACGTCCTCGCCGTCGAACAGGACGCGTCCGTCAGTCGGGGTTTCGAACCCCGCGATCGTGCGAAGGGTCGTCGTCTTCCCGCAGCCGGAGGGACCGATGACCCCGAGTACTTGACCGTCCTCCACGGTCAGCGTAATGTCGTCGACCGCAATCTCCTCGGCGTATCGTTTCGTGACTGAATCGAGTGTTACTTCTGCCATCTGTCGTAGTTCTCCCGTGTGGTGACTCCTGGCATAGTTACTATTGTTCCTCGACGGTGGTGAATCCTGCCTTCCCGGCGGTCTGGAGGATCAGTATTGCTGCCGTCACAATTGCAAAGTAGACCGAGACTGCGGCGGCCCCCTGGAGCACCGGCGAGCGGGTAATGTTCTCGAAGAGGAAAAGCGAGAACGGCCGCGGTCCGCGCGCGTGTACCATAAACGTGAAATTGAACTCCGCCGCAGCGAGCGTCCAGGTGATGATGCAGCCGGCGATGATCCCGTTTTTGGCGTTGGGAACGATCACCGTCAGGAACGTCCGGATCCAGGAGGCACCCAGGGATCGGGCACTCTCTTCGATCTGCTGGAGATTCATCGCCTGGAAGGAACTCTGGACGGTCAACACCATGTACGGTGATTTCAACAGCGCGTAGCCGATGATGAGGCCGAACGCTGAACCCCCCATTTCGGGATAGGTCCTGAGGAACGCGACCGCGAGCACGATCCCGGGCACGATCGGCAAAATCGCGAGGGTGTTGATGTAATCCTTCGCGAAGAAGTCGTATCGCGTCAGCGCATAGGCGATCGGGACGCCGACGATGACGTTGATCACCATCCCGCCTGTCGCCAACAGCGTGCTGAAGGCAAGCCCGGAGATCACGCCCTGCCGGACGCCGACCCCCTCGGCCAGTCCCAGCACGGTGAGCCAGTTGTCGAGGTTGAAATAGCCCCGGGGGAGAACACCGGTCCACGTCGTCCCGAACGAGGCGACGATCGTCATGAAGATCGGGAGCATCAGGAACACGAGCGTCCCGACCAGAACCAGTGTGACGAGTTTGCGACCGATCAGGCTGCTGACGTCGAGCCGGTGAATACGGCTCCGCTTTCTGCGACTGGTCCGGAACTCCTCCGTGTCGGATTGGGAGTCGTCTCCGGTCATATTTTCAGTGCCTCGTTATCGAGCAGTTTGACGCCTGCGAACGTAAACGAGAGAATGAAGAAGAAATAAATCAGGCCGATCGCGGCGGCGATCTGACTGTTGAACCCGAGCGACTGGATCTCAAGGGAGATCCGGAGCGTCGCGACGTTCAAGGCGGGTAACACGAGCACCGTCCCGAATATCGCAAGCGCAGTGCGGAACGTGAGTACGAGGGCGGCGACGATTCCCGGCCAAACCTGTGGGAGTGTCACGTAATAGAACGTCAACAGGGGACTCGCGCCCAGCGAGCGGGCGGCCTCTTCGGCGTCCTCGTTGATCTCGGCGAACGCCCCACGCAACACCATCGTCGACCGCGGGATCAGGGAAAACGAGTAGCCGAGAAACAGCCCGAAAACGCTCACCGCCATCGCCAGATCGATCGGGCTCTGTCCGGTGAAAAACGCAACCAGGTTCGTCAAAAGCCCCGTGCGTCCGAAAAGGACGATGATCATGAATGCGACGACAATCCCCGGCAACGCGATGGGGAACGAGATTAATGCGATCAGCGTGTTCTCGAAGGGGAGGTCGTATTTGGCCAGCGCATGGGAGATCGCGACCCCGATGACGACGCTGAACACCGTCGTTGCGACCGCAAACCACAGTGTATTCCAGGCGACTTCCCAGTAGACGGGTTCAGTAAGCAGCGTCCGCCAGGCTTCCATGGTGAAGCCGGCGTTTTCGAAGCGCTCGGTCGAGACACTCATCCTGGCCATGATTGCCAGCGGGACGAAGGCGCCGACCGCCGCCAAAGCGAAGTACGGGAGACACATGATGACGATCCGGCGGCGCTCGCGGTCGGCTTCCGTCTCAGGGAACGCGGCCGACTGCGCTTTCGCGACGACGCCACTCGGGTTTCTGGTGTCAGCCGAAGCGGTCGAACCGGACATAAAACCAGTGAGCGCGCCTCAGGCCTCCACACCCGGCAGCGGGCTCTGGTCGATGATCTCAGAGACGATGTCTTCCTGTTTTTCAAGAAGTTCGATCTGATCGATCTCGAAGGAAGCCGCCGAGTATTGCTCCTGGGGCGGGAACTCGTCGGGCGCGTCCAGTTCGTCAGCGCGGATCGGACGCACGAACCCGTCGAAGAAGAGTTGTTGAACGTCCGGTGAGAGGACGAAGTCCATGAACAGTTTCGCAGTGTCGGGGTTCGGTGCCCCTTCGAGCAGGGCGTAGCCGTACGGTGCCGCCACGGCGCCTTCGCCGCCGTCGGGACCGGTCGGAATCATCACGCCCACGTCTTCTTCGGCAATGTCGTCGTCGTTGTACTTCGTCGAGAGACCGCCGAAGTCGAACTCGGCGTAAGTCGAAATCTCGCCGGCAGTGAACTGCCGGTCGAGGTTTCGCCTGTGTTCCGCGCCATGGTCGGCGATCTCCTCGAGGTACTCGAAGAGCGGATCGAGATCGTCGAGGTCACCGCCGTACGCGTGGTTGATCGAGAGCATCGCGTTCAGCCCCGCCCCTGCGCCCGGGACGTTGATCGCCATGTCCTGTGCGATGTCGGGGTGTTTGAGGTCCTCCCAGGTTTCCGGCTCGTCGAGGCCGCGCTCCTCGTAGACGTCTCGCCTGTAGTTGATTGCCACGGTCATCTGCCGGGTCGCCGTTACGTGGCCGTCGTCGGTCTTGAACTCGTCGGGGACCTGGTCCCAGCCTGCAGGCTTGTAGTCCGTAGTGAAACCGTCCTCCCACGCCTCCAGCCCCACTGGATAGAACCCGTTGTACGCCGAGTGGGTCTGATTGTTGGCGTTGGCCCGGATGTTCGAGAGCGCCTCACCCGAGGTCCGCTGGTCGTCGTGGAGAGGGATCCCGTATTCGTCCTCGAACGCCTCCATGACCGCGTCCCAGTTCGACCAGCCGGTCTGCACCGCGTAAATGAACAGTTCGTCCGGGAAGTCAGCGGAGCTTACTTCCTGTTCGTACTCGCCGTGACCTACTGTGTACGTTTGGACGTCGTCGTCGGGTTCTTCCCCGAGACAACCCGCAATCGTCCCGCCGAGTGCCAGTGCACCGGTCGATTTGAGAATCCGCCGTCGGTTTGTGCGTTGCGGCATACCATGGCTAATGAATTCATCATATATAATATTTATTGACACCCTTCAAAGTAGGAATGAATAACCCCGCGACCGCATTCCACGTCACCGATTTTGACACTCGTATTGGGTGGAATAAATGACGGTGTTTCCATCAGTTCCATCATCCTGGAACGAACGTCGGACGGTGTTCTCAACACTTTTTGTACCCGGAGATGTTCTCTGCGATAATGGCTGACGAACCGTCGGGCAGAACCGCCACCTCCCCCGTATTGTTAGACATGGACGGCGTTCTGCTCCGGGGACGGGAGACCGAACCATGGGTGTACGCCCGGGCCGCCGACTATGTCATTGAGGAACTGGACCTCTCGCCGAGCGACCCACAGCGGGAGTTGCTCCGGAAGCACCGCTGTGATGAAGAGATCGTCGCCGTCTGTGAAACGCTTGGCGTTTCGCTGGAGACGTTTTGGGAACGGAAAGAAGCCCACGCCAGTCGAATCGAAAACAGGAGAATTAGAGACGGGGAGAGAACTCCCTTCGAGGACGCCGAGGCCGTTTTCGAACTCGCCCGGGATCGACAGCTCGGGGTGGTCTCCAACAACCGTCACGAAACGGTCGAGTTCGTGGCCGAGTATCTGGAGTTCGACGAGGTTCTCGAGTACGTACGGGGACGCGATCCGACCGTCGAGGCGTTCCGACAGCTCCGTAAACCGAACCCCCACTACATCTTCGAGGCGCTGGCGTCTCTCGACAACTCCGACGGCTGGTACGTCGGCGACCGACCGAAAGACATGCTGGCTGCAGAACGCGCCGGATTGGACGGGATATTCCTCAGAAGGACATTCAACCAGAAGGAAACACCCGACGTTGAACCCACACACGAGATCGACTCGCTGTACGAACTCAAAACGGTGCTTCCTCCCGAAAACGACGACTGTTGATCTGGAGTCCCCAAGGAAGGGGTCAAATTTCGATCCTCTTCCCCACCTCTCCGTACTACCGAACCCGGGAAGTGTTGGCCCGAATCGCCGTTCAAACGCACAACTGCGTGAGAAAAACTTATTCGGTAGGATCCAGAATTGTTTACTCATGACTACGTTGGTACAGATAACTCAATCGCCACTGTCGGCGACCTTGAGCCACCTGTTCGGACCATCGGCGGGATGGATTCGGATGCAATGGCGACCGAACAGATGACGAGTCCCGAGTACGAAGCTGCGATACTCGATCTGGACGGCACCGTGTATCGGGGCGGTAAACTGCTCGATGGAGCCGCTCAAAGCGTCGACCGGTTTCGAAAATTGGGAACGGAGGTCCTGTTTCTCACGAACAAGGCGATCGCACGGCGAAGCGATTACAGCGAGAAGCTCACGAAGTTGGGCATCGCCGCAGACGTGGACGACGTCGTCAACTCAGGGTGGGTGACTGCACGCTACGCGGCGAAAACGTACCCTGACCGAACGGCGTTCGTCATCGGCGAAACCCCGCTGGTGGAGGAACTCCGCAGTGCCGGGGTCGAGACCACGACGACGACTCCAGGCGATCTCCTCGTGGTATCGATGGACAGGGAGTTTACCTACGAGAAGCTCGACCTTGCGCTCCGGACGCTGGAGGAGGAAGTCCCGTTCCTGGCGACGAACCCGGACCGGACCTGCCCGACCGAAAACGGCGCGATCCCGGACGCCGCGGGCATGATCGGTGCCGTCGAACGAGTGACCGATCGGACCGTCGACGTGATGCTCGGAAAGCCTTCCGAGACCATGCTGGAGACGGCCCTTTCCGAGGTGGGGAGCGATCCGGCCCACTGCCTCGTAATCGGCGACAGGTTGGAAACTGATATCCTGATGGGAGAGCGCGCCGGCATGACGACCGCCCTGGTTCTCTCGGGAGTCACCGACAGAAAAACCCTCGAGGAGGCAGATGTGTCACCGGATTACGTTCTCGACTCGCTTGCGGACATCAATACGGTGTTTTCGGGCAAATGATAGCAACGATACCGTCGGCTGAAGAACAGACCACACGCTACTCTCGACGGAAATTATGAGTGAACGGAAAGTATTACCCTGGAGTAGCCAAACAGGAGTAAAGAATGGATCTCGCTGAGCGGATCGCTCGGCGTCGGAGTCAGGCGACCGAGGACCGTCTCGTCGTCGACTGGGACGCGTTGAACCCCGGCGTCCACCTGCCGGAACCGGTCGGGCGGGAGGCGCTATTTGAGGCGCTGTTCGACGCGATCGATCCGGTTTTCGACGAGACGCTTCCCCCGAACGTGTACGTGTGGGGACCACCGGGATCCGGGAAGTCGGCAATCGTGAGCGCGCTTATACCGACGCTGAAGGAGGTACTGTCCCGACACCAGCCAGTCTACACTGCGACCCGGGGCGGGAGCGAACTCTCCGGAATGCGGTTCGTGTATATCGACGCGAGACAGGCGTCGAGTCGCTTTCGCCTGTACCGACAGACACTGGACGCGATTCGAACCGGGGCCGTACCTGAGCGAGGGATCGGAACCGAGGAACTGCACGAACAGTTACGAGAGGAACTGTCTGTGGTCGAGGGGGCTTTGCTCGCGATCGATCATCTCGAGGAATCGAATACCCCCTCGCTCGAACAGGTCGCGGACGTATTCGGGGACCTCGAGAAGGTTTCCTGGATGGGGATCGGCAGAACACCGCCGGAAGATCTCGCTGTGGCTCCCCCAAGCGCGGGCGTACATATTCCGCCATACTCCTACGAGCTGGTGGACATCCTCACGGTTCGTGCCACTCGTGGACTGTCCCGGAATCTCAATCACGTCCACGCCCGACGGTTGGCCGAATGGGCCGATGGTAACGCCCACGACGCCCTCGGCGCGTTGTTAGTGGCCGCAGTGAGTGCCACGAACGCCGGGAGAACCAGGATCCACGCGGAAGACATCAACCGCGGAATCGATGAGATACCCGCCGACGGGGTTCCCCTCGGACGGCTCGTTGCGCTTTCTGAGAACGAACGGACGATTATCCGGAAGCTGCTGGATCGTCCACACGAAGATGCGCGAACGATTGACGCCCTCGCCGATGACATCTCCGCACAGACGGACCTAACGAGTAGCACGGTCAAGCGTCTACTTTACGAACTCGCACAAAACGACATCCTCAGCCGTGTACAGGTGTCCCCGGACAATCGGGTGGTGGGGCGCAAACCGAGCAAGGTTACGCCAAACTTCTCCCGGACGCTGTTTGAGCATCTTTACGAACCAGACGTTGGGGACCCCCAGCCCATGTCGGGACGTCCATGAACTGCGTCGACCGACAGGCATAGCAATGTCCGAGCGACAGTTCATCGGTGTTATCAACCAGGGGACCACCGGTACGCAGTTCGTCGTCTTCGATCGAGTAGAGCCGGTTGCCGAGGCCTTCTCAGCGGTCGATCGGATGGTCGACGGCTACGACAGGGTGGAGTACGATCCGGAGGACCTGTGGACGAGTACCCTCGATTCCATCCAGCGGGGGCTCCGTCGGGCCGATATCGGTCCGGAGGAACTCGCAGGGATCGGATTCGCGACGCAGCGGCAGACCACCGTCGTCTGGGACCGAAAGACCGGCCAGCCGGTCGGTAACGCGATCGGCTGGCAAGATCGACACACCGCCGGCGGGATTGCGACGTTGGATCGGGGAGAAATCGAACTGATCCGAAACCGGACCGGACTGATTCCAGACCCGTACTTCGCGGGTCCCAAATTGAAGGGGCTCCTCGACACCGACGACGCCCTTCGAGCGCGGGCACACGCGGGCGGTCTCCTGTTTGGAACCGTCGACAGCTGGCTGGTGTACAATCTCACGGGACGCCACGTGACGGACGTGACAAACGCCGCCCAGACGATGCTGTTCGACATCCGCGAGCAGAAGTGGGACGACGACCTCCTCGCCCTGTTTGACGTTCCCCGGGCGATGCTCCCGGAGGTTCGACCCTCGAGTGATCCAGTCGGATTCGGCAGAACCGATCCCGACGGCGTGCTCGCAACTGAGATCCCAGTTACGGGCGTCCTTGGTGACCAACAAGCGTCCCTCGTCGGCCAAGCTGGGTTCGATCCTGGCGACGCGAAGGTGACCTACGGCTCGGGGAACTTCTTCCTACAGAATACCGGGGACGAGCCCGTACAGGCTGGAGACGATCTCTTGACCACGATCTGGTTCCAAGAGGCGGGTGAGGATCCACTGTATGGACTCGAGGGGCCAGTTTTCACGACCGGTTCGATCCTCGAGCGACTCGGAGACGTCGGGTTCCTCGACGAACCGGAGCGGATCACCCGCCTAAGTCGCAGTGTCGATTCCACGGACGGCGTGTTCGTCGTCCCGGAGTTCGACGGGTTTGGCTCGCAGCGCTGGGGACCGGGCAGTCGGATCTCCCTCGTTGGGTTGGCGCGTCACACCCGCAGGGAGCACGTCGCCCGGGCAGCCGTCGAGAGCATCGCGTTCGGGACCCGGGCGGCCGTCGAGGCAGCGGAGACTGCCACCGGCGTCGAACACGACCGTCTCCGCGTCGACGGCGGGGCGATCTACGACGACGAGTTCGCCCGGATGCAGGCGACATTAATCGGGATACCGCTGGTCAGGTCAGCGGTGACTCAGACCGCTGCCCTCGGGGCCGCCGTGGCGGCCGGCCTCGCCCTGGAGGTCTGGGAGTCGCCGACGCAGGTGCGGGAGCAACGGACGATCGAGGAGACGTTCCGACCCGAAGGCAGTGAAACCGACGCCGTTGACCGTCGATACCGGGACTGGCGGGACGTGGTCGACACCGTCCGATGTCTCTAGGAGCGTCAGAGGAACGAAAGCAGCAGGTAGATGCCCAGGCCGACGATCCCGACGATCGTCATCGGCAGCATGGCCTTCAATCGCATCCGGCCGTTGATCAGTTCCACGAGGACGATCTTCGAGGTGAGGCTGGCCATGATTCCGAGCATCACCATGCCGCCGGCTGCCTCGACGCTCGCTGCCCCCTGATTGTACACCGTCGCCGCCGACACCGACACCGCGGCTGAGGACACCAGTCCGCCCGTGTACGCCGTCGCAAGCAAGCCGACGTCGCCGAACAGTTCCTGGGCGGCGACGGAGACGACCGTGATCGCGATGTAGATGGCGGCGAACTTCGCGGCCGACCTGAAGGAGAAGGGGGAGTCGATCTCGATGTCGAAATCGTCGTACTGCTCACCCCACTGAAACAGTACGTACGCGATCGCGAACCCGATGACGATCATCACAACTGCCGGCTGCCAAATCGTCCAGAAGATCGCGAACGCGAGGATCGACGCCAGTCCGACGTTGCGAACGATCATCGAGATCACTGACAGCATAATTCCCGAGGAGGCGGAATCCAGGGCTTCTTTGGACTGGTTCGCCATCCGCGCCATCACCGCAGCTGTAGCGAACGAATTGGCCATCCCCGCAAGCAGGCCCGTGATCTGGAGTCCCTTCGAACCCCCGAACTGACGCATCGAAACGTACGCGGCAAACTCGATCAGCAAAACGAAGATCGCAAAAACCAGGACTTCTCGGAGGCTCACGACGCCGTAGGGGTCGATCGGTTCGGTCGGGAGTATCGGGTACAGGATGAACACCAGCGCGGCCAGCTTCAGGGAATCAGTAAGTTCCTGGTAGGTGAGGTTCTCCACGTACGACCGCATATGGCGCTTCTTGGCGAGGACGAACACGGTGATGATCGCAATCGAGGAGGCTTCGACGTATCGCCCGTATCCCACGAGGACGCCGAGAAGCGCAACGAGAAACACCGTAACCGACGTGGTGAAGCCGAGATCTTCCCTGGCAACGCTGTAGCGCACGGCTGCGACCCCTATCGCGAGGACGAGCGCCAACGTGAGATAGAGACCGGTGAGCTGGGGGTACCCGCTGAGCTCGCCGTAGTAGACGATCACCGGGCCGGATCCACACAGGAGCGCCAGTGTACGCAGTCCGGCGTACTTTTCCTCTTCTTTTTCACGCTCTAGACCGATCAGCCCGCCGATAGCGAACGCCACGAGGAACTGCAAGAGGACCTCGGGTACGTCGAACACGTTCGCTATTTCGACCGGCATTTTCCAATCGCGCAATTATCTCCGGTTGGTTATATTGGTTATGGTAGTAGAATATATAACTATATAGATCTATACTCTCCAGGCGTGACTGTTTCCGCACAAGGCCAGCGCAGAATGGAGCGACCATCGGTTTCGGACTACGTCGCTCGGCATGACAGTAATCAAGTAAATGATATGGTAAATTATGAATTATACATTTTGGATTGTAATAACTCACCTGGAAATAAGGTCTTTAAATATCCATCTTTACCGTCTTTTTGATCTAAATAACACCTAGAAACAACCATATTAGTAAATTTATCTATTTTTAATTATATATATTGTATATTTATAATTCTTGTCTACGTACGGCCGATGGACCGAATCAGGCGACCCCCACGAACGTCTCGCTTGCAGTCAGAGAAGGCGAGGAACACGCCGGTCTAACCGCCTATCGGCCAGAAGCGATTGCCGTCCTCATCAAAAGGGATATGGTATTATATATCCATATATGCCAGTACTGAGCAACGAGTGAAAGATGGGGCGAAGTCAGATCCAGACCGGGCGGCGCCGGCCTCACGGTGTACCGGCTTTACGAATCGGCCACCGCGGCTGTGCGGACCAGTATCCGGAGAACACTGTTACGGCAATCGAGCAGTCGGCACCACACCTGGACGGCTTCGAGATCGACGTCCGCCAGTGTGGCTCCGGTGAGCTCGTCGTCTTCCACGGCGAAACGCTCGATCGGGTGACCGACGGAACCGGTCGCGTCGACGAAACCCCACTCGAGAAGCTCCAGGAGCTCGACGTCCTCGGGTCGGGAGCGTCGATTCCAACTCTCACGGAATTGCTTTCGGCGGTGCCCGACGGGCTCTCGGTCAACCTCGAGCTGAAGGAGCGAGGAATCGTCGACGAGGTGCTGGAGGTCTGTCGCAACGCCGACGTCGAGGTGCTGTACTCGACGTTTTTCGTCCGTGTGCTGCACGAACTCCGGGAAGCCGACGAAACGGCACCGATCGGAGTGCTGTGTCACGAGGGGGTCGATGATCGGCTCGCACTCGCCGAGGAGCTCGAGGCCGTCGCGTTCCACCCGTCAGTCGAACTGGCTCTCGAAACCGACGTCGTCGAGGCGGCACACGACCGCGGGCTTGCAGTGAACGTCTGGGCTGCAGAAACCGAATCCGAGGTCCGCCGGCTCCGCGAGCGAAACGTCGATGGGATCATCGCCGATCGGTGGGACGTTTTTTAAAACGCGGCGCAGAGACGGCGATCAGCCGGTAGCGGAACTCAATCGTCCTCTGCGGCGGGTTCCTGTGAATCCTGTGGCGCCCGCTGGGTCACGAGGGTGTCCTCCGCGGTGCCGTCCAGCGTCTCGCGGTAGTAGTCACGGGCGGCGATATAGCTGGCAGCCGCAATCGCCACGATGAACACCGTAAAGGGGAACGCGAGCACCACCGGGAACGCCTGCATCGCCTCGAACAGCGGAAGCTCGATCGTCATCACGCCGACGAACGCGAGCAGCACGCCCCACCACGCCCGGTTGCGCGGATTGGGGTTTTCGGTGCCGAGCGTGATCGACGACAGGATGAACACGGTGGAGTCGAGCGAGGTGATGACGTAGCCGGTGATCACCAGCACGAACAGCACCGCGATGAGCACCCCAAACTGCGTGAGACTCAGCGCCTCGACGATCCCAGCGGGAATGCCATCGGAAGCGACGGCGTTCGAGACGGGCTCGGCGAAGCCGGGTGAGAGCACCCAACCGCCGATGATTCCGTGTTGCATCCAGAGGAGCACGCCCGGAACGCCCACCAAGACGACGAACGTCTCGCGGATCGTCCGACCCTTGGACACGCGAGCGACGAAGCTGCCGACAAAGATCCCCCAGGCGGCCCACCAGGCCCACCAGAAACTGGTCCAGTAGTGACCCCAGTCACCGGCGGTGGTCGGATCAGTGTAAAACGACAGTCGGAACATGTTGTTCAGCCAGACCCCCGTCGCGTCCAGCCCGATGTTGATCATCGACAGCGTCGGACCGACGACCAGCAACGCCCCCGCAGAAACCATCGCCAGAATCACCGTGATCTTCGCGGCGTTCTGGAGCCCCTTGTGAAGCCCCAGCCAGACGTCGGCGAGAAACACCAGCCCGATGATGCCGAAAAGCACGTACGTGAGCTGGGACCCGGGGAGGGCGAACACGTCATCGAGCAGCGCGGTGAACACCTGGGCCGAAAAGCCCATCGTGGCCGCGATTCCGCCGACGATGGCGATCAACGAGGCGAGATCGACGAACCAGTAGAGTTTGCCGTAGTCGTCGTTACCCAGGAGCGGCCGGAGCATCGAACTGATCTTGTACCTGCTGACGTTCTTGTTGTAGATCGTCAGCGCGAACGCGAGCGCGAACGGTGGGTACCACATCGCGAGCCCCGGGAAGACCTCGTGGATGTACATAAAGGAAAGCGAGAGCGATTCGAGCGAGGACTGCACCGGCCACGGCTCTGGCGGGGGGTACGCCATGATCGAGGCCGGTTCGCCGACTCCCCAGATGATGATCGATCCGCTGTATCCGACGGTAAACACCATCGCGATCCAGCCGAACAGGCCGAACTCGGGGGTTGCGTCCTCCCCACCGATACGGATCTCCCCGTACCTCGAAAACGCCATGAACGCCGAGAACATGAGCAACGCGAACCCGAGAATCATGAACCACCACCCGAAGTTATGCAGCACCCAGTCGTAGGCGCCGAGCATCGCGTCGTTGAACCACTGCGGGCTCGCGATACCGATCGTTCCAAGCGCGATCAACCCTGCTCCCGTGAGGAAAAACAGGAGTTTCTCGTTCGTCTCTGCGTTCTCCAGTCCGAACAGTTTCCAGAAGTTCATGAGTGCAATCGTGTGAAGTGGGGTTCAACCGCCCCGTGTGTGTGACATCCGCGAGCCATCGACAGCACACCGCGTGCCGGACGATTACCCGATGTCGGTAGTTGTGACTCGCAGTCGCTACGCTGTCCCTGCCGTTCCCGAACCGGACCTCGGGGTGTTGTCGGCAGACCGTTCTGCCCGATCATCGTCCGGTGAATGACTCGTGAGTGATTTTCACTGCCACACGGGGGATGGATAGTGATTGATAATAAATCCTTTTATCTATACTGTGTCGTAGTCTGTCAGAAAATTAATGTCAAATATATTTTATTCGCTAGACAGCACTGCGATCCTGCGTCGAACGAACTGGAGAGCTCTCCGGCAGTCAGTCGTCCGGGACGGGTTGCAGTTCAGTAGGCATCCCTGGCAATCGCAAGGAGATCCTCGGCGTCGGCGTCGCGGGGATTGTCGTGGATCTCGATCGTGTACAGCGCGTTTTCGGCGATCTCCGGGAGATCGTTCTCCTCGACGCCCAACTCTGCGAGGCTCTCGGGCAGGTCGACCGCCGCGATCAGCTCCTCGACTGCGGCGACTGCCTCGCGGGCGGCCTCTTCCTCGGAAAGCCCGGAGACGTCCACACCCATCGCCTGGGCGACCTCGGCGTACCGATCGGGCACTTCCTCGAGGTTGTACCGCATCACGGCCGGCGTGAAGGCAGCGATCGCCTCCCCGTGGGGGATCTCGGGGTACATCCCGCCGGTCACCTCCGCAAGCGAGTGGATCGCCCCGAAGCCGGCGAAGTTTTCACAGATCCCCGCCACGTTGGAGGCGAACATCATCCGCTCGCGCGAGGCCATCGTCCCCTCCTCGTAGGCCTCCACCAGGTTCGCAGAAACCAGTTCCATCACGTTGTACGTGAGCGGCTCCACCACCGGCGGCCGGGCCGAGGAGACGTGGTTCTCCAGGGCGTGCGAGAACGCGTCGAACCCGGTCGCAGCCGTCTGGCGGGGTGGCAGCGATGCCGTCAGTTCGGGATCCACCAGCGCAATCTCCGCACCGAGGTACGGCCCGCCCGGATACAGCGGCGGCTGCCCCAGCGCCATCTTGAAGTCGCGCTCCTCGTCGGTGATGACCGCCCAGTAGTCGACCTCGCTTCCGGTGCCGGCAGTCGTCGGGACCGTCACCAGTGGCAGCGGATCCGTCTGGATCGGCGCCTCCATCACGTCGTCGGCGGACTTGACCTCGTAGTCGGTGATGTCTCCGGGATTAGTCGTCATCAGCGACGCGCCCTTGCCGACGTCCATCACGCTGCCGCCGCCGACGGCCACGACCGCGTCACAGCTCTCGGATTCGAGCACCTCGGTCGCCTCCTCGACCATCGACGCCGTCGGATTGGGCTCGACCCCGTCGTAGACGACGTAGTCGATTCCCGCCCCGTCGAGCGACTCCTCGATCCCGTCGAGCAGCCCGACCTCCCGAATACCTTCGTCGGTGACGACCAGTACCGACTCCCAGTTCTGGGAGTCGACGAGCGGGCCCACGCGTTCGCTTTTGCCGTTGCCGAACTCCACCCAGATCGGGAACGAGAGCGTGTATTCGCCGAAACTCATTCCCGACCCTCCATCGTCGCGGCGGCTGCCGCGTTCGAGACGTTCGAACGACGATCGACGGACTCTCCTCTCCGTTTACGTAGGGCTTGCCTTCGCATCTCGTTTGGAGGTTTTTCCCGGGCTTCTTAAAAGTATCCGTACGGCGCGTGACAGGAGCACAAATTTAAGAACACCTGCGTCGATACGCGAACTATGGCAGCGCCACACGGAGAGACAGCCATGCGCGAGCGACACGTATCTGCACACGAGGATGCGACCGAGGGAATCGAGTTTTCCGCCTGGATCGGTGGGGACCACTACCGGACCGAAGAGGGCGTCGAAACCCGCGACCCCGCGATCGACGAGCCGATCCTCGCGGTCCCGCGGTGTCGGCCCGAAGACGTCGATACCGCCGTCGAGGCCGCCTGGGACGCCTTCGATGCCGAATGGGCGTCCACGACGCCCCGGGAACGGTCGAATCTGCTGTTCGAATGGATCGACGTCCTCGAAGATCACGTCGATGAGCTCGCACTTCTCGAGTGTCTCGACACCGGCAAGCCGATGGCGCAGGCCCGCGGCGAGGTCGAGGGCGCGATCGACACCCTGGAGTACTACGCGTCGGTGTGTCGCGCCCAGCGGGCCGATCAGGTCCCGGCGGGCGAGGATCTTCACCTGTACACGAAACACGAGCCGTACGGCGTCGTCGGCCAGATCGTCCCGTGGAACTTCCCGATGTGGGCGGCCGCCTGGAAGCTCGGCCCGGCGCTTGCGGCCGGCAACGCCACCGTGCTCAAGCCCTCCACGGACAGCCCCCTCACCACGATCCGGATCGCACAGCTTTCAAAGGGAATCCTCCCGGACGGCGTGCTCAACGTCGTGACCGGGTCGGGCAGCGAGGCGGGAAGCGCGATCGTCGAACACGACGAGATCCGAAAGGTATCCTTCACGGGGAGCACAGCGGTCGGGTCGGGCGTCATGCACGGTGCCGCCGATCGCGTCGCACCCGTAACCCTCGAGCTGGGCGGGAAGTCCCCGTTCGTCGTCTTTCCGGACGCCGACCTCGACCGGGTCGCGGACGCGGTCGCCGACGGGATCTTCTACAGCACCGGCGAGATCTGTGACGCTTTTTCCCGCGCGCTCGTCCACGAGGACATACTCGAGGAGTTCACCGAACGGTTCGTCGAGAAGGCCGAGTCGTACGTCCTCGGGGATCCCCTCGACGAGGAAACCACGATGGGGCCGCTCACCTCAAAGAACCAGTTCGAAACGGTGACCGGCTACATCGAAACCGGCACGAAGGAAGCCGAACTGCTGTGCGGGGGCGGCCGTCCGGACGACCCCGAACTCGCGGACGGCTGGTACGTGGAGCCGACAGTTTTCGGAGACGTGAAAAACAGCGACACGATCGCTCAGGAGGAGATCTTCGGGCCGGTCCAGACGATCATCCCGTTTTCGAGCTACGAGGAGGCGATCGAACTGGCGAACGACACCCGGTACGGGCTGGCCGCCGGAATCGGCACCGAGCGGACGTCGCTGGTTCACAACGCCGCAAGCGACATCGACGCCGGGCTGATCTACGTCAACGAGTACGGGCCGATCCTGCCGGAAGCGCCCTACGGCGGGTTCAAGGAGTCAGGTGTCGGCAAGGACCTCGGGCTGGAGGCACTGGAACACTACCGGCAGACGAAATCCGTCTACGTCAACCTCTCTGAACCGACGCTGTAGCGGGAGAGCGGTCGACGCTCAGTCGGTTCCGACTGCTGTAGCGATTTCTGCTTCCAGTTCCTCGACGACGTCCCGGAGTGACGCTGGGATGCGTTCCCGGAGGACGTCGCCGGTGAGACGATAGCTCGGCCCCGAGACGCTCATCGATCCGACGGTGTTCCCTGCATCGTCGAGAACCGCCATCCCGACACTGCGGAGCCCCTCGGTGTACTCCTCGTCGCCGATCGCAAAGCCCCGATCGCGCGTCCGTTCGAGTTCCTCGAACAGTTCTTCCCTGTCGGTGATCGTGTTCTCGGTGGGGGCCGCCATCCCCCGGACGTCGAGGATCGCATTCACACGCTCGCGAGAGTACGTCGCCAGGATCGCCTTGCCCGAGGCGGTCGTGTGGATCGGGTAGTACGTCCCCATCCGGGCGCGGTAGCCGTTGGAACCCCCTTCGGCGTACTTGACCCACTTGTGGTACGACTCCGAGACCGTGATGATCCGGCCGTGATCCTCGACGATGAAATCCACTTCCTCGGTCGTCTCCTCGGCGAGTCGGTGGACCGCCTCGTCGATCGCCTGGTTTCCAGGCAGCCGCGTTCGGGCGTGTTCACCGAGGTTGAGAAACCGGAAGCCGACGTGATACGTGTCCCCCTCCTTGATCAGGTACCCCTTCGCGTCCAGCGTCGCGAGGTGTTTGAACACCGTACTCACCGCCAGCGAGAGTTCCTCGGCGAGTTCGGTCATCGTCGCCCCCTCGCGACGCTTGATCGCCTCGAGCAGTTCGAGCGATCGTTCTGTCGTGTCGAGTGTGCTTTCCGGGGATTCAGCGCGCATCGTTGTCCGAAGGAACAGACGCTCGGTAATAAAGATTCACGTAAGCGAAACCGGTTCTCGAGTTCACGTATACGAAAATAAGTCGGTCGGTTACGACACGAAGACGTACAGCAAAAACACACGAGAGCGGACAGAAACACGAATATACGGCGGACCCGGCGAGAACATCTTGACACTACAATTTCCCTATTCGAAACTGAATCGTCCGGCAACGATTCAGATCTCGGTCACGTAGGTGTACTCCTCGGAGAGCGCCTGGGCGTCCTCGGGAAGGAGCGCGATGACGAGGTGGTCGACGTACTCCTCGAAGTAGTCGACGACAGCGGCGATGCGCTCGGAATCGATCGCCTCCAGCGAATCCAGGAGCATCACCGGAAGCATCTCGTGGACGTCGTGGACGAGATACCCCGCGAGCGCGAAGACGAGCCCGGTCACCTCGCGCTCGCTCTCCGAGAGGTTGTCGACGGTGTCACGGTAGGCAGTGCCGTCCGCAGAGCGGACGACGTGGAGGTCAAACGCCGTCCGTTCGACCGACCGGCGGCCCTCCCGGACAGTCTCCTCGCGGCGGTCGATCCAGATCCGGTCGATGTTCTCGTACTCCAGGATCTCCAGGATCGCGTCGATGTGCTCGTTGAACGACTCGACCGCCTCGGCCTCCAGTCGGTCGACCCGGGTCCGGAGATCCGCGAGGTCGTCTGTGATCTCCTCGCGGCGGGTCGAAAGCTCCTCGCGGGCGTCGGTTGCGTTTTCGCGCTCCTGGATGTCGTCGACGACGCTCTGGAGTTCGTTTTCGAGCCGCCCGACCTCGAGTTCGAGCCGGTTCGCCTTCCTGTGTCGGTCGAGAACCTCGCTGTAGTCGGTCTCCTCGAACGAGTCGGTCTGTGCTTCGAGTTCCTCGATTTCGGATTCGAGCGCCTCCCGCTTTTCCTCGAGCGTTTCGATCCGCTCGCGTGAAGACTCCAGTTCGGTCTCGATCCGTTCGAGGCGGCGTTCGTTGCGTTCCTGCTGGCGCTGTTGCTGTCGGAGCTGTTTTCGCTCGGTGGTGAGGTCGTCGATCCGCTCTTCCAGCTCGTTGCGCTGTGAGAGCTGGTCTTTCCGCAGGTCCCGGAGGCGGTCGAGCGTCCCATCGATCCTGTCTACCTCGACTTCGGAACCGCAGGTCCAGCAGACGGTCGTGTCGGCCGAAAGCAGTTCGTCGGTTATCGCCCCGTCGTCGGTCCGGTCGGCGGCGTCCGCCGCCTGGAAGACGCGTTCGACGGTCGCGTCGTCCCCCTCGAGGAGCTCCTCGTTGAAGCTGATGACGCTTTGGAGTTTGCCGATAGTCCCGTCCAGCGCCCGCTTTCTGTCGCGGAGTTCCTCGATCCGCCCTTCGAGCTGTTCGACGCTGCGATCGTCGTCGAGAGCGTCCCCGGTGTCGGCCCGCAGTTCCTCGCGTTCGGCGGAAAGCTCCTGGATCGTCGCCCGTTCGGTTTCGATCTCGAATTCGACGTCCTCGAGCCGAGACTGGGCGTCCCGGATCTCGGAAAACAGCTCCTCGAGTTCCTCTTTCCGGGTGCGACTCTCCTCGATGTCGGCATCGAGCCCCTCGAGTTCGGACTCGACTTCCGCGAGTTCCTCGCGTGTCTCCTCCAGTTCCGTCTCCAGGCTCCGTTTCTTCGACTCCAGTTCGGGGAGGTCCTCCTCGAACCGTTCGAGCCGGGAGATTTCCTGGTCGATCTCGCGTTTCTCGGTTTCGAGTTCGTCGATCTGCCGTTCGATCTCGGCGGTGTCGACGGGGCGCATGATCACCTCGCGGAGGTCGTCGCCCCGCTGGATCGCCCGCCTGGCCTCGTTGTCCTCGAGCAGGAACGCGAACAGATCCGCGAGTTCGGGGTCCTCGAAGTAGGGGTCGCCACCGAACGCGACGGTACCGTTTCGCCGGGTCAGCGTTCGGGTGTAGGTCTCCGATCCCAACTGCAACTCCACACTACCTTCGTCGGCGTCCGCCTTCAGGGAGGGCTTCTCGCTGCCGAACGCCGCCATCAACGCCTGGAGAAACGACGTCCGGTTCGTCGCGTTTCGACCGGTCAAAACGGCGACCCCGGACGGGAGAGTTACCTCAGTTCGATCGATTCCGCCGACGTTTTCCGCGGTGACCGAAAGCGTCTCGTCCACAGACTCTTGTGAGGACATATTGTTGTACAGGCTAATTACAGGAATCGACACTTAAATATTTATCCCGCGTCGCAGCCGCAGCCACCGTCGCGAACTAGGTCGACCAGCGCGTAATCGCGGCCACACTCCTCGCAAACCGCCCGGACTTCCACGAACAGTTCGTACTCCCGGTCGGTGACCTCACCGGAGCGGACGAGTCCATCGAGCGTAGACTGGGCGACTGCGGCGGTACGCCCCTCCAGCCGCTGGAGGGTCTCTACCTTCTGTTCGGGATCGATCGACCGATTCTCGAGTTCGGCCTCCCGGTAGTCTCGGAGATACGAATGGACGGCCTGGTGTGTGACGAAGTCTCCCCGGAGATCATCGACGTCGATCCCCTCCCGTTCGAGTTCCCGCTCTTTCCGCAGGACGTCCGCCCGGGGGACGTCCTCGTCCGTGAGAATCCGGTAGGTGCTCTCGACATCGTACTCGATGGCGACCACGCCGGCGTCCCGGAGCGTCGCCTCCAGCACGGCGCGGTTGAACTGATCCGCGAGATCCCGGAGACTGGTCCGTTCTCCGTCGATCCCGAGCCACTCCGCCTCCAGACGGTCACCCCAGCCGTCGAGATCGTACTCCTCGATGACGCGGGCAACCTTACTGTCGGGGCGATCAGCCGTTTCCGTTCCCATACCGGTCTCCTCGCACGGATGTGTTACAAAGGTAACGGTGTAATGATGACGCCCATAAGGCTGTAACAGGTCCCATCAGCCCGAGAGCAAAGGTTCCGAACGGGGTCTCGACCCGATCCGGGCACGGAACCGACAGCGGAATCCAACGGCGTTTGTATGGAACAAATATCGATCGATACAGTCGCGACACTACGTCCTTTGTGTACGTCGGTTTTATTGGTCGTTCGTGCTTCACAAACGGGAATGAAACAGTGGCCGGACCAGCCCGAGCAGACGGACCAGCCCGAACAGTTCAAAACGAGGCCGTCTGGACGCTCAGTTCGTCACCGCTGGCGGGCACTTCCACCCGGACGATCCGGACGTCGACCCCGATGACCCGAGCTCGTTCAGCGACAGCGTCGACCTCGAGTGGGCGACCGACGCGATGGACGCCCTCGTGGAGATGGCCGACTACTTCGGCCCCGAAACCCGCGTCGCGGAGGGGTGGTCGGGCGTGTACGCGATCTCCCCGAGCAATCACCCGATCATCGAGGAGAGCGTTCCGGGCCTCGTAAACGACATCGCCCACTCCGGGCGGGCGTTCATGCACGCGCCAGCGACCGGACAGATCGTCGCGGACCTGGTCGTCGACGGAGAAACCAACCTCGTCGACCGGACCGCATTACAAACCGACGACGGTGTCGACACGCGGGGACAGCTTCCGATCCCGTACCAGGCGGACATGTACTAATAACAGATAACTTATAGTACCTCATTCAAATTTATTTTCTGGTGTTTATTTAAGTATATATACTCCACGACCGGCCGACCGCCGAAATACGGAGAAGATCCCGGAAAATAACCGAATCTCCCGTGTAAATCTTTCGAGCCGTTACCTGGATACATCGGAGGTGAAAGCGTATTTAAAAGTGAAAATCCGGCTGACGAACCTCCAACACGAGAGAAAGGAGAGTAACGGGCATATTTCCAGCATTCCTCGCGAGATCCAATGAAATACAACTATATTTAAATTACCATTTATAAATAATACTAAAAAGTAATATATAATGGGTTGTCGGCAGCCCTGGAGGGAACTTCCGATCGGGGTCTCACGAGGATCGACCGGCATCGGCTTCGATCTCGTCGAACAGATCCTCGACGAGTCGTTCGATCTCCTCGCGGATCCGCACTACGTCCTCGAGCGGTCGACCGTGTGGATCGTCGAGATCCCAGTCCCTGCCCTCTCCGTTCCAGGTCGCCGGACAGATACCCGAGGCGGAACAGCCCATCGTAACGACGATGTCGACGGCCTCCAGTTCGGCGGGCGTGATCTCCCGGGGCGTTCGATCCGCGATGTCGATCCCGCGTTCGTACATCGCGTCGACGACGACCTCGTGGACGGCGTCGGCGGGGCGAGTGCCGCCGGTGACGATCCGGACGCGTCCCCGCAACCCGCGCCGGTCCCGCTCGCGACGGGCGAAGGCGGCGGCCATCTGGCTCCGGCCCGCGTTCTGCACGCAGACGAACGCGAGCGTGACAGGATCGGTCGCGATCGACTCCGGGTCACTCGTCGGAACCGAACCGTTCGTGGGTTCGGTCGATTCTATAGTCGGTGTGTCGTCGGGCTGTGTCATAGGAGAAGTCGGGATTCGGTAACCGTATCACTTCTGTCCGTGTCGCATCGCCGCCTGCAGGCCGGCTTCGGCGACGTTTGCGCCGTACCTCGCCGTGCGGCTCACGCTATCCAGAACGATACCGAAATGATACCCCTGTTCGGGGTCGAATTCGTGCAGCTCCCGATCGAACTGGCCCGCGTCGTCAACGACCGCGTCCGCCGCCGCGGCCGCCGACCGAAGTTCGGCGTGATCTCCCTCGAAGAGGCCGGTCAGCACCGTCCTGACGACGTCCCGGGAGCGTTTTCCGAGCGTCCGGATGCCGTCTGCGGCCGATCCCTCGACGGGGCCGTCGTGACTGCGATTCCAGGTCGTCAGCGTCCAGTGTCCCGGTATCGAGACTGACCGTCCGCCCCTCCCCGCGGTCGGCCTTTCGGGTAATCAGGCGGCTCGCGCTCTGGATGTCCGAGTTCGCGCGACAGAACTCCTGGAACCCGGCACCGGTCCCCTGCGGGTCGACGTCGACGAGCACGTCCGGATACGCGTCCTGGAAGTTCTCGCCCGCCCAGGAAGTGATCGGCGCGACAGTGTTGCTTCCGGACGCGTCGATCGGTCCCGAGAGACCCTCACCTCCGTCTGCCCCACCAGTACAGCCGGCAACTGCAATCGTTCCGACCGCGCCGACCGCAGCGAGTGCTCTTCGCCGGGTGATCCGTCCAACAACAGGTTCCTTGCTTTGTGCCATCACCGAGTCGTAGCTGTAGCGGGGACAAACACTATTGTAATATTGATATATCTTGGAGCAAAGGGGGATAGAACTCGATAGAGGAGTTGATACCGGTATTGCGGGGTACATAGCCTCAGTACCCCTATATAGTTCTAAAAGTGCTAAATTATGAATCCGAACCCAGAGGCACGTCGGGCGAGTATATCCGACAATGACAGCGAGAGAGTCCACCCAACCGGAGCTGAACGCCGTGGGGTCGGTCGACGAGTTGATCGGCGACACGCCGCTTGTGCGACTCGATTCGTTCGCGGACAACCTCTATTGCAAGCTCGAGTCCGCAAATCCCTACTCGGTGAAGGATCGGATCGCCAGAGAGATCATCGACGCCGCCGAACGCGACGGCGCCCTCCAGCCGGGCGGGACGGTCGTCGAGGCCACCAGCGGCAACACCGGCATCGGGCTCGCGTCGGTGTGTGCCGCCCGGGGGTACGACTGCGTGTTGACGATGCCCGAATCGATGTCCGAGGAGCGCCGGACGATGCTGTCGGCGCTGGGAGCCGAACTGGAGCTGACTCCCGCCGAGGACGGCATGGGCGGGGCCAACGAGCGTGCAGAAGAGATCCTCTCGGAATACGAAAACGCGATCATGGCCCGCCAGTTCGCGAACGAAGCGAATCCCACTGCCCACCGCAAGACCACCGGGCCCGAGATCTGGGCGGACACCTGCGGCGAGGTCGACGCCGTCGTCGCTGGCGTTGGCACCGGCGGGACGATCACCGGCGTGGCCGAATATATCAAAGAAGAGCAGGGGAACGAATCGTTCACCGCAGTCGCAGTCGAACCGGCCGCGTCGCCGACGATCACCGAGCAGTGTTCCGACGGCCACAACATCCAGGGAATCGGGCCCGGATTTCTGCCGGACGTCGTCCGGACGGAGCTGATCGACGAGGTCCGCGGCATCGAGGACGAGGAGGCGAAGCGGACCGCACGGATGCTCGGAACTCGGGAGGGTATCCTGGTCGGGATCTCCTCGGGTGCGGCGTTGTCGGCAGCGCGGGAGTACGCGCTGGAACATCCCGACGAACTCGTTGTCGTCGTCCTGCCGGACACCGGCGAGCGGTACCTCTCGACGGACCTGTTCGACGAGGACGCCTAAAAACCGTCAATTCGCGCCTGCAGCCTCAGGGCAGCAGCACGCCGTCGATGACGTGGATGACGCCGTTCGAGGCCTCGATATCGGTACCGACGATTTCGGCCTGTTCGTCGTTCAGCTCGGTACCGTCGACGTCGACGTCCTCGCCGTTCAACATCTCGACGCGCGGTGCGTTGACGACGGATTCGGAGTATCGGCGGCCCGAAGTGACGTGGTAGGTGAGGATCTCAGCGAGCGATGCGCCCACTTCCTCCTCGAAATCGATTTCACCGACGTTTTCAGCCGTGACACCAAGTTCGCCGAACGCCTCGTCCGTCGGTGCGAAGACGGTCAACTGACGGTTCCCGCTCAGTACGTCCACCAGCCCGGCTTCCTCGACCGCCGCCACCAGCACGTCGAAGTCATCATCCGCGACTGCCACGTCGACAATGGTGTCGTCGCCACTTGCACCGGATCGCCCGCTTGCAGCTGCCGTCCCGACGCCGCCTGTAAGCGCGATTCCCAGTCCCGCCACTCCCCGCAAAACGTTTCGTCTGTTAGTGTATGTCATGGTGTTGTACCACAACATATAGAGGGTTTTTAAGAGCATAACTGGAGTGCCTGACAAGTCAGGGAACCGGCCGCTCAGTGCACCGAGATGCCGCCGATCGACCGATCCGAGGCGGCGACCGCGAGCAGGTAGATCCCGATGGCGACGACGATGATCGAACCGCCCGGCGGGAGGCTCGCCGAGATCGCGAACGCCAGCCCACCCAGTACCGACACCTGACCGAACAGGATCGAGAGAAACAGCGTCTCCCGGAAGCTGTGGGCGATCTGGGAGGCGGCGGCGACCGGGATCACCAGCAGGCCGGCGACCAGGATCACGCCGAGGATCTGCATCGCCCCGACCACGACGACTGCGGTCATCACGATCAACAGCGCGTTGTACCACCGGACGTTCAGCCGGGCGACCCGGGCGGCCTGCTCGTCGAACGTGATGAACAAAAACTGCTTGTAGTTGTATGCAACGAGCGCGACGACCCCCACCGACATGGCGGCCACGAGCTGGGCCCCCTCGGCGGTGACGATCGCGAGGCTGCCGAACAGGAAGTCCTCGATATCGATCGAGATCGCGACGAAGTCCCGCCCCCAGCTGATGAGCAGGGTGCCGACCGCGAAACTCCCCGTCAGCACGATCGCCACCGGCACGTCGCCGTAGGCGTCGGTGTGTTCGGCGAGCCACTGGAGCCCGAGCGCCCCAAGCACGCTCACCACCAGCGCCACGAACAGAAGCGAGCCCGTCCAGCCGGTCACTGCAATAAAGAGGAAGCCGACCGCGACACCCGCGAACGCGGTGTGGGCGAGCGTCTCGCCGATCAACGCCATCTGACGGTGGACGAGATACGTCCCGACCAGCGGGCCGACGATCGCGACCAGCACCCCCGTCGCGATCGCGCGCCACATGAACGGGTGCCGGAAGACGTTCGTCCCCAGCAGTCCATCGAGCACGACGCCGACCGCGAGATAGCGATCGAACGCGAGCGTGCCGAACACTCCCAGCACGCCAGGCGCGTCGCGCAGCCAGTCGATGCCGATAAACGCGAGCATCACCGCCGCGAGCACGGCAGTCAGACCGATCCCGACGAGCTCGACCTGTTCACGGGGAGTCCAGCCACCGACAACCCGCTCGACGGCGGTGTCGGACACGCCCACCGGCTGTTCGGGAGCAACGCTCCCACCGTCGACCGCCGACTCCCTACCGTTTCGATCGGCGTCTTCCCCCGTCATGGATGGTCGTGTTCGAGGATTCCGGCGCCGACGCCGTACGTCTCGGCGATGGCGTCGCTTTCCATGAACGACACCGTGTCGCCGTGGTGGTGCAGCTGGCGGTTGATACACGCCACCGTGTCCACGTGTTGGGTGAGCACGTCGACCTCGTGTTCGATGAGGATGATCGTCATCCCCCGGCGGTTGAGATCGTCCAGTAGCGCGTAAAACTGATCCTGAGAGTCGGCGTCGACGCCGACCGTCGGCTCGTCGAGCGCGAGCAGATCCGCCTCCGACGCCAGCGCCCGGGCGATGAACGCCCGCTGGCGCTGCCCGCCCGACAGCTGGCTGATCCGTCGCTCGGCGAGGTGGTCGATGCCGACGGTTTCCAGTGCCTCTGCGGCGGACTCGTAATCCCGCTCCCGCAGGCGTCCGTGCCCGGCGTGGGCGAACCGGCCCATCAAAACCGTTTCCCGGACGGTGACGGGCATCGCCTCGCCCCGGTCACCCGACCGCTGGGCGACGTAACCGATCCGCTGTCCGTCCTCGAACGCGTGGGCCGGTTCGCCGAACAGTTCGACCGAACCGCGGTCGGGGCGCTTCAGTCCGATCATGAGGTGAAGCAGGGTGGTCTTCCCGGAGCCGTTCGGCCCGATCAACCCGAGGAACGTCCCTTCCTCGACCGACAGCGTCACGTCCTCGACCGCGACGGTGTTCCCGTAGGCGAAGGTGACGTTTTCGACGTCGATGACGGAGCTCACGGTCGGTTATGCCCCCAGTGCCGCCCGGAGCGACGGCAGGTTGATCTCCTCCATCTGTTCGACCCATCCCCAGCCGTTCTCCTGCCACTCCGGGGTCGTCCCCTCTGCGGGGGTAAGCGGCATCGCCTCCTCGATGTCGGTGTGCTCGAAGATGACCTCGACCATCTGCGGAAGCTCCTCGTCCGGATCGTGTGCTTCGAACGGGTCGTACAGAACGGTGTCGATATCGCGCTGCTCGATCACGTCGATGAGCCTGGAGACGTCGTCGAACGACTCCGCGGCGTCGGCAGTCACGCCGACCGGCGTCCGAAGCTCGAAGCCGTACCGCCGTTCGAGATACTGGAAGGAATCGTGTCCGGCGAGGACGGCGACGTCGCGATCGGCCTCGTCCACCAGCGTCTCGAACTGGCTGTCGACCTCCCGCAAACGCTCGGCGTACGCGGACGCGTTCTCGGCGTACTCGTCGGCGTGCTCGGGGTCGATCTCGGCGAGGTCCGCGGCGATCCGTTCGACCGTCCTGACGGCGAGCACCGGATCGGTCCAGACGTGGGGATCGTGATACTCCCTGGCCCCGTCGGATTCCCCGTCCCCATTGGACCCTCCGGCCGTCGACTCCACCACGTCGACGCCGGCTGGTTCATCGGCCGTGTCGTAGACGAGTTCGCCCTCGTAGTAGATCTCGAAGACGACCGCGGTGCTGCCCACCGACCGGCCGTGAAACACGACCCGGTCGCCCCGGGATTCGATCTCGACGACGTCGGCGTCCGCGCCGTCGGCCAGCCGTGCGTCGACCCGATACGGCTCGTCGTCGCCGAGCGGGACGACACGCCCCTGCTCGTCCTCGATGACGATCCCGATCGGCACGGCAGCGTCGACGGCCACGTCGGGGACACCGCCGTGCCAGTGTTCGACGTGCCAGTAGCCGAGTTGCTCGTTCGAGCGCCGGTCGTAGATGTCGAACTCCTCGAACAGCAGGTCTTCAGGGTCGTACTCGGGACCGTAGTCGGGTTCGGGCATCGGGTCCGTGTCGAAGGGGATCAGATACGGCTCCAGTCCCTCCATCGCGTCGATCACGTGGACGTCGTCGTAATCCCGTTCGAGTTCCCCCGCGATGTTTTGCGCCCAGGAGAACTCCGGGGTATCGAGATAGAGAAAACACTCGGTGCCGGCGATGTCCCGCACGAGATCCCCGTCCGGGCTCCAGCCGTGGCCCATACGGCCGACCTCGACCGGGTTCTCGAACGGGAACCGATCGCCGCCGACCTGCTGGGCCCAGTCCCACAGCGCGAAAAACGACGCGTAGCCCCGCACGTTGTCGGAGGTGGCGTCGCCGAGACAGCCCGCCGTCGTTCCGACCGCGGCGGCGCCGAGCCCCGATTTGAGGACGGAGCGACGCGTGTAGTTCATACCCGTACGTACGTGCGGATCCGTAAAAGCATTATTATTTTAGCGAGATAATTTAATAATCCGGAGGGTCGAAGTTCGGGACCTAGTCGGCGTAAACGCGGATCGTTACTGTACCCTCGTGCGATTCGGCGACGGCGTACGCGTCTATTTCGTCGCACTCCTCGACGCCATGTTCCTCGTGGTGGAACTGTCCGTCCACGACCTCGACAGTTCCGCCCTGGGTGAAGAATCCGAAGCGGGAGCTGTCGTCGTGATCGTCGTCGTCGTGGTCGTCGTCGTCGTGGTCGTCGTCGTCGTGGTCGTCGTCGTCGTGGTCGTCGTCGTGGTCGTCGTCGTCGTGGTCGTCGTCGTGGTCGTCGTCGTGGTCATCGACTTCGAATACGACGTATCCACCGCCGTCTTCGAACGTGACGTCGAACGGCAGGTGAGTGGTGTGGATCACAGGAGCATCGTCGCCGGATGAGCCCCCTTCGAGCGATTCGGGTTCGTCGTACTGCATGTGGCCACACGCGTGTTCGATCGCGTGTTCGTCGAGTCCTTCGTCGTGATTGTCGTCGTCTTCGTCGTCTTCGTGGTCGTAATCTTCCCCGACGCCCTCGACGAGAAGCGTTACTGAGTGAGTGTCCGGCTCGGGCGTCGGTTCAGGCGTCGGTTCGGGCGTCTCTTCCGGTTCGTGTGTTCCGTCGGAATCCCCTGGATCCCCCCCGGCACAGCCGGCGAGTGTACCCGCGGCGACGACACCGAGACTGGACTTTACGAACGTTCTCCGTGATCGCTCCATACCACGGGAAGGGAATTGTTACTCAAAAGTGTTACTATAATTTCTCTCTATATTATTAATCTGAGCCAATCTGGAAAGCTCGTTAATAACACGTGGCGGCTGACCGCGAGCACATGCATTACTCGCTATCGGAGGACGGTAGGGGCCCCGCCAGAACATACTCAAAACTCGTGGATGACACCATCGGTACGGTCATGTATTCCTACTCTCAGATGCGTAAAAAGTCACCCCCCACCAGACAGTCGCTGAAGGGTGATGACATCCGAATCGTTCATCCACGTCCGATAAAGTCGTCGTAACTCATAGGGATCATTGAAGTAGTCCATAGCTTTGCAGCAGATTTGTTTAGAAGTTGCCAGAAACGGTGCGCAAGATGTAGCGCGCGAGTTTTGCACTGGGATCGTTTCGATTTGGATTCGTATCTTGTCTGGAATGATGTGTATAGACCATGGACACATCAATTCGCAACTATTCTTCCCATCCAGTATCCTCTGAAACAGCCGATCAATAGGTTTGCGTATGCATAGATTGCCACAGAGGGTGTCTCAATACCTTCGGTGCTACGGCAAGCCATTCTGCGCGTTCAACAAGCTCTCATCATGATTTTTGACCGCTGTCCACCACGTCTTCAGTACAGCAATCGTAACGCGTTTTGGTGGTTGTTCAGCCCCGATACAGGATTGCTTGTGTGCGTCAAGATTAGTAGGTGGGTGAAAATGCCGTATTGGTTTCTTGGTGGTCTTATTCGCTGCCTCGCGTCCGAATCTAAATTCTAGTCCTTCTTCCCGATAGTGGTATTTGTAGTCTCCATTTTCCCACCACTGGATATCGAAATACCCAGCCTGCTTGTGGATTCCAGGCGTAATAGTGACTCGTGCTGTTCTCACGTCTTTTCCGTCACGCGGTTTGAACGGTTGCCCTTTCTGGTATCGGAATCGCACTTTGACAACTCCTCTCCCGAGTTGTTGGTGCATCTGATTCACGCTTTCATCAATCGCTGCTGAATCGATTGGAGAGCCATTCCCCAGTCCCATTATTGGAGTGGGGCCTGATTATTACTGGGTGTTGTTGTTTGATTACCCGTGCGCCTCTCTTCCGGTTCACCGACGATTGACGCCTGCTCTTTTGCTTCTTTCAGGCGGTATGCCGCTCTGAGGTGGCTTAATTCTCGTTCTGCTGTCCGCCAGTGAGAGATGTCGTCGAGTTCATTCTGGTCGAGTTCCTTGTCTGAAATCAGAAGTTCCTCTGGGCCATTCACGTCATATTTGGATTTGTACTCTGTGAGTTCTTGTTTTATTCGCTGGATTTGATTGACAAGCGTTTCGCTGCTGGCGAGTTTCCTGATCTGTTTGAGAAGATGCCACTCTGGATCTCGGCTGTATAGCTTTCCCGAGTCGGTCTGATGACTTCTAACGATGCCTTCTTCAGCAAGCTTGTTGAGTGTCGTTCTGGCTTTTGTTTCTGAGACGAGAGCTGTGTCTGAGATGTCGGACGCCGATTTCGGAGTCGTCGTTCTGTTGATCACCGTGCGAATTCGTTCGTCCGCAGTGCTCTGGTTTTTCCACTCTGCGGCGGCGAAGTCATCGATGTCTTCAAAGTCGTCGTCATCAACACTGAATGGATCAATAGCATCCACGGTCACCGGTTCGTCCGGGATCTCCTCTTCAGAGGGGAACTCGTCGGGGCCGTCGGGAGATGGGTCGTCAGTCATACAATACACTATGCCATAGGCACATATATATTTTTCCGACACACATATATGTGCTTCAGGGTTTGATATCGATGGCCTTGAGAATGAGAGTAGTAAGTCAACCACCTGAATAGACCGATCTGAATCGTCGATCTTCATCGAACACTCAGTGCAAGACTCGCCCATTGTACATATCAAGCTGTTTCTGACAGGATACTGCAATGAGAAACTTCGTCTGTAACACCAATCCTCTACATCTTGCATGGTGATTTCAAAATCTATTCTAACTGTCATATTGAAACCCATGAGAATCTCTGCTGATCACTATCACAAACAACGGACGGTCTCAACCCTGTCCGAACATCTGGCGCACAAAAGGAGAGATGTGTTCAGTGAACATAGCGGCGGTTTTGTCCGGATATGCTGTGAGACCTGAACACGGTTCCGTGCGTTCTGCAACTGTTGAATAGCAGCGTCGTCGCAAGCGGTCACGGTCGGAGTTGCCGTCTGACCGCTCAAATCAAGATATGCATATGAAGCCCAATTAGGCAATTTCAAATTAGCCTATTTTGAAATAGACTATTCGGAAGTATTATTTCTTCTCACGGTGGAATAGGCGTATGGACCACTTCGTGGACCGAGACGATGAACTCTCTCGGCTACGCGGATGTTATGAATCCGATGACGCAGAGATGGTCGTGGTTTTCGGTCGGCGACGTCTCGGAAAGACACAGCTCGTCCAACACTCGCTCTCGGACCGTGACGACGCAGTCGTCTATCAGGCCACGGAGACCACCTCCCAAATACAGCTTGACGAGTTCGTCGATGTCGCCTCCGAAAGCTTTCCCGGCATCACGCAGATCAAACAGAACTGGGAAGCGCTGCTCGGGTATCTAGGAGATCAGGACGGGATCGTGGTTCTGGACGAATTCCCCTACCTCATCGACGCCGACGAGAGCCTCCCTTCGGTCATTCAGCGACTGTGGGACCAGCGGCTCCAGAACACCTCGGGAACGCTCATTCTGGTCGGATCGTCGATCAGTATGATGGAAGAAGCGACGCTTCTCGGGAACAGTCCATTGTACGGACGGTTCACCGAACGACTTGACCTCCGGCCTCTCAGTTTTGCTGCTGCACAGGAGTTCGTTCCGGACGAATATTCGGCCGAAGAACGGGTTTTTACGTGGGGCATCTTCGGTGGCGTCCCGTACTATCTCGATGGCGTCGATCTCGAACAGGACCTCGAAACGATTCTCACCGAGGAAGTGCTCTCCCAGAAGGGATACCTCCATAACGAACCGGAGTACGTACTCCGGACCGAACTCACGGAACCGAACCGGTACTTTGCGATCCTCACCGCCATCGCCGCCGGAAAGACAACGTCGAACGAGATCGCCCAGGCGATAGGAATCGATGGAAAGCAGATCTCGGCGTACACACAGAAGTTGGAGCGTCTGCGGCTCATCGAGCGGGAGGTCCCGATCACCGAAGAGAAGGCGAAGTCACGCCGGGGGCGCTATCGAATCCTCGATCCCCTGTTCCGGTTCTGGTTCCGGTTCGTCTACGGCAAGGAGGATCGATACGAACGGCTCGGAGAGAACGCGTACGACGCCGTCATCGAACCGGAGCTCCCGGACTTCGTGAGTCACGAATTCGAGAGACTTTGCCAAGACGCACTCCCGGGCCTCTACCCCGACGAAGCGTTCCTGGATCTCGGACGATGGTGGTACAAGGAGCACGAAGTTGACGTCGTTGGATTCACCACGGACGGCACGGTAGTCGTGGGTGAATGCAAGTTCACCAACGCTCCGCTCAACTACGGAGCTCTTGCTTCCCTCGAAGACAATGCCGCCGAAATTCGCTGGACGCCGGACATCGGTGAGAAAGACATCAAGTACGCGTTATTCTCCCGGAGTGGTGCGACGCAGTCGGTTCAGGAAGCGGTGTCCGAGCGCGGTGACGTACAACTATTCGAGCTCGAAGATGTCACGAGACACGCGTAGGCTACAGTCAAACACCAAAAAAGCTATAGAGCCGCGATAGCCGCTGCTCAGCGCGAACTAATCGCAGGACACATTGTGAAATTTTAGTAAAACGGCGTAAGAACGTCCAGAACGCGCGTTTGCGTTCTAGAACTGTTTTCAGCTTTGTCCGAACATCTGGCGCATGTTTGGAAGTGTTCTAGATTTATTCTATAAATACTTATTATCCGACCTTCCGAGACTACGCGTATGCCCAGGAACGGGAGAGAACAGATCAACATCGCCGTCCAACCCGAGGTCAAGTCCGAGTGGAAGGATGCCATCGAAGAGACCGGACGATACGAATCGATGACCCAGCTCATCCGCGATTCCGTGGAGAACGAACTGAGACGAATCGGGTACAAGGAAGGAGTCACCGAGGATATTCCCAGCGGAGATTCCCAGTCGATCGACGTCGATATGAGCGGCATCGAAGACGAGATTGCGGAGATGAAGGCTGAACTGCGAGGAGTAAACCAACGGATCGAACGTATTAGCCTCGCTACTGACGCTCAACAGGACACCGAACTGATGGACCTGGCGAGCGAGCTTCACGATGAACTACCTAGAGTTGCGGACCCTGAAGCGTTATCGGAGGAGCCACCGATCGAGTCCGGAGCCTGGGAGGGTCAACCGTGGCGACTCGCACAGGAGGTTGACGGGTCAGAATACGATGTTACCCGGGCTCTGGCGCTGCTCGAACACCAAATGAGCCGCGTAAAGAGTACCACCGTCATCGTGGACGGATCCCCCCACAACGTGTACTATGTCCAGCAATAACGAGGTAGGCGAAAAGCCGGAGGATCTCACCGGCATCCACAAAGAGCTCCACGATAAGTACTGCGCGTTTCTGAAAGGGAGCGGGAAGGACACGACACTCCAGACGCGACGATCGTGTCTCCGCCAGTGGATGGTCTACTGCCAACGCAACGAGATCGACCCGAAAACGTCTAAAGAAAGCCACGTTCGAGAGTTCGTCGATCAGAACCTCCACAAGGCAGATACGATGGTTGCCTCACTCCTGTCTACCGTCTCAGTCTTCTACATCTGGGCCTGTAACCGCAACTACTGTGAGACGAACCCGGCGGAGAACGTCTCACTGGACGACACCGACTACAATCACATAAAGCCGCAAACCTCACAGAAAGTCAAGATCCTAAAGCAACGCGGTGATACCGACGACGCTGTCATCGCCATCCCGCCCGAGGACGTCCAGAAGATATTCGAGCACCCTGGGTCGCCGGCAATACGAAACGAACTGCTACTCCGCTTGCTCTACCAAACCGGTGTCCGATCTGTCGAACTGGCGAACGTGCGACTCCGCGACATCGACTTCGGAAAACGCGAAATCCGCATCAACTCCGCGAAGGCCGACCCAGGCGACGATAACTACATCCGGTACGTCTACTACCACGAGAACTTGGACTACCTGATGCGAGAATGGGTCGAGAAACAGCGTCACTCGTACCCAACCGCGAACGAATCGGACTACCTCTTCCTGACACAGCAATCACCACAGATGAGACCGACCTATATCAGCCGGATCGTCAAAGAGCAGGCCAAGGAAGCGGGCGTCAACGAGCCGATCGGCGAGGACGCGAACGGGAACACGCGATGGCTCGTGACTGCTCACACGCTCCGCCACTCGATGGCCTCTCACTCAGCGAACGGCACCCATCCCGCAGATCCTGACGAAGACGGGATCCCGGTCCACATGCTCGCCAAAGTGCTCGGGCACCGAAAACTGGATACGACGATGAAGTACGTCTCAACCGACTGGCAACAGATCCGGAAGGTCGTTCGAGAGCGCGGTCCACGATAAATACAACCGCTTGTGTTGAGCACCGGTTCTGCTGTGATCCTACAGGTCGAATAGGATCTAGATTGTGTAGTGAGTCACACAGCCTACCGAGATTCGTCGGAAGAATCGTATTCTTCTACTTTCTCAACGAGATTCTCGGCCGGTATGCCTATTTTTCGCGCCCAATTTTTAACCGCTTTATTCTCTGTGTGTAACTTTTCTTCAGGAAGATTTTGCAGTACCTTGAGTCCCTTTTCTAACTGCGGATCACGCTTTTCCTCCTGCTCCTCGATGAGGTTCTCGATCTCCTCTCGTTCTTCTCGGAGCTGGTTGAGTTGTTTTTCCTTCCGTTCGATCTCGCTCTCGATACGATCGAGACGTACCGTGAGTGCGGCCTTCACTTTATGAGGATTGTCACCCTCAGAAAGGTAGTTTTCGATGAGATCGTTAACTAGCCCTGAGAAATTAATCTCACTTCTGCGATCAACCTCGTCCGCGAGGTTCTCATCGATCGTGACTGATTTTCGTCTCTTACTCACGCTGGACACCTCGGTTGAGTTGCTGCCGGCTGGCGAGTGTTACCGTAATACTGACTCGGCCCAGAATCGATCTCCGTGGGAAAGAGATCAGCGGCGAGAAGACCTCTACGTACGTACTTACTGTACTACTACAAATAATACAATAATAATATATCATACTGGCGAGTTCGCCCTCTTTTTCGTTCATTCGTCATCCTCCGACTGGGAAATCATCTGACGAAGATCCTCTATCTCCGCTTCAAGCTCCTGCTGACGGGCCTCCAATTCCTCTATCCGGGCCACCAGATCGGGAATGATCCCTTGGTAAAGCCCGTTCACGTTCTGGTCAACTCGCGTGAGTTCTTCGTTAAGATCGGAATTGTCAGAACTCACTCCGACCACCCCAGGCACGGACAAGACGTGTTTCGCGTGTGGGCGCGCTCCCACGCGTGTGGTGCGTGGTGAATGCGTTTTCGTTGTGCGCAACCTCGTCGAGTGTTACTTTCTTGCATTGCAAGAGGAATTTGGGGGGTGTGGTGTCGGTAGACTGCGCCGGCCCCTTCCTTCCGGCGATGGATTTATGTACCCGCAAAAAAGCCGAGAGGACGTGCGAGATGCAGGACGGACGCACGGAGAGTTGTTTAACGAGGTGCCCAAACTCGGACCCGCGTTGACGTCGTCGATACCGACACCGCGCGAGGGGCACGGACCACCAATCGAACTCGACGTCGAAGCAGACCAGAACCTCAACTCGAAGTACGTATTCTCCGGCACACAGCGGAAGCTGATCAAAACCGGGGACGTGAGTGACCGCTCGGAGCGTAACAAGGGAGTATTGAAGAAGCGAGACCGCCTCCCAGATCGACTACAGCAATTGATCGAGGATGTCGCGCTCCTTCACGACACACCATACCTTTCGGAGGACCGCTGGGAATCCGGAAAAGTCGAGAGCAAGCAGACTCAGTCTCGGTGGGCAGATCTTCATCGACAGTACCGCTCAGCCGAGGAGTGGACGGGTATAGAGGATCTTTCTCCAGAGGAGCGGGAAGTCGAACAATACGAATCACCTTTCGATGGACCTTCTGACCTCTGGGAAGAGTTGATCTCGGTCGATCAACGTGGACAACAAGTCCGAGATGACGTGTTCTTCCACGGTAATTCCGTCGCATCGAGAGAAACTCAGTTCGGATACGAGATCGGGAACCTATTGCGCATTCTGCGTCCAGAGCATGACGAAGATGTTCCAGGCGCTGATTTGATCTGGGGTTTCCTCCTAGCGTTTATCGGACAATCACGTGACTCACTAGATCAAGAACGAGAGAAATTGGATGAGCTTATCACAGTTATGAGAGATAATCACGATTCTCGAAAGAAGGATGCCGAACGTGCCCCGGACTTAGACGAACTCAATGCTTTCTTTGGTTCGGCACGGAAGGTGACTGCAGAGGGAATTGAAGAAGCCGGCTTCGAGCCTCACCCGATACTCGTTCGGGAAGTCCTCCATCATCAGCCGGTTTTGGAAGACGAAACACACCACAAGAATGCGGTGAAGCACCTCGTCTCAAAGATCGCGGACACCGTGCCGCTTCGAGAAGTCGATCAGTTATACGCTCAACTAACGGAAGACCAGTCCACTCTCGAATCACGAAGCGTGCCCGGTATCGAATCGGCACAGCTCGTGATTGAGGGACACATGGCTCAGTACAACTCGGAGTCTCCCGAAGGAGAGACAGGTGATGACGATACGGAAGAACAGGAGGGTGAGACTGGGCCCGACGATGAAGAAACGGGAGCCTCTTTTGAAAAGGAAGGAAACGCTGTTCCGGAATTAACCACGAAGAAGAGGAGTGCAATCGGAAAGTCGATTGGGGTGGATGAAAGTGTGGTTGCAACGATCTTGAATCGACTGTCCGACGAGGGGAACGGGGAACTCTGGACGACGCGGCCGATTTTCAAGAAAAAAGACGACGGATGGCGACCTACCCCTTACGGGAGGTTATTCGCTCACGTGGCTCATCGCCGTCATGGGGAGACAGATTTGCTCTACTGGTTCGCCCTTGGTCCAGAAGAAGTCACACTATACGAGCGAAAGCTGATTATTGAAGCACTCAACGAAAATGAAGACATCTCTGTGAGTCCTCACGATTGAGAAGTTGGGTTTTGTAGACTCAATTGGAGTCCTCCTCAAGTGACAAATTATGACTGCTGTGTCGATACAGATGAAACAATCAGCGGAATAGTCCAAACTATCAGTCGTGTTTTCTAAAATATCAGTGATTAGCTTTATTGATCAAATGATTCAATCTTTCTCGGGGTGGCTTTTCGGTTCCGATAGGAGGTCTATCAGCCCTCTCTTCAACCAAGGGAGCTAATGTCTCCGCAATAACATCCAATCCATCCCGTTCCAACGACTCAGATCCGTATCTGTCGTCCGCCTCTTTTAGGGACTCTGGAATAAACAGTGCGACATGAATATCTCTTTCTTCTTCCCATTCGAATTCGTGGATCCACAGCTGTTCTAAGTTTTCTGAAAGAGTGATTTCGGCGTGAGAAATGTGGTCAATATGTGGAAACACCTCATAAATCCAATCGGGAATTTCTGAACTAGAATAACATACTTCATACACTTCGAGATAAGTGATCCCATTTTCTTCGAACGCTTTTCTATAATTCAAATCATTTGTTTCATCTTCTTCAGTGTCTTCCGGATCTGGATTGACATCAATAGTAACCATTGTCCGTATAATGAGCGTACTATCATATAATTTGTCGCTTTCAGTTATATGAATATACACCGAAAGGTATCCTCCTCGGCAAACACTTTGGAGACCTTGACACCAGTTGGATGGGAGAGCTGTCGGGTCGCCATAAATTAAGTAGTCTATACCATGATCTTCATACATCACCTTCACAGGCAATTCGGGGTGAATCTCTCTGTAAGATTCTCATTATATATCTTAACCAGCTGTCAAAAAATTCATTAAGACTAGATAGGAGATTCACCGGTCAATTTGCAATTTTCACCGACCTACTGCTCCACAGAGGTATCTATCTAAAGAATAGAGTTTCAACAGGACCTCTACGAACAGTCCATACATTGAATTCCATTGTTAACGGTCGCAAGTTGAATCTCTCTAGAGAGCGGCCGGTTGCAAAGATCGCAGTCGATATCTTCCGTAACCCCAACACCACTCCCATATCCGATCGTCAAAGTCACCGAAGCGACATCATCGGCTAGTTCGAATTCGATGTCACCGCGCTCATACTGAACTTCAGTGACAGTAACAGGGGTAACAATCACTTCTAGCGCATGTCGGTCACGGATCTCACGCTGTTGGTTCGGATATCCCTGTTCGCGTCGGCGACGCAACTCTGTGAGGTCGGCATCCATCTCCTCAAGTTCCGATCTGAGCTCCCGTCGTTCTTGGAGTACCTCCACCCGGTCTTCCTGGTCCACGTTTTCGATCGTCTTGCTCAGATCCTCGATCTGTGACTGAAGACGACCGAGCTTTGCTTCTAACTCCTCCTCTCGTTGTTGTTGCAGTTGCCGATACTCTTCGAGTTCGGCGTCGGCAGCGCGTGAGGCTTCTCGATGAATCTCATCGATCATCGGCCGAATATCGGAAACAAGCGATTCACGAGATGCGTCCACCAATTGCTTTATGCGTTCCGGATCGATTGTGACCCCACTTGTAGAGAGGGAGGTGTTTCCCGGCTTCGTCAGGTCTAGAAGCGTTCCATCAATATTCGGAAGGACCTCTCCCGAGCGAACGTCGATTCCGATTCCGCGAAGGAACTCCTGCTGATATTCGCTCACGGTTTCGACACTTACTCGAAAGAGTATGACCAGAGCACTCCGATCGTAATATGGTGTGAACTGGACATCGGTGACCTCGACGTCGCTCTCGCGCAGCCAGTCGGGAATTATGACATCCGTATCGGCGGATTCGATCGTGACGTTTCCAACCGGTGCGCGATCCGCGGCGTCATCGAGAACACGCTGAAAGAACGAACTTTCCGGGTGCAGGAGCTCAGCATCCTCACCCGCTCCCTCCGTAGAGTCACAAACGAGGGTGAACTCTCCTCTGGGTAGTTTCGTATCGACATCTGATGGAATCGTTATTTCCCACTCTTCAGCATGAGTTTTCACGTTTACCTGGCAGCCGAGCGATCGAAGATACCGTTCGGTGAAGTCCTCGACGACAGACTGTGTGATGGGGATCGAAGCGTCAGTCATTGCCGGCCCCCAGATCGAACCCTTCGAAAACCTCACTGTTGAACTCCTCTAGCTTCTCGGCGAGATCGCGTTGCTCCTGGAGATCAACCGCCATCGCGTCGAAGTCGTTCTCTAGATCGACTTCCGAATCCGCATTAACCAACCGCTCGAAGATCTCGTCCTCGAAGCTTCTTCCGGACTCTTCCATTCTCGTGAGGATCTCGCTCAGTTCGCCGACGCTCTGCTGGAAGAGATCGATCTTGTGATACAGCCGTTCGAGAACGTACTCCTCAACGGTATCTTTCAACGCCATGTTGAACACGTAGACTTGTCGGTTTTGCCCGATCCGATGGATTCGACCGATTCGTTGCTCGACGCGCATGGGATTCCATGGGAGATCCCAATTAACAATTATATTACAAAACTGTGCGTTACGTCCCTCCGACATTGCGTCGGTTGAAACGAGAATTCCACCCTGCTCTTCGAAGTTTTTGATGATCTCCTCTTTCTCCTGGCTGGAGTGGCCACCATGGAACGAATGGACAGTGTATCCCTCCGACGCCAATCGTTCCGCGACTCGACGTTGTGTCGCTTTGAACTGCGTGAAGACGATCACTCGTCCCTTCTCGACGGAATCCCGTGCTTCTTCAACGATATCGAGCAAGCGTTCTTGTTTGGTGACTGTGTCAACGTTCTCGATCAGGTCGAGAATCGACTCCAGTTCTTCAGTTTGTGTGAGTTCGGATTGGTCGTCGAGTCGTCGCTGGATCGTCGCCTTTAGCGCCTCGGGACTGCTGACGACCTCCTTTTGGAGGAGCATCAACACCAGTTTCTGCCCTTGGTCCTGACTGTATGCTCCCTTGACGTAGTCGGATACGGCTCGGTAGAGTTCGCGTTCTTCCGGCGATGGATCGAATTTTCGGGTGTCGATCCGTCGTTCGGTGAAGTCCACATCCGTGTCCTCACGACGGTTCCGGATCATCACCTTGTTCAGTCGGTCTTGGAGTTCGTTCCGGTTGACGAGCGTCTCTTGCTCACTGTCCACGAAGTAGTGATGGAACACGTCACGGGTTCCGAACAGGCCCGGGCGGAGCAGTGAGACGATGTTGTAGAGATCGGTGAGTTCGTTCTGTATCGGCGTCGCCGTGAGGAAAAACGCGTAGTTGTACGAGAGTTGGTCGATCAGATCGTAGCGATCCGTCTCCTCGTTTTTGACGTAATGGGCTTCGTCGAGGACAAGCACGTCCCAGTCGCGTTTGAGCACGGTTTGACGATGTCTGTCGCTTTTCGCCGTGTCGATGCTGGCGATGATGTAGTCGTGGCTGTCGAACCCGCGAAAGTCGTCGTCGTAGTTAGATACGAACTCCAGGCCGAACTTCTCCCGGAGTTCCGCTTGCCACTGTTTGGCCAGTTGGGCCGGCGTCAGGATGAGCACGGAATCGTCGGTCTCCCGGAAATGCATCTCTTTGAGGATCATTCCGACTTCGATCGTCTTGCCGAGTCCAACCTCGTCTGCGAGCAACGCTTTCCCGTCCATCTCGAACAGCGCACGATACGCGGCATCGACCTGATGTTCGAGCATCTTGACCGCGTTCTCGTCAAGCTGTTTCAGAGAGCGAAGCTCTGAATCCGGCTGTCCTGCCTGCAATCGAGCCGCCTGAACCGAGTAGAGATGCTGTTCCCCCCGGGATCCTTCCGTTAGGTAACGACAGATCGCATCCGAGTCCTCGTGAGTGATCTCGATGTCCACGAGGTCGTAATCGCCCATGTTCCCGAGGAGTCAGTTAACGGTGAAATACCTTTTGCGCCGTGAACCGGTCGTGTTTAGTTAGTGGCATTGTGCCATCGAGCGAAGGTTTGAAGCCATGATTCGGCAGTTTCTGGTTCAACGTGACTGAAGCAATTCGAGAATGAGGAGGTTCGACGCTTTAGTTCTCGGAAGATCCGTTCGACGGCATTCCGATTTCCGTGGCGACGCATCTGAAATCGGAGCCCAGCTCGTTGGAGCGCGATTTGGAGGTGTTGAGCGCCATCGACGAAAAAGACAGCAGATTCGACATCGTGTTTTTGTCGCAGTTCGCGGAGGAAGATCTGGGTGAGCGATGTTCTGGTCGTCGAAAAGAGCCGGACGTGGAGCAGGTTGTTAGTTTCCGGGTCTGCGGCGGCATACAGCCAGAATTGCTGGTCGTTCCGAATTACTGTCTCGTCAAGCGCGACCTGATTCAGAGATTGGCCAGGTTCTGGCTGTAGATCGGCTTTCTGTACCCAATCGTGAATCGCTTTGCGACTCCGTTGGACACCCAGGATTCGAGTAATTCAACGGTATTCAAGAGCGATAGCCTCGCAACGTGCGATTGAATACCGAGCGCCATCGCCGGCTCGGATGTCCGCTCGCGCTCCACAAACACCAAATCAATCCACTCTCTATTCCCACTGAGGCGGCTGATTTCTGGCATAGACACCAAGAAACCTGTCCGCCTCACTTTTCACGCTTAACTAAACACCGCCAATCAGAATGCCCCAGTATTTATATTATTCCTGTACCGCTATCTCGGTCATGAACTCCGGCAAGGGCCCTTCGATCTCCCGACGACGGTCACTGCAACTCTTACCTCTATCACTTATTGGACTTGGATTAGGCACCACTCGTGAGGCTGCCTCCGAAGGAGTCCGCTTCAATCCGATCAGTGATAATGTCACCATCCCTGCACCAAATCTGGAGGAGGCTTTTTTGCCGACCATGAAAGGAACTCCACTAGTTCCGAGATACGAGGTTGATACTGGGTGGGATGAACTCTCTTATGACGAATTTCTCGATGTTCAGCTTCAGTTCGATCCCGATGTATTTTTGTTCCATCGCAACGCCGGGCGCAGAGGCTCAATCGAAATTGACGGAATTCCGGATAACTTCCGCGAGCTTGGTCGCATGGCGATTGATACTGGAATCCCCGGACTAATGACCCGATCAAATACGCTGTCACCTTGGCAAGCGCAACCCTGGTATGAAGGACTAAACGAGGAAGAGCAGTTCACCTATCCTGATGGGTCGGCGGTGACAGAGATCGACGCACTCGTAGCGAAAAACCGAGACGGTGACCCCCATGTTTTAAAAGAAGAGGATCAGGGAAGCGTCAAAGTGCTCTCTCCTTTCGCAGACGGAACCATTGAGTTCCTTGCTACGCCGATGATTGAGGCGGTCGAATTCGGATATTCCACCTTCTTTATCGACTTCGCTAAACTACAACGGCTGGGCGGTCTCGATCATTCGGTTTGGGCGGAATCAGCGTTTCGTGACCACCTCGAAAAGTTGTCGTCTAATGAACTTCGAACCCTGGGACTGGAAGATGATGATGTCGATTCGTTCGACGTATCGGAATACTTGACGGACCTTGAACTTGGTAATGATGAACCGCCTGCAGTGGACCCCATCTACAGGGAATTCCTCCTCCTGCAGCACAAGGCGATTAAGCAGCAGTTCGAACAGGTCATCGACACCGTCCGGTCGGCAGACCTTCCAACGGAACGTGTTGAATTCTATGCTAACGGGTTCATGGGAGACGACTTCCGGAACACCCCAGACCTCATGCACATTCACGATCCATTTGACCTTGTATTTCTTGAAGATACACCCTCGGTTCCACCCGATTTTGTCAGGGATTTCGTCTACAAGTTTGGGGTTGCGGCTGGCCATTTCCAAAAACCGGTCATCCTCCACCGGTCCATGTGGGAAGGATACGACGCTCTCCAAGGGTTAGATCCGGCGGATGAGTACCCGACCCTATTGCAACTCCAAGTCGCTGAAGCGTACGCTAATGGATGTCGGAAACCACCTAATTTGTCGGGGGGAGCGGGCCACACTCACCGAGAAAAAGTGGTCAATAACTGGGTGCGTGAAGATGGCACAGTTCCGGACGTCTTGCTGGACTTCGTTAAGTTTGTGCGAGTTCACGAGCGATTCCTGATGGACCCCGATCCGGAGAACGATGTCGCTGTCGTCTATTCGCTGCCGACGATGCTCTGGCATTACGCACCCGAGTGGGACTGGTACGCAATGGATCATATTGAGTCGTTCAGGGGCGCAGTACAGATCCTACGTCGGTTGAATTACGCGTACGATGTCATCATCTTTGGCCATGATGACCTCTGGGATGACTCTGAACAACTAGACAGACTCGCTCAGTATGATGCAGTATTGTTCCCAAACGTTGCGGCAATCAGTGACGAGCAAGTAATGGCTCTTAACGAGGCACTAGATCAGGGTACGACTATGATCGCTACCGGAGGGTTCCCGTCCCGCGACGAGCAATATATGACCACTATCGACACCGGCGAGTCGGTGACCCACAGGAATTCAATCGTATTTTCCGACGACTTGACGTCGTCAGCGTTGGACACTACGGTTCCGGATGATCTGAACGCGGCGTTAACAGATTCTGTCACTCGAACGATCCGGTTCTCGGGGGACATTGACGTCGGCCTGACGATCATGGGACAAGCCGACAACGAACAGACTATCATACATTTCGTGAATTACGAATACAATCCGACTGACGATTCCATGGCCGTGCATACTAGTCTCAACGTCACAATCGACTTGGAAGCCGTTACTGGTGTTCACTACTACTCGCCGAAAGGCCGTGGCGAACTCTCAACGGATGTCAATGACGATGGATATCAGGTGACGATTCCTCGACTAGAAACGTGGGTGTTCCTAGTTGTCAATCACTCTACTGAGGATCTTATGCCGCCCGGAAGTGAAGATGAAGCACGAGCCGCGATCGTCGAGGCTGATTCCGCGATCTCGACCGCAGAAGACGAGGGACGGACGTACCGGCTGTACCGCGCAACCCGTCGACGTGAGAACGCGGAAGCCTACTTCGATCACGAGTCTTACAAACTGGCTAAGGAGAACGCAACCAAGGCCAAACAGGAGGCTGAAATGGCCGTTGCGCCGCCCTCTGTCGGATTTTATACCGGACATGATCCGAGAGATCTGTACAGATCAGACGTCATCGATGACTTGGCCTGGTATTTCCGCGGTGTTGAGTTCGACACTGTGGATCACCTTTCCGATCTCGAAGATGGATCATTCAACCTTTTAATCGTCCCGCCAGCTCTGCCTTGGAAAGGGAGCAGATACGAATTCAGCACCGCAGATTTAGACTTATTAGAGGAGTTTGTGGACGATGGGAACGGATTATTGATTGTTGGCAGGGGGGACATAGACTCCGACATCAATCTGCTCTTGGAGCGATTCGATATCGAAGTCGATCTGGCGCCAATTGACAGTGAAAGTCGAGACGTTTACGCACGAACTATCCTTCACCCCCTCAGTAAGTTAACCCCGAAGTTGGATATGACCTTGGGGACTCCGCTATCTACAGTCCCAAACGAAATGACGGTTTTAGCAGAAATTCCGGATGATTCGAACGCGTTTCTGGATCATTCTGGAACCGGGACGAAGGACATGGAGGATGAATCTGCTGCTGGAAAACCTGTGTTTGGTTATCGGCCCTACGGTGACGGCACCGTCACTTACTTTGGGAACAACACGTTGTTCGAGGATATCAACCGAGACAACTATTCATTAGAAAGAGAGGTTGTGTGGAACTATATCGACGTTGTCGGACAGGTCCTAGCCCGAACCGATGCAGGAGAATCAAGAGAAAATAATCTCAATGATGAGGATGATACAGATGAATCACAAGACCAAACGGACAGTGAGGACATCGAGTCTGCGAAGACAGAACAAGTACCAGGATTTGAAATCGGGACAGCAATTGCTGCAATATGTGGGACGTTGTACCTACAAAAACGTCGGTTCGAAGATAGAAGAAGAGATGAAGATTCGTAAATAGAACCTACCAAACACAACATAACAACGGTATCAATCTGGTGGATTGCTGGTAAACTATAATACGTTCATTTACAAGATTACCTATGGAGCCCGCTACCTGAGCTAACCACGGCAACGACTGTATTGTTTTTGCTCGTTCAGTGATACCTAATCGTTGTTCTTGGCGGAAAATCAGCAGCAGGAACTGAGTCGGCAGACAGATCTACCGACAGGCGGGGAGAACGTGAACTGAGAGAGCTGTCGCTCACGCTGCCTGCATCCGGCCACTGAGCGCCGCCGCACCTTCGACTCCGGGATTCTCCGTCAAACGGTTCTGCAAGCCGCTGTCGATCAGAAGTCCATCAAAGCCGTCACCGACACTACTCGTGAAAGCTACCCCGACGATTACACCCTTACACAACTGCACACCGTTCTAGCAGATGACCTCGAATCCACCGTCAACACCCTCTTTGCCCAACAGGCGGCGATGATCCTCGGGCCGGGGCCGAGGATCATCTGCCTCAACTTCGTCGATATCCACTACCACGGCTGTCCACACGCTGAGGCTGGTGAACTCTGCCACACGAAACCCCGCGATGGAACCTCCCAGTGCCATCGCTACCTCGTCGGATTCGTCCTCCGTCGAGCCAAACCACTCATCGTTGCAGTCACGCCAGTCCGTGGTGATGAATCGAAAAGCGACGCGATCGAGCGACTGTTCGACCACGTCGCGGCTCTGCCGTTCACCGTGGCTGGTCTCCTCGCCGACCATGGTTTCTACAACGACGCGTCAATCAAGCGACTGGATGCCGTGGCACCAGTCGCTCTTCCGATCATCCGCCGTGGGAAGCAGATGGCCGAGAAACTGGACACGACGGTCTCCTACTGGACGGAGTACGTGATGTACAAAGGAAGCGAGCGGGAACTGCACTTCCCGCTCGCGGTCTGTGTCTCCTACAAGCAGGGCAATCGGGGCAAACACGGCTTGCTCGTGCGGGCGTACGTGGCGTGCGATCTGGCCGATGTACGCCGAAAGAAGTCGAAGCTCTCTACCAGCACCGCTCAGCCATCGAGACAGCCTTCCGGACGATGCGCGAAGCGCGTGCGCGTACGAATACAACTGATCCGGCCGTTCGGTTGTTGTTCATCCTCGTGAGCTTCCTGCTGCGGAACTTGTGGGTGATCATCCGATGGGGCGTGCTCGCCACGCCGCGGCGCGGCGGGCGAGCACTCCCCGTCTGGTTCCGTTTCGAGGTATTCGGGAGTGGGTTGATCACGCTCTCGACGAGACGTTACGCCGGAAATGGGAAGCGCCGACCAACGGTGTCGGCATCCCGACAACCTACAGCCAGCTGGACGCGGGCTGAGGCCGCCCGCGTCCAGCGATCGTCTCGTGAATAGAGCGATAGCTGTAGGGTTCGTATAGATAACTTCTGAAGATCCCTCCGACATAATTTATTTAAGATTGCCAAGGAATGATCGGATCATGTTAGACGATCCGGTTCACCCTCCACGTAGATGTCTTCTGCAGAGTATCGGGGGGATTATCGCGTTATCACAATTCACTGGGATTGGAGGCGGACAAGAACCCGGAGTCACCGTCAATAAAGACTCTAATGATGTCACGTTATCTAATGAGTTCATCGGCGTAGAATTTAAGCGAGAAAACGGTGGCATCAAACAAATTGAAGCACACCAGACAAACACCTACCTTCGTGATCCAGACGGACCCGCACCCGCCGGAATTTGGGAACTTACGTTTTACCATCCAGAATTTGACCATCTTTCAACTCAATCTTGGCTAAGTGGTGAGCCAAATATTCAAACATCTCAGCAATCGGATATGGCACAGGTCCAACTTTCGTGGGATGTTGATGTCCCAATCAGGACACATGAAGACGAGAGCTACCAAGAGATGTTTACTGGTGTCGTAACGGTGACTACGACGATCTTCGCTGAAGAACCCACTCTGTATTGGACCGTTGACATAGAGAACAATGCTTCTGTAGCTATTCGTGGGGTTCGATGCCCCCATATCACTAATATTACCGAACTTGATTCAAACGGCACGGATGCGATTGTTGCCCCGATTAGGATGGGTCGTCGGGTCGAAAATCCCATTCCACTGAGTCACAGATACGCTGTTCGGTATCCGTCAGGATTCGGGACGATGCAGTTTACAGCATACACCAACCCAAATGGTGGATTCTACTTTTCGGCCCAAGACACTGGTGGGCACATGAAAGAGTTTACCTGGGCATCACAATGGACGGGTGATGAGCACATACACTTTCACCATGAGTATAAAACACCACAGCGGCCTGGTGAAGACATCTCTATCCCATATGATACGGTGTTAAGTCCTCACCAAGGAGATTGGTATGACGCTGCTGATAGATACCGTGAATGGTTCGGGAATAATGGAATGTTGCCGGAATCTGAGCTTTCGGTTCCAGATTGGTACCGTGAGCGGGGAGCAACAATCAGAGGGAGAAGTTATCAACGCGAAGAACAATCCGACGAGCATGATTTGACGTTTGCTGAGACTGCAGAGGGAATCATTCAAGCACGGAAACGCCTCGGTACGCCCATCCAATTTGACTGGTGGGGTTACCAAACGTATGGAAATATTGGGTTCGGTGATTGGTTTCCTCCAAAAGAAGGTTGGGAGTCATTTCGGGAGACTGTCGAAGAGTTGAAAGATCACGATATTTTGCCGTATGGAATTACAAACGTTGCAAACCTCTATGAATCCTCTGATGTTTGGAAAGAACAACCCGAAGAAGCAGAGACCTGGGTACGCCGGAATCCCGATCAATCAAAAAAGAGCCATATCAGCTCACAGGGAATTAAAACGTTCCGTCCGCACTTTACTTCGAAAGGATGGCACGATGTAATCGTAGAAAACTCACAGATTTGGGTAGAGGAAGGGGCAAAACAGTTATGGATTGATGGATTTCCCTGGTATAAACCATTTCGGGAATGTTATGCTGAATCACATGAGCATCCACCAGGACTCTTTGGAAGTTGGTGGGCAAATGAGTGTAAGCTCAAATTTAATAAGTTACGAGAGAAAATTCATGAAATTGATGACACTATTTTATTTAGCGGTGAAGGGATTACAGACTACTTTTTAGGCGAGTTGGATATTCAGCATAGCAGAGATGTAGTCATTGAAACACGTGGATCTATGGGATTTGAGTCTGAGGTTATCCCACTTACTCAATACACGTTTGGGGACTTTCTTTTGATGCGTGGTATTTTACCTTACTGGCTGAAGACGAAACCGTTCACACCAACACCGAAGTATCTCCGCTTGGCCTTAGCGCGGTCAGCAAAATGGGGAGCACTTCCAAATATCCGAGTCGCCCTACGTTCTTACCACTTCCAACAAGACGAATTGTATGATGAGGACTTGATGGAATATGCCTCACGAATAGCATGGCTGTTCTCTCTTCATGGCAGACGATTCTTAACTGGTGGAGAACTACTTCGGAATGTATCAATTGAGTCACCGTCAACAGAAGTAACAGCCACAATAGGAGACCAGACTGAAGGTGAAGAACGGAATTTTATAACATCAAGTATTCACTCATCAGCCTGGGAAACCGCTGAAGATACAGAAAGAGCAGTATTACTAACAAATATCACAGAAGAGACTGAAACAGTATATGTTTCGCTAACCAATCATATTTTTGAGGGGGTTGACGAGCCTCTATTTTATGTCATAAGAAATGGAAAGTACAGTAGGCTTAATAATGCGGATACAAGAAAGGTTGAGCTGGAACTCGGTTTCAATGATGTCGTCATGCTGGTGGCAGCACCAAATACGGACGACCGAGATGCTGCTCTTAACCGCGTAGTTGAGGCTCAAGAGCAATTCTCACCGAACGAAGAGGGAACTGAGTTGATCGCTGCACAGCGTGCGTTTGTTGATGGTGAATTTGATGAAGCAATCAGTATAGCAGAAGATGCTATTGATCAGGCCACAGAAGAAAGTGATGAAGAAGCCGTCGATTCAGAAGATCTTGATGAATCACAAACGCCCGAATACAGTGATACTAGGGTTCCGGGTTTCGGTATCGGCAAGACACTAGTTGGACTTGGAGGAACTGCATATTTTCTCAAACGTAAACTAAATATTGACAAAAAAGACAATACAAATTAACTATTTTCTAGGAGAATAAGGCGAAGCATTGGCACTAGCTTCCGATTGAAAATAAATCAGCTTTAGGAATAGGTTCTTGGTGAGCATTTATTCCAACATGCATTATATATAATAATAGTTGAATGATAGATTGCTCCTCTGAACACCTCACTCGTCCCGACTCGTAAATTCAAATTGACATTCGACCGCTGATGTGTACAAGGGGCGAATACATCAACTAATGATCCCGAGTCATGCAAATTGATTTGTGTGTGTTTTAGATCAATGACTGGCTTGATCTGTTCCATTTCATCGAGAATCAATCAAATACCTGCTGTGAGGTAAAATAGCAAGTCTTACACTGACTAGTTCCGGAATCATGGATAGTATTGAAATGATCAGTATAGTATGAATTTACAGTTATCTTACTTACAGCTGGGAGGGAAGTAAATCGCGTCCGAGTCAGAAATGCGAACGACAACGATTGACTCGCTGCTTAACCTGTCTCCACCCACTTTTTGATTAGTCTCGACCGACTCTAAAGGGTGCGTGTTGACGGACATCTTTTTGTTCGCACCAATTTTACTACCGACATAGAATTGGACATCTATGGTTCCGTGATTGTCGTGTTTCAGTTCGACTTGCAGGAACCGCTGAATGTCATCTTGGCGGTGGTCTCTTTACTCACCTCTTGTGGAAGCAAGACCCTGGTGAGATTATGCAGATATTTCCGATTCACATCGGACAACTAAGCGACGGATGTTTGTGTCGCCAAACAGGCTTGTTGTAATGCCACTACCTTCAATCGTAACGGTGAGTTCAACAATATCGGTCCCCTCGTCCTCACAGGCGATTTTCCCACAAATATCAGCAGAGTCGCCGGAGCCGAATGATCCTTCATCCCACTCGACATCAACAACGTTGGGCTCTTCGTTGTCTTGAGTCGCTACTTTCACGTCCACAATCTCTATGGCGGCGTCCTCTTTGAAGCGGTTCTTAATCGAGACCAAAGATCGCTTCTCGTTTTCACCCGCAGTGACGACGACTTCAGGGAGATTTTCGTCAGAATTTTCGTCCGCCTGCACCTCATATCCAACAAGCGACTCATCGTCAGGGCCGACCTCGGCGTTTACGGCGCGCTCGACAGTTCCACTGCTGAATGCATCTGTACCGAGCGTGAGCGCACCGGCGCTCGTGCCGCCAAGGAGTAGGATGAGGGTTCGTCGGTTCATGAGAAGCGGATATAATTTTACCTCGTGGCGTAAGTGATCTCCGAGTCGCGTGTGTCTCCTGTAGGTCCGGTTATCAGGACTCGATACAGGTCATCCCCGTTTCGGAGACCGGTGGTCTTCCGATAAGGGATAAACCTGTGTTGCCTGCTCAGTCAGCGGTGATCGTTATATCGCCACTCATGTCGTTGCGGCGAATTTCGCTTTGGGCGTAGAAGCTAAGTACCACATATACAGATTCGCCGGGGTCGACGTCTTCGATCGACACCTCGGCGTAATAGTCATCACCTTCGGGGTCGGTGTCTGCGGGGGCGTTCCCGTCAGAATCGACGAGGATTAACCCGACATTTGCCTTCCGGTTCCTCGAAGGATTATCTCCCTCGAATCGAACGGTAACGTTCTGCTTCTGCGTGCCTTGATTCCGAATGCTGAATGCGTGATCAGTTTCAATAACATCGTCCTCCTGCTGCACGAGTAAGCGATCTTCCCAGTGTGACGGCTCGTCGATATTCTTGGGAGGAGTTCCGAGCTGGTATGTGGAACCAGCGTTAATCCCTGTATCCATGCCATTATAGCCGTTACTGAAATCGATTACAAGCGCTTCTGCATCAGCGTCATACCCTCCATATTGTCTCGATTCTGTCGTTACGATGTCGCCTGTCTCCGGTCCCGGTTCTAGACCAAGCAGGCTGACGGAGTCATCAGTGATTTCAACGTTAACCGCCCGCTCGACCTCGGCGGCACTGAACGCACCACTACCCATTGCAGCCGCCCCGCCGGCGGCGAGCGATCCCATACCGATCACGAACTTGCGTCGTTCCATAGGTTCTCTCACCTTCGTTTGCACGCACGCCCATGGCGCGGAACCGCACCGCACCACCCGAGCGCGCTCAGTCCTTCATATACCCCAAACCCATACTGTATTGACCCACCAGAGAAATCTCAAGCCGTCTTTGTGAGTTGTCGCTGGTTGTTCACGCCGTTCTTGAGTATCGGGAGTTGTGTTTAGTGACGTATTTTATCCCATTACGCTAAGCCTGACCGCTGACTTATGAATTCTCTGACAAAAAACGAGGTGAATTAATGGAGATAACGAAAACCCCCCGACATCGAAAGTACATTTTTGTGGGGCTTATATCGGTTCAACGACTGATCTGGCTCAGGCTTAACCTTCGATCGATTATAGGTAGCTCAGACGGTGCTTGAAACCGTCCACGGGATATCACATATGATGGTTCCACCGTTATGGAGGACTACCCGTGTCGCCTTCCGGTAGATGCAAGATGTCTTCTTTAGGACGCCGACCGCCAGTTTCCTGGAAGAACGCCCTTTAACTTTGCAAGAGATCAGTAAGATACATCGAAGTCCTATGGACGCTTCACGCGAAACACTTATTTCGGAATTGCAGTCGATTGTCAGCGAACTGGGGCACGTACCACTCCCGGAAGAGCTCGACGAGTACAGTTCCCACGGACTCGGCGCCTACATGGATGCGTTCGGATCATGGCATAACGCAATTACGAGCGCCGGATTCGAACAACCAATGGGGCGACGGATACCAGATAACGAACTGCTCGCCGAACTTCGGCGTGTAGGTGAAGAGCTTGAGAAAACCCCATCGGAAGGGGACATGACTGAACATGGAGGATATGGCGCAGCCACGTATCGAAACCGGTTCGATTCCTGGTCAAACGCGGTAGCAGCCGCGGGTTTCGATCCACATAAAAGTCGGAAAGAACGCTCACGTGAGGAACTCATCTCAGAACTTCAGCGGTTGGCCGACTCCCTCGATCGGTCTCCATCATACACGGACATGGAGGATCAGGGCAACTACGCCCCAGAAACGTACAACAACGAGTTCGGATCCTGGAATGAAGCCCTCGATGCTGCAGGGCTAGAGAGACGCAGGGTCCAAAAACAATCTCTTGACGAACTGACCACCGAGTTGCAGAGACTGTCAGACCAACTCGAACGCCCGCCACGGAGCATCGACATCGAAGAGCACAGTGACTATAGCGTCGGTGTCTTTTACAACCGCTTCGGCTCGTGGGAATCGGCTCTCGAAGCGGCCGGAATCGATCCGCCGCAATCACCGCCCCGAGAGAAACTCATCGAGGAACTGCAGACCATCGCTGCCGAAACCGATGGCCGGCCTACGGTTGATAGGGTGAATGAGATGGGGACGTATAGCATCTATCAGTATCGCAAAGAGTTTGGATCATGGGGAGAGGCGGTTGAAGCCGCTGGCTTCGAGTCACGCGAACCGTCACGACAAATCCCGACTGAGAAACTCCTCGATGAGTTGCAGTTCCTTGCTGATGATCTCGGTCGAACCCCCCGGATGGACGATATGCAAAAGGACGGTTCCTTCAGTCCGACGACATACTACAATCGGTTTGGTTCGTGGAGTACGGCAATCGAAGCTGCCGGGCTTTCGGAGATGGACTGAGGATGGGACCCTTTAGCCATCAGACTGTATCAGTATTTCCGTCCGTTCCAGAGAATTCCGGGCGAAAAGAACGAATCCGAATTGATGTGTAGAACGTCTATACACATCATTCCAGACAAGATATGAATCCAAATCGAAACAATCCCAGTGCAAAACTCGCGCGTTGTATCTTGCATACCAGTACAAATATCATTTTATCAGGCAGTTCCCCCCGCGATCAGTACACACCGCTACTGATCGGTTGAGAGCAAATCTATGACACACTGAATTTTTGAAGGAGTCTCGGCAACTTGACCAGGAAAGAAGACACTTGCCAACCTTACAGATACAGATGTACCGTCTGTTGTAGAGAATGTAGGAATCGGCTCAAAGGACGAGGAGAAGGTAGCGCCGACATCGACACGGTGCAAAAGCGCGGGGAGGTGTACGAGTTGAAAGGAAACTGAAGAAGGCGTAGGCGCTACGGTTTCACAAATGGTGTCGGGCCCTGAGTCAGTGAGACCGACTGTCAGCACGACTATACAGCAATTGCGTTCTAGTCTGTATACTTACATAAAGGGGTGTACGATGTTTTCGGAGTCGAACAGTCTCGTACACAAGGGTCGGACCCCCTGCTGTACACAGGCACACCCCGGCCGTACACCCGTATCAGAGCAGATGCGTCACCGGTCAAAACGGGGGGTGTACACTCCACATTATTGTGGTATGTAGTGGGGAAGAGACCCCATTCAGGGGCTGTCCCCAGATTATGATTGAAGAATGATATTTGCACGTTTGAACAACCTGAACGCATCGACTCGGTCGCCTTCGACAACTCCCGGAATGGTCCACACCGCGTCATGGGAGGAGTAGTTCGGTGCGCCCTTTCGACTCCTCTGCAGTCGGTCGTTCACCCGCCGCGGAGACCAGTTCGATGCCCGACCGCCGAAGCGACCGCCGTCAAGCGTGATGATGCCGTGATCGATGAGGTGGTTCCAAAACCGTACCATGTGCTGCCTGTTCTCGAAGAGCCAGACTGTGGGGCCGGCTTCCTTCACTCGCCACTGCTCGAATTTGTTGCGCCAACTCTCCGTTTTTCGGTGGTCAGTCAAAACCTCTACGCGCGCCAGCTGCTCGCCGTGGCTCCACAGCCGAAGATCGGGCCTTTGTGGGAGGTTTACTCTCGGGTAGATCTCCACACTGCTGACGCGTTCGAGGTTTCCGAAGAGGTAGGCTGCGGCGAGTGTTCCCTTACGATGTTCCATTAGTTCGTTACCATCCCGGAATGTCGGCGGCCGCGTGTGTTCGTCGAGGACCCACGGCGGATAGATCTGGTCTTGGTTGGAGAAGATGTGCTCGATGACCTCCATACAGGTCTGCGACGGAAGCCACGCACACCGGCGTCCGGCGAGGTAGACGTTTTCGCCTCTCTTTGCGCTTTTGAAGAATCCACGCTCAGTTAGTTGCTGGTGTTCGTCGCTCCAATCGGGTTCCCAATTCTCGCCGCACAGTTCTCGGAGTGTGGGTTCGTAGCCGCTGGCGATTGACCTCAACTGCCCGTGAACTGTGTATGAGACGCCGTTGAACCAGGCGGCAACTCGAAAGAGAATCCGGGCCTGTGGTTTAGTGATTCCGTAGGTCTTTGCTTTGTCGAAGGGTGGTCGTTCTCCCATACGGATGGTTCTGCATCCATCTTTTAAATCTACGCAAAGTTGCGACGCCCATAACCCGGGATCCTGAAATAACTGACGGCTACTGTCGAATCAGAGCCGCGAGCCTCCGTTCGACAATCTGCGACGGCCACGCTGATTCGATTGTGTCACGGTCAACCCCGAGGGTCTCCACGGCTCGACTTACGAGCGGTGGTGAGATTCCCTGTTGCTCAAGGAGGTACGAGTACGTAGTCACCTGGAGCTCGTACCGACGTCGTGACTCCGGCGTTTGATCCGTCAGTGTAATCTTCACGTCGGCCACGTGCCGCTTTCCCGAGGGTAACTCGACGACAAAGTCCGCCTGACCGTGTATCTCAAATTCGACATCAGCTATTTCTACGAGACCGTCTATCGGTCGTTCGACGGAGACCTCGGTCTCCGGGTTCTGGATCAGACTCCAGAGATCGGATTCGAGGAAGTCCTCCAGAACGCTCTCGAAGAAGGTAAACATCCCCTCGCGTTCGTCTTCGCCGACCCTCGGTGTCGCAGCAGTGAGAACCTCGTCGAACGTTCTGCGGACTTCTGGTCCCACGGTTCGGAGGGACCGTTCGGGGACGTCGCGGACGACTAGCTCTGTGAGGACGGCGTGGAGGCAGCTACCGACTTCCTCCGGTCCGAGAAGATCGAACTGAAGCGGTAGATCGTCGGGAACGTCGTTCGTGTCCGTGTGGAGTGGCTCGCCAAGTAAATGCGCGATGGTGTGCTCGTCCAGCGTTTCGGTCAGCGGGTACATCGTACTGGGGTTCAGGAACCGTGGGATCCAGCGTTCGAGACTGTCCCGATGTGGCGGAGATTTGGAGATTTCGTTGTTCGGCGTCTCGGAGGTAGTCGGCCACCAATCCGCGAACAGGTCGGCGTCGTTGACTCCAATCTCGATAACGTCCCTGTTCGGGTCCGAGTTGTCGATCTCAAGTATGTATGAGTCGGTGCCACGGTGGTCGTATTCGAGCCCATCGCGGATCGTGTCGAGCCAGCGATCCCGTAGTTGGTCTTCCTCCAGATCGGAGCGAGGTAACGGGACGACGAGATGATCCCGCGCACGGGTCAGCGCCACGTACAGTAATCGCCAGGCTTCAGCCCGTTCCTCCGACACGACGCGACGGAGCCGGTTAGGGCCGACGAGTTCGTCACAGCTCGCCGTATCGGAGACAGAATCGAGCCATCGAGCTGTTGCCCAACGGAGGCCAGTATCACGGTCCCAGCCGCCCGGGTTCTCGTACAGCCCCCCATCGAACGAGGGAATCGTGATGTCACACGGTATGTTTGTGTTGGTCGGTGGTGCGATCCCGGCGATCGGTCCCTGAGTGATGAACCGCTGAGTATGCGCCCCACGCGACCAGATGTCGAACCCGGGGTCAGCAATAACGATGACGTCATCTTGATCGCCTTTTGCGCTATGGGCGGTTCGGAACTCGACGTCGTACGTGGCTCCCGTCGTGCTCGGTTGTGCCGGGCCGTCGTCAGGATCGTCACGGAACGGCTGTACGAGATCCGTTAGCTCGCTAGGTGGGTAGTGCGTTTCTCCCTCCCATTGCGTGAGGGTTTCGACGAGCGCATCGAGGTTGGCGACTCGCTGTTCAGGATCAGTCCCGGCGACGATCTCGTACGGATCGGCTCTCAATGCGAGAGCTTCCGTGATCTCCTCCACGTACACGCTGGCTGGGTGGCGCTGGAAGAAATCACTCCGATCTCGGAGTCGGCGAAGCTCGCGCAGCGTTCGTCGTTGCGCCTCCGTAAACTCGGCTGCATCGTCGTCGAGGACACGGTCGATATCCCACGAGTGGGCCTTGAACACGTTTGAGTCCTCGACAACGTCCAGCGGTGACTCGGTCAGGAGTGCTTCCGTTCGCTCGGGAGAACCGGGACGTGTCAGCCAGTCGCAGACGGCGAACACCGTTTCGACGGCAGGGCAGTCGAACAGCCCCTCACCCCTGGTGTGAACCCGGAGTCCTTCTGCAGCGAACGCGTTCTCGTAGTCGGACATTCGCGTGCCGCGTCGGAACAGTACCGTTACATTCAGCGGCTCACCGTCCTCGTCACAGAACGTTCCGTCGGCGAACCCTCGTGAGATATGTGTCGCCAGCATGTTCGCCTCTCCGACTTCACAATCGGGGTTCGCCCATGTCTCCGATCCGGGATGGCCAACTCCAGTGAACGAAGAGACATGAATTGCCGGGCTGTCGTCGCCTTCACGGGCTGCGTCCAACGGTGGGTACGAGGTGTCAAGGTGGCCAATACCCCCGCGAGCTGGATCGGTGAACATCGGCTCGGCGATTGCGTTGATGCCTGCGGCGATGTCGGGCACGCACCGGTACGTCGTCGTCGCGGTCCGGTTTTCGTGGGTGTCCCAGTCCACGCCGAGATACTCACCGTCGGTTGTTGCGGCGTCGAACCACGCCGGGTCGGCGTGTCGCCACAGATAGATCCCCTGGAGTACGTCACCACAGGCGAATACGCGCGAATCCGCCGTTACGATGTGTGAGAGTGCTGCGTGCTGGATGGCGGAAACATCCTGAGCCTCGTCGATGACCAGGCTCCGGATCCGTGATCGATACTTCTGAAGGATACGACGGCGATGTGAGCGGTCGATCGTGCGAATTGGTCCCGGGAGATGAGATCGGTCGTCCGACTCATCGAAATACGCGTCTACGAGGTACGCGACGTCGGTGTGTGACACGACGCCGTACTCTCGGACGGTTGCTCGATAGGTGGATCGGTACGCAGAAAGGAGCGTACAGATGTCGTCGATTCGATCACACCACTCCTCGTACAGTTCACGGTCGGCCTCGACGAGGCGTTCCCGATCCGAGCCTTCCACTGCATCCCGGACTTTCTCCCCAATCTCGTTGTCGTTGCCGTGGAAACACTCGACGGATCGGACGATGTCGTCGAACGAGTCGGGCTTCCCGTCGGGATACGTCGAGTTACGTGTCCGCTCCAGCTCCGACCGGAACTCCGCGGTCGAGAGACTCTGGTCCCGACAATACGTTACTGCGGCTTCCAGCATCTCGGCAACGCTGTCGTCGTACTCTCCGGCCGGGTACGCAGTCTCCAGTTCGAGAACCCGCTGTTCGTACTCCGAGTCATTCCGGAGAGCCTCGTAGCAGTCACGGTGAACCCGTTTCAACAGCGCGTCGTTTCCGACCGACGGCATTTCGTCGAACCCGACGTCGTGAGCGACCTCCTGAAGGAGTCCACGTAGCAGGCTGTCGATAGTCCCAACGTAGGGTGCCTGCCGAACGCGCTGGAGGAGGTACTGTAGTTCCTCTTCGGAGACTTCGGACGCAGCCGGAACGAGTTCGTGTTCGACGATCGTCCGGAGACGGTCACAGACATCCGGAATAATGTCTGCTGCCTCGTCTCGGTTGAACGAGATCACCGCAACGTGTTGCTCCGGTGTCGGATCACCAGCCACGTATCGGCGGAGGATGTCCTCGGCAGCGAGGTGATGGGCGACGACCGATTTCCCGGACCCGGGAACGCAGTTGAGCGTGAACAATCCGGTTTCGTGGTCGAAGTAGGCCTCTCTGATCGCTCGCTGTGCATCCTTCAACACGAGGGGATCGATGTCGTCCCCTTCGGTATCGTCAGTCATCGTTTCCCTCCGTTTCCGCGGCGACGAACCCCCGTATTTCCGGTGGAAGTTCCCGTTCACACCCGAGCAGGCGCTGTCGGGCTTCTTCGGTGATCTGTCGTGTATCGAGGTGGTCGAGGAGCGGAGAACGAGGGACGTCGTCGTTGTCGGTCGTTTGCGTGTATCTCGTAACGACGACGCAGCGGTTCGCCGACTGTAGCGTGTCGAGGAACTGGTCGCGGTCGCGGCCACCTGCCCACGCCGGCTGGGGTGCGAGCTTTCCCGACTGTCCGTCCCCCCGAAGGAGCGCTTCCTGAAACTCCGGCGGGAGTGCTGACTGTGACGGTTGTGGCCACTCGTCGGCCGTCAGTCCGAGCGCGATCACGTACGGAACATCGAGTGCCCAGATGTCGTTCGCCTCCAGGATGTCCAACGCACGCGCGTTCGAGTGTTCTCGGCGACCAGGACGCTGCGTGGCGATCACACCAGCGAGTTCAGAGACGTCGCTCCAGGAACGTTCCATCGACCCTTCTTCGAGCCGATCGGCGAACTTGTGCTGTAACTGTCGGACGAGGGTTCGAACGCGAACGACTGCACGGGCGTCGATCTCCGTTTCGAGTAGCGCCGGCGAGTCGGCAGCTTTCGTCTCCGGAAGGCCCCGCTCGGCGTACGCTTCGACGACGTCGTCGAGCAGGGACGTGACCGATTCCGGATCCGGAGACGGTGCGGACTCGACCCACTCCGCGAATTTCCGGAGCCGGTCGTCCACCTCTTCGGCTGATTCGAGCACGTCGGCCCACTCGGAGATCGATCGGGCTTCCTGTGAGAGTGCATCCGTTGATCGATGTAACTCCTCAGGTTCGATCGGCCACGCTTCGGACGTCACTTGCCTCGGCGACCACCGGAGTTCGAGTGGGCGCGTCAATGTCTCCAGATCCGGGGTATCGTTCGCCAGTACCTCACAGACTGCTGTGACGAGTGCATACGGACGAGTCCGCGTCACGCGGAGCTGTGTCCAGAATACTGGTGTGATCCCGTACTGGAGCGCCGCCCGAAACAGCGGCTCCTCGTACGGATCGAGGTCCCGGACGACGACGGCGATATCGCGGATCGGAACGTCCCGTTCTCGGAGTGCAGCTACCGTCGCCATCGCGCTTCGCGCTTCGTCTCGGCGTGTTGTCGAGACAATCTCGACCGCTGGAACGTCGGGCGTCTCGATGGATCGGGAGAGTGCGAACCGGTCCGAGGCTGTCATTCGAACACCTCCAGGCCCGGATCGGCAACGGAAAGGAGATCACGGACGCGACTCGTGAGATACTCCCCGGTTCCGGATCGGAAGTGAACGTGGATCTCGATGGCGGTCGTTTCAAGCAGCCCGTGTACGAGGTCCGTGTGTGGGGCTGAGAAACTACTGAGCCCGAGGAGCGTGAGCCGTTCGATCTGCGGGTACGTTTCTTTCCAAGCTGCTCCGTCGGTTGTCACGATCGACCGCGTCGCGCGCCGGATCAGTTCCGTTTCCGAGATCGCCTTCGACGTACGGTCTCGGAGACGTCTTTCCACGGCAAGCGCGGCTTCGAGGAACTCCTCGGCCTCTCTGTCGATCGGGCTGTATAGCGCGTCGGCCGTCTCCGACCAGGCCGAAATGCGCTCCGGGTGAAAGTTCGTGGCTGTCTCTACTTCTGTCCGGATCTGCTCCACGTGTTGTGGATCACGTGATGCCGCGTCAGACGGCAGTTGGATTTGCATCGGTTCTCCGGGATCCGAACTCTCTAGAACCGACCGGAGTAGAGTAAGACGGTCAATACGATCGATGGTCGTGGTCGGGCGTCCGGCTTCTTCCAGCACCTGTTTACACAGTCCCACCGGATCCTCGAAAATGAAAGCGTCCTTCGGTTGCTTTGCTTCGCGTAGTCGTCGCTGGACGTTCCGTTGGTGGAGTTCGACCGGTGAAACAACGAGTTCCGTCGGGTTCGAACAGCGTCTGGCCCTGTTGAAGAGTCGCTCCTCGTCACCCACGTGTAGCGTCAGCTGCTCGGGAACTCTTCTCTTGTGTACCTCTCTACTATCCATTGATCTGCGACGACGAACCGTCGTTTCCGGACCTACAGCGTGCTCCCCTGAACCGTTGTCGGTCATCGGGAGGACACCTCCTCGAACAGCTTTGCCAGCCCATCGACGACTTCGCCGAAGTCATCCCCGTCCATCAATGCCTCGGAATGCTCATCGTCGTCAAAGGGGACACGTATCGCGCCCGCTCGCTTGCTGATGTAGAACGTTGCGCGACGAGACCGACCGAAGAACAACGCGATAGTCGAGCGAGGAACACCAGCGTCGAGAAGACGACGAAGGAGTTCGTCCCGGAGCCGGTCCATCATCTCCTCTTCGGTCTCCGGGATTCGACCGCGGACCGTTCGTCCGATATCGTCCGGATACCCCCATTCGTCGGTATCCAGATCTTTGTCGATTAGCGGCTGGTCCAACGAGTCCACTTCCTGATCGACCGACATCAACGACCAGAGGCGCTCGATGATCGACGTCCGAGCGGAGCCACTCGTGACCGCCCGAATCTCACTCGTTGTCGCTGGACCGTTTTCGTAGAGGTAGGTCAGGATCTCGATGTCCTTGTACAGCAGGTTGACTTCGGCAGCGACGCCGTCGAGATCGAATGGGAGATCGTCGGCGGTCATTCGGTGGGTGACCAGATGATGACACGGGATACACATCGTCGTCCCGTTGTCAGGATGATCGCGGTCCACTAACTCCGGATCTTCCTGCATATGGTGTGCTTCCAAGTCGATGTTTCCGCCTCGTTCCGGCCCGCGCCGACCACAGACCTGGCATTGATACCCATCTCGCTGCAGGATTTCCTCCCTAACGCCCGCCGGGAACGTGCTGTATCCCTGGTTACGAGCCATCCGCCACCTCCATATCGATGTCGCTCCGATACTGGGTCCCGCTTGCTTCTTCAACAGCGATATCGCTCAACACCATCGTTCGACTCTCGTCCGGAGCGTCCCACCGAGTGATCCACGCGGATGCGATGACGTCCATACTGTCCGGATCAGGATCAAGAGCAACGTCACAGTCTTCGCAGACCCAAGCATCCATGAACCACGTGAGTAGGCCTAACGGTCTCCGAGCGCGGACGGTGACAGATTTGTACGGGACGAGGTTTCGACCACAGTTGCAACAGCTCGTATCTTTCGGAAGCGACCAACCGGTGAGTGCCTGTTCCGCGGCGACCTCAACCTTCTGACGCGAGTAGGACTCGACCACGCTGACGAATGGCTCGCTTTCGCCCTCGTCCACAGCGAGACACTCCAACAACTGGAGGGTTCGATCGACCTGGTACGTCAGTTTCCGAACGACCATTTCGTCGTCCAGATCCTCCTCGGTCACACGCGTCATTCGGATCCCTCCGGATCGTAACACGCACTCGTTATCTCTCGGATGTGGTTGGCGACTGGCTTCGTTGCCTCGGTAGCTTCAACCCGCTTTCCTCTTTCGTCGTAGTCTACGACCCCGAGGTCGTCCATCATCTCTAGGTGAGACTGGATCAACGCGACGTAGACGGTCGTTCGCTGTTCGCCCGTCACTTCGCTGGGAGCGACGAGATTCTCAATCGCAGCGATTTCACGGGCCAGTTCGGAGGCAGTTTGTGGCTCTTCAGACTGCGAAAGCGACAAGAGAACTTGCCGCCGCCGACTGTTCGACATCACGTGGAACGCGTCGTCGGGATCGATCGGGATGCCGTGAGCCTGATCGAGGACAGTCATCGAAGCCCTCCGGCGAGATGCTCCCCACGGCAGGTGAGCACGATTAGTTCGTGGTCCGGTTCCCCGATCAGATCGACGTAGCCGCCATCCGCGAGTTTCTGAAGTCGATCGTTCACCTCAGTGGCGGAGAGATCAGTCCTCGCAACGAGATCCCTCCGGGTAGTCGTACCGCCAATAGCACGTGCTTCTTCGACGATTCGCCTGGATCGTGCATCGTGTTCGGAGACGATCTCCGCGCTCTCGGCGTCCCGAGAGACAGAGTTATGACTCTCGACACGATTAGTGTCATTTGCTGTCATCCTTGGCAGCGATGTTCCCGGTGTTCCCGCACCGGGGGCGTTTTCAGCCGTTTCTAGGTAGTAGATTCATTATAAAAACTATTTGTATATTAATCGAACACCGCTGCTTGAACTCACCAGAGTGAGATGGATTTTATAAGTACTGGGCTGTACCTTTCTGGAAATGGGAAACTCGTCGGACGATACGTACACGCTGGAAGACGCCGAGGACGAGATCAACATCCTTCGACGTGTTGAGGACGATGTCGTGGAAGCGATCGAGAACGCCGCAACTGAAGAAGTCCTCCAGTACCTCATTGCAGAGCAAGAACTGGATATCGCCCACGACGGAAAACGCGGCCTCGGAAAGGTTCGGAAGGCAGTCCTGGAGTCCCGTCTCGCTTCAGATCGACTGAAGCGCCTCGTAAGTCTCCGTGGCGACGAGACGCCCGAGGATATCTTGGTTCCTGAAGACGTCGTTCGGAACGCCAAGGTCGCGCTCGAAGCAGGGAAACCCGTCGTGCTCTACGGCCCGACAGGCACCGGGAAGACGACGTTTGCGAAGCAGTTGGCCCGAGAAACGGGAATCGGCTATTCACTCCACACCGCGACGCCCTCCTGGACCCCGTCGGACATCATCGGTGGAATCAGCCCGGACTACACCGGAGAGTCCCTCAGCTATCGAACCAAACTCGGATGCGTCTCGGAAGGCGTTCGACGTGCCCGTCGATTCGACGTCGAATATGGCGTCATTCTCGACGAAATCACTCGGGCGGACATCTCGAAAATCTTCGGTCCGCTCTACACCGCGATTGAGAACCCCCACCAGACGATCTTCGAGACCGATGAAGGCGAGACCATCGAGCTTGACGAGCGTGTGAACATCATCTGTACGATGAACATGTCGGACCGAACGGTGAACGAACTCGACAACGCGATCACCCGTCGGTTCGCCATGATCGAACTGGACGAGTATGAGGAGGACAAGCGTCGGCAACTGTTCAAGGACTGGATCAATACGCACATTTCGGAAGCGACGGATCTGGCGGACGCCGAAATACTGCGGCTCTTCGAGCGGGACTACGAGGGAATCAACCACGGTCACGAAGCTACTGCGCAGGGCACGATCATGCGGTTCGGTCCGATGCACTACCGGGACGTAGCAGTCTTCCTCGGCGTCGGCTGCCGCGAAGGGGGCGAATACGAATACGATCAGACCGACGCGGTCGGTCAGGCGTTCCGTACCTACATCGTTCCGCGTCTCCTGAACTCGGCCGCGTTCCCGCAGGTCGAACGGATCGCCGAGCACTACCGCACGCTGAACGACGAATTCGAGGAATTCGACCTCACGCCGGCGGCGAAGTTGGCCGAACGCGAACTCGAACAGGAACGGAGACAGATGGGTTCCTACGAGTAATGAGCGCCGTTGACGAAGTCTACGAGTACGGGCAAGACACCTTCAACGTCCCAGAGCGAGGCGAAATCCGCATAGAGGGGTGTCCGTCGTCCATCACCGACCAGCTTCGTCGCGCGTCGTTCACACGCGAGAGTCCAGGCGTGTTCACGAAGAGCCAGGAGGCGCTCGACTCCGATCAGGAGTACGAGGTCATCACAGTCACCGTCGAGGGGGACGACGGCAACGTGCTCCACGTCTCCGCCACTGACATCATCGGCGTGGTGAGCCTGACGCCCTCGTCGAAGGTCCAAGTCGATCCCAAGATCGAGTGGGAGCATATCTTCGACATGCTCCTGGCCGTGTACGACCAGAATCGCTCGTTGGAGTACCACGGTATTCCGTTACAGGACTTCCTCTCCGACGACATCCACCTCGACGACGTGTTCGTCGTGCTGGCGATCAACTATCTCGACGGCCTCGAAACCATCCAGCGCAACGGGTACATCCGCGACCTGATCCTCCGACGAGTTGACAGCCTGGACGGCCGCGGGGAGATCGACGTCGAACAGACGCTGCTCAACCACGCCCGCGGGACGATCGAACCCCACTGGATCCGGAACGAAATAGAGTACGACAACGCGGCGAACTCGCTGCTCCATTACGCCGGGAAGACGCTCCTGCGACTCTTCCGGGAGAACGCTGCCGACCGCGATCACCCCGGGTACGTCCGGCTATTCTCCGAAGTCCACCGAGAGGTCGAACGCCTCGAACGGATGGGCGTTGATAGCGGGCTGGACCGCATCGACGAGTACCGCCGTATCTCGCTGGAAGACCTGCCGAAGCAGCGACGTTACTACCGGACGGCGTTCGACGTGTCGAAAGCGGTGCTGTCGTCCTCGCTCGGTCAGCAGCTCCGGGACGGCCCCCGCGAACTGGTCGTCGATTACGTGCTGAACATGGAGTCGCTGTTCGAGCAGTATTCCCAGGTCGTGATCGAGCGAGAGCTCGCTTACGTGAAGTCGTACGACCACCTCGGAGATCTCGAAGCCGTGACCCCCGTCAGATCGCCGTCAGTGAATCCGTTCGAGGGCGAGAGCCAGATCCGGCACGAACCCGATCACGCGCTTCAGGAGGGCGACGAGACGATCGCAGTACTCGACTCGAAGTACTACGCTGAGGGACACGATCCGGTGAAGGAGTCACCGTCCCGCTCGCGGCTGTTCAGCTACGCGTACCTCTTGGACTCTGACCGGCTTGCGTTCCTGTGTCCCCTCCTCGAACCGAGACGGCGTCGGGTCACGCAGACCGGTGCGGAGCTACGAATCGTCTCCCCGGAGGGCGAGTTCGCGCTGGACGTCTACGATGAGGTCATTCACGAGTACCTCCACGACGTTCTCGTCGAGGACCACCCGGAGCTCGAAGCGTTCCGCGCCGTCGCCGAGAACGACCTGTGTCTCGACGGCGTGGACGAGGGGGACCTGAGTCGGGCCAAGGAAATGAGTGGTCCGTTCACATTCAAGGACGTCCGTGACTTCTCGCTCCGCGTGGTCAAGGCGGCCGCCGACGAGCACTCCTACAACGTCCGGAACCGATACGACCTCGAACAGGACGGCGACTGGACGCGCGATCAGATTGAGGCCCGTTGCGAGCGGCGATACGAGCACACGACGACGTGTATCCCGGTGTTTCACCGCGAAGGCGGGAATGAGTGGATCGACCTGTACTTCCTGCAGAACGGCACCGGCGAGGTTGAGAAGGAAGGTCCGCTGAAGCTTCTGTAGCCAATTAGAATGGAGCAGTCAACCACTCGCCCTCCTCTCTTCGTTCGATCTGTGGGCCGAAGACGTCCTGCAGGGAGTACAGTTCGTCGTCGTACCGGAGGTCGTACGTCTTTCCCCGACGGTGGAAGGACCCATCGACGACGAATTGGACGGTCGGACTCTGGTATTCCAGGTCGTTCGCGCGACGATCCATCTCCGACGCCAACTCTTCGGCCAGATCTCCGTCCACGAAGGCCTCTTCGAGACCGACGACCGCCACTTCATCGGGTACCTCGTCGTTTCGGAGTCGCTCGACGAACTCCGCTACCGGGATCTGATGATCGAAGGTGTCGTACGCGTCTTTCACGACGACGTTGTATTGACCGGGGATTCGTCCGGGAGCTGCCATTACGTACAGAACGTCACCGAAGGGACAAAAAGGGGTGCGGTACCTCAGTCCTTGCGGAACAAGTCTCGCGGAGGTGTCAACTCGTCGAAGTTAGAGGGATCGGTGCGCTCGTCGGCGTCGGCGCGGAGTTCCGAGCGTGGCTGTTTCACGTCGGTTCACTCCCGAGCGAGTTCCTCGTAGATCTCCTCGTGTTCGTCGAGGTCCTGCCGACCGAGGAAACGAATCAGGTATCGGCGTGCCTCCTCGGCGGACATCTCCTCGGGGATCGGCGGTCGTTCACCTTCCGTTGCCATTCTCATTCGTCCCTACGTGAACCGTCGTCATAACCGTTCTGCTCACTTTCCGCCTCGTCGATACCCTCGATATCGAGGTCAGTCGGACGACTTCCCTCTGCACCGATCCGGGAAAGCCAGAGTTCGACGGTGGCCCGGTACTCGGGCGAGAGCGGCTCGGTGTGATCCCGTAAGTACGCGGTCGCGGTCTCAGCTTCGACAGCAGCTTCGTCGGTGGCCAACTCCTTTAGGATCTCCTTGATTCGCCGGTCGTAGTCGAACTCCAGTCCGTTCAACGCGTAGAAGATCCGAACTGACATCAGCGCTGTCCGTTTGTTCCCATCAACGAACGGGTGATTCGAGGCGATGAGCCGGAGGAGTTGATACGCCGTCTCGTGGATCGTCTCGGGTGCCTGTCCGAAATGCCCCTCACGAACCGCTTCCACGGCATACTCGACGTCGCCCCGGGAGGAGACGCCCGGTTCGGTGTCCTCGTTCGACTCGACGATCAGCTCATGGATCGTCAGGATGTCGGCAGCGGACAGGTACCGCGTCGGTTCCGGATCCTCTCCCATCGTTCGACCTCAGTAACTCGTGATATCCCGATCGCCAAGCACCCGCGTGTAGGTGTCGTCGCTGGTCACGTCCGCGAGCCGGCCCGCTAACTCGCGGAGGTCGTCATCGACGCCCCACTTGTCCACGTAGTTCTGGACGGACTGGCCCTTCTCGTAGCGGTACCGGAGGAACTGGAGCTTGTCGAGGTTCGAGAGGTGTTCGCCGCCGTCGCCGTTGACCCGCTCCTGGATGTACGCCTGCCGCTTCTCGTTGTCCCAGGTGCCGAGCTCGAAGCCGTCGTCCTGGTTGTACAGGCGCATCTCCTTGAGGTCCTCCGGCGTGGCGTTCGTCCCGCGGCAGAGCTTGTTGACGTCGTCGTAGGAGACGTTCGGGGTGTCGAGCAGGTCGATGAATACGTCCTCGACGCCGATATCGCTGGCCTCCTGAATGATGCCGTAGATCTCCTGGACGACCTCCTTGGCGGACATGATCTCGCCGTCGCGCTGGACCTTGCCGTGGTGCTTGGAGTACTCACGGAAACACGCGCCCATCTCCATCACGCCGATGTCGCCCCGAGAGAGATCGCGGTTCTCTTCGAGCTGCTTGCGAGTCTGGCGGGCCGTGCGGTAGATGTTGCGGCGAAGCGACTTCCACGAGGTAGGTTCGGTATCGTCGATCGGACGGGCGACGACGACGATGTCGAAGGAGACTGCTTCACCAGTAATGAATTTGTTTATGTCCGCAGTAATTGGGTATGTTGCTGTAACTTCGAACCCAACGTCACATAGTGATTCAAGCAATTCTCCCCATGATTCTGAGTCACTATGGTGGTAAGTAAACGTTAGAACACCATCGTCTTTGAGTGCCTGGTCAATGGTACTGAATGCTTCACGAAGCTCTGATTCAAATTCTTCCGGCCCCTTTCCCTCTGCCGGATTAGAAACTATGCTTTCCGCCCTCGGGGCTGCCTCTGATTCGAAACAGTCGTAATCAGATTTCAAGATGGTCCTCAGCCATACATAAAAGAAATCAGATAGTTCAGAATATAAGACATTGTGATAATACGGTGGATCTGTGATTACCGCATCATATTCATTTTCGGCATCAATCTGTCGCATATCTCCTTGGCGAACTGTTGCATTTGCCCCGATAGGTTGGTTGAAAGGCTCTGATTCTATAGATTCGCCATCCGAGACATACCGCTCAGTAGGAGATCGAGCATATTCTACTCCAGATTTCACCATATCCCAAATGGACTCAAACGTACCTCTACCATATTCTGTACCCCACACATTACCTTCAGTAGGTTGTTGAGGGGGATCAAACGAGTTAGATTTGAATATGTTTATAATCTTATTGTAGGAGTAATCGTAACCGACCATCATCGAATTTGTTCTCAAAGTGCCGCTGAATGCCAGCAAGAGATATTCCTGTAGATTCTGATCTTCGACCTCAGAGATAGATCGAAGTAACTTGGATAAAGAAAGTAATTGTCTTTCATTATACATATCTGTCCAATATTCGATATCATGTATTTCCAAATTCCCTTCTCCACGAGCCGTTGCTTCGAACTTTGGTGAGGCGGTTTTATATCCGTCTCGTATTTCTATATTCGGTGTGAATTTATGGAGGTAATCGTTCGATTCCCATTTGTTTTTCGCCTTTTCAAATAACTCTTTGTCCGTTGTTGTACTTTGTTTATAGCCCTTGAATTCACTCCTGTCTCGCCCATTACTATCACACTCTGAACAATAGTACTCAACGGCATAAAGACGGGTTGAATAACCATTCTGTTCTTGGATCGCATCCGTTATTCTGTATTTTTGTCCACAGGCGGGGCAGTTGTAATTCCCCTGTGATGCATTCCCTTCCTTGGGTACAAATCCGTGGCCACAGTCATTGCAAACGCTATCAGATTGCCAGTCATCTACCAGGGTGACTGCACCACAATCAGGACAGAGGACGTTATACTTATCGTCGTTCTCGTAGCGCCCCTTTGCCACTCGATAGTCCTTAAAAAGCGGAACCGTGCTGCCACAGGAGACACAGTCCAACTCCTTCACCCAGAAGTTGTACATCACGTCCGCGTCGTGGTCGCCGTTCGGACAGGGCGTCTTGTAGTACTGCGTAATCTCGTCGGCGACGTCCTCCTTCACCTGCTCGAAAGCCTCCTCAAGCTCTTCGACGTCAGTCTGGCCCGCTTCGAGTTCCTTCTTCGTGACGAACCACGCGACGGGGTTCAAGTCGTTGCCGACGACCTCCGCGCCGAACCGAGACGCCTCGACGAGTGACGTCCCGCCACCCATGAACGGGTCGAGGATTTTCTTGTCCTCGACGCGGACGTCTTTCGGGTAGAGTTCCCAGAGGCTCTCCGGGTCCGTCATGTCCACGCGTTCGAGCAGCGACGCGACGTCGAGGTCGGACTCGCCATCGTCGTCGCCGTACGCCGCGAGCGTGCCACCCTCGTGACCCGGCTCGTAGACGGAGACCTTCTCGGGATCGTCGAGGAGTGTGTACAGACAGATCGCGCGGAAGACACAGCCCAGGCGGCGCGCCCACCACTTGTGCATCGTGTAGATCGGACGGTAGTACATCTTCGCCCGCCCCTCTTTCTCGGCGATCTCGTTCACGCGCTCGATCGGGAACCCCCGTTCGATGGGGAGTTCCGTACGCTCGTGGCGCTCCTGCGAGGATCCGGATTGCTCAGACATGATTCAGTATGTGGAAGGAATTACGCAGGACCCTCATAAGTGTGGGTTCTCCGGACGCTATGTACGTGTCGGCCGCGACAGAGCCGAAACTTCGAACATGGAAATTACTCCAATAACAACGTGGCTGGGTGGTCCATACGGAGTCTGTCGAGCGGATCCAAATCGATTCACGACTCGTAGTTCATAGGGATTAGCAGAGATTCTCATAGGTTTCAGTATGACAGCTAGTGGAGGTGTTGAAATCACCGTGCAAGATGTAGAGCTTCAATTCAGCTGGTAGACCAAATTTTCATCCGGCGTCGTTCCACCAAAGAATGGGACTCACGCCCACCATCTAATACTTTCACATTTCAGTTACACCATAAGGCAAAATCCTATCCCAACTCACCCACATTAACCATCAAGAACGACTAAATGCCGTGTGCCGATTGTGGGAATCCGCTCATAGTCTGCAATGAATACAACGATCTTCGTTGTCCCTATTGCTTGGACCTTGATATCGAAGACCCTGAGATAATCCATGAAAAAATTGAGAGAGACAGAGATCGTCTTAAAGACGAAAATCTGGTTCAACTCATACAGGAATACAGCAAAGACCACTTACTGTTATACCTAATCGAACGTCTCAACATTACCGCCACAGGGCTCTATGAAAACAGGAGGATTGATCACAGCCTTTTCTCCTATTTGAACTACCTGATTAAGATTATCTTGCCTGTGGACAGCGACGAATTCGGAGACGAATACCTAGACAGAGACCATGACTCCCTTGACCAAGATATCGAACTTCTGGTACAATCCCAGGCAGAAGTAGTCAATGCACTTAATCAAATCGAGGAAGATTTCAGACTCTGTCTTAATTACCCGGTACCTCCTGTCAATGATGATTTTGTCTTCAGTGAATACGACCTTCGTGATACAGAATATCGTCAATGTTACTTTCGAAATCTTAGAAGCTTGATGGGCGGAAAAGAGGAATACGTTGAGTACTTCGATGAAGCAAGCACCGAACTCAGAAACTTTGACTGGCCAGGATTTAGCGAGGATGAATCACTGAGAGAATTCGCCGAAACATCCTATGAATTCATCCTTCCGATGCTGTTCATCGCATCCGCCGATGAAATCGTTGGGGATACATATACGACCTTTCCCCCAGACAATGTCTCCGTCCATAAGATAGACGAGCTTCTGGAGGGTTTGGATCAACGGTTTGTTGACGATGAAGGAAATGTTGTTCTACAAGATTCAACTTTAGCCGTTACTGCCGAAGAAGAATTGGATGAAATCGGTCAAGAGGTATTCCCGGAGAACTGGGGCGACGTCAAACAGTCACTGGTTATCTCGAAAAATAACTTGGACGCCCATCCGTTTTTGTTCAAATTGGACCTTGAAGAAGTTGTACGTGAGGTTTCGGGACGTCCACCTATAACGCGGGAAGTAACGAGGATCGTTTATCCGCGTTTCTATGCCAAAATTCTCCGTTTCCAAATATTCCCGCTGCTGCAGAACGGTGACAAACCCTCTGGAAATGAAATTCTGAATGATATAGCTGTCGAGAGGGGTGAGGAGTTCGAAAAGAACGTGTACAGATATCTTTCCAGTCAAGGATTCGATTCATACTACAGCGCAGAATTACCCGGTGTTGAATCATCTGAAATAGATGTCATAGCCGTGGATAGTGATGAAGATGAACTCTGGTTTATAGAATGCAAATACCTGCAGCCAGTAATCCAGATGAATGCTTTGGAGGGAATTCAAAATTTGAATGAAAAATTCGATCACAAAGTCTTCAACGTTGAGGCAGATGCATATGAGGGCTCACCTACCGGATTACCGTTCCCTGAGAAGGTCCAGCAATGGAATGAATCAGATGTCGAGGATAGATTTACCTGGATTGATCCGGACGGTGAAAGTTCGATATCGGAAAGATACCCACCAACTTGGAAAGAGTATGAAGCTCGGATGATGGTGGTTTCCAATCTCTGTCCCTCTTACAGTGTGAAAGAGGGTGTGGAGTTTTACACAGATATGGAGCTTGTGCAGTTGCTCCACGGCGAATTGGATCTTGCTACTCCAGTCCACGAAATGGTGTGATTTGGACTATAGCTCATGCAACATACGCGCCCTCCATCTTACACACCGGTTTTGGCAACTTCTGAACAGATCTGCTGTAAAGCTATGGACTACTTCGATGATTTCTATCAACCTCGTACTCGGAAGCAAGCGCCTCGAACTCTTCCCACTGCGGCGTTTGTTCTGCTGTGATCTCGCCATCGGTACGCAAAAACTCTACGAGCGACATCACGATATCCTCGATTCCGTAATTCCTTGCAGTCTCTTCGAGATCCTCTTCTGTCAGTCCCGTCTCAGCAACGAGCAAGAGTGCGTACTTCCGGTGTCGTGAGTCGTTCTCTATCAGAAGGAGATGACAGACGAGGTCCGCCGGAGTAAGTGATTCGCGGTCTTCCGAATAGAAGTAGTACTGCTCGGACGTCGTGAAGAACTGGAGTCCGTACTCGGCAAACGCATCGAGACCTGTCCGATGATAATTCGGATCTTCTACGTCACCGTCAGTTCGAACGAGAAACTCGTCGTGGGATTCCCAGACGATCGTTCCGCCTTCGACATCACGCTTGATTGTGACGCGGTGAACGTGATGTCGGAGCTCGTACGCGAAGACGTGGAGCTCGTCGAACTCCGCTCTGAGTCTATACTGACTGTGTTCCTTCGTCACCATTGCTCGATTCGTTAGCGTCCGAAGGTTTCGATAGATCGTCGAGCGATTGTGTCCGGTTCGTTCTGCAAGCTCAGTCGCCGTCCACGGGTCGTCACTGCCAAGGTAGTACAACATGTTCAGCATCGAAGGCGTGAGTAGATCGGCGAAATCGACGTGGGGATTCGCCTTCGTAAGGGACTGAAACACCTCCACACACCGTGCATCGCTTGGCTTGGCGACGGAACGAGTTCCAACACGTTCCCTGGTGATCAGATTCCGTCGTTCTAGGCCTCCAAACGCGTCAGAGATAGTCGCTTCTTGGTACTCTAACTCCTCGGATAGCTCCTGTCTATCTTTTGGAGATTCTAGAGCAGAAAGGACCCTAAACTCTTTCTCATCAATCATGTTGTCTCATATTCGCCCAACACTATATAAGAACTTAGGCGATTATGAGACAAATCATAATATATTTTATCTACTTCTGGAAGCTGATCTCGACCTTTAGACTCGACGCCTCGTCGGGCATCCGCTCGAACAGGTCCTGCACCTTCGTGTAATCCTGCTCAGATCGCAACGTCAAACTGACCTGCGTCCGCTCGATGTCGGCGGTACCCTGCAACGCCCCGGGAACCCCCTCTCTGTCGGGGAGCATGAACGTGACGTCGCCGTACTCGACAGTGCCAGTCTGGTGGTCGCGTCGCCACTTCTTCCGCATCGCGGCGACGTCGTCGCCGTTGTACTCGAAGCGCCACGTCTCCGATCCGACGTCCGGAATTCGGAACGGGTAGCCTGGCACCCAGTCGGACGCCTTCTCCGACCCGGTCGGCCCGACGACGTACACCGGGTCCTCCTCGCGGCCGAGGTTCCCCAAGAGGAATGTCTGCACCATGTCCTCGGTGACGGTGTCGTCGAACCGGTCCGCAACCTTGCTCACGGTGAACTGGTCGCCCGCGTCGAGGTCGTCCAGGTAGTCGAGGATCTGTTCCCCGATGCGGTCCGGCACGGTCGGCACGATCTTCACCGTCGTCGGATCGCGGTCGCCGAGCGATTCCAGGTACCGGCCACCGGCCTCCAGCACGTAGTCGTCCACGAGGAAGTCGTTCACCGCCCCGCGGGCCGCCGTCTCCGTCTCGTCCGGCGGGAGGAACACCGACTCGTCGGCGCGCACCTCCCCGATGATCGTGTCGAGGTTGGCGTATCCATCCTCGTCGATCGCTTCCTCGATCCGGGCCGCGAGATACGACGCGCCGACCGTCCTCGCGCTCCCGACGTCCCGGAGCGTCGCGTCCGACTGCGGTTTGTCGAGGATCTCGTTGCCCTTCACGATCACGTACTGATCCTCGCGGTTCAACCGCCCGATCGCGCGCATCACGACGTCGTGGCTGTCGCCGTCGATCCAGACCTCGCCGTCTTCGACCAGCTCCAACTCGAAGTCCCCGATGTCGATCGCGGTCGTCCCGCTTCCGAACCGCCGCCGGAGTTCCTGTTCGACGTCGTCCACGCCCCACAGCTCCACGTCGTCCTTCCGAACCAGCACCGTATCGAGCGAACTTCCGGAGAGATCGTCGCGGAAGCCGCCGGTGTCCCGGGCGAGCACCGGCTTGTCGGCGAGCGCCTTCACGGTCGCGTTCAGCACGTCGTTCGCACTGCCGGGGATCGGGAGTTCCGGATCGCGGAGGAACTGCTCGTAAATGTCCTCGATGGAGATTTCTCCCCGTCGGTCCAGCAGGTCGTCGGCGACGGGCCAGACATGCGACTGGAGGTCGAGCGGGTCGGCGGACGCGGAGTCCGCGATGTTGTCCGCGTCGAGCTCCGGCCCGTCGATGACGTACACGTCGAGATCCATCGGGGTCATGTCGTCCCAGTCGGTGAGCAGGTTGTCGCCGTCCAGGACCTCCCCGTACAGGAGCTGTAGTTCCTCGCGGAGTTCGTTCTCCTCCTGTTCTTTCATCCCGCGGATGGACTCCCGGATGTCCTCGTCGAGCGACTCGTCAGCGAGTACCTGCCGGGCCCCCTCAATGTACCGCGCCTTGTCGATGTACCGTGTCCCGGACTCAATCGCCTTGTCGCCGGACGGCTGAACGAACACGAGCGTATTGCGCCACTCGCGTCCGCGCCCGTCGTTCCTGATGACGCGTTTCACCTCGTCCTGCGTCCACTGGTCGTCCTTCACGACGATCTTGACGTCGCGGTCGTCCGGCACGTCGCGGATGTCGTCGGTCCGGAACCCGACCGGGTGCGCGTTCGACCCGAAGATGGCTGTGACGAAGTCGGCAATCTCGGCTTTGGCGGACCGCTCGGAGACGTCGGTCGCTGCGTTCCGGATGAGCGCGTTCGGGTTCTGCCGGTCGCGGATGGCGTATTTTCCGTTTAGCTTGTGGAGGTGCCACGCGACACCGTGCAATCGCTCTAGGTTAAGCACGACGTCGGAGACCAGGTCTCCGGTCTCGTACGCCCCCATCACGATCTCCGAGATCTCCGCGCCCTCGCCCTCACTCGGTTTGAGCGAGTACAGGAGGATCGTGTTCAGGATACGGCGACCATGAGGGACGTCGTCAGTATCGACGCGGTTCTCAATGTCGCCCGTCGCGGCGTTCAGTCGCTCGTAGTTGATCTTGGCGAGTTCGTCCTCGAACTCGATCGCATCGATGTCCCCGTGCGTGATCAAGTCCGTCCGGTCACGCATCTCCAGGAGAACCTTCGAGAAGAGGTATATCATCCCCCGGGTGTTCTGGTTCCCCTCGTCGGCGTAGTACCGCGACTCCAGCGCGTCGAGCAGCACAGGGTGGAAAGGGTAGTGATCGTGCATCTCCGACAGAAGTTCATCGGGGATGCTCACGTGATCCGACTGGTCATACGTGTCGAAGTACCCGTTGACGATCTCGCGGGCGGCTGCCTCATCAACGTTGTCGATCAGCCGGTGAAGGAGGACTTGCCGCTTGTCCACCTGGTTGTTCATGTTGACCTCGACCGCTTGTTCCCGGTTCAGGATGTCGTGGACCTCGGAATCCTCGCGCAGGACGGAGACGATAGTGTAGAGTTCCAGGTCGGAAAGCGCGGTGGATTCGAGAAGCGACTGGAGGAACGCCTTGTTCGCGCTCTTGCGGTCCCCCTGCAGCGTGTCGAACCAGTCTTCGAGTTCGTCAACGAGGAACGCCACCGTCTCGTCCCCGACTGCGTCCTGAATGGTCTGCATATCGGGATACCCCCCCGACTCGTAGGTGCCCGGATCGTAGTCCAGTGCCTCGAAGAACGGCTCCCAGAGGTACTCGTACTGCTCGTTCTGCATGGCGACTGTGATCGGGGTCGCCGAGTCGGGCAGCGCGTCCTCGAACCCTTCGATCTCCTCGCCGGCCCACGCACCCGCCGCGGCCGGGTCGGCGAAACAGTGATACATCGCCACCATCTGGTGTGACTTCCCGCTGCCGTACGGGCCATAGAGGATGTGCGTCCCACGCGGGTCGTCCCCGGTGAGGGAATCCCGAAGGATGGAGAGTGCCTCCCGGAGCCCCTGGGTCATCAACGTGCGATCGAAGAAGAGTTCGGCGTCGGACTCGAACTCGTTCTCGTCGTCCACGTTGTAGAGTTTCACTTGGCCGTCGATCTGTCCGTCCTCTCGAAGCTCACGGCTGAGAGTGACTGTGTCGTCGAGAGTCTTGGACAGTGAACCTGCTTCCGACATCTGTTGATACGTATACAGGCTGCCACTGAGCAAATAAACACTATGGTGCAGTCTCCGAGGGATAGATGGATGTCACCAAGTGTAGCTTCAATCGTATCCTGGCGAGTACATCGTCCATGATAAAACTAACAGATTAAATTTATGTTTCTAAAGTCGTGCAAGGTGGAGGGCACGAATGTTGCACTGGAATGATTATGTTTTAAATATATTCTATCTTATATGATGTGTACAGACGGTACACACATCAATGAGCAATTGTTCCGTTTACTCAGAAAACACTGGAACGGACGGCAAATGGAGATGTAAACTGGTCAGTGAGGGTCTTACCAGTATCACATGATGTTCTCGGCACTGTGCAACATACAGAGGATCAATTCAGCATGGCAATCGCGTTCATTTAGCTCCAGATGTACTGAACTAGCTTTACTGTGGACGGTACGGACTGCTCGTTCGAAATTCGTGATATGACACTGCCTCCAACAGATCAAAGCGCTTCCGAGGGGCTGTCAAGTTGCGTAGTGATGAGTGAGATGCTGGCTCCGAACGTGACAAGGACGCTCCCAAAGAGAGTGAGATAGACACCATGTCCCGGCAACCATTTGCCAATAAGTGGACTTTGGGTTATCGTAATCACCGCTACGAGTCCGCCAATCCCAACCAAAACGAGATCGAAGACGGATCGCCACTCCGAACTCCGGAAACGACCAACTTCGACAAGCGCACCGACACCTGCTACGACGAGTAATCGTCGAACCCAGATTCGCTCAACTCCCATTTGCTCGCCTAACACATACACCTTCAACGGGAGTTCTTTGTCGATCCACGGAAGGACTGCTCCTATACCGATCAGTCCAAACCCAGCAAGGACGAGGACATGCGAGACGAGATCCCCTCGCTCGATATCCGTTATCGAGTGTGAAAGTGCCATACTTGCAGATACGAGTAGCGGAATAATAGGATTGTGGTAGGACAAATACGTGTTTGAGAAATGAACTCTTTTCGCTCAGACCGAAACAACCTACGAGATACACGTTGTGTATCTTGTACCGAATTTCTGATTGACTCCTGATAAGATTTATTTGATTTCAGTCAGTTCTTATCCTAACACAAACGAAGTTCATTACACGTGTTACGGACTCCCAGGGTGATGCGTATGCCCCTTGTACACATCAAGCTGTTTCTGACAGGATACTGCAATGAGAAACTTCGTCTGTAACACCAATCCTCTACATCTTATAGCCAGTTTCTATCAAGAGTTGGTACTATCTATCATACGTGAGTGGGATTACAACTTCAGACTTGAGGCTACACTCAGTACTGTCCCAAGCGTGGAGTTACTAGTTGGAAGTTGGCCCAAACTCATTACAGCTCTCAATCAGAAGTAGAGCACACTAGCAAGAGCAGACTTGGGACGGTACTCAGTGTTTATGACACTCTTGATTTTTCTCGATTCAAATTCTTGTTCATAACTGGGAAATCACGGGTCGAAAAGGTTCTTCGTTACTCTTTAGGGATTACGATCGGCGAAGAGTACTCAAACTCCGTTCCAATTCCTGTTTCCACATTACTAGGAAGTCGTTTCCACATCAATTCACCAAGCACGCTGGGAGTTACTCCATGGTTTCGGGCGATAACTGGCACCTCTGGATTTTGGACCGCGTCCGCGAGGACAATGACGTCATCATTCTCGTAGACGTGCCGCACCGCCTCTCTTTCGAGCATCTCTTTGAGGTGGGTACGGGACTTATCGTCAATTTCTGCAATCGTCTCTGGTGGGATCTCAGGGTGTTCCGTTGTGACGACCTCGATGCCGTCCAAGATGCTTGATTTGGGCAGACAAACTTCGTCGTAAAACTCTATTTCGTCTTGCCATGTTTCAAGAAATACTCCAAAGTCTTCATCGGTGGGATGGACAGCATGAGGATCTGTGTCCGGATCAGCAATAACGAATTTTGGTTTAATTTGCCCAATCTCGGACTCCGTGCTGTACCGACCTTTGGACGTGATTTCTGTGGTTCCGTCAGGCCAGATCACGATTCGCTTATTTGAGTTTGTATTCGTTTGATTCTGCTGATACGCGTCAATTACTTTGTCGGGGACTATGTAGATGGCTTCTGGGATTCCTTTTGTGTTTGGTTGTGAGTCGGTAACGTCGTCATCTGTGTCAAGGTTTTGTGTCATCTTGCTCTTGTTCGATTTGGGTGGTGTTTTGTCGATTCTGCCGGCCGTAAGTAGAGATGGTCTTTGCCAGTGCGACTTCCTTTTGTAACTACTTTTAATATTCTGCTATTTATATGCTTTTTGGTTAAATTAAATGTTTTAGAAAAGAATAAGACGTAGATCGCTGATTTTCGAGTATTTGATGTATCTTGTGATTCTAACAATTCGGGTCTAACTTTCACGGCTTCAGGAAGCTCTCCTGCATTTGTGGTTTGCATGGGAGATGATCAACTTCCAAGTTCAGAGTTGATGCTACACTTGGTTTCTAACACATTTATGCCGAACATGGTGGCAGGTTTGGACCTCACTGTACTGTCTCAGAAAGGTGGGTTTCTGATACACATCAGATTATAACTAAGTGTATGGCTACACGAAGTGATAACAGCCCGTGCCCGAAACAACCGTCACAAAGACGACGTCGCAGAGCGGCGACCGTGAGATTGAACAGTACAAGACGACAGTTCCCAAAGCGCTCGCTGAGTCGTTTGGGCTGGAGGGGAAGAAGCTCGACTGGGAGGTCAAGTCCGGAAACAAGTTTGAACTCACGATCGTCAAAGATGAGTGAAACAGCAGTCGGCTATATCCGGCTCTCCCAAGACGGAAAGTCACTGGAGCGGCAGCGCGACGACGTAGAGGAGTACGCCGACGAAAACGACCTCAACCTCGTGGAGGTGTATAACGAAGGGCGACGCGCATCCGGCTTCGATTCCGATCGCCCGGAGTACCAGGCGCTGCTGGAGGACGCCAATAGCGGCGACGTCGCCGCCGTGGTCGTTCCGAACCTCTCCCGTCTCTCTCGGGACCGGAAGGAACGTCTTCGCCTCCTACTGGACCTCGACAATATCGGTGTGGAGCTACACTCGCACGAGCTCGGGCGCGCCGTTGACCTCGACGACGACTGGGAGCTCGTCCAGCAGTCGATCAAGGCAACCACCGACGACGTCGAGAAGCGCAGGGAGATCAAGCGGTCGAAACGGGCCACGAAGGAACGTCTGGAGAACGGTTTCGACCACGGACGTCCACCCTTCGGCCTCCAGTTCGACGACGCCGGCGAGTACTGGGTCCCGGGTGAAGACTTCGACACTGCGCTGGATGTCGTCTCTCTCCGTGAGGACGGGTTCTCGTGGCGGAAGATCGCGGAAGAGACTGGTGTGAACAAGGATACTGCGCGGCGGATATGGCAGAGAAAGGACCGCTACCTGCAGGAGGTTGAGACGGCATGACTGACGACACAAAAGACGAACTGGGAGATTACCGGAAATACGTTCGAAGCGAGAGCAAAGAGGAAGATGAAACTCTGGTTCGTTGAGGCTAACATCGAGCCAGCTTTCGACAGTATCGTCGGCAGTTCCGAGAAGAAGAGGAGAATCCCTTCTCCGGTGATGAACTCGACGACCACCTTCAGTACGTCGAGTTACTCGTGGATGCGTCGGAGCAAGGACCCGAGGTATCTCCAGTAGACCCTGACGATCCGGAGGTCTTGTTCAACCATGACTCCGATATCTCTCTCGAATCTCAGCCGAGATGGTGAGCGGTTTAAAGAAGCGATTCGGGAGCTCGAAGCACAGCGGAAATAAGACGAGAAACACCTCTGCACTTGGGTAGTGGTTCCTGCCCCCCGCAACGCTTTTCATTGTAAAGGTTGTAAGGATTAAACACGAAGCTCTAAAAATGGCGTCCGGGTGGCACCGACCGTCAGAAAAAGAGTTCGTCCCTCTCCCCGAATAACAGGTTCACCGGATAATGGGTTCACGCCTGCTAAAACGGGGATGACATCGTGAACACAAACACGCAATCGCCATGTCACAAGCAAACAAGCGAATTCCAGTCACCGAGGAACGATGGCGCGAACTAAACGAACTCAAACAAGCGGGACAGACCTACGACGAGCTTCTGAAGGAGCTTATTCAGGAGCGGAACCGGCGTCAGCTCGCGGAACGCGCACGTCGCGTGGAAGAAGCCGACGAGGAAGAGTTGACGCCACTCGATGAGCTATAGCATCCTTCTTTCCGAGGAAGCGCAGGAATACTACCAGAGCCTCGACGACAAGAGCCAGCGGATCGTCAAGCAGAACCTTCAGAAACTGGAGGCAGAGCCGTACCCGAAACCGGGTGCCGGCTCAGGCGACCGTGAGAAGCTTGTGGTCGAGGGCGAGGAGATGTACCGTCTCCATATAGGGCGAACCCACACCGCCTTCTACAAAATCCGCGAGGACAAGGAGCAGGTGAGGATCGTCGATATCCTCACTATCGACGAAGCGCACGACCGATACGGTTTCTGAACACGCACATTTGTATTTGCGACCGAGAGAGGATGGTGAATGTGGTTGTCAGCGGTACATAGAATCAGGAAGCTCAATCTTATTAGACTGTGAACGTCCCGTTGGTTATGGGCCCTCCAGACACCATTGCTCCTCTCACAAAAGACCATCACTACACCGAACCGATCAGAATAGAACATACCCGCTTCGGGATCGAACGATTCTTCCATCGAGTACCGTTGGACTGGTTTCTCGTACTCTCCGGTGAGATTGATGCCTGGAGTTATGAATTCTTCCTAGAAAACAGGGACCTTTTCGAGGATGATTATTCAGTGGTAGGTGTAGACATTGATTACGACGTAGACCGTAATCCCGACGGTACTGGGAAACCGTTTCATGTTCTATTCTGTGATTCTGAAGGGGAAGAACGGAAATGTTACCCCCGTACGCATTACCTCCTTTGGCTCCTAGAATACGACGAGAACACTTACGAAGTGGTAGTAGTGGAGCCAACTGATGAACGTGCTGAGGTTGTCGTTGCTATCCAAGAACGGCTACCCCACGTCCCAGATCACGCGTAGACTCACTGGACGGGTGAAACTGCTCTGTGGAAATCCCCTCCTTCAGACATAGTCTCACCTGAACTAACCGGTTGATGAGAATTGCGTATTGAGTGGCGATGTTTCTACCAGCTCAAGGAGGTGTCCCGATAGTCGTACGAGATACGGGGTAGTGTACGGCAATGTCTGAGAGCCAGCCATGACGGAATATAATGAGAAGCGACAAGTCAGTGAGCGAGTTCGTTGGATATGTTGGCAAACGCACGCCTCCATCCCGACGAGCTACAGCTGTACTTTCACCACGCTTCGCGTAACTATACAAACCTCCAATAAGTAACATCAGAGAACAGAATGCCGGATTTCTCGGACTCTCACCAAGAGGAAATCATCGAACGAATTGGGGAGAGAGCAGAGACCGTCGAAGAACGACTTGAAGATATTCCCCGGGGCCGAACTAATCCTTCATTAGGAGATCTCACAATCCATTCTGCGAAAAAATATCGTCTCGGGATTGTTTTCGTCGATATCAACGACTTCAGCAACTACATGAGTAGAAATGACGACGAGGATACGCTGTTTATGCTGAACTTATTCATCCCCGAGATCATGGAACTGGTCCGTGATTTCGATGGAAAGCTTGAGAAGAACACAGGAGACGGCATTCTCGCGTATTTCGGTGCAGGTGAAGATGATGGAGATGCGGTCGAAACACTACTAGAGTACATCGCTACCGTCAAATGGGCGTTGAAGTACCATGTCAATCCGAAACTGGAGGACAACGACGTTGAGACGATATCGATCAGCACCGGGTCAGCGTACGACACAGTCTACATCTCACGCATCGGTGCTCACAGCGGCAACCAGCGGATGAACCGATTAACAGCAGTTTCAACTGGTGCGAATGTCGCGTCAGACCTTGAAGCGATGGCAGGAAAAGACCAGCATTACGTGAACGATGGCGTCTACGAGTATTCAGATGACGAGAACGGGTGGGGGCAATACGTGAAACATGTTGGTGAGCACAATGGATATACCTGGGGTAGTCCGCTGAAAGGGCACGACACCGCCCAGTACTACAAATTCACCGGGATTTGGCAAGAGTAACCTATGCCGTCACCGCCCACTGACTTTTCGGCGCAAACACTCTCTCATCTGAATGAGTACATCAAATTTGCTGATCAGAAAGCGTCTGTCCTCCTAACAGGGCAGTTAGCATTTCTCGGGCTGTTCGTTACCGTCCTTGACGGAAACTGGGCTGGGGCCGATGTCGAGTTCAAGATTCTCGCGGCGATGACGATCGGGGCTACCTTACTCGCAGGGGTGTTCGCAGGCTGGGTGATTTACCCGCAGACAGAGCCTTCTGGCGGGGCTTTGCTATTTTGGGAGAACATCAATGCGAAATGTCTTGATGATTACGAGTCTGAGATCAAGGGTTTGGACGAGGATGCAATGTTAGGAGAGTTGATTGAGGAGAATTACTTGTTAGCGGAAGTCGCATCGAATAAATATTGGCGTTTGAAGGTTTCCTTGGTTTCGACAGCAGGGATTGTGTTTTTCGCTACACTATCTATGGTTTCCCTGTTCTAGCTTGGGTGAGTGTATCCCTGTAGAGTTTCGCCGTCAGACCCGAATTTGTCAACGATTGCAGCCAGTGGCCGGTGTAGTGCGTGTGACCGCATTTCCTCTTCGAGATGATTATACAGGTATGCAAGACCCAACAGACGAGTACTGCTAATCCTTCCGACAATGGACGGTGTTGTGTGGAGGACTCGGTGCGCTGTGTGTCGCAATTAGCATCAATATGCTTTGTTGAATCTGCTCTATTGACTCTAATGACGGCACGGGGATCACGACACCAGAAGGAGCAATTATTTTGCTCTTCGCCGTGGCTGTGTTGATCAATCTACTCAAAGATGTCTACCTTCCTACCTCTCAACCGAGAATACTTTTCAGAATGCTACCGACAGCGATACTGAACTGACCGTATCGTGATCCGATCCCGACGCATCCCACGGATTCAACAGAGCAAAATAGACTATTCTGAGATAGACTATTCAGAAGAGTTGTATCTGAGCACAAAAACGTGCGACTCTGTTCAATCTCGAAGAGGTCACGACACACGCAAAGGGTGGAACCAACCGCCAAAAAGGTGAGAAAGGCTCGATAGCCGATGCTCAGCGCCGAACTAGTCTCGTAACGGGTAAGCCGACTTCAATAAAAACGGCGTAAGAACGTCCAGAACGCGGGATTGCGTTCTATAAATGTTCTATTTATTGGCCGAACATCTGGCGCATCATCGGATGCATCTCCATCAACTGCTCTTCGGCGATCTCCTCGTACAGCTTGTACGTGATCGAGACCGCCAGCAGCAGCCCGGTTCCGGAGACACCCCCGATGGTGCCCAGCATGTTCGCCATCACCGCCAGGAAGCCGACCAGCGCGCCGCCGATGACCGTCACCTGCGGGATGTATCGCTCCATCACCTTCTCTACGACCTGCGGATTCCGACGGAAGCCGGGGATCTGCATTCCGGAGTTTTGAATCTGTTTGGCCGTCGCCTCCGGCCCCATGCCGGTGGTCTCGACCCAGAAGATCGCGAAGATCGCGCCGCCGATCACCATGAAGGTGAGGTCGATCGCGACACGGCTGGCGATCATCCACGGCTCCGCGGCAGTCTCGCCGAGGAACCACATCCACTCCTCGCGCGTCTGGATCGGGTTCGTGTAGTAGAAGAACCCGGAGATCGGCTGCCCCTGATCCCCGTAGACGCCCAGCCACTCGGGCATTCCCGGCCACTGGGAGTTGAGAATCTGCCCGAAGAACTGGATGTTCGCCTGCAGCGCCCGAACGAGTATCATCGGCAGGACTGACGCGTAGATTAGTTTCACTGGGAACCGCCCGCGGGCGCCCTTCACCCGTGCGTGTGACAGCGGGATCTCGACGCGAACCGACTCCGCATACACGACGATCCCAAAGATGAATAGCGTCGTGAATATCGCGAGGATCTCACCCGGTTCGAACAGCAGGGCAAACAGCCCCTCCGTCGTGAACGGGGAGCCGAGCGTCGTCTCGCCGAAGATGATTCCATACCAGCTCGCGAAGAAGCCCGTAGCGCCCAGTCCTCCCCAGCTGAAGAATCCGCCGACGAGCTGCTGACTCACGCTGGCGATAATGAACAGCCCGACGCCGGAGCCGACGCCCCACTTGCTCACGACCTCGTCCATGAACAAAATGAGGACGCCGCCCACGAACACTTGCAGGAACACCAGCGTGTCGATGACACCGATGCTGACGCCGAGTGCTTGCGCCACGGCGGGATCCGACGGAAGGAACTCGCCGGTAAACACCATTGGCGCTGCCGTCATCGCCGTGACGACGATGACGAGCAACTTCTGGAGCCCCTGGTACAGTATCTGGTCGCGGGGGTCGTTCGTGTCGAGTCCGAGCAGGTTGGCGCCGCCCAGCAGCTGCAGCACGATGGACGCGGTGACGATCGGACCGATCCCCACCTGCATCAGCGATCCGTGTTCGCCCGCCAGGATCGAGCGGAACTGCCCGAAGAAGTCCGTCCCCTCACCCGCAGCGAGCCCGAACGGGTTGATGTTGGTGAGGAAGAAGTAGACGATGAGGATCACGGCTGTCCACATCAGCTTCCGCTTGAACGGGACGTGTCCCTCGGGCCGGTCGATCGAGGGCATCCGCGTCAGGACTGGTTCGGCGGCCTCCTTCCAGCTCATGCGTTACGATTCGTCCGTGTCTTCGTCGGATAGGTCTTCTGATTCTGCGGTCTCGGCACGGTCGGAGAGGATCGCCTCCCCGCCGCCTTCCTCGAGGAGTTCGACGGCGCCGGCGGTGAACGCGTCGGCGGTGACGTGCAGCTCGTTGCGCACCTGACCGCCGCCCAGCACCTTCACGACGTCGGCGTCGTAGCCGTCCTCGGCCACGTCGCGCGCGTCGATGACGTAGGCGTCCCCGTCGCGGTCCGCCACCCCGTCGGCGGCGAACAGCGTCGCGTCCTCGTCGAGTTTCCGGACACGCACCTCGACGACGTCGTCCGTGACGTCGTCCGGGCGAGTGAAGCCGTGCTTGCCCAGCGGCTCGTAGTTGTGGAACTCGTGTTTGTCCCGGCCGGCCGCGCCGCGGCCACCCCGGTTCCCGGCGCCGCGCCGGTTCTTCTGTGAGCCGCCGCCGTGCGTTCGGGAGCCCCGCTGGCGTTTCTTTTTGTCCGTCATCGCATCGCCTCCAGGAGCGCGTCGATCTCATCGGTCGAGTGGCGACCCAGCTGACCGCCCTCGGCGGTCGGACGCTTCAGCCCTTTGTGGCCGCCTCGCGGCGGGTGCAGACGGAGCGCGGGGGAGAGCCCCTGCTCGCGAAGCGTCGTCTCCTCCTCGACGAGCGCGGCCGCAAGCGAGTCGACGTCGTCGTAGTCGGTGTTGTCTGCGACCCACTCGTCGTCGATCGTCGCGGTGCCCTCCTCGGGCTCGCCGCGGCGCTCGAGCAACATCGCGACCGTCTCTGCGGTCGGCTCGCCGAACGCGACGTAGTCGTTCACCTTCGTGATCATCCCGCGGTAGGAGTCGGTCTCCGGGACGAACGTGGCGTGGTTGACCCCGTGGAGGTTCAGCATCTCCAGTGTGTCCTGGATGTCGCCACTGATGTTCACTTCCCCGCGGAGCTGGACGATCGCCTGCATCACTCGCCCACCTCCACGTCTCGGTGAACTTCGCGGGCGTGCTGGGGCATCCTCGCCTGCGAGGCGTTCTCCAGGGCGTTGAACGTCGCCTTCGCGAGGTTCACCGTCGTCCGGGTGTTGCCGTTGGATTTCGTCCAGGCGTCCTGGACGCCGGCGAGTTCGAGGATGTTGCGCACCGTCTCGGCGCCCGCCAGTCCCAGCCCCTGTGGGGCGGGGATGATCTCGACGGTCACCGAGCCGGCCTTCCCCTCCGCCCTGCGTGTCAGGGAGTTCACGCCACCGGCCTGGTCCTCCCAGGAGCCGGAGCCGCGGTCCACCTCGATCACGTTCAGCTTCGCCACGTCGATCGCCTTCTGGATCGCCCCGCCGACCTGATCGTCGCGGGCCTGCGCGAAGCCGAGGTAGCCGTCGCGGTTGCCCACCGCGACGACGACCCGGAACTTCACCCGGCGCCCGGAGTCGGTCATCCGCTGGACCATGTTGATGTCCAGCACCTCGTCTTCCAGCCCCGGAAGGAGCTGATTGACGATCTCCGGCTCCTTCAGCGGGAGCCCCGTCTCGAGCGCCTGTCTCATCGACGTGACGTCGCCGTCCTGTACCTTGCGGCCGAGCCGCGTTCGCGGTTCCCAGCCCTCGTCGTTACTCATAGTCTTCCTGGATCCGTGCGAGCACCTCATCGAAGTGCTCGGGTAGTTCAGTGGCGTCGAACTCCCCCGAATACAGCGGCTCGTCGAGCTGCTCGGCGTAGTCGGCGATGTGTTCGCCGCGGTTGCGCGACCAGTCGGCAAGCACGCTGTCGTTGTGGGGAACCTCGAGCCCCGCGTCGATTGCACCTTCCTGTACTGCAAACGTCTTGTTTCCGGGCGTCGCCGTGTTGAGCCCGATGTCGAGGACGGCCTCTTCGAGGCCGGCTTCGACCGCTCGGGCGCCGGCGAGATACCCCGTGAGATACGCGCTGGGGTGGTTCCCCGTTGGAGCCTCCCAACCGTACTCCGCCAGCTCCTCGCTGGAGGCGGCGGCATGGGTCTCGTCACCGTCCGGTCCGGGAGTGACCAGCTGCGCCCTGACGTGTCGGTTGCTCACCCGGGCGACCAGGCGAGGTTTGCCGGATTTCAGCAGGCGCAACCTCTGGTGGTAGTCGGTCCGGACCTCGCGACGACGCCGCATCGGTACTTTATACCGTGGTCCTGTTGCCATTACTCAGTCACCTCAATATCGTAGTTGGTTTCGATGTAGGCTTCGAGCCGAGCGACGTCCTCGAACGAACCGCCGCTTGCTTTGTCGTACAGCTCGCGGTACTGGCTGCGGTCGAGGGGGCCGTCGTCTCGAAGCTCCTTCAGCCGTCGCCGCTGTGCGCGGATCCGGCTGATCCAGTCCTCCTTGGGGTCCTTCCGGGCGCCGGCTTTCCCCTTCCGGGAGCCGGCACCGCGGCGGTGGCCGTACGAGCGCTTCGCGTCGCGCTCGCGGGCCCGACCGCGCGAGTTGGTCTTCGCGTCCTTCGCGCGGATCGTCCCCTCCTCGACGAGTTCGCGGATGTCCTCGCGAGTGATCGCGTCGGCGATCTCTCCCTGTGCCTCCGGGTCGAACCAGACGCGGCTCTCGCCGATGTCGAGGACGTCGGCTGCGAGCCGCTTCTGTGCGCCGAGATCAGTCATTGTTCCACCTCGACTTCGACGTACGTCGGGTTGAGGACGCGGATCTCCCGGTCCTCACACACTTCCTCGATTCGCTCGCGTTTCCGCCCGCCGACCGAGGAGGCGATCCGAACCGCCTCCGTGTCGGGGTCGATTCCATCGAGGTCGTCGGTGTTGAACACGCGAACCTCCTCGAAACCGGAGGGGTGCAGGCCCCGGGCGGCCGTCGGCGAGCGGAAGCCCGCCTCGACGGTGTCGCCCTTGCCTTTGATCCCTCGGCGCTGCTTCGAGAGGTCCCCGCGCGGACGCCGCCACGAGGCGGGCACCCGCTTTTTCTTGTGGTAGTCCTGCCGGTTGAACTGCGGTTTGCCCTCGCGGTGCTTCTGTGCGAGCGCCCGTGCAGTGTCGGCATCGAGGTCCGGCGTCTTGTCGGCGTGTCCCCGGGGGCGGAGTTCGGTTTCGACCTCCGCGTCGGGCTCTTCGTCCTCGTCCGGCTCCTCGACCTCTTCGACTTCCGCTTCGGTTTCCTCTTCGACCTCGAGACCGCCGACGTCGGCCTTGATCCGCGCGGCGAGCGCGTTGCCGATGCCGTCGATCTCCGACAGTTCACCCTGCGAAGCGGCCTTGACGTCCTCGATCGTTTCGTAGCCGGCCTCCCGGAGGGCGTCCGCCTTCGAGGGACCGACGCCGCTTATGTTTTCGAGTTCTTCGTACTCGCTCATCTATGCACCACCCGCCTTCGCCGGCTTCTCGGTGATGTACACGCCGTCCTGGAAGACGCGCGTGTCCTTTCCTTTCACTTTCGTGAGCTGTTCGATGTCCGCGGCGGTCTGTCCGACCGCTTCCTTGTCGGGTCCCGAGAGGACGATCTCCTCGCCGTCGACCTGAACCTCCGTGTCGCCACGGACCGGCGTCCGGCGCGGTGCCTTCTCGCCGAGGAAGTTCTCGATGACGATCTCCTCGCCCTCCACGGAAACCTGCATCGGGAAGTGGGCGTAGAAGACTTCCATCCTGTACTCCCACCCCTCGGTCACGCCGTGGATCATATTCGTGACGTGGCTCTCGAACGTTCCGACCGTCGCGTTCGTCTTCGCGTCGGTCTCCGCCGATTCGATGACGACAGCGTCGTCCTCGACGGAGACGGTCACGTCCGGATACCACAGTCGACGAGTGACCGATCCGTTCGGCCCCTCGATCGTGAGATCGAGGTGATCGATCGACGCGGACACGTCGTCCGGGATCTCGATTTCTACTCGGTTCATATTAATATACGTATGCGATCACCTGGCCACCGATGCCCTGTTCGCGGGCCTCGTAGTGGCTCATGACGCCGTGGCTCGTCGTGACGACGAGCGCCCCGTAATCGCGGGCGGGGAGGAATCGCTTTTCCCACTTCTCGAACTCGTCTGCGCCCGCAGAGTAGCGGGGGTTGACGGCGCCACACTCGTTTATCGCTCCTTTCAGTTCGACCTCGAATCGTCCGGCCTTGCCGTCGTCGACGAACTCGAATCCGTCGATGTACCCGCGGTCGTAGAGGACCTCGAGTACGGAGCCGATGACGTTCGAGGCGGGCTGTACCGTGTACTCCAAGTGGCCGACACGCTCGGCGTTGTCGAGCCCCGAAAGCGCATTCGCCAGTGGATCGTTGCCTACCATTGTTAGCTGTACTTCTTGAATCCCATGTCTCGTGCGACCTCCCGGAAACACTGGCGACAGAGGTTGATGTCGTACTTGCCGACCAACCCCTGTTTGCGACCGCAGCGCCGGCACTCGTGCCGCTGGCCGGTGCGTCGCGTCGCGTGCTCCCCGGTGACGTCGGCGGACTCTTCGGGTTCGGGTTCGCTTTCGCTTTCGCTCATTCGTTCACCTCCACGTCGAACTCCCGCTCGAGGAACGCGATCGCGTCCCCGGGCGTCAACTGGTGGGAGCTCGGGATCGGCCGGGTTTCCCGATCGCGTTTTGCGATCCGGTAGCCCGGACGGACCAGCGCGACGGTCACGTCGAGTCCGTAGATCCCGACCTCGGGGTCGTACTCCTGGCTCGGGAACTCCGTGTGTTCCTCGACGCCGAAGCTCACGTTCCCGGTGTCGTCGAACTGCGACCGGGACAGCTCCGTGAACTCGAAGGCGGTGTCGAGGAACCCGCGTGCGGCCTCCCCGCGGAGCGTGACCTTCGTGCCGATCGGGTCGCCCTCGCGGACGCCGAACTCGCCGATCGTCTGGTTGGCGGTCGTTCGGACGCTCTGTCTGCCCGTGATCTCCTCGATGATCTCCTCGGCGTGAGCGAGCGGCTCCCCGCCCTGGCCGACTGCCATGTGGACGACGACCTTCTGGATTTGCGGCTCGCGCATCTCGTGGAACTCGGCGTCCGACTCGGCGTCGCTCATTCGTCGTCACCTCCGTCGTCTGCGTTGTCCGACTCCTCGGCGGGTTCCGCGTCCGATTCGTCGTCTCCGTCGTCGACTTCATCGGCTTCCTCGTCGGCGTCGACTTCATCGGCTTCCTCGTCGGCGTCGACTCCGTCGGCGTCCTCGTCGTCCGTGAAGTTCTCGTCGATCACGACGACGTACTCCTCGACGGTTTCGAACGTGTCCTCGCCGCTTGCGAGGCGAACCGTGTTCGATCCAGAGCCCATCGTGACCTGGATCTCGTCGACGGTTCCGGTCTCGCCGGCGTGCTGCCCGTCGACGACGACCGCGAGCGCGCCCTCCTCGTACGGGAAGTGGGCGACGACCGCTTTGGTTTCGTTGTCGACCACGAGCGAATCCTTGTTCGAGTACTCCGTGTCGGATTCGACGCGGACGTTCGTGCCATCGTGCAGCGTGAGTTGCACGTCGCCGCCGGAGACGGTTCCCTTGCGGACGACCTTCCCGAGACGGCTTTCCGCGGCGTCGGCATCGATCGGAACGAGCGTCAGGCGGCCCCCCTCGTCGGGGAACACGCGGTAGTACTCCTCCCGCTCGTCGAACGACAGGATGTCGAAGATACCGACGGGTCGCTGTACGTCCGACACGGTTCCGCCGTTGACGGAGACGGAGCCCTGCCGAAGGGCGTACCGCGCTTCTTTCTCGTTGCCGACGTAGCCGAGCACGTCCCGCAGCAGGATCAAGAGTGGAACCCCCGATTCCCCGTGCGGTCCGGCGCCGGCCTTGACGGTGAACGTCGCGGTCTTCCGCTCGACCGGCCAGGAGTTCGGTACCGACAGTCGTTTCTGATGGTTGCTCATTCGTTGTCCTCCCGGAGACGCGCCTCGCGGCGGTCGTCCTCCAGGTCCAGGGCGGTCACGCGGACGTTGCTCGTCGGCAACGGACGGGGGACCTCCTCACCGTCGACCTTTTCGACGGTGATGCCTTCGACGGTGATCCGGGTGTCCCGGAGGTCGACGTCGACGACTTCCCCTTCCTCGCCGGCGAAGTCACCGCGCATGATTTCGACGGTGTCGCCCGCGTTGACGCGGACGTTCCGCTTGCCGTACTCCTCTCGAAGTTCATCCGAGAGAGTGGCACGGACCTGTCGGTGCCGCTCGTGAAGCGGCGCGTTCTCCGTTTCGTTTCGTTGTTTGCGTGGCTGTCGCGTCATAGGTTATACGATCATCGTTGCGGTGCTCGCGATGCTCCCGAAGCGTTCGGCGACCTCGCGTGCGATCGGGCCTTTGATCTCGGTGCCGCGCGGCTCCTCGAGATCGTCGATGATCACGGCCGCGTTGTCCTCGAACTTGACGCGCGTGCCGTCCGGGCGCCGGATCGGCTTGCGCTGGCGGACGATAACCGCCTCCAGCACCTGCCGGCGCATCTCGGGGGTCCCTTTGGTGACCGAGACGGTCACCTTGTCGCCGATACCGGCCTTCGGATGCCGGTTGACTCGGCCGGAGTACCCCTTGACGCTGAGCACCTTCAGCTCTCGCGCCCCGGTGTTGTCGGCACACGTGATCAGCGAGCCCTTCTCGAGGCCCTGCGTGACGTCGGCTTTCAGCGCCTCCATCACTCGTCACCTCCGAGGACCTGCACGACGACGTGCGATTTGGTCTTCGAGAGCGGTCGCGTCTCCGCTATCTTCACTTCGTCACCGACTTCGAGCGGTTCGAGCACGCCCGGCACGTGGGCCGGGATGCGCGAACGACGCTTCATGTACCGATCGTATTTCGGTACGAACACGTCGTACTCCCGCTCGACGATGACGGTCTTTTCCATGTCCGTCGAAACGACCGTCCCCTCCCGGGTCTGGCCGCGGACGGAGAGATGCCCGTAGAACGGACATTTCTCGTAGTCGTATTCCTCCGGATTCTCTGGTTCCGGAGGGGTTGGTACGTCGAGTCCTATCGCCATGTCGAAACACCTGCGTTTTCGGTGCGTTCGGCGGGTCGTGAGAGCAGTCGATCCCCATCCACCGTAACGTAGACCACGTCCTCGCGCTCGCTCCGGGCGGATCTCGCCGGATCCGTCTCGGATCCGGACGAACCGGACTGGCGGGAGAACAATCCCGCAGTATCCGATCCGCGTTCGGACGCGGACCCCGGGGCCTTGCGGTCCCCGGCGGCTTCATCTGTGGGCTCACGGGTCGGGTCCGCCACGAGGGCGAACTCGAAGGTCGTCCCCCGCTTGGGGACGACTTTCTCCCCCGAGTCGGTCGCGATCACGAGGGTCCGCATCGTCTCGCGGACCACACGCCCGTGGATACCGACGGAGTCGGCGCTGGACGCGTCGGCCACCCGAACCGGGAGGCCAGCGAGTTCGTGTTTCGCGATCGTCTCGGGGGTGAGCATCGTTACTGTTCCTCCTCGAGGTCGCCTTCTTCGCGCTGGATCGTCTTGATCCGCGCGATCGTCCGGCGGAGTTCGCGGAGCCGACCCGGGTTCTCGAGCTGGGCGCCCGTCGCCTGCTGGGCCCGCATGTTGAGCAGCTCGGTCTCGAGCTCTTCGAGCTCGACCTCGCGCTCGGCGGTCGTCATGTCCCGGATCTCTTCGGGGTAGAGGATCGCCATTGTTACTCCTCCGTCTCCTCGTCTTCGTCGTCGGTTGTCGGCGTTTCCTCGTCGGCTTCGTCGTCGGTGTCCTCCATCTCGGCGACGAGGTCGGCCGCTTCCTGTTCGATCTCCTCGTCGAGGTCATCGAGTTCCTCCTCGACGTCCTCGGCGGTCGGCGTCTCGGCTTCGTCGGCGTCTCCGGCTTCGTCGGCGCCTTCGGTTTCCTCGACGACCTCCTCGACGATCTCCTCGTCGATCACCTCTTCTGGCTCCTCGTCGGGGATCTCGACGTCTTCGTCGGCGGCGACCGGTTCGGTCTCGGCGTCGGCGACGTCGGGAACCTCTTCCGGCTCCTCCTCGAGCAGGGCGTCGACGCCCTCCTCTTCGATGGTCTGTTCGACCTCGGGAGCCTCGGCGTCCTCCTTGAGACGGAAGTCGTCGGGCAGCTGCGCGCCCGGCGGGATGATCTTGACGGTGACGCCGATCGTCCCGAGCTTCATCACGGCGACCGACTGTCCCTCGTCGACGACCTCCTGGGCGGGCTCGCCGTTGTGCTTGATGTAGCCGCGGTTGAACTTCTCCACGCGGGAGCGTGCGCCCGTGACCTTGCCCGAGAGCACGATCTCCGCGCCCAGCGCGCCGGCGTCCATGATCCGGTCGATCGTCGTGTGCCCGGCCTTCCGGAAGTACCAGCCGCGCTCTAAGGCGTTCGCCAGGCGATCGGCGACGATTCGGGCGTTGAGGTCCGGCTCGTCGACCTCCTGGACGTCGATCTGTGGGTCGTCCATGTCGAACCGCTCCTCGAGTTCGCTCGTGATCTTGCGGATGTTCTTCCCGCCCTTGCCGATGACCATGCCGGGCTTTTCCGCCTTGAGCACGATCTGGGTGCCCATCGGCGTCTTGGCGACGTCCATGCCGCCGTAGCCAGCACGGCCCAGCTCCGAAGCGAAGAACTCGTCGATCTGTGAGCGCTGCAATCCGTTCTCGATGAACTGATGTTCGTCTGCCATGTCAGGCCTCCTCCTCCGTGTCGGGTTCCTCGAGGATCAGTTCGACGTCACAGAGCGTGGTGTTCCACGGTGACGCACGCCCCATTGCACGGGGCTTGCGGCCGGGGCGTTCCCCGACCTTGTGTGGCGCGACGTGCATGATCTCCATCTCGTCGCCGTCGAACCCCTGCTCGGTGGCGTTGTTCTTCGCGTTCTCGAGCAGTTTGAGGAAGTCGTTCGAGGCCTTCTCCGGGAAGCGGCCGGCGTCCCATCCGTCGATGTTCGACCGGTGTCCGACACCGGTGTTGTGCTGACGGAACGGGACTGGCTGCTCCTCGTCGATCACCGCATGGAGGTACTCCTCCGCCTCGGCGACCGTCTTGCCCTTGATCTCGCGGGCGATGGCCTTGCTGTGCTTCAGGCTGATGGGCCGGTCCCTGAGCATCGCTTTCGCGGTCGTGTCGGGGTCGGCCTCGACGCTGTAGTTGATTCCCATGAGTTATTTGAGTGGCACGAACTTCGAGGATCGGGTCGCACCGATTCCGGCCTGTCCGTGCTCGACGGACGTCCGCGTGAGCTGGAACTCGCCGAGGTAGTGGCCGATCATCTCCGGCTCGACCTCGACGCGTTCGAACGACTGCCCGTTGTAGACGGCGAACGTCTTGCCGACGAACTCCGGCAGTACGGGCATGTCGCGCAGATGGGTTCGGATCGGCTCGCTCGCCGTCGCCTCGGCGTCGCGTTGACGCGCTTTCTCGAGCAGCTTCCGGTGCTCGGATCCCAGTCCTCGGGTGATAGTTCGCCGCTGTCGAGCGGGAAGCAGTTCCGCGACCTCCTCGACGCTCATCTCCTGCAACTCGTCGAGCGTGTGACCGCGGTAGGTGAACTCACCATCGCGGCCGGTTCGGTAATCGGAGCTCATTTGTTCTTCCCTCGTCCGGTCCGCTTCGATGCGATGTCGCCGACCTTCCGTCCCGGCGGGGCGTCCCGCGAGACGGATTTGGGTTTTCCGGGGTGCTGTCGGCCGCCGCCACCGAACGGGTGATCGACGGCGTTCATCGCGACCCCGCGAACGCGCGGGTACTTCGTCCCGCGCGATTTGAGTTTGTGGTGCTTCTTTCCGGCCTTCACGAACGGCTTCTCGGTCCGGCCGCCCCCGGCGACCACGCCGATCGTGGCGCGACACTCGGGGTTGAGCCGCTTGACCTGGCCGCTGGGCAGCTGGACGACCGCGACGTCGCGGTCGTGGGTCAAAAGCTGCGCCGAGACGCCCGACGCCCGGGCGAACTTGCCGCCGTCGCCGGGATGGCTCTCGACGTTACAGACGGGGACCCCTTCCGGGATCTCCGACAGCGGGAGCGTGTTGCCGGGCTTGATCTCGGCGCTCACGCCCACTTGCAGCGTCTCGCCCACGCGGATGCCCTCGGGTGCGAGCACGAGCCGGCGGTCGCCGTCCTCGAACTCCACGTCCGCGAGGGGTGCGCTCCGGGCGGGATCGTGTTCGATGCCCACGACCTCGCCGGAGACGGTCTCGTCGTCCTCGTCGGTCTTGTGTGAAAGCTCCGCCTTGTAGCGGTGCGACGGCGCTCGGAACGTCGGGCCGCCGCGGCCGCGTCGTTGTCCCTGGATCCTGCGTCCCATGATCAGAACACCCCGATCCGGGAGGCGATCTCGGTCGCGTCGTCGTCCTCCGACAACGTGACCGTCGCCTTCTTCCGGCCTTGCGGCGTTATCTGCGTGTTCACGTCGACGATGCGGATCTCGAACTGTGCCTCGATCGCGTCGCGGATCTCCGGCTTTGCGGCGTCGATATCGACGACGAACTGGAGCTTGTTCTCGAAGTCCATCTCGTTCATCGCCTTCTCGGTGACCAGCGGATGCTTGATTACCTGTGTCATCGCTCTGTTACCTCCTCGAGGGCGCTTTCGGTGTAAATCGTCAGGCGCCCCGGATGGGTGCCCGGCGCGAGATCCTCAGCGCTCACGTCCCTGGCAGTCGCAACGTCCACACCCGCGAGGTTCCGGGCTGCACGCGACGGCTCCTCACTGGTGACGAACAGGATCGATGTCGGACGCGTGGTCTTGCGGCCGCGGGTCTTCCCACGCCCGGCGCGGATGCGCTTGCCGTCCTCGGAGCGCTCGATGTCGGCGTAGACGCCCAGCGCCTCCAGCACGTCGACGACTTCCTGAGTCTTGACGAGTTCCTCGAACTCGTCTGCGACGACCAGCGGGAGTTCGACGTCGTCGTCGAACTCGTGGCCGCGCTCGCGAACGAGTTCGGGGTCCGCCGTGGCGGCGAGCGCCGAGCGGTTCGCCAGCTTTCGTTCCTTCGCGTTGATTGCTTTGCCCTGGTCCTTCTCGGCCTTCGGCGGGTGCGCTCTTCGCCCGCCGACCGTGTTCGGGGAGCGCCGTCCGCGCCCGTTCGATCGGGGGACGTGCGCCATCCCGCGGCCGGAGCCGGGCGATTCCGCCGGGGTTCGCATCCCGGCGAGTTCGTCGGCGCCGTAGGCCTGTTTCCGGTTCGCCTGGGCGGCGACGACGGCCCGCCGGATGAGGTCCGGGCGGTACGGCGTCTCGAAGACGTCGGGCAGTTCGATCGTGCCCACGTCGTCGCCGTCCAGGTCTCGTACTGTTGCTTCCATGTTATGTCACCCCTGATTCGACGCGGTCGAGACGTACCGCACCTCGGGGTCGAGGCGCGGCTGGTCGTTCGGCCGGATGGCCGGGCGGAACCGCAGTAGCCGCTTGTTCGGTCCGGGCAGCGAGCCCTTCACCAGCGCGTACGGCCCGTCGACCTCGCCGTAGTTGACGAAGCCGCCGTCGGGCGTCGCGTCGCCGTCCTCGCCGACGGAGATGAGCCGCTTGTTCAGCTCTGTGCGCTGGTGGTAACCGGTCTGTCCTTGCTGGGGAACGGTCGAACGCACGCGGGAGGGGTTCCACGGACCGAGGTTGCCGATCCGGCGCCGCCATCCCTGGCGGGCGTGTTTGCCCTTCCGCTTTTGAACGCCCCACCGCTTGACGGGGCCTTGCGTTCCCTTCCCCTTCGTGACGCCGGACGCGTCGAGGTACTCTCCCTCGCGGAACACGTCCGTGAAGGCGTGTACCCCGCCGTCTTCGAGCAGTTCGAGCGCGAAGTCGGTGCGCTCCTCGAGGGAGCCGCCGCCGACGCGCGTCTCCATGACGTCCGGCTTCTTCTTGGGGACGTTCGAGAGGTCCGAGGGTACGGTGTGAGTGATCATCCGCAGATCGTCGACGCTGCCTGCAGCGAGCAGCTCCCGCAGCGCCTCGACGTCCTCGTCGAACGTGTCTTCCGCCGGGAGATCGAGCGTCCGGTCGAGTTCCTCGTGGAACTCGTTCGCCCAGACTTCGGTCACCGGCTTCTTTCCGTACGGCGTCTCTTCGTAGGCACGCAACGCGACGGATCGCATCGGTGGGGTCTCGACGACCGTCACCGGCACTGACTCCTCCATCCCCTCTCGCGGGGAGTTGGCCTCGTCGTTGATCATCACGACGTGGGTCATCCCGGCCTTGTAGCCGGCGAAGCCCTGCAGGCCAGGAGAGCCGTCGTCGTCGGGCCACGAGCGGATGCGCGGCACTTCCGAGACCGCACGCTTCCGCGGGCTGAACCCCAGCGAGCCTTTGCGTGGTCTGTTTGATTGTGGCATGTGTTCACTCCGTGAGTGTGAGCTGTGCGAGGGTGGCGAACATCGCTTCTTCCGTTCGCACGACCTCGCTCGCCTGTCGTGGGATCGTGTTCGACCAGAGGTCGAACCCACGGCCGGGTTCGACTGTCCCGTCGACGACTGAATCCACACCGGAGTCCGCCTCCGGAGGGATCTCGTCGGCGGAGATCCCGAGTATTTCCGGAAGCCCGCGCCCTGGCGAGCCGAAGGCGACGGTGAACCCGTCTTCCAGCTTCGGCGCGAGCGTCGCCAGCCGCGAGATGGTCGTCGGTCGACCGTGTCTCGAGGTGGCGATCCGCGGCTTCGGTCCGCGGGCGAGTGCTTCCGACAGGTCCGTGGAGACCACCTGAAAGCCCTCCTCGGGCTTCCCGGTGATCCGGGCACGGACCGGTTCTCTCGAATCGATTCTGATGGTGACGCGCTCCCCCTCCTCGAGTTCCATTCCGGATGGAACGAGGAGCGAGATCGGGTGTTGCAGTTCGCAATTGACCCGAACGCGACCTTCAGGTCCGACCTCAGTCACGATTCCCTGTGTTGACGACTCGGAACCGTTCGGATCCGAGCCGGCCTCCGACGGAAGCCGAAGCGGCGGGAGCACGCCGACGTACTGCAGCGCGTCGCGTTGTCCCCAGAGATCCTTCCGGAGTTCCGGGGGCGTCGCGGCGTACCGCAGCACGGTTTCGACGAACTCGCCGCCGAAGCGGCGTTCGCCTTCCCGGTCCGGGAAGACGACCAGCCTGCTCGCCCCGAACACCGCCGCCGCGCGGGCGACGGTGCCGAGCTTGCGAGTTGCCTCGCGTTTGTCCTCGGCTTCGCGAACGAGCGAGGACGGCACCAGGATGTGGATACCGTCCATGGCTTCCGTCACGAGACTGTACAAGTCTTACCAAATCAGGCCCTAAAAGGATAGCGAAACCGATCCGGGCTGAAAAGTGTTCACACGGATGATATCGGGGGCGTGCGTCCCCCTTTGGGTGATCGAGTTCGCGGAAATATATTCCGGATTGCAAACTGTCGATCGCATCGTCAGTCGGGTCGTCGGGGTAGTAGTTCGGAAGCCTTAATAGTCCCCTGCCAGTTATTTTCTGATGCGGAGAAACGCAGTACGCGCTGGTAGTGTAGTGGTATCACGTGACCTTGCCATGGTCGCAACCGGGGTTCAAATCCCCGCCAGCGCACTTCTCTCGATCACAACACTGCGAGCGACTCGCGAAGCGATGTCGCTCGCTTCCCGTGTTCGAGTGAATCGATACCTGCGGGCGATTTGAATCAGACGAGTCGCAGCCCGGAACGGCGCGAAGCGCCGCATGCCCGGACCGCTCGGCGTGGTTCAAATCCCCCGCCAGCGCACTCCCTGCGGCCGTGCGCCGGCTGTAGTCCCCCTCGCTCGGCTCACGGCTCCCTTCGGTCCCCGTTCGCACGCCGAGGTCTCGTTTCACTCGACCTCGCACCGCTCGCGGGACTCCACGCCAGCACATAACGCCCGATACAACGCCCGAAACGCCAAGAAGATCTGATACAACCCTTCTCTCGAGGGGAATTTTATACGCTGGTCGTTACAGTACTGAAATATGCGCCCTCCACGACGTGCGGTACTCACCAGCCTCGCCACCGTCCCTGTCATACTGGCTGGCTGCCAGACCCTCCGCCCCGCTGACGACAGTACTCCTGAATCAGACCCCGAGGATATCGAGGATAATGAGACCACACCGAGCCACGGTGAGGAAGCTGCAACCACCACACCTCCGGAGGTCACTGCCAGAATCGACCTTCGAGTCGAACGAACGGTGGCACCCGTCGCAGTTCTGGCGGACGCATCGGAGTCGACCGTTCCGGACGACCGGAACGTGACCTACGAGTGGCAGATCGTCCCCGAAAGTGGACAGCGAGTCAACCGGACCGGCCCCGCACTGAGCTACGGCTTCGAAACACCGGGAACACACCGTCTCTCCGTGACTGTCGTCGCGGAGGATGGAGACACCACGATGAGTGACACCGACGAGACGACTGTGTCCGTCGACGAACGTGGTCCTGACCGCCGACCGGTGACTGGAACGTTCGTTCCGGAGTTTGCTCGACTCGACGAGGCTATGTTGGACTATCTGGAGGCAATGGACGCGACTGCGGGCGCACTCGCGGTCGCTTCCGACGGCGAAGTGCTGCTCGAACGAGGGTACGGCTGGGCAGATGCAGACCAGTCAGAACCAACGCCGTCGACCGCGGTCTTTCGCATCGGAAGTATCAGCAAGGGACTCACCGCCGCACTCGTAGATCAACTCGTTCACGAGGGAACACTGGAGCGTGACGACCCACTCCTCGAGTATCTCTCCATCGACCCACCGGCAAACGAACTCGCCGACGAACGGTTGGCCGAGGTTACGGTCGAACACGCGCTCGACCACCGCGGCGGGTGGAACCGGTTCGAGACGGGCGATCACATCTGGGACGCCTTCGCCATCGCCGAGACGCTGGGGCTGGATGAGCCGCCGGATCTCGAGGACGCCATCGCGTTCCTGCTCGATCATCCGCTCCACTACGATCCGGGAACCGACGCCATCTACAGCAACGACGGCTACGTCATGCTCGGCGGTGTCGTGAGTGGCGTCTTGGGCGTGGACTACCAGGACGCAGTCGAAGACCGATTGCTGGAACCGCTCGGACTCACTGCCGACGTGGGTGTCGCGCAGGCCGACCCGGAGCGACGACATCCTGACGAGGTCTGGTACGATCCCCGCGATAGGATGGGCGAACGAACCGAGTGTCCGAACGCACTGACGCTCGACGAGGACGAGACCGTTCCCTGTCCGGACGGCGGTCGCCTGTTCGATCACGTCCTGCCCGCCGCAGGACACAGGGCTCGACTACGCGGGGTCGCTCTCCTTGCCGACGAAATACCCCTCGATGTCGGACCACCTGACGAGGTCTCCGGGGACTCCGGCGAACGAACACTGTTCGGTGGCGTCCCGGGGGCGTTCGCCATGGCGGGCCGACACTCCTCGGGCCTGACCGTCGGTGCGGCGATGAATCGGCGCGCTGAGGCCGAGAATACCATCGAGGACCGTGTGTTCGGGGGTCTTGACGAGTTGACGATCTCAGAGACGATCCCTGAGATACCCCTCCACGTTACTGCGGAAAAACATCAAGTCAAGTGGATAATAGATTCGTATATGGGGGGAGGCTCATACCGAACCGAGTAGAACAGCAGAATCTATTTGGGAATTCGTAGGGAGGACAATGCAAGATCCTGCGCGCGAATGCAGCAAGATTCGATGCTCAGCGATACTGATAAGCGATTAGCGAAGATATTATCCGCAAAGACCCTAAGGCGATAGACACTTTCATTCATACAGCTACGAAGACATTCTCGACCTGTATCTGGTAACGATTTTAACTGAAATCTTCAATAGACGCCTGCCCGTTAAGGTCCGATGGTGATTGATACTTTTCAAACTCTTCGTCAACGTCATCAACGAGATCTTCAATTGGTTTTTCAATCACGCCAATTATATCAGATGCATGATATACCTTATACCGGTCTTTTCCGGTCACTTCAGTCAGTACACCATCATCTTCAAGTTCATAAATCGCACTTCGAGCAGCCTGGTAACCAACATCTGCCCTGTCTTCGGCCTGGGTTATAGTAATTACTGGGTTTTTAAATAACTCATAGATAATGGTGAGGAGTGTTTCCGACCTCCGTCCCTGATAATCTTCCCGATATTTATCTCTGAGTTCTAACAATTCTTTAGATCTTATGAACACTTCCTTACTCTGGTCAATAACTCCATCAAGGAAAAATGACATCCATTCTTCCCATTCCCCTTTTGAATTCACATTAAATAATCGATCAACATACTCGTCTCGATATTGATTGAAATAGGAACTAAGATAGAGGAAGGGGTCTGGAAGTAACCCCCATTTATCCATTAGGAGAGTTATAATTAACCGTCCCATCCGTCCGTTCCCGTCTGTGAATGGATGGATAGTTTCAAATTGATAATGTATTAGCGAAATATCAATAAGCGGGTCAAATTTTGGTCCATTCTGAATATACTCAATCAATTCCTCCATCTCGTATGTCACTCGATGGGAAGCAGGTGGGACAAACCGTGCCTCTCGAGGATCTCTACTTCCGATTGCTCTTTGATCTGGTCGGAATTCGCCAGGATTTTTTTCACCACCTCTAACATCGCTCATCAGAATTTCGTGGAGTTCTTTCAGGAGTTCAGCTGTAATCTCTGATTCACCAATCCTGTTCAGACCCTGCTGGGTGGCTTTAACATAGTTGAAGACTTCAGCAGCTTCATGACGCGTGGTTCCCTCTATAGCATCTTCTTCTCCAGCTTCATGGGCATAAACAGCCGAAACAGTAGCATATGTTCCTTCAATTCGAGACGAAAAGACTGCCTCTCTTCTAATAAATGGCCCTAGAAGGAGCATTCGAGATTCATAGACCATTTGGCCGATCCCAGCCAGTTTCCCGACAGTACCGCGTGCTTCTGTAAGTTTTTCAATTAATTCTTGTGTGTATTCGAAATCGGGTGGTAACGACTCAGGGTTATAAGTCGGATAGCCCTGTTCCGTACTGATTTCTCCAGGGTAGTTCCCGGTAAAGAGTGTCGGGTCCATCAGTAAAACAACATCGGCTCCTCTAACATTAATCTTCCTCTATTATACAAAGTTAGAGGTGCGGGGTGCGTTCTAATTTTATCTACCATCAACTTAGCGAGGAAATCCGGTAGAAGATACTGGTACGGGAATCATTGAAAAGTAGTTCTCTTAACTTGCTTAGCCTAATTTAGCGTCTCTTATGCCAGTCTAATGTTGGCTCGAATAGCAGGTGAGAAAGTTAGAGCGAAAAGTTGAGTGGAGCTCGACTTTGAAACGCTTACATCATACTCGACCTCAAGTTGTACTGACCGCATTCTCTACATCTTGCACGCTTACAAGAAACTATATCAGTAGACTGGAAGTTAAGCAACAACACAAGCGAAAGTCAACCCAGTGTGGCGCTCTCCAAATCCATGAAACAGCGTGCAGAGGGAGAAAAGAACGGTCGATGAACTATTGGATAACCGGCGCCCCTCGAACCAGGGGAATACTCCACAGTAGATTACCAGCCAAAAACAATATCGCAGGGATAAGATTAGTGTTTCCCGACGAGAATACCCGCATATGAATTTCGACCTGCCCAAAACCGTCGGCGCATTCGTCCTCGTACTCGTGATCGGAATCGGCTCACTGTTCATTCTTCCAGAAGTGACGCCAATGGCCCCGATGACGACACAAACGATCCTGATGATGGTGTTGCCATCGATGGTGATATTCGGCGCGGTTATGGTCCTCATAGGGGTAAAACACGGTGAATACCGAGCCATGAATGTCTGACCCCCGATAGCCCACCCCGATCGCCCGGCAGAGACCTACCAACGGAAACGAAAGTGGCTATTTGCGCCATCTGACAGCTTATGCGGGTCGGGTCCGTACGATCACTCACGCATGAAACCTTCCCGCCGCCAGTTCTTGGTCGCCGGCGCCGGAGCCGGCGTCACCATACTCACTGGGTGTATTGCTGAAGCACCCGAGGATAACGGTGATGAGAACGACGGGACACCCGAGGACCTCCCGGGTCCAGTAACGGACTACACCGTGGTATCAGTCACCAGGGAATACGCCGGCGACTGGTGGCGCGAACCCGACGATGGCCCGGGAATCGCCGTCGTCTTGACCGATCCCGACGAGGTGCGGGCGGTCGTCGAGACCGACGAGGAGGTCGAGCAATTCATCGACGAAACCGACTTCGCCGCAGACGCGGTCTATTACCTCGAGGGCGTCGGCCCCAACGCGTGTTACTCCCGTCTCGATGTGGAAGAACTGGTCGTCATCGTGAATGGTGACTACACGCTCCAGGCTACCGTCCGGGCACGGGATGTCTCTGATGACGACGAGGACTGTCCCCAGGTCCACAGTTTCCCGTCGGTGCTGTTGCGGGTCGAAAGCGAGGTGACGATCGACGACGCCACGTTCCGGATGGTCGATGGCTGGGAAAACGAAGACTCGGTCTCACCCATGGATATCGGAACGTTTGCACAGGAGTGACCTGGACTCACCTCTTATAACAGTCTCGAGCGGTAGGGCGGCCTCGGACTCCACCGGCGGATCCGAGAGAGATCGCGACGTTATCCCTCGTAGGGCGGCGAGTGCGACTGAATGACCTCGGAAATCAGCCCCAGTTCGCCCCCGATCAGTACGAGGACGTCGTCGATCGTGAATATCCCAACAAGTTCGCCGTCCTCGGTGATCGGGATCCGACGGACCCCCGCCTCGCGGGCGGTCTGTAACCCCTCGTAGATCGTGGCGTCGCTCTCGACGGTGACCGGATCGTCCGTCATGACGTCGGCGACGGTCGCCGCCCGCGGGTCGTCGAACTCCCAGATCCCGACGCCGACGTCCCGATCGGTCACGATCCCAACCGGTTGGTCGCCCTCCGTGACGACCACGCTGCCGATGTGTTTGTCCCGCATCGTCGTTGCAACTTCCTCGATTCCGGCGTCCGGCGATACTGTGATTACGTCAGTTCGGGCGATGTATTGAACGGTCATGTGTTTGTATTTCGAGTGGTTTCGCGCGTTTTGTCAAAAATCGGTCGGATGTTCCCGTCGAGCGGTACCGCTACCGTTCCTCGAGCGGGACGAACTCCTGGCTCGTCGGGCCGACGTACCGCGCACGCGGCCGGATGAGTCGATTGTCCTCCACGTACTCGAGGATGTGGGCCATCCAGCCGCCGACGCGGCTCATCGCGAAGATCGGGGTATACAGGTCGATCGGAATGCCGAGCTGGTAGTAGACCGACCCCGAATAGAAGTCGACGTTCGGGGCGATGTTCTTCTCGGGCAACCCGATCTCATCTGTGAGGTAGCGCTCGACCGCGGTGGTGTAGTCGTGCCACTTCGTCTCGCCAGTGGATTCAGCCAGCAGCGCGCTCCGCTCCTCGAGGATCTTCGCGCGGGGGTCCTTGACGTTGTACACGCGGTGTCCCCAGCCGGGGATTCGACCGCCTTCCTCGAGGGTCTGTTCGACCCACTCGATCGGATCGAGACCGCTCTCGTCGAGGTCCATCAGGGTGTACATCACGTCCTGGTTGGCTCCGCCGTGCCAGTGGCCCGCAAGCGCGCCGATCCCGCCGGTGACCGCATTATAAACGTCCGCGTAGGTGCTGACGATCACCATCGTCGTGAACGTCGAGGCGTTCAACCCGTGGTCGGCGTGCAGCGTCAGCGCCATGTCGAACGTCTCGGCGGCGATCTCGTCGGGCTCCTCGCCGGTTAGCATGTACAGGAAGTTCTCGGCGTGACCGAGATCCGCACGCGGTTCGATCGGCTCCTCGCCGCGTCGGTAGCGATCGAACGCCGCCAGGACGGTCGGGATCTTGGCGGTGATCCGCCGGCCGTCCCTGGCCATCGCTGCCATGTCCTCGGGCTCTGCGTCGGGTTCCGGATCGTACGCCGACAGCATCGACACCCCCGTCCGGAGGGCTGCCATCGGATCCTCGTCCTGGCGGGCGAGTTCCGCCATGAGCTCCAGCACGCCGTCGCCGACGGGGCGCTCCTGGGCCATCGGCTCGACGAACGCCTCGAGTTCGTCGCGATCGGGAAGTTCACCGTGCCACAGCAGGTGGAGAACCTCCTCGAAACTCGCTCCCGTCGCGAGGTCTTCGATCTCGTATCCCCGGTATATGAGTCGACCGGCGTCGCCGTCGATGTCGCTCAACGATGAGCTGTCCACGACCACGCCTTCGAGTCCACGGTTCAGTTCCGGCCGCGTGATCTCTTGCAGGAGTTCCACCATACCTCACTGTTCGTAGACCCCCATGAAAATTCATACTACTTTTCCCGGCGCGTCGAAGCGGGGGTAGACCGGGGCAGGTTCCCGCGGGACGACGCTCGGGCCAAGGGTCGCTGTCTCCCGGTGTGAAACTACTAACAGTTACATTATAAGGAAAGTTCTAAGTACGTACCCAGATACGGTTGTATCATATACGATGCAACGCCGCGAGTTCATCGCAGCCGTCACCCTCGGAGCGTCGACAGCCACCGCCGGCTGCGTCACGAGCGGCAGCGAAGGGACCGGGGGACCCGCGGGACTCGATGGCGACACGCTCACGCTCACGACGACGACGAGTACATACGACACCGGACTCGTCGACGAACTCAACGCGAGCTTTCAGGAGCGCTTCGGCGCCACCGTCCACGCGATCGATCAGGGGACCGGCGCCGCGCTGGAAACGGGACGAAACGGCGACTGTGACGTCGTGTTGGTTCACGCGCGGGCGCTCGAGGACGAATTCCTGCGCGAGGGATACGGCGTGAACCGGCGGGACCTGATGTACAACGACTTCGTCGTCGTGGGCCCCGAAGCGGATCCGGCCGGCGTCGACGGCGCCGACGGCGTAATCGCGGCGTTCGAGGCGATCGCCGGTTCGGAGTCGACGTTCGTCTCCAGAGGCGACGACTCCGGAACCTACGCCAGGGAACAGACCATCTGGGAGGAATCGACCGCCCAGCCGGGTGGGGAGTGGTACCGAGAGGCCGGCGCTGGGATGGGCGAGGTGTTGACCCAGGCCGCCCAGTCCGGTGGCTACACACTGGCTGACCGCGGGACGTTCATCTCGATGCGGTCGCAGATCGAGCTCGGGATCCGGCTGCAGGGCCCCATCGAGGACGGCCCGGAACTGCTCTGGAACCGCTACGGGATCGTGGCGGTGAACCCCGCTGTCCACGATGGAGTCGCCTACGACCTCGCGATGGCGTACATCGGGTTCGTCACCTCGCCTGCGGGCCAGCGGATCATCGAGGAGTACACCGTCGACGGCGAGCGACTGTTCGTCCCCGAAGCGGTGTCGGCGGAACCGAACTTCCGACAGTACGTCCCCGAGGGCTGGGACCCCGAGGAGGAGTAACCGATGCCCGCACCGACGGCCGTGATGGTGGTGTCCCTGCTTTCGGTCGTACCGGACGCCAGCATCCTCGCCCTGCTCGTCGATTTTCCGTTCGACCGCAACTACCTGACGAGCATCGTCTACGTCTCGCTGTACGTGAGCCTCACCGCTGTCACGTTGAGCACGCTGTTCAGCCTCCCGATCGCAATGCTCGTCGGCTTCTCGGAGTTTCCCGGCAAGGGGTTCGTCGTAGCCCTGATAAACACCGGAATGGGCTTCCCCAGCGTCGTCGTCGGGCTCGTCGTACTGTTTGCGGTCTCGAGTCAGGGGCCGCTGGGCGCGTTCGATCTGGTGTTCACCAGGGAGGCGATGATCATCTCACAGTTCGTCCTCGCGGCGCCGGTGATCACGGGCGTGAGCCTCGCGGCGGTCACCAGCGTCCAGCAGGGCGTTCGGGACGCCGCCTACGCGATGGGCGGTACCCGGCTCGACGTGGCACTCGTCACAATCAAGGAGGCCCGATACGGGATCGCGACCGGCGTGCTCGCCGGGCTCGGGCGGGCGATAAGCGAGGTCGGGTCGGTGCTCATCGTCGGCGGGAACATCGTCACCGCCGACGGGACCTCGGTCACCCGGACGCTGACGACGGCGATCCAGCTCGAGGCCCGCCAGGGCCGCTTCGAGCTCGCCTTGCTCCTGGGAGGCGTGCTGGTCGCGCTCGTGCTGTTGATCAACGGCGTCGTGCTCCGCCTCGGAGGTGGACGAATATGAGCCACCAGCCGCCCGATGGCGAACCCAGAGCCGAAGCCGCCGGAATTGCGGCCGAACGTCTCCGTCACGGATTCGACGGGGAGGCCGTCCTGGAGGACGTCACCGTGACGGTGAAGCCGGGCGAGACCCTCGCGGTGATCGGCCCCTCCGGAACGGGGAAGACCACACTGTTGCGACTGCTCTCGCTGTTTTATCGCCCCGACGGGGGAACGGTCCGGATCGACGGAACCGACGTGTGGTCGCTCTCAAAGCGGGAGCGTCTCGAGGCCCGTCGGCGGGTGGGGATGGTCTTTCAGGAAGCGAACCTCTTCGACGCCTCGGTCCGTCGGAACGCCAGCTACGGGCTGCGCGTCCGACGGGACTGGCGGGGCCGCCTCTCGGCGTGGCTCGCGCGGCTCAACGGCGGGGGGAAGGCTGCAAAAGTGACCGACAAGCTCGAGATCGTCGGGCTCGAGGACGACGCAGGGCGGGACGCCGCGTCGCTTTCGGGCGGGGAGGCACAGCGGGTCGCGTTCGCTCGTGCGCTCGCGTACGATCCGGACTTCCTGCTGCTCGACGAGCCGACATCGGATCTCGATCCGCGGAATACGGCCGTGATCGAGGAAGCGATCGGGGCCGCCCGGTCCCGCGGGATCGGCGTCGCGATCGCCACCCACGACATGCACCAGGCCGAACGGATCGCAGACAGGGTGGCGGTGATGCTGGGGGGACGTCTCATCGAGGTCGGCCCGACCGACCAGGTCTTCTCCGACCCGACCGATCCGCGCGCACGGAAGTTCATCGAGGGCGAACTCGTGTACTGACCGGCCACATACCGATCACCGAACGAACTCACCAAACCGATCCACCGAACCACCCAACTCACACCATGAACCACGAACCGACCGGACGCGGACGGGCTGCCATCGTCGAAGGAGACGTCGAGTTCGGCGGCCGCGACGCGGAACTCCTCCGGGAGATTCACCGGACTGGATCCGTCGCCGCTGCCGCGACAGCGCTCGAACGCTCTCGTGCGCGGGCGCTCACCCGAATCGAAACGCTGGAGGGAGCGTTCGGACAGCTGGTCGAACGACGCCGCGGGGGATCGGGTGGCGGCGGCAGCCGGCTGACCGATGCCGGACGGAACCTGCTGGACCGGTACGACCGGCTCTCGGCGGCCGTTTCGGCGACGGCGGGCGTGCCGGAGACGGTGCTTTCCGGCGTCGTCCGCGATGTCGACGGCGAGATGGCGACGCTGGAGACGGACATCGGCCAGTTGCGGGGACTCCACGAAGGGGCGACCGCAGGGGACGAGGCCCACCTCCGGATCGGCGCGGACGCGGTGACGCTTCACGAGGCAGGGACGGTTCCGGAACCCGACGCCACCAGTGCCCGCAACCGCCTGGAGGGTGTCGTCTCCGGGGTCGACCGCGGAGAGACCGTCCTCACAGTCCGGATCGACGTCGGCGGAGCCACCTTCCGCGCTCTTCTCACGGAAGACAGCGCCCGCCGACTCGAGGTCGAAGCCGGCCCTGCGGTGGCGCTCACCTGGAAGGCAACCGCGACGCGGGTCGTCGAAGGGATCGCTGGATCCGCGAAGTAGCTGTCGTCGGAGACAGCGGGCTCGCGGGTGTGACACACAGCGAACTCACGACTGCGACACCTGTTCACGACCGTTGTAGACGGTTTCCCCGTCGACGACCGTCATCGTCACGTCGATCTCGCAGATCCGACCGGGCGATTCCCAGGGCGACTCGCCGAGGACCGTCAGATCCGCCCGCTTTCCGGGTTCGATCGTCCCCAGCCGGTCCTCGCCGAAACCGGCGTAGACGGCGCCGTAGGTGTACGCCCGGATCGCCGCAGTCACCGACAGCCGCTGTGGCTCGGCGGGCGCGTTCACCGCCCAGTGGATGCCCACGAGCGGCGACAGCGGCATTCCGTCGCTGCCGAACGCCAGCGGGGCACCCGCATCACGCAGTCTCGCGAGTCGGTTCGTCCGGGGGCGACGGTCGCCCAGCCGCGATTCGTAGAGGCCGCCGGGAACCGCCCACTTGTGGAAGTTGGGCTGGACGGACGCGACGACGCCAAGCTCGCCGAACCGCTCGATCGCCTCGTCGGTGGCAAGCTCGAGGTGTTCGATCCGATGTCGGGACCCCGCGGGATCCACCGTCCGCTCCTCGAAGACGTCCAGCGTCTCGTCGATCGCCTCGTCGCCGATGGCGTGAACCGTAAGCTGGAAGCCGAGGTCGTCGGCGCGGTCGACCAGCGACGAGAGCTCCTCGGGGGAAACGACCCACTGCCCGGTGCCGGCACCGTCGTCGTACGGCGCCGACAGCTTCGCGGTGCGGCCGCCGATCGAGCCGTCGGTGAACGTCTTGACTGCGCCGACCTGCACCCTGTCGCTGCCGTGGTTCGTCCGGAGCCCCAGCTCCGCGAGCGCGTCGAGGTGGTCAGCCCAGTAGTTGAGTCGCACCCGGATCGGAAGTTCGTCGTCGAGAGCCAGCTCCCGGTACACCTGGGGGGCGTACGACCGACGGACCATGTCGTGGACGCCGGTCAGACCGAGTCGAGCGGCGTGTTCGGTCGCCGCCGAAAGCAACCTCCGGGTCTCGTCGGGACCCGGCTCGATGGTGTCGTACACCGGATCGACCGCCTCCTCGACGAGCACGCCGGTCGGTTCCCCGCCTTCAGTTTCGACATCGTCGTCGGGCATCGCCGACCGGAGTCGGTCGAGAACGACCGAGTTGACCGAGGCGACGTGCATGTCCTCACGGAACGCCGCCACCGGCTGGGTATCCGAGACGGCGTCCAGTTCCTCGCGGGCGAGATACCGTGACTCGGCCCAACTAGATTCGTCGTAGCCGAACCCGAGCACCCAGTCGTCGCCGTCGACCGCCCGCTCACGCGCACGGAGCGCGTCGAGAGCGTCGCCGGGGCTTTCGGCGTCCGACAGATCCGCGTGGACGAGATACCGACCGGTGGTCGTCATGTGGGTGTGAGCGTCGACGAAGCCCGGAACGACGGTCGCGCCGTCGAGGTCGACGACGTCGGTGTGTGTTCCCACGAGGAACTCGACGTCGTAGGTCGTTCCGGTTCGGACGATCTCCCCGTTCCTGACCGCCAGCGCCTCCAGGGTGTCGGCGTCCGGGCCGGCGCGGATCCCGTCGTCGTCGACCGGGGTCGGAGCCGTCACGGCGAACGGGTGGATCTCGCCGTCCAGCAGCACGAGATCGGCAGCCTGTGTCATGCCTCCAAGCGGGACCGCCGGGTGGTTAATCGTTCGGGAACGTGGCCTTTTATACCCGCGGTGGCCACCTGCGGGTATGCGAATCGAGGAGGGCGGCGTCGAGATCGACGTGGCCGACGCCCGCGACGGCGCGAGCGACGGCACCGGAGACGGGGTGTTTTTCAACCCCGAACAGGAGCTCAACCGCGACGTGACCGTTGCGGTCCTCCGGGCGTACCGCGCGCGGGACGACCGCGTGGAGTCGTACCTCGACGCGATGACCGCATCCGGGATCCGGGGCGTTCGGGCGGCCGACGAGGGGTACGACGTCACCTGCTGTGACGTGGATCCCGATGCCGTCGACCTGGCGCGCGGGAACCTCGAACGGAACGGGCTGGCGGGGGAGGTCGTCCACCGGAACGTGAACGCGTTGCTTCACGACAGGAATCGGGTGTTCGACGTCGTCGACCTGGACCCGTACGGGACGCCGATCCCGTTCGTCGACGCTGCCTTCGCCAACACCCGAAACCTGGTGTGTGTGACCGCGACCGACACCGCCCCGCTGTGTGGCGCCCACCTCGAAAGCGGGATCCGAAAGTACGGTGCGGTCCCACGGAACACCGACTACCACCCGGAAATGGGCCTGCGAACGCTGCTTTCGGCACTCGTGCGGACCGCCGCCCGCTACGATCGGGCGGCGACGCCGATCTGTTCGCACGTCTCCCGTCATTACGCCCGGACGTATCTCGAACTCGAATCGGGCGCACGCGCGGCCGACACACGTCTCGAAGAGCTGGGTCACATCTATCACTGCGAGGACTGTCTCCACCGGGAGGCCGAGCGCGGCTTCCACGCCGACGCTCCCGACTCGTGTTCGATCTGTGGCGGCGATCGGATCCTCACGGCCGGCCCCCTGTGGCTCGGTTCGATCCGGGACGCCGAGTTCGTCGGGAACGTCCGCGATGCGATCACCGATGACATGGGGGAGGCGAAACGCGCGAGGAAGCTGCTCGAGACCGTCGCCACCGAACTCGAGACGCCGACCCACTACGACCAGCACCGGCTGTGCAAACAGTGGGGGCGACCGGCGATCGGAATGGACGAGTTCATTCGGCAACTCGAGAACGCGGGGTTCGAAGCGACGCGGGCCCACTACAGCGGGACGGCGTTCAAGACCGATGCGACGATCCCCGAGATGCGGGACGCGACCGGCGAGGACGATTGAACGTACGGCGGACGCGAACTGCTCAGTGTTCCCGCTGGCGAAGTTCCCGCAAAAGCGCCGCCGTCCCGTCCATGTATTCTTCGGATACCACCGTGTCGGCAGCACGCCGGGCCGCCTCGTCTGCGTTGCCGACGGCGTACGACTCGGCGACCAGTTCGAACGTCGAGACGTCGTTTTCCGAGTCGCCGATCGCGACGAACGACTCCGCCGGGATGCCGAGTCGATCGGCGATCACCGAAAGCCCCTCGCCCTTGGTCGGTCCCGGAGACTTGAGGTGATACGCGAACCCGGTGTCGACGACGACGAGTCCGAACTCGTCTGCAACCTCCCGGAGCAGCGCCTCGTCGGCAGACAGCGACAGTGCGACCTCGGTCTCGCGCCACCGGTTCACCGTGGACTCGGCCCCCCATTCGAGGGTTCCATCCCGATCGGCGTACGTCTCGAGGGCCCCCCACGCCGCCTCCCGGTCGCCCCGAAGGGTCGTCTCGCCGTCGACGTGGACGACCCCGCCGTTTTCGGCTATGATCCGTTCGGGGAGCCCGAGGAAGTGACACAGCGCGATCGGGTACGGAAACGCCTTCCCGGTGGCCAGCACGACCGGGGCATCCCACCCCGGAAGCAGTTCGAAGACGCGATGATCCAGCCGGCCAGTCGGCGTCGTGAGCGTTCCGTCGATGTCCAGCGCGAGCGGAACAGCCATGCCCGAACGGGTTGCGTTCCGGCACAAAAACACTCCCGATTCCGGCGTGACAGGCAAACAACCTATATAAACGACCCACGTGAACAACTATCATGGGCCGTTCGGCCCGCTGTGTCGTGCGTCCGGACGATCGCTACCAAAGGGCTTATATAGAATCACAAACAATCAGGGGACGACTATGTCTCAGCGACAGCGCATGGGCAATCAGCCCATGATCGTACTTTCAGAGGAGAGTCAACGGACGTCCGGCAAGGACGCCCAGACGATGAACATCACGGCCGGCAAAGCCGTCGCCGAATCCGTTCGGACGACGCTCGGCCCAAAAGGGATGGACAAGATGCTCGTCGATTCGACGGGCAGCGTCGTCGTCACGAACGACGGGGTCACCATCCTCAAGGAGATGGACATCGACCACCCCGCGGCGAACATGATCGTCGAGGTCGCCGAGACCCAGGAGGACGAGGTCGGCGACGGCACGACGTCGGCTGTCGTCGTGGCGGGTGAACTCCTCGATCAGGCCGAGGAGCTGCTCGACCAGGACATTCACGCGACGACGCTCGCCCAGGGATACCGCCAGGCCGCAGAGAAGGCCAAAGAGCTGCTCGAAGAGCAGGCCATCGACGTGAGCGAGGACGACCGCGAGGTGCTCGTCCAGCTCGCCGCCACCGCAATGACTGGCAAGGGCGCCGAGTCGGCCCGCGACCAGCTGGCCGAACTCGTCGTCGACGCCGTCAGTGCTGTCGCCGACGAGGACGACGTCGACATCGACAACGTCTCCGTCGAGAAGGTCGTCGGCGGCTCGATCGACAACTCCGAACTCGTCGAGGGCGTCATCGTCGACAAGGAACGCGTCGACGAGAACATGCCCTACGCCGTCGAGGACGCCAACGTCGCGCTGTTCGACGGGGCGATCGAGGTCAAGGAGACCGAAATCGACGCCGAGGTCAACGTCACCGATCCCGATCAGCTCCAGGAGTTCCTTGACCAGGAGGAAGAGCAGCTCCGCGAGTACGTCGACAAGCTGGTCGACGTCGGCACCGATGTCGTCTTCGTCGGCGACGGCATCGACGACATGGCCCAGCACTACCTCGCCCAGGAGGGCATCCTGGCGGTTCGCCGGGTCAAAAGCGACGACTTCCGCCGGCTGGCCCGCGCGACGGGCGGCCAGGTCGTCTCCAACCTCGATGACCTCGCCGAGGATGACCTCGGCTTCGCCGGCTCCGTCGCCCAGAAGGATATCGGCGGCGACGAGCGCATCTTCGTCGAAGACGTCGAGGAGGCCCGCTCCGTGACGCTGATCCTCCGGGGTGGCACCGAACACGTCGTCGACGAAGTCGAACGCGCGGTTATCGACAGCCTCGGTGTGGTGCGCACGACCCTCGAGGACGGGCAGGTGCTGCCCGGCGGTGGAGCCCCCGAAACCGGACTGGCGCTGGACCTGCGTGACTTCGCCGACTCCGTCGGCGGCCGCGAGCAGCTCGCCGTCGAGGCGTTCGCCGACGCGCTGGAGGTCATCCCGCGCACGCTCGCCGAGAACGCTGGCCTCGACCCGATCGACTCGCTTGTCGACCTGCGCTCCCGCCACGACGCTGGCGAAAGGGCGGCCGGACTGGACGCCTACACCGGCGGCGTCATCGACATGCAGGAGGAGGGCGTCGTCGAGCCCCTCCGCGTGAAGACCCAGGCGATCGAATCCGCCACCGAGGCGGCCGTGATGATCCTCCGGATCGACGACGTCATCGCCGCGGGCGACCTCCGCGCCTCCGGCGACGACGGCGGCGACGACGACATGCCCGCCGGCGGCGCCGGTGGCATGGGCGGTATGGGCGGCATGGGCGGTATGGGCGGCGCAATGTGAAGTCGGTCACCGCCTGACACCCACCCACAGACTGCCGAATCTCCGTTCGGCTGCCGAATCGCTGTCCGATCGCCGCTTCCGCTTTGACCTTCGTTTCTTTCGTCCCCGACCGACTATCGATCAGTTCGTCGTCGGTCCTCCGCAGGCAATTTCATCTGGTTGATGTTTTTATCCCCGCCGGTCCAACTGCTACGCATGGCCGAACACGGCACCTACCTCGTCGGCGATCGCGTGTTCCCGTATTACCGGTTCGGGAGCGGCGACGTTCCGCTCGTCGTACTCCCGGGAATAAGCGACGCACTCCGGCCGGAGGGCACCTCCACCGTCGCTGGCGCGTTGCTCCAGTACGGCACCTTCAGGGCGTACCGCGGGTACGACGTGTGGGTCGTCGGCCGACCGCACGATTTGCCGGGGGACGCGACCACCCAGTCGATGGCCGACGACTACGCCGCGCTGTTGGACCGGATCGGCGAGGCCCACGTGCTCGGCCTCTCGATGGGCGGGTTGATCGCCCAGCATCTCGCGGCGGACCATCCCGAACTGATCCGACGACTCGTCTTGGGGGTCGCAGGAGCGCAGGTCGGTCCCGAGGGACGGGAGACACTCGACCGCTGGGCGGCGTGGGGCGGGAAACATCGGTTCCGGGACGTGTACCTCGACGCCGTCGAAGTGTCGTACACCGGCTACCGGCGGCTACTGTACCCGCCGATCGTGAGGGCGGCGTCCCGACTGTTGCGCGAACCCGCAGCACCGGACGACTTCGTCGTCTCGTGTGCGGCGTGTCGCGATCACGACGGCAGTGAAGCGCTGTCGGAGATCGAGGCGCCGACGCTCGTGATCGGCGGGAGTCACGACCACTTCTTCCCCGAGGCGACCCTGCGTGAGACCGCAGCCGAGATCGACGGGGCGAAGCTGGCACTTTTGGGTGGAACCGGCCACGCGGCCTACGAGGAGCGGCGCGGCGACTGGGACGCGACCGTCACGGCGTTCCTCGCCGAGGAGTTGTGATCGGCGGTCAAAGATCCATCGCGAACCGGTCCCAGCAAATCCGTCCCGTGTCCACACGTTTACCTCGACACGATGTCACGTACACGGTATGGCACGAGAAGTCACACACACCGAAACCGGACCGCAGCGGCTCGACGAGGACGACATGGGCGACGACGGGGCGATCTTCGTCTGTCGATGCGGGCTCTCCGAGAACAAGCCGTTCTGTGACGGCTCACACAACGCGACGCGGGACGAGGAGGAGGACGCGGTGTACAAGTATGAAAACGACGACAGCGACGGTCCGCGACGGGAGATCGAAGAGATCGTGTTCCGCGACGGGGACTGAACCCAGCCGAACCGGTGGTGTTTATATAACTCCCATCTCGTCGAGCCGCTCTGGCAGATACGTGTCGGTCACGAAGTCGAGCCCGCGGGACGCGAGCGCCTGCTGTTCGGCCTTCTTGTCGATGTCGAGCTGGAGCTGAATCTGTTCTTCCCAGAACTCCGTCTGGAACCGCGGGTCCTCCAGTTCGGACTCCAGGGCGTTGACGTCCGAATCCGACAGCGGGTCGGTGGGGAGGTCGTACTCGACGATGTCCTCCGGTCGGATGCCGACGTAGTCCGCCTCCGGCGTCGCCAGGTACTCCGAGAGGTGCGCCGACTTGATCGACCCATACGCGACCGAGCCGTAGATCCGGTAGGACCACGGGTCGCCGTCGGTGAACACCAGCGCCGGGATCCCCTGCTCGTCGTGGAGCCGCTTTATGATGCGCCGGGTCGCCCGGGCGGGCTGGCCCTTCAGGTGGACGACCAGGCAGTTGTACTCCTCGTCGAAGCCGTTCTCGACCAGACGGTCCCGCATCCCGCCGGTTTCGACGGCCAGCATGAAGTCGACGTCGTGATCCAGGAACTCGATCGTGTCGGGGTTGTTCGGGATCTGGTACCCTCCCTCGCCGACATCCTTCTGACAGTGGATCTCCCGCTCCCCGCGGCGGGTCTGCTCGCGGAGCTCGAGGGGCCCCATCAGGGTCGCACCCGACTCCTCGGGCCGCATGTGGAAGTCCTCGCGTGTTACCCCCGAGACGATCTCGAGGTCCTCGACGAGCTGGTTCGACTCGTCCTGCCCGGAGAACTGCGCCTCCTCGTTGTCCCACGACTCCGAGAGGTAGTACAGTTCACGCAGGGTCGAGGAACGGTCCTCCTCGAGCTGGTTGGCGAGGAATTCGATGGTGTAGATGGCCTTCAGCAGCTTCCGGGCGCCGCGAACGGAGTTCGCAGAGCGCGTCGAGGTCCGGTCCCCGTACACCCACACGCCCTTCTCCTCGTCGTACTCGATGTTGCTCTTCGTCCGGGTGGGCAGCGTCATTTCGGGGATCTGCCCGCCGGCGAACTGGTCGTAAAACTCCGCGGCGAGGTCGATGAGTTCCTCGCGTGCGTCCGTGTTTGGGTCCTGTGTGCTCATGTGGATTCCTCCGTCGTTAGGCCTCGATCGTCAGTTTCTCGGCGTCGATCCCGTCGACGTTGATGTCGAAGGTCGCCTCCCCGTCGACATCGTAGCTGAGTCGGGCCTCCTCTCCGGCGGCGACCTCGACCGACCAGGTGAGGAAGTACTCCCCGTCGACCTCTACCGCCGACGCACCGTCGCCGATCGAGGAGGGCTCCCGGCTCACGATCTCGGTGATCTCGAGGTCCTCTCCCCGGTCGGAGTAGTTCTCGACGTGCAGCGTGACGCTGCCGTTCTCGACGGTCCGCTCGACGCTGACGTTGTTCATGATCCGCGCGAGCGCGCCGTCGATGTTGGGCGGTTCCCGGCCAGTCACCTCCGCGACCTTCTGTGCCATTTCAGGGAGGATCCGTCCGAGGACGTCCTGTTTTTCCCGCCGTTTTTGCATCGACCGCCGGCGGTTGAGATACGACTTCAGCTCCCGGGACGCCTCCCGGATCGCCAGTTCGATCTCGTCTTCGATCTCGGGGACGTTCGCGATCGCGTCCTTCGACTCGCTCGTAAACGGGACGTTCGTCGACGCGACGTGCACCATGATCACCGCCGGTCCGTTGGGAACGCCGCTGCCGCCCGGCTGGTCGAGCCCGTAGTTTCGCCAGCCGATCCGTTTCACGACGTCGGTGGTCGCACACGCCCCGCGCTGGTAGACCAGTGGCACCCGGTTGGCGAACCGGAGCACGTCCGCGTTCCCCTCCGCCGGCAGGTCGCCGCCGTAGGCGATGCCAGCCTCGACGATGAACGGGTCTCCACCGTGCACCTCGGCGTCGCGGGTCGCCGCCGCATAGAAGTCGGCGTCGAACTCCTTGCGAAGCCCCGCCTCGACGAGTTCGGCGGTGATCGGTGCCAGACAGTCCGTCGGTGGCGCGAGGATGTTCGTCTCCCGCATCCCCTCGAGCAGGTCTCGGACGGCGTTGCGATCGTCGGCCACCACGTTCACCTTCGGCGGATCGTCCGGGACGGTTACCATCGTCGACCACAGCTTCTCGGTGACGTTCTCGCGGGCGGTGTCGCCGACCGTAGCGCCGTCGTACTCGATCGTCGCCTCGGCCGCGTCGTCGACGTACTTCCGGAGCTCCTTGCGGGTGACACGGTGTCGATCGTTGCCCGACGCGAACTTCCGGGCGATCCGCCGGGAAAGCGCCTCCACGGTGGCGTCGTCCTTCCGCTTGCTCGTCGCCTCGTCAAGCAGGGCGTACAGGTCGGCTGTCAGCCGACTCCGGTCCGTCTCCTCGACCGTGGCGCCGTCCTTTCGGTTGCCGGCGCTTGCGTCCGCCCGGTCGGCCTCGTCGGCGTCCGGATCGTCGATCCCCTCCTCGACGATTTCGCCCCAGGCCGCATCGAGCGCCTTTTCTCGAACCGTTTCGCCGAACGTCTTCCCGGTCTCCTCCTCGATGGCGTCGGCCGCCTCCTCGATCAGTTCTCGAAGCTGGAAGTGCGTCACGCGGTCGCGGTCGGCCAGCGTCTCTGTGACCCGCGCGGCGAACGCGGCGGTCGCCTCCTTCCCCTTGTTGACGACCGCCGCCTCGAGGGCTCCCTCGACATCGGCGTCCTCGTGGGGCCGGGGCGGCGTCCAGGACATCTCCCGGCCGAAGTGGCGATCCCGGAACGCGGCCACGATGCTGTCTGTCGTCTTGCCGCCCACTCTAGTGAACTCGGACTGGAGGAATCCCGACACGGAGTATGAGTCGGTCGCCTCCAGCATCTTGATGAGCGTCCCGAGCTCGACGCCGTGTGGGTGTGGACGGATCTCCTTTGTTTCGGCGGGCAGCTGATCGGTGGCGCGCTCGAACTTCAATGGCTCGTCGAGTTTGGGCTCACGGAGTTCGATTCGGGCGTGGGGGTTGACCACCGCAGTGTGTTTGATGTACTGGTGGAGCTGCGACCGGGCGCGCATGTTCGCCTCCATCTCGAGTTCGATTCGGGTCCCGTGAGGGCGGTCCCAGCTGGTCGGACGCGCCTCCTTGATCTCCGGCTCGTTGTCGTCGGTGTCGATGATCAACTCGACGTACTCGGCCTCCGAGGCTCCCTTGGGCCGGGAGGTGATCTTCGCGGGTTCGCCGGAGGTGAGCTGGGAGTACAGGACGGCCGCGGAGATTCCGATCCCCTGTTGACCGCGGCTGTTCTTGACGCTGACTGCACCCTCGTTGACCACGACGAAGTTCTCGTCGTACCCCGTCGCACCCGGAACCGAGATGTCGTACACGTACTCCGGCGGCTCGGTCTCTGTTATCTCCCGTACCGGAAGGAGGTACATGTCGGTGTCAGTAAGGCCCTGGAGGTTCTTGACGGCCTCCCATAGCTCCTCAAGTTGGGAGGTCGGTCGGTGCTCCTCATCCAGGAGCCCCATTTCGATCAGGTTGCTCACGTACCGGGGTTTCTCGACGTACTCCCCATCGAGAGCGCGTTCGATGAGCGACTGATATACCGCTGCGTGCTCGACGCTCGACCCGACTCCTGCGCCGAGCAGCAGCCCCGGAATCGTGTCCGGTACCGTCTTGGCGGGAACGTGCCCGACCTGCACGGATTCGAGAAGGGACGTCGGGACCCGCTTGTATCCCTGTTCGCCGGCTTCTGTCGTTCTCTCGAACACGTCCGCCAGTTCGGCGTCTTCTCCGTACACCTTGGTTCGATATCGGGTTGCCAACTCGTCCGTGTACCCGGACGTTCCGTTCTGCGTTTCCGTGCTCGCGAGTATCCCTTGCATGTTCCACAGGACAGAGAGCTGGCGTGCAAGCGTCTCACTCGTGGTCGTGTGGGAAAGTTCGTTCGAGGGGTGACTGTCGGAGCCGTCGCCCTGATAGAGCGCTGCAATAAACCGTCGCTGTAGCGAGGGGGACACTCGGAAGATGAACTCGGGAATGTGTTTGTTCTTCGCCGAGTCGCCACAGACCGATTCGAGGAAGAGGGCAAGTGGGGACCCGAACGCCTTGACTCGCGTTGAGTTCCGCTCGCGTTCGACAGTTGTCGTGGACCCTCCGACCGTTGCGACGGCCCGTTCGGTTGCCTCGATTAGTTCGGATTCGTGTGTACCGAAGGTGAATCCGACCTGCCGGTCCCCGGCGTGTCCCTCAGAAATGTAGTAGGCGAGCAACTCGACGAACGGCTCGTCGATGGGAACGGTGACGGGAATTCTCGTCTCCTCGCCGCCGACCTTGTACGTTCGCAGTTCGCAGTCGGCAGCTTTCTGTTCCCACCCGAGATCCAGTACCGTCTCTACCGGTAGGTACCCCTTCTCGAGATAGTTGTTTTTCAGACTATCCCGGAGGATCTCGACTCCGTCGTAGCGATAGTAGTACCTCTTCCTCGAGCTATCGTCCTTCGGCTTTTTCCGGATTTTCTCATCCGTTTCGAGCTCGGCGAGTTCCTCCCTGTCGAATCCGTAGACGTAGAGCCGTCGCCCCTCCAGTTTCTCGCGATCGATGTGTTCGAGCAGGTTGACCTCCTCCACCGTTTCGTCGAATCCGGGGAGTTTGCGGGGCGTAAGCAGCGCGTCGCCGGGCTCCAAGTCGCCGGCGTCGACCTCAGTCGTCTCACCCTCTTTCGTGACGCTGAACAGACTGTGGTTCCCGGTTACCTCGACGGTGCGTCCCTTCTCGAGCGTAATCTCGTAGGTCGGCTCGTCGGTCTCGTGGCGGATCGCGTGGGTCACCGGTTGCCACGTCAGCTCGTGGGTTTCCCGGTCGAAGGAGGGTACCTCGATGTCGTCGGGAACCGGCGCCGTCCCTTCACCCTCCGGCTGCAGATAGGCGTCACACAGCACGCCGATCGAGACGAACTCCACGTCCCCGTTGCGCCGGATCAAGATCTTCTGATCAGGTGTCAGCGACTGCTCACGCTTGTGGAACCTGGAGCCGTACAGGAGTTTTCCGAACACCTTCGGCACCTCCTCTTTCGTGATACCGGGGCCGTTGTCTTCGATCACGAGCCGGTAGTAGTCGCCCGCTTCCTCGATTTCGACGTAGATGTCGGGGAGGATTCCCGCCTCCTCGGTGGCGTCGAGCGAGTTGTGACACGCCAGCGGCGACGTCCCGGCCATGAAGTTCTCGTCGCCAGGAACCGAGACGTCGTACACCCACTCGCCGTCGTAGTCGATCCGCTCGATCCGGGTGACCGGCAGAGCGGTCAGGTCGCTGGCTGCGATCTCTTTTCCCTCGCTTCGGAACTCGACCCGTCCCCCGTCAGCCAGCGCCAGCGCGTGGCTGGTATCGACTCGGGTCTGTCGACCGTCGAGATTGTACGCCAGTTTCGCGTCGTCGACGGTGTCGAGGATCTCGTCCGCCGGGAGTTTCCGCTTCGATATCGACGACTGGTTCGTGCGTACGTATAGCAGATGTGATTCGCCGAACTCGGTTTCGGACCCTTCGAGTTGCCGTGTTTCGCCTTCCTGTAACTCCCGCGTGACGTCGTACCCGATCGAGGAACAGAGGTAGCTAAAACCGGAGGCGAGTTCGTCGGAGGCGGTCGCAAACGTGATCCGATCGGGAGCGACGTCGGAGATACCCTCGCCCGAACGGAGCGTACGGATCAACGCCGACGTCGGATATCCATCACCGGAGCCGTAGCCCAACACGAACCGCTCCCGAATCTCGTGGGGGAAATCGAAGACGAACCGCGGGATCCGTTTGTTTCGGGCACCATCTCCGACGTCGAAGACGTCCGACAGCAGCAGCCCGACCATCTTCGAGGAGATCGTCACGTTCCGGGCAGTCTCGTGAGCGTCGGCGACGGTCGGGGAAACCCCGAACACGGATTCGACGAGTGAACTCGCGTATTCGATCAGTTCGGTTTCGTGGGCACCGAGCGACAAGTAGACCTTTTCGTGGCCCGAGTCACTTCCCGTAGTACATCCCTCGGCGGTGTACAGTCCGAGGAACTCACCGAGTTCCGCAGTTACGGGAAGAACAGCCGGGACGTGATGCTTGCCGAACCGGTAGCCGATCTCACAGTCCTCGTACTCTTCGATGTCGAGATCCAGTTCTCGAACGATGTGGAAGGGGAGCCGATCACACTTCCGGAAATCGCTCATCCGATACTGTGCGACTGCCTGCTCTCTGATCTCGTTTTCGTACTGATCGAGGAGGTGATCGACGCCGTAGAGTCCGATCGGCTCCGTCTTTTCGTCCGGAAGCGAGCAGAGCTCCGACACCACGTCGATCCGTTCCCGGGAGTTTGTCCCCCACTCGGTATCGGGCAGCACAACGTAATCCCCCTCCTCGATACTGCTCGTTTCGACGGAGATGATCTCCCCGTCACGGAGGACGAACACGCTGTGGTAATCCGTGAGTTCGACTTCCCGGCCGCCTTCGACGGTGAGACGATAGATGTCGCTGTTGACCCGATGTCTGAAGACGGAGCTTATCCGTCGGAAGTCCAGATCGTATCCGTCGTCGAACGACAGCGCGTCCATGTCGTCGACGCGGAGCTTCTCCAGGTCGCCGCCACGTTTTCGCTGGACTGCTGCTTCGTTCGATTCGATCAGCTGGTCGATCGTCCGCCCGATCGGTTCGTGTTTCGTCTCCCCGTTCGAGCGATAGACGAACGGGGTCGACCAGGTGAGCGAGTTGTCCACCCCTTCCTTTACCGCTGTAACAAGTCCCCGGGCACCTGAATCGAACCCGAGCATGTGCTTGTTCTTCTCGAAGAACTCGGCGATGGAGATCTGCCGCTGCCCCTCGGCCAGCTCCTCGGCAATCCCGGGGTCCTCGCCGAGCGACGACTGGAAGGACGTCATTCGTGTGCCCGCCTGTTCCCCGCCGGCACGTAAAACCTCTCCGCCATCTCGGTGAAAGTGAACGGAACCGTCGGACGGCTGCCGGCCGATCCACCACGATCGTGCTGTCGACGTCACAATACGACCACTGTGTCGACGACGACGATCACCGCGAAGCCGACGAGGAACGCGGCGGTCGCGGCGTCGGCATAGCCGTGGCCGTGGCTCGACGGCACCATCTCCCGGAAGACCACCGCGAGCATCGCGCCGGCGGCGACCCCGGCAGCGAAGGCGAACCCGTCCGGGACGTTCTGGATCGCGATCACGATCGCGAGCACCAGGGCGACCTCCTCGAGCCCGGAGGCGTAGCCGACACCGATCGCCAGTCCCTCCGGGGCGTTGTGCATCGTGATCGCCGCGCCGACGAGCATCGCCCGCCGGATCGTCGGCGTCAATGACGCCTCCTCGTCGACACCGCCCTCGCCGACGAGCCCGCGGTACTGCGCGTGAAAGTGGGGGATCAATCGGTTGGCGACCAGCAGAAACCCTCCCCCGGCGAACACCCCGGCGACGACGACCGCCAGTGATCCCTCCTCCATGCCGGGGAGAATGAGACCGAAGACGCTGGCGGCGACCATGACTCCGGCGGCGAGCCCCAGCGCGGCGTCGTAGGTCCGATGGCTGACGTCAGTCCGAAAGAAGACCGGAAGGGCCCCCACCCCCGTCGCCGCGCCGGCGACGAACGTCACGACGACCACCGTTGTGAGATCCGTCATTCGAGTCAGTTGCGGGTTTCGTTTTCAATCATATAAAAGGCAACAGCGTTTTCTCCCGGGGCTTCCTCGCAGACGACATGACCGAAAACGTCGACTCCGACGGCGTCGACACCGAGGCTGTGGACTCCAGCGGCGGTGACACCGAGGACGACACCGAGGCCGTCACGCCCGACGAGATGGATCTCCCGCCGGAGTCCGGCGAGGGTGGCGGCGGCCGAGAGTACAATCCCGAAGCGGAACACGACTTCCCGGACGAAAAGCTCAATCGTGTCCTGAAGGCGGTCGAGTCGGATCCGGAGATCCGAACGTACCTCCGGGCACAGAACATCAATCCGGTCGACCGGATGGGGTACAACGACCACGGGAAAAAGCACGTCGAGATCGTCCGCAACCGGGCGCTCAGGCTGTACGACCTGCTCAAACGTGGCGACGTGGAGTTCAACGGCGCCCGCGATCAGGGGCTCGAGGAGGCCGACGAGGCGGTGATCATCGCGCTGGCGGCGACACTGCACGACATCGGCCACGTGGTCCACCGGGACGAACACGTGTACTACTCGATTCCGCTCGCAGCCGACGTCCTCGATCGACTGTTGCCGGATTTTTACGGGCCCGAGGAGGCAGTCAAAGTGAAATCGGAGACGCTGCACGCGATCCTCTGTCACCACACTGCAGAAGAACCACTCACCCGGGAAGCCGGGATCATTCGGGTGGCGGATGGCCTCGACATGGAGCGCGGTCGCTCTCGGGCGCCCTACGAACAGGGTGGTCGCGGGATCAACACGCTCTCCTCGCAGGCCATCCAGTCGGTTCGGCTGGAAGAGGGCGAAACGACGCCCGTGTACGTCGAGATCGAAATGACGAACGCGGCGGGGGTCTATCAGGTCGACAATCTCCTGAAAGCGAAGCTGCAGGGCTCACTTCTGGAGGACCTCGTCCGTATCATCGCGATAAACACCAAGCGAGAGGACCGACTCGTCGAGCGGATCGAACTGTAGCCTCCGCCACGTGTTTCGAATGCGGTCCGGGCGTCCGCAAACGTTCGGTTTACGGTGATCGATGGCGAACTCCGGGACAGTGAAGCGACATACCTTCGGCGTTCTGCTGATAATCGTTGCCTCTGCGGGGTTCGGTACGCTCGCCATCTTCGGCAAGTTCGCGGAAGCGGCGGGACTCAACACGACGACGCTTCTGGCCTTTCGGTTCACGATCGCTGCAGGCCTGCTGTGGATCGGCCTGGCAGTTCTCGGTCGAGCGCGTCGGCTCCCTCCAGGTCAGTTGAAGGTCGCGTTCGCGCTGGGAGTGCTGTACGCCTCCTTTTCGGCGCTGTTCTTCTGGGCTCTCCTGTACATCCCGGCCGGCGTCGCGGCGATCGCCTTCTACACGTATCCGGCGTACGTGTACGCCATCTCGGTGAGCTTTTTGAACGAACAGCTCACCCGGCTGAAACTGATCGCGCTCGTCGTTGCAGTGGTCGGGGTCGCGCTGATCGTCGGCGGCGACACCGTCTCTATCGACCCGTTCGGGATCTCGCTGATACTGCTCGCCGCGCTGGGATACGCCCTCTACATCGCGGGAAGCCGCGCGGCGCTCGGGTCGATCGCCCCGGACCTCCTCGCGGGGGTCGTGCTGATCGCCACGTCGATCTCGTTTGCAGGGTTCGGGCTCGTTTCGGGTCGACTGTTCGTCCCCGTGGGCGGCCAGCAGTGGGGAATCATCCTCGGGATCGCGGTGGTCGGCACTGCCCTCCCGATCTTCCTGTACGTGACCGGTCTCGAACACATCGAGGCCAGCCAGGCGAGCATCCTCGGCACCGCAGAACCGCTCGTGACTGTGATTCTCGGTGTAGCACTACTAGACGAAGTGGTCACGCCAGCAGTCGCCGTGGGCGGGGCACTGGTGCTGCTCGGGGTCGCGTTGATCCAGACGGACGCAGCAGGCGAGGTTCGCACCCCTCAATGACAGAGCGGCGCGAGTCCATCACGAAAGACCACCAATAATTCACTCGTTTTCGGCGTTTTGAAGGGCTCACGCCCCCGTTTTCTTTCCTGGAAGCTTGGAACCGACCGACCGGTTGAAGGGCTTCCTCCCCCATACGCCTGTGAGGGCTATTACCATGGCAGGCAAGCCGACGGAATCCCCGACGATGGATCGCGGGGCGGATCCAGCCGAGGAGCGTCGCGCGAACTACGATTACCGCGGGGGTTCGATACACCGGCCGGACCTCGTCGAGGACCTTCGACCGCAGGTCGACGGCGATGTCCGCTTCGACGAGTTCACCCGGGAGATGTTCGCGACCGACGCGAGCATGTACGAGGCGATGCCGATCGGCGTCGTGTTCCCGAAACACACCGACGACGTAAGCGCCGTCGTCGAGTACTGCGCGAAACGGGAGATCCCAGTACTCCCCCGTGGTGGCGGAACGAGTCTCGCCGGACAGACGGTGAACGAGGCCGTCGTACTGGACTTTTCCCGGTACATGAACGACGTGCTGTCGGTCGATCCCGACGAGCGTCTCGCGACTGCGGAGCCGGGAATCACGCTCGCACAGTTGAACGATCCCCTCGAGGCGCACGGGTTGAAGTACGCGCCCGACCCCGCCTGGGGCGACAAGAGCGTTCTCGGCGGCGCGATCGGCAACAACACCACGGGCGCACACTCCCTGAAGTACGGGAAAGCCGACTACTACCTCGAGGAGGCGGAAGTCGTCCTCGCGGACGGGACGGTCGCGACACTGGGCGAGGTACCCGTCGACGAGTTGGCAGAACAGGGCGATCCGGACGGGAACCTCGAAGAACGACTCTACGCGGCGGCCAACTGGATCCTCGAGGAACACGCCGAGGAAGTGAAAGATCGGTATCCGACGCTGAAGCGCAACGTCTCCGGATACAACTTCGACATGCTGGTCGACGAGGCCGAAGGGAAACGCCGCCTCCCGGACAACTCGGGGCTCGATCCCGACAGCGAACCCGGGACGGTGAACCTCGCCCGCCTGCTGGCCGGCAGCGAGGGAACCCTCGCAGTGGTCACGGAGGCGACGGTCTCGCTCGAGCCGATTCCCGAGACGAAGTCGGTCGTCATGCTGACGTACGACGACGTGATGGACGCGATGAACGACGTCGCACCGATCCTCGAGCACGACCCCGCCGCAGTCGAGGTGATGGACGACGTCCTCCTGGATCTGGCGCGGGAAACTCCGGAGTTCGCCGACGTCGTCGACATCCTCCCCGAGGGGACGGATTCGACGCTGCTGGTGGAGTTTTACGCCGACAGCGACGCAGACGGGAAACGAAAGGTCGCAAACCTGCTCGCGGATCGACTGCCGGATGCGACGCCGACAGTCGATCCCGACGCCGACGCCGGTAACGTCATGGACGACCCGGTGTACGCGAAGCAGGCGCTGGAAGCCCACGACGCAAAGACGCAAAAGGACTTCTGGACGATGCGGAAGGCCGGCCTGCCGATCCTGCTTTCACGAACAGGCGATGAGAAACACATCGCGTTCAACGAAGACACCGGGGTCCCGCCCGAGAACCTCCCGGAGTACGTCGCCGACGTCCGGGAGATCATGGAGGAACACGACACCTTTGCCTCTTACTACGCCCACGCCGGCCCCGGCGTGCTCCACATCCGACCGCTCATCAACACGAAAACCGTCGAGGGGGTCGAGGACATCGAATCGATCGCCGAGGGGATCACCGACCTGGTCGTGGAGTACAACGGTTCGATCTCCGGAGAGCACGGCGACGGCCGCGCCAGAACCCAGTGGAACCGGAAGCTGTATGGCGAACAGCTCTGGGAGGCGATGCGGGAACTGAAGACGGCCGTCGATCCCGACTGGATCCTGAATCCGGGAATGGTGTGTGGGGACGTCAAACTCACCGAGAACCTCCGGTTCGGCCCGGAGTACGAGTTCGACTTCCCGTTCGAACCGACGCTGAACTGGGAGAACGACAACGGCTTCCAGGGGATGGTGGAGCTGTGTCACGGCTGTGCCGGCTGCCGTGGCGACCAGGAGCACACCGGCGGGATGATGTGTCCCACGTTCCGCGCCGCAGAAGAGGAGGTTCTCTCGACCCGGGGACGGGCGAACATGCTCCGGAACGCGATGAACGGCAACCTCGACGACGACGTGCTGTTCAGCGACGAGTTCGTCCACGAGGTGCTCGACCTCTGTGTGAGCTGCAAGGGCTGTATGAACGACTGCCCGAGCGGCGTCGACATGGCGAAGCTGAAGGCCGAAGTCGAGTACCACTACAAGCGAAAACACGGCGGCGCGAGTTTCCGTGACAAACTGTTCGGCAACGCCGAAACGATGCTGAAGGTCGGCAGCGCCTTCGCTCCCCTGTCGAACGTCGCGATGCGGCTGCCCGGCGTCGGGGCCGTGATGGAGAAGACGGTTGGCATCGCCAGGGAACGGGCGTTACCTGAATTCAAACGTAACACCTTCACCGACTGGTTCGAGGGACGCGGCGGCCCAGCGGTGCCGGAGGCCGACGCCGACCGTCGGGTGCTGTTCGTTCCGGATCCGTACACGAACTACATGTACGTCGAACGGGGCAAGGCGGCGGTCCGCGTGCTCGAGGCGGCAGGCTGTCACGTCCAGTTGCCGGCGGGAGTGACGGACACCGGTCGGCCGGCCTACTCGAAGGCGCTCGTGGACGTCGCCCGCGAGACGGCCCGCGAGAACGTCACGCGGCTCGCCCCGAAAATCAGCGAGGGGTGGGACGTCGTGACCGTCGAGCCATCGGCATCGGTGATGTTCCAGTCCGACTATCCGGACCTGCTGTCGGGCGAAGGCGTCGACGCAGTCGCACAGAACAGTTACTCGACCCTCGAATATCTCGACGCGTTCGGGCTCAGCGAGAACATGTCCTTCGGCGACGTCGACGAGTCGATCACGTATCACGGAAACTGCCTCCACAAAGCGACCAAGAAGGGCCATCACGCCGCGACTGTAATGGCCACGGCCGGCTATGACGTCGAGTACCTCGACAGCACCTGCTGTGGAATGGCCGGGTCGTTCGGGTACGAGGCGGAACACTACTCGCTGAGCCAGTCGGTGTTCGCGATCCTGCGCAAACAGATCGACGACAGCGACGGCGACACCGTGGTCACCACCGGGGCGTCCTGTACGAAGCAAATCGGCGACGGACTCGGCGAGAAGCCATCCCATCCCGTTCAGAAGGTCGCAGACGCACTGGAGTAAGGAGAAACACGGTAGCGTGTCCCGTGTTCTGTTGGATCGTTTTTAAAAAATTAAATCCGGCCGGAGCCGGACGGGTTGACGACGAGCCGCGACCGCAAACCGGAGATCCTGTTGCGGCCTCAGAACAGGCCGGGGAACAGGATGTAGCTGAACAGCATCGTCAGGATACCCACCATCAGCGCGTAGTAGAACAGCGGGATCAGATTGAGCCGCATCACGCGACCCTCCTGCCCGACGAGGCCGACCGTCGCCAGCGCGGCGACCACGTTGTGGATCGCCACGAGGTTACCGATCGCACCTCCGACTGCCTGCGCGCCGACGATGATCTGCGTCGAGATACCCAGTTCCTGTGCGGCGGTGAACTGGAAGCCGCCGAACGTGATGTTGGAGACGGTGTTCGAGCCGGCCATGGCCGCCCCGAGCGCGCCGATGAGCGATGCGATGAACGGATACGCGCTACCGAGCGCGCCGGCAGTCGCGACCGCGAGCACCTCGATCATGCTCTGTTCGAACGCGGCGGTTCCGGCGAACGTTTCCGGATCGACTGCCGGCAGCCCCGAAGAGAGCATGACCTCCACCATCGCGATGACGAACACCAGCGCGATGAACGGCGAGACGATCTTTTCGGCCGCCTCGCCCCAGGCGTCTTTGACCTGCTGTCCACTCATGCCGAACAGCGGGATCGCAATGATCGCCGACAGGAGCAGCCAGAAGCCGGGGACGTTGACCCAGTCGATACTGTCAGTAAGCCCCGTACCCAAGATGTCTTCCCACACGAGAACCATTCCGATCGTCACGTCACCGATCGTGACGCCCAGATCCGCGTCGGTGATGAAGCCGCTGATCTGATCAGAAACACGGGTGACCACGAGGAGCAGCACGAGGATGATGTACGGGGACCACGCCTTGAGCAGCCCCATGTCCTCGGTCTCCACGTTCGCCTGGACGCCCTCCGCACCGGGTTCGATCGTCCCAACCCAGTGGCTCGGCCACTCTTCTCTCGGCGGGAAGTCCCATTCATCGTCTGGAAGCAGGTATCCTCTCCGCAAGAGTGCCACCGTGATACCCCCACCGACCATCGATCCGATGAGCGCGGGGAACTCTGCTGTGATGAACCACGCCGAGGCCCAGTACGGAATCGAGAAGGCGATCCCGGCGAACAGGGCCAGCGGGATGATCTCCTTTACCGGTTCCAGCGACCGGTCGTCCGGATCGCCGAAGAAGTACACCACCATCCCGACGGCGAACAGCGGCATCACGAACCCGACCAGCGCGTGGTAGGTCGCTGCCCACGCGGCAACGTCGTTCGAGAACTGTGTGACCGCCGCCGCCTCGTCGAGCCCCGCATACGGGGCCCCTTCCATGATGCGATCGATGTACGGGGGTCCGTCGAGCGGGTCCCGGATACCGATGACGATCGGCGTCCCAACCGCGCCATAGGTGACAGCGATGATGTGGCCGATCAGCGCAGCGACCACTGCAGCCAACGCCGGGAAGCCCAGCGCGAGCAACAGCGGTGCCACGACGGCTGCGGGCGTCCCGAAGCCTGCTGCGCCCTCAATGAACGTCGCGAGGAAGAACGCCAGCAGGATGATCTGGACGCGTCTGTCGTCGGATATTGCGGCGAATCCCTGGTTGATGACGTCGATGGCGCCCGCCTGCATCAGCGTATACAGCAACACCAGGGCGCCGAAGACGATCCAGAGGATCGTCAACGCCGTTATAACCCCGGTTATCGAGGCCCCCGTGAGCCATAATGCGGAGTTTTCCCACACGAAGTAGCCGACCAACAGTGCCGCGATCCACGCGAGCGGCATCGCGCGGGTCGCCGGCCACAGGAACCCGACGAGCAGGATCCCGGCGATCAGCAACGGCGACGCCGCGAGGAATAGTTCGACTGCGCTAACCATGGTTCTCCTCCTTCGATAGGCCGATCAGTACAACCCCGTTACGTGTGTGTGCCTGCCACATACCTCATCAAATCTGACAAAACCTCGTGACATAAAGACTTCCCTAATTGTCACCGTATAATTAGATATTCGGCGTCAAACTACACGAATAATGGTTATAATAACGTGTCGGCGTCAATATAATTGTCTCGCGCCAGTCGAAAGAGGAATCCAGCCGCGCATTTATTGCGAACTCGATCGAACGTGACGGCATGGTAACGAGCGTTGTCGGGACCTTCACGTCGAAGCTCGACGAGATCGACGTGGCCGTCTCGCAGATCGAACGGGGAGAGCTCGCGGAAACGATCGACCGGGTGGTTCGAACGCCGGCGGTGGGCGTTCCGGTCGATGTCGACGGTGGATCGCTCCCCGACGTCGTAGAGGTCGAGCCGACCGTCGACGACGTCCGGGCCGCTCGCACCGGCGTAACGCCGGCGACGCTCGGGATCGCCGAGTACGGGAGCGTCGTCCTCGAGGCGGATCCGTTCGGAAGCGAGGTGGCGAGCCTGTTTCCAGAGCTTCACGTCGCCGTCCTGCGGGAGTCGGACGTTGTCGGAGAGATGCGCGAGGCGTTCGAGTGGCTCGGGCCCAGACTCAGGGAGGATCGGTCCTCGGAAATCATCGCAACCGGACCGAGCGCGACCGCCGACATGGGTGGACTCGTACGCGGGGCACACGGTCCCGAGGCGGTGCACGTGATACTCCTTGCCGACCGAGTGGAGGAAACCGTCGAACGAGGATCGGAAACGGAGGTCGCCGATGAGTAGCGACGTTCATTCCGGGGACGGGAAGGCGAACCGTGGATCCAAACGGGCAAAGAAGGCCGCCCGGATCCGCGAGATCATGGAATCGGAGGGCGACGCAGTCGGTGAGAACACCCGCGGATTCAACCAGGGGCGGTACGACTCGGTCGCGAAGCTGGAGGCCTACGAGGAGCTCAAATCGGAGGCCCGCGCGATCAAGGAGGACGCGATCGAACGGCTGCCGGAACTGCTCGATGAACTCGAGGAGACCGTCGAGGAGAACGGTGGGACGGTGTACTTCGCCGACGACGCCGAGGACGCGAACCGCTACATTCGGGAGGTCGTCGCCGGGAAGGACGCCGAGCGGCTGGTGAAGTCGAAGTCGATGACCTCAGAGGAGATCGAGGTCAACGAGGCGCTCGAGGCCGACGGCGTCGAAGTCGTCGAAACCGACCTCGGGGAGTGGGTGCTGCAGGTTGCCGACGAGGCGCCCTCCCACATCGTCGCGCCCGCGATCCACAAATCCAGAGCGGAGATCGCGGCCCTGTTCAACGAGGTGTTCGACCCCGAGGATGAGCTGGAGACGGCCGAGGAACTCACGAAGTTCGCCCGCGACCGTCTGGGCGAGTTGATCGAGGGGGCCGACGTCGGGATGACGGGCGCGAACTTCATCACCGCCGACTCGGGAACGATCGCGCTGGTGACAAGCGAGGGCAACGCCCGGAAATCGGCGGTCGTCCCCGACACCCACATCGCGGTCTCGGGGGTCGAAAAGGTGATCCCGCGTGTCGAGGACCTCTCGCCGTTCGTCGAACTCATCGGCCGGTCGGGCACCGGACAGGACATCACCTCCTACATCTCGCTTTTGACGCCGCCGGGCGCCTCGCCGGTTCCAAACTTCGAGGACGGCGATTCCGCACTCGCGGGCGATCACGAGGGGATCGGCGCCGGCGCCAACCCCGATCGGGAGTTTCACCTGGTGTTGATCGACAACGGTCGGCTCGCGATGCGCCAGGACGCGGAGCTGAAGGAGACGCTGTACTGCATCCGATGTTCGGCGTGTTCGAACTCCTGTGCGAACTTTCAGAGCGTCGGCGGGCACGTCTTCGGGGGAGAAACCTACTCCGGCGGCATCGCAACCGGCTGGGAGGCCGGGATCGAGGGACTCGACGTTGCCGGCGGGTTCAACGACCTCTGTACCAGCTGCAGCCGGTGTGTAAACGCCTGCCCGGTCAAGATCGACATCCCGTGGATCAACACCGTCGTCCGCGACCGGATCAACCGCCAGGCCGACGGGAACGCCGACTGGCTCGTCGAGGGACTGGTCCCCGACGAGGAGCCGGGCGGAATGGACGTCCAAAAGCGGCTTTTCGGAAACTTCGAGACGTTCGCTGGTCTCGGATGTGCGCTGGCTCCCGTCTCGAACTGGATGGCCGACCTCTCAGTCAGTCGCCGGCTCATGGAACGCGTCTTCGGCGTCGACCGGCGGCGGGAGTTGCCCTCCTTCCAGCGAACGACCCTCAAGAAATGGTACGACGAGCGGGGGCCGAAGGTGTCGGCGCCGAGACGGCAGGTCGTGCTGTATCCGGACCTGTACACGAACACGATGCAGGTCGATCGGGGGAAAGCCGCGGTACGGGCGCTGGAAGCGATGGGTATCCAGGTCGTGATCCCCGACGTCCGGTCGACGGGGCGGGCACCGCTCTCGCAGGGAATGATCGCGACCGCCCGCGAGCACGCGGAGGACGTCTACTCCGGGCTCGCGCTGCACCTGGACTCCGACCGCGACGTCGTGGTGATCGAGCCGAGCGATCTGGCGATGTTCAAAAGCGAGTACGAGAAGCTGCTTCCGGAGCGGTCGTTCCGGCGGCTCGCCGAGCACAGCTACGACGTGATGGAGTACCTCCTCGAACTGGCCGAGGAAGACGGTGGGCCAGGCTTCGAGGCGCTCTGTTCGCCCGATGACGGCCGGTCCGGGGAGGTCGCGTACCACCCGAACTGTCAGCAGAAAACGATCCGGAAAGCGGAGTTCACGGTGGCGCTGCTCGAGGAACTCGGCTACGACGTCGTCACGTCGGACGTCGAGTGCTGCGGGATGGCCGGCTCGTTCGGCTACAAGACCGAATACTACGAACTGAGCATGGACGTCGGCGAGAGCTTGAAGGGCCAGTTCACGGCGCCCGAAACACGGGAACGGACAGTCGTCGACAGCGGAACCTCCTGTCACAAGCAACTCGAGTCGCTGCTACCGCGGGAGAGTCGCCACGCCGTCGAGTTGGTGGCCCCGGAATCACGGTAGGCTACCCGGGCTACCCAGGCGTCGGACGGACGTCTGCCGACAACGAACGCTTATTAGCCGGGCACACTACGTTCGGAGCATGAACGGGGATCCACAGGAGATCACCACGCTCGTGGGTCGTGAGGTGTACTCGAACAACGGCGTATTCGTCGGCGAAATCGAGGACGTCAGACTCAATCTCGACCAGGAGGTCGTGACCGGCCTCGCGGTGGGGGAAATAAACAGGGAACTGTTCTCGACGCAGGTCGAACCCGGAAAGGGCGTCCTGGTCCCGTACCGTTGGGTTCGGTCGGTCGGGGACGTCGTGCTCGTAAACGATGTCGTCGAGCGGATGAAAACCGGCGACGAGAACTCAGAGGACGAAGAAGCAGTCGTTTAGCGGTCGTCTAGCGGTCGTCTAGCGGTCGTCTAGTGGTCTTTCACCGGTCGTTTGAACTGACTCGCCCCCAGGTCAGGAACCGTTCCCGCTTTCGCCCGTTCCCTCCACGCCCATCGCGTCGAACAGCCCCCGCCGAACCGCCTCTTCGGTGAGTTGCAGCAAGGTATCCCGGTTCTCCCCGCTGGATTCGATCCCCTGGAAGATGCCCAGCGGGATCTCCACGTTGCCCTGGGTGGAGTGGCCTGCGGCCTCGCCCATCTCCGTGAACGCGTCCTCGAGGACGCGGCCGATGTTGATCCGGATGTCCTTCGATCGGGCCGCGAGGTAGATCCGCTCGTCGGCGATTCCGAGCACGGCGGTCGTGGTGATCCCCTCCAGGTTCAGGAGGTGCTGTGCCGCCTGGCTGAGCGCCTCCCGATCCCGGATGAAGCCCGCCGAGGAGAACAGGTGTGATCCCTGTACCTGGCGGTTCTGGATCGCCTCCGCGAGCACGTCCAGCGTCTCGGGGCTCATCGACGGCGACTCCACCTGTTCGAGGGTGTCGTGGTTGGCAAAGGGATGGAGATACGCCGCGGCAGTGAGGTCCGCCGGGGTGGTGTCGCGCTTGAAGTCGAGCGTCTCCGCGCGGATGCCGTACAAAAGCGCGGTCGCGACCGTCTCGGAAGGGGAGAGGTTGAACTCCTGGAGATACTTCGTCAGCACCGTCGACGTCGAGGAGACGTTCGTCCGGACGTCCGCAAACCGGGCCTCGAGTTCCTCTTCCGGCTCCACGTGATCGAGATAGACGTCGATGTCCGGCGGTTTTGGGGCGTCGCCGTCGGTGTCGCGTTCGGCGCTCGCGTAATCGACCAGAGCAATAGTGTCGTACTCCTCGATCGGGCCGGTTTCTTCGCGAGAGAGCAGTTCGATCCCGAGCAGGTTGACGAACGCCCGATTCTCCTGGTGGCCGATCTCGCCGTCGTAGACGATGTCGGCCTCGACGTCGTACGCCTCGGCGATCGACCGCAGCGCCGTCGCGGAGGCGATGGCATCCGGATCGGGCGCGTCCTGGATGAGGATCGCCATCCGGCCGGTCGACTCGGTGAAGATCTCCGCGAGCTGGCGGGCCTTGTACTCGAGTTCGCCGGTTTCGAGGCTCCGGAGCGCGGAGTCGGCGATCACCGTCGAGGGGTTGATGACAACGTCGGCACCGAGCTCGTGGAGTTCGTCCTCGCTGATCGGATCGGAGGCCCGCGCGACGACGTACTGGTCGCCACCCCGGTCGCGGATCGCGGAGACGGCCGCCTTGTTGGCTTCGACGTCCGAGGCGAGCACGAGGATGATATCCCGATCCGAGACGACGTCCGCGACTTCGGGGTCGCTGATGTCTTGGACCTGGGCGTTGAGATCCTGATCGCGAAGCGCCTCGACACGGGGTTCGTCGTAGTCGAGCAGGAGGACGTTCTCACCGTCTTCCACGAGTGATTCGGCGACTGCGTGACCGACGCTCCCGCAGCCCAAAATAGCGTACGTCGACCGCGAGGAGCCGATGCCGACAGCGCTCATTACGCTCGTCTTTCTCCGGCACGACACTTAACGCCACTCGTTTGCGGCCGGTCAGGAATGGAAATCCCTTTACCGCCCCCTGTGTTATCCGGATTCGAGGGCCGGTAGCTCAGTTAGGGAGAGCGACGGACTCTTAATCCGTCGGTCGGGGGTTCAAATCCCTCCCGGCCCGTGCAACGAACCGCCGAGTGACAACGAGGCGGTGAGTGAACCGGCCGGGAGGGATTTGAACCAGACAGCGAGGAGTCCCGAGCGAAGCGAGGGAAGCTCGCTGGCGAGGTTCAAATCCCGGTCGACGTACTCCCAATAGACGTGCGCCGACCGACTTCCTGCTCGATTGAATCGCGGGAATCCCTCCCGGCCCGCGTTTATAACGACGGACGCCGACGACACCGTTTTCTTTCACACTCCCGTCAAGCAAGCCATGCTGGAGTGGCTCCGATCGGACGCAGGCGTGTACACCCTTTCGGGGCTGTTCTCGGTGCTGGTGTTCGTCGGCGCCGTGGCGCTGGTGATCGGCACCGGGACCGCCAGTCCGGGAGATCCGGCGTTTTCGGGGTTCCTGGTCGGGTTCGGAGCGTTCGTGGCGGTGTATTTCATCTCGCTGGGGATCTGGCACGCAGTGTCGGAGTGAGGAATCGACGAGATCTCGTTGCCGGCTTTCGAAATCCTTTTGTCCCGAATCGGCCTTGAGTAGGATGCACGCCGCCTTAGCTCAGACTGGGAGAGCACTCGACTGAAGATCGAGCTGTCCCCGGTTCAAATCCGGGAGGCGGCATTTTCCTGCGAACAAGGTGAGGGAGCGAAGCGACCGAACCGTAAGCAGTGAAAATGTCGCTTCCCGAGCGGATTTGAACCCTGGAAGTCACAGCCCGGGAGCGCAGTGAAGCGAGCACCCCGGACTGTCTTCCCCCGGTTCACAATCCGGGAGGCGACATTATACCCACAGTTCAACTGCCTGCGAGCGTCGCGTCTACGGAGCAGGTGTCAGTCGGCCTCCCTTCGACGTGACAAGGGGTCGACTCGAATATGTACTGTTTCCGCAGCCTGCTCTTTGCTTGTTCACTTGGAGTCGTCGATCTGATCATCGAGCGCGTCCATCATCTCCCACAGGAGCCCAACAACCGAGCGTGCGTCAAGCGAGACGGGTTCGTACGTGTACGTGTCGTTCTCGTGTCCCCGCTCCTGGTAGTGGAGCAAGCCATCCACGTGCGGGTTCGGTTCGCAGTGGAACCCACAGTCTAACCCGCCGGATTCGCTGTAATGGAGGGTGTAGTATGCCCGGATCGGCGTCCGCATCCACGTGTCGTTTGCACGGTCGGACGCCTCGGGACCAGGTGAAGGGTCCGGGATCCACGTTACCCGGAGTGACGCCGTCCCTGCTTCGCGACCGAACCAGGATGGATCGAGCGTCGCCTGTAATTCCCGGCTCTCCTCGGGCGGCTTACCTTCAACAGAGCGAACGGCAGGATGTCTCGTCAGCTCGCCGCGTAACTCGCGCAGTATTCGGTGTCGATCCGAACCAGAATTAGTCCCTCCATCGGGCCGGTTCCGCCGCGAATCTCGGCCACCGGTCATACTGTAACCGACGACGAATCCGACATCCAAGTATCGTAGTTCTCGATCGCGTCCTGCACGAGCGAGAGCCGATACCGCGCGAGTTCCCAGTCGCTCGCGGCCTGAACAAGTTCGTACGCCTGATCGGCAGTGGTGTCGTCCGCGGCTGCTCGTTCACGCAATATATCTGGGGAGTCAGCGTCGTACTCTGCCTCCCAGACTGCAATATCGTTTTTTAATTGGGCGGCCTGCTCCGAGAGTTCCCGTTTGGTCCTCTCCCGAAGTAATTCCCGAACATCACGAAGTCGTGTGTATAGTGGATCCGGATAGTAGTGACGGGTTCCGTCTTTCTCGATTGGAGTCACTACACCGAGATCAATGAGTCGGTCGAGGTGATCCCGCGCCGTGTTCGGCGAGACAACAGCCTCCTCTGCGATCCATGGAGCAGGCCGGGGGTCCGTGAGCGTCATTGTGACCGATTTTACGCGGTCGAATGCTGATGCGTGCTCCTTCCAGGTCCGTTCCCAACTGGCTTCTCCATCGGCTTCATCCTCGGACATCGTAGTCGAATATACCACCCCTAACGTAATAATTTCATTCCTACGCAAATTATTTCGTTTTGAAGCCGAGAACCCGGGCAATAGAGTTTTGCGTGACATCGGAGCCTGAACTGGTTTGCAGCCGTCGGACCAGACTATGTCGAACGGAGAAGAGGAACCCACAGCGTGTGAAGTCAGCTATCCCGAAATGCGCACGAGAGAGATTCCAGTAACAGACCGCCGAATGTGAGTCCGAAAACTGAAATCGACCAGGTTCCTTCCCAAACCCGAGACAATCCCGAGACAAAGCAATTTAACTCGGGTGAATCCCATCCGACGGTCTCTCTTCTTTATCCCGCTACACCCGCTGCTATTGAACACAATGGCACAACCAGAAACCGCGACCGAAACAGCACAGAACGGAGCAAACGACGCAGCGAGTCAGGGACCGCCTGCCGGCCTCCCGGAAGGGGTTCCTGATTTCGTCAGTGATGTACTTGGTGAAATCAGTGCAGGCGCGACGGGCCTGGGAGAAGCAATCAGCGAAATCGCATCGAGCGCCAACTCCGCCGAGGTCGCCGCCGTCGCCGCTGATGTCGCCGCGGCCATCCCGCTGTAATACGGTGAATAACTGACACCCACAATGTGCCCTGCTACCGACAGCACTCACGGTGGGTGACTGTTGTAAACCATGGTGTATACTGCAACGAACTAACCCGAATTCAAAACATAATCAATAACGCAAATCATGACGAAAAACAACATCTCAACCGAAAGACGAACGTATCTGATCGCGGCCGGTGCCGTCACCGCCGGAATGGTCCCACTGTCGGGCTGTCTCGGCGATGACCCCACCGGGACGCTCGCAACACAGGTCACCGACCAGCCTGGCGACATCGCCGACTTCGAGTCGTGTATCGTCACGATCGTCGGCATGTGGCTCGGCCCGGAGGACGCCGAAGCCGGCGACGACGAGGACGCCGAACCGGCGGGGCGAGAGTACCACGAATACGACGAACCACAAGAAGCCGATCTCGTCGAACTGCAAGACGATGCCACGCAACTTATCGATGAGCGCGAACTCGGGGTGGCCGAGTACGAATTCCTCCAGCTGGAGATCGACGAAATCGACGCCACGCTCACCGATGGTGAATCCGCTGTCGTCGAGGTGCCGGGCGAGGCCCCGCTGACCTTCAACGAGCCCTTCGAAGTCCGGGAAGATACCCGAACCACCTTCGTCGCTGACTTCACCCCCGTCCGTCGCGGCGAAACTGACGAGTATCTACTCCAGCCCGTCGCCGAGGGGATCACCGTAAGCTACGAAGACGAATAACACAGGTCTGTGAATCGCACGTATCTTATCGGCGGCGCCCTCGTCGTCCTCGTTGTCGCTGTAGCGATTGGTGCAGCTCTCTACACCGGTGTGGGCCCGGCTCCGGGAGGGAATTCGGGGGACGAGATCGAGGACTTCCCCACCGAAGAAGATATGGACGACGGTGAAACGGAGACGACGCTAGACGACGACGCGGAGCCGTTCTCGTTTGTGATCGACGATATCGAGGAGTGTGGGGCGACCTGCCGGGACGTCACCTCGACGCTCACGAATACCCAAAACGAAACCGCGACAGACGTCACCGTCTACATCCGTATCTTCGCCGGCGAGGACAATACCGCTACGGACGACATCGTCTGGGAAGGAACTGAAGAAGCTGGCACCTTGGCGCCTGCGGAGGAGCATACGACGACCGAGCGTGTCGAACTGTCGCTGCAAGACGCTCGAAAGATCGATCGTGAAGACGGATGGATCACCATCCAGACGACCGTCGAATCGGATGAGACGACCGTCACCTACCAGGACAGCGAACAGGTGGCCTAATCCCGATGACTGTGCTCACTCACATCCCGCTGCCCTTTGAGCAATCCCCTATCACCGGGACAATAATGGTACTATCATGACCACTGACGCCCCCACCGCCATCGATCGTCGAACGTATCTCGCGTCCCTTGCCGGGATCGGAACTGCGGCGCTTGCAGGATGCACGTTTCTCGAATCCGGCCAGGACGGCTCGACGACGAGGCTTGAGGATGCGGAGGCGCGGGCCCTTGCAGAGCGGTTCGCACCGTCGTTTTACTTCGATACATACGAAAAGTGGTTTCCGACCGATCCACGTCACTACGAGATCGAAGCCGACGGCGAATCTGTCGTGGGCGGGTTCGAGGCGTTCAACGGCTATCACGAGCGCTTCGACGATCCGGATTCGCCGCCGGATCCCACCGTCTTCTACCACGCTGTCGAGTACGACGACTCGCCACTGGCGGTCGTGCAGTTCTGGCAGTACTCGGCGTTCGACCAGTTCAGCACGAACTTCCACTGGCACGACTGGGAAGTGCTCCACGTCTTCGTCGACACCGACTCCAACGAACCCCAACTCCACGTCGCGAGTTCTCACTCCCGGCGGGTTCCCAACAACGAGTTTCTCGACCCCGACCCCGATCGCATCCCGGCCATTCTCGTCGAGTTGGGCTCGCACTCGAATACGCTCTCGATCAACGAGCAGCGCGAGCGGTTTCAGCGACTCCCACGCGGCGGCGTGCTGGCCGACATCACCAACGGGGCGTTCGATGGGCTCGAGGCCCTCGCAGACATGCCGATCGCGTACGGCCTCCCCCGTGACGAGGGGGGACCCCTGCCGTTTGCACTCCCGGAGCTCGACGGCGTGCCGATCTACGAACACGACCGGCTTCCGTCGGTCGATCGAACCGACCTCCTCGAGGAGTCGCTCGTTATCCGGTCCTACGAAGCACTCGCGTCACCCCCGTCGGACCTTCCACTGCGGGAGACTGGAATGGTGTTCGATCACGTCGACCGGAATGCACCGGACGCGGACGTCGAATACGACCTCGCGCCGGCCAGGGAACTCGAACACATCGAGGAATTCACTGGGCCACAGTTGAGCTTCGAGTTCGCCGTCCCCCAGTTCCTCGAAGACGCGGTTTCCGGACACATCACGTCGGTCGGGGTTCCGTGGCACAGTCCGCGATACGACAACCCGGCGGCGGATATTTCCGACCCGGATCACCGGGGCGCACTGGCCGAACGGTACGAGGCAATCGGAGAACCGTCTCCGGTCAACACAGTCGTCGCATCGGTAACCGAGGCGATCACCACCGACGACGCGCCCGAAGACGAGGGACTCACGACGGAGGACTCCACGGTCGAAAGCGTCGTACTCCTGGAAAGCGAACCCGAGGTCGTCCCGACGTTCGCCGGCGGGGTAACGGTGTTCCGGGGCGTTCCCGACGGCGATCATCGACTAACCGTCAATGGTGCCGGTGTCGCGCCACACAGCGAAGAAGTGTCCCCTCGAGAGGACGAAGAGATTACAGCGGCTGGCGTCAACGGTGAGGTCCCGCTGGTCGCCAACGAACACGCGATCAAACTCGAGGTGGATCCGACCGACGCCGACAGCGAACTCACCGATCTCGCGATCGAGGACGATTTCGCCGGCCGCCTCTACGATGCCCCACTCTCGGAACCAGACGCTGTCTACGTCCATCGGGGCGGCGCCTATACGACCGAGATCAGAGACAGCGACGACGAGATCGGCGCGATCCGGGTCAATCCCGGGAGGGAATCAGAGCGGGTTCGGGTCGAGGACCCACGGACGGGGAAAGCGTCGCTTGCGACGTTTCTCGCGACGATCGCCGAGGAGACGGCGGCGTCTGTCGCGTCCGTCGCAACCGACGAGACGACCGACGATCAGCAGGAGCGGAATACGATATCCGGACTCCAGCAGGCGTTGGCTGCTGTCGCCGACTCCGCACAGCGGGCAGCCGACCAGGCCGAGGCTGGCAACCGTGAGAACGCGGATGCGGCGCTCGATGAGGTTTCCACCCGGCTCGATCGAGTTGCAGAGAGGTTGACAGACGCACGGCAACCGCTCCCCGACGAAATCGCTCGGGCGGTCGAGCGGCGACTCGAACAAGCCCGCAGGCGCACGGAACAGGCGAAGAGATCCGAGAAGCTTTGACATCCTCCCGTATGATTGATAGACATTTGATATGAGTATGCAGGAGGACGTCTATCACCTAATGATCCTCACGGGGAACCACATCGGTCAAAACAGGTAACGAAGGGTATCTGAACTTTTATCGTTCGATCACGAACGTCCGGTTTACGCTACTTGAGCTACCTCGGGGGTGACATACTGGTTTTCCCACTCCCGGCGGGCGTTGAGTTCCCGCTCCCCGCGCTGGGTAATTACGTACAGGTTCGTCCGTTTGTCTTTCTGTCCCTTCTCGACGAGTCCCTTCTCGACGAGGGTGTCGAGGTTGGGGTACAGGTGGCCCTGGTTTATTTCGCTATCGTAGTAGTCCTCTATTTCATCTTTGATCGAGAGGCCGTGTGGTTCTTTTAGCCCCGCTATCGCGATCAGCAAGTCGCGCTGGAATCCAGTCAAGTCGTGCATACACAATGTTAACGATAGCCACAATATAGTTAGTATCCCTTGACTTACCATGTTATTTAAGTGAAGGGTGGAAGTCGACGCAGGCTGATGTCGAGATCACCCCAGCCCCGTTCGCGGAGGGCAGCGCCGCCATTCGCTTCCGGAGACCGGGACCTCCGCCGGGAGGATAGTAACCGGTCCGACCGGCAGACCAGTCTCAGCGGAACGGAACGCCGGTCGCGAGCATCGCGACGGAAAGTGCCGACAGGACTGCGATCGCCGAGGCAATATAAAAGAGGCGCAGGTTCGCGTCCACCGACTCCTGCAGCCGTCCGCCGTCGAGGTCACTATGAAGTTTCCCGGCTCCGGCCTCGATCACGCCAGCCAGCGCGAGCCACAATACGACTTTCCCGATTACCAGCCACCCGTCAGTCGTGTACAGCAACCGGTCGACAGTGTACAGATTTACACCCATCAAAATCCCCGACAGCAACAAGAGCAGAGCGCTCACGCGCGTCACCATGGTCAACTTGTCGAGAAGAGTCTCCAGAGAATCCCGACCCAGCGTCCCCTCGCGAGCCGACGGGAGCACTGCGTAGGTGAAATAGAGGACAGTTCCAACCCAGAGCATCGCGAACAGGTTGTGCAAGAACACCATCGCGGTGGCGAGAATTGACATACTGCTACTGATTCATCGACACTCATCAATGTTGTCACATCTGACCGTAATGCGTCCACGGTTCGACGTGCGACAGCCACACGCACGAGACTGCAGCCGGGAAAACCCCGGTATGAAGGAAGTAAAAGGGGCTAGAGATCCCACCATCAGGTATGCCCGAAACCACCCTGGCAGAACTGCTTGAACGCAACGCCCGCCACGTCGACTCGCTTCCGGAGGGATACTTCTCGACGGTCGAATCCGAACAGGAACCCGCCGCAGTCTCCGTCTGTTGTTCCGATTCCCGCGTGTCCCAAGAAGGCATGTGGGACGTCACCGAACCCGGATTCCTGTTTACCCCGAGTACGATCGGCAACCAGGTGTGGGACCGACACGACGAAAATCTCGTCGTCGACGGCAGCGTCCTGTACCCGGTGAAACACACGGACACCGGCGTGATTCTGGTCGTCGGACACACCGGCTGCGGTGCGGTGACTGCGGCCCTGGATGCGGTTCGACGGCGTCTAGGAGACGGACGGGACCTCACAAACGGAAGCCACGAACGGGCAAACGAGGGCGAAGACGCCGACGAAGCACCCGGGATAACCAAGTGGGTCGACCTCCTGGCTCCAGTCATCAAGGACGGGCTTTCCGACGACCGAATCGATCCAGATAGGGAGGTAAGCCTCGTCGATCAACTCGTCGAGTACAACGTCGACAGGCAGATACAGTTCCTGCTCCAAAGTGACGACGTTCCCGACGACGAAACGGTGTACGGATTCGTCTACGATTTTCAGGGAGTGTACGGCGACGACCGTGGACGGGCGTACCTGGTCAACGCCGACGGGGAGACGGAACTAGACACGCTTCGGGCGCTGGCCCCTGATGCGTTCGCCGACCAGGTTGCGCGCCTTCTTTGACGACGGGACCGCTCCTCACGCCGGATCGATCCGGACGATCACGTCGTCGGTTTCCCGCGGGAATTCGTCGTCTACTTCCGGCCTGATCGGTCCGGTGGTGTTCGACGTGAGCAGATACACCGATCCGTCGGGACCGGGGGCGGCGTGTCGGATCCGGCCGTACTCGTTTTCGTACAGTTCGTGACGCACGGCCAGCCGACGGTCGTCGAGCCACTCGTCGTCGTGAACCTCGGCGGCGTCTTCGGGTGGGCGTTGCTCTCCATCGAGGAACCGAAACAGATGCAACCGGTGTGAGATCAACCCCCCGAGCATGAACGTCCCCTCCCACTCCGGAATGGCGTCGGCGTCGTACACCGATCCGCCTGAGGGCGCCCAGGTGTTCTCGAGCCCGGAGGAGGCGACCGGCTTCGCGAAATCGTGCTCCAGGTACGATTCGTACTCGTCGTCTGCGGGACCGTTCCGTGCGACGTTCCAGCCGTAATCTTCCCCCTCCTGCAGCAGGTGGAGTTCGTCCCGCTGTGCCGGACCGTGTTCGGCGACGACCGGCGTCCCGTCCGGAAGCCAGTCGATTCCCTGTGGATTCCGGTGGCCGTGGGTGACCGTCCGGGGATCCCCGCCGTCGATATCCGCGCCGGCCGGCTCCCCATCGGGCGTAATCCGCAACACGGCGCCGCCCAGCGACGCCGGATCGCGGGCGAGTTCCTGCTGGCCACCGGTGCCGGCCAGGATCCAGAGTCGATCCTCCGGCCCGAAGGCGATCCGTCCCCCGTTGTGGATGTGTCTCCCCGGGATGTCGTCGACGAGGATCTCGATCTCCGGGGCGTCGTCCGTAGCGTCGTACCGGACTACCCGATTGGTGTGATCCTCGGCCTCCCCCGGCTCGCCCACGGTATAATAGACGTACACGTACGGCTCGTCGGGGTAGTCTGGATGCAGATCGATTCCCTGTGCGCCGGCCTCCCAGCTGCTGACGAACCCCGGGAGGTCGACCGGTTCGACCGGGAGCTCCTCGGGTTCTGCGGGGCCGCCCTCCGCAAGAACCTCCACTGGACCGCGCCGGATCCGTCCGACGCGTTCGGTGAAGAACACCTCGCCAGTCCCCGAGAAGACGATATCCCACGGGAGTTCGAGGTTTTGCATCGTCACCGTCTCGGTCACGTCGGCCCCGAGCGCCGAGATCGCTTCGGGGAGGTCCTCGTCGACGCCGTCGTCCCCGTTCGGTCCGACCGCCTCGTCCGCACCGTCCAGCGCTTCCGTACAGCCGGCGACGGTCGGGAGGAGCGCTGTTCCCGCAGCAACGGCCAGATACCGCCTTCGGTTCATGGTTTGACGAGGAGTAGTGACGGAGCCCCATCACGTTTGGGGCTCGATCGGCTTCCCGTCCCCGGACGGCGGCTCGGGAACAGACGACCGAACCTGTCGATCCGCCGACAGCGTTAATCGTATTCAGTCCCTTGTCAACCCATGACAATCGCCCGCCACGAGAGGGGATTACGGGCGGACGTGCGGGCGCTGCTCTCGCAAGTCCACCCCGTTTTTATGCTGCCGCCGCTTGCCGCCTCGTGGTTCGGCGCCGTCGTGGCCGGCGAGTTCTCGGTCGGGATCGGCGCCGTGCACATGGCGGCGATGTTTTTCGCAGTGTACACCGCTCACGTGAAGGACGGCTACGTCGACTACTACCGTCGCGGCGAGGACGACGACCACCCGATGACGGTTCGCGGATGTCGAGTCGCGCTCGTCGGAGCGACTGTCGGCTTCGTGATCTGTACCGCAGTGCTCGGGATCGTCGTCGGGGTCGGTGCAGCGCTCGTCACGCTCCCGGTCTGGTTCATCGGCTACCTGCACGCCCCGCAACTCGACACCAATCCCATCACGGCGACGCTCGGCTATCCGGTCGGGATCGCGCTTGCGATCCTGGGCGGATTTTACGTTCAGACGACCGCAGTGACCCCGACAGCCCTGGGATTCGCGCTGGTGTTCCTGGTGACGCTTGCGGGAGTGAAAGTCATCGACGACGAGCAGGACTACGCGTACGATCGGTCGATCGAGAAGCGAACGGTTGCGGTGCTGTTGAATCCGGTTCGGGCACGGAGTCTGGCGCTTGGTCTCCTGTTTCTGGGACTGGTTGGCGTTCTCTGGGGAACAGTTGGCGGCCTGTTCCCCCCGTCAGCTCCGGCGGGGGCACTCGCGTTCGGGTCAGTCGTACTCGTCGCCCGGCGGGCCCAGCCCACACTGGCGACGATGCTGCTGGTCCGGGGGGCGTACGTCTTCCTCGCGGTGTTGATCGTGTCGGTGTGGTTTCGACCGCTTTCGGGAACCCCGCTCCCCGACATCACGGTGCTGGGCCCCTACACGTATCTCGCCACGGAGGTGCTCTTCGGGGCGATCGCGTTCGGACTGCTGTACTACGCCGACGCATTCCGCAGCGCGGCCCGAACGATCGCGGCCCTGTACCCGATCGCGTATCTCTGGGACTGGTATACACTCGAGGTCGGCGTCTTCGAGATCACGATGCGAACCGGCTACGACCTGTTCGGAATTCCGATCGAGGAGCACCTGTTCATGATCGTCGTCCCGGCGCTCGTGGTGGGTTTCCACGAGACGATCGAGAAGGTTTCTGCGGTGCCGGACGACGGTTCGCCGCGGAAAGACGTCGGGGAGTGATCGGTCCGTTCGCCTCGAGTTTCCGTAAACGCAGTCAGCATGGCGTCCTTCGCTCCGCCGAATGACGCGATCGGTGATTGCCCGAGGATCCCGATCGTCATCACCCCGAGGTACGTGACGCTCATGCGGATGAGAATTCCGATCGCGATCACGGCCACCAGGGCCCCGAGCTGGACGACGCCCCCGAGTCCCTCGGTGCCGATCGAGGCGGCCATCAACGCGAAGACGTGGCTGACGCCGTACTCCATCACGCCCCAGACGATTTTGAAAAGCGCCTGTGTTGCGGCACCGACGAACTCGAAGAACCCATCGATCGCGTCCTCGACCGAGTCCTCGGTCGCCGCCTCGCGGACCATCGATAGCGCCAACCCGAAGAGGACCACAACGAAGATCGTCGCGAGGATGTCGCCTTCGGCCATCGCCGCGATCGGGTTCCGCGGAACGATGCCAAACATCACCTCCCCGACAGTCGGCGGCGTGGCCTCCCGGGCCTCCCCGCCCGTGAACTCGACTGCGCGTCCCGGATCGAACAGGTTTGCGACCGCGAGACCGATGACGGCGGCGACCGTGGTCGTCACGACGTACAGGCCGACGGTGAGTCCACCGACCTTTCCGAGCTTCGAAGGAGTCAGTTTGCCGACGGGGAATCAAGCGCTGTCGCTATCGGTGAGACTCACCGGCGTCCGTGACGTGATCCCGGAAGACGAACCGGCGTAACGTATTTCGGCCAGTCGGGAGAACTGTCGCTTGCACCTTCGGAAGGTGCGTGTCCATGACCGAACTGGCGCTCTCGAGCCCGGCGTTCGACGACGGCGAACGGATCCCGGAACAGTACGGATACACCGAAACGAACGTCAACCCGCCGCTCTCGATCGACAACGTCCCCGACGACGCAGCGTCGCTGGCGCTCGTCGTGGACGATCCCGACGCGGTCGAGCCGGCCGGAAAAGTGTGGGACCACTGGGTCGTCTGGAACGTTCCCCCCGAAACGACGACAATCCCCGAGGACTGGAACCCGACCGAGGCAGATGAGGGAACGAACGACTACGGCGAAGTCGGATACGGCGGCCCGAACCCGCCGGATCGGGAACACACCTACCGGTTCGAGCTGTATGCCCTCGACGCAACCCTCGATCTCCCGGCGAAGACGGACGCGGAGGGCCTCCGATCGGCGATGGAAGGGCACGTTCTGGATCGGGCGCTTCTCGAGGGGACGTATCCGGCCTGACTGACCCGCCTGTGCGAGGCACCCGAGCCTCGCACGACGACTTTCGGATCAGTCGACCGACTCCCGGTGACGCGATACTGGACGTCCGGGCGGGTCTTCCGGCGACCTCGTCGCCAGCCCCCACTTATAAGCCTCCGGTGAAGGTACTACTGAAACGCATAATAATAAACAAAATCATGCGTGATACTATTAAAACAACCCACGTCGGAAGTCTCCCCAGACCGGCCGGACTGCGAGAACTGCTTTCCGGATCGGACACACCCGACCCCGTAGACCTGGATGCCGCCGTGACGGACGCTGTGAGGGCGGTCGTTCGCCGGCAGGCCGAAGTCGGGATCGACATCGCGAACGACGGCGAACAGGGTCGAATGGCGTATTCGGTCGGCGTGACGGACCGACTGACCGGCTACGGTGACCGGTACGCAGACCGGGAGCTACCGGCCGACCTCGCGGAGTATCCCGACTTCGCCGAGGAACTGTTCGGGGACATCGAGAACATCGGCGGTCCGGTCGCAACCGGACCGATCGAGTACGTCGGCGGGGAGGAACTCCGACACGAACTCAGTCGATTCGACGAGGCAGTCGGCGCCGAGGACGCCACCTTCTCGGGTCAGTTCCACACCGCCCCGTCGCCGGGGGCGGTGCTCAGGTTCACCGAATCCGAGTACCACGACTCGATCGAGTCGTACCTCTTCGACCTCGCCGACGCGCTCGCGACCGAGTACGAACTGATCGTCGAATCGGGTCGGACGTTGCAAATCGACGCTCCCGAGCTGCTGGCCGCCTTTACGATCACCTACAGGGACGCCGGTCTCGAGGAGTTCCGCGAGGCCATCCGGACGTACGTGGAGGCCATAAACCGGGCGCTGTCTGACGTCGATGCGGACGAGATCCGCCTCCACGCCTGTTGGGGGAACTATCCCGGACCACACCACCACGACGTCGACCTCGTGGACGTGATCTCCGAGTTCTACGAGGCCGACGTGGGCGGGCTGATTGTCGAGGGTGCGAACCCGCGACACCAGCACGCCTTCGAGGCGTTCGTGGAGCATCCCCTGCCGGACGGCTGGACACTGGTTCCGGGGGTGATCGACGTCAAGACGAACGTCGTCGAACATCCCGAGGTGGTGGCCAACCGCCTGGAACGCTTCGCCGACGCGGTCGACGATCTCTCCCGGCTCATGGCCGCCCCCGACTGCGGGTTCGAGACGGTGCTCGGCGCGGACTTCGTCCACCCCGAAATCGCCTGGAAGAAGCTCGAGTCGCTCGTCGAAGGGGCGGAAATCGCCTCCCGGCGGCTGTGAGACTCTCTTTTTTGAGGTTCGTTCTCACGCGTCGGGTTTCGGACGGATACCGTCGACGACGACGGGGTCACCAACCCTCAACCGCGATCCACGGCCAGCCGGCGGGACGTCGGTGTTTACCATCACCCTGAAGAGGTGGTCGAACCGGTTGGCGTCGGTCCATTCGGGACGCGTCTCCCGCCGCTTTTCGACGAACGTTTCGCGAAATCCCGGCAGTTCCTCGCCGGTGTACGGGTCCCGTGACGGAACCACGCACCGCTGGCAGGGGTTCACCCCGTGAAGGGGAGTCTCGCCGATCCGGAACCGAACGACCTTCCCGTGATCCGCGACCAGACGGTCCTCCCAGAACGGCGGGACCCCGCCCACCTCGAGGTTGGCCCGGAATCGCAACCGGGTCTCGTGGACGTCGAACTCGAACCATTCGGCAATCTCGCGAATCGTCCCCGTCGAGATCACAGTCGGCCCCGGCCTCCCGGTGTCGTCTGGAAACCCGCCCGGGTCCCGACGACACAACCGAACCTCGAATCCGAAGTAGTCGGCTAGCCAGTCGGCGGCGTCCTTCCGTCCCGACTCGCGGTCGAGGGCGAACTCCACGCCGGTTGCCTCGTTGGCTCCCTCCTCGTGGAGTCTGGCGGTTCGTCGGTCCGGGTCGAACGACGCCCGCAGGCGGTGGACAGCAGCAGTTCGTTTGCCGTTGACGAATTCGCCGTCGGTGTCGACGATCGCAAACTCTCGGTCGCCCGTCACCGCTCCCGGGCCGTCGTCGAGCCGGGCGGACTCCACGAAGACGGGATCCAGTGACTTGATCGGAAACTGTGCGATCCGAGTGAGGTGGGGACTCACGGTTTCCCGGTTCGATCCGATCGTCTCGTCGGCAACTGTGGAGTGCTCCGATCGATCGGGCATACGTCACTCTCGAGCGCCGTGGAGTTATACTCGCGGCCATGGGTCGACCGCCGCCCCCCTTGCAGGTCACCACTCGGTGAGTGCGTCCGTGCCGTGGCCGTACACCAGCACGAGCAGGAACGTCGCCGCGCCGGTGAGCGCGAACGCGCCGCCGACGTAGAACACCGCCCCCATGCTCACCTCGTACATGAGCCAGCCACCCAGAAGCGGCGCGATCACGCTTCCGGGGCGCCACACGAGTTCGCGGATGCCGAAGCTCGAGGCGACGCCGCCCTCCTCGGTGCCCTCGTCTGCGAACAGCGCCATACTCGCCGGCTCCCGGAAGCTATCGGCGACCCCGAGCAATCCGGAAAGCACCAGGAGCGGAAGGAACGCCGGCGACACGTCACCCACAAGGTCGACGCGTCCGGGGACCGCCGCCTCGGAGACAACCGGGATCCACCCCGGAAACGTGATTCCGGCTACCGCACTGGGGACCGATAGCGTCAGCTGGGAGGGGAAGCCGATCGCAGCCCCGATCCCCGGCGCGAACGGAACGAACAGGGCGACCACGCCGTAGGCCGCGCCGCCGAAGAAGACGAACAGCGCCCGGCCGTAGCCGTCCGAGAGCCGACCAGTGAACGGTTGACACACCATGTTGGTTGCCTTCTCTGCGACGACGGTGAGCGCGACCGCGAAGCCGCCGTACGCCAGCCCGCCCTGGGCGGCTGCAACCCCTGCGAAGATCGGAATCCAGGTGCGCACCAGCGTCACCGCGAAGGCGTACTGGAACCGGAACGTGGAGAGGGTGAGAATGCGGCGGTTGAGTGCCAGATCCGCAAACGGGAACCCCTCGATCCGCGTTTCGTCCGCGTCCAGAAACGCGAACGTCCCGACCCACGCAACCGTGATCAACGCCACGATAACGAGAAATATCGGCCCGAAACCGAACAGCTCGTAGAGGGTGCCGGCGCTGATGCTGCCCAGGATCGACGCGGCGAAGTTGGCGGCGTTCGCCTTCCCGATCGCGTTCGCTCGCGTGCCGACGTCGGCGAGTTGCCCCACAAGCGACAGCGTCATCAATCCGCCGCCGGTGACGGCGATCCCCTGTAGCGCCCGGATCGCGATGAACGATGCGCTCGAATCGACCTGCGGAAACAGCGCGTAGGTGATGGCGCCAAGTCCCAGGATCCCGAGCAACACCGTGCGTTTGTCGAACCGGTCGCCTGCCCACGCCAGCGGCACGACCGCGGCAGTCTGGGCCAGGGTGAACCCGGTGGTGTAGAGGCCGACGATGAGTCCGGCACCGATCGTCACGCCCAGGATCGTCGTGTCCGAGGGGTCGAGGACGTTGATGTAGTACGGCAACAGTGTGATCAGCGTAATGAACCCGAACCCTTCGGCGAACCGCGCGAGATAGAGCATCCAGAACTGCAGCCGGTCGTGGTTCACAGGTCGATTTCCGGAAGTTCGAACATACGTATTTCGAATCGCAAGGGAGCGATGCTCCTGTTCCTGTTTTCGCTCTCAAACGTGTTACAACACTACGCTATCGGGCGGTCCCGCCGGGCGATCGAGTCGCTCATGGAACTGCGCCCGGAGTCGGCGATCCTGCTCCGGGACGGCGAGGAGGTGTACGGCGGGACGATAAACGGCGACGGCAGCCTCGAGGTCCGGGTGACCCGCGAGGCTCACGAGTCGGCCATCGCCCGCCTGATCCACATGGTCGAGGAGGCCCAAAGCGAGAAAGCCCCGACACAGCGGCTGATCGACCGGTTCGAACAGCCGTACGTGCTGGGCGTGTTCGGACTCACCGCGGCAGCGATCGCGATCCCCCTGGGGTACGCGTTCGACAGCACCTTCTACCGTGCGATGACGCTGATGGTCGCCGCCTCCCCGTGTGCGGTGATCATCTCGACGCCCGCAGCCGTGCTTTCCGCGATCACTGCGGGCGCACGCCAGGGAGTCCTTTTTAAAGGCGGGAACACGTCGAGGTGGCCGCCACCATCGACGCGGTGGCGTTCGACAAGACCGGAACGCTCACGGAAGGCAATACACGGTTGACCGACGCGACCGCGAGGACGGGGGCAGCCGTCGACGGATCATCGGTCACGGACGACCGGCTGCTTTCGCTTGCGGCCGCCGTCCAGGAACGGTCGGAGCACCACCTCGCCCGGGCGACCGTCGAGGCCGCCGAGGAAAACGACCTGAGAATACCCGAGTCCGAAGGGTTCAGATCGACACCCGGCAAGGGCGTCCGGGCAGCCGTGGACGGGGAAACGATCCACATCGGCAACACACGGTACTTCGCGTCACTCGCGGGAACGTCCGAAGAACCCACCGGGGCGTTGGACGACGAACCGATTGAGGGGATCCGGGAGGGCACAGCAGCGCTGGAGTCGCTGCAGGCCGACGGGAAAACGAGCGTCCTCGTGGTCCGCAAGTCTGACGGCGAAGCGTCCGTGCTCGGCTGGCTTGCCTTCACCGACACGATCCGCACGGGCGCAGCCGAGACGATCGAGCGGCTCCGGGCGCTGGGCATCGAACACGTCGTGATGCTGACCGGTGACAACGACCGTGTGGCCCAGCACGTCGGCGAGACCGTCGGCGTCGACGACGTCCGGTCGGAGCTGTTGCCCGAGCAGAAAGTCGAACACGTCGAAGCGCTGGTCGAGCGATACGACGGGGTGGCGATGGTCGGCGATGGCGTCAACGACGCGCCGGCGCTGGCGACGGCCGACATCGTGTTGATGTCCGACGATCTCGAGCAGATCCCGTACGCGTTCGGCCTCGGGCGACGGACCCGACGGACGCTGTTTGCGAACTTCGGGATCGCCTTCGGCGCAATCGCGATCATGCTCGTCGCGATCCTCACCCGGGGGATCCCGCTCCCGATCGCCGTGGTGGGTCACGAGGGATCGACCGTCCTTGTCTCGTTGAATGGGCTCCGGCTGCTCGGCTTTCGGGAGTAGCCTCCGTCACCATCGGCGTCGCTGCTCAACTCCGCCGCCGCCAGAACAGCTTCATCCGGCCGATGACGCCACCCACGACGACGCCAAAGAAGACAAACCCAGGCAACAGCATCACCGCCTGGGAGATCGCGAGGGTGATGTACTCGCCGAACATCCACGTCGCGAGGACGTACTCGAAGCCCGAGGCGACGTACACCCCGTAAACGAGCACGCCGAGTAGATACAGACACCCGCCGAACACGCCCGCCAGCGGGGCATCGACCCATCCGGCGTCGGGTTCGGTGAGCAGCGCAGCGACGGCCGGACCGACCGTCCCGGCGGCGAATATCTCCGGCTCCGTTCCGAAGGTGACGACGTACCACCCCAGGAGGACCGCCTGGAGGAGCCCGCCGACGATCACCGGCAGCCGGACGTGATCGCGAAGGCGGCTGTTGGAAGTGTGCGACCGAACGAACTCGGTCGGGAGGGCGTCGCGCATACGCCGCGTAACGCGCGGATTCCACATATAAATACTGCCGAACTGCCGGTGCGGGGACCGACCTCCGAAACGACGGCTCCGACGGCCGTGCGGATCGAAGTGCCCGCACTTTTATCCGAAAACGCGGGAGTCCGTGACGTGTCGCTCGTCCCCTCTTCCGACAGGAACGGCCTCCGCGCCAGCGCGCCCCTCGGCGTGGTGTTGCTCGTCGGCCTCGCAGTCGCGCTCTCGACCGGCGTCGGTGCGGCCGCGCTGGGAATCGGCGTACTCGGTGCCGGCAGTCTCGACACTGGGACTGCAGGCAGCGGCGAGTTCGGGCTGGGATCGACCGAATCGGCGTCGCTGTCCGCGTCGGCGACCGTCGAGGGACGGATACAACTGGAACACGAGGGGGGCGATACACTCGACGTCCGAACGCTCGATCTCCGGCTCCTGATCGACGGCGAGGAACTGGCTCGGCAGCCGCCGGTGCCGTTCTTCTCGGCTGAAGGGTTCAAAAGCGGACCGACTGGGCCGTTTAATCCGGCAGCGGATCAGACCTGGCGTGCGGGGGAGTCGGCCTCGCTGGAGGTTGCCGGCACGAACGAACCGGCCGTGAGGGACGGTTCTCGGATCGAAATCGAGCTGTACGCCGGCGGAGCGCCGGTGGCAAAAGTAGAGACGACCGCACAGAGAGAATGACCCGGGTTCCGCGAGTTCACTTCGGGACGGTGGCGACCGTTGTGATCGCGACATCGGGGTTCCGCGGCGGACCCATGACGTGGTGTTCGATACCGGTGAAGCCGGCCTCGCGGAACATCCGGTCGGCTTCGTCCTCGTCGTAAAACAGCATGATCGCGTCGGCGATGCGCGCCTTGATCGGGTTCGTCGGGTGGTTCGGCCCCACGACGAGTACCTGACCGCCGGGTTCGACCACCCGTCGGAAATCGCGCAGCGTGGCCACCGGGTTGGGCCAGTACTCGATCGAGCCCGACGACCAGACGTACTCGAAGCTGTCGTCGGCGAAGGGGAGCCGTTCGGCGTCCCCGCGGTAAAACGCCACCCGGTCGTGTTTGCCGAACTTCTCGAACGCCTTTTCCATCTGGTGGCGGCTCTGGTCGAGACCGTGGACGTCGTCGGTGTACTGGAGCAGCCCTTCGGTTCCGAAGCCGGTGCCACAGCCGACGTCGAGTACCCGGTCGCCCTGCTGGATGTCGAGCAGTTCCAGCGCCTCCGCCCGCATCTCCTCGGTCCAGAAGAAGGGATTCACGCGGTCGTACACCTTCGAGAGGTACTTGTAAAACAGCCGCGCGCGGTCTTTGTCCTCGAGGATTCCCATCGCCGTCGGATTGGGGTTCCGACGGTATAACTCCAGCTTTTTGCCGGTCCCGAAAGCGGAGTCAGTCCCGCTCGATTCGACTGGGATCGACCGGCTGTCCGTCCTCGGTCGGCGGTGCGACGTGGTCGACAAACGTCTCGACGTCGGGTTCGCGGACGATCACGTCGACCTCGATGTCGCCGAGTTCGTCCGGGTTACCCACGGCGAAGTTGATCACGCCCTGAAACGCCGCCTGTTTCTTGAGCCGGAACGAAAAGCCGCCCTTGCGGGCGTTTTTTAGGAACTCCCGGCGCGCTGTGTCGAGGATCTCCTGTTCGTGGAGCCGGTCGGAAAAGGGATCCAACGTGTGGGTTTCGGCAACGAGCCGTCCCGGCTGCTGTTCGATCTCGGCGTCCGGGAACAGGTTCCGGACCGCGTCGGCGACCCGATCGGTCACTTCGGTGTCGTTTACGGGCGCTTCGATGTGGACGTCGATGCTGTAGATCATTGTTCGATCGCCTCGGGCCCCTCCTCGAGAATCCGCCGGATCGTCCGGCGGAACGCCTCGAGGGAGTCGGTGTTCTCGACGGTGATGTCGGCGTGCTCCATCGCCTCGCCCATGCCGAAGGATAGTTCCCGTTCGTCGCGGGCCCGCAGTGCCTCGGTTTGAACGTCGGAGGCGTCCCGGCCGCGGTCGCCGAGCCGTTTCGCCCGGAGACCGAACGGCGCCTCGATGCTGACCAGGAGGAAGTCGTCGCCGAACGCCTCCCGGAACCGTTCGACCTCGACCATCGACCGGAGTCCGTCGACCAGCACCGTCTCGGCGGTCTCGAGTTCGCGTTCGATCAGCGGGAGCGATCGCTCGGCGACCGCGTCGGGGCCGTTCTCCTCGCGGAGCGCTTTCGCGATCTCGCCGTGGTGTGTTGCCGGATCGAGCCCGCGGTCGCGACACTCCTCTCGGATGACGTCGCCCATCGTCACGACCGGGATTCCCTCCTCGCGGGCGACCGACGCCGCTTCGCCCTTGCCGCTGCCCGGCAGGCCGACAGTCCCGATAACTCTCATCGGGTGATGATACTGGCGACGTGGACTTATATACACGGATGTCGGTTCGGACGACTTGGACCCAAACTCCTTTAGTATCGACAGCGGGTACGGATACGGTGAGGGCACGTAGCTCAGCCAGGATAGAGCGTCGGACTTCTATCCCGTCCAGGTTTGTGGGTGGGGAAGACATCCGACGGTCGTGGGTTCGAATCCCACCGTGCCCGCTGTCTGCGAGCGCAAGCGAGCAGCAGCGGGACTCGAGATTCGAAGCCTATCAGTCGCGCGCAGCGAACAACGTGAGCGAGTACGTCTGATTTCGGTTCGAATCCCACCGTGCCCGTAAAGCGAGGCGCGACCGGAGGGAGCGCCTCGAAGACGCGAACGGGGAGCCAAGCGACCCGTGAGCGAGCGATCGGCGAGCGCAAGCGAGCAGGACCGTCTCCACTCTGTTCGAATCCCACTGACCCGTGAGAAGCTAGTTGCGCTCGATGTCGGGACCAATATCGACAACGCTTATGGGTATTACGTAGGGAATACGAGCGTATGTCCGACGCTAACGCCAGGGATAACGACGACCCCAAGATGACTACGATAACTGTCAAGGTCCCCCAGGCGTTCCTCGAGGACGGACGCGAACGTGGATCGTCCCGAGCAAAACAGCCGAAAACAACAACAGCGGAAGACACGCAGCGACGAACTCCGGGACCGACGAAAGGAGAAGTTCAGCAGCCCGGACGTCAATCCCGACGGATCGCTGCAAACCCCCGAATACGAGGAGGACATCCAGGATATCGCAACAACACAGTAGAGAGATGAGTCGTCCTCGAACCAACTGCTCTCTCCATCGGCATGGCTCCTGCTGGCGGTAGTTCTCGTCTCAATCGTGGTTATCGTGTACGTCTCTTTATAAACGGTCGCTCGGTTCGGAGTTAATTATCCGGACTCCCTCGTGGATTCAATCTACTTCACCAGGAGTTCCGCTGTCCGATGATCGCCCTCGCGACGAACGGTCTCGAACTCCCGTTCCCGTTCGATGAAGGCCTCAGGGTGTTCTCATAATACGCGAGCCCCGAACAGATCCCCAATCGAAACCCCCGTACTCACCGGCAAGAACGGGAGGATCGTCACCCCTGTCGAGGACCCGCCGTTTTAAATCCAGCAATGTTACCAGGGTCCCCTCGATTCGGGGCGTCCCGGATCGGATCTCCTCCTCAAGGACGATCCGAGGCGTGGATAATATCGACGTCCAGCAACTGGTGAATCGGCACCTTGTCGAAGTCGTTTTTGTTCCGAGTGACGAGCGTGCAATCCGCCTCTCTGGCTGCGGCGGCCACCAGCAGATCGGGGACGGCAAGCGACGTACCGGCTGCTGCGAGTCGGCCCCGCATATTTGCCGCCTGTTGGGCGACGTCCGCGTCGACCGGGATGACACCGTCGACGGACTGTTCGGCCAGCCGTCGTTGTTCCCGAATCGTGTCGTGTGCCGAATACCGCTGGAGAAACTCGAACAGGACGACCGACGGGATCACCCAGATCTCAGTGCTGTGATCGGACAGGTAGGTCGTGACCGCCGGATAGGATTCCTGGGACGCGTAGCGACTGAATACGTCGTTATCCAGGCAAATCATGAATCCATGCGCTCGTCCCAGTCACCACGTGCCGTCTCCCGGGCAGCCTCCATATCCGCGACGACGCCCTCGTCAGCGAACCCGCCGAGATCTTCGACGTCACGGTCCCGGCGAGCGAGACGGGCGAGAAACTCGTCCCAGCTCTCGTCTTCGTTTTTCAGGAGAGACAACATCGACTTTGTATCGTCTGATACCCTGATGGTTGTACTCATGCGTATACGTTGTATACGCGTCCGCTAAATCGTTTCGGTGGGACGTGTTGTACACGTGGTAGCGGAATGCGTCGGTAGTATTCTCGAAATTCTGCTCCCACTCGACAACGGCCTCCCGGTGTTCATCGTCGTACCAAAGACCCGCGAACAGGACCGCAATCGAGATACCGTACTCGCCGGCGAGGACTCGAGAGTCCTCACCTCCTCGATGACCCCCGCGTTAGATCCATCACCGGGACGCGTTTCATCTCGATTCGGGGCGTCCCGAATCGGATCTCCTCGTCACTGACGAGCCGAGCCATGGATGGTTGTCGGCCCCGATCCCGTTGTTCTTGTGGCGGATGGGGCAATTTGGTCGAGTTACTCATCGTCAACAGTTTTCATACTTCATCGCGGCCCGTCACTATATTATGCCGGGGATCCAACCGTCAGCCATGCCCGAAGACGGGGCTCCGACGCTGGAAGGCGTGGATGTCGAGGGGATCCGCGAGTATCTCGAGGGGTGGGAGCTCGAGTTCGCGTTGCTGTTCGGTTCCCGTGCCCGAGGCGATAGCGAAGCGTCCTCGGACATCGATGTCGCGCTCCGGTTTCCCAAAGGGACGGACGAAGGTGAGCGGTTCCGCCGCCGAAACCGGATCGACGCCGCCCTCCAGGCGTATGCGGACGGGTTCGTCGACGTCAGCGACATCGATCGGGTCCCGACCCCTATCGCGTACCGGGCACTTCAGGACGGGGTGGTTCTCCTCGGAGACGAACGGACGGTGGAGGCGTATCGGAAGCGAGTCGAAGCCGAATACGAAGCGACCGCAGAGGAACGGGAGCGGGAACACCGAGAGTTTATCGATCGTCTCGCCAGCGGGGACGTCTGAATGGTCGATGAAAACATCGTCGTAACTAAACTTCGGTACGTCAACGAGTACACCGAGGACCTCAAGTAACTGCGGGGACTGACGAGAGAAGAGTACGTTTCGGACGTCGTTGTCCAACGGGCGGTCGAACGGACGTTCATGAACCTGATACAGTCCTGTATCGACCTGGCACAGCACATCAGAGCAGCTGAAAACCTCGCCCCCGATGGAACCTCGAAACAGGCGTTCGAGTCCCTGGGTGACGCCGGAATCATCTCGCGAGAGACACAGGAGAAACTGGCGGAGGCTGCCGGATTCAGGAACGTTCTCGCTCACAGATACGGGGATGTCGATCACGACCTCGTCTACGACGTCTTGCACAACGACCTCCACTGGTTCGAACGGTTCCAACAGGAAATCGCACAGTGGATCCAACGCCGATCCGAGTGAGTTACGCGTTTTCGTCGAGTTGCCGAACCTGGGCTGCCCAATCGTCGTATTTCCCGTATGCGTCGTCGCCGTACTCCGCCTCGATCTGCTGGAGACCCACCACGCTGCCCACCCGCGAGGCCGCAACGTCCTCGGCGAGCGCCCAAGAGGAAACGACCTTGGGACGAGTTCCGAAAACCCCGTTCATCGAGGATCCGTCCCCTCTGGCGGAACCGCTTTTATAAAAGATCGAGTGGTCAGTCGTCGTCAGCCGTATACGAACCGCCGCGACGCTTGATTCGAGCGACCACTACCCGGCTTTCGTCCCTTTTAAAAACTACGGAGCACCGAAACTCGCCGATACAGATCTTCCTGTAGGGGCTGTTCCGAAGTGGTTCGCCGTAGTCGGGAGGATCACGCCACGGAGAGGTACAGATCTCGTCGAGTTTCTCAAGGATGCGGTCCTGCTCTTTCGCCGGGAGTACCCTCAGATCATCCTGGGCCGTCGATGAGAGTTCCCACGTCCACTCGCCCTCACTCATCGTCCGTTCCGAACCGCTCGCGGGCCTCCTCCGCCTGCATCGTTCGCCCGTCCCGGATATCCGCCTCGGCCTGGAGAAGGGCGACGAGTTCGTCGCGGTCGAACGTCGGGGTCTCGACGGCGTCCCGCAGCGCGTAGCGAATGAACTCGCTCCGACTGTTGAATCCACGTCCCTGCCACGTGTCGTCGATCGCTTCGAGGAACCCCTCCGTGGTCTTGAAATTTACCGTGACGATCTCGTCCTCTCCACCCCCGCTCGTGGTTGCTTCGGACATACGTGTGTAATACGTTAGTCTTACTGATAGTCGTTTCGTCGAATGGCCGAACTCTCAATACGCTGCCGTAGATCCTCCGTCTCGGACGCTATTTGGAAAACCGGATATCGCCGAACGGGCAGATGCCAACGACGTTCAGGAATTCTGTACGTAATCGAGCAAACAGTTTGACCTGCGGTGCCTACCACGCCGATCCAGCCATACGTTTATATTTACTCCCGTTTCACGTCAGAAAAATGACTGACTCCTGCTCCGTTTGCGGCGAGTCCGTCGCCGGTCAATTCAGCTACACCTGCTCCTACTGCGATCGAACCCACTGCACGGACCACCGGCTCCCCGAGAAACACGACTGCCCATCCCTGTACGGCCACAGGTCGTTCGAGACTGCCCGAGACGGGACACCGCCGAAACCCGCCGGCCATCGCCCGACTGAGGAGTCTAGATCGCAATCGACCTCGAAGACGGACGCGACCGGGGATCACCGCGAGTGTAACAGACGAAAACAGCAACAGCGGAAGACGCGCCGTGACGAACTCCAGGCCCGACGGAAGGAGAAGTTCAGCAGCCCGAACGTCAATCCCGACGGATCGCTGCAAACCCCCGAATACGAGGAGGACATCCAGGATATCGCAACAACACAGCAGAGAGATGAGTCGTCCTCGAACCGACTGCTCTCAAGATCGACATGGCTCCTGCTGGCGGTGGTTCTCGTCTCAATCGCGGTTATCGTGTACGTCTCTTTTTAAGTTCGTCAGGAATTCGTTGGATTACGTCAATTCGTGAAAATGCTCGGTGGAGTTCACTCGCCGAATCCAGAACTGCTCAGGCCCACCCGTTCGGGACGTGCCAGACCTCCCCCGCCAGATCCCCGACGTGGCGATCGATGCGCTGAATGGCAGTCACGACAGTTCGGGGCGGTGTTCACTGTTCGTCGAGAAACAGAATGCCCGGGTGATCGCCGAATTCGAAGAAGTCATCGTCATTCGTCAATAGGATCCGATCGGTTTCGCGGCAAAAGCGCACGATCTCCTCGTCTTCGAAGCCGATATCGAGTTTATCCTGCACGCGAACGACATTGAATCCTTCCTGAGTGAGAAGCGTCGTGATGGACCGTTTTTTATTCTCATCGCAGCAGAGTTTCATACACGTTCCGAAGCGGAATCTGGACGATGCTGGTCGTCTCGACCCTCACGAAGTCGACGCTGGCGACGCTCGCGCCAGGGATCCATCGACTCGACGTTGTCGTAATAGTAGGCGAGTGCACGATAGATATCGGCCATGTCGAGGTCGAACTCCGCAGCGACGGTTTCCGGGTCCATCCCCTCTTCGTGGACCCACTCGACGATCTGCAGGACGCTGATTCGACGACCTTCGATCCGGGGCTGGCCGCCCATCACGCCGTCCGTCGAAACAATTCCTCTCATACGAATTCGTTGTCCCTCATCACTGATAAACGGTCGCCCGGCTCGGATCAAACTATACGGACAACCGCAGCGATCTAGTCTCGTTCGCCAGGAGCTCCGCAGTCCACTGCCCGCCCTCGCGACGTGTTGCCTCGAACTTCCGCTCCCGCTCGGAAAACGTACCTGAACGAACAACCGACGAGGAAAGACGAGTGAGGAAACGAAGACACACCCCAGTAATACTTTTAGTGAGCACGACGGAGATTCCGGTAGAGACGTGTCGACCGACGACCATTCCGACCGCGAAGCCCGGGAGCCGGCTCGGCTACGAGAGGCAGCAGCTACTGCGACGGAACGAATCCAAAATCGACTTGGTGACGTTGTCGAGACCGTCACACTGTTCGGCTCGGTCGCCCGGGGTGACGCGACGGCAGACAGCGACGTCGACTTGCTCGTCGTCATCAACGAGACGGCAGAGTTCACCCACGTCGACGATCAGCTTCTCGAAATCGCCTACGACGTGAGCCTCGAATACGACTGCCGCGTCGAGATCCATTCGCTTCGGGCCGATGAATTCACCGCCCGCAAAGAACGGGGAGAGCCGTTCGTGAGTGCCGCCGTCACGGAGGGCAAATCGGATGTCTGACGGCGACGATTCGACCGACGTGCCACGGGTCGATATCGAGCGGGAGCTGGAACGAGCCGACCAAATGCTCTCGGACGCTGAAACAGCCGTTGACATCGGAATTTCGAAGGCAACGGTCGTCAACCGTCTGTATTATGCGTGTTTCCACGCCGCTCAAGCTGCGCTATACGCCCGCGGCCAGAATCCACAGTCCCACGGTCAGGTGCAGACACTCCTCGGGAAGAGCTGATCAAACCTGGAGTTGTTCCCCGAGAATTGGGGCGGTTCCTCAACGAATGGAGACGTATCGGCGCCGAGTCGATTACGGCACGGGTGGCGTCGAGCGCAACACGGACGAGCTTCTGGAGGGAACACGACGATTTCTCGATGCCGTGCGTGCCGTCACCGAAAATAAAGGCCGCTCCGAGTAACGTGTGAGCCGACCGGACCGCCATAATCAAGGAAACCGCCGTCGTCGTCCCGCCAACGCCATGGTAAACTCCCGAATGATACTCGCGCTGGTGCCACACTACCTCGCCATGCTTGTGGCCATCGTGATCGCCGTCTTCCTCCTCCGGACGTACCTGGGACAGGTCGTCCTGCTCGCCGAGTTCGCCCTCGCACTGGTGATCGTCTTCCTGTACCCGTTTGCCGTCCGCCGCCTCGGGATCGAACCCGGAATCTGGGAGTAGGAGGCTCGCACCTGAGATAGCCACACTAATTAGCGTCGAACCCTCCCCCGAACGCGTATGCCGACCACCGGCGACGACGCCGAGACCGCCGACGCCGAGACCGGCGACGCCGAGAACACCAACCCCGAGACCGCCCTCCCGTCGGATCTAGAGCCGATACAGACGGCCCTCGTCGAGTGGTACGAAGATGATCACCGCGAGTTCCCGTGGCGGGAGACGACCGACCCGTATCCGGTGCTCGTCTCGGAGGTGATGAGCCAGCAGACCCAACTCGACCGGGTGGTCGACGCCTGGGAGGCGTTCCTCGAGGAGTGGCCGACCGTCGACGCGCTCGCGGCGGCCGACCGGGCCGACGTGGTGGCGTTCTGGAGCGATCACTCGCTGGGATACAACAACCGGGCGCGCTACCTCCATGAGGCTGCAACCCAGATCCGCGAGGAGTTCGACGGCGACTTCCCCGAGACGCCGGCGGAACTCCAGGAGCTGATGGGCGTTGGCCCCTACACCGCCAACGCGGTGGCGTCGTTCGCCTTCAATGCGGGCGACGCCGTCGTCGACACCAACGTGAAACGGGTGCTGTATCGCGCCTTTTCAGTGACGGACGACGACCGTGCGTTCGAGGAGGTCGCTGATCGACTCCAGCCCGCCGGACAATCCCGAATCTGGAACAACGCGATCATGGAACTGGGCGGGGTCGCCTGTGGGCAGACGCCCCGATGTGACGAGGCGGGCTGTCCGTGGCGGTGGTGGTGCCGCGCGTACGAAACCGGCGACTTTACCGCGCCCGACGTCCCCGAACAGCCGAGCTTCGAGGGGAGTCGACGGCAGTTCCGGGGGCGCGTTATCCAGGCGCTTTCGGAGTACGACGAACTCGTACTCGACGAACTCGGGCCGCGGGTTCGGGTCGACTACTCGCCCGACGGGAACTATGGCAGGGAGTGGCTCCGGGAACTGCTCGACGGGCTGGAAGACGACGGGCTCGTCGAAGTCGAAGCCGACAGCGGGGACCCAACAACCGATCGAGACTCCGAGTACGGCACAGAACGCGACGGACCGACAGTCCGATTGCGGCGGTGACCACTGCTCGGGGGCGGCGGACACACGACCGGCCGGTTATATTTCCGGAGCCCCATCGCCGTTTATGGGCCATCACACGTTCGACATCGACCAGGCCGAAAACCTCGAGGACGAAGGACGCTACCGGTATCTCTCCGCCGAAGAGTTCCGGTCGCTGGTTCGACCAGCCGACGGCGAGACGCTCGCAGATCTCGGCTCCGGAACCGGCTTCTACACCGATCTGATCGCGCCGGACATCGAGCGGCTGTACGCCGTCGACGTTCAAGCGGAAATGCACGAGTACTACCGCGAGAAGGGGCTGCCGGAGTCGGTCGAAACCGTCACCGCCGACGTGGCGGACCTCCCGGTTGCAGACGACGAACTCGACGGCGCGTTCTCGACGATGACCTATCACGAGTTCGTCGGCGACGACGCGCTCGCGGAACTCGCCAGGGTGATCCGTCCGGGCGGGCGGCTAGTGGTCGTGGACTGGTCGGCGCGCGGCGACGGCGAGTCCGGGCCGCCGGTCGAAGAACGGGAGGATCTCTCCGCGGCTGCCGGCGCGCTCGCCGACGCCGGATTTCGGGTCACGCGGGGCGAGGAACGCAACGAGACCTTTCTCGTCGCGGCGATCCGGTCGTAATCTGACAGTTGCGTGACCCCGTCTCTTATACCGCTCGACCCCTGTCCCTACGGGCATGGAGATCGAAGCCATCGAAGGGCGGATCGAGGAGGCGATCGCGGACTCGGAAGCGACCGTCTCGCGCCCGCGCACCTACGACGAGAACCACGAGGACGAACACTTCGCAGCCGTCGTCGTCTCCCCGGCCTTCGATGGGCTCTCGCTGGTCGAGCAACACCAGCTCGTGTACGACGCGCTCGACGAGTGGATGACCGAGCAGATCCACGCGCTGGAGATCAAGACCTACACGCCCGAGGAGTACGAGGAGTTCGGGAGCGAGTCGTAGCCGTCCGAGCGCGGGCGCGAACCCATCGGTTTTCTGACCGATGTAGGTAGTTTTTACTCGCCGACCGGCGGAGGTTCGATTTATGGGAGAGGATTACCGAACCGAATCGGACAGTCTCGGCGAGATGCAGGTACCGGCGGACGCCTACTGGGGGGCCCAGACCCAGCGCGCGGTGGAGAACTTCCCCATCTCGGGGATCACGTTCGGGCGACGGTTCATCCGGGCGCTCGGTGTGGTGAAGAAGTCGGCCGCACAGGCAAACCGCGAACTGGGGCTGCTCGAGGCGGACATCGCCGACGCGATCGTGGCGGCCGCAGACGAGGTGATCGCGGGGGAACACGACGATCAGTTCCCGGTTGACATCTTCCAGACCGGCTCGGGCACCTCCTCGAACATGAACGCAAACGAGGTGATCGCCAACCGCGCGGCCGAGATCATGGGCGCCGAAATCGGCGACCGGATCGTCCACCCGAACGACCACGTCAACTACGGCCAGTCGAGCAACGACGTGATCCCGACGGCGATGCACGTGGCGGCCCTGGAGGCCGTCGAGAAGGATCTCGTTCCCGCCCTCGAGACGCTCCAGGCCGCGCTCGCGGAGAAGGAGGCCGAATTCGACGGCGTCGTCAAGACCGGTCGAACCCACCTCCAGGACGCCACCCCCGTCCGGCTGGGCCAGGAGTTCGGCGGCTACCGCACCCAGATCGAGAAGGGGATCAAACGCGTCACCGACGTCCAGGATCACCTCCGCGAGCTGGCGCTGGGGGGGACTGCAACGGGAACCGGGCTGAATACCCACCCTGACTTCCCCGGACTCGCCGCAGAGTACATTTCCGAGGAGACCGGCACGGAGTTCCGGGAGGCCGACGACCACTTCGAGGCGCAGGCGGCCCACGACGCGATGGGAGAGGCCCACGGCGCGCTCCGGACCGTCGCCGGCTCGATGAACAAGATCGCAAACGACCTCCGCCTGCTGGCGTCGGGTCCACGAAACGGGCTCGGCGAGATCGAACAGCCCGAAAACCAGCCCGGCAGCAGCATCATGCCCGGGAAGATCAACCCGGTGGTGGCAGAGGCGGTCAACCAGGTCCACAAGCAGGTCGTGGGCAACGACGCCGCCGTTTCCGCCGGCGCCGCGCGTGGGGAACTGGATCTCAACCTCTACAAGCCGGTGCTGGCGCACAACTTCCTGCAGTCGAGTGAGCTGCTCGCGAACGCGGCCGAGACGTTCGGCGAGCGGTTCGTCGCGAAACTCGAAGCCAACCAGCAGCATTGCGCCGAGCAGGTCGACCAGGCGATGGCGCTGGCGACCGCACTCAATCCGGCGATCGGCTACGACAACGCCGCAAAAGTCGCCAAAAAAGCGCTCGAGGAGGGCAAGACCGTCCGCGAGGTCGCGATCGCCGAGGGACATCTCACCGAGGCAGAGGCCGACGAGGTGCTCGATCCCGAGAGGATGACTCACCGGGGCATCCTCGGCGACGACTGAGAGGCGCTTTACGCCTCTGCTCGTGGATTCACCCCAGTATCATTTGACAGATAGGTCAATCAGCGTTTTTGAACGGAAGCGCTCCGCTATGCGGGGGTTATCACATCTGGTTGAACTGAACGAGACTCGATCGTACTTCCACAGTCGGGACAAGCGTAATCGACAGTGGTTGAGTTGACCTGGATTATCCAGTCACCAGTAATACGACTTTCGTGTAAGCAATTCGGGCAATAGAGCGTTGCCTTGTGAGGCAGCTGACGCTCAGCGTGGTCAGTTGGGGGAACCATTATCTGTTCTACTGCCTGGATCGGGATAACGATGCCGTTGTCCATCCAGTACAGGATCGAGAACAGATCTCCGAAAATGTGATAGATTCGATACTGGACTTGGTCCGCATTCCGATGCAAGATATGCGTCCTGACTCTTGCAGGTTTCGACGAACTCCCGTGTTGCTTTCAAAATTGGTGTGTGAAAGAGAGGCTGCGTTCAGCAGAAAGAAGAATCTGTCAAAACTGCCGTTCGAATTCAATTGGGTTGGCAATAGTGTAGTACGGGCCGCCCAATCGACCGACGGTATGAAGTTTTTGTGAGTCTATTTTCCTGTCCTTCAATACGTCCTCAGCAATGTGGTAGTGCTGTACGTCACCGAGGATCATCAATTTCTCATATACCTCGATCGTATCGTGCAGCGTACATTCCATCGTAACAGCGGCCTCAGCCACCCGTGGCGGAGTGATTTGCCGACACGCTGCTGGTTCCACCGTAGCGAACTCGAATTCACTCTCTCCCGGGGAGAGGCTCGCAGCTGTCCGGTCCATCTCCTCAATGAGCGCTTCAGTGACGATGTTTACGGCGAACTCTTCGGTTTCCAGCGCGTTTCGAGCAGTGTCTTTCATCCGGCCGGACGCTTCGCTGGGTGAATTGAAGACGACGACTGGCTGGCTCGACCCAACGTAAGTATACGAGCTAAACGGTGCAAGGTTCTCATTGCCTCGTTCGTCCACGGTACTGATCCAGGCAATCGGCCGAGGGGTGACGGCAGTCTGAATAATTCGTTTGTTCTCGTTAGAATCGAGAGCGTTGGCGCTATATTCGTTCATCCTACCTCACCGCGATTCAACCATACCGGTTAAAACCTCGTGTCGGGGGAACCGGTTGTTCACCCGATCAGTACCAAACGGTAAACAGCGTACGTCTGTCTCTACCGAATCGAGCCGTATCTTTCCGAAGACAACCTATTTTGAATATTCGCTCTGTATCTTGCAGGCGGCGAGATACCCCGCAAATACTGGATGAATCTCTCCAGAACTACGGCGACATCGATCTGTTAGAGTACTCGAATCCCCGTTACAGTTCGTCCAGCAGCGCCCGAAGCTGCCCGCGTGCCTCGGCGTCGGGCTCCCGATGTGGCGCCCGTGGATATCCCGCCGGCGCGCCGCGCTCGCGCATCGCCCACTTCAGGCCCGGGACGCTGTAGTCGGCGGTGATCGCCGTGTTCAGCTCCACGAGATCCTCGTTCAGTTCTCTGGCGCGCTCGGGGTCCTCCTGGTGGGCCTCGAACACTTCCGCCGTCGCCGCCGGTGCGAGGTTCGCCAGCGCGAGAACGCCGCCGACAGCGCCGGCGGAAAGCGCCTGCGCGAGGACGCTCCCGCTCCCGATCATGAGGTCGAACTCCCCGGCCGAGCTGACGACGTCGGCTGTCGACTCGGCGATCCGCCGCTTCGTCCGGACGAACTCCGGCAGCGACGCGTGGGAGTCTTTCATCCCGACGAGGTTCGGGTGTGACGCGAGCCTGCCGACGGTGTCCGGCTCCAGTCGGACGCCGGTGTACGCCGGCACCGAGTAGAGGTAGATCGGTAGTGAACTCTCGCTTGCCAGCTCCCGGTAGTACGCCTCGAGCGTCTCCTGGTCGTGATCATAATAAAAGGGCGTGACGACGAGGGCGGCGTCGGCGCCGGCGTCGGCCGCCGCGCGGGTCGCCTCGAGCGTCTCCCGGAGTCCCGGGTTGCCGGTCCCGGCGAGCACCGGAACCGACGCCTCCTCGGCGACTGTCTCGATCACCCGCGCCCGTTCGGCGGCGGTCATGAGTTCCGCCTCGCTGTTGGACCCACACGGCACCAGGAAGTCGACGCCCCGGCCCTCGATCCAGTCGACGAGCTCGCGGAGCCGTCGGTAATCGACGCCGCCCGCCTCGTCGAACGGCGTTACCAGCGGCGGTCCGATTCCGTTCATGTCGACCCCTACGTTCAGGGGGGTCTTTATTCGTCCGGACGGTGCGTCTCGCCCTCGTCGCTTTCCTCCGCCCGGAGTCGTCGGATCGTCGCCGCCGCCTGCGAAGCGTCGTAGCCGAAGAAGACGTCCTTGGCGTACCGGTTTGCGACGTCCGTCGCGTGAGCCAGGTTCTCGACGTCGACGTCGACCGCGTACAGCTCGACCGAGAACGGCACCCCCGAGGGTTCCCCGTCGGGATCGTACGAGCCGCCAAGTCGCGACCGGAACCCGCGGGCGATCGACTCGAGCCAGTATGTCGTCCCGTAGTCCAGATCGTACAGCGGAACGACGAACTCGTCGACCACGTCGGCGAGCGCGTCGACGTCCAGCCCCGATCGTTTCGAGAGGTGATCGGGGTACGGGTCGGGATACAGCGTCAGGTACGACCGGCCGGGAATCCGGTCGACCGCGTCCTCGACGAACTCGGTGATGGCTGCCTCGCGCCACTCGTCGCGGTCGGCGTACGGACTCTCGTCGAACAGGCGATCACACCGGTCACACCGGCAGTACCCTTCCCGAGGGAAGCCGACGTCGTCGAGCCTGACGTCGGGTTCGGCGGCAGCACAGTCCACAATCGTCTCGAGCAATCCCTCTCGATACCGCTCGTGGGTCGGGCAGACGTACGACCAGTCGAAGTACGGGCGCTCCCGGGTGGCAGGCTCGCCGTCGGCGTTGACCGCCGCAAGCGACGGGTCTCCCCGAACCGCGGCGTTGTCCCCGAAGCACGACACCATGTTGACCGCGTCAGCGATCGGCTCACCGCCGCGTCCGGAGACGTCTTTCACCTCGTAGAACCCGCGATCGAACTCCGGCCAGCCGGTCTCGTCTTCGTTCCGCGTGACGACTCCGTACATCCAGCCGCGTTACTCCTGGACTTCGACCTCGACGGGCTCTTTGTCGCCCGAGAAGAGGACGTACACTAATGTCAGGAACACTACGACCAAAAGCAGCTTCGCTTTCGTGGACATACCCGTACGTGCAACCCCCGACGGCTAAAACGCTTCGGCGATCCAGTCCACGCCGGGAGAGCCTCACTCCACCGCGAGGTGATCGGCGATGTCCTCGTGGATGATCGTCCCGCAGTAGTTACACCGAACGCCGTCGGAGATGACCTCGAAGGCGGTCTCGACGGGCTCGTCGGCGTTCGTGATGCAGTTGTGGTTCGGACACGACAACAGCCCCGAAACGCGGTCGGGACGCTCGACGCGGTTCTTCTCGATGACCTCGAAGTCGCGGACGATGTTTATGGTCGCCTCCGGCGCGATCAGCGAGAGGACGTCCACCTCGGACTGACTCAGTTCCCTGTCTTCGATCTTCAGGATGTCCTTTCGGCCGAGCCGGCCGGAGGAGACGTTCATCGCGATCGACAGGCCGTAACCCTCCGAGCCGTCGATCCCGAGGATCGCGAGCACGTTGAGCGCCTGGCCGGCGGCGATGTGATCGATGACGGTGCCGTTCCGGATCTTCGAAACGCGGAGTTGGTGGTCACTCATGAAATCCCCCCATGGTTCTCCAGCAGCATTTCCAACAGCGCCATCCGTACGGGGACGCCGTTGTGCGCCTGCTGGAAGTAGCGTGCGTGGTCGGTCTCGTCGACGTCCGGTGCGATCTCGTCGACCCGCGGGAGCGGATGCATGACCGTGAGGTCATCGCGCCCGGCCGCGAGCGTGTCGGCGTCGATCTGGTACTCGCCGGCGACGGCACGGTACTCGCTCTCGTCGGGGAACCGTTCGCGCTGGATTCGGGTCACGTACAGGACGTCCAGTTCCGACAACACCGGCTCCAGTTCCGTGTGTTCCCGGACCTGTGCGCCGGCCTCGTGGAGGTCGAACCGGACGCTGCGGGGGAGTCGAAGCGACTCCGGACTGATGAAGTGTTGGCTTACCTCGAAGTTCGCCAGTGCCGCCGCAAGCGAGTGGACGGTCCGCCCGTACTTCAGATCGCCCATGATCCCGACCGTGAGGTCGTCGAGGCCGTTCTCCTCACGGATCGTGTACAGGTCCAAAAGCGTCTGGCTCGGGTGCTGTCCGGCGCCGTCGCCCGCGTTGATCAGTGGCACGTCGACGAAGTCGCTGGCGAGTTTCGCAGCCCCCTCGCTGGGATGTCGCAACACGAGCGCGTCGGCGTATCCCTCGATAACCCGTACCGTATCGGCCAACGATTCCCCCTTGGTGACCGACGAGGATTCGACCGACCCCATGTCGATCGTGCTCCCCCCGAGTCGCTTTGCGGCCGCATCGAAGCTCATCTTCGTTCGCGTGCTCGGCTCGAAAAAGCAGAGCCCGAGGACGAGGCCGGGACGACTGTCCCGGTAGGCCGCGAGGTCGTCGGCGATCTCGCCGGCCCGGTCGAGCACCGCCTCGACGTCCGACCGGGACAGCTGTGCCGCCGAGATAAGATGGTCGTGACGCATCACTGTACACCGCGTGGGTCATCGACTTGAATCTCACGGGTCTCGAATCCGAAGGCGTATCCACGGACGTGGATGAACGCCCCGGACGTGGATGAACGCCCCGGACGTGGATGAACGCCACGGACGTGGATGAACGAAGCGTCAGTCGTCGGCGCCGGCGACTTCCTCGCCGGCTGCGGGCTCGCTTTCGTCGCCGTCGATGCTCGGGGGATACTCGCCGCGCCGGAGCCGCAGGTCCGACTGGGGACGGGCCATACACGTCAACGCGAACTCCTCTGCCTCTTTTTCGGTGAGTCCGCGGGCGACTGCGGCCTGCTGGGCCACCTCGCCCTCGAGGATCCGCGCCGAGCAGGCGAGACACATGCCGACGCGACACGAGTACTCGTGGGCGATGCCCTCCTCGATACAGGCGTTGAGAATCGTCTGCGTGTCCGACACTCGAACGCGCTCGCCGGTGCCGGCGAACTCCACGGTGTACTCGGCCATGTCGGATCGCTTCGGACAGCGGTAGCAAAACTCTTGTCACTGTCGGCGCGTCCCCGGGATGCGGACAGTTCCCGGAAGCGACACGAAAAACGGAACGACTAACCGCTCTCCGACCCCCAACCCGGTAAACGATGAAGGCGACAGCGAGAGCACACCCAATCCAGGGGCTCGTGAAGTATCACGGACTCAAGAAAAGCGACCCGCGGATCCCGTACCACGACAGCATCTCCGTGTGTACCGCGCCGACGCACTCGACGACGACGGTGGAGTGGCAGCCGGACGCCGCCGAGGACGTCTTCTACATCGACGGCGAGGAGGTGGAGGGCCACGCCGCAGACAGGATCCAGCTCGTGGTGGACCACGTGCGGGAACTCGCCGGGATCGATCATCCGCTCCGCTTCGAGTCGGTGAACTCGTTCCCGTCGAACATCGGGTTCGGCTCCTCGTCGTCCGGCTTCGCGGCGGCAGCGCTGGCGCTGACCGAGGCTGCGGGCCTGGACTTCTCCCGCCAGGAGGTCTCTGCGGTCGCCCGCCGCGGTTCGCTTTCGGCCGGCCGGTCGGTCACCGGCGCCTACTCCCAGCTGTTTGCGGGCCTCAACGACGAGGACTGCATCTCCCGACGGCTCCCGACAGGCACGGGAGAGGACGGCTTCCACCCGGAGACGGATCTCCGGACGGTCGCAGCGCACGTGCCGGCGTACAAACAGACGGAACGGGCCCACGAGGAGGCCGAACAAAGCCACATGTTTCAAGCGCGGATGGCACACGTCCACGAACAGCTCGCGGAGATGCGCGACGCGCTCCGGGCGGGGTCGTTCGACCGAATCTTCGAACTCGCCGAACACGACTCGCTGTCGCTCACCGCGGCGACGATGACCGGGCCGTCCGGGTGGGTGTACTGGCAGCCGGAGACGATCGCCGTCTTCAACGCGGTCCGGGAACTCCGAGAGGAGGAGGACGTCCCCGTCTACTTCTCGACGGATACCGGCGCGTCGGTCTACGTAAACACCCGAAAGAGACACGCGGACCGGGTCGAAGAGCGGATCGCGGAGATCGGCGTCGACACCGAGGTCTGGAGTGTCGGCGGTCCCGCGGAGCTCCTCGGACCCGGCGACGCGCTGTTTTGAGCTGACGGACCGCCGGCGATGTACCGGCAGAGACGAAGCGACAACTGGGCGACCGCCCCCGGTGCTCAAGAGGTTGCAGACCCTCCGTTCGGGTATGCGAGTCGTGGTTTTCGGCGCGGGCTATGCGGGACTGACGCTCACACAGCAGCTCGAATCGAGCCTCCCGGACTCCGTGGAGTTGCTCCTTGTCGACGAGACGGAAACGCATCTCGTTCGACACGAACTCCACCGCGTGATCCGGCGTCCGGACGTGATCGACGCGATCGAGGTGCCGCTCGGATCGGTGCTCGATCGCGCCCGCGTCGTGACGGGGCGCGTCGACGAGATCGATCCCCAGACCGGTCTCGCGACGTTTCAGGAGGGACACGCGCCGGGGATCGCAAGTGAGGACGGAACGCTTTCGTACGATTACGGTGCGGTCTGTCTGGGCTCCGAGACCGCATTCTACGATCTTCCGGGAGTCTGCGAGCACGCGATCCCGCTGAAGCGGAAAGCACACGCACTGTCGATCCGGGACCGATTTCTCGACCTTTGTGAGGCTGTCGAACAGGGAGAAACGGGTCGCGTCGTGATCGGCGGCGGTGGACTCTCTGGCATCCAGATCGCCGGGGAACTCGCCGCACTTGCCGGAGAGCGGGGCCTTTCGGTCGGCCCGGTCGACGAACCGGACGCCACAGACGAGCCACTGGTCGAGATCGTGCTCCTCGAACAACTGGAGACGCTCGCCCCCGGGTTCGGTTCCGCGTTCCAGCGGGCGATTCGGTCGGCGCTCGTCGACCACGGCGTCGACGTCCGGACTGAGACGCCGGTGCGCGAGGCGACCGCCGACACCGTCGAGACCGACGCGGGAACCCTCGAGAGTGATCTGTTCGTCTGGGCCGGCGGCATTCGGGGGCCGGACGCCACCGCGGGGGAACGACCGACGGTGCGTTCCGACCTCCGGCTGTCCGAGTCGACGTTCGTCGTCGGCGACGCCGGCCGGATCGTCGACGCGGACGGGCGGTCGGTTCCGGCGACGGCCTCGGCAGCCATCCGGGCAAGCGAGACCGCCGCCGAGAACCTCACGCGGCTCGTCGAGCACGACCTCGAGGGAAGCGCCGAGTTCGAACCGTCGCTCGAGCGATACCGGTATTCGGTCCCGGGATGGGCAGTCTCCGTCGGCGACGAGGCCGTGGCTGTCGTCGGCGGACAGGTGCTCACCGGACAGCCCGCCCGGAAGCTGAAAGCCGCCATCGGCGGCGGCTACCTGGCGTCGACCCGCGCGACACGGCAGGCAATACAGCTCGTGCAGTCCGAACTCGGTCTGCCCGGCTTCCCGGGACAGTAAAGCGGTGTGAGAAAACTGAGAGTGCGATACGCCTCGCGACTCACTCCTCGGGGCGCCGATCGGGTTTCGGATCGTCGATCCGGCGGCTCACGTCCAGATGGTAGTGTTTCAGCACGTCGCGACCGAGCAACAGCGGGTGACTCATGTGTGCCCTGTCCACGATGCTGGCTTCGACGGTGTGCTGGGTGCCCCCGATCCCGAGCACGATATCCACGACCGGCCGGGATCGTCCCGTCTTCTGGCTGCCGGAACGCACTTTGCTTACGGTGTGGATCGGCCCCGCGCCGATGTCTGCGGCCAGTTGGAGATCGATCGAACTCCGGTCGGCGCCCGTGTCCGACTTCCCGACGACAGTTCTGGTCCCCCTGGTTCCGGTGACGACGACTTGCTCGGTGAAGCCGATGACGGGGGGATCGACGTATCGTTCCGGCTCGTCTGCGGGCATACAGGAAGGGACAGAGTCGTCGAGCGTCGCCGCCAGGTCGAGCACCTGCTCGTCGTCGACCGAACCGCCGCCGCGTTCGATCGCCAGTTTTGCGATGTAGGGAGCCGGGCTGGTTTCGGTTGCCTCGTAAAGCCCCCGGAACCCAGCGGTGGGGTTTACTTCCAGAACGTGCCAGCCGTCCGGCCCCTCGATGAGGTCGACGCCGGCGTAGTCCAGTCCCAAAACGTCGGTCGCCTCGAGCGCATAGGCCGCCGCCTCCGCCGAAATGGTGTCGGTACAGTCCTCGACCCGTCCACCCCGGGCGACGTTCGTTCGCCACTCCGACTCGGCCGCATGCCGGATCATCGCGCCGACGATTTCCTCGCCGACGACGTACACCCGGAGGTCGCGAGGGGTCCGATCGCCCACCGCAAGCAGTTCCTGCAGGAACGCCCGACGCTGTCCGACCACCGGGCTGAGCGGCTCTGTCGTGTCGACTTTCCATGCACCGCCTCCGTGGGTCCCGATCGCAGTCTTGTACACCGCCTCCGGGCCGAACCCCTCTCGGTTCCGGTTGAGTAGTTCCCCACTAAGCGCGAAGAGAGTGTCGGGGATCGGGATACCGGCGCCCACCAGTCGCGTCGCGCTCGCGATCTTGTGGGTTGCAAGTGCCGTCGTGTGTGGATCGTTGAGTGTCGGCCGCAACGCAGCGATCGTCTCCGCGATTCCGACGTGTTCGGCAGGCTGTTCCGTGCTCGAAAGCAGGAGACGATTGGCGACGACATCGACGTCGGGTTCGAGCCGGATCTCCCCGCCGATCATGTGCACGGCAGTGTTGGCCTCCCGGAGCCACTCGGGGTGATGGCCGAGCGCCTCGATAGCGTTGCAGATGGCCTTGGATTCCTTGCTGTCGTGCAAACTCAACACCCCCACACGAACCGGATCAGGTTCCATGTGTTTTCATCGAGGGGACGGGAGTTAACCATAACTATCGATAATGATAGTATCTGCCTGTAAACGCTCCATCGCCCGGATCCGGGTACCGGAAATAGTCGGGGTGGACGTGAAGTTCACTCCAATCGTTGAGGGGTTCTCATAATGATTATTGTAGCGATTTACCGGTCGATCGGCCACCCGGTGGGCCGATCGTCCGGTTACGGCCTAGAATAATCATTATCAGGGGCGGCCGTCACCACTCGGGCCGCCGCCAGGCCACACACGAGCGGCAGCTTCGACGGGAGCGTCGCTCAAACAGTTCGAATCCCGCGTCGTTTGCGAGCCGGACGACGACGGAACGGTCGACCGCGAAACGACGGTTCTACTTGTCTTGGACCGACGACCGTGCGTCGCCAGCGGGGCACGATCTGGTCAATGCGGCCGCGTCCGGGCTCGATGATCCAGATCCGGAAATCGACGTGGAATCGACGCCCTCGTCGGACGGTGCTTTTCCTGTCCGATTCGGGGGACCGGGGTCTCAGGTTCCTCCGACAAGCCCCTGGACCAGTGATCGAGTCGCATCCGGTTGGGAACTATTTTGAGGCCGCTTCGACAAAAGTGAGATATGCTGAGTACACTGACCACAGTATTGATGTGGGGCCTGCTGATCATCGTCGGCCTCATCGCCATCGGGTCGATCCTGTTTTTCACCTACGACACCGTGGCGACGTTCATGAAAGGGACGTGATTTCCGCGCGAGCGAAGCGAGACGAGTGAACTCGGCGGGATTTGAACCCGGAGGAAGACGGTCGCCTCGCTTCGCTCGGCGCTGCGTCTTCCAGGGCTTCAAATCCCGCTCGTCCATTCTCGCTCCCTCGTAAAACTCGGTCGCTCCGATGGACTCGCTGGGATTTGAACCCAGGGCCTCTTCCTTGCGAAGGAAGCGATCTACCGCTGATCTACGAGCCCGCATACGGTCGAAGTCGTCGCGCTCACTTGTACCTTCTGTTTCGATTTGTCACCGACAGGAGCCCGAGCCGTCCGGCAATCAGGCCGAGCACGAGCCCAGTGAAGTGCGCCACCAGCGCGATGCCCGGCCCCCATGTCGCGATCGTAACCACGACCGCGAGCCCGACGAACAACACCAACTGCATGCGCGGGCTCACCTCGATCCGGTCGAACAGCGCCGCAGACACCCGGTTGCCGGCCAGGAGATACCCCATCAGCGCGAACACTGCCCCGGAGGCGCCCAGCACCGCCCGCGCTCCCACGAGACCGCCGAACCACACCTCCGCGATCCCGGCAATCGCGCCAGTCGAGACGAAAAACAGGTGAAACCGGAGTCGGGTCGTCCGGCGCGCCACGAGCGGGCCCACGATCACGAGCGCGAGAGCGTTCCCGAACAAATGTGCCAGGTTCGCATGAGCATACACGCTCGTGACCACCGTCCACGGCGCGATCGAAACGGGCGCCGACAGCACGAACAGAACCGCCGCAAGCCCTGCCAGCGCCGTGAGACGCTGGAGAATGTACACGATGACGAACGCGGCGAGCGTCTCGAGCGTTGGACTGCGACGGAGCGACGACACATCCCCCAGTTACAACTCTCAATATATAAACGGAGAAGATAGCGTGTGAGATGGGCTCGTGCCCGTGTGACGCCTTAGCGCTTCAGTCTTCCAGGACGATCTCGATGCTCACGTCGTTGGGCACCTGAATGCGCATGAGCTGGCGGAGCGCGCGTTCGTCGGCGTCGATGTCGATGAGACGCTTGTGGACGCGCATCTCCCAGTGCTCCCAGGTCGCCGTGCCCTCTCCGTCCGGGGACTTTCGCGACGGAACCTCCAGCGTCTTCGTCGGAAGCGGGATCGGGCCCGCCAGCGAGACGCCGGTCGAATCGGCGATCTCGCGGACGTCCTTACAGATGTCGTCGAGGTCCTCGGGGCTGGTACCCGCGAGGCGGACGCGTGCCTGCTGCATCGATTATCGCTCGTTGACCTCGAGCACCTTGCCGGCGGCGATGGTCTGACCCATGTCGCGGATGGCGAAGGAGCCGAGCTCCGGGATCTCCGAGGACGGTTCGATGCTGAGCGGCTTCTGCGGGCGCACGGTGACGACCGCGGCGTCGCCGGACTTGATGAAGTCCGGGTTCTCCTCGGCGACCTCACCCGAGGCGGGGTCGATCTTCTGGTCGATCGACTCGATGGTACACGCCACCTGTGCGGTGTGGGCGTGGAACACCGGGGTGTAGCCCGCGGTGATGACGCTCGGGTGCTGCATCACGACGATCTGTGCGCTGAACGTCTCGGCGACCGACGGCGGGTCCTCGGCGGGACCACAGACGTCGCCGCGGCGGATGTCGTCCTTGCCGATGCCGCGGACGTTGAAGCCGACGTTGTCGCCGGGGCCGGCCTCCGGCACTTCCTCGTGGTGCATCTCGATCGTCTTCACCTCGCCGCCGACGTCCGACGGCTGGAAGGAGACGTTGTCGCCGGTCTTCATCACGCCGGTCTCGACGCGGCCGACCGGGACCGTACCGATGCCGGAAATGGTGTAGACGTCCTGGATCGGAAGCCGGAGCGGGGCGTCCGTCGGCGGTTCGGTTTCCGGCAGGTCGTTGAGCGCTTCCAGCAGGGTCGGGCCGTCGTACCAGGTCAGTTCGCCGGAGCCCTCCGAGACGTTGTCGCCCTCGAAGGCGGAGATCGGGATGAACGTGGCGTCGTCGGCCTTGAAGCGGACCTGCTTGAGGAGCTGTTTGACCTCCTCGACGACCTCCTTGTACTTCGTCTCGTCGTAGTCGACGAGGTCCATCTTGTTGATGCCGATGATGAGCTCGCCGATCCCCAGCGTGCGAGCCAGGAAGACGTGCTCGCGTGTCTGGGGTGCGACGCCGTCGTCGGCCGCGACGACGAGCACCGCGTTGTCGGCCTGCGAGGCGCCCGTGATCATGTTCTTCACGAAGTCACGGTGGCCCGGACAGTCGACGATGGTGAAGTAGTACTCGTCGGTGTCGAACTCCTGGTGGGCGATGTCGATGGTAACCCCGCGCTCGCGCTCCTCGGCGAGGTTGTCCATCACGTAGGCGAACTCGAATCCGCCCTTGCCCTTCTCTTCGGCTTCCTCTCGGTGCTGCTCGATTACGTGCTCGGGAACGCTCCCCGTTTCGAAGAGGAGACGGCCCACGAGCGTACTCTTGCCGTGGTCGACGTGGCCGATGATGGCCAGATTCTGATGCGGTTTGTCACTCATGGGTAATCACGCGCTAAGGCGCTGTGTAGGGGTTCTTTCGGTTGAATCCACTAAAACGGTTTCGATACGCACCACAGCGCACCCTATCGCCCTCTTGCGTTTTTCTCCACACCGACGTGGTGGTGGATACCAAATATAAGAAACTCGTCACGTCCGTGGCGGGCGAAAATCGCCCACCCACCTTGCCCGTCCCCTCTCACGGGAGTCGGCCGACGTCCCCGCTCACGGGGGTCGGCCGACATCCCCGCTCACGGGAGTCGGCCGACGTCAGCCAGCACGGCGCTTGCGGTTTCGGGTCCGCCGGCGCCGCGGCCGCTCACGTTCAGGCGGCCGGCGTGGTCGGTGTCCAGTTGGACGATGTTCTGGGTGCCGGTCACCGCGAGCGTCCCGTTTTCGGGGACGAGCCGCGGTCCCACCCGGACCGACTCCCGGCTTGCCTCGCCGACGAGCCGGACGGTTCGACCGTCCTCGGCTGCGAGCTCCAGCGCGCTCCCGGGCACGTTTTCGATCCCCTCGACCGCCGCGTCCGCGAGCGTGAACTCCCGGGCGTCAGCGGGATCGTCGGCCGTCCCGAACGAGAGCACGTTCGCCAGGATCACGCACTTCAGCGCCGCGTCCGTCCCGTTGACGTCGAAGGAGGGGTCGGCCTCCGCGACGCCGAGGTCCTGCGCCTCCGCGAGCACGTGATCGTAATCGAGGCCTTCGGCAGCCATCCGGGTCAAGATGAAGTTCGCGGTTCCATTGAGCACGCCGCGAACCGCCGACACGCGGGCGGGACCGACGTCCTCGACGGTCGAGATCGCCGGGATCGCGCCCCCTACAGTGGCCTCGAACCGCACGTCCCCGGCGCTCTCGCGGGCCAGCGCGGCGAGGTCGCCGTACCGTTCCGCGACGGGGCCCTTGTTCGCGAGCACGACGTGTCTGTCCCGCTCGAGCGCTGCTGCCGCGTGGGAGAACCCGGGCTCTGCGTCCCCCAGCGTCGTCGGCGTCGCCTCCACTAGGACGTCGTAGTCGGCCGCGAGCACGTCGTCGGGATCCGCGTCGCCGACGGTGCCGGCGTCCTCCTTGCGGGTTGAGACGGCGTCGACATCGAGGGCGGCGTTCCCGGACGCCGAGTCGGCCAGAACCGCGCTCTTCGAGTCCGCGATCGCCGTCACGGTGTGGCCGTACGCCCCGGCGAGTTCGGCGACCGATCGGCCGACCGCACCGAACCCGAGGATCGCGAGTTTCACGGCTCCACCCCCACGAGCGGCTCGACGACGTCGAACCCTTTCTCGTCGGCCACCGCCCGCACCGTCTCCAGCGCCCGTTCGGTCTCGCCCGCCCTGGTCACGAGGCGGACTCGCGCGCTGGAGGCGCGTTCGGTTCCTTCCGGCGCGGAAAGCGAGACGTCGGCCACCGACGACGCCTCGCAGTCCTCGATCCGGCGGAGCGTATCCGAGAGGCCGGTGTCGATCAGGTGACCGACGAGGACGACTGTGAGCTCCTCGCTGTACCGCTCCGTGCCGGCCTGAATGACGTTCACGCCGGCGTCCCGGAGCGCGTCGACGATACCCTCGAACCGGTCGTCCGGCGCCTCGAGGTCGATCTCGACCGGGATCCGACCGCGCGGGGTGATGTTTCCGCGCTCGTGGTAGATCGAAAGCAGGTTGCCGCCGTTGTCGGCGATCGGCCGCAGCGCCCGGAGCAGTTCGCCCGGCTCGTCCGCGAGTTCGAGTCGAACGGTGTGAGTCGACGTCGACGCCACTTGGCCGCCGTCGGTGTCGGCCTGCGGACCGGCCTCCGGGCCGTCGCGGGCGGTCACAGCGACACCTCCGAGTCGATACGAGAGACGGCGGTCGTGTCCGTGTGCATACCCGGAGTGAAACGGGCGAGTGGGTATAAGGCTTCGTCGAAGGCAGGCGTTGCCTCTCTTTGGGTCCACCGCCATGGGTACACACGACCGCCGATGGCGGTCCACGCGGGTGCCGATCAGCCGACCTGCACCGTCCGGGTTGCGCGGACCGGCATCAACGGCAGCTCCGGAAAGGTCGCCTCGACGACGTACTCCAGTTCGTCGGCCTCCGGCGTCCCGAACACCGCGGCGGGCACGGTCGAGGCGTCCGAGAGGTACACCGATTTCTTGGTCATCCCGGTCCCGTTTACGGTGACGCGGATTCCGACCCTGGCACCACCACCGACGTTCCGGACAGTTAGTTCGTGCATCTCGTGGGCTCCGCGGTCGACGGCGTCGGGGAACTGCCCCCACTCGACGACGATCCGCGGCAACTCCCGGGCAGCCTCGACGATCCGCGAGGCGACTCCCTCGGACAGCCCCGCCGTCGAGAGCTGTTCGGCCCCGGCGGCGACGACCTCCTCGGGCGACTCGAAGCCGGCGTCCGCGAGCCGCTCGGCGCGCCCGGCGCCGACACCCTCGATCGCCGACAGCGGCACCGCCCGCCGCGACACCCCGTGATCGACCCTGGCCTCGATCCGTCGTGCCAGGTTCGCCGCACGCGGCCCTGCAAACCGGTCGAGAAACTCCGACAGCGCCGCGAGCATCCGGAGCGCGTTCTGTCTGATCACCCAGGCGTCAGCGCTCAGATCGGCCGGGATCGAGTCGTCCATCCCCGCATACAGGATCGCGAGCACCTTTCGATTCCCGCCGTCGAGAGGGCTGTCGACGTCAGAAAGCACCGCGTCGATCGCGTCCCGCTCGGACTGTCTGGCGGACACGGAGTCGAACTCCGCCGCTCCGGCGACCGCCTCGAGGACGTCCTCGACCGAAAGCCGTTCCCGGTCGCCGAGTTCGTGAAACCGGGCGGCCGTCTCCAGGCGGAGGTAGTACTTCGAGGTGAGCCGACCGAGATCGGTGGGGGCGACCGCGAGCTCGTCGGTTTCGACGAACCCCCGTTCGACGAGATCGTCGAGAGTCTTTCGTACTCGATCACGGAGCCCGTCGAACCCGTACTGCGCCGGCTCGGAAGCCGCCCGAACGTAATAAAACGTCGTCTCCAGCCAGGACATCACGTCCTCGAGGTCGGCGATCGTCCCCATCGCGATCTCGGCGTTGAGGTGGGACGGGAGGTCGTCGGCGAGTCGCGACTCGATCGGCTTGCCCCGCTGTAGCAGCGTCCGGTAGCGATCGGCGTCCGACCGATCACAGACGACCCAGCCGTAGCCGACGTCGTCGTAGCCGGGCCGCCCCGCGCGACCGATCATCTGGAGGACGTCCAGCGGGCTGATGTCGGTCTCGCCCTCCAGGGGGTCGTGGTACTTCGTGTCGCGAATCACTACACAGCGCGCCGGCAGGTTCACGCCCCACGCGAGCGTCGACGTCGAGAACAGCAGTTCGACGTGGCCCTCCCGGAACCAGCGCTCGATCATGTCGCGGTCGTCCTTCGCCAGCCCGGCGTGGTGGAACGCGACGCCGTCGAGAACCGAGTTTCGGAGCTTGTCGTTCGAGAGCGCTTCCGCCTCCTGGTGGAACTCGTAGTCCCCGCGTGCGCCCACGGGGACGTCCCGTTCCGCCAGCGCGTCGCGCGCCTTCTCGGCAGCCCGGACGGTGTCCTGTCTGGAGGAGACAAACACCAGTGCCTGGCCGTCCTCCCGGAGGTGCGGCTCTGCCAGATCCAGCGCGCGGTAGAGCCGCCGATACTTGTCGGCGAAGGCGTTCTCGCCGTGAGTGTAGGTTTTGACGCCGGTGTGCAGGTCGACCGGACGGTAGTCGTCGCCGAACTGAAAGGTACACGCCGGCGGTGCGTCGAGCCAGTCGGCGATGTCCTCGACGTTCGACATCGTCGCCGACAGGGCGATGATCCGGGGATCACACAGCCGACGGAGCCGAGAGACGGTCACTTCGAGCACACTCCCCCGGCGGTCCGAATCCAGCAGGTGGACCTCGTCGATCACACAGCAGTCGACGTCCCGGACGAACGAGTAGCGGGGCGACTCGTGTTTTCGGGTGGCCGAGTCGGCCTTCTCGGGCGTCATCACCAGAATGTCAGCCCGTTTTGCGCGTCGGGGGTTGAGGTCGCGCTCGCCGGTGACGACGTACACCGAATAGCCCAGCGCCTCGAACCGCTCCCAGTCGCGTTCCTTCTCGTTCGTGAGCGCGCGCAGGGGAGCGAGAAACAGCGCTGTGCCGCCGTCAGCCAGGGTGCGACAGATCGCGAGTTCCGCAAGCGCCGTCTTGCCGGAAGCGGTGGGCGCGGCTGCGACGACGTTGTCCCCCCGTTCCAGAAGCGCCGGCAGCGCCTCGCGTTGCATCCGGTTGAACTCGTCGAACTCGAAGGCGTCGGCGAATTCGGGGACGGCCTCCGCGACTCTCACGGCGAATCACCAGCGCGGGTTCCCATCAGTACCGACGGGGGGCCTGCCACCCAAAGAGGTTACGGGACGTGTCCCTCGGCAATTCACAGCCGAGGGACGCGGGATACTCTCCCGCGGCGATTATAGCCGCGGAGTGGCAAGCACCGCAGCCGGCTGCGGAGGTTTGAAAAGTGCTGCTCGCATGGACGTGATAGTGACCCTGGCGGATTCGAAGGGCGAGGCCGGGAGGGCGGGGGGAGCCGTCCGATCGACGAACCCGGACCCCGCAAGTACCACAGTGAGTGCGCGACGCGAACTGCCACCTCGACGGAACACCCACAGGAGTCGTCCACACTTTTCACCCGTCCCGACGTAGTACAACCGAATGACCGAGGATTTCGGGCTGCTCGACCCCGACGAGGCCGACGCGTTCGGCGACGAGTGGGAGTCGATCGACGTCGACGACACCGAGGCCGACCAGATCGTCCGCCGGCAGGACCTCGCGTTCGACGAGTTTCGCAAACGAATAAAGGACACAGAGCAGTTCAAAGTCGAGGGGGACGTCTTCGACGACGCCACCCTCGCAGCCATCTACAAACTCGTCCAGGACGGCTACGTCGAGGCGTTCGGCGGCCCGATTTCGACCGGCAAGGAGGCGAACGTTTACGAGGCACTGGGCGACGACCGCGAGGTCGCAATCAAGGTTTACCGAATCACCACCTCCAACTTCAGGCAGATGCGCGACTACCTCGAGGGCGATCCCCGGTTCGAGGGGATCGGCAACGACAAAAAGGAGGTCGTGCTCGCGTGGACTCGCAAGGAGTTCGCCAACCTGAAGCGCGCGCGCCGGGCAGGCGTCAGAGTCCCCGAACCGATCGCCGTCGAGCGGAACGTCCTCGTGATGGAACTCGTGGGACTGGTCGAAGAGCGCGCGCGGCGGCTCGCGGAGGTCCACGTCGAGAACCCCCAGACCGCCTACGAGGTGGTTCGCGAGTACATGCGCCGGCTCTACTCGGCGGGGCTCGTCCACGGCGATCTCTCGGAGTACAACCTCATCATCCACGACGGCGAACTCGTCGTCATCGACATGGGGCAGGCAGTGACGGTCCATCACCCCAACGCCGGGGAGTTCCTCGAACGCGACTGCCGGAACGTCGCGACGTTCTTCACCAGACAGGGGCTGGATGTGACCGGCGAGGAACTGCTCGCGTTCGTCACCGAACCCGAACCGGAACCATCAGAAGATCCCGAAGCCGGTCCGTCAGAGGAATCGGGATCAGGGGAGTCGACGTAGCCGCACTCACGAACCCGAACCGGCTACGAGATGTGGATATCCACGCGCGCGCCACCGTTTCTGCTTTCGGTCATCTCGACGTCCCAGCCGTGTGCCTCGGCGATCCGTTTCACGATCGCGAGCCCGAATCCGGTGCCCTCATTCGAGGTGGTGTACCCCTGCTCGAACACCTCGTCACGTTCTTCCGGAGTGACCCCCGGACCGTCGTCGGCGACGTAGATCAACTCGTCCGTCCGCCCCACCCGAATGGTGACGTCCTCGCCGCCGTGTTCGACGGCGTTTCGGAACAGGTTGGCAAACAGGTCCTCGAGCCGCTCCCGATCCGCGTCGACTTCGCCGAGCTTCCCCGGAACCGACAGCGTCGCGTCCGGTGCGTCGATCGTCTCCCAGCTCCGTTCGACCAGCGGTTCGAGCTGGAGCCGCTCGGTCTCGCCGACCACCTCCCCGTGTCGGGCGAGCGTGAGCAGATCGTCGATCAGCCGCTCCATCTTGTCGTGGGCGCGTTCGATCCGTTCGAAGTGTTCCGGATCGGGATCCTCCCGGACGAGATCGAGGTAGCCGTCCGCGACCGAAAGCGGGTTCCGGAGGTCGTGGGAGACGACGCTGGCGAACTCCTCGAGCCGATCGCGCTCCCGCTTGAGTTCCGTCGCCGTGTCGGCCCGGTCCAGCGCGATCTTCGTGTGGGAACCCAAAAGCGACAACACCTCGGCATCCTCCTGATCGAACGCCCCCCGCTCGGCGGCGAACACCTGTAGGACGCCCATGTCGTCGACCGGGACGGTTATGACGGAGGCGAAAAGGTCCTCGATGAGCGGATCGTTCCGCCGCGGATCCGACGTGCCGTCGTCCACCCACTCGAAGAGGTCGTCGAGACCCCTCCCGCTTCCGGATCCCGTCCCACCGCCGTCGGTCGAAGACTGTGCTCGGGTCGAGGTTCCAGAGTCGGGCGTGCGGGCGGTGTCCGGTGTGATGTCCGCCTGTAGCGTCGACCGGTCGGTGTCGTCGTCTCCATCGGATTCGTCGCCGGACCCGACCGCCGACAGCCACGCGTCCGATCCCCCCTCGGCGGCCGCACCGCGGATCGTGAGATCGTCGACGACGTGCGCCTGTCCGGCGGAAAACACCCGCCTGGCGATGCCGGAACTCACGGCGTCGGTCAACGGACCGTCCCACTGCCCCGTCTCCGTGGTGACCTCGAGTTCGCCGTCGGACGCGAGGAACAGCCGGGCGTGTTCGACATCGAGGATCGACACCGCGCCCTCGACCGCCCGGTCACACACCGCCTCGCGCTCGGCGGCGGACGCCAAATCGTGTGTCACGCCCAGCAGGGCTTCCGCCATCCGTCGACGTCGGGCGAGTGCAGTTTCCGCGCGGGTCCGGTCGGTGATGTCGTGCAGGAGGATCAGGAACCCCCGGTGGCGGTCCGGAGAAGTCACCGTCACCTCGAACGTCCGGGAGCCCGACGGCGTCTCGAGGGTGATCTCCCGCCGGTCGCTGGAGATCCACCCGTCTGATTCGATCACCGAAAGCGGGTCGGGCGGGTCCCCTGAACCCGTCGAAGCCGCGTCACTCGAGCGGTCGGCGGCGGCGGGATCGGAGAATTCGTCTTCGACGAGCGCTTCGACGGTGTCAGCCAGGGACGGGGACAGCGCAGAGAGCGACGAACCGACGAGTTGGCCGGGTGCAAACAGGTCGCCTGCGGCGTCGTTGTGGTCGACGACGTCGTATCGTTCGTTGACGACGATCATCGATTCGGCCATCGAATTGACGATGTCGCCGCGCCCCACCGGCGTGAGATCGAACCAGCGGTACCGGAAGACGCTGGCCGCCGCCGCGAGGACGACCAGCACTGTCGATAGGGCGGCGACGTTCACGCCGGGCGTGGGAACCGGTCCGAGGAGGTAGATCCCGCCGACGACGACGGGCGAAAGGGAGAACACGAACAGCGTCGCCACCTGTTTCCGGAGGACGCCCCGGGAAGAGAGGACCGCAGAGACCAGGAAGGCGGTCGCGGTCGCGAGAAGCACCGTGACGAACGCGAGATACATCCAGAACAGTGGCCCCCACTCGACGCCTACGGTGTGGGGCGCCTCACTCGCGAAGGTAAACCCCGTCCAGAACAACCAGTGTGCCTCGTTCATCGAGATGAGGAGCAGAAACACCGTGGCGATCGCCCCCAGGGGAGCGAACACGGTCGGAGTCAACCAGTCGGTTCGGCCGGTGTACCAGCAGACGTACGCCAGCCACAGGATCGGCAGCGGTACCGTCCCGACGTACTCCATCTTCAGCAGGAACACGGAGCCGGCCGGACCGGTATACACCACCTGTAGCGCGTGGGCGAGCACCCAGACTGCCCCGCTGCCGACCAGCGCAGCAGCTATCCACGCCCCGGTTTTCGGTCCAGAGCGTTCGCGAGCGAGCAGCAGGAAGTACACCGCGAACGCGGCCAATGACACCCCAGCCAGGGCCAGCGGCACGGCGTACAGGTGTGGGTCCCACCCCATCTAGCGAATATCACACACGGAGGGGTCAAATCAGTTTTCATCTATTTTCGTTCATGAAAATAAAAATAACTGACACGTTCGAAGTCGGGGGTGTCTCCGAATTGGGTTCCGGAAAATCAGTCTCAAATAAAAAACAAACACCGTATCTGGCACCGAACTCCAGGTAGCCAGCCACCACACCCCGACAGCCAGCCACCACACCCCGACAGTCTCGCACGCGAGAACCACCAGTCGGTCAGCAAAGCGCCGGCAGTTCGGGATCAACGCCGCGTTCGACCTTGAAACGCTTAACCGTCTCCACCGACAAACAGCAGTCATGCAACACGTGAAGGTCCCGAAGGACCGCATCGGCACGCTCATCGGCGAGGGGGGCGCCACGATGCGGGAGATCGAAGAGCGAGCGGAGGTCCGGCTCGACATAGACTCCGAGACCGGGGCCGTCCGGATCGAAGAGACGGGCGATCCCGTCACGGCGCTTTCGGCACCCGACATCGTCCGGGCGATCGGTCGCGGCTTCTCTCCCGAGTCGGCGCTTAGCCTCCTCGACAACGACCTGCGGATGTTCGACCTGATCGATCTCACGGATCACACCCGAAACGAGAACGATCTCACGCGGCAGAAGGGCCGAATCATCGGCGAAAACGGCCGCACACGCGAACTGATGGAGGAACTCAGCGGCGCCGACGTCGTCATCTACGGCACGACTGTCGGAATCATCGGACAGCCCGACGAGGTCGAGGTGGTCCGCCGTGCAGTGGGGATGCTACTCGAAGGCGCGCCGCACGGATCGGTGTACTCGTTCCTCGAACGCAAACACAACGAGCTGACGAACGACGTGTCGTTCGAACGAACGCACTGAAAACCCCCTCCCCACACCGCTCCGTCCTGTTCTCGACTCTCGGCGTTCAGATTTCGATGATATCGTCCTCGTCGGCGTCAGGTACCGCGATCGAGCCCTCCAGACTCTCGACTGCAGTCCCGCCAACGTGGATCCCGTCGTCGAGCCGGACCCGGACGATCCCGCCCCGGTCCAGGAAGTGACCCTGCTCGAAGCGCAGTTCCTCGGGAGCGTCGCCGTCGAACGCGCCGACGTGGTCGAGATACGCCCCACACGCGCCCGACGCCGTCCCCGTCACCGGGTCCTCCGGGACCCCGACTGCGGGGGCGAACATTCGGGCGTGAAGCGTCGACTCCGCGGACAGGGTATCGAAGGTGAACGCGTAGACGCCGGCGACGTCGTGGGCTGCCGACAGCTCCTCGATCGCCTCGAAGTCCGGGGTCGCGCCGCCGAGGCCCTCGAGGAACGCCACCGGAACGACGAGGAACGCCAGTCCCGTCGAGGCGACGGCGGTCGGGAGGTCGGCGCCGACGTCGGAAAGCGCCGCCGGATCGATCCCGAGCGCGTCCGCGAGTCGGTCGTAGTCGGGATCGACCTGTCGGACGGACGGCTCCTCCCCCGCCATCCACACCGTGCCGTCCTCCTCGAGTTCTATCTCGAGGACGCCGTCGTTCGTCTCGAGCGTGTGGACGCCGGGCGCCAGCTCCCCGTTCGCAGACAGGAGTCCGTGGCTCGCGATCGTGGCGTGCCCGCAGAGATCGACCTCCGTTTCGGGTGTGAAGTAGCGGATCCGACGGTCGGCCGCCGTCGAAGGGAACAGGAACGCGGTTTCGCTGGCGCCGAGTTCGGCCGCGATCGCCCGGAGCTGTTCGTCTGCGAGTCCGTCGGCATCGGGGACGACGCCAGCGACGTTGCCGGACAGCGGTTCCTCGGCGAACGCGTCGACGAGGTGGACGCGACGGATTTCCATACCCATCCGTGGAGAGCCGGGCGGTTAAAACCGGTCGGTACCGGTGTGCGATTCGCGCTGGAACCGGGAAGGTTGATATGGCGTTCGCCGCTATGGCCGGTATGGGACTGTTCGATCGGCTTCGCGGAGCGGACAACCCGCGGGTCGCTTTTATCGGCATCGACGGCGTGCCGTTCCGGCTCATCGAGAAGCACAGCGACCGCTTCCCGAACCTCGCCGCGCTCGCGTCGGACGGCACCGCGGGGGCGATAGAGAGCATCGTCCCGCCGGAGTCGAGCGCGTGCTGGCCGGCACTCACCACTGGGAAAAATCCCGGCGAAACCGGCGTCTACGGCTTTCAAGACCGCGAGGTCGGATCATACGACACGTACGTTCCGATGGGCCGGGACGTCCAGGCGACGCGGGTGTGGGACCGGGTCACCAAGGCCGGGTACGACGCGACCGTGATGAACGTCCCGGTGACGTTCCCGCCACAGCGCAACGTCCAGCGGATGGTCTCGGGGTTCCTCTCGCCGGAGATCGACAAGGCCGCCCGCCCGGACGAACTGCGGGATCGCCTGCAAAAGAACGACTACATCATCGACGTCAACGCCAAACTCGGCCACAAAGACGACAAGACTGCGTTCATGGAGCACGCCCACAAGACGCTCCGGAAACGCCAGAAAGCGTTTACCCACTACCTGAAGGCCGACGACTGGGACCTGTTTTTCGGCGTGTTCATGACAACCGACCGCGTGAACCACTTCCTGTTTCGTGATTACGAAAAGAACGGCCCCAACTACGAGGCGTTCATGGAGTTTTACGAGCAACTCGACGAGTACATCGGCGAGATCCGGTCGCTGCTCCCGAAGGACGTCACCCTTGTCGTCGCCTCCGATCACGGGTTCACCACGCTGAAACACGAGGTCAACTGCAACGAGTGGCTCCGTCGGGAGGGGTGGCTCGAGTACGAGGGCGACGATCACGACTCGCTTTCGGACATCGACGACGACGCGCAGGCGTACTCGCTCATTCCGGGACGCTTCTATCTCAACCTCGAGGGGCGGGAACCCCGTGGCAGCGTGCCCGAAGACGACTACGAATCGGTTCGCTCCGAGCTGAAAGCCGACCTCGAGGCGCTCGAGGGACCCGATGGCAAGTCGGTGTGCAAACGCATCGTCGATCGCGAAACCGCGTTTCGGGGGGGCCACAGCGAGATCGCCCCCGATCTTGTCGTGATTCCGAACGACGGGTTCGACCTGAAGGCGGGGTTCAAACCGAAAGAAGAGGTGTTCGCCGCCGGGCCTCGAAACGGGATGCACACCTTCGACGACGCCAGCCTGCTGATCGACGATCCAAGCGCGAACATCGAGGACGCCGATCTGCTCGACATCGCGCCGACGATTTTGGAACTCATGGACATCGACTACAAGCGGACGACGTTCGACGGCGCCGGCCTCATGTGACCACGTTCGTGTATACCTCCCCGATATAATCGCTGGGAAACGCCACACAGCTGCCCACGCTCCGAGCTACTTTTGCCGATCGACGCCGAACGGGCGGTATGACCCGGATTCTCGTCGTGGACAACCACGGCCAGTTCACCCACCTGGAGCGCCGGGCGCTTCGGGATCTGGGCGTGGAGACGGAACTCGTGGACAACGACACGCCTCCCGAAGCGATCGACGCCGACGGCCTCGTGCTCTCTGGCGGACCGGATATCGCACAAATCGGCAACTGTCCGGCGTATCTCGAACTCGATGTTCCGGTGTTGGGGATCTGTCTCGGAATGCAGCTGATGGCCGCCGAGCTCGGTGGCGCCGTGGGATCTGGAGAGTACGGCGGCTACGCAGACGTAGACGTGCGGATCCTCGACCCCGAAGATCCCCTCGTGGGGTCGCTCGCTCCCGAGACACGGGTGTGGGCGAGTCACGGCGACGAGGTCCGGGAGGTCCCGCCGGGGTTCACCCGGACGGCAACCTCGTCGGTGTGCGACATCGAGGCGATCTCCGACGTCGACCGGGACCTGTACGGCGTCCAGTGGCATCCGGAGGTCGCCCACACCGAACGCGGCGAGGAAGTCTTCGAGAACTTCCGTGCAATCTGTGAAAAGTGAGGACCACAAAAGCGGCAGGACCACCCGTCCGGCCGGGAACGTTTTTATCGTCCCCTCCGACGGGCCACCCATGAGGATACTTCTCGGCCTGGGAACGGGGGACGACTCCATACACACGCTGGAGCGAATTGCGAGACGGGCAACCGCCGCGGGCGACGAGGTGTCGATCGTCGTCGGCGGTCCCGGACCGGTGACGTCGATCGAGGAACTCGAAGAGCGAGTGCGAGCGGAGCTTTCGGGCCTGGACGTCGACGCCGAGATACGGACGCTCGGCGCCGACGAGGACCTGGGTGGATATCTCGTCGAAACCGCAGAACGGGAGGGGTTCGACCGGATCGTCCTCGAGGGCGGGGCACGGAGTCCGATGGGGAAGATACAGCTCAGCAGCACCGCCGAGTTCGTGCTGCTCAACGCCACAACGTCGGTGACTCTCGTGCGATGACGGGACCACGACGCTACCCGGACGAACCGGCCGGACCGTTCCAGGAGCCGCCGCGTGCGTTCACCGATCGGGAGGGACGAGAGATCGAGATCCGGGCCTGTCGGGGGGAGCCAGAGGAGTACGACGCGCTCGTCGAGATGTACACGGGGTTCGATCCCTCCGACCGCGCCCAGGGAATCCCCCCGGCCCAGGAGTCCCGGATCCGGTCGTGGCTCGACACCATTCTCGACGAGGACTGTCACAACGTGGTCGCCTGGCACGGCGAGTCGGCGGTGGGTCACGCGACGCTGGTTCCGGACGACGAAGCCCACGAACTCGCGATCTTCGTGCTCCAGGAGTACCAGAACGCCGGGATCGGCACCGAACTCATCGAGGGGCTTTTGGGCCACGGCGCGAGCGAGGGCGTCCGGAAGGTGTGGCTCACGGTCGAACGGTGGAACCACGCCGCAGTGGAACTGTACCGCAAAACCGGGTTCGAGACGAGCAACGCAGAGAGCTTCGAACTGGAGATGGCGATCCGCTTGGCCGAACCGGAGTGAGAACCGAGCGTTCGAACAACGTTCGAACCGTCACACCGACAGAACGGGCTGGCTGGCGTACAGCAGAACGTATTCGGCGGCCTTCTCGAGCACCTCGCCCGGATCGCCAGACGTGGGCTCCCGTGGGACGACGATGAAATCGGCGTCGATCGATTCGGCGGTGTCGAGGACGACACTGCCGGGGTGGCGGGTTTTGATCCGGGTCGAGAAGCCGTAGGCGATCGAGGTGGAGACGTCGACGCCGCGCTCGTCACCCTGCTGTCGGATCCCCTCGGTGTACAGTTCGGTCTCGTCGGCGACCTCGTCGGCGTCGACCGCGCCGGTTTCGATCGCCCGGACGACCTCCTCCCCGAGGACGTACATCGCGTGGATGGCAGCGCCGTACGTCTCGGCAACAGTGAGGGCGTACTCGACGGCGTCGGAAGACTCGTCGCTGCCGTCCACCGGCACCAGCACGAGGTCAACTTCCAGGGTCATACCGAAGACTGGGTTCGCAGCCCTCAAAAGAGTGACTTCCTCCAGCGGGTCGAATCGAACGCACGTCGATTCGCCATCGCGAATGGGGCATTTAAAGTCGGTGCCCCCGGTATCTCACGCCATGTTCGAGACGGTCGTCATCGCAACCGACGGCTCCCAGAGCGTCCAGCGCGCGGTGGACGTCGCCCTGGATCTCGCCGCACGGTTCGATGCGGAGGTCCACGCACTGTACGTCGTCGACGCCGGGGACGTCGAGTCCTCGCCGGAGGAGATCCGGTCGGAGCTCCGGGACGCGCTCTCCGAGCGCGGACGAGAAGCGCTTTCGGCGGTCGAGTCCCGCGCGGGCCGAAACGTCGTCACGGCGGTCCGGGAGGGACGCCCCGCCAGTGAAATTACTGCGTACGCACGCGAAGTGGACGCCGACCTGGTCGCGACGGGCACCCGCGGCCGACACGGCGAGAACCGCTTTCTCATCGGGAGCGTCGCCGAACGCGTCGTCCGGACCTGCCCCGTGCCGGTGTTGACCGTCCGACAACTGGCCGAAGAGGGCGAATAGCGGATTCTCTCGGCCGGCCCGTCCACTCTCACCCGCAGTAATCTTATTTGACACGTGAGCGTAGTTTACGGTGCCATGAAGGCGGCTATACTCGAGGAGCACGGGGAACCGCTCGCGATCGAGGAGGTCGACGCGCCGTCGGCGGATCCGGAGGGAGCAGTCGTCGAGATCGAGGCGTGTGGGATCTGTCGCAGCGACTGGCACGGCTGGCAGGGCGACTGGGCGTGGCTCGGGATCCAGCCCCAGCCGGGACAGATCCTCGGCCACGAGCCCGCCGGCCGGGTCGTGGAGGTCGGCGAGGAGGTCGAACACGTCCGGGAGGGCGACCACGTCGCGATTCCCTTCAACATCGGCGACGGAACGTGTCCGGAGTGTCAGCGGGGATACTCGAACACGTGTGAGAACCTGATGCCGCTGGGGTTCGTCGAGCCCGTCCAGGGGGCGTTCGCGGAGCTGACGCACGTCCCGGCGGCGGACCACAACGTCGTCCAGCTGCCGGACGGCGTCTCGTCAGTGGACATGGCCGGGTTGGGCTGTCGGTTCATGACCTCCTTTCACGCGCTGGCCCACCGGGCCGACGTCGGCGCCGGCGACTGGGTGGCCGTCCACGGCTGCGGCGGGATCGGGCTGTCGGCGGTCCACATCGCCGACGCGCTGGGGGCGAACGTGATCGCCGTCGATCTGATGGACGAGAAACTCGATCTCGCCACCAACCTGGGAGCCGTAGCGACCGTCAACGCCTCGGAGGCCGACAACGTTTCAGGCGAGGTGGCCGCGATCGCCGGCGGCGGCGCGGACGTGTCGGTCGACGCGCTGGGGATCGCCGAGACCTGCCGGAACTCGGTGCAGAGCCTGGGCAACCGCGGGCAGCACCTCCAGATCGGGCTGACGACCGAAGCGGAGGAGGGCGAGGTGTCGCTGCCGACCGACATGATGGTGATGAAAGAGATCGAGTTCATCGGATCGCTGGGGATGCCGCCGACGCGGTACGACGAAATCTTCCGGATGGTCCAGACCGGGAAGCTGCAGCCCGCAGAGATCGTCTCCGAGACCGTCGCGCTGGAGGACGTGTCGGCGAAGCTCGAGGCGATGACCGACTTCGGGACGACCGGGATTCCGGTGATCGAAGAGTTCTAGGCTCCGGAGGAGATCACGCGATCTCGTAGCGAACGACCGACTCCGTCTCGCACTCCGGACACTCCGAGACCCCTTCCTCCAGCGTCCGTCCGCAGCGTCGACACTCGAAGATCACCTCCGTTTTCTCCCCACGGCCGAACCAGTCACCGCTGGTGAGCCCTCCCATGGGAGCAGCCACACGTCCGACACTGATAAGTATTGGTGACTGTTTATCCCCGCGCTGTACTGCGGTTAGAAGCACTTATAAGCGAAAATCCGGCGGAATTTCCACCCTGTAATAAGGGTCGTTTCCGATCCGAACGCGGACAAAACTCCGAGCTAGTCACCGAAGAAATCGCCGGCTTTCTGAATGACTTTCTTGTCCCCACACCCAGTCGTCCGTTCAGGAGACCAAACGCGATTCCACTGGACGCAGTAGTTCGAAAACCGTATCCGACGCGCGGCCCCCCTGACGGGCATGGGACTCGACGACCTCACGGACGACATCACCGCAGAATACGGCGAACTCGACGACGAGTACCCCCTCGAACTCGACCGGGAGACGAAAAACGAACTCGCGATGCTCGCGGCGGTGTTCGACAGCACGGACACCGACGAACTGATCCGGCGCGGGATCCACGCCCTCTTCCGATCGACGGTCGACACCGGCGACCTCGATTTCCACCTCCGGCAGTCGTACGACGTCACATACGACGAGTATCTCGCCGGCATGACCTACGACGAGATGACCGGCGCCGACCAGTTCCCCCAGCGGGACGACGAACGCCGATACCAGATGTAGTCTCCGAGTTCAGGAGAACGTTTTCGAGCGGGAGCAGGAGCGGTTCCTGTGACCTCGATGCAGGACACCCGCGTTCACGACCACAGCGCGTACATATCGTCCCGGGGCACCTCGGTCAAAAGCGCACCGTCGATCTCGACGCCGGCGGCCTCTCTGCCCTCCACGCCCTCGATTCGACCGATCTCGGCGGCCTCGATCCCCGCCTCGTCGGCGGCCCCCAGGGCGTCGCCGACCGTCTCTTCCGGAACGGTCGCGAGCAATGCCCCGGAGCCGAACGTCCGGAGGGGATCGATCCCGAGTGTGTTCGCCAGTGCTGCTGTCTCCTCCCGGACGAGGATGTCGTCCCGCGACACCACACACCGGACCTCCCCCGCCAGCGCGAGTTCGACGAGCCCCGCCAGCACCCCGCCCTCGGTCGGGTCGTGCATCGCGGTCGCAAACGGACCGATCGCCTCCGCGTCGGGGACGACGCTGAGCCACTCGAAGAAGTCGGCGGCACGGTCGATCGTCGCCTCGTCGACGTCCCCCTCGAGCTCCGCCCGGAAGTCGGTCGCCATGATACCCGTGGCTTCGACGCCGGCGCCCTTCGTGAGCAGGAGCCGGTCGCCCGGCTCGGCGCTGCCGGTGGCGACGTAGCGGTCGGTCAGTCCCATTGCGGTCATCGCGAGCAGGGGACGCTCCAACTGCGCGGAGCGCTCCGTGTGCCCGCCGACGATGGTGGTGCCGACCTCCCGGGCCGCCGCGTCGAGCTGGGCGGTCACCCGGTCGAGCGTCTCGACGGCGTCCGCTTCGGGGAGGAGGATCGTGCTCGTGAGCCACCGCGGGTGGGCACCGGAGGCGGCGACGTCGTTGCAGGCGACGTGGACCGCGATCGTGCCGACGTGCTCGGCGGCGAGCGAACAGGGGTCGGCGTTGATTACGAGCGTCTCATCGCCAATCGGAACCGCGGCGGTGTCCTCGCCGAACGCCGCACCCTGAATCAGATCGGGCTCGGGCGCACCCGTGCGTCCGTACACCAGCCGCGAGATGGTCTCGGGATCGAGTTTTCCGGTCACAGTCCGGTCACTGCCGTTCGGTTCGACGCGGACTGAAAAGGAGTCTTCGACTTCCTGATTCCCGATCGTCGTCGCGTCGCCCCTCCGGTTTCGTCTGGAGACCCGTGACTGTCACGGATCTGTATAAGTCGGCGATCCGCCTCTAGGCGACGTCCCCGATCGCCTTTCGAAGCAGGTCACATCCGATCTCGATCTCGCGTTCAGTCACGTCCAGCGGCGGCAGGATCCGGAGCACCTTGTGCCCACAGGAGAGCGTCAACAGCCCCCGCGCGAACGCGGCCTCGTGGACGTCGTCGCGCAGCTGTTTGGACTCGAACTCGACGGCGAGCATCAGCCCCTTCCCGCGGACGTCCTCGACCCCCTCGAGGTCGGCGTCCCGCATCGTCTCGAGGAACTGCCGCCCCCGCGTCCGGGCGTTCGAGAGCAGATCGTACTCCTCGATCGCGTCGAACGTGAGTGCCCCCTGTGCCGACGAGAGGATATCGCCGGCGCCCCACGTCGAGGAGAGTCGACTCCGCTCGTCGGGGAACACGTCCGCTCGGGAGATCGTCGCCCCGACCCGCAGCGCCTTCGCGCTCGCGATGACGTCCGGCTCGATCGCGTAGTGATCTGCACCCCACATCTTCCCGGTGCGGCCGAGCCCCGACTGGATCTCGTCGGCGACCAGCGTGATGTCGTACTCGTCCGTGAGGGCAGCGATCTCGTCGGTGAACGCGTCGCTGGGGAAACGATAGCCGCCTTCGCCCTGGATCGGCTCCACGATGAGATACGCGACCTCCTCGGGGGTTATATACCCCCGTTCGGGGTGGAGTTGCTCGCGTAGCCGGGACGCGCCGTCGACGAAAAAGCCACACGAACACGTCTCGGCCGTACAGTCGCTATCCTGACAGAACGGGACGTCGTGAATCGATGCGATTTCGGGGAACCGGCGTCGGTACACCTCCTTCGACCGGTTGAGCGACAGCGCGCCCAGCGTCCGGCCGTGGAAGGCGCCCTGGAAGGTGATCCCGTACTTCGCGCCGTCGGCGTGGTCGTAGGAGATCTTGAGGGCGTTTTCGACCGCCTCCGCGCCGGAGTTCGAGAGGAACACCGTGTCCATGTCGTAGTGGTCGGTGGCGTCGGTGAGCCGATCCATCAGCTCCGAGGGACCGGGGATCCCCTCACCCGGTGCGTCGCCGCCGGCGACGTAGAAATCTTGACCCGCGATCTTCAGCGGATCCACCAGATCGAACTCCCGGAGGGGCTCCATGATCTTCGGGTTGTTGTACCCGAGCGGGGCGGCGGCGACGTGGCTCGTGAAATCTAAGAGAACGTTGCCGTCGACGTCGGTACAGAACGGCCCTTCCGCCGGCTTCGTGGAGTCCCACACGAACTCGTACACGTACGTGCTTGGTGCGGCGAACTCGTGGTGGTACTGCACCCACTTCTCGGCTCGCTCTCCCGGCAACTCGTCGACCCGTGGCTCGGCAGTGTCCCGATCCATACGTGTACCCACCAGCAGCGGGATGTTAAATCTGCCCGGTTCGTTTCGGATCGGGAAAATATTGCGAGGCCGGCGTGATGGCGTCCGTTCGAAACGCTGTGTCGGTTTCAGAACGCGTAAATTACGACCGTTCCGACCCCGGCGACCAGGATGGTGACGCCGCTCCAGAGCGCGACCCGCCGGGCGAACGCCCAGGGACCACCGGTCGCGAGCGCCGCCTTGACGACGATGCTCGCAGCCGTCGCAAGCAGGATCGCGACGACCGTCTCGGTCGTGGTGATCGTTCCTCCACGGAACAAAAGCACCGCCGACGTGGTCACGCCCGCCGAGGAGACAAGCCCCGAAATCAGCGCGCTCGCATACAGCCCGCTGGTGCCGAACTGCGCTTCCGCGACCGACGAACCGGCGAGGATAAACAGGAACACCGAGCCGAACGCCAGCGCGTTCTTCAGGGAGAACGGGCTCTCGAGTTCCATCTCGACCTCGGCCGACCAGTCGGCGACGACGTACGCGACGAGGACGCTCCCGACGACGATGATCCCCAGCGGAACGACCGCGTCAATCAAAAGCGGGCCGGCAGCCCCGAAGGTAAACACCAGCGCGAGCGCCAGGTTGCGCAGCGCCATCGCCGCGTTGGCCAGTAACACGCCCGCGACTCCGTACTGGATCCCCTCCGGCTGCTGGCGGACGTGATCCAGCATCGCGCCGACGACCGCCGCCGACGAGGCGAGTCCGCCGAAGAAACCGGTGACGGCGATCCCCCGGCCGCCGTACGACCGTACGAGCGCGTAGTTTACGATCCCGATCCCCGCCACCGAAACGACGAGCAGCCAGGCGATCCGCGGCTCCAGGGGAACGCCCAGGAACTCCATCTGTCCCGGCGGCAACAGTGGATAGATCACGAACGCGAGGATTGCAAACTCGGTCGTCGAGCGGAGCTCTCGACGGGAGAGGTTCCCGGCCAGCCCGTGGAGTTCACGCTTGAGCACAAGCAACGCCGAGGACACTACGGCGACGGTGATCCCCTCGATAATGAATCCGAGCGTGACGAGGATGCCGACCCCGTACGCGACCATAAGGGATACGGCCGTCGTAAGCGCCAGCGGGTCCTCGCCGGTCGACTCGACGTTTGTGAGCCCCTCTATGGACAAAAGCGCCCCGACGACGATCACGAGGAGCCCGCCGACGACCGGAAGCAACACTCCGAGACCGCCGTCGACGGCGACGACGGTGAACACCGCTCCCAGAATCGCCGTCAAGGAGAACGTTCGGATGCCGGCTGCCTTGTCGGACCACTCCCGTTCGAGCCCGAGAAACAGTCCCAGCGCCGCCGCCAGCGCGATGCGAACCACGGGCTCCTCGAAGGGCACCCCGAAGAACACCTGGGCCGGCGTGGCGAGGACGCTCATCTCGGTTGGTTAGATGGACCCCGGGCACATATGTTGCACTATATAGGAATATATACTTCATCCGTCCTGGTCCGGGGCGAGGCAAGCGATGGCTGTCGGCAGTCTTTTGGGTTCCATGGGCGCCACATAGTGTATGTCACGGCTGGAGGAAGCGTCGACGTCGTCGGAATACGGCTGGCTCGCGTTCGGCCTCCTGCTTTTCGCCCTCGTCGGCTACGTTGTCGTCTCCTTCATCGGTGTCGTCGTTTTCGCTCTCTTCCTGTATTACGCGACGCGCCCGGTGTACCGCCGGATCGTCGCACGAACCGGTCACCCGAATCTCGCGGCCGCGCTGGCGCTCGTCGTGCTCGCGTTGCCCGCGATTCTCGTCGTCGGCTACGCGATCGCGATTGCGATCCGGGAGATACAGGAACTCACAGCGATTCCAGGCGTGGATCTCGATGCGTATCCCGAACTCGGTCGCTTCCTTGAAGAACTGGACGATCCCGGAGCGGTGGTGGATCGACTGGGACGGGAACTACTCGAGGGCGATCTGGCGGCGAGTCTACTGGAGTGGCTCACCTCGATCGCCGACACGGCCCTGGTGCTCGCGGTGGCGCTGATCCAGTTGTTCGTGATGGTGGTGCTGGCGTTTTACCTCCTCCGGGACGACCGAAAGCTGACCGCCTGGGTACTCGAGACGTTCGACGACGAAGAGCGGACGCTGCGAGCGTACCTCCTTGCGGTCGACTACGATCTCCGATCGATCTTCTTCGGGAACATCCTCAACGCCTTCATCACCGGTGCGATCGGGGCAATCGTCTTCTCGGTACTGAACGCGTTCGCGCCGGCCGGAGTGGCGATTCCCGCGGCGGCGCTTCTGGGACTGATCGCCGGCGTCGCCAGCCTAATCCCCGTCGTCGGGATGAAACTGGTGTACGTTCCAGTGGCTCTCTATCTCGGACTCCGATCGGTATTTATGGTCGGTACGGAGACACTGTGGTTCGTCGCTCTGTTTCTCGTCATCTCGTTCGTGTTCGTCGACAGTATTCCGGACCTGATCTTGCGACCGTACGTCTCCGGACGGAGTCTCCACGTCGGAGCGGTGATGCTGGCGTACACGCTCGGTCCACTGCTTTTCGGCTGGTACGGGCTGTTTCTGCTGCCGATACTGCTGGTGCTCGTCGTCCAGTTCGCGCGGATCGTCCTGCCGACGAAACTCGGCGAGGAGACCCCCGAACCGCCGCCCGTGGATCCGTACGTCGTCTCCGTCGCCGACGTCAGCCGAGAGATTTCCGGAGACACAATCGGAGACGCGGACGGAGACACGGACGGAGACGCGGCCGGAGACGCCGCCACGGAGACGCCTACTGACGACGACACCGCAAACCGAGAGACGGACGACGATCAGCCCGACGGCGAGACGAACGACGGAAAGAAGCGACCGGAAAAGTAGCCGAGCGCTCGACAGTCGAACTGACGATCGGATCGTTCGAAGCGTTTGAAGCGTTCGGGTCGTTTGGATCGGTCAGTCGATGTACTGCTCTTCCCACTCCTGACGCGCCTCGATCTCCCGGCGACCGCGGCGAGTCAGCGTGTAGTAGTTGGTCCGGCGATCGCGCTGGCCCTTCTCGACGAGACCTTTGTCGACGAGCGTGTCGAGGTTGGGATACAGCCGCCCGTGGTGGATCTCCTTTTCGTAGTAGTTTTCCAGTTCCTCTTTGATAGCGAGCCCGTGCGGTTCGTCGAGTCCCGCGATGACGTACAGCAGGTCTCGCTGAAAGCCTGTCAGATCGTACATCGGTTATATCCATCTGTAGATACAATATCGCATCTCAATAAAGTTGTCGGCTCGAATTTCAGTATGGCCAAGCAACTACGGGTAGAGGTGCGCTACTGGTGTGTTATCGAAATACGATTTCCTGTAAAACAGATGTACTATCGGTGGAAAGGTTGGTCACCCCAGAGTGAATCTCTCCGGGAGTATGAATTTATCTCCCCGCAGCTCCTCAATGCAGATATGCCCGAAGAAGTGATCTTCTCGACGGAACGACGCACCGAACGGTCCGAGATCGCAACGATGCTCCGGTCTGTTGCCGACAAACTCGACGCCGGCGAGCCGGTGACGCTTACGGCCGGCGATCAGTCGGTGACACTCGAGGTGCCACCGCGCCCCACATTCGAGGTCAAGGCGGAACGAGAAACCGGAAGCGGTCCGGCCGAGTTGAGCGTCGAGTTCGAACTCGAGTGGCCGGAAGGCGCTCCCGAGACGGACGAATCGCTCTCCATCGAGTGATCGGTTCGTCGAAAAGGTAGCAAGCCGCGAAAGATCGCGGCTGTGCCGCCCTAAATTGGTCCCCGCTGACGCTTCGGCCCTCCAAGCGAAGCGTCACCCGATTCTACCGATGGGATAGACTTAAAGATGTCGCCGGTGTTCGTCCGCCGGGAACCGGAATGACTTTTTTTTACCCGAGTGGCCCTCGATCGGAGGACGACTTCCGGTGTCGCCACGGGTGAGGTGACGTCGGACGTCGCGACTAGATGTACTCCTCCTCGAGAACCCAGCCCAGCGCTCTCTTGTAGTAGGTGAACATCTGTCTGACTCCTTCGTGGCGCATCTCCTCGCTTTCGAGTTGCTCTTCGAGGAACTCGTACTGCTCTCGGATTTCCTCTTCCTCGCGCATACGTCGAGTCAGGACGGGAGCCGGATCAAACTTCCCCGGCGTCTCCGTCCCACTCTCGGGTTCTCGTTATGTTCTCACGCGACAGGAAAAGGAAAACGTGTCTTAAGACGCGATACCATACCGAAGGGTATGAGTGGCGTTCCCTCGCTGACCCGCGAGGAAAGCTCTCCGGAGGTGGGAGAGGAACTGACGAAGATGGAAGACAGGCGCCTCCGGGTAGAGCTCGAGATAGAACGTGGCGGACCGTGCACCATGGACACCGTCGACGGCAACATCGTCGACGTCGACGTCAGATTCGACGAAGGAGACTGCCAGTGTGACATCGGCGTTCAGAAACGAACCGAAGACGGCGAACAGACGACGACCAAGTACTTCTCGAAAGACATCTGCGATCACTGTCCCGGAATCGTCTTCACCGACCACGGCTGCATCCCGCGGTACCTTCGGATCGGCGACGGGTCGTTCGTGATGGAGACGTACGTCCCGGACACCGAGACCGTCTCCTCGATCGTGAGCGACGTGCGCGAACGCTGCAAGCGGGTAACCGTCCGGTCGATCACCTCCACTGAACGCCTCGAATACCCTCAAACCTGCACGATCGACGTCTCGTCGCTGACTCGCAAGCAGCGCGAGGCGATCCACAGGGCCAAACAGGCCGGCTACTACGATCCGGACACGAAAGTGCCCCTCGAAGAACTGGCCACGGAAATCGGCATCTCCAAATCCGCGCTCTCCCAGCGACTGCAGCGCGCGGAGGCGAACGTCATCCGACAGTTGTCCTGCGAGTGCGACTGCTGGGAATGAAAGCGATGGGGTATTCGAACGGAAGGATCCGCCGGATAGGTTAAAACTTTCATTGGTCCAGAGTATCATCTATCGTCGCCCGAGCCGTTCGGACGACTATCGGAACCCGAAGGGGGCCGATCTTGGTGATGTCGCCGACGAAATCGGTGTGAGCAAGTCTGCCGTTTCCCAGCGGCTCAAAGCCCTCGAACGCAAGATGATGGTCGAGCTAATCGACTCGTGTGTCGAAGAATGCCGCAGTCGGCCAGCGTCGCCGCAAGGCGACGGTTGAAACCGTAGTTAAACGCGAGTGACGTTCGTCGCTCGCGGGCCCTTGGGGGCCTGTTCGATATCGAATTCGATCTCCTGTCCCTCCGTCAGATCTTCGCCGCCGACATCCTCCATGTGGAAGAATACGTCGTCGTCGGAGTCCTCAGTCGCGATGAAACCGTAACCGCCCGTGTCGTTGAAGAAATCAACCTTACCGTTTGCCATTGCAAATAGATGGAGGCCGGTGAGACGGATAAGGATTCCGTATTCGTTTTTAAAACAATATTTCTTTCAAACAGACATTCACTAAACTACGTATTTCGAGTTATATCTATCCACACGTCGGGTTCTCGGTTACAAACCCGCCTGTTTGGCCACTGAATGGGGGACGTCCCGTCGCTCCGCAACTTCCTCGTTTCGCTATCCAGTCAGCCGGACGGCGACTCAGCCAGTCGATTCGGATCGACCTCGTCGTACCGGACGACCGCGTCGAAATACTCCATCGGTAGTGCTTCGCCGGTCGTGACGCCGCGAGCGTCCCGGTCGGAGAACGTCTCCTCGATGAACAGCCGGGCGACGACGGCCTCCCGTGCGTCCGAATCCTCCGCGAGCGATCGCTGGGCACGCGACAACAACAGGACCGCAGTAAGCACGTCGTAGATGTACTCTGTCACTTCCTTCGCCTCGTGTTGTGCGTAGTCGCCGTCCCCTGACCCGAGTGCCACGAGCGCCTCCTGGAGCGCCCGAAACTCCTCGCGCACCGTCGTGGCCTGTTCCTCCAGGAGTGGATGCTCGACGTCGTCGAGATACCCCTCGACGAGCGGGATCAACGCCTCGTGGGCGCGTTCCGTCTCCATTGCCCGGAGGACGTCCAGCGAGAGGATGTTGGCCGTCCCCTCCCAGATTGGAAGCGCCTGGACGTCGCGATAGAGCCGGTGGGTCACGAACTCCCGGACGTAGCCGTTGCCACCCTGGATCTCCATCGCATAGGAGGCGGTGTCGACGGCCGCGCGGGTGGTCACGTGTTTCGACACCGGCACGAGGAGCCGCATGAGCCGGAACGCGCGATCGTCACCGTGGTCTCGTTCGTACCGATCGAACCACCGGGCGGCCTCCATCGCGAACGAAAGCGTCGCCTCGTGGGTGACTGCCATCTCGACGAGATCACGTTGTAACAGCGGGAACTCCCCGATCGGCTGTCCGAACGCTTCCCTGTTTGCGGCGTGGATCTTGCTCTCCAGTAAGAGCCGGCCGATGATCCCGACCGCGCCCACGGAGTTCGTGACGCGCTCCCAGTTCAGCATCGTCGTCATGTACTTGAACCCCCGCTCGGGCTCCCCGACGAGATAGCCGGTCGTCCCGTCGAACTCCACCTCGCCCGTGGGGACGCTCTCGGTTCCCAGCTTGTCCTTGAGCCGGCGATATATCTGGGGGTTCAACTCGCCGCTCGGGAGTTCGTGAGGAACCAGAAACAGCGACAGCCCCTTCGTTCCCTCCGGGGCGCCCGGGCGCCGACCGAGCGCCAGCGTTCCCTGGGCGTCGATGTTCGAACAGAACCACTTCTCTCCGGTGAGTTCGTACGTCCGTGTCTCGATCGGGTCCTCGGGGGCGATCACTCCGCCGTCGCCGTGGACTCCCCTCCCTTCCTCGTCGGTCGCGGCCGTCCCCTCGTCGTCCCGTCCGGTGGCTTCCTCCGTTGCGGAACTCGTTGCTTCGCGGGGGACGCCCACGGGTTCTGCGGTCGTCTCGGCGGCCCCGACGTCGCTTCCACCTTGCTCTTCAGTCAGGAACATTCCCCCCTCGATGACGTCGTCGTACTCCCGGGCGGTGAGCCCCTCGAAGTACTCCTCGTAGTGGTTCCCGTGATCGTGGTTCCGGAGCACAAGCGCCGCCCCGACGGTCATGGACTGCGAACACACAAGTCCGGTGTCGGCATACGACAACAGCAACTGCATCGTCAGCGTGTGGACCAGTCCCAGTGGTTCCTCCCGCCCCGGCGGCGGTTCGAACGCGTCGGCGAGGATCCCGCGTTCGTAGATCAACTCCTCGTTCTCGAACTGCTTCGGGTAATACCGAACCTCGTTCAGCAGGTCGCCGTGTCTGTCGTAGGTCCGGAGTTCGGGTCCGTGTTCGTCGATCAGATCTGCGTTGTCCGCGATCGTGTGCCCGACCACGCCGCCGAACTCCTCGAGGCGTTCGGCTGCCCACTCGAACTCCTCGTCGGGATACACCCGCCCTGCCGCCGCCTGCAACGCCGGGTTCAGTCGCCAGTAGTTGACGTCCTTTCCCTCCTCGTACTCGCCGTACTCGAACGGTGGACCATCCATGTGTTACAATAACAACACACACGATCGTGATGAATATTGGTGAATTCGTGTAGGGTTCTTCCGTGTTTATTCGTGATTCAACCTGCGTTTCTCGAACACGCGGCGCCCTGCATGGATTCCACCAGCTACGACAGTCTCAGTAGCTATCAGTATAGGCGAACTCAAGGAGGTCGGCCGTAGAGAAGTCGTCCTGTCCAGTGGTCGGCCCGGGAAGCGTCGGCGTCCATCCGGGCTGGACGCTCAGGAACGACCCCGGATCTTCCTCGATTAGGCCGACGAATGTTTCGGCGACGATGCGGCTCCCAACCGGTCCGAGGTGATCCCCACCGCTTGCGATTTTGGCCTCGGCGAGCACTTAGACTATAATGGTTCCTCAGGTAGCGCAAGCGTTTTGTATGTCAACATAGTAGTGGGTATCAGGTGATTCGAAATGGGTAAGGATTCGGTCGAGGTGGCTTCCGGGGAAGAAATCACGCTGAAAGTCGATGATAGAGGAAGAGTCACGCTTCCAAAAGAGATTCGGGACCAACTCGGAATCGAGTCGAACGACGAGATTCCTGCACGGCTGATTGGCTCGGTTCTGGAGGTCAATCCCAAGCCGAGTTCGAAGCTCCAGACGGCAACAGCGGACCGCGATTCGTGGGAGAACACGACCCCGGCTGACGCTGGTGAAGGCCTCTTCGGACCGATGGAAAACAACGAATGACCAGGCAAGGAGACTCGCTTCCAACCGAGGTGACGGTCCTCACGGATGTCAACATCCTCGCCATTGCACTCACTGACGATCATCCAGCGTACGATGAGGTCTACCCGTGGATTGAAGATGCACTCGATGGGCCGAATGCGTTGCTCGTGTTTGACTACTACCCCCTTCGAGCACAGTATATTATGACGCAACAATTCGGTGTCGAACCGGTGGACGCCCGAAACGCCGTCCAGTCACTGGTTCAGAGCCCGGTTCGGATAATCAGTGCCACCGACACCACAGTGCTCGATGCATACGAGATCAGTGCCGAGAAAAACCACGACGTGTACGACGCATTTCTTCTCGCGCTTGCCCGGTCGTATGATGCTGACTATCTGCTCACCACTGATGCTGACTTCGAAGAACTCTGTGAAACGGAAGAGGTGACGTATCATAACCCGATTCCGGCAGAGAAACGCGACGTTCTGACCGTCACTGAGGGGTGACGAGTTTTCTGACATGAAGAAGGTTCATCTGGTGAGTCGGATCATTCGGAAATACGATCATAGGTGGTCGATTAAGAACGGGTTCAAGAAGATCAAACGTTTCCGTGTTCGGACAATCTCGATGAAGTACGAGTACCGGTTTTTCAATTTTTACATGCCTGTACGATGTACAACGCGTGGCGGTTGGTTGACCTTCTGGTAAAGGTAGAGATGCCTGAAAAGTGCTGTACGAGACGGAGGAGCGTATGCGCAGGCCGGGAGTCCCGCGAGGGATGCGAGGTCGAACGAAGTGAGACCTCGAAACGTGAACGGCGACCGGAGGGAGCCGTGAACGAAGTGAACGAGTGGGACTACGGGCGGCGCACGAACGGAGCGAGCGGGAAGCCGCGAGCAGGGCGAGGTCGAGCGCAGCGAGACCTCGAAAGGCGAACGGCGACCGAAGGGAGCCGTGAGCCGAGTGAGTGCGCCGGCCGGGATTTGAACCCGGGCCATGAGCTTGGAAGGCTCAGGTCCTACCACTAGACCACCGGCGCTCACGTACAACCAGCCGGTCGCGGTTTAAGGGTGTTACTCTTTCCGGCGCCCGCCACGACGCCGTCCGTCATCCCCGGGGGTCGTACTTATACGTCGCCTCGTCGGGATCGATGCCGAAGTCCTCCGGCGTCTCTTCGGGACCCGCATCTTCGGCGTCGCGCTCTGCTGCCGACTTGAACCGCTCGCGGAGCCGGTCGGGCATCTCGAACCCGTCGACGTCGATCCGCAGCGGCTGAATCTCGTCGCTCACCGTCTCGCGCTTTTCAGTGATTCGCTCGGCGATCGGCGCCGGCAGCTCCTCGGGATCCGCGAACTCGAAGCCGAACTGGACGAGGTACTCCGGCTGATCAGTGAGCGAGTACACCTCCCCGAACCCCTCGTCGCCCGCTTTCTGGAGGAGTCGCTCGATCACGTGGGCGCCGACACCCTGGTCGCGCCAGCCGTCGAGCACGCCGATCCCCGTGATCTCGCAGGCGTCGGGATCCTTGTGGATCCGTATCCGGCCGAACCCCGCCCGGGTGTTCGACTCCTCGTCGACCGCGATGACGTAATCGCGCGACCGAAACGCGGCGTCGTCCAGGCCCATCGCCTCGATGTGGTCCAGAAGCCAGACCTCCTCCCGGTTTCGCGCATCGCGGACGTACATGGTACATCTAACTCCCCCACGGGAGAAATCGTTTGTGGGGAATCGGGCCGTCGGTTGCACTCGACTGCGGGTTACTCAAGTACGCCCCTGGCGATGATCTCCTTTTGAATCTCCGTGGTTCCCTCGTATATTTCGGTGATCTTGGCGTCCCGATACAGGCGCTCGACGTCGAACTCCGTGGTGTAGCCGTAGCCGCCGTGGATCTGGACCGCCTCGTTCGTGACCGCCATCGCGGTCTCGCTTGCGTGGTACTTCGCCATCGAGGCGGCGACGCGGTTGTCCTCGCCGGCGTTCGCCTGCCGGGCCGCCTCCCGGACCAGCAGCCGCGAGGCAGCGATCCGGGTCGCCATCTCGGCGAACTTGTGCTGGATCGCCTGGATGTCCGCGATCGGCCCGCCGAACTGCTCGCGCTCGCCGGCGTACTCGCGGGCCTCGTCGAACGCCGCCTGCGCCAGCCCAACCGACTGGGCGGCGATGCCGATCCGACCGCCAGTGAGGATCCGGAACGCCGCCGAGAGCCCCTTCCCCTCTTCAGTGAGCCGGTTCTCGGCCGGGATCCGCGCCCCGTCGAACCCCAGCGACGTCGTGTCCGAGGCGCGCAAGCCGAGTTTCTCCTCCTTCTTCCCGACGGTCACCCCCGGCGTGTCGCCAGGAACCAGGAACTGCGTGACGCTTCCGGGATCGTCGGGGTCGGTCTTCGCGAAGACGACGTACACACCCGCGCGCTGGCCGTTGGTGATCCACATCTTCTCGCCGTCGAGGACGTACTCGTCTCCGTCCCAGCGCGCGACCGTCGACATCTCGGCGGGGTTGGAGCCGGCGTGGGGCTCCGAGAGCGCGAACGCCCCGACCGGCCGGCCGTCGACCATCTCCGGGAGCCACCGCTCGCGCTGCGCCTCCGAGCCGAACGTCGCGATACAGGAAGTCGCCAGACAGTGGACCGAAAGCGCAGTCGCGACCGCCAGCTGCCCGTAGGCCACACCCTCGTTGACGACGCTGTAGGTGACGCGACCGGCGTCGAACCCGCCGTACTCCTCGGGAACCGTCAACCCGGTGAGATCCAGCTCGGCGAGCCCGTCCCAGACGTCCTCGGGGAACGTCTCCGTCGCGTCCGCCTCCCGGGCGCCCGGCCGGATCTCCTCGGTCGCGAACTCGTAGACGAGATCCCGGATCGCCCGCTGTTCGTCGGTGAGCGCCGAGTCGCTGGGTGGCAGTGACATGGGCACCGTTTCGCTCCGGCGAAGAAAAAGCCCACTCCCCGAAAGTGCGGTCCGGTCCCGGGTCACTTACCGCGCAGCCAGGCGAGCACCTCCTCGGGATCGGCGCCGAGCCCGCCCCCCTGGGCGAACGTCGGGCCGCCACCCCCGCCTCCGCCGAACTGGTCGGTGATCTCCTCGACGACTTCGCCCGCCGCGGGCTCGCCGCCGGTGGCGACCACGACGAACGGCGCGTCGCCGTCGCCGACGACCGCCGCGACGTCCGGACCGTCGTCCTCGCTGGCGATCTGCGACTGGAGCCGATCGCCGACCTCGTTCGGGCCGAACCCCTCGACTGCACCGACCTGCCACCGGGCGCCGTCCCTGTCGACCGTCTCGAGCGACGAGAGCCGGGCTTCGAGCACCTCCCCTTTCAGCGACTCGAGTTCCTCCGAGAGCGCGTCGTTCTCCTCGGCGAGACGGGCGACCGCCTCGGGGAGCTCCTCGATCCCGACGTCGACCTCCCGGGCGGCCGACAGCGCCGCGCGGTGGACCGTCGCGTCGCGCCGGATCCCGACCGGCCCGACCGCGAACTCGATCCGGGTGAGCCCCTCGCCGGGGTTCGACCGCGAGAGCACCTCCACCGGACCGATCTCTTCGGTGTTCGAAACGTGGGTTCCCCCGCAGGCGGCCGCGTCCCACGCCGAGCCGTCCAGTGCGAGCGCCTCTTTTGCCTCCTCGGTGTCGAGCTCGCCGAGGTTCCCCCGCGTGTCGCCGCCGACGGTGACGATCCGGACGGTGTCGGCGCCGGCCATGACACCCTCCTCGGTTTTGGTGTTGAACGCCACCGCCTCGTGATCGCGGGCGGTCTCGACGTCGACCTCACCCCACGAAACCGGATACGAGTCCCACACCGCACGGTTTGTCAACCGCTCGAGTTCGACGAGTGCGTCGTCGTCGACGTCGGAGGGCGTCGCGAAGTCGACCCGGACCTTCCGATCGTCGATGTCGAAGCCGCCGTACCCCAGGTCGTCGAACAGCCGCCGCCCGGCTCCGTACAGCACGTGACTCGCCGTGTGAGCCCGCATGCAGTACGTCCGGAACGTGTCGTCGACGATGCACTCGACTTCCTGGCCAGGCTCGAACTCGGACTCGAGACCGCCTTCCGGGGACGCGAGCCCGTGGTGGACCTCGCCATCGACGTCCCACACGTCCGCCACCGCGGTTCCGTCGATGAACCCTCGATCGGCGGGCTGGCCGCCGGAGGCGGCATAAAAGTACGTCTCGTCCAGCACGACCGCGTCGTCGGTGACGCGATCGACGGTTGCGGAGAACGTTCGAACCGACGGGTCGTCGGGTGCGCGTGAGCCGGTCATGTCCGCCGGAACGTGAGCCGGTTCGATAAAACTGTCCCACTGGCGGTACCTGCCGGAGCCTCGCGTCGGTCACGACGGAATCGCCGGGACGAAACGGCTACTCGTCGACCAGTTCCACGTCGAGGCGCTCTTCGACCGCGCGCACGACGGATCCGCCGACGTTCGCGCGGGCGGCCCGGCCCTGTTCGATCGCCAGCAGGTCGTCCTCGTCGACGTCCAACTCGGCGGCGAGTTCTTCGATGCGGAGCCCGGCGTCCTGTCTGGCACGTTCTGCGCGTTCCCCGTACTCGGAGACGAGATACGGCAGCCGGTCGCTCTCGTAATCGGTGCCTTCCTTTTCCCAGTGGCTCGAATCGCCCTTGCCAGCGTCGTACATTTTGGCCGCCTGCTGGGCCGCCCGCTTTTTCCGGCTGGGCTCGTCGTCGTCGCGGGTACTCTCCCGGTCCCGCTTCTTTTCGGACTGCGTTTGGTTGCTTCCGTGGGGCTCACAGTCGCGACAGACCAGAAGCTCCGCGCCGGCGACGTTGGCGGGCCGGAGATTCCCCGTCTCCCGCCCGCACAGCTCGCAGGCGTCGCCGTCGCCGCCGCCGCCACCCCCGCCCGTGGAATACTTGGCCATGTGTCCGGGTACGCGCCCGGCCTTTTAAAGCATGGGTCGCGGCCCAAAACCTTATCAATAACTCCTGGTTATTTACAGGTATGGAACTGCCGACGCCGCAGGACCTTCGCGAGCGGCGGACCGAACTCGAACTCACCCAGAGCGAACTCGCAGACGCCGCCGAGGTTTCACAGCCGCTCATCGCCCGGATCGAGGGCGGGGACGTCGACCCGCGGCTGTCGACGCTTCGACGGATCGTGGCCGCCCTCGACGAGGCGGAAGGCGACGTGGTTCGTGCAAACGACCTGATGCACGAGTCCGTGGTGAGCGTCGAACCCGACGACTCCGTAAGCGAAGCGGTCGACCTGATGGAGCGGGAAGCGTACTCCCAGTTGCCGGTGTTGCAAAACGGCGTGCCGGTCGGCTCGATCAGCCAGAGCGACGTGATCCACGCCGGCGAGAACGTCGGAAACGAACCCGTAAGCGAGATCATGAGCGAGTCGTTCCCGACGGTGTCACAGGACGTGACCGTCGACGAGATCCGGAACCTCCTGGATCACTACAAGGCGGTCGTCGTCACAGAGGGGGGCGAAGCCGTCGGGATCATCACCGAGGCCGACATCGCCGCCTACCTCTCGTGAGCGAACCCTCGAGATCCATGACACACGACAGTGCGGCTGCGACGGTGACGGTCCGGGGCGACCGGACGATACTGCTCGCGGACACGCCCGCGGTACGCGAGGAGTACGGCTGGGAGTCCCGGCGGTTTACGATCCACTGCCACACCGGCCGGATCGTCACCGGCCGCTGGGCGGGCGTGCCGCTCGGACCCGCGATCGAGGCGGCCGACTTCCCGGACGACACCACCCACGTGCTGGCGACGGGCGGGGACGGCCACCGGGCGTGCATCGAAATCGGACCGACGCTGGACGGCCTGGTCGGCTTCGTCTGCGAGGAGATCGACCGCGGCCACGACGACGAGTTCGACGACGACTGGCGGGACACCCCCCGGCTGCTCTCGCCCGACATCGACTCCGCCCGGACCGTGCGGGACGTGGTGGCGATTACTGCGCTGTCGCTGACCTCCGAGGAGGACCCAGAGACGTACGAGGCGATTGTCTGACCGACAGAGCGGACAGGATTCGACCGCCTGAGCGACTTATCCGTTCGGCGCCCGTAGTTGTCCTATGGACGAACCGAGAACGGGTGATGCATCCGAGATACGGACAGTCCTCATTTACGACGGCGAGTGTCCGTACTGTTCGATCGCGGCGACTGCGGTCCGTCGGCTCGAGGACGTCGCAGTCGTCTCGTGGTACGACGACGCCGCCCAGGAGTTCTTGACGGCGCAGTTCGGGGAGGCGCCGTTCGCGATGGTGCTCGTCGACGCCGACGAGAGGCGCGTTTACGCGGGCCGCAAAGCAGCGCGTGAGCTCGCCGACCGAGCGGGCACACCCAAACTGGTCGGATCGCTCGTTCGGGACAACTACGAGCGGATCGCCTCGGCGATCGGTCGCGCCAGCGGTCGCGACCGCGAGGCGGCTCCGTACCACGAGGAGTACCCGCTCGAGGAGGCGGCCGCCCAGCGGTTCGACGCGCTCGCGGCCGCCGCACGCGAGGCGATCCCGGAGGGACTACGGTAACGCGGGTTCGATCGGCGACGATGACCGAACCGAGTTCGACCCAAGAGGGCCCTCCGTCGAACGGCACATACACGCTCCTGGTCGCCGTCACCGAGCGGTTCGAGGCCGAGGTCGGAGCGCTGGGCAGGAAACGGTTCGACGCGCCGGTTTACTGTTATACGGGGAGCGCATTTGGGACCGGCGGGTTCGGCCGGATCGACAGACACCGACGGCTCGCCGCCGGCGAGAGCGACGCCCGACACTGGCACGTCGATTACCTCCTCGGCCATCAGGCGACGACGCTTGCGGGAGTCGTCAAAACCCACGGCGAGGACGTCGAATGCGTCGTCGCGCGACGGCTCGGCGACGGACCGATTTCGGGGTTCGGTGCGTCCGACTGCGACTGCCCGAGCCACCTCGTCTCCCGGGAGGGTTTCGACGCCGCGATCGCGGAAGTACAGACAGTCCACGCCGACATCGTCGATGCTGCAGCCGTCACTGTCGAACAGTTCGAGTGATACCCGAAAACTGCCGACGTGGCCGGACGCCGGGCACACAGTCCGGCCGGTCGGCGTTTCGTGACGCGATCGTCCGGGCAAACGATCGCACGCCGGGAACGACAGGGCGGTCGGGCAGAACGTCCCGTCGTCGGCTGCCGGATGTCAGAGGCACCCCGGCACCGATGAACATGGCGTTTTTCGTATTTACGTTATCTGTTGCAGATCTGATCAAGATATGAATATACTATTAAAAAACTTCCTTTTATTTATAACTAATACCGGTGTTTGAAGGCGAGTATATAACTCCGACCGGGCCTACTCGTACAGCGAACAGACGAACGGCCCGAGCGCACCGGCGACAGCCTGCGAGAGCGCCTCGGCGCGGTCTATCCGGCCGCCGGTGAACACCCCCGCTGCACCCTGCTTTTTGGCGATTTCGCTGGTTCCCAGGACGTCGTCCATCACCGGACCCAGCTCCTCGCCGGCGTCGATTCGATCGACGATCCTCGCCGGGAGGGCGATACTCGGCCCGGCCGCGACCCCGACACGATCGCCGTCGGTCACAGCCGCCCACATGACGAGAAACCGCCCGTCACGGCCGACGATACGCTCCCGACTGACGTGATCGCGCCCCGAAAACGTCGCCACGCCGCCCTCGATCCCGACGCCGAGATCGTACTTGCCTGTCGCGTACGCTCGTTCGGCGCGGACCTCCGCGCCGGTGCACGTCTCCGCGTGGCCGGTCGGCTGTTCGTCGACTCCGGAGTCGACCTCGACCGGTTCGACGTCGGCCCCATCGCCGAAGTCGTCCGCGTCGCTTTCGATCGCCAGCTGTACCGCCCGGCGCTTCACGGGATTCGTGCTCCCGACGGCGACTCGCATGTCGAGAGGACCGTCCGGAACCGCGTTCAGTCTTCCGGATGCAGTCGATCGGAAAGCAGCTCGATCCCGTCGAGCAGCCGCGGGCTCGGCTGGTTCAACAGGGAGTCGTCGACGACGTGGATTTCGGGGTCGACGCCCCATCCCCTGCCCGCGATCCGGTCGGGCGAGACGCGGTCGCCGTGTCCACAGACGTGCAACACCGCGTGGTCGGGATCTGCGTTTTCGACGGTTTCCCGTCGGATCTCCCGCGAGCGCTCCCCCGGAGACACGAAGGGATACCGGCCGCCCGCGGCCCGGACCGCGTCGGGGACCCAGTTGCCCGCCGCCATCGGCGGATCCGACCATTCCTCACAGTAGACGACGGGGCGGTCCCGGTCGGCGACCCGCGTTTCCACGGCGTCGAGACGCTCTCGCGACGCGCGGGCGAGTCTCGTTCCGGCGTCGGTCTCGCCGAGTACCTCCCCGAGCGCTTCGAACCCCTCGATAACGTCGTCGAGCCGGGCGGGTTCCCGATGGACGACGTCGTACCCCCGGTCGTGGAGTTCCTCGCGGATCTCACGCTGGAGTTCGTCGCTCGTACAGACGACCGCGGGGTCGATCTCGCGGATCCGGTCGTACGACGGGTTCAACCAGCCGCCGACTCTCGTGACGTCGGCCCTCTCCGCGTCCACCGAACAGTGTGTGGTCACGCCCGCGAGCCGATCCGTCAGGCCCATCGCCGCGATCGTCGCGGTCGCGCTCGGTGCCAGCGAGACGATCGGTGACGCGTTCATTATCGGGTGATAGCGGCGTGAGCTTATAAACCGGTGTGGACGCCCCGGGTCGGCAGGGTGGCTGCGATCTCGGAGGTCGTCTAGATCTCGACCGATCGCCAGGAACACCTCGGCGATGTCGAAGCAGTCCCGGAGGAGACGATCGGGCGCGCCGAGTACAGGGATGTCCCCGAACCACAGGGCATTATGGAAACGAGTTCGGGACGATCTGCGAGCGCGAACAGCAGGCCCACCACCGGGTCGTGGAAGGACAGATGAGCCGCGGTCACCGACAGTTGCTGGAGTTTGTCGATCCGGCCGAACACCGGTCGGAGTCCGGAGAGTATCCCCGAGTGTGCGAACGACGACAATACAGTGGAGGACAACGCCGGTAACTCGATCCGGCAAACGCCGAAACACATCGAAACTGGGAACTATTCGAGTACGAAATACGTACTCGTTCAAATGACAGGCATTCCTGACTACGTGGGCCCGTGTGCCTTCGGCATCGAAATGGGCGTTCTCCTCCCGGGATGTGACCTCCAGTCACAGGTCATCGAAGCGCTGGAAGAGGTCGTCGAAGACGGATTCCTCACGGACGGGGACACGATCTGTCTGACCGAATCGGTGGTCGCTCGTTCACAGAACAACTACGTAACGAAGGCGGAGATCGCCCAGGAGATCCGCGAGGGTTGCACGCTCACTCCGGAACAGACGATCGGCGTCGTCTTCCCGATCACAAGCCGCAACCGCTTTGTTCCGATCCTCGCAGGCATAAGCCGGGCCGTCCCGGACGGCAAGGTCATCGTGCAACTGCAATATCCGACAGATGAGGTCGGAAACCGAACGCTCCCACCCGAGGTTGCAGCGGAACTCGAAGCGGAGACGGACGACCATATCACGACAGACGACCTCGACCGGCGCTACCCGCATCCGATAACGGAGATCGATTACATCCAGCTGTACCGGGAGACGATTGCCGAAGAGGGTGCGGAACCGACGATCTTCTTGAGCAACGATCCGGAGAGGATTCTCGAATATCAGCCGGACGCTGTCATCGTCTCGAACGTCCACGAGCGAGAGAAGACTCGAGAAGCTGTGGCCGCATATCACGATAACGTATTGACACTACAGGAGTTGGCTAACGACGAGACAAACGACGCGTGGTCGGAGTGGGGGTTACTCGGCAGCAATATGTCCTCGGGCGAGAAGATAAAACTCGCCCCACGTCGGGCGGACCAGTTTGCCGTCGAATTACAGGAGCGTATCGACGACGAGTTCGACAAACAGGTCCACGTCATCATCAATGGAGATGGCGCGTACAAAGATCCGAGCAGCGGCATCTACGAGCTCGCCGACCCCTGTGCCGTCTTCGGAGCGACGCCGGATCTCGAAGATACACTCCGGGGAGGTGTCAAATACAAGTTCCTCGTCGACAAGTATCACGAGGAAGAAAAATCCAGAGAAGAGATCTCGGAGATACTGGCGGCGGAAGCCGAGGAGCATCACGTGGAGAGTAGCATCGAATCAGAGGGAACGACTCCCCGCCAACTTCAGAATATTATCGCCAGCCTGGCCGACCTGCTGACCGGATCTGCCGACGCCGGAACCCCGCTCGTTCTGGTCAAAGGCATAACGGGGAGTTCGAACGACTGATACTGTCTGTTGGGGGAAGTTACCGTTTCGACCGCCAGACGGACCGCTTCCGCAGAAAACCGTGGAGTCCGCCCTTTCCACCTGATTATCATTTCGTAGTGGATCAACCCGTTTCTCGGCTGTTGAGCCGTTAATTAAATAGTGGCCTGGGAAACCCAGGATCAGTAACGATCCTCAACAGTTTTGCACCCACGTACCGGCTGATACGTGTGATCGATCTCGACGACGAGGGGGCGATCGCGGACGTGTGCGATCGGGATCTCTGCGCCGCTTACGCTGCTCGTCGGCGGCCGGGTCGTCAACCTGACTGCCCCGGGCAGTGCGGGCAATCCGAGCGAGGTGATTGACACGACGTCGCGTTGATGACCCGGGGGCTGGCGAAACTCGCTGGCGATCCCGGCCTCGAACCGGAGCTCCATCCGTTTCCCGCTCGGTTCGACAGAGAGGTCGCCGCTGAGAAACTGGCGGCGATGGACGTTTCGATCGACGAGATCACCGCCGCTCAACGACGATACCACGAACAGTGGGAGGAACACGACGACGAATGATATTCGAATCCTTCTCGCAGAACATTCCGCACTGCTCGCTTCGCTCGCAGGCGGAATGGGCTCGGGCGGATTCGAACCACGGTCGCTCCCGTTCGCTCGCGTTGCTCGCTCACCTCCCGCTCTCTAATTCGAATCCTTCTCGCAGAACATTCCGCACTGCTCGCTTCGCTCGCAGGCGGAATGGGCTCGGGCGGATTCGAACCGCCGATCTCGTCCTTGTAAGGGACGCGTCATAACCACTAGACCACGAGCCCGCATTCGAACCCACCCGTCCCGAGCGAATAACGCTTTCCTTCTCGAACGAACCGGACGACACGCTCATACGTCGGTCGCTCCACGATCCCCCCGTGAACGATCGGGTTCTCGTTGCCGCCGCAATCGCTGTCCTCCTCCTCGCGGGGATAGCGGTCGGGCTGAGTCTCGGCCTCCACGAACGCGGGGAGTACGAGTGGACCACGGTCACGATCGAGGACGGCGACACCGGAGACCGACTCGCGACCGTCGACGCCCGGATCGCCGACACGCCGGAAAAACGGTACACCGGGCTCTCGAACACCGGGGAGCTGGCACCCGAGGAGGGAATGTGGTTCGTTCACGACGAACCCGGCACCTACGGCTACGTCATGCGAGACATGTCGTTCCCGATAGACATCGTCTTCGTCGATGCGGACGGGACGATCACGACGATCCACGAGGCGCCCGTCGAGGAGGACCAGTCGTCGCTCACCACCTACACTGGCTACGGACAGTTCGTGCTCGAAGTGAACCTCGGATTCACCGACGATTACGGCATCGAGGAAGGAGACCGGGTGAGAGAGCCGATCTACTCCCCTGCGGACGAACGGGACGAGACCCCCTGACAGTACCGACTACTTCAAGGGAACAGGGAAACACGTTCGTGGTATGGTAACGGAGTGGTTCCCGCTCCAGCGGCTCGCGGTCGTCGCCGCGGCCCTCCTCGCGTTCGCCATCGTCTATGCAGTCGACCGGCCTCGTGGAGCATGGGGGCGGACCCTCCGCTCCCGATTGTTGTTGGGCCTCCCGTGGGGGACGCTCGTTTCCCTCGGATTCGTCCTGCTGGTGTACCTGTTCGTCCAGGGCGGGGCCGAAAACTGGCACAATCCGGTGGTGTTGCCGTTCCGGGCGTGGTCGTACTTCTACCCGCTGGGAATGGTGACGGCGGGCTTTTCGCATGCGAGTGCGGGACACCTGATCGGCAACCTGCTGGGTGCGCTGGTGCTCGGTACCCTCGCTGAATACGCCTGGGGACATTTCCCACAATCGAGGGGGACCTCGTCGTTCAGTTCGTGGAAAACGAATCCGTACGTCCGGGCGTTCCTGATCGTCCCCGGTGCGGTGATCGGCGCCGGGCTCCTCACGTCGCTGTTCTCGATCGGTCCAGTGATCGGCTTTTCGGGTGTCGTCTTCGCGTTCGGTGGGTTCGCACTCGCCTTCTATCCGCTGGGGACGATCGTCGCTCTGTCGGCGAGCACGCTCGTCCGGTTGGTGTACAACGCGATGCGCCACCCGGAACTCGTCGCCAGTGCAGACTGGGTGTACCAGACGCCCTCGTGGGCGACGATCGCGATCCAGGGTCACGCACTCGGGCTGTTCGTGGGGCTGCTCGTCGGGCTGTATCTTCGTCGCCGTCGGGGTGACCTCCCCTCTGCGCTCCGGCTCGGGACCGGCGTGTTGCTGTACGGCGCGGCGCGATCCCTGTGGGCGGTGTACTGGTACCGCGGCGGCGAGACGTACGTGCTCTATCGGGCAATCGGGCTGGCGCTCGTGATCCTGCTTGCGACGCTCGTCGTGCTCGCGGGCGCAACCCGCGATGAACCGCTGTCGATGCCGACCCTGCCGGCAATGCCGTCCACCCCGTCGATACCGGCTCTGCCGTCGGTTTCATCACGGCTCTCGCTTCCCTCGGTTTCGACATCGAACGCGCGTTCCGGAACCACACCGGCGGCGATCGGGTTCGTGCTCCTCCTTATGGGCGCGGCAATGATCGCTGGGCCGGCAATCCCGGTGAACCTCGTCACCGCCGACGAGGAACCCTTGCCCGGTGATCCGATCGAAGTCCGGGACTATCAGGTGACGTACGCAGAGGACATCACCGACGGGATGGTCGACGTGATCGACGTCGAACTGTTCGGCGAAACAACCACCGTCGAAACCTCCGGCGTCATCGTGAAAAGCCAGGAGCGACACCTCTGGACCACCGCGGTCTCGAAGAACCGCCTGCGTGGCTCCGGACAGGAGCGGATCGGACTCGGGGGTCTCGGCTGGCGCGACTCGGTGTCCGTCCATCGCACTGGCTGGCAGGTCGTCGGGGGGGATCGGGTTTACCGGGTAGAACTCGAACACGACGAGGACCGCCAGGTCGCGTTCACCTCGACCGGATCCCACGCTCAGCCCCGCGTCGACGGCCGGAACGTCACGGTCGTCTCCTGGGCGGACGGGTTCCACCTGCTGGTCGCCCACGACGGCGGGATCGAGACGGTGCAGATACCGGAGACGAACGAGTCGGTCGAGGCGATGGGCGTGCAGTTCGCCCGCGAGGAGGACGACCTGTTCGCGGAACGGGGCGAGACTCGGGTTCGGATCGCCGCGAAGGAGACGTATCGGAGATGAGTTGTCCCGTCGGTCGGTGACCACGAAGAAACCGGCTAGCGGTGAGTGAGACCGCGCCGGAGGATGTCCCCGTACGCGGGCCGGGTGATCAAGACGCCGACGAGCACGCCCAGGATGGTGAAGATTGCGAACCCGGAGAGGTCACCCAGCGAGAGGATCATCAGTGGCGACATCGCGATGATGGTGGTCGCGGCGGCGGCGCCGATCACCCAGAACGCCCGCCTGAACCGCGAGTCGAACACCTTCCTGGATTTCACCTCGCCTTCGCTCATCACCTCGTCGGCGATGATCACGAGGTCGTCCACCCCCGTACCGACCACGGCGATGAAGCCGGCGACGACGGCCAGGTCGACCGGGTACTGAACCAGTGCGGCGAACCCGAGCAGGATGTACACCTCCGAGAACGCGGTCACAGTCATCGGAAGCGCGACCTTGGGCTGGCGGTAACGGAGGAACACCATGCCCGCCACCGCGAGCACCGCGAGGGCGCCGATGATCACGCCGAACAGCCGGAAGTTCTCGCCCTGGGTGGGGGAAATGAACGAGGAAGTCCCCTGTTCGATGCCCAACTGTGCCGGGATCGCTCCGGCCCGGAGGTTCAGCGAGATGCGCTGGGCGTCATCGAAGTCGGTCGCCATCAGCCGGAAGCCGGGATCGTTCGCCCAGGAGCCGTCACGCATGCTGTCCGCCAGTCCCGGCTGCATCCCGAACGCGTTGACGACCTCGTCGTCGACAACGAGCAGGAGACACGGATCGACCGTCTCGCCGACGCCGTCTTCCTCGCTGAAGTAGGTACACTGGGAACCGCCCGGTTGGGCGACGCCGAACTCGGCGGCAGCGTCCTGGAACCGCTCGGCCGCCGGGTTACCCTCCTCGTTGACGACCGACACCGGCACGTACGGCCGGTCAGCTTCGTCGCGCTGGGCGGTGCCGATGTTCTCGAAGTCGTCCTGTACCAGAACCGACCGTTCGGTCGAGTAGCCGTCCTCGACCTCGTCGTCCGGGTAGTAGATGTCGATCCGGACCGTCCCGCGTTCTTCGATGAGTTCGATGACGTCGCTTCTGTCCTCACCCGGCACTTCGACCAACAGGAAGTGTTCACCCGCACCGGGATCGAACACTTGCCGGACGCTCCCACCCGAGAGTCCGGCCTCGTTGATCTTCCCGTCGATCACCCTGATCGCCGCCGAGCGCGTCTCGTCGGTGACACCCGGCGAGATCGAGTCGTACGGGTAGCCTGCCGCCTCGAGCGCGCCCGCAAACTCCTCGCGGCCGACCCCCGCGTCGGTCACTTCGACCTCACCGCCGTCCTCGGTGCGCTGTTCGACGTTGACGTCGGTCGAGTCGGTGTCAGGCAGTTCGTTCGCGACGTTTTGGGCGACCTGTGAGGGGGTGTCTCCACCGAATTCGACGCCGTCGGCGACGAACCCGAGGAGGGGTGCACGGATCCGCGTACCGCCCGCCAGATCCAGCCCGTACTGGAGGTTTGTAAGCCCTTCAGACGCCTGTTGCTCGACGTCGTCTCCTTCGACGACGTCGGGCGACTCAGGCGCCATCGTCGGCGAGAACAACGCGAACGTCGCCGCGAGAATGAAGACGGCGAGCAACAGCAGCCGCCAGTTCTCCTTGATCATCGTTTCACCCCCTCGAACTTGTACCAGCGAAGCAGTGTCACGTTCATCAGATACGTGTTCATCAGGTCGGCGAACAGCCCGACGACAAGGATGATGCCGATGTCACGAAGGAGATCAACCCCGAGGATGGTGGCGGCGATCGCCATCACCGTCATCGCGGCGATCGAGGTGATCGTCATCGTCACACCGGTCCGCATCGCCCGGTGAACCGACTCGTAGAAGTCGCCGGTTCGGCGGAGCACGCTGTTGTTCAACAGGATGTCGGAGTCGACGCTGTATCCGATCAACATCAACAGCGCCGCAACCGTCCCCAGTGTCAGATCGATCCCGAGCAGGTTCATCATCGCGATCGGGATCATGATGTCGGAAAACGCAGACGCGACCACCGCCACGGAGGGGATGAACGTCCGGAACAGCGCGAACACCAGCACCGCCATCCCGAGGAACGCGATACCGACGCCGGTCACAGCGAGCTGTCGCGTGTCGGCCCCGAAGCTCTCGCTGACCTCGTCTAACCCACGTAAGTCGAATCCGGCGGCTTCGACCTCGTCTTCGAGTGTCGACGCATCTGTGACGCCGGCACGGAACGTCACCACGTACACGTCGTCGCCGGGGATCGACCGGATCGTGTCGGGTTCCGCCGAGAACGCCTCCTCGATCGCCGCGTCGGGGTCCTCGACGTCGTCCATGGCGATCCGTACCTCCGTCCCGCCGGTGAACTCCAGCCCGTAGTTCGCGGGGGCGCCGGTCAGGAGGAACCAGCCACCGATGATCAACAGCGCGAGTGCGAGAACCGCGAGCGGAACCACCAGGAGCTGGCGGTTCGAATACTCGGTGTAGTCCACCTCCGGTACCCGCAGTTCGACCATAAACGCGTCTGCGAGTTCGCCCCGAATAAGCCTTCCCGTTTTCCAGTCGCGCTTTCCGGGGACGAGAGCGCCTTATGGGCTGTCGGCGGCGTGTGCGTAGACGAACTCCCGCAGCAGCTTCCCGGCCAGGGCCGCCGCCTGGCCGTCGTCGCGATCGTTCACCTCGACGACGTCGAATCCATCGGATCGGGGCGCCACCGCGCGGACTGCGTCCCGCATTTCCCGGGGCGACAGCCCGAACGGCTCCATCGTTCCCGTCCCCGGCGCGTATCCGGGATCTGCGCCGTCGATGTCGACCGAGAGATACACTGAGTCGACGTCCGCGAGCCCGGTGTCTCCCGCGTTCGTCGCGGTGACCCACTCTCGGGTCGCCTCCGGCGGCACAACTGTGACGTCGTCCGCGTCGGCGCGCTCCCACTCCGCTTTTGAGCCGGTTCTGGCCCCGACGACGACGAGTCGGTCTGCGTGGCCCTCCTCCAGCACCCGGCGACAGACGCACGCGTGACTCCACGGGTTGCCGGCGTATTCGTCACGCAGGTCCAGATGGGCGTCGAGAACGACGAGAACCTCCGGCTCGACGGCGGCGACGCCGGCATAAGTGATCGTGTGCTCCCCGCCTAACGTAAGCGGGACCGCGTCGTCCCAGACGACGTCCCGCAGCGTCCCCTCGAGGAACTCGAGATACTCGGGGACATCGGGCCACGCGTGCACGTCGCCCGCGTCGTGCACCGAAAGGTCGGTGAAAAACTGGTCCGTGCGGCGGTCGTAGTCGTCGTACGTCTCCGCGAACCGGCGGATCCGGTCCGGGCCGAACCGGGTTCCCGGCTGGAACGTCGTCGTCGCGTCCAGGGGCGCGCCGACGATCGCGTACGCCGCCGCCTCGCGGTCGGCCGACGCGCCGGGGAACATTATCCGACGATCTTCCGCTGGTCCTCGTACTCGAGGTACTCGATGGTGTCGTCCGAGGAGAACGACTCGTCTTCGGGCACCCGCATGGTGAACGTCTCGTAGGTGTCCAGGTCCATCACCTGGGCGTCGTTGCCGGACACCGAGACGACCTGCCCCTGTTTCCGCTCGATGATCGGTACCCACACCTTCGCGTCGACGGGCTGAGAGAGCGATCGCTTCTTGCCGTCGAAGACGCCGCGACCCTCGACTCGGGCCTTCGCGCTGCCGTGTTTGCCGGGCTTTGCGGTGCTGTAGGCGTTGATCTTGCAGGGTGTGTCGTCCATCATCACGTAGCTGCCTTCCTGGAGGTCGCGAACCTGCTTTTGCTCTTTCGGCATACACCGTCGTTTTGCCGGCGGCAGTATAAACGGTTTGATCGCCGACGTGCGGCCCCTTCGTCCTCTTTCGGCGGGTTTCGGCGGGTTTCGGTGGGCTAGAGTTCGGGCTCGTACTCCTCGTCGTCGCCTTCGGGAAGCAAGTTGCCGGTACGGAGGTAGCTCGTCGCCATCAGCGCCAAAAAGCCAGCCGCGATCGCGACGATCGTTCGTTCGGGAAACTCCAGTCCGACGGCGTTGCCCGCGAGGTTCACGACGATCAGGGTGAGCGCGCCCGCCCCGAGCGCGATGGACTCCTCCGAGAGGTCGTCTAACCGGTCCGGGAGAACGCTCATCGGGACTCTCCCCGGTTCACGATCGCTTTCGAGACGTAAGAGAGGCCACGCTCCAGTTCGGACGTGGGGAGTCCGAACCCGATTCGGAAGTAGTCGTCGTGGCCGAACAGGTCCCCGGGAGCGAGTACGACGCCCTCCTGCTCGACGACGGTTCGACAGAAATCGGTGCTCGACTCGAAGCCGTCGGGAACGGTGACGAAGCCGTTGACCCCGACCGGATCGTACCAGGACAGATCGTGACGGTCGATCCAGTCGGCGACGATCTCCCTGTTTTCGGCGGCGAGTTCGCGGTTCTCCTCCAGGATTTCCGTCTCGCGCCGTCCCGTCGCCTGTTTTGCGACGTGCTGGCCGAACAGCGACGGCGAGATGGTGGTGTAGTCCTTCCAGTTCCAGGCCGCCTCGATCACCGACCGGTCGCCGACGAGCCAGCCGAACCGCAGCCCGGCGAGTCCGTACGCCTTCGTGAGGCTCGTCGTCGACAGGCCATATTCGCCCATGCTCGCGACCGGCGGAAGCGGGTCCTCGGCGAGCAGCCGGTACACCTCGTCACACAGCAGATACGCGTCGTGGGCGGCGGCGGCGTCGTACAGTTGCTGGATGACCTCCTCGCCGTGATACCGCCCCGTTGGGTTGTTGGGGTTGTTCACGACGACGACCGCGGTGTCGTCGGTGATTGCCTCCCGGACTGCGTCGACGTCGAGGGTCCACTGCGGCGGCTCCAGGTCGACAGTCGTCACCGAACCGAACGCCTCCGGGACGGAGTACAGCGCCTGGTAGGTCGGTGTCACCACGACCGCGTGATCGCCGCCGTCGCCGCCCAGAAGCGAGAGGAACGAAAGGAAGTTCGCCTCCTGTGTCCCGCAGGTGAAAAGGACTTCCTCGGCCGAACGGTCGTAGCGTTCCCCCACCCGGGCACGGAATTCCGGATCGCCGTTCGTGGGGATCACGTACCCCAGTTCCCCCGGATCGAGATCGAACCTGGAGGCGTCCAGCGACCGGATCCCGCTTTCGGCGAGCATGATCTCGGCGTCGTGTTCGTACTCCGCGAACCAGCGTTCGAGGCCGAACGGGGCGATGTCCATACGGACGAGTGGATCGAGACGGTGTTAATTCGTTCGACAGTCGCTCCCGGAGGACCCCTGCCCGTCGGCGATCGGGAGCGCGAGGGTGACGACAGTGCCTCGTGGCTCGTTGTCCGCAAACGAGAGTTCGCCGGCCGAGAGCGACGCAGTCCACTTCACAAGCCACAGCCCGAGGCCGCTGCCGTGAACCAGATCCGTCTCCGTCCGGGTGTTCAGGATCTCCCGTTCCGGCTCCGGGATACCGGGACCGTCGTCGGCAACCCGGACGGAGACCAGTTCGCCGTCGGTCTCGATTCGGACGGTCACCTGGGGGGACGGCCGATCGTGGTGTACGATCGTGTTCTCGATCAGTTCGGCGACAGCCAGCTCGAACAGCTCCTCGTCGACGACGTTCACGTGGACGCCGTGGTCGGTGCGATCCGGGAGTTCGGTCACGAACTCGGCGTTTTGATACGTCTCCCGGGCGTCGGAAACGGCGCGGTCGACAACTGCCGTCGCCGACGCATCCACCGCGCTGTCGCGTGCTTGAAGTGTTTGCTCGACGTGGCGCGCCTGCTCGGAGAATTCGACGACCCGTCTGGAGCTCTCGATTGCGGTTTCGACGTGTTCGGCGTCGCCATCGGACGTTTGTCGCTCCAGTTGCTCCAGGTGACCGAGGACGACGTTCAGTTCGTTGCGGACGTTGTGTCGGAGGATCCGGTTGAGAACGCTAATCCGCTGTTCGTGTTCGACGACATCGGTGATGTCCTGGAGATACACGATCCGCCCGATTTCGCGATCCCGCCCGTCGGTCAGTGGTGTCGACCGCGGCCGAAACCGGCGCTCGTTTCCTCCGCTTTCGACGACGAGTTCGCCGCCGTCGGAGACGACGTTCGACGACAGGAGGTCGTCGGCGGGCTGTCCGACCGCAATCCCATCGAAGATGCGTGCCGCGATCGGGTTGAAGTCCTTGATCTTGTCGTCGGGTCCGACGACGACCACGCCGTCCTCTAACTCTTCGACGAGCCGGTCCCGGGCGATCGGCCGGAGCGAAAACAGGTCGAAGTGAAACAGTGCCAGCGCGAACACCAGCCCGGAGACGGCCAGCGCGGTGGTGGTGAAATCGACCATCGGCTCAGGACCCATCCCGAAATTCATGGCGACGTTCGTCGCCAGCGGGACGAACGCTGCGACGAACAGCAACACCGCCTGCTTGCGATAGACGGCGCCCGACCGGACGATCGAGATCCCGTACAGGAGGAGACCCAGAGCCGTTATCGCGTACAGGTAGCCGAGGCTAATCCAGTACAGGGGGCCAAACTCCGGTACCAGAACCGACGCGCCGCCGACGGTTGCAATCGACAGCGATTGCCAGAAGAGGCCGTGATACGGGTTCGTCCACACCGCCGCGACTGTGATTGAGGGAACGACCGCGAGAAGCGTGTACGTCCGGCGTGATAGCCATCTCTCGTAGCCGGCGTACTGAGCCGCCACGAGGAGATACGCCACTGGCGCGAGGACGGTTCCGGGATACCGAAGCCGATGCCAGAAGGCGACCTGCTCGACGGTAGAATAACCGAGCCCGACGCCGTGCGGGATGGCCCACGCTGCGGCCGCGAACATCAATACCGAAAACGGCACGGCCATCGGGTCCGGTCGTTGCCGGAGCGCGGCGACACCGACCGCGAGCGCCACGACCGAGCCCCCGAACACGATGACCGCGAACGCCGAAACGGTCCATCCCATCTGCACTGGGGTTTATTTCAGAAAGATATGTTATAATCGTTTTTGGCTTTCGTTTGACAGATACGTGTAGGCACGCAGTTCCGGCGACTACCGAGACCGCCGTGAAACCGCGGCGTCGACTTCGGGGAGGTACCGGTCGGGGACGTACTGGCGAACCGCCGCCGGGAGCAGATTCGCGACGACCGGCGCCAGTTCGGCGAGCGTCCGTCGCAGCAGCGTGTACGCGACCGCGACGGCGAGGGCAGCGATCACGACTCCCTGGAAAGGTGCCCCCACGGCGTATATAAGTGGGAGCGCCAGCCCGACAGACAACAGGAGATCCTCCGGCGACCCGTCGTACCGGATCAACCGCCGGGGAGCGATCCATCGGCCCCGGAAGTGGTCGTAGACGGCCCGCGTCGAGTTCCCCTCCCAGGGTCGCAGTTCGAGCCCGCTTCCGAAGACGTCACTGACACAGTGCAAGGCAGCCCCCAGCAGGAACAGCGTCGCCGCGACAGTCGCCGCCGACGGGAAAACGAGCGCCGACAACGTCGCAGGAACGGCAGCGACACTGTAGTACACCGGGTAATGCAGCGTTTTCCGGTGACCGGCGTACATGTCTAGATCGGGGACGATCCCCCCGAGCAGCCCGGCCACGAGCCCGACGGGCGCAAGCTCCGGCGCGACCGCGAAAAGCGGCAGCGCCAGCGCCATCCCGGCGAGCGCGTGGGTCGGAAGCATCATACTGTCGTATCTAAGGCGACACGTATTTATCAGTCTGTCGGGAACGGTTATTGATCTCGCAGTATTTCGAGGCAGAAAAGACGGCCGCACACCCCTAACGATTAGGAAATCCCCCACGTCGTACTAGACGTATGGCGACGACAGACAGGCTCGGGGGAACGCTACTGGAGAGCCGGCGCAATGCGGCTCTCTTTTGGGTACTCGTCGGCGTTCTGTCCGTCTTCGTCATCGAGCGGGTCGCGATCGCGGGGGACGTCCGAACGGCGGTGTTGGCGGCGGTTCTGCTCGTGATCGCTCTCGTTCCGCCGGTCGCGTTCCGAGATCCGACGGTGACGCTGCCGTGGGAGCTGGTCGGAATCGCCTGTCTGCCGCTCGTGTGGGAGTTCCTCGTCGGCGTGCCGTTCCGGACCGACGTCGTGCCCTACGTGGCCGTCGCCGTCGTCGCGCTGTTTCTCGCTGTCGAACTGCACGCGTTCACGCCGGTCCGGATGACCCACCGGTTCGCGATCGCGTTCGTGACGCTCTCGACGATGGCTGCCGCCGCGGTGTACAACGTCGGCCAGTGGCTCTCCGACGTGCTGTTCGGGACCGCGTTCCTTCTGGACGGCCGCGATCCCGACGTCGTGAACGCGGTCGTGATGATCGAATTCACCTACGCGACGGTCGCGGGGATACTCGCCGGGGTCGCGTTCGCGTTTTTCTTCGAGCGTCGGATCTCCCCCGCGAGCGAACGGACGTACGTTCCCCCGTACGCGCCGGGAGAGGAACGCGAGCGACGGGCGGCCGTCGAGGGTAAAACGCTCGCCCGGCGGCTCCACCTGTCGGAACGAACACAGCGGCACCTGACCCGGGGAATGCAGATCGTCCTGGGGATCGTGCTCGCGTACGGGGTCTGGACGCTGCATTTGCCGACGATCGCTAACGCGACCGTCGCGCTGGTGATCACGTTCGTCCCGGCACTGCTCGAACGCGACCTCGAGCTGCCGATGGATCCCGGACTGGTGTTGTGGATCACGGTCGCAGTGTTCCTCCACGCGCTGGGATCGGCCGGACTGTACGACGCAGTCGGGCCGTGGGATCACCTGACTCACGCCCTCTCTGCGTCGGTGGTCGCCGCCGCCGGCTACGCGGGGTTCCGGGCGATTCATCTCCACACCGACGCAGTGTACCTGCCGCCGAAGTTCATGGGACTGTTGATCGGGGTGTTCGTCCTCGCAGCGGGCGTCGTCTGGGAACTGCTCGAGTTCGCCATCGACCAGTTCGCGATCCGGGCGGGCATTCCCGCCGTGCTCGCCCAACACGGGATCGGCGACACCATGATGGACCTGCTTTTCAACCTCGTCGGCGCGTTCGTCACGGCGGTCTGGGGGACGGTGTATCTCGCCGACGTGGCCGACTCGATGTCCGAGCGGTTCGAGGAGTGGGGGGAGAGGTAACGAGGGTTGCACCGAGGGAATCCTTTTTAAGCTGGCCGGGTGGAGTAGGGTGCAATGGATGGGCCGATCCGGGTTCTCCACGTCGACGACGAACCCGACTTCGCCGAGGTGGCCGCCGAGTTTCTGCGACGGCGGGACGGACGGTTCGAGGTGACAGTCGAGACCGATCCCGTCGAGGCCCTCGAGCGACTCCCCGAAGAGAACGTCGACTGCGTCCTCTCGGATTACGAGATGCCGAACCTCGACGGGATCGAGTTCCTCGAGCGCATCCGCGAGCAGTATCCCGACTTGCCGTTCGTGCTGTACACCAGCGAGGGGAGCGAACAGATCGCGAGCGAAGCGATCTCGGCGGGCGTGACCGACTACCTCCAGAAGGAATCAGGGACCGGCCAGTACGCGATCCTCGCGAATCGGATCGAAAATGCCGTCGAGCAGTACCGGGCACGTCGGATCCTCTCGGAACGCACCCGCCAGCTCGAGCGGCTCTACGGCAACCTCCCCGGGATGGTGTACCGGTGTGAAAACGAGCCGGGATGGCCGATGGAACACGTCGGCGGGGCCGTCGAGGAGCTCACGGGCTACGACGCGGCTGCGATCGAATCGGGCGAGGTGAACTGGGGAGAGAACGTTCTTCACCCCGACGACCACGAGGAAACGTGGGAGGACATCCAGCAGGAACTCGAGGAGGGAGCGTCTTTCGAGACGACCTACCGGATCGTGACGAAGGCGGGAGAAACGAAGTGGGTGTGGGAGCAGGGAACAGCCGTGTACGCCGACGACAGTGGCAGGGCAATCGACGGAGTGCACGTCAACGCCAATGACGTCGGCGACGGTAACGGCGACGGTAACGGCGACGGTAACGGCGACGGAACCGAGGACGGAACCAACGCCGAACTCCTCGTTCTCGAGGGGTTCATCACCGACGTCACCGACCAGCGCGAACACGAACGCGAACTCCAACGTGCGTTCGACGAGTTAGAGGGGATCCTCGAGGGATTGAACGACGCGGTCTTCCTCCACGATCTGGACGGGGCGATGCTGTACGTGAACGAGGCTGCAGTGGATCGGCTGGGCTATTCCCGGGAGGAACTCCTGGAACTGTCACCCAGGGACTTCGCCGTCTCGGTAGACGACGACGAGTATCAGCGGCGGCTCGAGGAGCTCGAAACGGAGGGATCGCTGGTGTTCGAGACCGTCCATCTGACTGAAGACGGCGACCGGATCCCTGCCGAGATCAACGCCACGATCACGATGTATCGGGGCGAGCGGGCGGTGCTCAGCGTGGCACGGGACGTCACCGAACAGAAGCGGCAGGAGGCACAGCGACGGCGACGGAGCGCACGGATCACCGCACTTCACGACGTGGCGACCGAGATCGGCAGCAGCGAGACTCGGGAGGAAGTCTACGAACAGGTCGTGAACGCAGCCGAGGATATCCTCTCGTTCGACATCGCCATCGCCGACGCGGCCGAGGGTGACACGCTGGTTCCGATGGCCGTCTCCTCGGAGATTTCGACGGATCAGTACTACGACGAGACCGACGTCGACGCCGACGACAACCTCGCGGCGAGAGCCTACCGAACGGGCGAGTCGTCGGTGGTCGAGGACCTCATGAAACGCGACGCCGCGCCCGCTGACACGGCGTTCCGTTCGGCGATCACGGTCCCGGTCGGTGATCACGGCGTCTTTCAGGCGGTCTCGACGGCCCCCGGCGCCTTCGACGACGACGACCTCGAGTTGGTCGAACTGCTGGTGGCACACGCCGCCTCCCGGCTCGAGCAACTCGACCGGACACAGCGTCTCCGGCGGCGAACCCAGCAGCTCAAGCGTCAAAACGAGCGGCTCGACGAGTTCGCCTCGATCGTCTCCCACGACCTCCGGAACCCCCTGAGCGTGGCCAGCGGCCGGCTCGAACTCGCCCGCGAGGAGTGTGACAGCTCGCACCTCGAGGACGTCGTGCGGTCGCTCGATCGCAGCGAGGCGCTGATCGAAGATCTCCTCACCCTCGCCCGCAAGGGAACCGGAGTCGCCGAGGTCGAACCCGTCGATCTCCGGAAGATCGTCGAGGGGTGCTGGAACAACGTCGAGACCGACGATGTGACAGTGCAAATCGAGACCGAACTCGTGGTTCGAGCCGACGAGAGTCGCCTCCGACAGCTGCTCGAGAACCTCTTTCGGAACAGCGTGGAGCACGGCTCCACGAGCAGTCGGACAGAGTCCGACGACGCCGGGAAAGCCGACCGGAACGTCACGGTTACCGTCGGCGACCTCGACGGCAGCGACGGCTTCTACGTCGAAGACGACGGGCCGGGGATCCCCGAGGGAGAACACGAACAGGTGTTCGAAACCGGCTACACGACCGCCAGCGACGGGACCGGCCTCGGGCTGTCGATCGTCAAGCGCATCGCCGAGGCGCACGGCTGGGAGATCGCTGCGATCGCCGACGAAACCGGCGGAGCTCGCTTCGAGATCTCCGGCGTCGAGATCGCAGACTGAGCCCCGGAAACGTTAGGCGCCTTCGCCCCCAAACGGGGGCATGGAATGGTGTGACGTGACACGCGACCGCCCTCGTGACCTCTCGCAAGACATATCCGACGACAGCCGCGATGAAAGATAGCCAATAGCATGACAGATGCTACCAACCCCGCCGGGACGCCGGTCGGCGAGACGGCGGCGCTGTCGGCGGCCGAGGCGTCGACGATCGCCGAGCGGATCGCCGAGAACGTCGGTCGGGTGATCCTCGGGAAAGGGGAGGTGATCGACCACGTGCTGGTGACGGTTCTCGCCCGGGGTCACCTGCTGCTCGAGGACGTTCCCGGCGTCGGAAAGACGATGCTCGCACGCGCGTTCGCACGGTCGGTCGACTGTTCGTTCAAGCGCGTCCAGTTCACCCCCGATCTGCTCCCCTCGGACGTCACCGGATCGAACGTGTACAACCGAAAGACCGGCGACTTCGAGTTCCGTCCCGGCCCGGTGTTCGCGAACGTGGTGTTGGGCGACGAGATCAACCGCGCGCCGCCGAAAACCCAGTCGGCGCTGCTGGAGGCGATGGAGGAGTCACAGGTGACCGTCGACGGGGAAACCAGACGACTGCCGGACCCGTTCGTGGTCATCGCAACTCAAAACGACGTCGAGCCGGGGCGGACCTACGATCTCCCGATGGCCGAGATCGACCGGTTCACCAAGAAACTCCGGATCGGCTACCCCTCCGAGAGCGAGGAGACGGAGATGCTCGACCGGCTTCGCGGGCGGCACCCCATCGAGTCGATCGACTCGGTGGCCACCACCGACGAGCTCCGACGGGCACGCGAGACCGCAAGCCGAATCGACGCCGGCGAACCCGTCCGCTCGTACGTCTCCCGACTCGCCCGGTTCACCCGGGAACGGGCCGGACTCGGTGCGAGTCCCCGGGGGAGCCTCGCGTTGTTGCGGGCCTCCCAGGCGCGAGCGCTGCTCGAGGGCCGGGAGTACGTCGTCCCCGACGACGTCCAGACGGAGGCGGAAAGCGTGCTCGCCCACCGGGTCCGACCGGAAACCGGCGGAACGACCGGTCGAGAGATCGTCGAGGAGGCGCTCTCGACGGTCGCCGTCGAGTAATCCGATCCCCCGCCGACAGCGCAAACGACTGGAATGCTCCCAGACCGCTTCACCCCCGACGTCCGACTCACCCGCCGCGGGAAAAGCGTCGTCGCCGTCTGCCTGTTCGCAGCGGCGATGGCGTGGATCGCGGGGCCGCGCGCGCTCAACGCCGTCGTCGCCCCCGGAATCGTCGGCCTCGCGGCCGCCTACCTCCAGCTTCGCGGCCTCGAAGCGCCGCGGGTGATTCGCGACCTGCCGCCGGACGCCCACGCCGGCACGAGCCACGAGCTTCGGCTCCGGTTTGCCGACGCCGGCGAGCCGACCGCCGGGCTCTCCGATCCGTTCCTCGCCCGAGTCACCGAACGTGTCGACGACGGGCTCGAGCTGGAACAGTCCGCCGTCGAGGCGGCGATCGGCGAGAGTGACGTGCAGTTCGAGGTGTCGTACCGCCGCCGCGGCGAGCGATCGATCGGGCCGACGGAACTGGTCGCGACCGACGTGTTCGGGCTGCTGTCTCGGGAGTTCGACTGCGATCCCGTCGATAGCGTGCTCGTGTATCCGGAGCGGCGGCCGATACCGAAGTGGTTCCGTCTCGGGCTGTACGACGTCGAGGAAGTCGGCAAGAGCCGCCAGCGGGACGAGTTCGACCAGCTCCGCGAGTACGTGGAGGGAGATTCCCTCCGGGACATCCACTGGCCCGCGACCGCACGGAAAGACGAGCTGATCGTAAAGGAGTTCGCCGCCGACACACAGGGACCCAGCGTCTCGATCAGCGTCGGCGGCCGGGGAGCCGACCGAACTGCGATGGCGGCGACCAGCGTCGCGCTCGCGCTGCTGGAGGAGGGGGTTCCGGTCGACCTCTCGGCGCCGAACGGGCGCGTCGAGACGTTCCCCGGCGGCGACCCACGCCAGCTCCTCGAGCTTTTGACGCGACTGCCCCGCGGGGGGGTTCCCGACCCGGACGCTGACGTCGTGATCGAGGGGACACACCGGCAAACAGAGATCAAAACCGACGGGGAGACTCATCGGTTCGATCAGCTCCGTGAAGGGACCGCACCCGGACAGGACGACGATCGAAGCCAGGGAACGGCCGAAGGACAGACCGGGGAACCGGCCCCCGGAACCGTCCCGGCGGCCGACGGGGGTGAACGATGAAGAGTCCGATCGCCGATCTGGTGCGCCGGGTGCGGCGGCGTCTCGCGCGGGCGGTCGATGTGGTCTTCGATCCGCAGCCGTTCTCGGTCGAGCCACCGCTCGTCGGGGTACTGGTGGTGCTTTCGGCCGCGTTGTGGGAGTTTTACGGCGTCGTCGACGTCGTCGGCGGCGTGGGGCAGTTCGCGCTGACGGTCGCCGTCACGATCGTCCTTGCGGTCGGCGCCGCGAGGACGATCTCGCCCCGCGCCGGGATGTGGATCGGCTCCGGGCTGCTCGCCGTCGGAAGCGCCGTGTACCTGCTCGCCGTGCCGGCGAGTCAGCGGGCGCTGTTCACACTCCCACAGCTCGTGTTCGACACCGTCTCCTTGCTTTCCGGGCTGTCGGTCCTCCGGCTCGCGGAGCCGACAGCGTGGGTGCTCTCGATGGCGCCGGTTCCGACGTTCCTCGCGGTGTACGCCGGCCTCAGGGGTCGGTACACCCTCGCGCTGGTCGCACCGGGCGGTGCGCTCGGGTTTTTCGTCCTCACGGGCGATGCGGGCACGGCGGTGACGCTCGTCGGCGCGCTCGGCGTCGCGCTCGCGCTCGGGTTGGACACCCTCTCGGTTCCCGGCGGGGTCGACACTCACCGGCGGACGCTCGGCGCCGTGCTGCTCGCAATGCTTCTGGTGACGAGTACCCTGACGGTCGTGCCCGGCGGTGCGGCGGGGCCGTTCGTGATGGATCGGGGAACCAGCGGGCTGGAGTCGACGCTGTCGGCCGACGAGGAGGAGCTGGCGATCGTCGGCTCCGTCCGGCTCTCACAGGAGGTCCGCTTTACCGTCGAAAGCGACGAGCCGGCGCAGTGGCGCACGGGCATCTACGACGAATACACCGGTGACGGTTGGGCGCGAACCGGGGAAACGACGCTGTACGACGGCGAGATCGACGGGCCGCCCGGCTCCAGCGAACGCATCACCCAGCTCGTGACCGCCAGAACCGAAATGGGCGTGTTCCCGGCGGCCGCACAGCCGGTCGCGATCGAAGGACCCGCCGCACAGAACGCCCAGGTGACCGAACTCGGCAGCGTCCACCCGTCGGTGACGATCATGGACGGGGAGACCGTCCGGATCGAGAGCGAACGGCTGCGATCCGAGCCCGACGAACTCCGAAACGCCAGCACGGAGTACCCCGAGGAGATCGAAGCGCGGTACACCGACCTCCCCGAGAGCACCCCCGACAGAGTCGGCGATCTGACTGCCGACGTAATCGACGAGGCCGACGCCGACAACCCGTACGACGCCGCGGTCGCGATCGAGCGATATCTCGAGGAGAACAAGCAGTATTCGCTGACAGTCGAACGTCCATCCGGCGACGTCGCCGACGCGTTCCTCTTCGAGATGGACGCCGGCTACTGCACCTACTACGCGACGACCATGACCGCGATGCTGCGGTCCCAGGACGTCCCCGCGCGGTTCGTCACCGGCTACACGACCGGCGAGCGGATCGGCGAGAACGAGTGGGCAGTGCGGGGACAGAACGCCCACGCCTGGGTCGAGGTGTACGTCCCGGAGCACGGCTGGGTCGAGTTCGATCCGACGCCGAGCGATCCCCGCGACAGCGTCAGGGACGCCAGGCTAGTCGAGGCCCGCCAGGGGGGCGTCGAGGGCGTCGACGTCGAGGGATCCGGTCCCGGGGAGTGGACGCCCGACGACGACATCGACGACGAAACCGACGATCCGGTGGACACCGATCCCGAAGACGATCCCGAGGTCGACGACGTTCTCGATCCGGACGCCGCCGACGATCCCGCCGACGCCGGCGACGTCCAGCCCGTCTCGGGCGTCGATCAACGCGAGTTCGAGGACGTCGGTGCGGCACCCGGACTCGACGATCCCGGCGAGGAGGAACGGACGCTCCCCTCGCGCGACAGCGTCGGGTACGGTGCCTTGCTGCTGTTCGGATTCGCCGTCGCGATCCGGCAACGGGGGTGGGATCGGCGGGCATACCGTGCGGTGTGGCTTCGATATCCTGGACGGCGGCGTGACCCCGGATCCGACGTCCAGCGGGCGTTCGCTCGGCTGGAGTATCTGCTCGGCCGTCGGTACCGTCCCCGGCGCCCAACCGAAACGCCACGGACGTATCTAACCGCGATGCAGCTCCGAGGCGCCGACGAACGGATCGAAGACGTGTACGACGCCTACGAGCGGGCACAGTACAGCGGCGAGGTGTCCCGGGCGGACGCCGACGCCGCGATCGAGACGGTCGACGACCTCGTGTGGGAGGCGACGCCGGTGGTTCGGCGGTTCCGGGAATGAAAGCTCCCGACACAGTTTAATATAGCCATCCTGTACATCCAGGTTGTAATGTCGGAAGTCTGCTCGACGTGTGGGCTGCCCGAGGAACTCTGCGTCTGTGAAGACGTGGCAAAAGAGTCCCAGCAGATCAGCATCCGCATCGACGAGCGCCGCTACGGAAAAGAGGTAACGGTGATCGAAGGATTCGATCCGAAGGACGTGGACATGGACTCCCTGTCGTCGGATCTCAAATCGAAGTTCGCCTGCGGTGGCACCGTCGAAGACGATGCCATCGAGTTACAGGGGAACCACTCCGGCCGCGTCGAGGAGTTCCTCCGCGAAAAAGGGTTCAACGTAGCGTGATCCCACTGTAGCACATCCCACACTCGAGCCGTTTTTCTCGTCGACCATGTCGGAGAGTCGACGGCGCGTCGATCGCACCGAACGACCCGGACCGACGGGTACAGGTGGCTCCCGTCCCTCCAGATCCACATGAGCGAAATCGACGTCGAACCGGTCGATCGCGTCGAGGAGAGCGAGGAGACCGACCGGGACGACGCCGTGGACCCGGTCGACGAGGCGGAACCAAACGGAGAGCGGGTCGACGACGAACTCGACGTGGAGCCGACGACCGATCTGCCGGCCGGCGTCGACGCACCGGAGTACGTCCTGTACGGCGGCAAGGGCGGCGTCGGGAAGACGACGATGGCGGCCGCGACGGCGCTGTCGTCGGCCGCCGGCGGGACCGCGACGCTCGTGGTGTCGACGGATCCGGCCCACTCGCTTTCCGACACGTTCGGCGTCGATATCCCGGCCGAGCCGGCCCGCATCCGCGAGGATCTGCCGCTGTACGCCGCCGAAATCGACCCAGACGCCGCGATGGAGGCCGGCCTGTTCGGCGGCGGCGGGGAATTCGGCGGCGGCGCGTTCGGCGAGGGCGAAGGATTCGGCGAGGAGACAGGCGGCGAGGGCGACGGGTTCGCGGGCGCCGGCGGCGCCGGAAACCCGCTGGGGGAGCTACTGGGCGGGGACGGGATCGACCCGCTGTTGGGCGGGACGATGCCGGGCGCCGACGAGGCGGCGGCGATGCAGCAACTGCTGGAGCATCTCGACGACCCACGCTTCGACCGCGTCGTCATCGACACCGCGCCGACGGGGCACACGCTGCGGCTGTTGCAGCTGCCGGAGATCATGGACTCGATGGTCGGGGAGATGCTGAAGCTCCGACAGCGGCTCTCGGGGATGATGGAGGGGTTCAAGGGGATGTTCGGGGGCGGCGAGGGACCGGTCGGCGACGCCGCCGACCTCGAACAGCTCCGCGAGCGAATCGAACGCCTGCGTGCCGTGTTGCGGGACCCCGACCGCACCGATTTCAGGGTCGTGTTGATCCCCGAGGAGATGAGCGTCGTCGAGTCCGAACGCCTCGTCGGCCGGCTCGAAGAGTTCGGGATTCCGGTCGGCACGATCGTGGTAAACAGGGTGATGGAAGAGCCCGACCGTGTCGCCGGCGGGGATCGGAACCTCGATGACGACTGGCTGCTCGCACCCAACCACGAGAACTGTGCGTTCTGCCGGCGGCGGTGGGAGGTCCAGCAGACCGCCCTGCGCCGGGCGACGGAGCTGTTCCGGGGACGGGACGTGAAACGCGTCCCGCTTTTGGCCGGTGAAGTGAAAGGAGACGCCGCGTTGCGCGTGGTTGCGGCCTGTCTCGACGCCTGAAGCACCCGGAGCTGGCTTACTCTTATCCCACAAGTCGGACGACCAGCTCGGTGAGACGATCGCGGACGGTGTCCGGGAGGAACCGCGCGAGCAGCGTCCCCTGCGCGACCGGGCCGACCGGATACCGCGCACGGGGTTTCGTCGCGCTGGCGGCGTTTACGACGTCCTCGGCGATCCGCGCCGGCGAGACGGCACCCGGACTCTCGCCGCCGAGCAGCCCGGTGTCCTCCCAGATCGCATAGAAGGGTTCGTACGCCTCGGTCCGGTCGAGCCGGGCGATCTCATCGTCGGCGCGGCGACCGAACTGGGTTTCGACCGGACCGGGCTGGATCACGACGACGTCGATCCCGTGAGCCCGGACCTCGTTTCTGAGCGCGTCGCTCATCGCCTCGAGGGCGAACTTCGATCCGGCGTAGATCCCCCCGATCGGGTACGACAGTCGCCCCGACACGCTCGAGACGTTGATTATCGTGCCGTCGCCCTCCCGGCGCATGTGGGGCAAAACCGCACGACACAGCCGGTGGACACCGTGAACGTTGACCTCGTACTGACGCCTGGCATCCTCGACAGTGACGTCCTCGATGGGGCCGAACTGGGCGTAGCCGGCGTTGTTTACCAGACAGTCGATTCGACCCTCCTCGTCGAGTATCCGGTTTACGACGCGGTCGACGTCCTCGTCGTCGGTGACGTCGAGCGTCGCGAGCTCGCATCCCCGTTCCCCGAGCGTCTCGATGTCGGCCGGATTGCGTGCCGTCGCGTACACAGTCCACCCCTCCTCGAGGAACGCGATCGCCGTCGCTCGCCCGATCCCCGACGAACAGCCGGTGATGAGAACCGTCTCCTGCACACAGGGGGAGTCGACCGGAAGGGGTATAATACCTGCCGCTCGCCAGCGGTCAGTCGCGGACCCGACCGAGGCCGCCGATCGCCGGCGCACGGTCTCGGGAAATCTTATGTGTCCGCCTGTCGTCGGTAGTAACTAATGAGCGATCAGTCGACCGAGGACCCCTCCCCGGAGGGGAACGGGCGGTTCAGTGCGGGCATGGGCACCATCAAGTCGGGAATGGTTGGGATCGGAACGCTCCTGTTCGTGGTGGTGTTTTTCCCGGTACTCGTGCTGGGAAGCGGTGCAGTACTGGTGTTTCTGACCTGGCCCCTGTTTCTGGGCGCGTTCCTGGAGTACGGATACTTGCCCGGATCCGGACTGAGCGGGAACGAGCCCGTAAGTACGATGTGGTACCTGGTGACGTTCGTCTGGCTACTCGTATTGACGGTGGGACCGTACCTGTCGAAACAGTACGGCGGATTCAGATTCCTCTCGACAGCGGCGTAGCTTCGTCGGTCTCGACCGAGCCGATCGTTCGATTTTCGAGTGAGTTGATCGGGCTGAAGACACGTCGGGAACAGTGTCGGCGATTCCCTCACCCGCGAAGGATAAAATGGCCCTTCAACTGTTGTCGTACGTCCCGATCTCGACGAGGTTCCCGGCTGGATCTCTACAGTATACTGACGTGATCTGTCCGACGGCCCCCGTTCGTTCGACCGGACCAGCGAGGATCTCGATGTCGAGTTCACGCAATTGCGTTTCGATGTCCGATATCGACATCTCGGTTATGAGACAGAGATCGCCGCCGCCGACGGTCGGGGTGTCGGCGACGAGATCGATATCGGTGTCGACCGGGTGGATATTGATCTTCTGTTCGCCGATCCGGACCGCTTTGCGATCCTCGTCGAAGGTCACGACGTCGGCACCCAGATCCTCGTAGAACGCACACGTCGACTCGACGTCTTCGACGGTGAGTACGAAATGGTCGATTCCGGTAAGGTTCATGCCTCTCTGTTCGACGGGCGACGACAAAACATCCCGGAACGGCCACGGTATCTCATCAGGCCCCCATCCGTCGCGGCCTTCCGTCCCGATGTGACCGCGTTCTGAGCACAGTGGGGGCGTTCCGCCACGATGTGGCCGCGGTCGTCGCACACATCGGAGAAAGCTTCATATACATTAAAGTATAATATGTATTATGTATTCTGATGTCGACAACACGGGGGCAAATCACCGAGCGAGGCAAACGGGTGGCGTTCGCGAGCTTCTCGAATCCGGAGCCGTCGGTATCGGGTCACTGATATTCGTCGTGGTGTTTTTCCCGGTGCTCGTCCTTGGAAGTGCAGCCGTTCTCCTGTTCCTGCTCTGGCCGCTGTTCGTCGGAGCACACCTGCAGTACGGCTACGTGCCGGGAACGAACGTGCGAGGACGGGAGACAGTGACCGGGTTGTGGTATCTCGCCACGTTTGCATGGTTGCTCCTCCTAGCATTCGTTCCGCTGCTGTACCGACGCTACCGCGAGTCTCGCAGGGTTCGCCGCATCGAGTCGGTTGCCACGCGCCCGTTCGAACCGCGCCCCCGGTAGGCCGAATTAAACTCCGTGACGTCCCACCGGACGGTAGGCCGAATTAAAACTCCGTGAGGTCCCACCGGACGTCATCGTACGTGTGGAGCTGCTCGCTGTCGAACTGTTCTTCGAACTTCCGCCGGAGTGCGACCTTCTCGCTGGCGCTGACCCGAGCGAGTTCGTCCGCCTTCGCCACTGCCTGCGGCGGTCCCCCGGCGGCAGCGACGTCCCCGACGATCTGATCGGTGAGCGCCGCCCGAATATCGGGGTCTCGCGTGAACGCCGCCGGCGCCTCGACCTTGTACAGGACGTCGTAACGGGGGTCATACAGCACGAAAAACGTAACCTCGTACGCGTCCGCCGGGAGCCGGCGGTCGATGCCGAGCGCGTCGCCGTCGGTTGCGAACGCCTCGTCGGCCCCGTCCCGCGACCGGAACCAGCTGGTAAACGTGAGCGCGTCCCGGTCCCGTTGGCCGTCCGTCCGTCGCTCCAGCAGCCGGGTGAAGAAGCCGGCGTCGTCGGCCCACGGCGCCTCGACCCCCTTTCCCGAGAGCGTTCGAACGATCCTGCGGCTGCTCGGGTTCTTCACGAAGCCGACGAGCGGGACGTCCCGCTCGAGGAACCCCTCGACCAGCCGGACGTAGTTCTCCACCACGGCCCGGGGTTTGGCCTCCCGGGCGAGTTCGCCGAGTTCGGGATCGCGGTCCTCCCAGGTGAGCAGCTCCTTCGGGTAGATCGGACCGTCGAGTATCAGGAGGTCGGTGACCGTGTTCGCGTGGGTTAACGCGTGATCACTTTCGGCCAGATACAGCGCCAGCGCGTGGACCACCCCTTCGGCGTACCGGTTCACCTTCGGGACGTGCAACACCCGTCGCCGGCTGTACCCCCCGTCGTAGGTCACCCAGTCAAGGTCGTGATCGACGGTCGTGTCCGCAGTGTGGACCGTCGCGACGAGGCTCCGCGAGCGGTGCAGATCGAGGTCGCTTGGCGTCGAGGCCATCGCCGCCTGCGCCACGTCGAGCACCAGCCCGTTCTTGAAGGTAGTTGGATTGATCGTCCCCGAGTCCAGCCCGTGGACCGGCTCGAAAGGACGGTCTGCAAGCGCCGCGTCGTCGATCGGCACCGCGCGGAGTTCCTGCTCGTCGACGGGTTCACAGACGACCCGTCCGCCCCGGCGCAGCGGGGAGAGCCACTCGGCCCACACCGTGGCTGCGAGGTCGTCGTGGTCGGTGTCGTCGACGTCCTCGGCGATCGCGCTCGCCAGCCGGGCGATGTTGTCGACGTGGATGGGATCGAGCGTCACGGTCGATCACTCCTCGGGTCTGACGTTCTCGCCGACGGCCGGGCCGAACGTCTCCGCACCGGTTTCGGGATCCCGGGTGTACACGACAGTCCCCCGAACCATGGTGAGTTCCGGGAACACCCCCCACAACCCTTCGAACGGGGTCCAGCCGGCCTTCGAGTGGAGCCCGCCGGCCTGGGTCTCACGCGGGCGGTCGGGATCGACGAGCACCAGATCCGCGTCCCGACCCGGCTCGACTTTCCCCTTCTGCGGGAGATCGAACAGCTTCGCGGGAGTGGCCGCCACGAGGTCCCGGACGCGTTCGGGTTCGAGCCGTCCCTGACGAACGGTTTCCAGAAGCAACGGCAGCATCGTTTCCACGCCCGGAACCCCGCTCGGTGCCTCGAGGAGGGGTTGTTCTTTCTCCTCGACGGTGTGTGGGGCGTGGTCGGTCGCGATCACGTCGACCGTCCCGTCGGCGACACGCTCGAACAGTGCCGCCCGCCGGTCCTCCGACCGCAACGGAGGGTTCATCCGGCCGAACGTCCCCAGCCGAGGGAGATCCTCGCGGGAGAGAAACAGGTGGTGAGGGGTGACCTCGCAGGTCGCACCGGCGTCGACGGCGGCGTCGACCCCTTCGGGCGTGGAAGTGTGGGCGACGTGAACTGGAGCATCGGCGTCGTTTGCGACCGCGACCGCGCGCTCGATCGCGTCGATCTCCGCCTCCGCGGTCCTGTAGGCGCTCCAGGCGTCGGCGGGGGCCGACCGGCCGGTTGGGCTCGAGGGAGGACTGTCGGCGTCGCTGTCGTCTTCGAGCGACTCGATCGCTGCTTCGTCGAACAGGTCCGCGTTCTCGGCGTGGACGGTGACGGTCGCGCCGGCGTCGCGGGCGCGATCGACCGCCTCCGCGAAGAGTTCGGCGTCGATCCCCATCTCGCCCGTCGAGTCGGCCAGGAACACCTCCCCGAGTGCGAATATCGGGCGGTCGAACAGCACATCGGGTTCCCAGTCGGGCGTGACGCCGCCGTTGATGCCGTAATCGACCAGCGACGCCTCCGCAAGGGTTGCCTTCGCGTCGAACCCCGCGCCGGTCGTCGTCGCCGGGTCGGTGTTGGGCTGGTCGACCACGGTGGTGACGCCCCCGGCGGCGGCCGACCGCGAGCCCGTCTCCCAGGTTTCCTTGTGCGGGAAACCCGGCTCCCGGAAGTGGACGTGGACGTCGATCGCTCCCGGAAACAGCAGGCGGCCGTCCGCCGGGATCACCCGCTCGTCGCTGTCGGGCGTCAACCCCCGTTCGACCGCCGAGATCCGTTCGCCCTCGACCCGGACGTCCCGGACCCGGCCGTCGACGAGCGCCGCGTCGGTGATGAGCATACACCCCGATACCGCCGGCCCGAAGGTAAAGCGTCCGGATCGTGCCGGATCGTCTCCGAGAGCCTCCCCCGGGAACCGAGCCCCGCAGGATTTTCACACAGTGAGGACAGTCGCAGCCTTATACTCAAATGATAGATAACTCTCATATATGAGTGCCTCGATCAGCAAACTGCTGAGTAGATCCCGGGATCTGCGTGCCCGTCTTTCGCTTTCACTCCCGGAAGGACACCCGTGTCCGTTCACCGAGGCCTGTTCGTGCGTCGCCGATGTCGAACAGACGACTGTAGACGGGGTTTGCCACGTGATTTGCAAGGCGACACCGAAAGGCACCGACGAAAGCGCGGTGTTGCACACGAGGACCGAAGTCGACGAAGAACAGTGTTTCTGCACCTCGTTCGCCGACTACGATGCAGTTCCGTCGATCCTCGACAAAACGGGAGACGCGGTGATTCTCGAAACGTTTCCCCCGGACCGATTGACATTCATGGATCTCGTCGGGGAGCTCTCGGAGATCGGTAGCGTCGAGGTCCAGCACCTCTCCCTTCTCGAACAGCAGGACGACGACATCTGTGACCTCGAGACGGTCAACGTCTCGGTACTCACCGATCTCGAGCGGGAAACCCTCGAATGGGGGATCGAACAGGGCTACTACGAACAGCCTCGTGACGTCGGACTCGATGAGATCTCCGAGGAGTTTGACGTGTCCAAGTCAACCATCTCGCAGCGATTGAAGTCGGCCGAACGAAAGCTCGTTTCCCAAACAGTGGGGTGACCGACGCGTTCGCCTCGGTGGTTTTATTCGGTCCGATTCCCGTGTACGTTCATGGCAGACGAGAAGGGAGGATCGCAGCCGCCATACCGCGTCGAGTTCGTCCGCGACGACGGCTCCGACGACGTCGTCGAAACGGGGGGCGATCGCTCGCTTTTGGAGATCGCCGACCGGAACGCGATCGACATGCGTCACGGCTGCCGGGAAGGCAAGTGTGTGAGCTGCACGGGCCGACTGCTGGCGGGCGAAGTGAGCTACCGAACAGAGCCCGAGGCGCTCACGGATCGGCTCCGTCGAAGCGGGTTCGTCCTCCTTTGTGTCGCAGCCCCCGTCTCCGACTGTCGGATTGAGATCGGACAGAGCGTGCTCGCGGCCGCGTTCCCGGGGCTGTGGAGCTCCGAGGGGTACACCGGAGTGCCGCAGCTGGAACGGGCCCGGACGGAATTGACCCGGCTCGAAGCCACCGAACTGGACACGGGAGAGCTGGACTATCTCGAGGGATCGCTCGAACCGTACGAGAACCTCCAGAAGATCAAAGCCGCCTACTGGAACGTCCGGAAGGCGAACGACGGTCGACACGACACCTGACAGCACACGATGGCGAGTGATTCGATATCAACAACCATGAGGGTTTATACCACATCAGGCCGTTGTGTACCCGTATGTCGACCGAACGTCTGGACTGTCAAACCTGTGGCGACGCCTGTGCGGACGGTGTAACCGTCGTCGAGAAGGATCCGCCGGGGCAGTTGATCATGATGTGCGATCACACCACAGTGTCGTTCCAGCTGTCGGAGTACGACACCGAGAACCTGCCGCCGGATTCGGAGCTTCCCGACGAGTGGGTGCGGGAGGCCGCAGCCGAGTCGTAGCCGTTCTGCTCCACCCGGAGCCGAACACCGCTCAGAACTGACGGAGGGAACACGCTTATTAGGTGCTGTACCGACCTGTGTCACATGTCCGAAACGGGGCACATTGTCATCGCGGGGGGCGGTCGCGTCGGTCGACGCGTCGCGTCTCGCTTCGCGGACGGCGGAGTGGAAGTCACAGTGATCGAACGGAATCTGGACGGCGTTTCCGAGACTGAAGACGGCATCGAGTACATCGAGGGCGATGCCACCCGGCCGTCGATACTCCGGCAGGCGGTGACCGACGAGACGACCAGGCTCGGCGCGCTGACCGATCGGGGCGACACGAACCTCGCGATCTGCATGGCCGCAAAGCAACTGTATCCGGACATCCGAACCGTCGCCCGGATCGCCGACGAGGACGGCGACGAGTACACCGAGTACGTCGACGACGTCTTCTTCCCGGAACGTGCCAGCATCAAGGCGGCGGTCAACGCCCTCGCAGGTAGCGACATCCGGACCCTCGAAGGGGTCACCGGCGACATCGAGGTGTTCGACGTCCGGGTCGACTACGAGGCGCCGGCGGCCGGCGAGGTCGTCGCCGACGCGCTTCCGGAGGGATCGGTGGTCATCTCCCAGTCCGACGGCGACGTCACCGTCCAGCACTCCACGAAGCTGGTCGGCGGCCGGCGGTATCTCGTCGCCGCCGACAGGGAGGTCGCCGGAGAGGTGCTCAAGCAGTTGCAGGGAGAAGACTAGAGTCCGTACAACTCGCCGTACTTTTCTTCGACGTACTCGGTGAAGTGATCGGCGACGAAGTCCTCGCCGGTGGCCCGAACTACGAGGTCGTTCGTCCGGTACTGCTTGCCGTGAGCGTGGACGTTCTCCGAGAGCCACTCGTGGAGCGGCCCGAACTCTCCCTCGCGGATCTTCCCCTCCAGGTCGTCGATCTCTTCGTCGGCGGCGGAAAACAGCTGGGCGGCCATCACCGATCCCAGCGAGTAGGTCGGGAAGTAGCCGAAGTTGCCGTGGCTCCAGTGGATGTCCTGCAGACAACCCTCCGAATCCGTTTCCGGCCGGATGCCGAGATACTCCTCGTACTTGTCGTTCCACACCTCGGGGACGTCGGCGACCTCGAGGTCCCCCCGGACGAGGTCGCGCTCGATCTCGAACCGGATCACGATGTGGAGGTGGTAGGTGAGTTCGTCGGCCTCGACCCGGATGAGGTTGTCCTCGTACACCTGGTTTGCCGCCTCGTACGCCTCCCGCGGCGTGCCGTCGAACTCGGGGAAGTGGTCTTTCACGATCGGCGTCAGGAGCTCCCAGAACGGCCGGGACCGCCCAACGTGGTTCTCCCAGAGCCGCGACTGCGATTCGTGGACCGAGAGGTCCCGCGACTCGCCCAGCGGCGTGCCGAACTCCCCTTGCGGGAGCCCGAGGTTGTACTGGGCGTGACCGAACTCGTGGATCGTCGAAGTCATCGCGCCCACCGGATCGGACTCGTCGAACCGGGTGGTGACCCGACAGTCGAACTGGTTGCCCGACGTGAACGGGTGCGAGGAGGTGTCGAGCCGACCCCGATCCCAGTCGTAGCCGATTGTCGAGAGAATCTCCCGCGAGAGCTCCTCCTGCACGTCGGCGTCCCACTCGCCCTCGAAGGTGTCGGTCGCCAGGTCGGCGTCCGATTCACGGATCGCGTCGATCATCGGCACCAGCGTCTCCCGGAGCTCCGCGAGGATTTCTTCGGCCCGTTCGAAGGACAGCCACGGTTCGTAATCCTCGAAGAGCACCTCGTAGGGGTCCCGGTCGGGATCGATGTGTTCGGCGTACTCCCGCTTCAGGTCGACGTGCTTCTCGAGATACGGCTCGAACGTCTCGAAGTCGTCGTTTTCCTTCGCCTCCTCCCAGGCAGGCAATGCCTCGGAGGAGGTCTCGGAGATCTCCTCGACGAGCTCGCGGGGGACCGCGTCGGCGCGCTCGTGTTCCCGGCGGATCTCCCTGACGCTTGCAGCCTGTTTGTCGCCCAGATCGGCGTCCTCGAGCTCCGACAGCAGGGAGCCGATCTCGTCGTCGGTGAGCAGCTCGTGGCGCAGCGACGCCAGCGTGGACAGCTGCTTCGAGCGGGCGGGGGTCCCATCCTCGGGCATCATCACCTGCTGGTCCCACGAGAGGACGCCGCTGGCGGTACCGAGATACGAGATACGCTCGTAGCGATCCAGAAGCGTCTCGTAGGCTTCCGGGGCGTCTGTCGATGTGGCTTCGGTTGCCATGCAGGCGCATTATCCTCCGCAGTAAAGAACGGACTGCTTTCCCTGACGGATTGCCGGCTTACGTCTCTCCCGACTCTCGACTGACGCGCTCTGCAGCCCCTCGATAAATCCGGTAACATCGCTCGAGGACGTCGATCGAGACGCTCTCGGTGTCGGTGTGAGCCTCCCCGGGTTCGGCGGGGCCACAGACGACGCAGGCCGTCCCTGCAGCGGCGAGCCACCCGGCGTCGGTGGCGTGGGGTTTGGTGACGTGTTCGGGCGTTCCCGTCTGGGCCGTTCGGGCGGCCTCGAGGATCTGCTCTGCGAACGCGTCGTCGGAACACGCCATCGGCGGGAGGTCCTGGTCGATCTCGAGATCGACGCCCGGGAGTTCGGTCGCACGTTCGAGGTCGGCCCGCTTGCCGGGGACTGTCCGCTCGTCGACGGTGATCTCACAGCGTTCGGGGATCACGTTCCAGGCACTCCCGCCGTCGATCTCGGTGACCGCAAGAGTCGCCTGCAGCCGCTCGCCGAGCACCTCCGCCTGCGGGAACGGCAACTCGCGGACGACATCGACCGCGTCGCTCGCCCGGTAGATCGCGTTTTCGCCCCGGTCGGGTTCACTCGCGTGAGCGGCCGTTCCCCGGGCGAGGAGTCTGCTCGCCCGTCGTCCCTTGTGGGCGACTGCGACGTCGGTGACTCCCGCCTTCGAGTAGTTCGTCGATCCCTCGGCCACCAGCGCGTAGTCGGGAACGAACCCGTCGTCGATCGCGGCACGCGCGCCCTCGCCGCCCGTCTCCTCGCCGACGAACGACGCGAACGCGAGGTCCGGAGCTTCGCCCCCGGCGCCCGCCCCGTCTCCACCGAGGTCGGCGTCCCGGAACGCGAGCAGACAGGCGGCGACTGCGCCCTTCATGTCGGCCGTCCCCCGGCCGTACAGTCGCCCGTCGCGTCGGTCGACGGCGTAGCTGTCGGCGCTTTCGACGGTCCCCGCCGCCACCTGCGACTGGGCCGGCGGGACGACGTCGTGGTGCCCCACCAGCGCGAACGTCGGTCGCTCGTCGTTCCGGATGTCGTCTGCGGGGACGCCGGGAGGCGTCCGACGAGCCAGAACGTTGCCGGCTCCGTCGCGTTCGACGACGGCCCCGGTCTCCCCCCGGAGCCAGCGCTCGATCGCATCCCCCGCCGCTGTCTCGTCGTCGTGGCTCGGTATCTCGACGAGCCGACGGGCGAGTGAAACGAGTTCCCCATGTGCCGCTTCCCCGTCGAACGCCCGTTCGTCGCCGCCCCCGGGAGTGTCGTTCATGATCACTCTGGGACCCGCCGGCTCTTGGAAGTTGGTGTCCGAGTATTTTTTCACTGATTAAAATATAGAAATATCCTACGATATCAAATGTGAATGTCAAAAATCCCTTCATGCTACCATTATTCACATATCTGATAACTGGAGACGAATATTTATATTCGTTGCCGCTCTTTCTACAATAACGGACCGATATCGCGTGAGAAACACACGACGCGTCCTCGTACTCGCCGAGGACGGCCCGTCCGACAGCCTGATCGGGGCGCTCGCCAGGGAGTGGAGCGTCGCAGTCAGACATCCCGGCGAGGTCGACGGCTCACCGGACGCGGACTGTCTGGTCTGCTGTGATCCGCTGAGCCGGGCGTGGGCCGCGACGTCGCCGACGTCGGTTCCGACCGTCGTCTGCGGGGACGCTCCGACGACGCGGGGCGCGGCTGCGGTCGAATCCGGGACCGATCCGGCGGACTGTGACGGCGTCACCTCCGTTCGGGACGCCGACGCATTTCGCTCGCCGGAATCGGTCGTCGAATCGGTGCGCGCCGCGTTGTCCGATGTCGAACGGACCCGCGAGGAACACGAACGACGAGTCACCGAACTCCACAAGGGCGTCACAGAGTTCGCGTCGCTTCGAGAGCCCCAGGAAGCGTTCGAGCAAACCGTCGACATCGCCGAGCGCGTGCTGGAGTTCGATCGATCTGCCGCAATGCGCCACCGGGACGGCGTGCTCGTTCCGGTGGCGCAGTCGGGGGATACCGAGATCGGCGACGCCAGACCCATGTCGGTCGACGAAGGGATCGGGGGCTGGTCGTTCCGAACCGGAAAATCCCGGCTCGTCGACGAGGTGGATACCGAACACGACGCCAACCCCTCGAAGTCGGAGTTCCGCTCCGGGCTCAGCGTTCCGATCGGGGATCACGGCGTCTTTCAGGCGGTGTCCACCGATCCGGCCGCCTTCGACGAGCGAGATCTCGAGTTGGCCGAGCTTCTCGCGGCCCACGCCGGCGAGACGCTCGCGCGGATCGAAACCACCGCCGAGTTGCGAACCGAGCGCGACCGGCTCCAGTCGCTGTTCGAGAACGTGCCCGATCCGGCGATCGATTTCGAGCTGGTCGACGGCAACCCGATCGTCCGACGGGTCAACGCGGCCTTCGAGGAGGTGTTCGAGTACGAAAGCGAAACGATCGTCGGGGAGAACGTCGACGAGTACCTCCTGCCGGAAGACGACGAGGAACGCGAACGGGGCGAGCAGTTCAATCGCCGACTTCGCGAGGGTAAGAACGTCTCCGCGGAAGTTATTCGCCGGACTGCCGACGGACCACGTCACTTCATCCTCCAGGTGATCCCGCTGGAGCTCGACTCCCACAACGTCTCCGGATACGCCATCTACACCGACATCACCGAACAGCAGGAACGCGAGGAGATGCTCCGAAAGCAAAACGAGCGGCTCGACGAGTTCGCCTCGATCATTTCACACGACCTCCGGAACCCGCTTTCGGTGGCGACGGGCTTTCTCGAACTCGCCCGCGAGACCGGAGACGACGACCACTTCGACCGGGCCACCAGGGCGCTGGACGACATGCAGGAGTTCCTCGAGGATCTACTCCAGCTAGCCCGAGAGGGTCGACTCGTCGGCGAACTTGAAGAGACGGAACTGGAAGCCGTCGCGAGACGGGCGTGGGCGAACGTCGCCGACAACGGGGCGACCCTGGAGTTCGATTCGGGCTGTTCGGTCTCGGTCGACGAGGCACGCGCGGTCGAGCTGTTCGAGAACCTGTTTGTCAACGCTGTCGAACATGGAGGGAAAGCCGTCACCGTCCGCGTGGGAACGCTCCCGTGCGAGTCGGCCGACCCGCCGGGGTTCTACGTGGAGGACGACGGGTCGGGGATTTCGGAGGACGTACGCGATCGTGTGTTCGAATCCGGCTACACGACCGACGAGGAGGGCACCGGCCTCGGGCTGGCGATCGTCGAGCGGATCGCCGAGGCCCACGGCTGGACGGTCGAGGTAACCGACGGCGAGGACGGCGGCGCGCGGTTCGAGTTCTCCTTCGAGGAGTGACGGTGCCGAACCGCCCCGGGACTCCGACCGACGAGAAACACCTCACGCCTCGAACGACTCCACGATCGACTCGATCCGTTCGACCGCAGCTTCGATGTCGGCCCCGGAGACGTCGCGATGCGTACAGAGCCGGGTCGTGTACTCGTCGAAGGCGCCGGCGCCGACGCCCGCGTTCTCGCAGGCGGCGACGAACTCCTCGGCGGTCATTCCCAGCTCGCTCGAGTCGACGACGACGACGTTCGTCTCGGGTTCGGGAGACCTGAGTCCCTCGAGGTCGTCGAGTTCGCTCGCGAGCAGTCGGGCGTTCTCGTGGTCGTCGGCGAGTCGATCGACGTTCTCGAGCGCGACCAGTCCGGGGGCGGCGATCACGCCCGCCTGGCGCATCCCGCCGCCGAACAGCTTGCGGATCCGGCGCGCCTCCGCGATGAACTCCCTGGAGCCGGCGAGCATCGAACCCACCGGCGCGCCGAGCCCCTTCGAGAGACAGAACATCACCGAATCCACGTTCTCGACCAGCTCGTCGGCCGGCGTGTCGAGGGCGACGCCCGCGTTGAATAACCGCGCGCCGTCGAGGTGGACCGGAACCCCCAGTTCGCCTGCGGTCTCGGCTGCAGCGTCGACGAACTCCTTCGGAACGGCGATCCCGCCCCGATAGTTGTGTGTGTTCTCCAGACAGAGCAGCCCGGTCCCGGGCCGGTGGAGGCTCTCTTCGACGTACGCCTCCCACACCTGTTCTGGCGTGGGAACACACCGGTCGCCGGCGTCGACGAGCCGCGTCTGGACAGCCGACAGCTGCGCGGCGCCGCCAACCTCCCATCGGTGGATGTGAGACTCCTGTTCGAGGAGGAGCTCCTCGCCGCGGTCGGTGTGGACCCGGATCGCGATCTGGTTGCCCATCGTTCCCGACGGGACGTACAGCGCCGCCTCCGTACCGACGAGTTCGGCCGCGCGTCGCTCGAGTTCGTTCACCGTGGGGTCGTCGCGATAGACGTCGTCGCCGACGTCGGCGTCGCGGGCGGCCTCGCGCATCCGATCCGAGGGCTTCGTGACCGTGTCAGAGCGGAGATCGATCATCGTCGGATCCGACGGCCGGCCCATGGATATAAGATACGGTACCCGACGGCGCCGTGTGTTCGCGACGCCGGATGTTGGGCGGCCTTCATCGCACGTACATCCAGTCGCTCGCGCCGTACTCGGGGAGGTGGATGCGATGGGCCACGGGGCGGGCCTGGATCTGCCGCAGTTCGATCCGGGCGTCGAACGCGGAGGCGAACGGGAGCTCCCGTGCCCGCTCGTCCGACATCGCGACGTGGAAGTGCCCCATCCCGTCTGCCCCCCGAACCGAACTCGTGACGTCAGTGACGAACTCCGAAACCGTCGACGTGGGGTATCGATCGAGCAGGGGGCCAAGCGAGTCGACGCCGACCCGGAGCTGTGCCGGCTCGAGGTCCCGACCCGCCACGCAGTCGGCCATCCTGTTTTCCAGCTCCGCACGGAGGTTCGGGAGGGGATCTTCGCCCTCCGGCGGCGGGAACTGCTCGGGTGTCGGATCGTCGCCGTCGAGCTCGTCCCGGTAGTCGACGAGATGCGTCTCGTCGTCGAGAATCGAGACGCCGCCGGGGAACTTCACGGCCAGCGCGTCGACGTCGTCGCGGATCATCACGAGGATCCGGTACCGCTCCTCCCGAGGTGAACCGAGCAGCCGGGCGGTGATCCGGTCGACTGCGGGACCGCCCGTGCTCTTCGTCACCAGCACGTTACAGCCCCGCTGTTTGATCTGCTGGAGCCGACGGGAGAGTTCTTCGTCCTCGTCGGCGGACTCGTCTGGAGCGGCAGCGTCGGCGGCGGCAGCGTCGGCGGCAGTGTCGTCCTCGCGGTCGCCGGAGACCATTTGTTCGGACTAGTTCGACAGTTTATATAATAGTTTGGAGGGCAGTATTGACTCCGGGCGGGACGCTCGACGACGGATCGAACCGATAAAGGCTCTCGCGTTCGAGTATCGGCCAATGACGATCAGCCTCGGTACCGCAAGCGCGGCACCCGGCGAACGCGACATCGGCCGCCTCGAAGTCGGGCAAGCGCGGGACGGGAGCACGGTCGGGCTCCCGGTCTGTGTTGTGAACGGCGTCTCCGACGGGAAGACGCTGTACGTGCAGGCCGTAAGCGACGGCGACGAGCTAAACGGGCTCGGCGTGTTGACGCGGGTCGTCCCGCAGCTCGACCCCGCATCGATGTCCGGGACAGTCATCGTGGTCGGGATCGTGAACCATTTCGGCTTCCAGGTCGGGAAACACCGCAACCCGATCGACGACACGAAGCTGAACCGGACCTACCCGGGCGACGAGCACGGCTCGACCAGCGAGCGCATCGCCGCCGCAACGTTCGACGCCGCAAAGGACGCGGATCTGATTATCGATCTCCACCAGGGGTCGACGAGCCGGATGATAAACGAGGTCCGGGTTCGCTGCGGCCGGCGTCATCGGATGCACGCCGACTGCCTCCAGCTCGCGAAGGTGTTCGGCTGCGGCCACGTCTTCGACCAGAAGGGTCCGGACGGACAGCTCGCGCGGGTCGCCCCCGACGAGGGGATCCCGACGATCGATCCCGAACTGGGAGGCAGCGTCGGGTGGGACGAAACCTCCGTCCAGAAGGGCGTCGAGGGGATGTTCAACGTGTTGCGATACTACGGGTTAATCGAGGGGAACGTCGACCTGAACCCCCAGACTCGCGCGCGGGGATTCGACCAGTACGGTTCGCCGGTCGGGGGACTCATCCACTTTCGGAAAGACCTCGGCGACCGAGTGGTCGCCGGCGACGTGCTGTTTCGCGTGACGGGACCGTTCGGCGAAGAGAAAGCCCGAGTGACCGCCGACAGCGACGGCGTCTTCTGGCGGTGTCGCCGCCTGCCCCAGGTTGCGACCGGCGAATACGTCTGTTCGGTGGGTACCGACGTCGACGAGTACTGATGAGTGGTGACTCCTCCGAATCCGGATCCGGGCCATCGACGCCGAGATCCCTCATCTGTCCCGTGTGCGGAACACGCTATCCGGACCGGTGGCGGTGTCGCTGCGGGTCGCCGCTCCGGTTCGACTGGGAACCCACAGGCCTCAGCGATGAGCCGCCGGATTCGGGGGGGTTCGACACAGGCTCGGGACTCTGGAGTTTCACGGAGCTGCTCCCAATCGGCGACGACCCGAGAGATCGCGTCAGCCTGGGGGAAGGAATGACGCCGCTCGTGGACGCCGACCGCCAGCCCCCGCAAACGGGAACGGACCGTCCCGCGTGGAACGCCGACTTCAAACTGGAGTACGTGTTTCCGACGGGATCGTTCAAGGATAGAGGGGCGACGACGATCCTGACGCGGGCCCGGGAGCTGGGCGTCGATCGAGTCGTCGAGGACTCCTCGGGCAACGCCGGCGCCGCAATCGCCACCTACGCCGCCCGGGCGGGGATCGACGCCGAGATCTTCGTCCCGGCGGCGACAAAGCAGTCGAAGCTCCGCGCGATCGAGCGCGCTGGAGCGACGACGGTCCGCGTGGAGGGAACCCGCAGCGACGTCACCGACGCCTGCATCCGGGCGGTCGAATCGGGCGACGCCTGGTACGCGAGCCACGCCTACGACCCCGCCTTCTTCGAGGGGGCGGCGACGTTCGCCTACGAAGTTGCCCTCCAGCGCGACTGGAACGTTCCCGACGCCGTCGTCACCCCGCTCGGCCACGGGACGCTGTTTTTGGGCGCGTATCTCGGATTCAAACGGCTCGAGGCGGCGGGCTGGATCGACCGGCTCCCCCGACTGTTGGGCGCGCAGGCGGCCGGCGTCGCGCCGGTGGTCCGAAAGCGTCACGGCGAGGGAGCCGCCGAACCGGACGATGGAGAACACAACGACGTCGCCGACGGCATCCAGATCTCCGAGCCGGTCCAGCTGGACCGGATCCTCGAGGCGATCGACGAAACCGACGGCGACGCGATCGCGATCACCAGGTCCGCCACGGAGCAGGAACTCGATCGGCTCCACGCCGCGGGCTTTTATACCGAGCCGACGTGTGCAGTGGCGCCTGCGGCGCTGCGGGAGTACCGGCGCCGTGGCGTCGTGGCGCCCGACGACGACGTGGTCGTGCCGCTGACTGGCAGCGGATTGAAGACCTGAGAGCCGACGTTTCAGCTCACAGATATCGCGTCCGTGGCACCGAGGTCATCGTCACGAACGACGTGGGGGACGCTACCGAGGAAACGATCTGGGGATGGCAAAATCCATCGCCGTGGAGGAAGCGTTGTTACGCTTCTTTTGGTTCCGTCCCCCGCTCGCGGATGACCTCCCTGATCTCGTCTGGGTCGTCCATCCCGGCAAGCTCCTCACACGAGACCAGCGCCGTGCCGTCGACGGACTCCTTGCGGGCGTCCGACTCGGTGAAGTACACCGACTGTGTCCGGGTCACCCGACCGATCGAAGACATCAGCCGGGCGCGCTTCTCGGCGCTTTTGGTGAACTCCGAGTGGCCAGTGAGCACCCGCATCCGCTGTTCGGCGACGTCCTCGCCGACCGCTTTGAACGGCGCCCGCTCCGTCGGGTGGACCGTGAATCCGGCGCGGGACAGCACCGCGACCACGTGGTGGTCGTCGGGGTCCGCGTCCGGGGCGTCCGGTGTCGGCTCCGCGTCGCGAACCTCCTCGGCCCCCTCGAGTACGTCTACCGGGTTCGAGAAGGGCCGGTCGAACAGGTCCTCCAGCTCGGCGGCGACCTCGATCGAGGCGTTCATTCCGTCCTCGTACTTCGAGACGGTCCGCCGGGAGACGCCAAGCTCCTTGGCGAGCTTGCCCAGCGACCAGCCGCGCTGTTCCCGCTCGTCTGACAGCACGTCGCCGTCGATGCTGACGTACAACCCGCCCGGCGCCGCGTAGATCAGCGGCGGCACCTCCTCGACGAACAGGTCGTAGGCAGTGTCGGGGTGAATGACCGGTACCCCGTGTCTGAAGTACACCACGCCCGGTTTCAGCTCCTCGTTTCGGGTCCGGAGCCCGAGCAGGATCGGGGTCGCCTCGAGGTACTCGCCGAGCCGCCGCATCTCCTCGCCCGTACCGGCGTCCAGCGCGTCGACGTTGCCCAGAACCTTCAAAAGCAGGAGGTCCTCGCCCCGCCGCGCTGCGAGATCGAAACTCTTCGGACGGACGGCACACCGGTCGCTGACGAGGAAGCCGGCGTCCTCGAGCATGGCGACCACGTTTTCGACCAGCGCCATCCGTGACATACTGAAATGTAAGTGACTTCCCGCATATATGTGTTGTGGGAATTTCGGAATACCGGTATTACGCCGTCTGGCGGTTTTACTTCCGAACTCCGGGTCATTTATATTGAACCGCTCTCCGATCGCGTAACCGCCTTATCCGACCGTCAACTACTGCCGACAGTGACGCAGTCGACAGCGACGATCGTGGGCGTCGACGACACCGACTCCCGCGAACGCGGGATGTGTACGACCTACCTCGCGGCACGGCTCGCCGAGCGCATCGAGGCGGCAGGCGGCGGGGTCCGGCGGCAGCTGCTGGTTCGGCTCAACCCGGCAGTCCCGCACAAAACCCGGGGGAACGCGGCGCTCGCGCTGCACGCCGACGTCGACCCCGATCTGGCGCTGGAGCTGGTTCGCGAGGAACTGACCGGGCTCGCGATCGCTGACGATCCCCGAACCTCTCCGGGCACGGTTGTGGCCGACGTCGAACCGGCGGCGGTACCGGAAGACGTCGCGGCGTTCGCCCGCGGGGCGATGCGGGAGTTTCACGACCTCGCGGACGCGATCAATCTGATCGAGCGTCACGGCTGGGAGCACGAGGGGTTCGGCGGTGGAAAAACGGAGGCATCTGGAGAGCCCAGCGCAGACGACGCCGTCGGCCGGGGACGCATCGGCGCACTCGCGGCAGTCGGCGCCTGGCGGGCGTTCGACGACTGGACGAGCGAACACATTGCCTACCGGGAGTTCGACCGGTGTGGCACGCCCCGGGAAGTCGACGTCGACAGCGTCTTCGAGGCCGCAGACTTTGGGTATCCGACCGTGTGGGACACCGTCGACCGGGCGGAGGGGGAGGCGGTCTGCGTGCCGAACGCGCCGGGGCCGATCCTCTATGGCATTCGGGGGGACGACCCCGACGCCTGCCGTGCGGTCGCCCATCGAATCGACGCCGAACCGGTCGAGCGGACGGCGACGTTCCTGACGAACCAGGGGGCCGACGCCCACCTCGCACCCGGAGAGATCGGCTCGCTCCGCGACGGGGCGGGCTACCGGATCGAAGGGATCGTCGCGAGCAAACCGGAGACGCGCCGCGGCGGGCACGTGTTCTTCGAACTCGCCGGTCCCGAGGGGCCAGGGGACGGCCCGTCGGATTCGGAAACGAACGACTCCCCGACCGTCGACTGTGCGGCCTTCGAGCCGACGAAGCGGTTCCGGGACCGCGTCCGGGCGCTCCGGTCCGGGGATCGGATCACCGCCTGCGGCGAACACACCGACGGCACACTCAAACTCGAGAAGTTCGCCGTCAGGGAGCTGGTCGAGACCGAGCGCGTCAACCCGACCTGCCCCGAGTGCGACCGATCGATGTCGTCCGCCGGACGCACTCAGGGGTACCGGTGTCGCGACTGCGGGACCGAGGCCGAACGGAAACGGGAGCAACCGATCGATCGGGAACTCGAGGAGGGATGGTACGAGGTGCCGCCGTGTGCCCGGCGCCACGTCGCGAAACCGCTCGTCAGGGGCGGGTTCGACGCGGACGTGCATCCAGAACGGTAGGACGGAGTTCGCGTTCGTTCGGCGTCACGGTCGACTGCCGGGCTTCACGCAGGCGCGTTCCTCACAGACCCTGGCGGCGATCCGCCGGAGCTTCCGGTGTAATCCGGGGGAGGCCGCCTCCGGACAGCTGTCGACGATGTCGGCGATGGTCCCGTCGAGCGAGTCCCGCGGGCGGGCGACGGCCGCGTTCCCCGTGGTCGCCTCCGTGGCGAGCGTCCAGCCGAACGCGGCACCGCCCTCCTCGAGGCGGTCGAGCGTCGCCCCCTCGAGGCCCCCGAGGACCCCCGCGAGCCGCGCGGCGGCCCCACCCAGGACCGCTGGGGCAGTGTGGTCGAACCTGATCACGCCACCGTCTTCCGGGGACGCGACCGCGGAGAACTGTCGCCCTTCGAACTGGCCTTCGTGGGTCCGGATGCTCGCGCGGGTCAACACCGAGAAACACTGGGCAACCAACGGCGCCGGGGCGTCGAGTCGGCCGAGGCGTTCGAACGCCCGCGCCTGGAGGTAATCCCCCGAGAGGATTGCGCGGTCGTCCTCCCGGGCCGTTCGGCCGGACGGCGACACATCCTCCAGGATCCGTCCGTGAACGAGCGCCTGGAGGTACGAAAGTTCAAGCGACACGGCGGCAGGAAACGGATCGGCGATGTCGGTCCCGACCGCGTCGACGAGCGCCAGAAACAGGTGTCCGCGGACGTATTCGGATGGCCATCGATCGCGGATCGAGTCGAACTCGACGTCGGCGTGCGGGCTGGTGAGTGTCCGCTCCAGGGACCGCTCGATCCGGGCGCTCCGGGCGTCGAGACGCTCGGTCATCGTCGGTCGGACAGTCGACCGCTAGCTATAACGGTTTTTCGGCCATGCCGGGAAATCGACCGACTGAAGCGGGTCGGCTCAGCCGAACCGCCGCTCCCAGACGATCAGGGTCGGCGGCAACACGATCAGCGCGGCCAGATACGAGTAGATCACGCTCACCGACATCAACAGGCCGAACTGCCCGAGCATCGGGCTGACCGCGAGCAGCAGCGATCCGACCCCGCCGGCGGTGGTAATCATGCTGCCGGTGATCCCGCCGCCGGTCCCGCGAAGCGTCGTCAACAGGGCGGCGTAGGCGTCCGGGTCCCGGTTGTACTCGTCGATGAACCGATGGGTGATGTGGACCGAGTAGGCGACGCCGATACCGATCGTGATCGAGAGGATCGTCGCCGTGAGCGCATTAAAGGGGATGTCCAAAAGCGGCATCGTTCCCGCGAGAAACACCACCGTGACGACGATCGGAACGAGGTTGGCGATGCCGAGCGACGCCCGGCGTTCGAGCACGTCGTAGACGACGACCAGGAAGACGCCGGTAACGCCGAGCGCGATCGCAAGGCTCACGATCGCCGACTCGAGGATGAGTTCGGTCAGCGCCTGGAAGACGACGATGCTGCCGGTCGCGGTCGCCTCCAGCCGGTAATCGCTTGCGACGTCCCGGGCGTCACGGGTGACCGGTTCCTGGCCGGCGTCTGCCTCCACCGAATAGATCACCCGCGTCGCATCCAGGTCCTCGGAGATGTAGTTCAGTGCCTCATCGCGGACCGGTGAAGACAACAGTTCGTCGTAGATCTCTTCGAGGTTCCGGTCCGGGACGCCGTTTCCGCTCACGTCGCTTTCCGCAAGCAGCGCCGCGAACTCCGGGTCCTCGTCGGCGTACTCCTGCATCACGGTGACGACGCTGCGTGCGACCGCCCGGTCGCCGTCGGCGACGAACGTCGGCGGGGGGTCACCGCCGGCCCGGTGGATGGACTCGAGCGCGTACGGCTGGCGCAGGGGCCCCTCCGCGTACACCGTCACCTCGTCATCTTCCCCCGTTTCGAAGTTGTCCCCGAGGAAGTTGACCGCCTCCGTCACCGTGTACTCTCCCGGACCGAGCGGTTCGGGGATGGCGTCGATGTAGACGGGCATCTCCTCGTACGGCAGGAAGTCCTCGTCGTCGAACCGGGTCTCGACGTCGGTCGCGAGGACACCCATCCCGGCGGTGGCGACGAGCAACACCAGAAGCATCGCGATCGGTGCCTTCCGTCCTGCGACCGCACCGGCGGGGAGAATCCGCCCCAGCGTCGACTCCTCGGAGCCCAGCGGTTCGTTGCTGAACTCCGGGAACCGGGTCCCATCGCGGAGGTCGTCCAGGAACACTTTCGCGGCGGGCATGAACACCCCGAAGATGAGGAACGTGAAGGCGATCCCGACGCTCGCGACGAAGCCGAACTCCTGGATCGGCCCCAGGTCGCTCGCCATGTTGGCGCCGAAGCCGATCGCAGTGGTGCCGGTGACGATGAAGAAGGCGACGAGCAGCTGGTTCGAGGCGGCTGTCATCCCGTCGTGGATCCCCTCGCCGGCGATACGCTCCTCTCGATAGCGGTTGACAGCGTGGATGCCGAAGTCGATGCCGACCGCGAGCAACAGGGGCGGTACCGCCACCATCATCTGGTTGAAGGGGATCCCCGCGATGCCGGTAAAGCCGAACGTCCAGATGACCGCCATGAAAAGCGAGACGAGCCCCAAAACCAGGTCGACGGGATCGCGGTACGCGACGATCAAGAAAAGCAAGATGAGCAGTCCGACGGCAGGCACCATGATCGAAAGCGAGTCGACGAGTGCGGCCTCGAACTCGGCGTCGAAGATGCCGCTGCCGAAGACGATCACGTCTCCGCCGACGGAGTCAGCGGTCGACTCGACCTGCCGCTGGATCTCCTGTTCGGTGTCGTCACCGCCTTCAGGGATCTGGTGGGTGATCACGCCGATCGTCGCGGAGGCGTGCATCTCGCGCTCGTTGAAGTCGTCCGACAGCGATCGGGTGATACCGGGGTTCTCCTCGACGAGCGTTCGAGCCGCCGCCCGGACCTCGGCCTCGGTCGCCCCCTCGACGGCGTGGATCTGCGCTTCGAGCGTCTCGGCGTCCGAATCCAGCACCTGGGCGACCCCCCGTGCGGGGCTCGACGCCTCGACGACCCGCATGTCCGGATTCCGCTCGATCCGGTGTTGCAACTCGAGCATCCGGAGCACGCCGGTACGTGAGAGCACGTTCTCGCCACGCTGGACGAGCTGTGTCGTCGATTCGTCGTCTTCGAAGGCAGGCTCGAACTCCTGGTCCACCCGGTCGAGCGCCTGCTGTTCGGGGACGTCCTCGGTGAACGCGTCTGTGCCGGCGTCGAACTGGATGTTCGCGAGCCCGCCGGCGAACAGCGCAGTGACGAGAAGAAACGCCAGAATGACCGCCCGGGGGCGCTCGGTGATCCAGTAGTTGACCGTGTCCAGCGCCGGCTGGTAGTCCCACCGACCGCGGCTCATCGGTGGTCGAACGGCGACTCGGTGTCGTCGCCGTCGCCCTCGTCGGGGAGGTCACCCTCATCGCCGCTCTCGGAGCCCTCATCGAACAACCGAGAGAAGGTTCCGGTTATTCCTGGTTCACCCTCGGAACGAACGTCCCTGCGTCTGAGCCGCTCCCATTCCTCGCGAAGCTGGTCCCGATCGGGGAGGCGTTCACGGTACCGCCAGCCCGCCGCGGCAGCGATCACCAGAAGGAGCACCACGAGCCAGAGCGGAACCAGCGGATCGGCCGGTTCGACCACCTCGACGGGCACCCGATAGGTGTCGGAAAGCTTCGTCTCGTCGCGCTCGTCGTCGTACCGGAAGTCTATCGACACGGGATACGTCTTCGCCACCGCACCGCCGGAGGCGCTTACCTCGAACACGATCGTCTCGGTTTCCCCGGGCGCGATCTCCGTGAGGAATGCCTCGTCGTCGTCGCTGGACAGCGGGCTGTTGGTGAACAGCTTCGCGCGGACGTTTCGGAGCGTCTGATCGTAGGTGTTCTCGATCTCGATCGCGATCCGGGTTGTCTCGCCCGGCTCCAGTGTCGCCTCCGCCGGCCGGAGCGCGAACTCGTCCCGATGCGGCTGGACGGTCGCGAACACGTCAGTCGGATCCGACAGCCGGACCTCGCCGCGGTGGTTGCGGTACCGCGTGGTGAGCTCGAGCTGTCTCGGCCCGGCTTCGGCGTCCCGACTCACCCCGATCCGGTACCGGAAGTCGGCTGACTCGCCTGGATCCAGCGACCCGACCGCGTACTGGGTCTCCCGCGGGAACAGGTTCGCCACGTCGCTGTCGTACAGGACGACCACGTTCTCGACAGGGCGCTCGCCCGTGTTGGTCACGGTCCCCTCGAGGGTTCCGTCCTCGCCGACGTGCAGCGAGCTTTCGATGTCGTCGACGGCGAACGTCTGCTCTGGAAGGGGACGCAGGCCGACCGTCCGGGTGCGGGGGGTGAGGTCGTTGTCGTCGGCGTCGCGGCTCTCGACGGTCACGTCGACGGTGTAGTTGCGCTCGAGCGCGTCGTCGGTCGCGCCGCTGCGGTAGTACAGCGTCGCCGTCTCGCCGGCCTCCCACTCGCCCACGAACGCCTCCGATGTCGGCGACCCCGTGCCCTCGGGTTCGAACGTGAACTCCCCGGCGGTGATGGGCTCGCCGGCGGTGCCGGAACCGAACACGATCGCCTGATCGGCCGCCGAAACCGTGACCGCAGCCTCGTTGACGTCCCACGGACCGTCGTTGCGAACCTGGATCTCGAGCACGCCGTCGTCGCCCACTGCGACGTCGTGGTCCATGTCCACGACCTGGTACCGCTGTTTGGCCAGCGGCTGTACCCCGGTCCGGAGGCTGCGTTCGAACGCCTCGTCGTCGGCGGTGCGGTACGCGACGTCGACGTCGACCGCGTAGAACTTCTCGATCGCTTCCTCGGTCGTGCCCGCCCGGAATTCGACGGTTCTGGTCTCGCCCGGTTCCCACTCGCCGACGAACGTCTCCGAACTGGGCCCCCCGGAGCCGAAGAAGACGTCCTGATCCTGCGCAGTCGCCGTGACGGACGCCTCCTGGATCGACTCGCTTCCGGCGTTTCTGATCTCGAGAGACAGCGTCCCCGACTCGTCGACGCCGATCGAGTGGTCGAGTTCCTCGATCCGGAACTGATGAGCGGGGTGTGGTCGAACCGCCGTCCGGACCGACCGGGCCAGCCGTTCGCCGTCCTCGGTGTCGTACTCGAGATCGAGAGTCACGGTGTAGAACGTCCGGATCGCCTCGGGAGTCGTCCCCCCGCGGAACGCGATCGTCTTCGTCTCGCCGGCCTCCCACTCGCCCACGAACGTCTCCGAACTGGGGCCGCCGGAGCCGAAGAAGAAGTCCTGATCCTGCCCCGTCGCCGTCGCCACGACGTCGTCGATGTCCTCGCTTCCCGTGTTCTCGACCTCGAACTCGACGAGCCCGGTTCCGCCGATCCCGACGTCGTGTGTCACGTTCGTGACCTCGAACCGGGCTTCGTCCTCGACTTCGACCGTCATCCGGAACGTCTCCGACCGCTCGCGGACGTCCTCGTCGAAGTCGGCGTCCCCGTCGTCGTAATACGTGTAGTAGACGAACTGCGCGTCGCGGTAGGTCACTTCGACGTCGATCGTGTACTCGCCGGGGTCGGCGTCCTCCTCGACGAACACCTCGAAGGCGTGGGGACCGCTGGACTCGCCGTCCTCGATCGTTCCCACGAACTGTTCGCCCGTTCGGACGTCGATCGGGGCCCCCCTCGTGTCGTCGATGTCGATCCTGACCGATCGCGCCTCCGTGGCCCGATCGATCGCCTCCGAGGGATGCTCGCCCGTCGACTCAACCTCCCCGTCGTTCGCGATGAAGAACTCGAGCGTGTCCGTCTCCCCGGCCGCAACCCGGTTGTCCGGCAACGTCACGTCGAGGTTGGCGCTCCCCTGGACGACTCCCGATCGCGTCTCGTTGGCCTCCACGACGCCGACGCCGGACCCCAGACCGATCCCGACGACGGCGATCACTACCGACAGAAACACCACCGTCGCGACCGCACCGACGACCCCTCGGCGCCACGGGGAACTCATTGTAGAACTGCTCGGGGGTTGTGACGGATAACGGTTTCCAAACCATCAAAAACATAATATCAGTTTTTATATATTTGTTACGGAGCGAGTGTTCGGTTGCGATACCGGGGCGGAAAACAACACCGGGCATATAAGGGGTAAAAAGGGGGTTCGGAATTCGTGCCGCGCGGTCCGGAGAGTAAGTCGCCTGTAATGGAACCACGAGAACTGGTTTATACTGTCCGTGTTTATATACAGAGAGACGCCATGAGCGATCGACGCGAGGGAACGGAGACGCGGATCGGCGAAGGAGAGGCGACGCTTCGGGATCTGGGGTTTTCGAGCTACGAAGAGCGAGCCTATCGGGCGTTGCTTGCGCTGGGATCGGCCACCGCAAGCGAGATTTCGGAGGCGAGCGAGGTCCCGATGGGACGGATCTACGACGCCTTGAGCGGGCTGGAGTCTCACGGGGCGGTCCGGACCCAGGACGGGAGCCATCCGACCGTCTACGCCGCGGTCGAACCGGAGGTGGTCGTCGACAGGGTACTCGAGGTGCGAACCAGGGAACTGCGCGACCGGCTCGAACGGTATCAGTCACAGCGGGAGGAACTCGTCTCTGCGCTCCGCGAGATCGAGGTGCCCGAAGACGAGTTCTGGACGGCTGTGATGGGACCGGAAGAGTCGATGGAGCTGTTGCTCGAGCGCATCGACACCGCCGAGTCGTCGGTGACGCTCGTGGCCGACACCGTGAGCTCCCAGTTCGAGCTCGACGAACTCGGCCCCCGGATCCTGGAGACCCTGTTCGACGCCTACAGGCGGGAGGTCGACATTTCGATTCTGCTTTCCGAGTCCGTTCTCGATCAACTCGGACGCGAGTTGGGCGACGGCGAGGGGCTCGACCACCGGCCGTTCGACTGGTCGCTGTTCGAACTACGGGCGAGCGACGACCTCCACGGCAACTTCACGCTGATCGACGACGCGGAGATCTGCATCGCGATCCCGAACCCGGCGGCGCCGGACGACCTGTTCGGGATGGTAAACTTCCGTGACGCCCACTTCGCGGCCCGGGCGGACGCGACGTTCGAGCGCGCTTGGGGGGACGCGAGACGGATCACCTCGCTGTCCACCGCGCTCGAAGAGTGAAAAACAGCCGGGGGAACCGCGTCAGGTCGCCTCGCCGTACGTCTCCTCGAGATACTCGATGATCCGCGTGCTCTCGGTCATTCCCTCCACGCCGTTCGCCTCGTCGACAAGCACGGGGACGCCGGTCTGACCGCTTATTTCCTGGACTTCCGTTCGCTCCGGGTGCGCCCGTGGGACGGTTCTGGATTCGTACTCGAGTTCTAGCTCCGCGAGCGTCTCGCGGACCATCGCACAGTAGGGACAGCCCTGCAGTTCATATAAGACGAGTTCCGTCATCGGCTCGAGGTAGGCCCCTCGGAACGATTAATTGCCGGGGGTTGTGCCAGAACGGTGCCAGACCGCGAAACCGACGTCGGGCGGTTCACTCCTCGAACGTCGTGAGGGCGCCGACCGGCGCCTCCGTGAACGCCCGGGCACGGTCGAGCCCCTCCCGCCCGACGGCGATCAGCGTGAAGACGCCGGTCACCTCTGCGCCGGCCTGCTCGGCGATGTCCAGGAGTAGTTCCTGGGTCTCCCCCGACCGAATGAGATCGTCGACGACCAGCACCGTCTCGCCCTCGTCGATCGCCGTCGCCGGCAGGTAGTAGGTGAGTTCGATCCCCGAGGCGAGCCGGTGTCGCGACTCGATGAACTCTTCGACTGCGGTCTCCTTGGATTTCTTCGCGTAGGCGATCCGCGCGTCGAAATGCGAGGCCATCGCCGCTCCGAGGGTGATCCCGTCGGTCGCTGCAGTCAACACGACGTCCGGCCGATCGAACTCGAGCGTCTCGACGGCGACCGGCGCGACGAGATCGAGAAACGACTGATCGAAAACCACCGAGGAGTTATCGACGTACCCCTCCTCGTCGACGGTAACTCGGGCGCGAAGCTCCGACGCGAGCGCCTCCCGGCCGACCCCGTCGACCACCTCCCGGGCGCGGTCGGTCCCGGGCAGCACGTGGCCGTTGACGTACCGGTTCAGATCACCCGCCGGAAGCCCGGTCACCGCCGCCAGTTCGTCGTACGTCCGGGTCTGCTTCAGCATTCGCAACACTGCGACCGCCTGTAGCTGCAGGCCGGCCTTCTCGGCTCTGTTCATGATCGCAGTAGCTGATTGCGCAACTATGAGTACTTCGAAACGTTCCCGCGAAGATATTGCACACGTGGATGCAGGAAACGGGCACAGGAAACGGGGCACAGGAAACAGGGCAACTGTGCCGCCGGAAACCGGATCAACGCTCCCGCACGACGACGAACTCTGCGAGGTCGCGGAGATACCCTTTCGCCGCGGTTTCGGGGACGTCTGCGGCCTCCAGCGACTGGAGGGCGAGGTCGGCCTGCCGCTGGGCCCGCTGGTTCGCCTCCTCGACGGAGAGGCCGGTCACCTGGACGAACGAGGGACGGTCCATCTGTTCGTCCTGACCGGTCGGTTTCCCCAGGTCGTCGGCGTCGGCTGTCGCGTCCAGAACGTCGTCCCGGATCTGGAACGCGATGCCGACCCGCTCGGCGTACTCGCCGAACGCCTCGACGGTGAACGCGTCGGCGTCGGCGGCGACGGCCCCCAACTCCGCCGCCGCGCGGAACAGCGCGCCGGTCTTGCGCCGGGCCAGTTCCATGTACGCCTCCTCGGAGTCAGGATAGGAGACGAGCTCGGTCGCCTCCCCCTCGCCGAGTTCGACCATCGCCTCCGCGACGATCTGGGTCGCCCGATCGTCAGCGGAAAACAGCGCGAACGCCTCGCCGAGTAACCCGTCGCTGGTGATCAACGCTGGGCCGTAACCGAACTCGGCCCAGGCGCTCGGGGTGCCTCGTCGAAGCTGCGAGCGGTCGATGATATCGTCGACGACCAGCGACGCGTTGTGAACGAACTCGATGCCGGCAGCGAAGTCGACCGCCTCCGCCGGATCCCCGCCGCACGCCTCACAGGACAGCACCGTCACTGCCGGACGCACCCGCTTGCCACCCGCCAGCACGACGTGTTCCAGCTCCGCAGTGAGCTGTGCGGGTTCGACCCCCTCGATCACCTCGGTGAGACGGTCGTTCACGAGCTCGACCCGATGCTCGAGATACTCCATCACCGGAGAAAGGGGATCCGCGCGTTTGTAGGTGACGAAACCGAGGCCCGGACCGGCGCGCGATTCGACTAGCTGAACTGTTCGGTCAGCTCGGGAACGACCTCGAAGAGGTCGTCGACGATGCCGTAATCCGCGATGTCGAAGATCGGCGCGTTCGGGTCGGTGTTGATCGCGACGATCGTCTTCGCGCCCTTCATCCCGGCGACGTGCTGGACCGCTCCCGAGATGCCGACCGCGATGTACACCTCCGGGGTGACGACCTTGCCGGACTGGCCGACCTGACGGTTCTTCGGCAACCAGCCGTTGTCGACGACCGGTCTCGAGGCCGCAAGCGTCGCGTCCAGCGCGTCCGCCAGCGCTTCGACGATTTCCAGGTTCTCCTCCTCTTCGATACCCCGACCGATCGACACCAGCACGTCCGCATCCGAGATGTCGACGTCACCCTCGCCGACCTCCTCGAATCCCGTGACTCGGCTGCCGACCGCCGACTCGTCCAGGTCGAACTCGAACGGCTCGAGGGACGCGTCGCCCCGGTCTTCCGTGGCTGGCCACTCCCCGCTCCGGATCGTCACGAAGAACCGGTCTGCGTCCACCTCGACGGTCGTCTCGACCTTCGACCCGTACATCTCGCGGGTCACCTCGAGGCCGTCCTCGTACTCCAGTGCTACCGCGTCGGTCACGAGCGGGATCGACAGCCCGTTGGCGACCGCCGGCGCGTAATCCAGCCCGTTGACGCTGTTGGGCGCGAGGATCGCCGTCGCGTCGATCTCCCCGCACAGCGCCTCGACCGCCTGCACGTACACGTCGTGGTTGAACTCCTCGCCCTCGTCGACGGTGTGGACGACATCGACCCCGTCCCGGTCGAGTTTATCTGCGAACGATTCGACGTCGCCACCGATCACTGCGACGTGGAGCTCACCGTCCAGGTCGTCGGCGAGTTCCCGACCCGCAGTGAGCAGTTCGAAGCTCACGTCCCGCAGTTCGCCGCGACGGTGGTCCGCGACCGCGAGCACGGCGCTCATTGGGCACCCACCCCCTTCTCCTGGAGGACTTCAGCAAGTTCACCGGCGGTCTCGCCCGGGTCACCCTCGAAGATCTCGGCGTCGGATTCGCTCACCGGCTCGTACATGCGCGTGAGATCGAGGGCTCCCTCGACGGCGTCTTCCCCCAACTCCAGGTCCTCGAGACCCTGCACGTCGATCTCTTTGCTCTGTGCCTGCCGGATGCCGCGGAGGCTGGCGTATCGTGGTTCGTTGATCCCCGTCTGGATCGTGAGGACAGCCGGCATGTCGACTTCGGTGAGCTCCTCGACGCCGCCCTCCAGTTCGCGGCGAACGTTCGCGACCGTGTCGTCCTCGGTGAGCTCCATCCGGTTTACCACCGCGGCCCACTGGACCCCGAGCTGGCGGGCGAGCGCGACGCCGGTGGCACCGAAGCTGTCGTCGTTTGCCTGCACGCCCGACAAAATGAGATCGGGCTCCTCCTGTTCGACGATCGCCTCGAGCAGTCGTGCCTTCGCGTCGACATCGAGCAGGTCCTGCCGGGCGATCGCATCGTCCCAGACGCGCACCGCCCGGTCGAGCCCTTTCGCCAGCGCCATCCGGATCGTCTCCTCGCTGCGCTCGGGACCGATCGTTACCCCGACGGTTTCGACGTCGTCGCGCTCTTCGGAGAGCTGGACGGCTTCCTCGATGGCGTAATCGTCCCACTCGTTGAGATCGTACTCCAGATACCCCTCCTCGATCTCCGTCCCCGAGATCTCGAAGTCGTCGGCGGCCTCAGCGACCTCCTTCACCGTGACGAGAACTTTCATGAAAGAGGGGTCACTTCCGCCGATGGTAAACGTTTTGATAGCCCTCCCGTTCGCGGTTCAACTGAAATCAACGGGAGACGCGATCACTCGTCGGCGTGGGTGTCACGGTCGGTATTCCCCGCCCCGCCGGTATTTCCCTCCCCGCCGGTATCGCCGCCCCCGCCGGTATCGCCGCCGGTACCACCGTTCCCGTCGGCATCCACGTCGTCCGGCAGCGAAATCAGGTTCTCGCGGCCGAGGCGGAGCTTCTCGATCCAGCCCTCGTCGGCCATCCTGGAGAGCAGTTGGGACACCTTCGCGTCCGACCAGCCAGTCTCCTCGACGATTTCCGCCTGTCGCATCCGCCCGCCGCGTTGCTCCAGCAACCGTTCGACCCGCTCCTCGTCGGAAAGCAGCGAAAGATCGACCTCGTCGTCGGCCGCCTCCTCTTCTCCCGGTCCCCCGACCCCCTCGACGGGTTGCGACGGTACGTCCCCGGACGAATCTTCCCCGGCCGTCGGTACCACGGCGTCCGACTGGACGCCTTCTCCCTCCGTCTTTCGACGATACAGCAGCGCGGCGATCAGGATCGCCACCCCGATCAGGAAGGCGCCGCCGATGATCTCCCAGGAGTCTCCGGCCGCCTCGGTCGGCGTTCCCGGGGTGGGATCCGTATCGACGGGGCTGTACGTTATGATCAGACGGTCCTCGGCGGTGAACAGCTGTGGCCCTTCGATCCAGGCGTTACCCTCTCTGAGGTCAGGGTTCACTCCCGGCGTCGTGTCCACCTGGTAGCCGTCCGGCGTCACGACGACGAGCTGCTGGTTCGATTCGAGCGATCCCAAGAGCGGATCGCCGTCGGCTGTCGTCAACGCGTCGTCGAGAACGAGCTTCCCATCGTCGGACGCGAGAAACGCCGTCCAGGTGAACTCCACGCGGAGAGTCCCGACGTTCCCTTCGCGTTCTGCGGCCCGGCGGACGGCGGTCATCGCCATCTCCCGATCGGTGGAGTCGTCGGCGACTGCGACGATCTGTTCGAACGTCTCGACGTCGAACGGGGCGTCCGCGGTCCCACCCTCGAAATCGGTTGCGAAGTCGTCGAACGCGTCCCGGTCGGCGTCAGTCTCGAGGTGGTACTCGGCCGTCACGTTCCAGGTCGCGTTCCCGTCCCCGTGAAGCACGACGCGGAACGTCGTTTCGGGAGGGTTCTCGGCACCACCGAGGGCTTCCAGAGACTGTGTGTGGTCGCCGTCGACGGACGGCTGCAGGGCGTCAGCTGGATGGACCGGAGAGGGCGTACCCGCCGCGGGGACCATCGCGGCTGCCCCGGCAAACACACCGAACAGCACGACCGCGGCCAAGAGGGCGGAACGCCGCATATGGAGGAAACTAACCGGCCCCAGGCAAAACGCTTTCCATGCTTCCGGGGGTGACTGGATCTGCGTAGGAGAGTTTTTGTAGCGCCGGGGGATAAGCCATCGTACGATGAAGGCCGCCCCGATCCTGCTTTCGGTCCTCCTGGTCGTCGCCACCGCCGGCGTCGGCGCGTTCGCCCCGGACGCAAACGGGGAGCAGCCGGCCATCGAGGCCGGCGACGACGTCCCCCCTCCTGACGCCTTCGATGGCCGCCCCGATCCTGCTTTCGGTCCTCCTGGTCGTCGCCACCGCCGGCGTCGGCGCGTTCGCCCCGGACGCAAACGGGGAGCAGCCGGCCATCGAGGCCGGCGACGACGTCCCCCCTCCTGACGCCTCGATTGCCGCCGTCGGCGCCGAAACCGGGCAGCTGACAGCCCCTGACGACTACACCAGGCAGCTGGAGCCCCGTGGGGAGAACGCAACCCGGGTGCTCGGAATCCCCGACGACGACGTCGACAGCTCGGACGTCAGGCGGGAACACGCCGACATCGGCCCGGCCGTCGGCTACGGCACGGACGCCACCGGCATGGAGATCAAAACGGAATCGATAGAACGACAGATCGAATCCATCGAGGAAACCGACGAGCGACAGCGGCAGATCCTTGCAGAGATTTCCGAGATCGAACAGCGAGAGATAACCCTCAACGGCCGGGAGCGAACCGCCGTCGAGGCGTACAGCACGGGCGAGATCGACGCCAGGGAGCTCGTCGTCCGGCTCGCTCGCGTGAGCATGGAGGCACAGATTCTTCGCGAGCGGCTCGAAATGCTCGGAGAACAGGCAGACGAGACGCCGGACTTCAGTGTCGACGCTCGGGCGAACAACATCGACTTCCAGCTGCGGACCTACGACGGCCCCGTGCGGAACCACGCCAAAGGCATACTCGAGGGGGAACACCCCTCCGAACGAGTGTTCGTCGAGTCCGGCGGCGACGCTGTCGTCCTGTCGATGATACACGACGGCGAGTACGTCCGCGAGGCGAAAGTCCCCGACCGGCAGGACCGGTCGACGACCGGATCGATGGAACTCGAGGGTGCCGAGAGCGTGACGTTCGGCAGCTATCCCGAAATCGCCGCGACCCGGGAGGGTGCCGACTCGATCGGCTCCGACGGCCTCTTTATCGTCCAGGTGCCACACGCCGGCGGCGAGCTAACGACGTTCGTCGATGGGGGCAGCGAACAGGTGTTCATCGATCACCAGCGGATCCCCCTGGACGACACCATCGGTCAGGTGCCCGTCTCCGACGTCCAGGAAGGACTCAACGTGACCGTCGATCGGTCCTACCCCGGCGGTCCCGTCCGGGTGACCGTCCTCGATGTGGAGACCGACGAGCCGGTGATCGGTGCGACAGTCACCGTCGGCGACGCCGTGCAAAGCGAAACCGTGGGAACGACCGATATCGACGGCCAACACTGGGTCGTCTCTCCGCGCGATCCGTTCCTGCTGACCGTCCTCGGCGAGGACACGACGGTGGCGCGACTCGAGATCCAGCCGACCGAGACGCCACATATAGAGGCGTATCAGCTCGAAAACGAGACCGACTGACCCGGGAGGACCTCTGTTCGGCACTCGGTCTCAAAGGCCGTACAGTTTCGTCGTCCAGAACTCCTCGAACGCCGCCGCGAGCGCATCCCGGTCGGTCCCGCCGGCACCGGCGGTCGCGGTGACGTCCACGTCGGACTCCAGTCGCGAGAGCACCGTCCGCTCCCCGACCAGAACCGTCCGATCGAGATCCTCGTCCCGGGTTTTCAGCACGTTCCGGACCCGGTCCACGTGGGCGTCGATCTGTTCGTCCCGGCGGCGCTCGAACCGTCCCTGTGAGAACCCTCCTTTCGAGTGATCCGAGATCACGTCGCTTTCGAACCCCTCGAACGCGTCCAGTTCGTCGCCATCGTAGACGCCGAACGCAAACGTGTCCGACCGAACGAGTCCGAAGCCGAACCGTCCCGTCGGCCGGAACCACTTGTCGGGGAGGCGAAAACAATCCTCCCACTCGGAGAACGGCTCCGGCGGCAGGGGCGGGGCCAGGGCGGCGGCGACGACGCCAGCGTCGTCCGCGAGAACGAGCGCCGGCGCGGCGTCGCGAACGAGCGGGCTCCTGTCGCCGAGGACCTCCCGCACGGAATCCGGAACCTCCGTTTCGACGTACGCTGTCAGGGCACCCTCCCGAGGAGCTTCGAGGCTGCGAAGACGATCGAGTACTGACTCGAGACGGCGGCCGCGACACCGCTCGGCGTGCCGGAACGACAGCTCCTCGTCGCGACCCTCCTCGGCCCGACTGACGCGGTCCTGGAGCTCTTCGATCCGGTCCTCGAGTCGGTTGATCCGTTCTTCGGCTCGCTGTCGCTCGGTCACGGCGTCCGCCCGGCGATCCGACTCGGCTTCGAGCTGCCGTTCGAGATGCTCGTTCGCTTCCTCGAGTTCGTCGATCCGCGCTTTCAGTTCCGCGCGGCCGAGCAGCCTGTCGATCATACCGGGGAGCGGTCCCGCGTGGACTTGAAACAGGGGGATCAGGTGCCGGCGGAGGGCTCCCAGCCCGCATACCGGAGGAGTTCGAGGGCCCGGTCGGCCTTCGCGAGCAGCACCTCGCGGGTCGCCGGCAGCCGGCGTTCGGTGTACGTCGGTGGGAGCGCGAGCGTCCCGGTGGGAACGTCGTCGTCGCCGAGTACGGGGAAATGTCGCCCGTCGAGTTTCATGACCAGCGGCGCGTCGAGCCGTTCGAGACCCTCGCCGGTCGCGTACAGCTGCTCGTTTACCCGCTCGTGATCCGCACGGTTGAGCACCGCATGATCGCCCTCGTGCGGTTCGACGTACATTTCCCCGAGGTAGTATCCGCTGGAAAATCGTTCGAACATACTGTGCAAGTTATTCTCACTCATGACCAGAGATAAAAGTTTCCGGGAACGTTTATATCGTCGCGCAAGTACGTCGCCGGAGTCGGGCGGACCGGCCACCATCGACGACAACGTATTTCATCCCGACTCCCGTAGTTTCGGTCGGTCGATGGCTGCACACGACGACGTTCAGTATCTGGCCGGATCGCCGGTCCGCGCGAACATTCTCGCCGCCCTCTGCGAGGAGCCGCTCCGGCCGACACAACTGACCGACCGCGTGGACGCCACCAGAACGACTGTCCAGCGAATCCTCGCCGGATATCTGGACCGCGAGTGGGTGGTCAAGCGCGGACATCGGTACACGGTGACCGTCACCGGGCGGGGCGTGTATCGCGCCTACGAGTCGCTGTGTGCAGACGTCGAACGGGCCAGCGAACTCGGGTCGTTCGCGTCCCATATCGGCCCGATCGCCGACGATCTCCCGTGGACCGCCCTCGAGAGTGCCGAGGTCACCGCCGCGAGCGACCGGGACCCGTTCTCGACGGTCCAGCGGCTGGTGGAACTCATCTCGACGGCCGACGCCGACCGCATGCGCGCGATCACCCCAATCGTCGCCGAGGTGTTCAACGAGGCAGCCGCCGAGTTCATCGAGGGCGGCGGTCACCTCGAGTTGACGATAGACAGCGGCGTCCTGGAAGCGTCCCGGACCGGGTTTCCCGAGGCCGTCGATCGCGCCGTAGAGAACGGCGACGTCGAGGTCCGGGTTCATCCGGAACCGATCGGGTTCGGCCTGATGCTGTGTGAGGAGTGGGCCTGCCTTGGCGCGTACGACGACGAGAACAACGTCCGGGCCGTGATCGAATCCGACTCGTCGGAGCTGTTCGACTGGGCGAACGAACAGTACGGACGGTATCGATCTCGCACGAGACCGCTCGCGGAGGTACTCGAGGAACAGGCAGTGCGTTCACCAGATCGACCGGCCGACGAACGCCAGCGGCAAGACTCCACCTCCAGCGAACACCAGCGGTGACGGCGTGTCATCGGAAGCCGGAAACGGTCGAAGCAGGGGGGGCCGACCGCCGGGCGACCTGGATCGTGGCCGACATGTCAGAGGTGTTGCGTCAGGGAGGGGTCAAGACGACGCGTTCGGTGGTACCCGATCCGACTCCGTCGGGAGCGTCGGACGAACCGTTGGTCGTCTGCTCCCGTAACTATTCGCTGGGGTCCCGGCTACCTATACGTAACTGGCGATACGTGTTACAGACCCAATAACAAGTTACAGATCCTGTAACAACAGCCGTTTCACCGGTCGATGTCGATCGACTCGATGAGCGCTTCCTCCTGTGGGCGGTCGGCACTGTCGGTCTGGAGTGCGCCGATGTCCTCGACGACGTCCATACCGTCGATGACCTGGCCGAAGACCGCGTGTTTCCCGTCGAGGTGGGGCTGGGCGGCCAGCGTGATGAAAAACTGCGAGCCGTTCGTGTCGGGACCGTGGTTCGCCATGCTCAACACGCCCGGACCGTCGTGACCCAGGTCGTCGTGGAACTCGTCGTCGAACGTGTAGCCGGGGCCGCCCCGTCCGGTGCCGGTCGGATCGCCGCCCTGGATCATGAAGCCGCCGATCACGCGGTGGAACGGGACGTCCTCGTAGAGGGGATCCGTCCGCGTCTCGCCGGTTTCGGGGTGCGTCCACTCCTTTTCGCCGGTTGCGAGTCCGATGAAGTTCTCGACGGTTCGGGGGACGTGCTGTTCGTACAGTTCGACTTCGATCTCGCCGAAGTTGGTGTTGATCGTCGCGGTCGGATTCTCGGGATTCTCCATGGATCTACTGCGGCAGCCATCCCCAAAAGGACTCGCTTCCGGAGCGGACGGGGACTGCGGTTCGACGCCGGAGCGGACGGGGCCACCGGATCGACGCTCCGGTGTCGATCGCTAATAAAGCGGACCCCTGACTGTGAACCCGATTATAAACATATCGCCCCCTCCACCGCCGTGACAACGCCCGGGGGTGCTCATTACTCCTCGCCGTGTACGCCTTCTGGAAAGAACGATGTCTTCACAGACAGAGGGAGAGTACGAATTACCGGAGGATCGTCTCGAGGAGAGCCAGCCGCAGTGTCCGTTCGGCGTCGGGGGCGGCTGCTGCCGGATCTGTTACATGGGCCCGTGCCGGGTGACGGACGGCGCCCACGGGATGGATCGGGGGGTCTGCGGGGCGACGCCGGGGACCGTCGCCGCGCGGAACCTGTACCGCGAGATCGCCGCGGGGGCCGCAAGCCACGCCGATCACGCACGCGAGATCGCCGAGGTGCTCGAAGAGATCGCCGACGGTGGGCTCTCTGCGTACGACATCCAGGATCCCGAGAAGCTGGAAGCGGTCGCAGCGGATCTCGGGATCGAGGCCGAAACCGACGACGAAAACGAACTCGCGAAGCTCGTCGCCGAGGCCGCGATCGAGGACTTCCAGGGTGCAGGCGAGACACTCAACTGGCTCGACCGGATGCCCGACGAGCAGCGGGAGTTCCTCGAAGAGCAGGGAATCCAGCCGAAACCGAGCGTCGACATGGAGGTGGCCCGGGCGATGCACCGCACAACCCAGGGCAACGACGCCGACCCGGTCCACCTGCTTTCGGGTGCGCTGGAAGCAGGGATGGCCGACGGATACGCCGGCCTCACGATGGGGACGGACCTCCAGGACGTCGTCTTCGGCCGGCCACAGCCGGTCGAGACCGAGGCGAACCTGGGGACGCTCGAAAAAGACCAGGTGAACATCGCGGTCCACGGCCACTCGCCGGTGCTCAGCGAGATTATCGTCGAGATGGCCGAGGAACTGGAGCCGGCGGCCCGCGAGGCCGGCGCCGAGGGGATCAACCTCGTGGGGATCTGCTGTACGGGCAACGAACTGGCCGAGCGGCGAGGGATCCCGCTTGCGGCCCACAGCACCCAGGCCGAACTCGCGGTCACCACCGGCGCGCTCGACGCGATGGTCGCCGACATCCAGTGTATCTGGCCCGGCATCGGCGACGTGATCGAGTGTCATCACACGAAGCTTTTGACCACCACCGACTACGTGCGGATCCCCGGCGCAGAGCACGTCAGTTTCGATCCCGAAACTGCCGAGGCGGACGCCCGCGAGATCGTCCAGCGGGGGATCGACGCCTACGAGGACCGGAACAGCAGACAGGAGTACGACGTCGAGATCCCCGACGAGCGGGCCAGCGCGATGGTGGGCATCTCCGAGGACTACGTGCTGGAGGTGCTGGAGGCCGCCTCGCCCGAGGACCCGGTCGCGCCGGTCGTCGACGCGCTCGAGGCCGGCCAGCTGAAGGGAATCGTCGGGATCGTCGGCTGTCCGAACCCGAAACAACGCACCGCCGACATGACCGAGCGGCTGATCGAGGGGCTGCTCGCGGAGAACGTGCTGCCGATCGTCACCGGCTGCATCGGTCACGTCACCGCGCAGGCGGGCTATCTCGATCCCGCCCGGACCGACGAGCTTGCGGGCGATGGGCTCTCGGAGGTGCTGCACGCGCTCGGTAACGCCGCTGGGCTCGACGGCCCGCTTCCGCCGGTGTGGCACATGGGTTCGTGTGTCGACAACTCCCGGATCGGCAACCTGGTTCGGGCGATCTCGGAGGGCGCCGACGTCCCCACGCGGGAGCTTCCAGTCGCCGCGAGCGCGCCGGAACTCATCGCCGAGAAGGCAGTGAGCATCGGCGCCTGGGCGCTGACGCTGGGCCTGCCGGTCCACACCGCCCCGACGCTGCACATGGATCAAAGCGAGGAGGTGAGCCGGATCATGACCGAGGACCTGAAGGGGATCACCGGCGGCTACGCGATCCAGGAGGAGGATCCCGACGCCGCGATCGACGCGCTCGTGGCGGCGGTCGACGAACGCCGGCTGGCGCTGTTCGACGAGACTGGAGCGTGATATCGGATGTGTGAAGAGTGCGGCTGTCACGACGGCGCGGGACACGCGCACGGTCATCCCCACGGTCACGACCACGACCACGACCACGATCACGATCACGCCGATGTCGAAACCGAGTCGGCCGTCGACGCTCCGTTGCGGATCGCGGTGACCGGGAAGGGCGGCGTCGGGAAGACGACGCTGTCGGCGGCGCTTTCGACCCGGCTCGCGTCGGCAGACGACGTCGTCGCCGTCGACGCCGACCCCGACATGAACCTGGCGGCGACGATCGGCTGCGCGGAGCCGCCGCCGGTCACCGAAAAACGGGATCTCATCGAGGACCGGGCAGGCGGCGACGGGCTCGTGCGGCTCTCCCCCGACGTCGAGGACGTCCTCGAGAGCCACTCGACCCGATTCGGCGACGGGGACCGCGGTCGCCTGCTGACGATCGGCGCACCAGAGGGCGCGAACACGGGGTGTATGTGTGCCGAAAACAGCTTCGTCCAGTCGCTGGTCCGGTCGGCGCTCGACGCCGACTGCGCCGTGCTCGACATGGAGGCCGGCATCGAACACCTGGGTCGCGGGACCGCAGGCGACGTCGACGCGATGATCGTGGTCGTCGGCCCGTCGCAGTCGGCGGTGGAGACCGCAGAGGGGATTCGGGAACTGGCCACGGAGATGGGTGTCGAGGACGTGTACGCGGTCGTCAACCGGGTCCGCGGCGAGGAAGGCGAGACCGTCCGGGAGGCGCTGGCACTGCCAGTGCTGGAGACGGTACCATACGACGAGGACGTTGCCGCGGCGGCGCTTTCGGGAAGGCCACCCGTCGAAGCCAGCGATCGACTGAACGTCGCGGCCGAACGGATTCTCCGGGGGATCGAACGCCGGATCGACGGCGAGTCCTCCCCGTCGGCGCGTCCCGTCGAGGGCGACGACTGATCTGCGGCTGCGGTGACGGCGACGCCTCCCCTCGCGGCGGCGGCGCGATGGACGACGTCACTTCTCGTTTTGTTTCCGCTCCCGGATCGCCTGTCGGGTGAACTGCGGGCGCGCCCGGATCGCCTTCGGCGTGCGGAACGACCGGTAGAGGAACAAAAGCGGCACCACCGTGAGCAGCGCGACTGCCGCCGCGATCCGCCAGTCGGCGCCGAACGCGTAGATGATCGACGCCGAGAGCACGCCGACCGCCGAGAAGATCGTGTACGTGAGCCGCTTTGCGAGCTTCGCGAACACGTCGTGGTCGTCCTCGACGGCGACGTTGACCGAGAGGCTGTCGCGTTCGAGCCGGTCGAGCGTCCGGTCGAGCTTCGGCGGGATCGTGACCATCGCCTCCGCGGTCGACTGGAGCTGTCTGGCGCCCCGTTCGGCCAGTTCCCGGGCGGTCTGCTCGTAGTACCCCTTCTCCGAGAGGTAGTCGGTCGCGACGGAGATGAAATCGAAGTCCTCATCGAGCGTGACACACACCCCTTCCAGGACCGTGACCACCCGGAGGATGAGCGCCAGGTTCCGCGGCAGACGAAGGGGGAACTCGTAGATCGTCGACTCCACGCTGGCGAGCACCTGGTTCACCCGGTACTGTTCGATGTCCTCCCCGCGGGCGTCCGCGATCGCGAGCTCCATCACCTCCCCCATCACCTCCCGGTCGACGTTCGGCGAGATCGTCCCCATCTCGATGAGCGTCTGGAGGATCGCGTCAGTGTCCTGCTGGGCGACCGCGACGTAGAAGTCGACGATCTTGTCCTGGATGAACGGGTCCACCCGCCCCGACATGCCGAAGTCGTAGAAGATGATCGTCCCGTCTTCGGCGACTGCGAGGTTCCCCGGATGTGGGTCGGCATGGAAGACGCCGTCCTCGATGATCATCTGCATGTACACCCGCTGGAGGTCGACCGCGACGTCGGTCCGGTCGAGCCCCATCGCGTCGAGTTCCTCGACATCGGTGATCTTGGTCCCGGGGATGTACTCCATCGTGAGCACTCGCGGGGTGCAGGCGGACTCGACCGACTCCGGGATCACGAGGCTGTCGTTGTCCGCGAAGTTGCCGCGGATCTCTCGAAGGATCGACCGCTCGCGTTCGTAGTCCATCTCCTCACGGATCGTCTTCGCGAACTCGTCGGCGAGGTTCTCCAGCGAGAACGCCCGCCCCTCGCCGATGAACCGCTTCAACACCGGCAACAGCCACCGGATCGCCCGGAGGTCCGCCTCGACCAGCTCTTCGATCCCCGGTCGACGGATCTTGACCGCCACCCGCTGTCCCTCGTAGGTGGCGACGTACACCTGCCCCAGCGATGCGCCGCTTATCGGATCCGTGTCGAACTCGTCGAACGCCTCCGCGACGGGGCCGAGCTCCTCCTCGAGCACCTGTCTGGACTCCACCCACGGCGCCGGGGGGACGTCGTCCTGCAGGCTCGAGATGACGTCGATGTACGCCGGCGGGAGGATGTCCGGACGCGTCGACAGCAACTGACCGAGCTTGATAAACGTCGGCCCGAGCGTGAGAAGCGTCGACAAGAGGATTTCCGCGCGCTCGACCTGGGTCTCGTAGGCGACGTCCCTCGACGCACCGAACAGGAGATACCGTCGTCTGTCCCTCGCGTAGGCGACGATCAGCGGGAAGAACTGGCGGATGATCAGGACGAACCGCCAGTACGCGCGGAGAGTGACCAGCGTGACCACCCGCTACGTTTCGTCGATCGGGATCTCTCTGCGTCCCGCCGCATCGCGTTTGGGAAGCCGGATCTCGAGGACGCCGCCGTCCATCTCCGCCTCCGCCGCGTCGCCGACACAGTCCGGAGGCAACGGGAGTTCGGCGTCGAGAAACAGCGGCCGGTTCTCGCGGACGTACTGGAACCCCTCGGGGGAGACTTTCTCCCGGCGCGCCTCCACGTCGACCCGGTTCGGTTCCGCGATCACTTCCGTCGTCTCCGCGGTCGCCCCGGGGAGATCGATGACGAGCAGATACGCGTCCTCCGATTCGAGCAGATCGGCGAAGATCGCCTCCGGAAGCTCCCGAAGGGCTTCCCGTAACGCGGACATATCCCCGGATACGGGGCGACGGGCGTTAAATGTCGTGGTCGGCGTAGTTGACGCTGCCCGCCCGGCGACGAGAAGACGCCGCTCGGCCGCAAAACCCATACCGGTCGACGTCCTATAGAGCAGTCCCGATGGCAATCGACTCCTACGACGTGTGGCTGTTCGACCTCGACGGCACGGTCGTCGACGTGGAGTGGTCGTACACGCGGGAGCTGTTCGATCGTGTCGGCGACCGGATCGGCCGGGAGTTCACCGACCGGGAGGCGCTCGTCCTCTGGCACGGCCTCGGCGGGGATCGGAACGGGCAGCTGCGCGAGTGGGGACTGGAGCCGACGGGGTTCTGGGAAACCTTCCACGACGAGGAGAACCCACTCGAACGCGCCGACGCCACGTATCTCCATCCCGACGCCGAGCGCCTCATCCGAGAGATCCACGGCCCGATCGGGCTCGTAACTCACAGCCAGGAGTTTCTGGCGTCGCCGGTGCTCGACCGGCTCGACATCCGCGACTGGTTCGATGTCGTCGTCTGCTGTACGGACGAACTCGGCTGGAAACCCGACCCGGCACCGGTGTGGTACGCGCTGGAGTCGATGGGTGCCGCCGACGCCGATCGGGTGGTGCTCGCCGGCGACAGTTCGAGCGACGTCGGCGCCGCCTGGAACGCCGGCCACGACGCCGTCCACGTCGAACGCCACGGCCACGAGAGCCGGGGACGGTGTGTACTCGCCGATTACATGGTCCAGTCGTTCGACGAGTTCCCCCGGGTTCCGCTCGCCGACGCCGATCTGTCCTTCCTCCAAACGTCGGAGGAACCGACGTCGATCGATCGAACCCGAACGCGGGCGAGCGACTGATCGCCGTCCATTCGGTCGATCAGAGACCGGTTAGTCGATCAGAGACCGGTTAGTCGATCAGAGACCAGTCGGTCGATCCAGGTACGTCGTTTCGAGTCCCCACTCGTCGGCGAGCCGTTGCAGTGACCTGACGCCGAACGTCTCGGTCGCGTAGTGACCGGCAAGAACGACAGTGATCCCGGCTTCGCGCGCCTCGTGATACACCTTCGCCTTCCCCTCGCCGGTGACGAGGGCGTCGACGCCGGCGTCGATCGCCTCATCGAGCCAGTCGACCCCCGACCCGGTGACGATCGCCACCTCCGAAAGCTCCGCGGGGCCGAAATCGAGGAGTTGAACCCCACCACCGCCGACGTCGAGGTCGCGTTCGAGCGTCTCCACCAGTTCCTGTGCTCCGACGCCGCCCGGTATCTCCCCGCGCGTTCCGATCCACTCCCCGCTCAGGGTGCCGAACGGCTCGCGATCCCGCACGCCGAGCAGGTCGGCGAGCCCGGCGGCGTTGCCCAGTTCCTGGTGGCCGTCCAGCGGGAGATGCGAGACGTACAGGGCAACGTCCTCCTCGAAAAGCGGCGCCAATCGGGCGTAGTCGCTGCCGGTGACCCGATCGAGCCCGCCCCAGACCAGCCCGTGGTGCGTGACGAGCACGTCCGCGCCGGCGTCTGCGGTCGCCTCGATCGTCTCGGCTGCGGCGTCGACTGCGAACGCGGCGTGATCCACCTCGGGGTCCGAGCCGGCCGCCCCGGCGTCGGGCGAGGGCCCCACCTGGAGCCCGTTCGCGCTCGCGTCGAGGTCGGCGTACGCCTCGGTGTCGAGTCTGTCGTCGAGTTTCGCGGCGAACTCGGAGAGTCGCATGTCCGACGATTGGGCGACGGCGGCTTGAAACCCGCGGCGTCGGAGCGGGAGAGACGAACCGGTAGATGTCGAACGAAAAACCGGAACCGTTTACCTCGTCGTCACACCATCCAGGGACGAATGGGACGGCTCCTCGCGGTCGGACCCCGGCGGCACGCTCTCGACGTGGCGGTCGTCGCCGGCGGCGGCTACCTCGGCGCGAACGGTCGATACGGGATCTCGCTTCTCGTCCCGGGAACGCTGGAGGCGACGCTTCTCGTGAACGTCCTCGGGAGCTTCCTGCTCGGCGCACTCGTGTACAGACGCGTGGTCGTCGGTGCGCTTTCCTCCAGGCTTCGGCTGCTGTTCGGTACCGGATTCCTCTCGTCGTTTACCACCTACAGCACGTTCGTACTCGACGCGACGTCACACCCCGAAAGCGCGGTTCCGTACGTGCTCGCGAGCTACGCGCTCGGATTCGGCGCGGTGCTTCTCGCCCGATGGATACTTCGTCGGCCCGCTACCCCGGGTCGTGGTCGGAACGACGGAGGTGATCGGGAGTGAACTCGCTTCTGGCGGTGCAGTTGGTCGGCCTCGGTGGAGCGCTGGGTTCGGTGCTCCGGTACGGGGCGTACGCGGCGCTGCCGACGGACGGCTACCCGTTCGCGACGCTTCTGGTGAACGTCCTCGGGAGCTTCCTGCTCGGTGTCGTCACCTTCGGCGGTGCGGGTGACGGCGCCGCGCTGTTTGTCGGGGTGGGCGTCTGTGGCGCGTTCACGACGTATTCCTCGTTCAGCGTCGACGTCGTCCGCCTGTGGGAGCGCGGACGACGGAGCCACGCAGCCGCCCACGCCGTCGGAAACCTCGCACTATCGCTTCTCGCCGTCGGCGCCGCGTGGGCTCTCGTCTCGGTGTGAGAGATTCGATCGCCACACCCGACTGCCGGCGTTGCCACTCTCGGTGTGACTTCGTTATATGTCGCTCTGTGGCTCAAAACAACCCAGTGATCCCTCTCTTCGGCTTGTTAGACGGAACGGAGAAAGATCCCTCTCCGCTCTAACGTGTCTCTGCTGTATGAATGGCGAGGCGGCGATCCGGATTTTCCAGAGGTTCGCACACTCCAGTACTCCCCGCAACGCTGGCGGGCTTAACTTCCGTGTTCGGTATGGGTACGGGTGTTCCCCCGCCGCTCTGGCCGCCTCAACACCGACCGACGGACTCGAACCGTCGTCTCTCACCTGTGTCGGCCGCTCACACCTCGCGTCCGTCTCGCTTTGACGCCTTTGTGTCCGTGCAATCCAGCTTCCGCCTGAACCCGCCTCCCGGCGTGGTCGTATACGATGACTGTGGCTCGGTCTGTTAGTTCTCGTGGGCTCAACACCTCGTTCCCTCGGTGCGTACACCCCGAGTCTATCTACCTCCTCTTCTAGGAGGGACCTCTACGGTACCTCTTTTGCGTGTGGGTTTCGAGCTTAGATGCGTTCAGCTCTTACCCCGTGTCGCGTAGCTACCCGGCATCTGCCCTTCCGGACAACCGGTACACCAGTGGCGACCACTCGCAGTTCCTCTCGTACTATGCGAGCGTTCACGGCAGGTACCTCACACCCCCAATAGATAGCAGCCGACCTGTCTCACGACGGTCTAAACCCAGCTCACGACCTCCTTTAATAGGCGAACAACCTCACCCTTGCCCGCTTCTGCACGGGCAGGATGGAGGGAACCGACATCGAGGTAGCAAGCCACTCGGTCGATATGTGCTCTTGCGAGTGACGACTCTGTTATCCCTAAGGTAGCTTTTCTGTCGTACCCCGGGTCCATTGAGGACCCTGGACCGTTCGCTAAACCACGCTCTCGCGTCAGCGTCTCGTGTTAGGAAAGACACTGTCAGGCCACCTTCTGCTCTTGCGCTCTTCTCCGGGGCTCTGACCCGGATGAGGTGACCATTGGGCGCGCTCGATATCTTTTCGAGCACGTACCGCCCCAGTCAAACTGCCCGGCTACCGGTGTTCTCCTCCCGGAGTGAGGGTCGCAGTCACTGACGGGTAGTATTTCACGCTTGCCTCGGTGACGTGCTGGCGCACGTACCTGTGTCTCGGCTCCTACCTATCCTGCACATCAGCGACCACGTCCCAGCGACAGCCTGCAGTAAAGCTCTATAGGGTCTTCGCTTCCCCTTGGGGGTCTCCAGACTCCGCACTGGAACGTACAGTTCACCGGGTCCAGCGTTGGGACAGTGGCACTCTCGTTGATCCATTCATGCAAGCCGCTACTGAAGCGGCAAGGTACTACGCTACCTTAAGAGGGTCATAGTTACCCCCGCCGTTGACGGGTCCTTCGTCCTGTTGTACCAGGTGTTCAGATACCCGCACTGGGCAGGATTCAGTGACCGTACGCGTCCTTGCGGATTTGCGGTCACCTGTGTTGTTACTAGACAGTCGGAGCGCCCGAGTCACTGCGACCTGCTCTCTGCAAAGCAGGCATCCCTTCTTCCGAAGGTACGGGACTAACTTGCCGAATTCCCTAACGCCGGTTCTCCCGACAGGCCTTGCCTTTCTCTGGCCGAGCACCTGTGTCGGATCTCGGTACGATCACTCCACTCGCCTTTTCACGGGCCCCAGGTACCGTCGAGTTTCCCTCTCCCGGGCTTCGATCGCTTCTTGCCATGACGGCGTCCACGACCTTCCCCGGTTCGACTGGGCGATTGCCCAGCTCGACGTTTCCTCGGGCGTCGGCTTTCTCTGTGGAGCGGCACTGGAATATTAACCAGTTTCCCCTTCGTCTCCCGCGTCTTACGAGGAGACTTAGGATCGGCTAACCCTCGGCTGACTGACAGTGCCGAGGAACCCTTGCTCTTCAGGCCGTCGGGGTTCTCACCCGACTTTCGCTGCTACTGTGACCAGGATTTTCGTTCCCGACCGGTCCATACGAACCCTCGTCCGTACTTCCACCCGATCGCGACGCCGACCTACTGGATCACCACTATGGGTGCCGCCAGGTCTCGCAAGTGGACTTGAGCCCCGATCATTTTCGGCGCCTCGAACCTCGGCCGGTAAGCTGTTACGCTTTTCTTGGAGGGTAGCTGCTTCTAAGCTCACCTCCCGGCTGTCTGGGGCTCGAGACCACCTTCGATCGCACTTAGTCCACATTTTGGGTCCTTAACCTAGCGCTGGGTTGTCTCCCTTACGGTGCACAGGCTTACCCCGCACACCGGACTCCCCGCGTCCACGGCGCCCGTAGGTTCGGAGTTCGACAGGATGGCCGACACCTCTCGGTGGCGGGTCATCCAATCGGTCGCTCTACCCCACGAGCTACCTCGACGGAGGTCATGCTTCGACATGTTTCGGTCGGAACCAGCTGTTGCCAGGTTCGATGGGCCTTTCACCCCTACACACGGGTCACGAGAGGGTATTGTAAGACACCAACTCTAACGGGCCTCCACGTGGCTTTCGCCACGCTTCACCCTGCCCCTGCGTAGATCACCTGGTTTCGGGTCGTACCCGCTTGACTCCCCGCGCTTGAACACGGCGGCCCTCGCACGTCGAAACGCGCTGCGGCCCTGTCGGTTTCCCTTCGCCTCCCCCGATTCTCGGGTTAGACTCGCCAAGCAAGTACAGTCCCTGGTTCGTTTTTCAAAACGTACGACGCAACACCGGCTCCGATCGATTCCTACTGGAGGATCGCCCCTCGGTCGTTTCTCGATCGGCCTTTCGTGCCACGTCGCTCTATCGCCATCTGATTTCAAGCCCTTTGCACCGCCCTTCTCGGGGTGCTTTTCAGCGTTCGCTCACGCTACTTGTTCGCTATCGGTCTCGAGGAGTGTTTAGTCTTCCCAGTCGATGCCTGGGTCCTTCACAGAGGATATCCAACCCCTGCTACTCTGGTACCGGTCCGCGGGAGTTTTGACGCGATACGGGGCTGTCACCCTGTCTCGCGCTTCGTTCCAGAAGACTTCTCGCGTCGCCGCTCCCGGTTGTGACCAGCCCGTACACCACATTGCCCGAAGGCTTCGGTTTGGACTGTGTCGCGTTTACTCGCCGTTACTGACGACATCGCTGTTGCGTTCTGTTCCTGCTCCTACTGAGATGTTTCAATTCGGAGCGTTCCCCATTGCGCAAGGCAATTGCTGTGGGGATTCCCATTCGGAAATCTCCGGTTCTTCGCCTTCTTGCGGCTCCCCGGAGCATATCGCTGCTTGACACGTCCGTCATCGGCTCTCGAGCCGAGCTATTCACCAGATGGCACAGTAGCCATTCTGTAATTGTATACGTCCACGACCCGCAAAGCGGGTTCAGTGGGCGTCTGGATTGCACGTACACACGGCGTCATCGATGCCGCCCGGGTGTGAACGGGCAGCGATCTCGAACCCTTCCCATCCTCGCTCTCGCGGCATGGTGCATCGGTCGTCCATCCCACCGTTCCCGATCCGCCCCCATAAGGGGACTGATTCGTAACGGCGGGGCGGGCATGGACCCGCTGGGATTCGAACCCAGGGCATCCTCCTTGCAAAGGAGGCACTCTACCACTGAGCTACGGGCCCTCCCCCCACTCGCCAGGGACCTCCCTGGCGAGTGGGGTCTGTGTGAGCCGCGATCGTTCGTTAGTGCCCCAAATGTCGAATGGGCGAACCGTGGAGCTTCCTCCACCTCGGTGGGTTCCGAACGGAACCCGTACAGCGAATGGGCGCTGTGGAGTGATCCACAGCGTCCCGGTCTGTAGGAGGTGATCCAGCCGCAGATTCCCCTACGGCTACCTTGTTACGACTTAAGCCCCCTTGCAAAGCCCAGATTCGACTCGCGTGAACGAGCCTCATCCGGACCTCACTCGGGTGCTTTGACGGGCGGTGTGTGCAAGGAGCAGGGACGTATTCACCGCGTGCTAATGACACGCGATTACTACCGAATCCAGCTTCATGAGGGCGAGTTTCAGCCCTCAATCCGAACTACGACCAGGTTTGTGAGATTACCTCTCCCTTTCGGGGTCGGAACCCATTGTCCTGGCCATTGTAGCCCGCGTGTTGCCCAGCCCATTCGGGGCATACTGACCTACCGTTGCCCGTTCCTTCCTCCGCCTTGGCGGCGGCAGTCTCCGTAATGTACCCATCGACCCAGGGGTCATGCTGGCAATTACGGACGCGGGTCTCGCTCGTTGCCTGACTTAACAGGACGCCTCACGGTACGAGCTGACGGCGGCCATGCACCTCCTCTCTGCAGCTCGTGGCTAGGTCATCAACCTGACCGTCATTACTGCAGTCGGGGCTGGTGAGATGTCCGGCGTTGAGTCCAATTAAACCGCAGGCTCCTCCGGTTGTAGTGCTCCCCCGCCAATTCCTTTAAGTTTCATCCTTGCGGACGTACTTCCCAGGCGGCTCGCTTAGCGGCTTCCCTACGGCACAGCACCCGCTCGTAGCGGGAGCCACACCTAGCGAGCATCGTTTACGGCTAGGACTACCCGGGTATCTAATCCGGTTCGAGACCCTAGCTTTCGTCCCTCACCGTCGGATCCGTCTTCCCAGCGTGCTTTCGCCATCGGCGGTCCGTTCGGGATTACAGGATTTCACTCCTACCCCGGACGTACCCGCTGGGTCTTCCGGTCCCAAGCCGAGCAGGTTCCGCCGGACGCCCACGCGTTGAGCGCGTGGATTTCCCGACGGACTTGCTCGGCCGGCTACGGACGCTTTAGGCCCAATAAAATCGGCCATCACTCGGGCTGCCGGTATTACCGCGGCGGCTGGCACCGGTCTTGCCCAGCCCTTGTTCGTACACCTCCCTACGGTGTACAAAAGCGAGGACGATATGCCCTCGCACTCGGGGTCCCCTTATCGCACTGGCGTGCAGTGTAAAGGTTTCGCGCCTGCTGCGCCCCGTAGGGCCCGGAATCTTGTCTCAGATTCCGTCTCCGGGTTCTTGCTCTCACAACCCGTACCGATTATCGGCACGGTGGGCCGTTACCCCACCGTCTACCTAATCGGCCGCAGCCACATCCTTCGGCGCCGGAGCGTTTCGCCCTGGCGTCATTCCAGACGTCCAGGAGTATGCGGGATTAGCCTCAGTTTCCCGAGAGTATCCCCCTCCGAAGGGTAGTTTGGCCACGTGTTACGGAGCTATTCGCCACGGGTCTGAACCCGTGCGACTAGCATGGCTAAATCGGACCCCGATAGCAATGGCCTCCGGCAGGATCAACCGGAATGTCCCTGATCCGGGAATGCCGGGTCAGGGGGGTGGCGGGAATAGACACCGAAGTGTCTACTCACCATTGCAAGGTCCACGTTCGCTGCCACCGACATCGGGGGTGACACCGAACGATCGCGGCTCACATCAGAACGCGCCTTACGGCGGACCGCAGGGACGCAATCCTCATCTTTCGTTCGCATCACGATCCGAGTGCCCTCGTACTGATAAGGGCATCGGATCGGACGCAGTCGGCCGCTCCGATCCGGAGCGGCCGGACCCCAGGTCGCCCCGGGGCGTTCGCATCCCAACCGAGGAGAGTCGGCCACTTAACCCCGTCGTTCCATCGCCGCCTCGTCACGGAGTTTCATGGGCCACTCGCCCGTGTTGGACCGTTATAAAGCACGGCCGACATCACACCGAGAGAGACATCACAAATCAAGCGGCGTGGGGGCTATCGCCCGCGATCTCCGGTTCAAAAGGGGATCGCCGCGCCGCGAGCTCGGTTTATAACACCGCGGTTTATAAGGGAGGGGTTCGCATTAAAAAGCGAAGCGATGACGGAACCCGCCGATTCAATCGAAATCCAGAACGTAGTCGCATCGACCGGCATCGGGCAGGAACTCGACCTGGAGGCGCTTGCGGAGGACCTTCCGGGTGCCGATTTCAATCCGGACAACTTCCCTGGACTGGTCTACCGAACCCAGGAACCGAAAGCTGCCGCGCTGATCTTCCGCTCCGGAAAGATCGTCTGCACGGGCGCGAAAAGCATCGACGACGTCCACGAAGCACTCGGAATCATTTTCGAAAAGCTCCGCGGACTCGAAATCCCCGTCGAGGAGGATCCGGAGATCACCGTCCAGAACATCGTCTCGAGCGCGGACCTGGGACACACGTTGAACCTCAACGCGCTCGCGATCGGCCTCGGGCTCGAGGACGTGGAGTACGAGCCGGAACAGTTCCCGGGACTCGTCTACCGGATGGACGATCCGGACGTCGTCATTCTGCTATTCGGCTCGGGAAAGATCGTCATAACCGGGGGGAAGCACACCAGCGATGCCGAGGAAGCGGTGGTAGAAATCGTCGATCGGATCGAAAGCCTCGGACTCCTCGGCTGAACGCCAGCCGACGACGGGGTTCCGTCGCGATCAGGTCCGGAACGACTCGCCACAGCCACACTCGGAGACGACGTTGGGGTTTTCCACGTGGAACCCCTCGGCCTGGAGCCCGTCCTCGTAGTCCAGTTTCGAGCCGCCGATGTATTTCAGGCTCGCGGAGTCGACGAACACACGTAGCCCGTGGTGTTCGGTGATCTCGTCGTCGTCTTCCGGTTCGTCGTCGAACCGCATCCCGTACGAGAGGCCGGCACAGCCACCTTGCTGGACGAACAGCCGCAGCCCGCCGACGTCGACGTCCATGCCTTCCCCCTCCATCAACGTCAGTGCCTTCGCTGCGGCCGCCTCGGTCACCTCGACGTGAGTCGCTGGAGCGTTCTCGGCCGCTTCGGAACTCATAGAGTACCCTATCGACCGGACGATGTTAACTGTGGCGCCGGCGTCGACGCTCCTCGAACGTGGGAAACGAAGTGTTTTGCGAGGGAAGAGCGCTCCGAGAGCGTCTTCCGCATCACGGGGTGTGGACCCCGGCGATGCGAGGGAAGGGATTTGAACCACGGTCGCGCCGGAGGCGCTCCCTGATTCAAATCCCTCCCGTTGGCATTCGTGCTTTCACACTCATGCGAGGGAAGGGATTTGAACCCTTGGACCTCTACAGGAGCGGATCTTGAGTCCGCCGCCGTTTCCAGGCTTGGCTACCCTCGCACGCGGTCGAGAATATTCGACCGATCCGGTTTAAGCCATCGGTTTTAGGCCGTCCGTCCCCAACGGAAGCTATGGACGACCACACCCGGGACCCGAGCGTCGCCCCGCCGCTGGGGAACCCAACGGGGTGGAACCCGGCGCGTTCGGACCGACAGGAACGAACGGAAGCCGGAGACTGCGAGCCGGAGCCACGCGGCGGATACTGGGAACACGCGACCCTCAGGCGGGCAGTCGAGCACGGTGTTAGATTGTTCAACGCGGGCGCGTATCACGAATCCCACGACTGCTTCGAGGACGAATGGTTCAACTACGGCGGCGGAACGACCGAGTCGGCGTTCCTCCACGGAATGGTGCAGGTGGCAGCGGGCGCGTACAAACACGCCGACTTCGAAAACGACGACGGGATGCGGTCGCTCTTCGAGACGGCACTACAGTACCTCCACTCCGTGCCCGAGGACTTCTACGGCGTCGACGTCGCCGACATCAGGACGACCGTCCGGGAAGCGCTGGAGGATCCCTCGGCGATCGACGACTGGCAGATCACGCTGGACGGACACACCCCCGAGGCGTACCCGGCCGATTACGAGTACGCCGAACGCATCGACGAGTGACTGGAACGGCGCGTGACTGGAACGGCGCGTGACTGGAACAGCGCGTGACTGGAACGGCGAGTGATACGGCCGAGGAAATCGTGCGGTTGAAACCCATCGGCGCCCGAGGTTCGTGAAATGAGAGTCACGGAACTGGGCGAGGGAGTTCCGGAGGTCGCGGTCGTGGGGGGCATCCACGGCGACGAGCCGTGCGGTCCGACCGCGATCGAGCGGTTTCTCGCCGGTGACCCCGACCTCGAACGCCCAGTAAAGTTCGTCGTCGCAAACGAGGAGGCGCTCGCGGCTGGAGTGCGGTATCTCGACGAGGACCTCAACCGTGCGTTCCCGGGATCCCCCGACGCCGACACCCACGAGGGACAACTCGCCCACCGCCTCGCCTCCGAACTCCGCGGCAGTACCGTGCTCTCGTTGCATTCGACGCAGTCGTACGCGGAGCCGTTCGCCCTGTGTGACACCGTCGACGAGGTGATCCGGGGTGTCGTCCCGCACCTTCCTGTAGACGTCCTCATCGAGACCGCCCAGTTCACCGACGGTCGCCTCATCGAACACGCCCACACCGTCGAGGTGGAGTGTGGCCTCCAGGGGAGCGAGGAGGCCACAGACAACGGCTACTGGCTGATCCGCGCGTTTCTCACCGCGACCGGTGCGCTGTCGGCCCCGGGTGCCGAAGAGCCCGTCCGAACCGGCGCCGGAAACGGCGAGGGGATCCGGGTGTACAGGCTCGAGGAGAAACTGCCGAAGCCGCCGGCCGAACGCTACGAGGTGTTCGCCCGAAACTTCAGCCGGGTACAGGCCGGCGAACCGTTCGCCGTCGCCGACGGCTCCGAATCGGTCGCACAGCGGGACTTCTATCCGGTGTTGCTGTCGGCGTACGGCTACGAAGACGTGTTCGGGTACGCCGCGACGAAGATCGGAACGCTGGGATGAGAACCGGCGCTGTGTCGGACAACCAGCCGGGCCGATAGCTGTTAGTCTTCCGGTGCGAACTCGACGAGTGTGAGCTCTCGATCGAGCGCACAGTAGTCGTGTGGGGGTTCGCCGATCACTTCCTCGATCCGATACTCCCCGTCGAACTCGGCGCCTTCCGGAACGCAGTACTCGTGACTGGGACAGTCCGTGTGGGGACACGGTCCCGCAAGCGAGGCGCGCGAACCGGCGTAGACCCCACGCGACGGAACGTTCGCGCGGACGGACGCGGGTTCGACTTCGACCGCCTGAACCCCCTCGTCGTGGACGGCACAGTCGAGCACCTGCGTGTTCTCGCGCACGCCGACAACACGGTAGCGTCGTCCCTCCGTGAGGTTCAGACACTGCGCCCGGTAGGGACACCCCTCGCACGCCGGAGACTCCCCCCGATAGACGAACTCGCGGCCGGACTCCGCGAGGCGGGTTCCAATGAGCGTAACAGTCGGCATGCCCGCCCATTGCGCGGCCGAGGCGTTAAGCCTCTCGCTCGAACGACAGTTGTCCCGTATCCGCCGAAATCTCGAGGCGATGCCGATGATTTTTGCCCTCCATGAACGTGGATGGGGTATGGACATCGCTGTAGTCGGCGACGGCCCGGCCGCGGACGCGGCGGAGGCCGGCCTCGCGGACGTGGACGCGAACGTGTTCGCCGTCGAGGCGTCACTTCTGGACGGGTTCGACCGGGCGATCGTGGTCGGAACCGCCGGCGACGACGTCTTCGAAACGGCCGACGCCGCACTGGATCGGTGGATCGCCGTCGAGATCGGCGGCCTCGGCGGCCACCCCCTCGCGGAGATCGACGCCGCAGTCACCCTGTTCGACCGCGCCTGTTACGACTGCCTCCGGACCCGCGTTGCGGCCGGAAGCGCAGAACCCGTCGAGACCGCCCGCGGCGTGAGGTCGGCGGTCCGGTACGCCGGCGCCGCCGCCGCTCGCCGGCTCATCCGGGCGCTGTCGGGGGACGATCTCGGCGACACCGTCCTCGAGGAGCCGGGAGGTGAACGACGACTGTTGCCTGCTCCGGGCTGTGAGTGCACGGAACCGGACGAGCCACAGGTCGACGCAGTCGACCGTCGCGTGGTTCTCCCGGACTCGACCTCGGCTGCCGGCGAAGCCGGCCCGCCACTCGAGGACGCGCTCGGGCGCGCCGAGCGGGCGGTCGACGACCGGATCGGCCCCGTTTCGCAAGTTGGAGAGCGCGAGTCGTTCCCGATCCCCTACTACGTCGCCGCCGCCGCAGACACCAGGGAGTTCAGCGATGCCAGGGCCGCAGAGTTCGCCGGCGGCGCCGACACCGACTGGAACCGGGCGTTCATGAAGGCGCTCGGCGAAGGGCTCGAACGCTACTGCGCCGGGGTATACCGGGGCGACGGGTTCCGGACGGCGACGACAGCGACGCTCCGCGAGGAGGCGGGCGAGCGGGTCGTCGCCCCCGAGGCGTTCGTGACTCCGGAGGGATACCGACAGGGGAGCGACGACGGTGACGACGCCGCGGTGGACGAAACGGACGAAGGCGATTCGCGTCCGTGGGTGCGCGGGACCATACTGGACGCGAAAGCAGAAACGAGGGGGGAATCGGGAACCGAAGGAGAAACCGAACAGGCAAACGAGGGATCGGACGAAAGCTCCGCGTGGCTACCCGCCGAGTCCGTCTTCTATCCCCCCGTCGAACGCCGGCTCAAGCCGGCGATCACCACCGGACTCGGTCTGGGGAACTCGACGAGCGAAGCCGTCCTGTCCGGACTGTACGAGGTGCTCGAACGGGACGCGACGATGCTCGCGTGGTACTCGACGTTCGATCCGCTGGAACTCGAATACGACGGCGAACTCGCGGACCTGCGGAAGCGAGCCCGCGCCGAGTCCCTCGCGGTGTCGACGCTTCTTGTCACCCAGGACGTCGACGTCCCGGTCGTCGCCGCGGCAGTCCACCGCGACCCGGCGGCGTGTTCGATCCCCGTCGATACGGGGTCGGACGACTGGCCGGCGTTCGCCGCCGGGTCGGGTGCCGCGCTCGATCCCGTCGCCGCCGCCCGGTCGGCGCTCTCGGAAGCGCTACAGAACTGGACGGAGCTCCGGGCGATGGGACCGGAACGTGCCGACGAACAGGGGGGCGCGATCGGTCGATACGCCGGGTTCCCGGCGGAGGTACAGGCGTTTGTCGACGCTGACGCGAGCGTCCCGGCGGAGACGCTCGGCGAGCCGGAACTGTCCGGGCGGGCAGAGCTACAGGCGGTTCTCGAGCGGCTCGAAACCGAGGGACTCGGGGCGTATGCCGCCCGGACGACCACCCGCGACGTGGCGGCGCTCGGATTCGAGGGCGTACGCGTCGTGGTTCCGGAAGCGCAGCCGCTTTTCACCGGCGACCCCTTCTTCGGCGAGCGGGCCCGCGCAGTCCCCGAGACGATGGGGTTCGAACCGCGGCTCGATCGGGAGTACCACCCGTTCCCCTGACCGTCACCGGGAGTTCTGCGCCGGTGTGGGGGGAGTCAGCCGCCGTCGCTCGAGGGACCGATCGACTGATCCGTCGCCACTTCGGAGCGATCGAGTTCCGAGGCCTCCGAAACGGCGACCTCCGCACGACCGCTGGTCTCGTCGAAGATCAGATGCTGGTGGGGGTACGCGACATCGACGTGGACATCGTCGTCCTCGAGCGCTTCCCAGATGTTCGTCTGGACCTCCGAGCGAACCGCTATGAGGCGATACGGTTTTCGCGCCCAGTACCGCAGCGTGAGCAACACGCCGTCGTCGGCGTAATCGTCGATGTAGCAGGTCGGCGAAGCGGGATACCGCGCGGAACCGATCCGGATGTCGGGACCGCCGTCGATGACGGCGTCGGAACGCCGGGCGGCCTGTTCCATCACCTTGCGCGCCTGCGAGAGGTTGGACTCGTACGTGATCAAAATCGACAGCGAGAGCCTGGTGCGTTCGTCCTCCGCAGAGTAGTTGGTGACGTCCCGTTCACGGATGTTGGCGTTCGGAATGACGATGAACGTGTTGTCCAGCGTGAATATCTTGGTGTACCGGATCGTCATGTCCTCGACGAATCCCTGGGTGCCGTCGTCGAGTTCGATCATGTCGCCGATTTCGAACGGCTGGTCGGCGAGAACGAACAGCCCGTTGATGATCGATCCGACCAGCGGCGCGAGGATGATACCCACCACCGCAGAGAACACCGCAACCGAGAGGACGATGTCCGGGAATCCGAGGCCGGCAAGCCAGCCGCTGAAGAACAACGCGAGAACGATCACGGACAGCCGGATGCCACGGAGCACGGTCTGGGCGATGCTCGGGCGCACGAATTGGCTGGCGATCGGACGACCGAGCAGCCGCAACAGATACTTCGAGAGGTATATTCCGGCGATCAGCGCGGCCAGGGCGACGAGATACTCCATGCCCGTAAAGGAGATCGGGTCCGGGAGGATTTCCCGACCGGGCGGACCTCCGCCGGCCTGCAACGGAAAACGGGAGGCCGCTGCAGCCGCAGTCTCTGCGTCCATATCCCGTCGTCTCCCCCGCCGGGAAAAAACGTTTCCCGTCCGAAGGTCGGTTCAACCGGACTCGTCGGCGCCGATCAACCGGACTCGTCGGCTTCGATCGACTCTAGCACCTCGGCCGCGTTCTCCACTGCGTTCGGTTTCTTTGCGGGGTACGCCTCCACCTTCGCGCGGAGGGTGATCCCCTCGCCGAGTCGGACGTCCCCGCCGAAGGCGGCCTGTTTGTCCAGGCGGAGAAAAAGCGAACAGTTGTCGTCGACGCGCTCGTCGAGCTGGTCGATCACCCGATCGATACCCGAAAGCGACGCGAGACGACCGAGAACGTGTCTTATCTCGTCTGCGTTCTCGACTCGCGCGGAGAGCACCACGATCCGGTCCCCGTGGTGTCCCTCGTTTTCCGTCCGGTCGATCTCGAAATCCTCGGGGAGGAACGTCAAAAGCGCCTCCTCTACCCGCTTTTCGTCCTCCGTGGCGTAGCAGAACGTCCTGAGGTCAACGTAGTGAAACGGAACGGTAGCCATTAGCGACCAGTACGTACACCGGACGAAAAACGCTGCCGCTTGTCCGTCGGAGACCGTCATCTATCGAAGAGACCGACGGGTTCTTTCCCGGCCATCCCGTACTGGAATCGTTATGTCCGACGTATCCGTCTCGGAGCGGTTGGAGTCAGGAATCGACCGGATGATCGGCACCTCCACCCGCCTGGAAACACTCGACAGAACGATCGCCGACTGGATGGATCGCTGGAGCGTCCCGGTGTTGCGGATCGCTCTCGGAATCGTCTTCGTCTGGTTCGGGGGCCTGAAAGTGTTCGGCGTCAGCCCGGCGGCCGACCTCGTCGCAGCGACCGTGTACCTCGTTCCACCCGAGATATTCGTGCCCGTGCTGGGCGTCTGGGAGGTGCTGATCGGGCTGTGTCTGCTGTACCGACCGCTGATTCGAGTGGGAATCTTCCTGCTTTTCCTCCAGATGCCGGGAACCTTCCTCCCGCTGGTGCTGTTGCCGGACGTGGCGTTCGTCTCGTTTCCGTTCGCGTTGACGGTCGAAGGTCAGTACATCGTCAAGAACCTGGTCATCATCGGGGCGGCGCTGGTGGTCGGCGGAACGGTGCGGGAAAACAGCCGTCGGGAATGAGACGATCTACTCTTCAGTTTCTTCGGTTTCGGGTTCTTCGGCGTCAGCCTCGTCTTCAGCCGGCTCCAGCGCGTCCTCGGGGACGCCGGTCTCCTGTCCGTCCTCGAAGCTGACGGTGTAGGTCGCGTCGCCGAACATCGTCTCCATCACCTGTGTGATCGTCCCCGTCTCGCCGTCGTGTTCGCTGTGTTTGTCGTGCAAGACGACCTGGTCTTCCTTCTCGAAGCTCATACGCGTCGTTTCCGGGGCGAACTAAAAAGCCCGCCGGAATCGGGCCGGCGACTCAGCCCCGACCAACCACGGCCGAGCGCCGAAGCCTCTTTCCCACCTGTCGCTAATAGGTGAACGCGGATGACGAGTATCGACGACCTGTGGTTCCTGGCCGACACTGCGAGCCAGCGAGCCGAGCAGGCCGCCCACCAGCTCCGGACGCGGTACGACGACTACATCAGTAAAAGACAGTCCCGCCGGGTCTCCCGCTATCGGTTCCGGACGCTCGCCGACCGGATTCGACAGAGCGGCGCCCCGTACGGAGCACACACGATCGTGTACCGCGAGGACGGCGACGTCCTGCTCGTTCGCCACGACGGGATCGGCCAGTGGGTGCTCCCCGGGGGCGAGGTCGGTCCAGACGAAACCTTTCGGGAGGCGGCGAGACGCGAACTCGACGAGGAGGCCGGCATCGAGGCGGAGTACGACGGGTTGGCCCTGCTCGTGACCGTCGAAATCGAAAGCGACGGCCACGAGACGTGGGGCGTCATGCCGATCTTCGAGGCGCAAGCGAGAGCCGAACAGCCGGAAGTCGACGATCCGGACGGGGAAATCTCCGACGCAGAGTGGTTCACGAACGTGCCGACGGACAGCCGTGATCGGCCGTATCTGAACGCGTGGCGCGAAAACCGGAACGAGTGACTCCGCGGCAGTCGTTCGGTCGCTGACACAGGGTCGGTAGAGGACAGACGATCGATCGAGACACCACAGGACCGCTCAGTCGGCGGTAGAGATCGCCCGGTGATACGGCTGCCGGGAGATGATCTCCCGGAGATGGGAAAGCGACTCCCGGCTGTCGCCGGTCATCTCGGAGATCACCGCGAACACTTCCTGTCTGGACACCTTCACGTCGGCGTCGCACACCGCGTCCTCGGGACGGCTGCCGACCTCCCGGAGCGTTCCGACCGCAAGGAGGTAGGGAACTCCCCAGGCGGCGACAGTGTTGCCGTGGGAAAGCGGCATCGTCTCAAGATACGTCTGTGCGTCGTCGAGGAACGAACGGGCGTACTCGGCGGTCCGCTCGACGACTGCGGCGGTGCCCTCGCGGTTCTCCGGCTCGATCACGCCCTCCTGTGGAACCCCCTCGTCCTCCAGCCACTCGGCGGGGAGATACACGTTGTTCTCCTCGGTGTAGTCGTCGTAGACGTCCTTCGAGACGTTGACGAGTTGTAACAGCAGTCCGAACTCCTCGGCCGTGTCGTACAGCCTGGCGGCCCGCTCTTCGGCAAGGTCGCCGCGGGTGAGCAGGTTCGTGATGAGGTTGCCCACCGTGCCGGCGGCGTAGTAGCAGTACTCCTCCAGTTCGGCGCGATCGGAGATCCGGAGCCCCCCGTTGTCGGCGTGCCGTTCGACGAACATCGCCATCCCGTCAACGAGTTCGAGCACGGGCGGAACGATCGCCTTCCTGACGTCCGGCGGCAGTTCCTCGAACGTGGCTGCAACCGTCGGCGAGTGCGCCACCACGGACCAGTCGTCGTTTCGCTCCGCCGGCGCGGGGAGCCACTCGTCGACCGCCTCCCTGAACGCCGCCATCTCGGTCGGTTCGTCCGGGTCGACCGCCCGGCCGTACAGCCGGAGCAGTTCCGCCTGTTCGTCGGGCGGGATGTGACCCGCGTCCTCGACGGTGTCGGCGACACGACAGAGGAGATAGCCGAGACAGATGTGCGTCTCCATCGGTTCGTCCAGCACGTCCACGGTCAATGCGAACGTTCGGGACACTCCCTGGACTGCCTCGAAGCACCACTCGAGATCGGGCGTGCCGGGCGAACGGGGGTCTCCGATCATTAGGATACGGGCAACTACAGCGCCAGGGCTAAAAAGTGTCGTGGCACGCGCTCGCCGGCGAGTCGGAAGAACAGCCCGCGGGAACGAACGTCACCAACGTTCGTGTGGTAACGACTAAACCCGACGCCGTTGACGTTCGAGTATGGAGCTTTCCCTCTCCGCGGAGCAGCGCCAGATCCGCGACATGGTTTCGGAGTTCGTCGACGAGGAGATCGTCCCGATCGCCGACGAGATCGACGACACCGACGAGTTCCCGGCCGAACTGATCGACGAGATGGCGGAACTCGGCCTAATGGGGATGCCGTTCCCCGAGGAGTACGGCGGCGCGGGGCTGGACTATCACGCGTACGCCATCGGGCTGGAGGAGATCTCCCGCGGGTCAGGCGGGGTCGGAACGATCGTCGCGGCACACACTTCGCTGGCGGGCAACATGCTGTTCGAGTTCGGGGACGACGAGCAGAAAGAGACGTTCCTGACGCCGCTGAACCGCGGCGACGACATCGGGGCGTTCGCGCTGTCGGAAGCCGGGGCCGGATCCGACGTGCCAGCGATGACGACGACCGCCGAACCCCACGGGGACGGCTACCTCATCGACGGGGAGAAGCTGTGGATCTCCAACGGCTCGGTCGCAGACACCGTCGTCGTCTTCGCAAAGACCGATCCGGACGCCGGAAACCGGGGGATTTCCTCGTTCGTCGTGCGGCCCGAGGAGGACGACGGCTTCCACGTCGAAGGAACCGAAAAGAAGCTCGGCGACAAGGGCTGTCCGACCGCCGAACTCCGGTTCGACGGGCTGTACGTTCCGGAGTCGCGGCTGCTGGGCGGGGACGGCGACGGCTTCATCCAGGCGCTGAAGACGCTCAACGCCGGCCGGATCACCATCGCGGCACGCAGCGTCGGGATCGCCCGGGCGGCACTGGAGGACGCGACTGACTACGCCCAGGACCGCGAGCAGTTCGACCAGCCCATCTCGGAGTTCCAGGCGATCCAGCACAAACTCGCCGACATGGACACGAAAGTCCAGACGGCGAAGCTGTTGATGCACAAGGCCGCCGACTTAAAAGAGCGCGGCGAGCCGTACGTCAAGGAAGCGGCCCAGGCGAAGCTGCACGCCAGCGAGGTCTCCCGGGAGGTCGCGAACGAGGCGATCCAGATCCACGGCGGCTACGGCTATACTGCCGACTTCCCGGTCGAGCGCTACTACCGGGACGCCAAGCTCAACGAGATATACGAGGGCACCAGCGAAGTCCTGCGGAACACCATCGCCCGCGAGATGCTGAAGTGACCGCCCGGACGGTCAGGAAACCTACCCCGTGTACGTGTACAGCGTGTCGATACGGCCGTCGCCGTCCATCCAGAACACGTCCACGAACGAGAACAGTTCCTCACCAGCGGCGTCCAGCAATCGTCCCCGGGCGGCGACCCCGTGCCCGTTCGGATAGATCGACTCGATCTCGTGAGTCGTCTCGGTCATCGGACGCTCCTCGCGCATGAACGTCACGAACGTCTCCCGGCCGTCGAGCGTACGATCCGGCCGGTAGTGGACGAACGACGGCGCGAGGAGGGACGCGAGCCGATCGTACTCGTGGGCGTCGATCGACGCGTAGTAGCTCTCGACCGCGTCGCGGCCGGTCCCTTCGCTATCTGCGTCGTCGCGCCCGTCACCGTCTGCGGATCGCTCGACCGTCGTCACGTCGTCGTCGGCGTCCATGGTCGGAGTGTGGCGGGCGCCACCTTGAATCCGTCGCGAGCGAGCCGCTTTTGAACGTCGGCCGGGTAGCTCGAACGTGGAACTCCACGTCCGGTACGAGGGCGACGACGACCCCGAGAAGTGTACGGCACGCAAACTCGCCCGGTTCGACCTCGCGACGCTTCACCGCTCGGATCGTGCCACGCCGTACGGGATCGTACTGAACCCACACGCCGAGCGGGCGCTCTCGCCGGCTGACGCCGAGACGGTCGAAAGCGACGCCCTGATCGCGCTCGACTGTTCCTGGGAGTCGGCGAGCGAGGCCCGGTTCGCGCTTCCGGGCGAACACCGGGCGCTGCCGTATCTCGTGGCCGCAAATCCCGTCAACTTCGGACGTCCCCTCCGGCTCACCACCGTCGAGGCGCTCGCGGCGGCCCTCGTCATTCTAGGCGATCGCCCCCACGCCGAGGAAATCCTCTCGAAGTTCACCTGGGGCGAGACGTTTCTCGAACTCAACGAGGAGCCGCTCGGCCGGTATGCTGCCTGCGAGAATTCGACCGCGGTGGTCGCTGTCCAGCAGGAGTACCTCGATCGGTGAGTTCAGAGTTCGCACCCGAACGCCGGCAATGGTAACAGGCAGTATTGCTCCCGCCCCCTGTCACGGAAGTTCTTCTGTTACGTCGACGAGTTCCTCCTCAGTCTGCCACCGATAGAGCCGGCCTTCCCGGTCGAACAGTTCGAAGACCCCGTCCTGCATCCAACCGAAGGGGTACTCGTCACTCTCGTACTCCCGCTTGAGGACGTGGCTCTTGGCGAAGTACTCTGTCGTGCCGACGAGAAGTCCCTGCTCGACGAGGAAGTCACTCGGTTTCTTCTCGGCGACACCAACGAGGTGGGTTACCATGTCGGCGATCAGGCAGAACTTTTGGATGCTGTTGTCCCACTCCCCCCGGATATCAACCATCCGGAAGGCGTAGGCGTCCTGCCGGCGGTTGAGGCGGTCGGCCACCAGATTCAGCCGTCGGATCGGCTCGCGGTCGTAATTCCCGAGCACGAAGTAAGACCGGTCGTTCTCGTAGATCGGCGTCAGTTCGCTCAGAGCGTGGAGGATTTCCTCGTTGTCCGCCAGCGAGATTTCCTCCTCGTCGAGTTGTTCCTTCGCACTCGTGAGGATCTCCTCGAGGACGGGCGCCCCCTCGTCGGACATACACGGACTTTATCAGCGCTGTGAATTATAGTTTATGAAGTAATTTACTGTATCAATTACTGACTAGTTTACTTTAGCGTGGTTTACCTAGAGGTAAACTACTTGTCCCCGGGACGTGTACCCCGTCGTATGAGCACTGACTTGGAAAACGCAGAGGGAATAGAAACCCGCGAACTCGTCCACTTCGTGACCCAGCAGACGCGATTCGCGCTCGTCAACAACATCCTCCAGCACCCCGATCAACTGCCTTCGATGTACGAACTCGAGGAACTCAACCCCAGCGTGAGCGACGCCACCGTCTACAAGCACGTCCAGAAACTGATCGATGCCGGTATCGTCAGGGAAGTTGCTCTAGACGACGACCAGCGACGGCAGGGCTACCCCTGGAAGTTCTACGGACTCTCGGAGGAGGGCCGCGAGTTCCTCGAGGAGTACAATTTGCTCGCTGCCGAGGAGACCCTCCAGCAGATTTATGAAACCATCTCCGACAAACCCGAGAAGATGGTCAAATACGAGAACGCACCCCGCCCTGAGGACGTATAGCGACACAGTTTATTCCTGAAGAGTGTACTGTTCGTATATTCAGAGATCGAGAGTTGTGACGATTCCAGCTCGTTGGAGACGGATCAGACTCATCGGATGACGAACCCGGCTTGTCGGCGGACACGACCGACCCGGAATCGCCTTGAGTGTGGCCCCGAAAAGGGACGCATGGCCGACGAGTGCTGGGTGAGCCTCTTTTCGGGCGGGAAAGACTCCTCGTGGGCGCTGTATCGGGCACTGGAGGAGGGGCTGAACGTGACGCACCTGCTTACGGTCCACCCCGAAGGCGACTCGTACATGTACCACGTTCCGGCGACTCGCCTCGCCGAACTCGCCGCCGAGAGCATCGGACTCCCGCTAGTGGACGTCGAACCGGGAACCTTCGGGGCAGACACAGCCACTGATTCCGGAACGCAGGGCGACAGGGAGATCGAACCGCTGGAGACGGCACTCCAGGAGCTACAGGAGGACCTGGACTGCGAACTCGCCGGCGTGACGGCGGGCGCCGTCGAGAGCGAGTATCAGACCAGCCGAATCGAGGCGCTGTGTGACCGCCTCGGGATCGAGCTGTTCGCGCCGCTGTGGCACCGGGATCCCGTGGAGCTGGCAGAGGCAATGATCGACGCCGGGTTCGAGATCACGATAGTGCAGGTGGCCGCCTACGGTCTCGACGAATCCTGGCTCGGCCGGACGCTCGATACGGCTGCGCTCGCGGAGCTGCGAGAACTCAACGAGGAATACGGCGTCCACGTGCTGGGGGAAGGTGGCGAATTCGAGACGCTGGTGACCGACGCACCGCACATGGACCGACCGATCCGCCTCGAGTACGAACCCGAGTGGGACGGCACGCGCGGGCGGCTCCGGATCACCGACGCGTGGCTCGCCGACGGGTGAGGCAACCTGACGGATCCCGAACGGGAAAGCGACCAGGTGACGGGCGAACCGTCGCCTCCGGCTGTCTTTTTAAGTAAACCGACGACGTTGTTTGACGGGATGGGAGTGCCCGCCCCCGACATTCCCGAGGAGTTACTGGACGGCTGGCGCCGCATCGAGAAGCGCGAGGAGAAACCGTTTCGCGCCGGCCCGATCTCCGTCAGGGCACACACCGTCGTTTACGAGGACGCCGAGCGCCGTGAGCGACTCCGCGAGGCGATCGGTCCCGAGGTGGACACAATCTGGCGGTTCTACTTCGCCTCGCGGGTCAGGATACGTCCCCGCATTTCGTCGTCGGTCGCGCTCACGCGGATCGTCGAATCGAACGCGACCGCGGCCTTCCGGGAAGAGCTCCGAACCCGGGGCTTCCAGTCGGTAGAACGCCGAGACAGACGGACGCTCGATGTCGGCGGCCGCATCGCACCCACCTTCAGGTTCGTAGCCGTCGTGTCCGCCGTCAGTATGGCGGTTGCGAGCGAGGCGTTCCTCGCCGTCGTGCCCGGCGACAGGGAGTACCAGCTCGTCGGAGGAGCATACCCGACGTCCGTGATCGACGGTGATTCCGGGGACAATAACAGTGGAAACACCAGTGATGACACCACTGAGGACAGCAAATCCGCCATCGAAGCGTTCCTGCAACCCGAGTCGGACCGCGAAGAGTTGATCCGACTCATCAGAACGGCCCGGGGCCATCCGGACCGGTAAGAAGCGAAACGCGACAGTCGTGAGTATCAGATGCTTTCGAACCGTTCATCGAGCCGCTCCCGGGACCGTTGACTGCCGGTCTACAACCCTCATTGTGAGCGAACTCTCCAACCATTAGTTGGCCACTCTCGTTTCAGTAGCCGATCGGGGCAGCCATCCGACGTCGAACGGAGTCGGCGATGATCCCTCCGAGATACGCTGCAAGAAGCATCAACGGCCCGTAAACCACGATGTCGAGAACGGCAAACACCACACTGAAGAAGGCGGCGTCGCCGCCGGCAGCTGGGGTCACAGAGAGCCGGTAGATCACGGCGTACCCGTAGATCGGGAACAGCGATATCACGACCCCGAGAAGCCCGTTATTCGCGGGGACGCCGGAAAACTCCCCGACCATCGCGGCGACGACACCCGCGAAGAAGCCGATCGGGAGAATCCACGCCGGGCGCCCGACGATCAGGATCGCTACCGCGCCGAGAACGATCGACGTCGCCGCCGCACAGGCGACCGGGAGCCCGTCGTATTCGAACTGCGGATTGAACGATTCAACCATGGTAACACACCGTCGGACCTATCCTCGGTTGAACAACACAAAAACGTATCCAAGAGTTCAAAAGTAATTGTAACTACTCACGCATTACGAGAGTGACATGCATTCACGTGCCGAGGCGTTCGCCGAGCAGGCAACGCAGAAATACGGACTCGACATCGAGGTACTGGAGTTCCCTGCGGGAACGAAAACGGCAGCCGACGCAGCCGAGGCGCTCGGCTGTGACGTCGCCCAGATCGCGAGTAGTATCGTCGTCGACGCCGACGGCGACCTGATCGTCGCGATTACCAGCGGTGCGAACAGGGTTGATCTCGCCGCAGTCGCAGAGCGGTTCGACGCTCCAGTCGAACGAACGACGATGGCCGATCCAGATCGCGTCGCCGACGAGATTGGCTGGTCGATCGGGGGCGTACCGCCAATCTGTCACGAGACGGACGTTCCTGTCCTGTTCGATCCGGCGCTTCAGGAGTTCGAGACCGTGTACGCTGCCGCCGGAACGCCAGAGGCGGTGTTTCCGATCGATCCCGAGACGTTGCGGGAGCACGCTTCGGCGACAGTCGTCGACGTGACGGAGAGCCGGTGAGCGGAATCGGCAGATGGGTAAACGATTCTCGGGGGAGAGTATACGCGAAAGGCCCGTGAGGCCAGGTGATATTACAAGAAACTGCATACGCCGAGGCGAGCGAGATGTGTTACCGATAGCAAGGGCCGAAGACCCGAGCTATCGGCAGTTTTGATTCGCTCACGGAGCGAATTTCTCCTGTCATCCAGCAAATCCTTCGTAGTTGCACCACATATTTTACCGGAGTCGGGGGGAGCAAGGCGCTCTCAAGGGAGCCTCGCGGAGACGGGAACGGGAAGCGGAGCGACCCGTGAGCGCGCTCGCTCCACGAGGGCCCGAGTTTTTTAAAAGTCGTGGCGACCGAACGTCAGATATCCCGTGTGTCCGACACCCGCGGTGTCGGGCCTGGATCCCCGGTCGTCGAACTGCATCCGGCGCTGGATCGTCTCGAACGTCTTTACGTCGGATAGGTCTGCATCGCGGGTCGCCTCGACGACCTCGCGAGTGTGTTCGACGAACGGTGAATAGACCGAAAGAAAGCCGCCGGGAGCGAGCAGTTCCGGCGCCCGCCGGACGATCGTCGGCGCGTCTTCGGTGTCCAGCGTGAGCAGATCGAACGGGGCGGTGTCACCGTCGTCGATTTCGGCGATCAACTCGTCGACTTCGACGGCGAGATCGCCCGTCCGCACGTCGACGCGGTCGGCGACGCCGGCGACCTCCATGTTCGTTCGGGCCTGCTCGGCGAACTCCGGGTCGCGCTCGTAGGTCGTCACGTCGGCGCCGATCCGACCGAGATACGCCGACAGGATCCCCGTTCCGGTGCCGGCGTCGAGCACCCGATCGCCCGCCGCAGCGCCGGTATGGCCCACGACGAGGCCGATATCCCGGGGCATCATCGGCGCGCCCGTGCGGTCGAGGTGATCGAACAGGTCCGGGCCGCGAAGCTCCCGAACGTGGAAGGTCGTCCCCAGATGGGTCTCCAGGGTGTCACCGGGCGCCGCGTCTTCGGGGACCGTCAAGACGCCGAGGTCGGTCTGGAGTTCCTCCCCGGGCCCGCGGAGATACTCTCTGTCCTCGTGGACGAGCAGGAACACTGCCGCCTACTCCAGCCGGTTGATCGCGGCCGCCAGGTCGCCGTCCTCGGCCTCGAGGGCCTCGCGGGCCGTCGATTCGGGCACGCCGGCCCGAGCGGCGACGATTTCGACGTCCGAGTCGGGGATGCCGCCGTCGTCCGGATCCCCCTCGTCGGTCTCGGCGGCCTCGGCTTCGTCACCGGCCACCGCCGTCGCCTCTTGTCGGGTGGGTTCGCCGACGATCTGGTAGGTCTGCTGTCCCTGGGCGTCCATCCGCGTGACCTGCGGAGCGTCGAAGACGAGGTCCTCCTCGCCTTCGGTACGGATGACGACCTCGGTGGCATCGAGTTCGGTGACGTCGATGCCCATCTGCTCCATCATCTGCTTCATCTTTCGCGGGTTCATCCCGCCGCCTCCAAACATACCCGCACGGTCGGGCCCACGGAGCAAAAGATTGGCGAAGCCGTCCGAAACCACCACTCACCCGCCGGTGGACGCGTCCCGGAACCGACGCAATTGATGGTGCCGGGGTCGGAACTGCGACCATGTACCTTGCGGACCGAACCTGGCCGCAGTTGGGCGAAGCGATGGACGGTGAATCCCTGGCGGTGATTCCGCTCGGATCGACCGAACAACACGGGCCTCATCTCCCGCTTGCAACCGATCACCTCATCGCGGAGTCACTGGCACGGGCAGCCTCCGGGCGAACGGGCCACGTCTGTACCCCGACAGTCGACATCGGCGTGAGTGCCCACCACAAACAGTTCCACGGCACGCTGTGGGTCGACCCGCCAGCGTTCCGGTCGTACGTCGAGAGCCTTGCCCGAAACCTGACGTATCACGGGATCGACCGCATCGTTTTCGTCAACGCTCACGGCGGCAACGTGGAACCGCTCCGTGAGGTCGGCCGTCGACTCCGTGAGGACCGGGCGGCGTACGCCATCGAGTGGATGTGGAACGACTCGATCCCGGAACTCGTCGAGGAACTGTTCGAGCATCCGGGACCCCACGGCGGACCGAAGGAGACGGCGATGATCATGCACGTCGCCCGCGAGCTGGTCGACGAAGACAGGCTCGGAGACGCACGCGACGGCGGCGTCGTCGACCTCGAGAACACGGATTCGCGCAAGTTCGGTGCCCGAACGTTCTACGACGCGATCGACAACTCCGAAAACGGCGTCTTCGGCGACCAGACTGACGCGACCCCTGAAAAGGGGAAACAGCTGTTCGAGGCGGCAACCGATCGGCTGGTCGCGCTTCTGGAGTGGCTCGACGACCAACCGTTCGAGGACCTCATGCCGGAGCCACATGTCGGTACGGATCGTCGCTGATCGCCGAACCAACGGCGGTGATCGCCGAACCAACGGCGGTGATCGCGACCCACCGACGGTGACCGCCGGCCGATCGGCACCGGGCTCTCCGGTCAGGGAGTGACAGCCGATACCGCGATCCCGGATCCGACCGGAAGGACGACCGTTTCGGCGTCGGTGTCGCGTTTCACCCGTTTCAGATACGTTCCGATCCCCCAGGTTCCTTCGTCCTCCTCGTTGGACGGCAACGGCGTGCCGTCGCTGAAGTGGGCCGAAAGCGCCTCGAAATCCAGGGGCCCCCGAACCACGTTGTCTGCGACGACGACTGCGGTGTCGGAGAGCTTCGGCCTGACTGCGTCGTAGGCCTCTGCGTACCGGTGTTTCTGATGGTCGATCAGCACCACGTCGAACGGACCGTCGTGGCGTTCGATCGTCTCCAACGCGTCGCCGTACTCGAAGGTAATACGATCCTTGAAACCCGCGTCGGCAAGAAACTCCCGGCCGAGTTCGACTTCGTCCTGATCGAATTCGGTGCAGACGACGTCCGTCGCACCACCGCGAACGAACCAGGTGGCAGAGTAGCCGAACCCCGAACCGAACTCGAAGACCCGATCGGCAGCAGTCAGGCGCGTCAGCTGGGCGAGCACACCGCCGGCAACGGGGCCGACGATCGGAAACGAGAGCTCGGTTGCCGTCTCGGCCATCTCCCGCTGGAGCGGTGTCGGATCGGGCGCAGTCGCTTCGAGGAACGTCTCGAGTGTGTCGGTTCGGTGACTCATACCGACGGGTTGCAGCCCATCGCCTTCAACCCTTAAGTTCGTCGCCGGCAACCCTTCGGGTATGTTCGACCCCGAGGAGCTCGAACGGATCCGCTCGGCGAAGGAGGCCTGGGAGGAGGAAACCCTCTCGCCGACGCTGGAGCGGTTCGGGGAGCGAAAGGAGACGTTCACCACCGACACCGGCGGCACCGACGTGAAGCGGCTGTACACCCCCGCTGACGTCGAGGACGTCGACTACGAGGAGGATCTCGGCTTCCCCGGCGAGGAGCCGTTTACACGCGGCGTCTATTCGACGATGCACCGCGGGCGGCTGTGGACGATGCGCCAGTACGCGGGGATGGGGACCGGTCGCGAGACGAACGAACGGTTCCAGTACCTCATCGAGCAGGGCTCTTCGGGGTTGTCGATGGCGTTCGACCTCCCCACACAGATGGGCTACGATTCCGACGCCGAGATGGCACAGGGGGAGGTCGGTCGCTCGGGGGTCGCGATCGACACGCTCGATGACTTCGAAACGGTGTTCGACGGGATCCCTCTCGACGAGGTGTCGACCTCGATGACGATCAACGCGCCGGCGGCGATCCTGCTCGCGATGTACGTCGCGATCGGCGACAAGCAGGGCGTCCCCCGGGAACAGCTCCGCGGGACCGTTCAAAACGACATCCTGAAAGAGTACGTCGCACGGAACCTCTTCATTTATCCCCCGGAACCGTCGATGCGCCTGATAACAGACCTCTTTGCGTTCTGCGCCGAGGAGATCCCGAAGTTCAACACCATCTCGATTTCGGGGTATCACATCCGGGAGGCCGGCTCGACGGCTGCCCAGGAGGTTGCGTTCACCCTCGGAAACGGGATCGAGTACGTCGAGGCGGCCCTCGACGCCGGGCTCGACGTCGACGAGTTCGCCCCGCAACTGTCGTTTTTCTTCAACGCCCACAACAACGTCTTCGAGGAGGCCGCGAAGTTCCGGGCGGCCCGGCGGTTGTGGGCGCGTCTGATGGACGAGCGGTTCGACGCCGAGAAGCCGGCCTCGAAACAGTTGCGGTTCCACACCCAGACCGGCGGCTCGACGCTCACGGCCCAACAGATCGAGAACAACGTCGTCAGGGTCGCCTACCAGGCGATGGCGGCGGTTCTGGGTGGAACCCAGTCGCTGCACACGAACGGGAAAGACGAGGCGCTCGCGCTGCCGACAGAACAGTCCGTGCGAACCGCCCTCCGGACCCAACAGATCCTCGCCCACGAGTCGGGCGTCGCCGACACGATCGATCCGCTTGCGGGGTCGTACTACGTCGAGTCGCTCACCGACCGGATCGAATCGGAAGCCCGAACGCTCATCGAGGAAGTCGACGAGCGCGGCGGGATGCTGAATGCGATCGAGAGCCAGTGGGTCCAGCGACAGATCCAGGACGTCGCCTACGAGCGCCAGCGCGAGATCGAAACCGGCGAGCGCGTGATCGTGGGGGTAAACGAGTACACCGTCGAGGACGAGGAACCGGAAATCGGACTCGAAGAGGTGTCCGAGGCGGACGAACGTCGCCAGCGCCGTCGGCTCAACGACGTGAAAGCCGACCGCGACGACGAAGCAGTGGACGCAGCTCTCGTCCGGATTCGGGACACAGCCCGCGGCGAGGAGAACCTCCTGCCCCCGATCGTCGAGGCAGTGAAGGCGTACGCGACCGTCCAGGAGATAAGTGACGTCCTCCGGGAGGAGTTCGGCGAGTACAAACCGGAGGCGGTGTGAGCGAGTCGGTCCCGACGGAACTCACGCGTCGCCGTCGCCGCCCGGATCCGGAGATTCTTCGCGACCGGAGTCCCCGATCTCCGATCGAACGCGGGCGTGAAACTCCTGGAGAACTGCAGACTCGTCTTCCGCGAGCACGACGTCGCTGGCTGAGAGTGTCGCCAGCCCGAACGCCCGGGGTGATGGACCGTCGAGCCGGCGGGTTTCGACCTCGAGATCCCCCGACTGTATCGCCCCAAGCACCTCACGGATTCCAGCCAGATCGAGTTTGTCCTCCATGATCTCCCGGTACGTCTCCTCCAGAACGGCGAAATCATCGAGATCGCGCGCAAACGACAGCAGCATCTCCGCGGAGACCTGCTGTCTGGCCGCGGACTTCTCGTGACCCTTGTAGTTTTTGAGCACCATCAGCGATCGGGTGGCGTTGATCCGGAAGTATCGCTCCAGGAGGTCGGTATCCGAAAGCGCCTCCCTGAGCTCTCCGGGGGCGTCGGCGGGGTCGAGATCACGGAGCACGTCCGCGACGTCGACACGGCGGTTCAGTGGCATCGAGACGGTGAAACCGTTGTCGGCGACGGCCACCTGGACGTTCGTGGTGGCACGCCGGGAACACCGGTGGGCCACCAGCCGCGAGAGACCGTCGTTGAACCGACGCCCGTAGACCGAGTGGACGTAGTAGTGCCGTCGGTATCGATCCCGGTCGCGGACTTCCTCGACGACGATCCGGTCGGGCGTAGCGATACTCTCGATTCCGGCGTATCGGTGCTGTTCGTCGTACGTCCGGGCGATCGACCGAACGCTGTTTTCGTCGAGGGGGAACTCCCGGAGCCAGGTTCGGAGGCCGGGAGGGCCGCCCGATTCGATCCGGTTACACACCTCCGCCTGGAACGCGAGGATCTCCCGGCCGAGATCGTACGACAGCGGGAGCCGTTCGGAGTACCACGACGGAACGGTTGGGCGTGCGGAGGTCGGATCGACGTACACTTTCGATCCCCGTCGGTATCGGTACTCGAACCGCCTGCCGCCGAGGACGAACACGTCGCCCGGATCGAGGGTGTCCAGATACGACTCGTCGAGGTCGCCGACCCACTCCTCGTCACTCCGGGTGAACACCCCGCAGGTGAACGAGTCGGGGATAGTCCCGATGTTCGTCATGTAGATGACGCGGGCGAGTCGGCCCCGTTTTCCGATCAGCGGCTCGCCGACGTCGTATTCGGGATGGTGATGCCCCCCGTCGGGCGGATCGTTCGTGTCCCGCCAGACTTTCGCGTAGACGTTCCGGTCTTCGAGCCCGTCGTAGTCGGCGGTCAGATACCGGAGCAAACGCTCCCAGTCGTCGTCTTCGAACTCCCGATACGGATACGCTCGTCGGAGTGTTTCCTCCAGTTCGGCTTCGGGGCGGACCTCGGCGATCGCCATCCCGTAGACGTGCTGGGCGGCGACATCGAGGGCCTTTTCCGGGACGAACACCCGGTCGACGAACCCCTCCTCGGCCTTCCGGAGCATCACCGCACACTCGAGGAGTTCGTCGCGATCGAGCGCGATCACCCGCCCCTCGACGATTTCGCCGACCTGATGACCCGCGCGACCGACACGCTGGAGCAGCGCCGCGACGGATTTGGGGGAGCCGACCTGGACGACGAGATCGAGATGTGGCATGTCGATGCCGAGTTCGAGGCTCGTCGAGGTGGTGACGACGTCGAGGGTGCCCTCCTTGAGCCGCCGTTCGATCGACTGACGTCGGTCCTTCGAGATGGAGCCGTGATGACAGCCGGAGTTGCCCTCGTCGTAGCCGTCGAACCGTTCACGGAGGTTGTGGAGTACCCGCTCTGCACCCGACCGCGTGTTGGTGAACACCAGCGTGTTCGTGTGCGAGTCGATCAGTTCGTGGAGTCGTTCGTAAAAGCGATCCGTGACGACGTCCCTCGATTCGCCGATGAGGTCGTGTGTGGGGCACTCCAGTTGGAGGTCGAAGTCGCGCACGAACCGGGTGTCGACGATCTCGTAGTCGCGGGGGGCCATCGAATCCCCCGCGTGATTGGCGTCGGGTTCGCGACCGACCAGAAACTCCGCCATCGTCGAGAGCGGCTCGACGGTCGCCGAACAGCCGATCCGGGTGGGTGATACGTCTGCGAGATCCTCGAGTCGCTCCAGGGAAACTGACAGGTGTGTGCCGCGTTTGTTGTCCGCGAGGCTGTGGATCTCGTCGACGACGACGTACTCGACGCTCCGGAGCTTCTCCCTGAACTTCGGCGCGTTGAGCAAGATTGCGAGCGTCTCGGGGGTGGTGTTGAGGATGTGGGGCGTCTCCTCGAGCATCCGCTGGCGCGTTCGATCGTCGGTGTCGCCGTGCCGGATTGCGTGTCTGATCTCCGCGTCGATCCCACGTTCCTCCAGCCGTTCCGTGATCCCCGACAGCGGAACCGTCAGGTTGCGGTGGACATCGTTTGCCAGCGACTTCAGCGGGGAGACGTACAGACAGTAGACGGCGTTTTCGAGCCCGTCAGTCCGATCCCGCCGATACAGTTCGTCGATGATCGCGGTGAAGGAAGCCAGCGTCTTTCCGCTCCCGGTCGGGGCGGCGACGAGGGCGTTTTCGCCCTCGTCGATCAGCGGGATCGCCTCGCGCTGCGGGGGCGTGAAAAACCCCCGGTTCTGTGGGACGAACCCGCCGAACTGATCGACCCACCACTCCCCGACGACGGGTGACAGACGCTCGAGAACGTCGGCGTCCCGGATCTCCACCGTTTCGGGATCGAACGGGAACTCGTCGATCCCGGAAGCCTCCGCGAGCAGTTCCCTGCCGCGCATTCAGTTGGAGGTGGGGGCCCGGACGTATAGATTGTGGGGAGAACGAAGCCGGAGGTTGAACTGGCACGGTCTCCCCCACATTCTACTGACTCTCGCTCCACGGGGCGGCATCGGGGTCGACGAACCGCGTTCGCTCCCCGAGTTCGTCGATTCTGGCGACGTCGGTAGCCCGCAGATCCAGCTCCGTGGCGCCGAGGTTTTCCCGAAGGTGATCGCCCCGACCCTTGGGAATCGGCGTGACGCCCCGGGCGATCGCCCACGACAGCGCGACCTGGGCCGGCGTCGCGTCGTACTCCCCGGCAATCTCCGTGAGGATCGGTTCCTCGAGCAGTTCCCCTTGCCCCAGCGGGGAGTAGCCGACCAGTTCGTAGCCGTGCTCGTGAGCGTGCGCCCGAAGTTCCTGCTGTGGCAACAGTGGATGGCACTCGACCTGGTTGGCGGCGATAGGCGCGTCCAGCAATTGTCTGGCCTCCTCGAGGAGCGAGGGGGTGAAATTCGAAACGCCGACGTGATCGACGAGCCCCTCTTCGAGGAGTTCGTCGAAGGCCCGAAGCGTCTCCGGCGGGTCGTACGCGGAGATCGGCCAGTGGACGTACAGGAGATCGACCGTATCGACGCCGAGCTGATCGAGACTTTCCGCTGCAGTCTCCAGAACGTCCTCGTACGCGAGGTTGTCCGGATGTATCTTTGTCGCGATCGTGACCGCCTCCCGGTCGACATCACTTCGGCGAATACCCTCTCCGACGGCAGCCTCGTTGTCGTACATCTGGGCCGTGTCGACGTGACGATACCCGAGATCCAGGGCCGTCTCTACCGTCGCGGCACACTCCTCGAAGTCGTCGTTTCCGGACGTTCCGAGACCGATCGGCGGCAAGTCGAGTCGACTCATAGACGGCGGATACACACGGGATGGTGAAAGAACCGTGGGTGGGCCGGAGTGTCGTCGTCTCGGGCGGAGTGTCGTCGTCTCGGGCGGAGTGTCGTCGACGCGGACGAACCGGTCATTCGCGGAGACGAACTGCGAGTCGGTCTCAGCGGTCTGTTCTCGCTCCTCGAGGCCGCGCTCCTCGCGGATCCCCTCGATAGTGGTGTCCAGCAGCAGTGCGACAGCCCTCCCCCGACTGCCATGCCCGTCGAGCCGATGACGGAGACGGTCGTCTAAAACGTCTCGGTGCCCAGCACCGGGCCCTACCCCTCGAATCGCTCGCGGAACAGGGCGACCTCCTCGCGCGTCGGCAACGCAGTCATCGCTCCGGGTTCGGTGGTGGTCACCGCCGCCACCGCACCCGCGAACTCGAGGGCCATCGCGGGCGAGCCGCCGTTCGAGAGGGCGGCGATCGCGCCCGCGAAGAACGCGTCACCGGCGCCGGTGGTGTCGACCGCCTCGACCGGATAGCCGTCGTGTCGTACTACTTCGTCACTCGATCCCCCCTCGTCTTCGGACCGGTGTACGTCCCCGAACCACGGCGCGTCGGGAGTCGCATACGCGACCGCGCCAGCGGAGCCCAGCGTGAGAAACACCGTGTGCGGGCCGGCCTCCGCGACGCGGCGGACCAGTTCGACGTCGTCGAGTTCCCGGTCGTATCCTGCGGCCGCGAGATCCTCACGCGACGTCTTTACCACGTCCGCGAGCCCGAACGCTCGGTCGACACTGTCGGCAAAGTCGTACTCGTCCCACAACTCCGGTCGGGCGTTGGGATCGAACGAGACCGTGGCGCCGGCGTCGCTGGCGCGTTCGAGGAGGTCGAACGTCGCCTCCCGACCGGGATCGTCGGCGAGCGTGACACCGCCGGCGTGAACCCAGTCGACCGATTCGAGACGATCGTCGCCGATCCGCCCCGACTGGAGTCGGGTGTCGGCGCTTCCGTCGCGGTGGAAGCTGAACGCCCGGTCGGCGTCGGGATCGAGGCTGACGAACGCGAGCCCGGTTTTGGCGCGGGGATCGACTTCGACGAGTTCATCGGAGATTCCGGCCGCTTCGAGCGTTCCTCGGAGGAAGTCGCCGAACGGATCGTCGCCGACGCGCGTCCAGAACGCCGGCGTGACGCCCAGTCGCGAGAGGCCGACAGCGACGTTGGCTGGGGCACCCCCCGCGCGGCGATGGAAGGTTTCGACGTCGGGAAGCGGCCCGGGGGTCTCGGGAATGAAGTCGACGAGTGTCTCCCCGGCAACCAGAACGGACGGATCCGACCGTGAACCCGAATCGATGTCGAACGTCTCGTCCCACATACCCAGGTGGTCGGCAGCAGGTACCAAAGGACTGTCGAGAGCCGGTTTGACCGGGGTAGGTCAGTACTAGTACACTCGTTCGCTCGCAAGTGCCGCCCCGTCGGCGAGTGCGTCGAGTTTCTGCCAGGCGATTTCGGGGTCGACCGCGCCGAACCCCGCGAACGTACCCAGGCCACAGTCGGCGCCGGCGAGGATCCGGTCGGGATCGCCGACGGCGTCGACGAACCGCTCGAGGCGGTCGGCGATCACCGCCGGTGGTTCGATGTAGTTGACCGTGACGTCGATCACCCCGGGAACCAACTGCCAGTCGTCGGGCACGCCGTGTTCCTCGAAGACCGTGTAGTCGTGCTGGTGGCACGGGTTCGCCTGTTCGATCAAAAGCCCCCCAACATCCGCCTCGTAGATTTCTGGGAGGACCTTCTCCAGCGGTACGTCGTGGTGGTGTGGCCCCTCGTAGTTCCCCCAGCAGGTGTGAATCCGGACCTGTTCTGCCGGCACGTTTGCGAGGGCTTCGTTGAGTGCCTCGATGTGAGTTGCCGCGATGTCGACGAACTCGGATTCGGAGCGATCCTTGAATTTGAGGTGACGACCGCCGAGCAGGTCCGGGGCGTCGATCTGGAGAATGGCCCCGGAATCGGCGATCAGTTCGTACTCGGTGGCGATCGCGTCTGCGACCGCAAAGAGATACTCCTCGTGGCTGTCGTAGTGGGTGTTGCCCACGTAGGAGGCGACAGTACCTGGGGCGGCCGCGGTCACGAACGTGTCCTCGAATTCGGCGCCGGCCGCCTCGATTGCCGCCTCGAACCGATCGAGTTCCGCTTTCGTCTCGGCTTCGCCGTCGTACTCGATCGGCCCGGAGGCGGCCGGGATCGTCGCGTCCGGTTGCGACCACTCGCTGAACGTCGGTACCTGGCGGGCGTAGTTCGGATACTCCTCGAGGTCGGCCCACTGGATCGCCGGAACCTCGCCCTCGAAGCCGGTGAGCCGGTTCACGACGTACGTGACGAACGAGGGCCGTCCCTGTTCGCCGTGAGTCGCGACGTCGATGCCGACCTCGTCCTGGCGGCGGACCGCCGCCTCGGTTGCGTCTTTGACTGCCGCCTCGAAGGCGTCCTCGTCGATTTCCTCGCCGGCCTGTATGCGTTCGAAGTACGGAAGCAACTCCTCCGGGCGCGGGAGGCTCCCGACATGAGTCGTCAGTATGCGTTCGGTACTCTGTGACATAGCACCTCCGTCGTTGGAGCGAATACCACTTATTGGTTACTATTAGTTATATATTTCCTATATAATATTATTATAAATCATATACCGGGCCGGATCGACCGCGTACCGTCGAATAGTTCCAAAAGTTCCACAGAGCCTTACGTCTGGAATGCGTCGTCGACTCCATGGCAGAAACAGAAACCTACACCGTAACCGGACCGGACGGAAACGAGGACACAGTCGAGTTGCCGGCAGGGCTCGTCGACACGATGACCGAGCAGGGCGAAAACCCCACGCAGGTGATCACAGACATCGTGCTGCAGGCTATGGCCCAGCAGGCGCACGCGATGGTCCACCATTCGGAAGGCGAACCGCCGGCCGACATCGTCGACATGAACGACACCATCGAGGAACTGTTCGAAGAGCGGTTCGGAATGCCGCTTTCGGAAGCGCTCGGTCACCAGCACTGAGGGCAGTTTCGAGTAGCACCATCGAATTCGACAGACGCGCGTCGGCGAAATTTATTGAATAGATCCTTCTGAACTCCGGACAGGTCACTCACAACTGCTTCTGCAGGGAAGCTATTCATGATGGGTTCGAGGCCTTGGCAAAAGAGCAACTGACTCCCACAACGTTTAATTCGATTATTATTTCAGAATACTAACACCCAATTGTTCAATATTCTACCTTTATTTTATACAAAGATTTTTAATATAATATCCGGGTAGGGTCACATATTCCGATGGACGGAAGGACGATCATGGTCGTGGTGCTGCTCGTCGCAGCGGCGGGTTCAGCAGCTGTCGTCGTCGCAGAGGAGGAACAACCGATGGCGGATGCGGGTCTCGATCGGTCTGTCGATCTCGGAGAGACCGTTTATCTCGACGCGAGTGGGTCTCGGGGGGCGAGCGGTGAAATCGCTGAATATCAGTGGTATGTCGCTCCACCAGACGGCGAACGAGAACGCCTTGAAAAAGGAAATTCGGCGAGACACACTTATGTCCCGGATTCCGTCGGTGTGTGGCACTTTACGGTCGAAGTGACTGGCACGAACGGTGAGGTGAGCGAAGATTACGTGGAAGTTCAGGTAGAGATTGCAGACTCATCTGGAGATGAGCCGAAACAGTCCGATGACGGACCGGATGATTCAGATGAGACAGATGATACCTCAGAGGATACCCCATCCAATCCAGACGATAGTTCTGAAAGAGATCCAACGCCAACCCCGACTTCAGATGAGCCTGAAGATACAGCCGAGTCAGATGAAACAAATCAAGGTCCCAGTAATTTGGAAATTTCAGGACCCTCTGTGGTCGTACAGGGAACAGTGCATACTTACGAAGTGGAAAGCGATGGTGAGATAATCGATTACGATTGGGTATACACATCGAATCAAGATGCTCACCTCGGATCCGGAACAACACAAGACATCTCATTCAATGACCAGAAGGCAGAGTCTGGAAAAATTAGAGTTCTCGGCACAACCGACTATGGTGATGAAGTTTCAGATGTGATGACGGTTACAGTTGTCGAACCGGAAGCAGAAACTTCAGAGGTTGTAGATGAGCCAAAACACGAGGTTACTGGTTTAGAAACTAACACTCAATATGCTGGAAATGATCCAACAATAGAAATACAAGATATTGTAGATAGACAAGTAGAAAAAGCGTTATTAACCGCAGTCCCTCAAGAATCGATTCAATTCTCGGTAGATGTAAGTTCAACAAAGAATCTTGAGTTAACATACAACTGGGATTTTGGAGACGGATCCAAAACTAAAACCTCGCAACCTTCAGCGACTTATTTTTACCAAATACGGGAACCAACTAGCAGAGAATATAATGTTGAAGTAGAAGTTGTTGATCAGTTTGGGAGAAAAGACAGATATGAGGACACCGTAGTTATTCAAGGACCAACTGTCAGCCATGGTGAAGATAATGTCGAAATAAGGGAGATTGAGGATTCCACACTGACTGCTACTTTTGAGATCGATACAGCGACGACGCCTGCAGATCATGAAAATCTCTATGAATTCAATTTCGGCGATGGCAGTTCTTTAAATCTATATGCAGACGATTGCCAAAGATATCGGATGTGTGATGGTAATACATACTTAATAACACACCAATATAGTTCTCCAGGAACATATTCAGCGTGGCTTTCTGGAAAAGAATTTCAGGACACAAGTGGCCAAACACAAGTGACAGTCACCTTCGACTCCTACACCGAGTACCACTACACCGAAAGAACCACTGCAGTCGCCGAACACGTTTCCGAGGAGGATCCCGGCGAGGGGTGGGAAATGGTCGGCATCGAGTCGATCGACGAGGAGGTAGTCGACCGAGAGGAGACGCGTATTCGCGACGAGCAGAACCCCGACGCTCTGTTATCAAACGACTGGCGTCGAATCGGAACCGAAACCGAAACCGAGCAGCGCCGCGAAACCCGGGTCGCCGCAAACTGGCCCGGAAGTGGCTGGTCGATGGACGAACGGTCCGTGGATTCTCAGACCCGGATCGTCGGCTACGACCACGTTGAGGTCCCTCACCGCAGCCTCGCGCCGAGAGACGGAACCTACGTCGGGACGACGACGAACTATCAGACGACCACGGAACAGGAACGGAGCACCTCCCGTCCATCCGGCTCGGGATGGTCGCGAGTCCGATCTACCGGGCAGGTCCGCGACGGGACCGGGTCGACGTGGCGATCGTCCCGACGAGCCCCGGCGTCCGGCTGGCGGATCGTCGACTCCAGGACGGTGACCGAATACTACACCGAAACCGAACGGTACTGCAAGGAACGTACGAACAGTTGGTTCGGAGACGGGAGATGCGTCGACTGGGGCGAACGAACAGTGTGGAAAAGCGACACCAGTAGAGAGTACAAGTTCGAGTATCCGACGTACAGCACCGAGTACCTCTGGGAACGAACCGAGAGCACGCCAGAGGTGTACTACGAGTATCGCGTTCCCGAGTATGGAACGCAGGACCTCCACCGTTGGGAGCGAACGTACATGGACGAAGTCGAGTACGGGGTGTACGAAAAACTGGAATACGAGACGACGACAACCTACGAGTGGGAAAAGGAGGTCGAACGCGAGGTCGATCACGTGAGCCTCACGCCGCCGAACACCGACGAGGTGGACGTCGTGGGCGACGTCTCGGAGCAGGTCATCGCCTGTGGAAGCGGCGACGGGGAACTCGAAGAAAAGGGCTGCACTTAAAACGCCGAGAGACGGAAACCTCTTGAATCTCTCTCCTACAATTGAGATCATACACCATGTTAAATACCCGCACAATGGTAGAGACCATTTTCGGCGGGGGAGAGCCTGCAACACCACCCGTTTCGGTCGTCCAGCTGTTTGTCGAGGGCATCATTCCGCTGATCATTCTGTTCGTTCTGACGGCAGTCCCGCTCGTCTTCGGGCTTCGCGCTCTCTACGACGGTACCGTCCAGGCACGACAGACGGCGGCGGTCTGGGCCAGCGACACGATTCCGATCGGGGAGGTTCCGGATACCGACGGAACAGTAGAAATCGAAGGAACCGCCCAGAAACTCTCGGACACCGTCGAAGCGGAATATTCCGGAACAGAATGTCTGGCGTACCGATACGAGAAACATCGGCGGGAAGACGAAGATGACTCCTGGCAGCGCGTGGATTACGGCGAGACGGCAGTCCCGTTCCTGGTGGCCGACGACTCCGGGGAGGTCGTCGTCGATCCCGGCGGAGCGTCACGCTCGTTCGAGCAGAAATATCGAGATACGGATCTGACCGGCCACAGAGACGAACGGAAAACGGAAGACCGGTTGGAAGCCGGCGACACCGTCCACGTGTACGGACAAAAGCGAACGGCGACATCCGGAAACGAGTACCGAAAAGAGGGAGATGTCTTCGTCGGCGACGGAGACGACGTTCGGTTCCAGCTCAGGGAAGGGAGTGAACTGGGAGCGGTTGCGAGCGGGGGGCTCCGGACAGTGCTCACATTCGTGATGGCGGGGGTCGCCCTGGCGATCGTTCTCGGCGTAACCGTAAGCGGAATCGCCGAAGCTCTCTGGAACACGAGTTCGCTCACCTGATCTGCGACGGCTGAGGGGGGACCGATCGGTTCCGACCGCGGCCGAAGGGGAGTCAGCGACTTTTATTACGTGTCGGTGAGGTGTATCGACTGTATATGGAGCTCACCTGGCACGGCCACTCCACGTGGTACGTAACGGTCGGTGAAACGTCGCTGCTGATCGACCCGTTCTTCGAAAACCCGAAGACAGACCTCGATCCGGCAGATGTCGAGCAGCCGGATTACGTCCTGCTCACACACGGCCACGCCGATCACGTCGCTCACGCAGGCGAGTTCTCCGATGCGACGCTCGTTGCCGTCCCCGAACTGGTCTCGTACGCCGAGGACAACTACGGCTTCGAGGACGCCGTCGGTGGCATGGGAATGAACCTCGGCGGCACCGTCGAGTGTGGCGACGCCTACGTCACGATGGTCCGGGCCGACCACACTAACGGTATCGAAACCGGCTACGAGACGAGTGCCGGGATGCCCGCCGGCTTCGTCATCTCGGACAAGAAGCCGACACAGGAAGCCGATCCCGAGTCGACGACGTTCTACCACGCCGGCGATACGAGCCTGATGAGCGAGATGCGCGACGTGATCGGACAGTTCCTCGAACCCGACGCCGCCGCCGTTCCCGCCGGCGACCACTTCACCATGGGACCGACCCAGGCCGCGATCGCGGTCGACTGGCTCGACGTCGACTACGCGTTCCCGATGCACTACGACACGTCCCCGCCGATCGAGATCGATACCGACGACTTCGTCCGCGAGGTGAAAGCAACCGGCAGCGACGCCGAGGTCCACGTCCTCGAGGGCGACGAGACGTTCACCCTCGAGTGAGGACAGCGGTCACGGTCGAACTGCCTGTTCGAGAACACCCGTCTTTTTGCGATACCGACCGGTCGTTCCGGAAGCAACCTTTAGGACGGTTCCGACCAATACGTAGTTGCAATGACGGATATCGAAACCAGCACGGTGTGTGAGGAAGGGTACCACTGTTCGAGCCACGTCGGAGAGTTCGAACTCTCGATCGACGCCACCGGAGAGGAGGGACCGACCGCAAATCAGGCGCTCGTCGCCACGTATGCGTCCTGTTATCTTCCCGCACTACGGGTCGCCGGACAACAGCGCGGTCACGACGATCTCGGCAAGCTCCAGATCGACGCCTCAGCCGATCTCGACGACGACGACGACCTCGCGGCGATCCGGTGGGATCTCCACGTCGAACTCGACTTGAGCGACGAAGAGCTCGAGGAGATCGTCGACCGGGGCAAGGAGATCTGCCACGTCCACTCGGCGGTTCGGCCCGAACTGCGCGCGGAGATTACCGCCCACGGCGACGCTTTTTAAAACGCGAACTGGCGCCCTCGGGATCGAGAGGGTGCTTCAGGAATCGCCATCCAGCACGCGATCGATCTGAGCGAGCGAATCCAGCACGTAGTCGGGCTGGATTTCGGCGTTTGCGAGGGTTTCCTCGTCTGTGATCCCGGACCGAACGAGCACGGTCGTCATTCCCGCCTCGTTGCCGAGCGCGATGTCGGTATCGAGCCTGTCGCCGACGACGAAACAGGCGGCCGGATCGTAGTCGAACCGCTCGAATATCGCGCGACGCGTCGGCTCGTTCGGCTTGCCGAACACCACGTCCGGCTGTCGTCCGGTGACGTCGACGACGACGTTTATCAACGCCCCCGAACCGGGGATGTTCCGCTTTTCCGCCGGGATCACCACGTCCGGATCGGTGCCGTAGAACGGAACGTCGTCGTCCTCCAGCGCCCACTGGACGGCACAGAGTTCCTCGTAGTCGAACTCTTTGTCCAGGGAAACGACCACGACGTCGGCGGCGTCGGGATCGGAAACCAGCGAGAGCCCGACGTCCCGGAACTGTCGAGCGAGCCCGGGAGCGCCGACGAGATAGATCGATTCGTCGGGATGGTGATTCTCGAGATAGTTCGTCGACACGGTTCCGGCGGTGACGACGTGCTCGACGTCGACATCGTATCCCGCCCGGGAGAGGCGGCGGACGTATGCCTGGGGGGCTTTGCTCGGGTTGTTGGAGACGAACAGCGGTTCGACGCCGGCAGAACGGATCCGTCCCACTCCGTCAGGGGCGCCGGGAATCGGTTCGTCACCCCGGACGACCGTCCCGTCGACGTCGAGGACGGCACCTCGGTATTCCATGGAGGAAGCTACGGCTGGGACGGAGTTGAACGTCCCGGTCCACCAACGGACTTTTTCCCTCGTCCTCACCCACCTACTCATCCTACTCCGCCACTCCGAATCAGGATACGCAGCGTCGACCACAGGCGCAGATTCAGAAACGATCGTCACCTGGTGGGACCAACGGAAAGAACCAAAGTGCCGGCAACCCGAATGGAGGATACAGTGACGAACACACAGATTACGCTGGTTCAGATCGACAATTACGGGCCCTGGACGGTGTCGCCGGAGCCACGCCGGGAAATGGATCTCCAGACCCTGCAGTCGCGACTGTTTGCCGACCTCGCGCAGTTCATCGGCAGCCGCGACGGCTACGTTTTCTTCACCCGGTTCGACAACATGGTCGCGGTCACCAACGGGATGGGCCGGGCGGATCACCACACCCTACAGGAGTCGATCCGCAACCGCTATCCGGTGACCGTGAGCCTCGGCATCGGCGTCGACTCTCGGCCCTCCGAAGCGCTCGAAGACGCGACCGAGCGACTCCAGCGCGCCGGAAGTGCACAGGACAGCGACCGGAGGGAAGTGTTTTCGGGATCGTTCCGGGAGCCCACCGCAGGCGACGATCTCCAGATAGCCCACTTCGACGTGAACGACGCGACCGAGAAGTACACCGACCGCCTCAACGAGTTCGATTCGTTCATTCAGATCGAACACGGCTACGCGGAGCTGATGCGGTACATGCGAGAGTCGCACGGCGCACTGTCGTTCTTCGTCGGCGGCGACAACATCATCGCTGTCTGTCCGGAGTTGAACTCCGGCAACTATCGGGACGCGATCGACCACGTGGCCGACGCCGTCGACGTGCAGTTGAAAGTCGGCGTCGGAACCGGTGAAACGCCACACGAAGCCGGATTCGCGGCGAAACACGCCCTCGAGGACTGTCGGTACGAGGGAACGGCCGTCGAGTTCGCGGCGGGGCACGCGACAGCCGGGGACTGATGCGCCGTCGACTCTCTTTCGTGGCCCCGGGAGAGGTCGAACTCGAACGGACGGACCGGCCCTCCCCCGATCCGGATCAGCTCCGGGTCGAAACGACCGCCTCCGCGATCAGTAGCGGAACCGAACTGCTGATCTACCGGGGGGAAGCGCCCGAACGGCTGGCGGTAGACGAGAGCCTGCCCGCGCTTTCCGGACGGTTTACTTATCCGCTGTGTTACGGCTACGCCGCCGTCGGCGTCGTCGACGAGGTCGGTGTAGACGTCGCCGACGAGTGGATCGGAGAGCGCGTGTTCGCGTTCAATCCCCACGAGAGCCACTTTCTCGCCTCGCCCGGGGAGGTGTTCCCGGTACCCGACGGGATCGACACCCCATCCGCCACGCTTTTGCCGCTCGTCGAAACGGCAGTGAACTTCGTCCACGACGGGACGCCGCGGCTGGGAGAACGCGTCGCCGCGTTCGGACAGGGAACCGTCGGGCTGCTCACGACCGAACTCCTCTCGAAGTTCCCGCTGGAGCAGCTGATCGCGATCGACCCCGTGGAAACGCGCCGGGAACTCGCCCGGCGGCTGGGTGCCGACAGGGCGATCGCCCCCGCGGCGCTGGAAGCGCAGTACGATCCGGAGTCGGAGCATGCCGGAACGGACCTGGCGTTCGAGCTCTCGGGCAACCCCGAGGCCCTCGACGACGCGATCCGCACGGCCGGCTACGACGGCCGGATCGTCGTCGGATCGTGGTACGGGACCAAGGAGGCGACGCTGGATCTCGGAGCCGAATTCCACCGGAACCGCATCACCGTCGAAAGCAGTCAGGTGAGCACCGTCGATCCGGACCTGCGCGGCAGGTGGGACGCCGACCGGCGGCTCTCTGCGGCGTGGGAACTGCTCGCCGATCTCGACACGGAGTCGCTCATCACTCACCGGGAGCCGCTGTCGAACGCGGAGGCTGCCTACAAGCGACTCGAAGAAAAGGCGGACGGCGTCGTCACCACGCTGTTCGAATACTGAACACGAGAAGAACACGAGAAAAACTGTGGACGCGCCAACCGTTACGAACCCGAGGAGATAGCACCCGGCGGCTGGAGGAGGTTCTTTACCGAAGAACCCCGTATTCAGGAGTATGTATTCGGTTACAGTAACGGAGACGTTCATCGCTCAGCACTACCTGACAGTGCCGAACCCTGGTCCCGAGGGGGAGCTTCACTCCCATCAGTTCACGATGGAGGCGACCTTCGAAGGTGAACAGCTCGGGGAGTACGGCTATCTAATCGACATCGACGACGTCAAAGCCGGTCTCGACGCCGTCCGGGAGCGATACGCGGACGAGACACTCAACGAACAGCCCGCGTTCGAGGGCCGCAATCCGAGCGTCGAGCACTTCTCGCGGATCGCCTGTGAGACCCTCCTCGAACACGTCGATCCGGCCGCCGCCGATCGCGTCCGGGTCCGGATGTGGGAGGACGACGACGCCGCAGCCGGCTACGAGACCGCCCTTTGAGGCTGCACCTCGATCACGACTCCTCGATCACGACTCCTCGATCACGACTCCTCGATCACGACTCCTCGATCACGACCGCTCCCTCGAGGGTAAACTCGACCAATATCGCCGACCGGTCCTCGATTTCCCATATGAGGGCGATTTCGGTGTCCCTTGCCAACACGTCCCCTTCATCCCCGTCGATCCCGATGTCTACGGAGTCTCCCACAGACAACTGTTCCGTCTCGGAATCAACAGCACCGAGAGAGGCGTTCCCCTCCCCCGAGAGGATCACTGCGTCCAACGTATCGGCCGACACGGTGTCCCCGCCCCTGTGTGTGAACTCCAGAAACACCTCACCGTTCGCGGGCGTGGTGTTGACGACCTCCCCACTCCAGGTTGCACTGGGGGTACTGTCGACGATAGCTCCCAACCCCAGCACGGAGAAACTCACGAGCGTCGCGAGCGCGACCACGATCGCGACGAGCAAAACGATACCCACGACTGGCGCGGCCGCATCGTTTTCCCCCTCGAACCGCGAACGTGAAGCCATGGAACGATCTACGGTCGAGACAGCGGACGACGTCCCCCGATTTCGTACGGTTCCTCCGAGTCGACCATCGCGCGTCCCGTGTCCGTAGAGTGAACTGTGTATCCAAATGACTTAAAATTCCGTGCGGGATCACACCCACGAGCAAACTGAGCGCCCATGGAAAACCATATAACAGATAACCTGTAAACTAGAACTATGGACGATGGAGTTTCTCCGGAAGTTCGGGAAAAAATCGACAAACACAGGGAAGGACGCTCCGAGCACCGCGGGACGCTGGTGGTGAGCGACGCGGAAGCGTACGTGGGTGACACCGTCACGCTGGAAGGACGGAACCTCCCCGAGAACGCCGACGTCGACGTGATCTGGCACACGGCAGAGGGGATGTGGGGCGTGCTCGAGGCGAACGAGGTCGTCGGGGCGCAGTACCAGCCCAGGAAAGAGCAGTTGACGTCGGTTACGACCGACGAGAACGGTCGATTCACCGAAGAGTGGCAGATTCCGGAGGACTACGGCGGCGAACACCGGATCGAGCTCCGGCCGAAAGGCGACGAGGAGTCCACCCTGGCGGAGACGAAGCTCCAGATCCTCCCGTGGTTCGAGATCGATCGCACCGAGGCGGAGTTGGGCGAATTCTTCACCGTGACCGGCTACGGCCTCGGCCCGAACGTGATCACGAACAACTACCAGATCGCCTGGGACAACGGGATGGTCGGGATCATGACCGGCGTGCAGAACCGCGGAACCGCGACCGCCGAAGTGCGAGCCGTTGGCCCACCCGGAAAGCACGTCCTCCAGGTGTGGCGCAACTACCGCGGGGTGCCGTTCCTCCAGAACAACACCCAGTCGCCGTTCGGTCCCGTCGCAGGAGGCCGGAAGTCCTCCTGGACTGTGGAGGTCACCGAACCCGAATCCGAACCGGAATCGGCGTGGCTCGACCCGATGTGGGACGAGGGACCGCTCAGTGTCCACCTGCCCGATATCGACGAGGAGACCGACGCGGAACTGGAAATTTCGCCGACCTCCGGGCAGCCGGGGACTGACGCCTTCATCACGGGACGTAACTTCCCCGCCGACACCGAGGTGAACCTGATCTGGCATAGCCACGAGGGACACCGCGTGAAGGGGATCGACATCACCCCCGTGCCGATGCCCGAGGCGCTGCCGACGGTGACGACCGACGAGGACGGGGCGTTCCAGGTCGAAGTAGAAATCCCGACGGACATCGGGGCAACCCGGCCGATCACCGCGGAGATCGACGGCAAGTCCGTGGCGAAGGCCGGCTTCATGATGCAGCCGAAAATCGAGACGTTCTCCCCGACCGAGGGCCCCGTAGGCACCGAGATCGAGATCGAAATCTCCGGCGTCGGCTGGCCCACGTACGGGAACGCCTACTACTTCGTGTACGACAACAAGCCACTGGGATACATCTGCGGACTGGAAGCCGCAGTGAACCGGACCGTCCTGCAGGCGGCCGGCGAACCCGGGTGGCACTTCATCGACGTCTACCCGAGCTTCTTCCAGGTGCAGGAGGACGAACCGGACTTCGAGTTGAAGCCGCACCTCTCGTATCTCGACAACCATCCGATCCGTCCCCTCCCGGCAGCACACTTCGCGTTCGAGATCACGGAGTGACCCGCCCCAGGCGCCCCGAGATCCCATGATCGAAATCCTCCCGGAACACAGCGCGGAGTTCGTCCGACAGCTGGGGCCCGAGCCCGACGAACTGCTGATCGAGATGGACGAGTACGCCGCGGACCACGACGCCGAGAAATTCTCCGGCGAGGAAAGCTTTCCACACGTCGGCCCCGAAGTCGGCGGCTGGCTCCAGTGGCTCGCAGGGCTCGTCGAGGCACGTCGGGTGTTCGAGTTCGGCTCCGGGTTCGGCTACTCGGCGTACTGGTTTGCACGCGCGCTCCCGCACGACGGGGAGATCGTACTCACCGACCTCGACGAGACGGAGCTGCAGCAAGCCCAAGCGTTTCTGGATCGCGGGGGAGTCGGAGAGCGTGCCCGGTACGAACCCGGGAACGCCCTCGAGACGATCGAACGGTACGACGGACCGTTCGACGTCGTCCTGCTCGATCACCGGAACGACCAGTATCCGGAGGCCTTCGAGGCCGTTCGGGAGAAAGTCGCCCCGGGCGGACTCCTCGTCGCGGACAACGTCATGACGGCGGTCATCGTCGAGTTCGAACAGTTGGCGCGGGCGTTCGACGGAGGGGAGCCACCGACCCGCGCGAACGACCACACGAAAGGGATCTACGACTACCTGACTGCGGTACAGGAGGCGCCGGAGTTCGAAACCGGGATTCTGCCAGTCGGCGGCGGGATCGCCGTTAGCTACAGGCGCCGCACGGACGGCCGGAACCGACACGCGACCGAACAGACGGGGAGACGGACGAACCGACAGACGGAACGGAGCGACTGAACCCAGAACGCGGAGACACCATGAATTTCACCAGAAACGGATCCGGGACACCAGAGACAAATGAGGAACAGCAGGCCGAACACGGGACGGCGACCGACGGCGACACAGAGAATGAAGAATCCGCAGACGGAGGACTCTCTTTCGACGGAACAGTTCAATTCGGGACGACGAAAGAGGAACTGTGGGGGTTCGTCTCCGAACCGGAGAACCTCGTTCAGTGTGTCCCCGGCGCGGACGACGTCGAACAACTCTCCCAGCGACGATACACCTTCGATATCACCCGGGGCGTCAGCCGGCTGACGCTGTCTGTGTCGGGCGAGGCCGAACTGGTCGAGATGCACGAGCCCGACTGGATCGTCGCCGACGGCAACGCCTACGATGCGACGACCGGGAGCCAGTTCGACGTGGTCGCAGCCATGGAGTTGAGCGAAACGGACGACGGGACCGTCGACATGGCGTACACGGTCGACATCGACCTCACCGGCGGTGTGGCCGGCGTCGCCGGGCTCACCGACGGGCTGGTCAGATCGATCGTCAAATCCGACATGGAGACGTACTTCGAAAACATCAGGGCCGAGGTCGAATCCCCCGAAGCAGCGTGAGGGCAACCGGCTTGCTGTGACGGTCGCTCGACCCGTCAATCTCGGTAGCAAACGGCAAAAAGTCGATTATATACCAACCGGGATAGTGGAGCGGCTAGATTACTCTTCGACGACGGTGATCTCGCCCTGGAAGATCCCCACACGGTGGAACTGCGCGTCCGCGTCGTCTGCGGCAGTCACTTCCACCTCGTAGGTGAAGGCTCCGGCTTCAGTGTCCTCGGGGATCGTGTACCCGTTACTCCACTCCTCGTCTTCGTCGTCCCATTCGAGTTCGTTCGTGTCGCCGTTTTCGTATTCGAGGACGACTTCTTCGAGGGTGTCATCGCCCACGATTTCGCCGTTCGACCCGTCGTAGACGCCGATACTGAACCCGACGTGCATTCCCGGGTAGAACAGGCTGTTCGGAAGGCACGCCTGCGACAGGTTCGTGTTTTCTTTATCGTCCATGTCGCTCGTGGCGTACGTGTCGTCGGTCACCACGTAGCTGGCTGCCGGATGTTCGAACTCGATGATCTCGAGTTCGCTGTCCAGCACGCCGACGTCCCGGTATTCGCCTTCGTTCGTGACTTCGACGGTGTACGTGACAGTTCCGGCCTCGTGGTCTTCGGGAATCGGCCAGTTGCCCGACCACTCGTCGTCCTCGTCATCGAATTCGAGTTCGACCGACGGGCCGCCGTCGATCTCGACGGTGGCCTCGTCGACGACGTCGTCGCCGACGATGTCCCCCGTCGCCGGGTCCCAGACGCCGATCTTGAAGACCGGCTGCATCCCGGGAACGAACGTCCGTTGGGGAGCACACGCCTGGGCGAATCCGCCTGTCCCCTCCGGGATATACGCCGAGCCGGCGATGATGTCGTCGGTGACGACGTAGTTCTCCGGCTCAGGCGTCGGCTCCGGTGTCGGCGTCGGCGTCGGTTCGGGCGTCGGCTCCGGCGTCGGCTCCTCCTCGCCGGCACAGCCGGCGAGCGCAACCGACGCGAAGCCGGCTGTCCCCGCCAGCACACCGCGACGACGCACCGACAGACCGGGACGGTTCCTCGATTCTTCCTCTCCCGTGGGTACCTCGTGCTCTTCTGGCATCAACGGGAGTAAACCACCCTTAACATATGTATATTCCGATCAATATTACAAGTTTCCTGTAATTGGCGATTAGCAGTCGAAGAGGCCCGCAAATAGCCGTTTAATCCTTTTGCAGATTCGACTCCGTGGAAAGTATTTGAAACTTTTCAATATTGAACCTTCATATTACATACACGTTCTCAATATCCAAACCGGCTCCCCAACAGCTATGGGTATATCCCGATGAAGCTCCGTTCCCGGTGAACCGAACGAGGGTTGTAGGTTGGACCGTTCCCGTATCACTTAACTCTCCGGTGTGCCTGTCGTGACCTGATGGACACGTCCGATGTGGCCGTCGGTTTCCTCGCTGTCGGCGAACTCGACACGGAGGAACGGGCGGCTCTCACGTGGTGTCGAACCGAATTCGACACGAAACGGATCCAGTTAGACGCCGTTTCCGACGGCGATGCGCTCGCGGGACGCGACGTGATCTGGTGGCACGCCAACGAACCGATCGCGACTCCCCGAGATGTCGCGGACTGTGCCTCGGTATTCCAGTCGTTTCTCGATGACGGCGGCGGCCTCCTGTTGTCCTCGCGTGCGGTTGCTCAGGTTTCCGCGCTCGGAATCGATCCCGTTCCGCCGGACGCGACCGGCACCGAACCGATCGACGAACCGACGGGCGTTCTCTGGAAGTCGGTGTACTCGGACCATCCGATCCTCGGTGAACTGGCCGGGCTTCGCCACCACACCCAGCCCGCCGGCAAACCCGCACCGTATGCCCGATACGAGGACGTTCTTCCCGAACGGGCGGACGTGCTGGCCGGGACATTCCGGGGCGACACGGACGTGCCGGCGGAGCTTGCGACCCTGCAGTGGCGCGTCGGCGACGGAACTGTCGTCGGAATGGGGCAAGGGATGGCGTTTGCAGGCGCGGACGCGAAAGACACGGAAGCCAACCGCGAGCGAATCGCGAAGAACGCGCTCCGGTTCCTCGCCGAAGACGCAGGGTTCGCTCTCACCAGCGGACGGCCAGTCGACGCCGAGGGGCTCGACCGTCATCGCCGGGAACTGGCCGACGATTTTCAGCGGCCCCGGTACCACCTCTCCCCGCCGGCAAACTGGCTCAACGACCCCAACGGCTGTCTCCGGTGGAACGACCGCTACCACGTGTTTTATCAGTACAACCCCGCTGGCCCACACCACGACACGATCCACTGGGGCCACGCGGTGAGCGAGGACCTCCTCCACTGGGAGGACAAACCTGTCGCGCTATCCCCGACGCCGTCGGGGCCCGACCGGGACGGCTGCTGGTCCGGGTGTGCTGTCGATGACGATGGAACCGCCCGGATCGTCTACACCGGCGGCCGCGACCGGTGGCAGCTCCCGTGTCTGGCCACCGCAGCCGACGACGAACTCTCCGAGTGGATTCCTGTCGACGACAACCCGGTGATCGAACAGCCACCAGCCGAACTGGATCTGCTCTCGACGGAACACTGGCACGCCGAGTTCCGCGATCACGCGATCTGGGAGACCGGCGGGCGCTGGTATCAGCTCGTCGGCGGCGGACTGGAAGACGTCGGCGGGACCGTGATATTGTATGAATCTCCGGACCTGCGGAACTGGGAGTACGTCGGCCCGGTGCTGGTGGGAGACTGGGAGACGCCTGGGACGGTGTGGGAATGCCCGGAACTGCTCGACTTCGGAGACAGTCAGCTCCTTCACGTCTCCAACTACGAGGAGGTGCTGTACTTCCTCGGGGAGTTCGACGCCGACGCCGGAACGTTCCACGAACGGCGTCGCGACACACTCGATCCCGGAGATTTCTACGCGCCACAATCGCTACAGGACGGCGATCGGACAGTCACGTTCGGCTGGATCCCCGAAGCCAGAGGAATCAGCCGCCAGTGGGACGCCGGCTGGGCGGGAACGCTCTCGATCCCGCGAGAACTATCTGTAGAGGGAGGTCGACTACACCAGCGCCCGATTCGGGAGTTCACGGAACTTCGAAAGCGCCGACTGTGCGAGGGGCGCGTCGGCCTCGACGACGAAACGCGCCGATTGGACGCGGCGGGACGCTCGATCGAGATCCAGGCGACCCTCGAGATCGACGACGCCTCGGAGATCGGGTTCCTGGTGTGTGCGACTCCAGACGGAGCCGAGCAGACGAAGATTCGATACGACGGCGAGTCGGTGACGATCGACCGGGAAGACGCGAGCCTCGATCCGGGGGCGAACGCGACGCCGCAGTCGGTCGGCGTCGAGGATCTCGAGTCGCCGCTGGACGTTCGGATTTTCGTCGACGGGTCAGTCGTCGAACTGTTCGCCGGCGGACGGCGGGCACTCACGGGTCGGATCTATCCGACGCGCCACGACAGCACCGGCGTCGCCGCCTACGCGTCCGACGGAAGCGGCAGTGTCGATGCGACGGTGTGGGATATGGGCGGCGCGTGGCCGGCCGTCACGGAGCCCTCCGCCAGGTCGAAACCGAAGAAATCCGGGATAACGTCCCCCGACGGCGGGTGACTCCCTCGGGAACGTACCGTTCGAGCGAAAACGCTAATAGGTGTTCGTGTACCCGGCGGTTCGTCCCTCGAACGATCGCAGCTCCGGGAGCGGTTCCGACGGGAGCGGCAGGTGGCCGTGATCCAGTGTGCCGAGGATACGGGTTCTGTCGCCGTCGAGTCGGATCCGGAGCGTCGGCGCGAGCGTCCCCCCGAACCGACGCAGCTGTTCGGACTCGGGGAGTTGTGCGATCCCGTCGAGCGACTCGCCGACGTAGTCGTAGTAGTTGAAGAAGCTGGTGACGAGCAGCTCATCGCGGTGGAAATACCCGATCCAGGAGTACGCCTGAAACGGCGCGTTCGCGGGGTTCGTGGCAACCAGCCCGTGGCCGTTGAGTGGCCTGTAGGGGCCATACAGGTCGTCGGCCACGAAGCCGTACAGCCCGTCGAACCCCTCGATTCCGGGGGCAAACGTGTGTCTGTGGCTGGAGACGAACAGGTAGTAGCTCCCGTTTTTGTGCGCCACGTGGGGCCGTTCGAGTTCCTGGTTCACGCAGACGGCGTCCACGAGCGGCTCACGAAGCTCCCAGTCCATAAGGTCGCCAGACTCCGTAATCGCCATCCCCACGCTCCCGTTGAACTCCTGCTGGACTGGATCCCCGTCACAGCGATCACTTCCCTCCGGTACGGGCGTGTTGGCTTCGAACAACAGTGTCGTCTCCCCGGTTTCGGGATCCTCGAAGAACCACGGATCCCTGAACGTGTAGATCATCCCCCGGGACTGGCCCTCCCGTTCGTAAAACCTCCCGTCCGGTTCGAGCAACACCTCGTGGCGCCAGTCCCCGTCGATCGTGATACCCTCTCCGTCGGGGGAGACGGACACGCGACCGCCTTCCGCACCCGCGATCCGCTGGGTGTAGGTGAGCTCTGACTCCCCGCGGGAACCGGACGCCGTATAGAACACGTAGAGATCGCCGTCGTCGTACAGCGCCGAACCGGCCCACTGTCGGGAGCCGAACGCGCCGCCGTCGAACAACGGACCGCCGTGCCCCCAGCGTCGTCCATCGGGGGAGTAAAAGTAGTGCAGTTCCGCGAGGTCGTGTCGCTTCCCGGGCAACAGCGTGTCCTCGGTCGTCAACGAGACGATGACGCGATAGCCGTCGATTTCGGCGATCGTCCCGTCCCGGGTTCGAACCGGCCAGGTGTCCCAGATGTGCCAGCCGTCGAACGGATCCGACGGCGCGGGATAGATGATCGGCGCGACCGTCCGGTCTGTACGTTCGAGGCCGGCCGCCTGTGACCGGGTCCACGCCGACGGACGTCCCCCGCCATGTGAGAACTGGTTGGTCATGGGCTCAGTCTCGGATACTGGTGGTCCGGAGAGAAATGTCTTTGCAGTTTCCCTCGACAGCGAGTAAGTTTTCCAGTCTCGGCGGGAACTCGCAAAATAGTGGCTCAGGCGTAACATCTAAGCACACCCTGGTAGATTATCACACATGAGCACCGGCGGGGGACAACAGTGGCAGCTCGACAGAACTGCCCTGGAGACGGGATGTACGGGCTGGGAATGCGGTCTCGTCGAGGCGCTCGGCGAGCCCGCGGTCGCGCTCGTCGCGATCGCCGTGGGCCTGGCGGTCTTCGTCTCACTCACCCTCCTCCGGGAGGCGGCCGACGCGGTCGTCGAAGAACGGAAACACGTCGTCCGCGAACGGAACGCGTTCGAAGCGTTCGCCGAACGTGTCGAACGGCTCCAGCCCGAGATGAGTTCCGACGGCGGAAAGGGCGGAACGCTGTCCGGGGCAGCCGCAGTACGAGTGGTCTCCGACGGAGCGACCGGAAACGGCGAGGGGATCGACGCGGTCGAAGCCACCTACGAACGAACCGTGATGTCCATGCAGCATTACGAGGAGGAGTACGGCGAGACGCTCGCCGAGAACATGGCTGCGGAGCTTGGAAGCGACGTGGCCACGGCAGTCGCTGCCGGCGATCAGCTCACGCCCGGGCTGCAAAGTGCGCTGGTTTCCGAGGCCCGCCGTGCCGCAAAGCGCCGTGAGACACTGCTTGCCCAGCTCGAAGACGAGGCAGAACGGATCGACGAGGCGTACCGCGCGATCGAGCCGGTCGAACACCGCCTCGAATCCGTCGAAGCGGATCTGGACGCGTCCGGCGGCTTCCACGAGGGGGTAAGCGCCTGGAACCGGCTCCGCTCGATAGAAACGGATCTCGAGGGCGAACTGGAACGCCAACAGACACGGCTCGACCCGTCGGAGCATCCGGCCGAGGAGCCGCACGTGTTCTGCAGATACCTCTACGGAGACGATGCCGGGAACGGCGAGTACCCGGTGTTGGGAACGCTCGGTCGCCTCCTCCAGCGTGTCGAACGGAGCAAACGACTCGCCGTCCGGACGATCACGGAAAAATCCGCCTCGGGGTGATCCGGCCGGGAGGCGGTCCTGCGACAGTCCTACTACAGTTCTGCGACAGATCGGCGGTAGACTACAGAATCACGCGCGAGACGTCTCCGTGTCCAGCGCGTCGAACGACGGCTCGCCGGACGTCAGTCACGCCCTCGAGGTTGTCGCTTCCTCCGTCGAGAACGAGCAGCCGTGCGTCGCGTCCCTCCTCGATCAGTCCGCAGTTCAGTCCCGCGATCTCCGCGCCGTTGATCGTCGCCATTCGGAGAACCGTCGCAGCGGGAACGCCCGAGAGCTTCGACGCGAACGCCATCTCCCGGAACATCGACGGAGAGTTTAACATTACGTTGTCCGTTCCCAGTGCCACCGTCGTACGCTCGGCGAGTTCGCGGATCGGCGGCACACCGACGTCCGTCACCAGGTTCGATCGCGGACAGATCACGACCGGAATCGATCTGTCCTCGAGCCGGTCGAGGTGGAGATCCCGGACGTGAGTCATGTGAACGAGAAACGACGGGTCGAGATCCAGCGCCGGGTTGACGTCGTCGGAATCGCGTTCGCCGGCGTGGATCCCGAACAACTTCCCCGCCTCCCGGGTCGCTTCGCGGACGCTGGAGAACTCCCCGTCGCGGGCGCCGGACGCACCAAACCCGTCGGTTTCCCGCATCGCCTCGATCGTTTCCCGGCCGAGAACGACCGGTTCCATCGGGGAGCCATCGAGCGCCTCCCGGATGAGTTCGACCCCCTCGACACCCCCTTCGCGGAACTCGATGAACGCGCCGGTCCCCGTCGACGTCATGTATCCGAGCGACCGCCGCATCGCCGCGACCATCGTCTCCGGGTCGGCCGCTTCGAGCAATCTGTGTTTCAATCCGTCCGGCGGCGCGACCAGTTCGTCGAGGGAGAGTCCCTCACCGGCCTCCTTCGCGATCGAGTCGCCGATGTGGGTGTGAGCGTTGACGAACGCCGGGAGCACGATCGCGTCGCTTTCGACGGACGCCTCCTCGATCGCGGCGATCTGGCCCTCCTCGAGAACGACCCGCCCCTCGATCGGTTCGAACTCCCGCCCGACGAGGAGCGTGCCCTCGACCGTCGTGGATCCCTCGAGATCCGAACGATCCTCGACGTCGGCGTGTGCTGTGGTCATTGCCGCCGCCTTTGCTACCCGACCGCTTGAATCTCACGAAGCGAAACGGCGTCCCGATTCCCGAGGATCACAGCTCGAATTCATCGAGGGTGTGATACACATTCGTCCGAATGTCCGTGACGAGACCGCCGTCGGCGTCGATATCCATTTCGTCGGCGGCGATCCGACCCACGCGGTCGGTCAGTTTCCGGCGAGTGTACACGCCGAGCCGCCACTGTCCCTTTTGTGCGGTCCTGAGCGCCGACACCAGCGGCGACTGCTCGTCGAGTCTCCGCATCTCGCCGCTGACGAGAACCCGCGAGGAGGACTCCGTGATCGACGGCTCCGGCGGAACGTCGACGATCACGTCCGTCGGTTCGACGTCAGCGGCGTCCGCGATACCACGTTCGATCCGCCGTATCTCGCGGTGATCGGCGTCGAGGATCCACCCGGGGACGTCCGTCCATTCGGCCCACACGGATCGCTTGAGGAGCCGACGCTCGTCGAACCGTCGACTGAACGCCTCCGTCTCCGGGGTCGAACGGAGCGCTACGATCAGGTCGTGGTCGTCCATCCGCCGGAGCCGTTCGGCGTCGACGTCCGCGGCTGCCCCGCTGTCGGCGTCGAGGAGCCGTTCGGACGCCCGGCGGAGCATCGCCTTGGAAATGCGCGCGACGTGGTGTTTGTACACGGTCGGGTTCATGAGCGCCCGGGCGAGCAGCAGCGATTCGGCGGTCTGGACGTTCCCTTCATCGAGGACCAGCTCCCCGTCGACGAACGTAAGCTCCCTGATCAACCGCTCGTGGTCGATCGTCCCGTACGGGACGCCGGTGTGGTGGGCGTCCCTGACCAGATAGTCCATGCGATCGACGTCGAGCTCTCCGGAGACCAGCTGTCCGTACTGTCCCTCCCCGCGGATCAAGCGGGCGATCCGGTCCGGTTCCAGGTCGTTGTCCCGGAGGACCTCTCCGACCTGTCCCGAGGCGATCAGTTCCTCGACGTCGTCGTGGTACTTCCCCGTGCGCCGGTGGGTGAGCGCCTCGATGTTGTGGCTGAACGGGCCGTGACCCACGTCGTGAAGCAGGGCTGCCGCCTCGACGTGGACGGCGTCCCGTTCGGGTAAGTCGAGTCGCTTCGCCGCCCGGGAGGCGAGGTGATAGACGCCAAGCGAGTGTTCGAAGCGCGTGTGGTTCGCGGAGGGATAGACGTACTGGGCGGTCCCGAGCTGCCGGATCCGCCGGAGTCGCTGGACTGCCGGCGTGTCGAGCAGCGCCTCGGGAGGGCCAGTCACTTCGATGTGGTCGTGGACGCTGTCCTTGATCGTCGCCATGACTGGACAGTAGACCCCCACTGCATTTAAACGGCGGCCGCGGGTGGCGACTGTGTGCGGATCCGTCCGATCGGACGGGCGCTATCTCGGCGTCTCGGTGCCCCACATCTCGATCGCGGTTTCGAGGTCGGGATGATCGCGTGCGCGCTCCTCGAGTGGAACCCCTTCGGCGGCAGCCTCGACGGCCGCACGGAACGCCTTCGCCCCCGCGTGCGTGCCGTCGGGATGGCCGTGGACGCCGCCGCCGGCCTGAATGCACAGGTTCGTGCCGAGCCGGTCGAGAAGTTCCGGCATCAGTCCGGGATGGAGACCGCCGGACGCCGTCGGCAACACGTCGTTTAGCCCGTGGAGGTCCCCCGCGAGCCACTCGTTGATCCCGTAGGTGTCCTCGTTTTCCAGCTTCCCGAGGTCAGCGGTCCCGGTGTGGATCTGATCGACGCCGCACAGCCGGGCGATCTGTGCGAGCACACGCATCGACACGCCGTGCTCGGGGAGGCGATCGAACGCAGCATGCATCGCGCGGTGGGCGTGGATCGCCATCCCGTGGCGTTCACACCGCTCGCGAACGGACTGGACGGCCGCCCACCCCGTAGTGATCACATCGACCATCACGTACTCCCCGCCCGCGGCGGCGACGTCGTCGACGCGGTCGAGCATCGTGTTCGCGTCGGCAGTGACGTTTATAAGGTACGACTTCGGCTCGCCGGTTTCCTCTTGGGCCCGGTCGCGGGCCGCAAACGACTCCGTGAGGCGCTCCTGGAACGGGTTGAACGACTGGTCGGTGAGGTTCTCGTCGTCCTTGAGCAGGTCGAGCCCGCCAGTCCAGGCGTCGTAGCCCACCTGGACGTGCTGATCGGTCGTGAGGCCGACCTTCGGCTTCGGCACCGTCGCCAGAATGGGTCTGTCGCCGGCGTCGAAGAACTCCTCGCGGACCGAGGATCCGAACAGCGGACCGGCGAACGACGTCGCGAGCGGTTCCGGCCACGTGCAGTCGACGAGCCGGATCCGATCGACCGCCTTCATCCCCATGATGTTGCCCGCGATGCAGGACAGCACCTGAGCCATGTTGCCGGGTTCGAACAGCGCGTCAGGGTACGCGACCGCGATCTCGGCGGGGTCACCACCGGCAGCGTCAGTCTCCTCGACGTCGATGTCGAAGGCGGTCGCCGACAGATCACGGACCTCCCCGTCGACCTGTAGCTCCGCCCAGGTACCGTTCGAGGACTCGCTTGCGACCCGGGAAGCGGCGTCTTCGACGGTCATATCCGACGCCGGTTGGATCCGGAACCGACAGACGAGTTCGTCATCGACCGGTTCGTACGACGTATCGAGGAAATCTTCGTATTTGATGCCGACCATGACGGCGCTATTCGTCCCGGTGTCGTATAAATCGTACAGGAATCGGTTCGCCGGGCGAACGGAAGGTAACGACTTTACCCGCCCCTTTCGTACCCCGGAACCGATGGAAAAGCGCACCCGGGAGTATCTGCGGGGTCGGTTCCGGGACTACTACCGCGGCGCCGACGTGTCCCCGCCGCCGGACGCGAACGAACGGGAGTGGGGCTACATCCCGTGGACCGCAGGCGGCGGGACGACGATGGTCCGCCATCAGTCGTGGCTGGATTTGACCCAGGGCGCCGCGTTTTCGGACGCGCTCGCGCGGACAGCACCCCGTCACGCCTACTTCTCGGCGGCGCGGTACGACGACCCCGGTGCTTCGACGATGGGCAAGAAGGGATGGCGGGACGCCGATCTCGTGTTCGACCTCGACGCCGATCACCTCCCCGGAGTCGATCCCGAGGAGACCTCGTATGCGGAGATGCTCGAGGCGTGCAAGGGCGCGCTCGAACGGCTGCTTTCGTTTCTCGAAGGCGAGTTCGCCTTCGACGAGGTGACGATCGTTTTTTCGGGCGGGCGCGGCTATCACGTCCACGTCCGGGACGAGAACGTTCGGGGGCTCGAAAGCGACGCACGCCGGGAGATCGTCGACTACGTTCGCGGAATCGACCTCGAGGCCGACGATCTGATCCGCCGGATATCCGTCGAGGGGGCAAACCAGCGCGTGCTCGCGACCGGCGGCGGCTGGGGACGCCGAATCCACCGGGCGCTCGTCGAGTTCGCAGACGAACTGCGAGCAGCCGACGAAACGACGGCGATGGAACGGCTCCAGGAACTGGACAGGATCGGCGAAGGGCGCGCGAAAACAGTCCTCGGCGCGTTCCAGCACAATCCCGAGGCGGTGCGTGACGGGAATCTGGAGGCGGGCGGTCCCGGAATGCGCCGGCTGGTCGAGGCGCTCGTCGCCCGCGAGCGGGCGGCACAGGGGGCTCCGATAGACGAACCGGTGACGACCGACACCCGTCGGTTGATTCGGCTGCCCGGAAGCCTCCACGGCGGCACGGGACTCCGGGTGACTCCGATCCCACGGGAGAAACTCGCGTCGTTCGATCCGCTCGCCGACGCCGTCGCCGAGCGGTTCAAAGGCAGGGAGATATCGATCCTCCTCGAGGAGGAGTCGGTCCTCGAGATCGACGGCGAAACGTATAACATCCCCGCAGGCGAGAGTTACGTTCCGGAAGCGGTCGGCGTCTTCCTGATGGCCGGGGGCGACGCCGAAAAGGGGACGGAACAGTAGCCCGCAGGGGGAGAACCACGCGACAGGCCGGCCGCGTACGTGACGCGGGAGAACACGAAAACGACACATGGATCTGGACGAACTCCGGACGGTACAGGCGAAGGAACGCCGGAAGGACAGCCTCCAGCATCTCCGGGACTCCTTTTACACCGACGTGGCGACGTACATCGCGGACCTTCGCGCCCAGCGTGACAGGCGTGCCGAACGAGTGGACGATCCCTTCTCCGACGACGGCGTCCGGCGGCTCTCCGACGAGATCGAAACCGCCGAGGAGGTCGCGGAGGCGACCTACGAACGCCGCGTCGGGAAGGTAGTAAAGCTCGCGTCGTTCGCGGCCGCGGACATGGCCGTCGAGGAGGAGGGAATGACCGAAGACGAACGGCGGCTGTTCGAAGACCTCGTCGACCGGATCGAGCGGAACAAGGCGACGGTACTCGACGCGCTGTCGGGCGTTACGGGCCCCGGAGACCTCGGGAACGCAGACACCGAACCAGCCGCGAACGCGGCCTCCGGAACCGCAAAAGAGTCAGAAAAGCCCGATGTGGACGGAAACGACCGGAGCGACCTGCTCGCGGAAGCGATGGGCGCCGAGGATCCGGCCGGAACCGACGAAGCCCCAACGGACGTCAGCCAACCGCCCGGACACACTGGGACAAACGATTCAGAGACTCGCCCGGAGGTCGACCCCGATACCGACGCCGAGACGGACGGGCCGGACACGCTCGATGACGAGCCGTCGGCGCTGCGGACGGACGGGGCGACCGCGGCTTCAGAACTGGCGGACGATCCGCACGGCGGATCCGACCCCGGGCTTGCGACCGGAACCGACCGAACCACCGTCCGCATTACCGACGACGTCGGATCGATCCTCGGGGTCGACGATCGGGAGTACGACCTCGAGCGGGAGGACGTCGTCACGCTCCCGGAGACGAACGCCGGACCGTTGCTCGAGCAGGGAGCTGCAGAACGGGTCGATTGACGCGATCCAGCACCAATTCCTATAACCACTGGGGGTGTAGACCCGACCATGGAGTGTCCTCGGTGTGGCGGCGCACTCACCGTCTACCGCCTCGGCGGCGAGTCGTCGTGGGTCTGTCAGGAGTGTGGCTCCGTCGGCGTCGAAACGGAACACGGGTCGGAGCCGGAGCGGACCGAAACGTGGGAACAGGCCCTGCAGCGGTTTTACGCCAAACACGTCGAACCGGACGGTGTCGTGCCGGACGACGTCGAACAGGACGGCGTCGAACCGGACGGCGTGGGGGACACCGATGACGGAGGTGACACCGGCGGCCGAGACGACACCGGCGACGGGGGTGAAACCACTGCACCCGAACCGTCCACAGAAACGGCCGCCGCCGCACTGGACGATTTGGAAGTTCCTGGGGACGGAGAAACCGAACTGCGTCGCCGGGAAACGGTCGCCGAACTGTACGCGTTCCTCAAGGAACGCAGAACCGCGAAACGGAGTGACTTCCTCGAGATAGTCGAGCCGGAGGTCGTATCGTACGCCAGCGCCGAAGGGTTCTGGGAGAGTGTCGGCCGTGACAGTCTCGGAGAGCTACCCGGAGTGACACCGCCGGAGTCGGGACATCACGAGTGGGCCTTCGAAAACGAAGAAACCGAACCGGAAACCGAAGCGGAAACCGAAGCGGAAACCGAGCCGCAGAGCGAACGCTAGAGACTAATAGTGACTGCCGCCGCTGGAACGCCCTGCATCCGGGATCACGGCGCGAGTGTCAGCCCTCTACTTCCGGGACGTCCTCGATCCGCATCTCCCCGAGTTTGTCGACGATCTCGTCGATTTTTCCGTCGAGTTCGTCGACGAACTCCTGGGTTCGCTCGGTCGTGATCGCACCCTGGCTCGACGGTTCGATGAGGTTTTCCTCCTCGAGGACGCGAAGCGAGTACCGGACCTTGTGGTGTGGGTAGCCGGTCTCGTTCGACATCTTCACGATCCCGATCGGCTCGTTTGCGATGACCATTCGGAGCACCTGCAGGTGCCGCTCCAGCATATCGACTTCCTTCTCCAGTCTGTCTATCATGCCATATGTTAACTCGTCTTTGTGCCTTTTAAACGTTGCTGTCTGGCGGCGCACTGAAAAGGGGGGAGACGGGGTGACGCCCGCGTTTTTCCGGTCTGATACCGATTTTTGCGTGTTAGAAGTTAACGCTTCGGGTTGTTCCAGATCCACGGGAATCGATAACTTAAGTGGAACCCCGACCGAATTCCCAGCGTGGCGTACGTGCTCGAAATCAAGCCGTCAGCGCGCAAGCGGAACGCGGCCGCGGGACGTGCAGTAAACCGGGACGGTACCCGGTGGTCGTTTGCGACGCGGGAGGCCGCCGAACGGTGGGCCGAGGAGCTCACTCAGGCCGGCGGGGAGCTCGTGTGGGTCCAGTCGGCCCACCCCCGCGACGCGTCGGACGTCGACGGCTACCTGCTCTCCCGGCTCGACAGGGGATCGATCGCGGATCGGACCCGACTCACGGCGGAGGGGTCCGACGGAGAAGCCGATCGGCCCGAGGAGGCGACCGAACAGGACGTGTTCCCGCTTGCCGACCGACGGTAGTGCCTCGTGTATCCACCACAGCTGTCGGATCCACAGTTGGAACGTTCGGGGTCACCCAGGCGACGCTGTTCGGGTCGAATAATAGTAAGTCGTTTCGAACCACCGGACCGCCGAAGGCGATCCGGAGGCCGAACTATCCGTACGGTTGACTGACTCCACCGGAGTTACAGCCGCTGAAGGTTCGTCGCGCGCGGGCCCTTCTCGGCCTGCTCGATGTCGAATTCGACTTCCTGTCCTTCCTCGAGATCCGGACCGCCGACGTCTTCCATGTGGAAGAAGACGTCCTCGTCTGCGTCCTCAGTCTCGATGAAACCGTAACCGCCAGTGTCGTTGAAAAACGCCACAGTGCCTTTCGCCATTGCAAATGACTCCACGCGGAGTGAGGCAATCTCACCTTAAATAGCTGTGGGTTACAGTCCGGGGTTCGACCCTCGCACTTAAATGAACGGTCCGGATCGATGGGGGCGGGGGTGGGGAAACAAACAGAAAACGCGAACAGACAGATTTACTCGTTTTTGAACGAGGCGGTGTACACGAGGAACGCGCCCGTCGCGAGGACGAACGCGAGGAACGTCACGAGCGCGAGCACGTTGGCGATCGGCGCCAGCGGTTCCACGAAGCTCTGTCCCGTAGTGTCGAGAACGAGGACGGCCAGGAGGGCAGCGATGAGCGCGAGCAGCCAGTTCGTTGCGAGTTCGTCGAGAGCCATACCCGACGGAACTGCCCGCGAACGTAAAAAGCCCGGTCATCAGGAGTGGCGGGGCGTTCTGCGGCGGGATGCTGGTACTTCGCCTCGTTACGCAGAGTACAAAACGATGCCCGCCGATGAACGCGTATGGTCACGTTTCTCGCTGGTGGGACGGGCACCCCGAAGCTGCTCGATGGCGCGGTTCGCCTGCTCGAACCGTCGAACGTCAGTGTCGTCGGCAACACCGGCGACGACATCGAACTCGGCGGTTTGCTCGTCTGTCCCGACATCGACACCGTCCTGTTCCGTGGCGGCGGCGTGCTCGATCGGGAAACCTGGTGGGGGATCGCCGACGACACGACGACAACCCACACGGAACTCCATCGACTCGCCGAGGCAGCGGGACTGGAACCGGGTCCCCGATATCTCCCCGAGGAACTCCAGACGGCCGGACGGGAGATTGCGCGCTGGCGACGGTTTTCCGGCGTCGCAGAGTTCATGGAGATCGGCGACAGGGATCGGGCAGTTCATCTCACGCGCACCAGCCTTCTGGACGAGGGGTATCGGCTCACCGAAGTGACGCGTCTCCTGGCGGAGGCATTCGATCTGGAGGTCGACCTCGTGCCGATGTCGGACGATCCCGTCGCCTCGATCGTCCACACCGAGGCCGGCGAACTGCACTTCCAGGAGTACTGGGTGGACAGACGGGGCGAACCCGACGTCGAGGACGTCGAGTTCCGCGGGGCCACCGACGCGTCCCCGACACAGGAAGTTCGTGCCGCGCTGACGAAACCAGTGGTGATCGGACCGTCGAACCCGGTGACGAGCGTCGGTCCGATCCTCGCGTTGTCGGGGGCCCGGGAGGCGCTGCACGCGACGCCGGTGGTCGTCGTGTCCCCGTTCGTCGAGCGGGAGGTGTTCTCGGGACCGGCGGCGGATCTCATGAACGCGGTGGGCTACGAGCCGTCGACCGCCGGCGTGGCCGAGGCGTACCCGTTCGCCGACGCGTTCGTCATCGACAACGACGACGGAACCGACCTCGATCGGCCGACCGTCCACACGGACGTGACCATCGACGACGCCGACGACGCCGAGCGCGTGATGCGCGCGGTGGCGACGGCCCTGGAGCGGGTGACCGAACCGTGACCCGGCCGTCGCCGCCGTTTTCGCCCCCCGTCGCCGCCGCCAGTTTGAGCGGTCAGTCCGACGCTGACTGGGCGAAAGCTGCCGCGCAGTACGTCGGCTGTGCGTTCCTCGGCGGGATCGCGCTGGATTCCAAAAGCCGGGACGCGGCCAGAAAGCTGCGGGAGCGGGATCGCGAGGAGTTCCTGCCGGAGGACCCACTCGAGTTTATAACGTCACAGCTCGCGGAGTTGGAGGACGTTCCGATCCACCCCGCCGTCAACGTTCGTTCGGCGACGGTCGAACCGGTTCGGGAGGCGGCGGTCGTGTGTGCCTCGGCCGACGCGACCCTCGAGATCAACGCCCACTGTCGACAGGAGGAGATGTGTGCGGTCGGCTGTGGCGAAAGCCTGCTGCGGGACACCGATCGCCTCTGTGAGTACGTCTCGGCGGCAGCCGACGCGGGGGCGACAGTTTCGGTGAAAGTCAGAACTGAAGTCGACGGCGTCGACCTGCCCGAGACCGCCCGGCAGGTAGCGACGGCGGGAGTCGACCTCGTTCACGTGGACGCGATGGACTCCGAACACGTCGTCGGAGCAGTTGTCGACGCCCTGGAGGCGGAGACAAGCCCCGCCAACCGTCCCGCAGTCGTCGCCAACAACGGGGTGCGGGACCGCGAAACCGTCCGCGAGTATCTCGGCGACGGTGCCGACGCGGTGAGCGTCGGGCGCCCGAGTGACGATGCCGACGTGCTCTCTCGCGTTCACGAGGCGACAGTGGAGTGGTTCTCCGAGCAACGGATCGAGTGACGGTTCGGCAACCTGGACTGAATCATCGGCTCCTCCGTTGCTCTATCTCGTTCAGGTAGGTGAAATCCATAATACACGCCACAATCTCTGCCGGAAGGTTGTGGGTAATAGTGGGCAATACATATCAGCGGTGGGTCCGTATCGGTATCCATGAAAGTCGAAGCAACGGACCTCAAAACGAAGGAGACGGACGACCGTGGCCGGGTCTATCTCGGCACCGAGTACGCGAACAAGCGCGTAACCGTCGCCGTCGTCGAGGTGGAGTCCGACCGTCCGGACGACGACGAGCTGGCTACCGCCTACCGGGAAGCGTCCGATAGCGCAGAGGCGCTGGCCGAGGAGTGGGACGAAACGTCCGACGAAGCGTGGGAAACTCTCGATGGGTGAGGATACGGACGTTCGGCGGGGTGATGTCGTCATCGTTCGGCTCGATCCCGCCGAAGGACACGAAATGAATAAGACGCGACCGGCCGTGGTCGTTCAAAACGACATCGGTAACCGAAACTCCAGCACGACCATCGTCGCGCCCGTCACGGGAACGTATCGCGAGTATCCGTTCGAGGTGCTCGTCGAAGCGGACGGGTCACCGCTGGAAAAGGACTCCTCGGTCCGGTTAGACCAGATTCGAACCGTTCCGGTTCCGGAACGGATTCATTCGGTCGTCGGTTCACTCGACGGACCCATTATGGCTGAAGTCGACGAGGCGCTGAAACTGAGTCTCGGCCTCGACTGAGCTACCGACTCTCCCGTTGCTCCACCTTGTTCAGGTAGTCGACTGATGTAACGGATTCTACGCCGATTGCCGCTATCTTCGATATTGGACCGGACAGTTTATCAGAGGAGCGCCATCGATAGCCGAAGCTTCTTGTGTAGTACGTTCGTACTACAGAATATGGCACAGTCGGATACTACTGCCGACGGGAACGATGAGAAGGTCAACCTTCGGCTCCCGAAGGGATTCCTCGCGGACCTCGACGAACAGTGGCAGGAACAGGGGTATAATTCGCGGTCGGAGTTCATGCGCGAAGCCTTACGAGACGCAGTGTACGGAACTCGGCTCTCGAAGCGGGCGCTCGAAGACCTACTGGAGAGCGAACGACAGTTCGAGGAGGGCGAGACGGTGAGTGCAGAGGAAGCCCGCGAGCGATTCGGTACGGATGAGTGAGGCATGGACGTGGGAGCTATCCGACCGAGCGGCCGACGGACTCGGGTCCCTTGACGACGAAATCCAACAGCGAGTTCTCGACAAGTTCGATGACGTGGTCTCGGACGAGTTCCGCGAGCCACCGGACTTCGCCAAGCCGCTGACCGGCGCGAAACCGTGGCAGTCGTTACGGGTCGGTGACTACCGAGTCATCGTGCGATTCGACCGCGAAACACGAGTGATGCAGGTCGGCGCAGTCGGGCACAGGTCGTCTATTTACGACGAGTTTCCCTGAAGTGGAACGTCTCGGGATACGAGAGATTCACCGCGATTCGCGTTGCTCCACTTTGTTCAGTTCGATCAGCAGCCGGAATATGGCCTTCACGAGATTCGAGTCCACATCGAACCGCTCTGCGTTCTCGCCGGCCCGCTCCATCACCCGGTTTTCCTGTGACTCGTCTGTGGTGGGCAACCCACGTTCCGCTTTGACCTGTGCGATCGTGTCGGCGACGTAGGTCCGTCTGGCGATCAGTTCGACGATCTCCCGGTCGATCGATTCGATCTCCGCGCGCAGTTCCTCGAGGGACATCTCCTCGGTAACCACCACGCTCTCGTCGTCCGATTCCTCGTTTCGGTTCGGTTGTGTGGGCTCGGTCATCGTCGATCTGTTAGGCTGTCGTTATTCGTGCGCCGTCCGATCGTGTGGTCGTCAGCCTCGTTTCCCCCGGCCGATCCTGCCAGCGATCCCGGAGCGCCTGCAGGTTCTCGAGTTCGCCGACGGCGACGACGCTGGGTCCGGTACCGGAAAGCGAGACGCCCTCGACCAGCGGCATCGCCTCCACCGCCGGATCGGTCGGGAACCCGAGTGCCGCCGAGAACGCCAGCCCGTTTACGGTCATCGCCTCCCCGAACCGCCCCTCCGCTGCCAGTTCGGCGACGAGTTCCGCCATCGGTGCGACCTGCGTGCAGCGGTCGGCGTCGGCGTCCGCGCTGTACGCGCGCTCCGGGGGTGTCCAGATCAGGACGTCCCAGTCGCGTTCTTCCCGGACGAGGAGTTCGTCGGCGTCGTTGTCGGTGAGCGTGACGCCGCCGAGCATACTCGCGGAGGCGTCGTCGAACGCGCCGGTGACAGTGACGCCGGCCTCCCGTGCCGCCCGGACGCCGAGTCGGCACGCGTCGATCCTCGCAACGGCGTCGGCTCGATCGAGTGCGGAAAGCGTCGCGAGCACGGTCGCGTTGGCTGCCGCACTCGAGCTTTTGAGCCCGGCTGCCAGCGGGACGTCGCTTTCGGTGCGGACGTGGCCGCCCTCGCCGTCGCCGAACTCCCCGACGACGACCTCGACGCACCGCTCGATCAGCGTCGTGTCCGCGTCCTCCAGCTCGGCGATTTCGCCGGTCACGCTGTCGGCAGCAGGATCGAGTTCGACAGTCGCGCGCGTCTCGAGATCAATCGCGAACGCGGATCCGACGCCCGTCGCCAGCGCGTTGAGCACCGTTCCCGCACCCGGCGCCGCAGCCCGTCCCTCCATACAGGAAGGGAGACGAGCGGGGGCAAATGGTTGGCGGTCCCGGCGAGACTGCGATTCGACGACACCTGTGAAACCGCGGTTCGGCGAACCGGCGAGACCGACGAGACCGCGGAGTACTTCAACGCGGCGCGGTCAACGTCTATCCATGAATGGACCGGAGAGAACCGACGTTCCGCCCGACACCGTCGGCGTCGAGCTGCGCGAGGAGGGGATCGTCGTCGAGTACGTCGACGGACGAACCACGCTGTACCGCGGGGTCCCCGAACGCGTCGAGGGGACGCTCACCGCGGTTTCGACCAAGGAGATCCACGTGCTCGTGACGGATCCCGCCGAAACGGAGGGGGTCCTGCTGTACGTGAACGACCTCAAAACGGACGAGGAGATCCTCCGGGATTCAGGAGTCGGGCGGATCGTCCTCGATTCGGGGGACGAAGAGGAGTTGTTCCCCGGCGTGACCGCCAGACAGACCCGGGAACGCACCGAGGTCGAAGCCGACCCCGAGATTGCGCGGGGGCGCGTGTTCGTCTTCGTCGAAGACGAGTGGACCGAAAACAGCTACGAACTCGTTGCACCCCCCGAAAGCGACGAGTGATCGAATGACAGTTTCGAAAACCGATGTGCCTCAAAAAGCCATGAGTCTCAAAAAGCAGTGGCGCGAACTCGACAGGAGTACCGTCGCGAGCGCGCCGGATCGATACGGCGTGTACGAACTGGGCGACGAACGCGGAAACAGCCTCGGAATGGCAGTCGGCGTCCTCCGGGACGATCTGAAAGAGGAACTCGCGTACGGCGACGCCCGGCAAGTCAGGTGGACGGTCGCACAGTCCAGAGATCACGCCGAACGACTCCTCGAGAAGTATTCCTGAACACACTGTTCCTGAAAGCGTACTGTATTATTATTGCGTTATATACGCGGACGGGTTCTTGACAACTACTCAGTTTCCACGATGTAAATGATAATTAGTCCAGTAATAAAGATAGAAATGCAAAGACACAAGTCACGAAGGCCGAGACAACCACGCATATGACGAAAGACCTCGAGCGGGACCTGGGTCTCGTGGCCGTCGTCGCCGTGTCGATGGGGGCGATGATCGGCAGCGGGATCTTCATTCTCCCCGGACTCGCGATGGCCGAAGCGGGGCCGGCAGTGATCCTCGCGTTTCTGGTGGCCGGAATCCTCGTGATCCCGGCCGCGCTGTCGATTTCCGAACTCGGGACCGCCATGCCCGAGGCAGGGGGCGATTACGTGTTTATCGAGCGGGGGATGGGTCCCGGCGTGGGGACGATCGCCGGACTCGGGACGTGGCTCACGCTACTCTTTAAGGGTGCGCTCGCGCTCGTCGGTGGGATGTACTATCTCGACGTCATCTTTGCGCTGCCCAATCTCACTGCGACGGCGGTCGTCCTCGCAACCGTGCTGATCGGGGTCAACCTGATCGGCGTGAAACAGACCGGACAGCTCCAGTCGTGGATGGTCGTGGTGATGGTCGCGATCCTCGCGGTGTTCATCTCGGTGTCGATCCTCCAGGTCGACGGCGCAAGCTACGATCCGTTCTTCACGGCCGGCGGGGAGGGCGTCATTAGCGCCATCGCGCTCGTGATCGTCTCGTATGCGGGCGTCACCAAGGTCGCAAGCGTGGCCGAGGAGATCGAAAACCCCGGCCGGAACCTCCCGCTTGGGCTTTTGATTTCGCTTGCGATCACGACGCTTCTGTACGTGCTCATCGTCTTCGTGCTGGTGGGTATCGTCGACGCCGAGACGCTTCGTGGGACGAACATCCCGATGGTGGTCGCGGTCGATCCCCTGTTCGGTACCCTGGGTGTCGTAGCGATCGTTCTGGCCGCCATCCTCGCGCTGATTTCCACGGCGAATGCGGGGATTCTCACCGCCTCGAGGTATCCGCTGGCGCTGAGCCGCGACGACCTGATCCCCGACGTGTTTTCGCGGGTACACTCGAATTTCCAGACCCCGCACATTGCGATCCTCGTCACCGGCGGAGTGATGCTGTTTATCATCATTTCGCTACCGGTCCAGGAGATCGCGAAGATGGCCAGCGCGTTCCAGATCCTGGTGTACGGGCTGGTGAACGCCGCGCTGATCGCGTTTCGGGAACGGGATCTCGAGTGGTACAGCCCCGACTTCAAGTCGCCGGGGTATCCGTGGGTTCAGCTCTTCGGGGTCGTCTCGGCCGCGTTCATCATCACACAGATGGATGTACTCCCACTCGTTGGGGCCGTCGGGATCACCGTGGTCGGCGGGCTGTGGTACCTCTACTACGTCCGTGGCGAGGTCGACCGCGAGGGGATCGCCGTCGACGCGGTCCGTCGGGAAGCCGGCAGGCAGTACGTCGCCGAGACGGAGCGAAAGATCGCCGAGCCGAAGGGCGACGAGATCATGCTCGCACTCCGACGGGACGTCAGCAGGCTGGAAGAAAACAGGTTGCTCGAGATCGCCGCGCCGATCGCCCGCAGCCGAAACAGCCGGATCCGTGTGATCAGATTCGACGAGGTTCCGGACCAGTATCCGCTGGACCAGGCCGTCGACCAGTCCGCCGAAGACGTCGAGTTCGAACAGCGAACCGACGAACTCGCCCGAGAGATCGACGCTCCAGTCGAAGTCGGCGAGATCGTCAGCCACGACACGAAGCACGCGATCGTGAACTACGCCGAGCGCGCGGGCGTCGATCTGATCCTCACGCGGGCCGATCCCGTGAGCCGGCTCCGGACGCTGTTCGGCCGGGACGCCGACTGGATCATGGAGCGGGCGCCCTGTGACGTGGCGTTCGTCCAGCTCGGGAAACTCGAGCGGATAGACGAGATCGCGATCGTCACTGACCGGAGCCCGTTCAACGACCCGCTGAAGGTCGAACTCGCTGACGCCATCGCTCAGCAGTCGGGCGGACGAATCCGGTTCGTGTTCCCCGCCGGTGAAGACGCCTCCGAACAGGTGCTCGATTCGATCCGGGCGTATCACGACGAGTTGAACGACCTCTGTAGTTCACCGGTCGAAGGCACCATCATCGAGGGGGAAAACGCACGACAACAGTTGATCGCCGAGGTCGAAACGGCCGACCTGGTGATGCTGTCGACGAAGACCCACAAGCTGCTCCCTGACCTGGTGTTCACGCGAGAATCCGACCGGATCGCGACCCGACTCGACCAGCCGGTCGTGATGGTCCATTCGAGCCGGTCCCGGCGGGCGACGTTCCTCGAACCGATCGTCGAACGGTTGCTGTTCAGGGAGGAGAACCGTGAGTGATGGCGACGGGAACGCCGTCACAACGCTGTCGAATCGCTTTTAACCTACTTGCCTTTATGAACAGAGACGTGACAGACGTTGTAGGGGGCTGTGCTCGCGTGACCGAGGCCGAAACAGTAACATGACTTCCGGTGGACAACCTCCACAGCAGGGTCTCCGCAAACTTCCGTCCGGACCTATTGAGACGAACACCGATCGAACAATGGACGCACGACACAGACTGCGGAAAGGCGACCGACGCACTGAAGCGGAATTCTGGAGCGCCGTAACCGAGGTGAGCGAGAGTGGCTGAAGAAGAACTGGCGAAGGACCTCGGTCTCCTGTCGGCGCTGATGATCGGGATCGGCACGATGATCGGAGCCGGAATCTTCGTGCTCCCGGGTCTGGCGGCACAGGAGGCGGGACCACTGGTCGTCGTCTCGTTCGTCATCGGGGGGATCATCGCGATGATTAACGCGCTGTCCGTCTCGGAACTGGGAACTGCGATGCCGAAAGCGGGCGGTGGGTACTACTACGTGAACCGCGCGCTCGGACCGATGTTCGGCTCGATCGCCGGGCTGGGCGACTGGATGGGACTCGCGTTCGCCTCCGCTTTCTACGCGATCGGATTCGGGCAGTATCTCGCCGAACTGTTGACGCTTCCCTCCATCCTCTTTTTGAACGAGATCCAGGTCGGGGCGCTTCTGGCGGGGATCGTCTTCGTCGGGGTGAACTACATCGGGGCGAAGGAAACCGGCGGCGTCCAGACGATCATCGTCCTGACGCTTTTGGCAATCCTCGGCGTCTTCGCGGTCGCGGGATGGCTCTCGTTCGACTATGCTGTCCTGACTGGCTCCGGCGGGCTCGTTCCCCTCGGCTACGGGGAACTGCTCCCCGCGACGGCCATCGTTTTCGTCTCGTTCCTGGGATACGCAAAGATCGCAACCGTCGCCGAGGAGATGAAAAACCCCGGTCGGAACCTCCCGATCGCGGTGATCGGCAGCGTCGCGTTCGTCACCGTCGTGTACGCGATCCTCGTCACAGTGATGCTCGGGGTCATCCCGTGGCCGGATCTCAGCATCGAGGCGCCGGTCGCCCAGGCTGCGCTCGTGGCGTTTCCCGAATCGATCGGGCCGATCCCGGGCGTCGCAGTGGCGGCAGCGACCGCGATGACGCTCGGTGCCCTGCTCGCGACCGCCTCCTCGGCGAACGCCTCGATCCTTTCGTCGGCCCGGATCAACTTCGCGATGGGCAGAGAGAAGATCGTCACCGACTGGCTCAACGAGATCCATCCCAGCTACTCGACGCCGTACCGGTCGATCCTGCTCACGGGAGGCATGATCATCGTCTTCATTGTGCTGCTCGGTCGAGACATCGAGATCCTCGCAAAGGCGGCGTCGGTGCTTCACCTGATCGTCTACGCGCTCATGAACACCGCGCTTATCGTGTTCCGCGAGGCCGACGTTCCGGATTACGACCCGGACTTCACCGTCCCGCTGTACCCGGTGACGCCGATCCTTGGGGCGGTATTGTCACTGGGATTGATCGGGTTCATGGACGGGATCGAAATCGCGCTCTCGATCGGATTCGTCCTGGCAGCGATCGCGTGGTACTTCATCTACGCCCGGAGACACACCGAACACCAGGGGTATCTTGGCCAATACATCAGCGAGCGCTCCGAGGAGTTCCCGGAGGCGGCTGTGTCTGCGGCCTCGAAAGTCGAACCCGAGCAGGCGAACTACCGGGTGATGGTACCGCTCGCGAACCCGCGGACGGCAAGCGACCTTCTCGAACTCGCCGCCGTAATGGCAAAGGCGCGCGACGGGGTCGTCGAGGCGGTACACATCGTCACCGTCCCCGATCAGGTTCCGCTGTCGGCCGGTGCAGAGCGACTCGAACAGCTCGACGTCGAATCCGAGCGCCTGCTTTCGAACGCGACCGAGGAGGCTGAGACCCTCGATGTCGACATCGAAACCCGAACCGTCATCTCACACAGGTCGTTCGAGGAAATATTCGATGCGGCGGAGACGGGCGAGGCAGATCTGGTCGTGATGGGGTGGGCCGATCAACCGTTCTGGTCGTCGGGTCGCGTCGAACGGGGATTAGACGAGCTCACGAGAAACCTCCCGTGTGACTTCCTCGTCATGCAGGACCGCGGGTTCGATCCGAGTCACGTGCTCGTCCCGACCGCCGGCGGGAGCGACTCCGATCTCTCGGCTGAGGTAGCCCAAACGCTCAAGGAGGAACGCGAGGCAACTGTCGAACTCCTGTACGTCGTCGACGACGAGGAAGAGCGTGCCGCCGGTGCACAGTTCCTGGGCGAATGGGCCCAGGAAAACGATCTCGGCGGGGCCGAGCTCACCGTCGACACCGGTGGCGACGTCCAGACGGCGATTGGGCGCCACTCCCAGGACGCCACGATGGTGATCATCGGGGCGACCGAACGGGGACTGCTCTCGCGGCTGCTCCGTGGATCGCTGGTGTATGGCATCGTCGACGAGGTCGACTGCTCGGTGTTGTTGTGTGAACGTCCTCGGCGTCGGTCGATCAGGGAACGGCTGTTCGGTCGCCGGTCCGACTCTGGCACTGACCTGGATTCCGAAGAGTAGCCACCAGCGCGATCCGTCGAACTTTTGCTCGTCCGTCCACAACGGACGGTACTCCGATGGCGACGTATCACATCGAGACGTACGGCTGTACGTCCAACCGCGGGGAGAGCCGCCGCATCGAGCGGGCGCTCCGGGACGGCGGCCACCGTCCGGCGGACGGCCCGGACGACGCCGACGTCGCCATCCTCAACACCTGTACCGTCGTCGAGAAGACCGAACGGAACATGCTCCGGCGGGCCGAAGAGCTCGCGGAAGACACTGCCGATCTGGTCGTGACCGGCTGTATGGCCCTCGCACAGGGGGATCTCTTCCGCGATGCCGGGTTCGACGCCGAAATCCTCCACTGGGACGAGGTGCCGTCGGCGATCCTCAACGGGGAGTGTCCGACGACGACCCCGGACACCGAGCCGGTGCTCGACGGCGTCGTCGGGATCCTCCCGATCGCTCGCGGCTGTATGAGCAACTGCTCGTACTGCATCACCAAGTTCGCGACCGGCCGGATCGACTCCCCGCCGATCGAGGAGAACGTCCGGAAGGCCCGGGCGCTGGTGCACGCGGGCGCAAAGGAGATCCGGGTCACCGGCCAGGACACCGGCGTCTACGGCTGGGACACCGGCGAGCGGAAGCTGCCGGAGCTGCTCGATCGGATCTGTGCGATCGACGGGGAGTTCCGGGTCCGGCTGGGCATGGCGAACCCCGGTGGAATCCACGGAATTCGGGAGGAGCTTGCGGACGTCTTCGCGCGCAACCGGAAGCTGTACGACTTCATTCACCTCCCTGTACAGTCCGGCAGCGACGAGGTGCTGGACGAGATGCGCAGACAGCACCGCACGGAGTACTTCCGGGAGATCGTCGAGACGTTCGACGACCGGCTCGACGAGTGGACGCTGTCGACGGACTTTATTGTCGGGTTCCCGACGGAAACCGAGGCGGATCACGAGCGGTCGATGGAACTGCTACGGGAGGTCCGACCCGAGAAGATCAATGTCACCCGCTTTTCGAAGCGTCCCGGCACCGACGCCGCCGAGATGAAGGGGCTGGGCGGTACGATAAAAAAGGAGCGGTCGAAGGCGATGTCCGAACTGAAGCGACGCGTCGTCGGCGAGGCGTACGAGTCGATGGTCGGGACCCGCCGGACGGTCCTCGCGGTGCGTCCGGGCACCGGCGACTCGGTGAAGTGTCGCGACGGCGCCTACCGCCAGATAATCGTCCAGCGGGCCGACGAACGCGGCGTCGAACCCGGCGACGTGTTCGAACTCGAAGTGACCGGCCACAACACGATGTACGCGCTGGGAGCGCCCGTCGACGGGGAAAAGAGCCGGTCGATCGGCGCAGCCGACGCCGTGTGATCCAGGGAAACGGACGGTAGCCGACAGCAAGCGAGCCGACGACCGACACTGCCGGAAGGAACCTCACAGGCACAAAGAATTATTACGTAAATTCGAATACGTCTACATATGCCCGAGTGCCAAAACTGTGGCTCGTTCGTCACCCGGTCGTACGCACGCGTGTTCACTCCGAACGACGTGGAGGATCCGCGCGCCTGTCCGAAGTGCGAGGACGTGGTACGCGAGGGCGCTACCGTCAGAAAAGCTCGCTCGAAGCGCCGTTAACGACGGTCGTCTCGATCGTTCTCGGCTCGATACAATCTCAGGTGAGGACGTACTCGTCCGTCCGCTGTCCGACGAGCCCCTCCTCCCGAAGCGTCTTCAGGATGCCGTACAGCGAGAGCTTCTTCATCCCGAGGTTCTCCTGGAGTTCGGTGATCGTCGCACTCCCGTGTGTGGACAGGTAGAGATACACCAACTTCGCCTGTGGCGACTGTAGCTCCGTTGGAACCTGCTTTGTCGGCCGCGAGGTCTGCATCATCGTTCGATGAAACGAGTTCGACGATAATAAACCCCCATTTCAACGTTTGTCGTAAACCTCCGATGGGCGTCCGTCTCGTCGCCACCTGGGTCCGAGGCAAGTAGAATACGCTACTCGAAACAGTCGACAGTCCCCCTTAAGTACCTGACGACAGCAGCCAGTCGTCTCCGTACTCAACCGGATCTACGACGCAGCCTATTTTCCGTTTCGCCCCCAATACGACCGACGTGCTTCCAGTCGTCCATCCGGGCCTCGCGTACCTCGTGTACACCGGCTGGACTCACCTGACCAGCGGGAGGCCTCCGGGGGGGTTGGCCACGCTTGCGCTGGTCGGCGGTGCACTCCTGCCGGATCTCATAGATCAGCCACTGTACTTCCTGTTACCCCTACCGAGTACCCGTACGCTCGCCCACTCGCTGCTCGTCGCAGTACCGGTGACCGTGGTCGTGGTCGTCGCAGTCCGGCGGTCTTCGCTTTCGAACACTGTCGGCAACGGATTTGCGATCGGGTATCTGTCACACCCCATCGCTGACGCGTTCTGGCCGTTACTGCTGGGAAAACACGCCGAACTCGGGTTTCTCCTGTGGCCGCTGACGGAATCGCCCGCATACGAGGGAGAGAAGGCACTGTTCGTCGTCGGCGACGTGACCGTGACCACGTGGTGGCCCGAACTCGGCTTGCTGGCGCTTGCAACGGTCGTCTGGTGGCTGGACGGGAAGCCCGGAATTACGGCCGTCGTCGAACTTCTCGAAGGGAGTCAGTGATCGACAACGGCGAGAGCGATGAGTGGGAGAAAGAAAGGTACCACGAGTGTGCCAAGGTGGATTGAAGTCGTTCCGACACGTATCCGCGGTAATGACTGGTCTGACGCCCACGCCCGGAATCCATCACGTCACCTGCATCGCCGGCGATCCCCAGCGGAACCTCGACTTCTGGGTCGAGACGCTCGGTCTCCGCCTCGTCAAGCGATCGGTCAACCAGGACGATCCCAGCACCTACCACTTCTTTTTCGCCGACGCCGAGGGTACTCCCGGAACGAGCATGACGTTCTTCCCGTGGGAAGACCTCTCGCAGGGGAAAATCGGCTCGGATCAGGTTGCACGGACCGCGTTCCGGGTTCCGGACGGCAGCCTCGACTACTGGGAGGATCGGTTCGACCGGCACGACGTCGAGTACGACGACCGCCTCGAGCGCTTCGGCGAGAGCGTCCTGCCGTTCCGGGATCCCGACGGACTGCCGGTCGAACTGGTCGAAGTCGAGATCCCGGCCGAGGATACCACCGTTCCCTGGACCGAGTTCGTCCCAGAGGAGGCAGCGATTCGGGGGTTCCACTCGGTGACGCTGTGGCTCGCGGATCCGGAACCCACCGAAGAACTGCTCGAGACGATGGGTTTCGAGGAGACCGGCACCGAGCAAGCGCAAGGGGACGCGCCCGGCGACGAGCGGACACGGTTCGCCGCGACGGGACCCGTCGGCAGGTACGTCGACATCCTCCCGACGATCGAGGGCGGCCGACCTGGGCACGGAACCGTCCATCACGTGGCGTTCCAGACCCCAACCGACGCCGACCAGGAGGCGATGCGCTCGGCCGTTCAATCTGCGGGGCTCAGGCCGACCGCACAGATCGATCGCCACTGGTTTCGGTCGGTGTACTTCCGGGAGTTCGGGGGGGTCCTGTTCGAACTCGCCACGAACGGCCCCGGATACGACAGCGACGAATCCCTCGAGGAACTCGGCGGACGTCTCGTCCTCCCCGGCGAGTTCGAACACCGCCGGGATGCCATCGAGTCCGACCTCCCTGACGTGACGGTTCCCCGCGCGGAGGCGGCAAAAGCCGAGGACAGCGCCGAGGGGACCTGAAACCCCGCGCGGCGAGCCGTCACCGGCCGGGCGCGACGGCAAGCGAAACGCCCTTATGGATGTCACGCAGATTTCCCGTTATATGAGCGAAGACGCCGATGCGGGCGAGGACGCCGACGCGGCGGAGGGAACCGACGCGGACGGGGGCGAGGAGGAACCGGAACTCATCGGGGAGCTCCGCGAGCGACTCGACGACGTCGAAGCGGCGCTCGAGGCCGCGGAGACGGAAGACGACCTCGACGACGTGGAGGCCGACCTCGACGGAGTCGAAAGCGACCTCGACGACGTCGAACTTCCCGAAGAGGAAGGCGAAGAGGGGGACGACGACGAAGACGACGGGCCGTCCCCGGTCGAGGAACTCGAAGACCGGATCGCCGACCTGCGAGACGGGATCGAGAACGCCCGCGGGCCGTACGGCGAAGACGTCGTCGACGCCGTCTCCGGAGCCCGGTCGACGCTTTCGAGCACCCGGTGGACGGAAGACGGCGTTCCCGAAGTCGAGGCAGCCGTGTCGGCGTTCCTCGAGGCGGTCGGCGAGGCGCTCGACGCCTCCTTCGAGATCGACGGCGACGCAGAAACTGACGCCGAAGAGGGCTCGGGGGGCGCGCTCGTGGCCGCACTCCAGTCCGTCGAGGGGGCGGTCGAAGACGCCGGGCTCGACGCCGACGAGGACGCCGAGACCATCGCGTCGCTGCTCGAAGCGGTCGAGGAGCTGGAGGCCGGGCTCGAAGACGCCGAGGAGTGGAGCGACCTCGAGGTCAGAGACCAGCTCGCAGCCGAGGGGTACTACGACGTGCTGGGCCACTACAAGGACTTCCCCGTCGAGTGGTCGGCGCTCAAGGAGCACGAAATGCGCGGCAACGTCGACATGGTGCTGCTCGCGTTTGATTCCCTCCAGTCGGACTACATGGAGGAACACTGCCTCGAGGCGCTCGAACGGATGGGCCGTACCGCCGCCACCGACGAAGCGATCGAGGAGATGCTCGGGCTCGCGAACCGGCGGAACCACGACGCGATCCGTATCCTCGGGAAGATGCGCGCAACGGAGGCCGTCGACACGCTGGTCGAGTACGTCGAACCCGACAACGACACGAAGCTACAGAAGGTGACGCTGAAGGCGCTGGGCGAGATCGGCTCCCGGGAGGCGGTGCAGCCGATCGCGAACCACCTGGCGGCGGGGGAGGCCGATGTCCGTCCGGTCGCCGCGCGTGCGCTCGGACTCATCGGCGACACGCGGGCGATTCAGCCGCTGTCCGAGACCCTCGAGACCGACGACGACGACACCACCCGGGCCGCCGCTGCGTGGGCGCTCAGACAGATCGGCACCCGCGAGGCGCTGGAGATCGCCGCCGAGTACGACGACGAGCGCTCGTTCCTCCTCCAGACGGAGGCCGAAAAGGCGCAGGCGACGCTCGGCGACGAAGCCGAACCGACCGCCTGAAGCTGCGGCCCCGGCTCCTCATCTGACGACCGTCACCGGGACGGGCGAGCGACGAACCACCTTCTCCGCGACGCTTCCGAGGAGTACCCGCGCGGCGCCGGTACGACCGTGGCTACCGATGACGACCTGATCGATCCCCTCGAGGTCTGCGTACTCGACGATTACCCGCGCCGGACGCCCGAACGCGAGTTCGGTCTCGACGTCGACGCCGCGCTCGTCCCCCAGGCGCTTTGCGTCCTCCAGCAGTTCCTCCGCGTCCGCCTGGACGGCCTCCATCGCCGCGTCGATGTTGCCGAGCCCCCCGGCGATGACGCTCCGCTGGGGATCCAGCACGTGCAACACCAGAAACTCCGCGTCCGGATGCTCCGCGTACGCGAGTTCCAGTGCCTCACGCGACGGGTCTGAGTCGTCTATCGGAACCAGGATCGCCATACCGCTGGTTGGGCGGCTGCGGTAATCAAACGTCCGGGCCCTGCATGGTGACGAACTGGACGGGGCCACAGTCGAGCCGATCGAGCGATCCGTCCCGGAGCTTCTTTGCCAGCACGAGCCGCTGATCGGCGAGGCCGATCGGCGCGAGGAGCAACCCCTCGGACCGGACCTGCTCGACGACCGCGTCGGGAAACGACCGATCGGCACAGGTCAGATACGCCCTGTCGTAGGGCGCGTGTTCGGGCCAGCCCTCGCGTCCGTCCCCCACGCGGATCGACACCGCCCCGTATCCCAGCTCCGTGAGTCGTTTGCGGGCGGCGTCGGCGAGTTCGGCGTCGATCTCGACCGTGTAGACGTTTCCGGCGCCGACGATCTCGGCGGTCACCGCGGCGTGGTAGCCGCAGCCGGTGCCGATCTCGAGCGTTCGGTCCCCCGAGGAGAGCGCGAGATGATCGCACATCTCCGCAACGATCCCCGGCGCGGTGATCGTCGCCCCGCCGCCGATCGGTAGCGGCCGATCCGCGTACGCGAGATCGCGCCACCGCTCCGGGACGAACTCGTGGCGCGGAACCGCCCGGAGGGCGGCAGCCGTCGTCTCGAGTTCGGGATCGATCGCCTCGACCATCCGTTCCCGTGCTGATTCGAACTCCACAGTGGGAACACGGGTGCTGGAAAATAAGCGCTTGTGCCGATGCCCTCCCGCCACTTATCTGCGATACCGAGCCAGCACCGGCCATGGCTTCCGGAAACGTCGTCCCGACCCAGTCGACCGATATCGGTCCACCACCGGTCGTCGCTGTCGTGGTCGTGTGGCTCCTCGCTGCTGTGCTGTTCGGGGCAGTTCCCACCGTTTCCGGAACCCCAGCGGCAAATGAGACGGTCGAAAACCGCACCCCGGACCCCACGGGAGACGACGCTCGGATCCTCGAAGCGTATCCGAACCCGCACGCGGATGGCGATCCGGGGGAGTACGTCGTGCTGGCGGTGCCGACCGAGGGGAACTGGACGCTGACCGACGGGACGACGACCGTCGAGGTACCCGACCTGACGGGACGGTTCGCCGTCTCGACCGAACCGGAGGTCGCGGCCGAGCACACGAACGACCCCGTTTACGGCCTCGAGGGGCGGCTCCAGTTGGCTGACGCCGGAGAGACGCTGACGCTTTCGGAAAACGGAACGGCGAAAGACGAAATCTCGTACGGACGCGCCCCCGCAGGCGCCCGGTGGCTCCGCGGAGACGGCGAACTGGTTCGGGAGCCGGACGCGGACGGCGGATGGCGCGCGGACGGGTTCGACCCCCGTGAGCCGAAGACGTTCGAGGACATCTCGGGACGGGCGTTCGTCCTGCCCGACGCCCCGGACGAGCCAGTTGCGCCGATCCGCGAAGCCGACGACCGGGTGTATCTCGCCGCCTACACGCTGGAGTCCTGGCGGCTCGCCGACGCGCTGGCCGCGGCCGCCGATCGCGGTGTGACCGTGCGAGTGCTCCTCGAGGGGAGCCCGGTCGGCGGCGCCACGGAGACGCAGGCCGCGGTGGTTCGGTTCCTGGACCGACGGGGGATCGACGTTCGGGTGCTCGACGGCGAGTACACGCGATATACGTACCATCACGCGAAGTACGCCGTCGCCGACGACTCGGTGGTGGCGCTCACGGAGAACTGGAAACCCTCCGGAACCGGCGGGGCGTCGAACCGAGGGTGGGGCGTCCGCGTGGACGATCGGGACGTCGCCGCGGCCGTGGCGTCCGTGTTCGAACACGACTCGGGATGGCGTGACGCCGTCCCCTGGGCGCAGTACAAATCCGACGCGACCGTACGCGAGGGTACGACGACAAACGGAAGCTACCCGGACAGGTTTCCGGCGGCGGAGTTCGACGACGCCTCCGTCAGGCTGCTTCTGGCGCCCGACAACGCCGAGTCCGAACTCGAGACGATGATCGACGACGCCGACGACCGGGTCGCAGTCGTGGTTCCACGGACGGGCGGCGCCGACTACCGGCTCGTGGAGGCGGCGATCGGCGCGGCCGAGCGCGGTGCGACGGTCAGGCTGCTGCTTTCGGGCGCGTGGTACGACCGGGAGGAAAACGAGGCGCTCGTCGAGGAGTTGCGCGGGCTCGACGTCGCCGGGGGCGATCTCGACGCCCGGATCGTCGAGCCACGGGGGCGGTTCGACAGGATCCACGCCAAGGGAACTGTCGTCGACGACACCGCCGTGGTCGGCTCGCTCAACTGGAACGACCACGCCGGGTCGCGGAACCGGGAGCTACTGATTGCGGTGGGGAACCCGGCGATCGCGGAGTTTTACTGGCGCGTCCTCGCGGCCGACTGGCACGGCGGGAGCTTCCGGACGCCCGTCGGGCTGCTGGGTGGATTCACAGTCGTAACACTCACAGGAGGTGAAATCGCCAGGCGACGGGTTCGCTTCTTCTGACCGGAGAATCTCCGCGCTTTCGGAACCGAACGCTCCTACTCCGGCGTCGCCGCCGACGAGAGCGCCTCGTCGAGCTCCGCGTCGGCCATCTTCTCCACCAGCGCGTCGATCACTTCCGACCGCCGTCCCTTCACGAACTTGATGGAGCCGACGACGAGATGGCCGCCGCCGGAGACTCCGCTTCCGGGGAGTTCCTCGTTCAGCTCGGTCACCATCTGCGGGATGTCGAGTCTGACGCCGTCGGACCGGAGCACCGCGAAGTCCGGCCCGTAGCCGATCGTTATCACCGGCTCGCCGGTTTCGGTCACCTTCCTGTCGTGGAGGTTGCCGGTCGTTTTGCCCGGTGCCGGGTAGGTGAACCGGTGGGCGAAGTTGTCGAGGTCGACGCGATAGAGGTGTGCGCCGGAGGCGAGTCGCTCGTGTTCCACGTGTGGCTCGAGTGCCGCGAGCTGTTTGTCGACGTCGCGTCGGGACCGACTCGAAAGGAACTCCACGAGTTCCCGGTGACGTTGTTCGTCGTCACAGCCGACGTTGAGCGCGTCGTTGACCAGCGTCTCGCCGTCGCTGTACCGCAGCAGGTGAGCGGCGTAATCCAGCGCCTCACTGATGTCGACCAGCGCGTCCCGGTCGTATCCGGCGTCGGCTGCGAGGGCGATGTACTCCTCCATCGCCTCCGCGCGCGACCGATCGGAGATTCCGGCGACTGCGGGGACGTGCTCGAGGTCGTCGCCGACGTCTGCGACGAGCATCCGGGCGAGTTCGACACACATCATCCCTGTCGTGATCCGGTAATCCTCCCCGTGGAGATACGGGTTTACGTGGGCGTCAAGCAGCGGCTCGACCGCCTCCGGATCCGGGTGGTGGTGGTCGACCACCGCGATCGGGATGTCGTAGTGTGCGAGGTTCTCGTAGGCGGGAACGTCCTCCTCGGTGGAGCCGTTGTCGAGCATCAAAAGCAGCGGCAGCTTCTGTCCGTGGCGGGCGCGCCCCTCGAGTGCAAAGTTGAGGTCGCGGGTGACGTCCTCCATCTCGTAAAACGGCGCCTTGCTCGGCAGCCGCTTGAACAGATGTCTCGGTGCGTCGGGGTCGCCGTGGACGTCGCGAACGAACGCCTCCAGAGCGTGCTGAACCGGGATCGCCGCGCACATCCCGTCGCCGTCCGCGTGGTGACGCACCCGGATCGGCCGTCCCTCGAGAACCGTCCGGCGGAGGAGACTGGCGAGCTCCCGGAGGTCCTCGCGGATCGGCTCGAACGCCTCCCACTCGACCAGCGGCTCGACGTCGATCGGCTCGGCCCGTTCGTCGATCCGTTCCTCGACGGTTTCCGTCACCTCGTGAGCCCGTTCGTCGGCCAGCGCGGACAGTTCGTCGACCTCGACCTGCCGGCTTCCCTGGTGGTTCTCGACGGATCCGGCGATCCGGACCGGATCGTCGACAGCGACGTCGGGATACGCCCGCACGCCCGCCTCCTCGAAGGCCGCACAGGGGACGATTCCGGTGCCGTCGTTGACGTGGAAGATCGTCGGTCCGTCAGTCTGTTTGATCTGGACGACGAGCCCCTCGATCGTCACCTCGGCGCCGGGAGAGAGCATCTCGACGTCGGTGATTTCCGGCTCGTGCTCGATTGCTTCCGTGCGGTAGTCGTCCGGATCGACGACATCGAAGGCGACGTCCCCGTTTTCGCGAACTTCCTCGAGTTCGACGATCAGTCGGTCGCCGACCTCGTAGCGCTCATCGAGGTTCGACTCGTGGATCAGGCCGGAAACGACGTCGGAGACGTCGACGAACACGCCGTAGTCGACGACGCCGTTGACGACGGCGTGATAGTAGGCGCCTTCCGAAACGTCCTCGAGCGTACAGTTCGGCGAGAGATCGTACACAGTCGGTGCGGAACTCGAATCGTCCCGCTCGCCGGAAATCCCGGCGATTTCGTCTGTCATGTCACGCGATATGGCGGTGACAGGGGTAAGCGTTATTATCCGGCCGTACGGCGGGGGCTCCGCGACGGATCGCGTCAAGGATCCGTCGGAGGCAACGACGGAACGGGTCCGGAATCCTTAGGAGGCAACGACCCCGAAGAACGTACATGCGTCTGTTCCGGTCGCGCGAACTCCTCGGGATCGCCCGGGAGACAATGGAGTTCATCCTCGAGGCGTGCGAGGAGACACATCCCAACGAGTACATGGGCTTTCTCCGCGCCGATGACGCCCGCAAGCTGGGTCTCGACCGGGACGGACAGGTGATCACCGACGTGCTCGTCATTCCTGGGACCGTCTCGAACCCGATGAGCGCGACCGTGAAGACCAACATGAAGCCAAACGACATCCGAAGCGTCGGCTCGGTCCACTCCCACCCGAACGGCGTGCTCCGCCCGAGCGACGAGGACCTCATGACGTTCGGGCAGGGTCAGGTTCACATCATCGTCGGCGCACCGTACGGCTGGGGTGACTGGCGGGCGTTCGACAACGAGGGCGAACAGACGAAACTCGACGTGATCGACGTCGAACTCCCCGAAGAGCAGTTCTTCGACTTCACTCAGGAAGACATCGACGCCGAGATCCGGGACGAGGAGTACCGATGACCGCCGGAAGTGATTCCGGGGAGGAAGCCGAGGCCGACGACGACGGCGACCTCGACCGGGTCGTCGCCCAGGGAACGTTCGACCTGTTGCACCCCGGCCACGTCCACTATCTCGAGGACGCCGCGACGTACGGCGACGAGTTGCACGTCATCGTCGCCCGGCGGGAGAACGTCACCCACAAGGATCCTCCCGTGCTCCCTGACCGCCAGCGCCGTGACGTCGTCGCCGCCCTCTCGGTCGTCGACAAGGCCCACCTCGGACACCCCGAGGACATCTTCGTCCCGATCGAACGGATCGATCCCGACGCGATTGTACTGGGCTACGACCAACACCACGACGCCGACGCCATCCGGGAGGCGCTGCGCGACCGGGGGTTCGGCTGTCGGGTGGAACGGGCCACCCGCCGTTCCCCGCAGTACGAGAGTGAAATCCTCTCGAGTACCGCCATCGTGGATCGGATCATCGACGAGCGGTGTCCCTGAGACAGAAGGCGAACGGAAGCGGGGGCCCTACACGTCGTCGAGGGTGATCCACTCGTCGCGCTCGTCGCTGCGCTGGATCGCCTCGAGGAGACGCTGGACCCGACAGGCCTCCGAAAACGACGGCGAGAACGCCTCGCCGGCCGCGACCGACGAGAGGAACTCGTAGTTCTCGTGGACGAACGTGTGTTCCCAGCCGAGCACGTGTCCGGGCGGCCACCACCGGTCGACGTACGGATCCGTCTCGTCGGTCACCAGGATCGTCTCGTAGCCGCGGTTCCCCTCCCGATACAGTTCGAGTTCGTTCAGTCGCTCCAGGGAGAACCGGAGGCTCCCCTTCGATCCGTGGATCTCGATCGTGTGGTCGTTCTTGTGCCCGGTGGCGAACCGCGACGCCTCGAAGGTTCCGACCGCGCCGTTCTCGAACGCCGCCTGGGCGGTGTAGGCGTCGTCGACGGTCACTTGACGGTATTCTTCGGTTTCGCCGTCCTCGTCCAGGACCGGACGCTCGTCGACGAACGTTCGCAGCTGGCCGGAGACGCGTTCGATCCCCCCCGCGACCTCGCCCACCAGAAACTCCGCCAGATCGAGCGTGTGCGCGCCGAGGTCGCCGAGCGTCCCCGACCCCGCGAGCTCCTCGTCCAGACGCCACGCCCACGGCGCCTCGGGGTCGACCAGCCAGTCCTGCAGGTAGCGCCCTCTGACGTGGTGGATCTCCCCGAGTTCGCCGTCCTCGATCAGCCCCTTCGCGTACCGGATCGCGGGCAGGAACCGGTAGTTGAACGCGGTTCCCGCGATCGCGTCGCTGCCGGCAGCGGCCTCGCGCATCCGGACCGCCTCCTCGAGCGTCGGTGCGAGCGGTTTCTCACACAGGACGTGCGTCCCCGCCTCCAGTGCCGCCATCGACGGCTCGGGGTGGAGGTGGTTCGGTCCCAGATTATAAAGGACGTCCACCTCGTCGACGACCTCGCGCCAGTCGGTCGCCGTGCGTTCGAAGCCGAACCGATCGGCAGCCTCCGAAAGCGCCGTCTCGTCGCGCCCGATCAGCACCTCCCTGGACACCTCCGGCGCGTCCGGGAAGAACATCGGCAGGCGGGCGAGCGCGTTCGAGTGTGCTTTGCCCATGAAACGATACCCCAGCATTCCGACGGCAAGTGTCTCAGTCACGTGAATCACCTCACTCCGCCCAGTAGGCCTCCCCGGGCGTGGTGTCGAAGACGGCGCGCTCGAGGACGTCGACGGCCTTTTCGAGCCCCTCCATCGAGGAGGTCAGCGAGTCCTCGTGTTCGATCGACAGCGCCCCCTCGTAGCCGACCATCCGGAGCGTGGAGACGACGTCCTTCCAGTGCTCCTCGCCGTGACCGTAGCCGATCGATCGGAACAGCCACGATCGGTTCACCTCGTCGGTGTAGTCGGTGGTGTCGAGGACGCCCTTCTCCCGGGCGTTCGCCTCGTACACCCGGGTGTCCTTGGCGTGGACGTGGTGGATCGCGTCCACCCCGCCCAGCAGGCGGATCGCCGCGGTGACGTCGATCCCCTGCCAGTAGAGGTGCGAGGGGTCGAAGTTCGCGCCCACCCGTTCGTTGGTCGCCTCGCGGAGTCGGAGCATCCCGCGCGGCTCGTACACCAGCATGTTCGGGTGCATCTCGATTGCGAGATCCACACCGTGGTCGTCGGCGAACGCTGCCAGGTCCTGCCAGTACGGGATCGCTACCTCCACCCATTGGTACTCGTGGGCCTCGGCGTGTTCGGTGGGCCACGGCGCAGTCACCCAGTTTGGCACCTCGTCGTTCGGTCCGCCGGCGGGCAGCCCAGAAAAGCAGGTGACGGTCCCCACCTCGAGCTGATCGGCCAGCCGGATCGCCTCGCGAAGTTCGGTGTCGGCCTCCCGTGCGCGAGCCTCGTCGGGATGCAGCGGGTTGTTGTGGGTGGCAAGCGCCGAGATCCGGAAGCCGTGTTCCTCCAGCTGGTCGTGCAGTTTGGACTGTTCGGCCTCGTCGCCGAGGGTGACCCGCCGATCCACGTGATCCTCCCCGGGCCAGCCGCCGACGCCGAGTTCGACGGCGTCGACGCCGAGATCCGCAAGCGCCGCGAACGCTTCGTCCCTCGATCGGTTCCCGAGCGGAACGGTGAGTACGCCGATTTCCATGTCTCAAAGATATACAACCGAGTGAATAAAGTTTCAGGCCACACCGACTCCCGGGCCGTTCCCGGGGACGCTCCCGGCCACGTTCAATCCAGCCGAACGGCCCGCCCGTCCTCGGCCGACCGGTAGATCGCGTCGACGATCCGCTGTACCTGGAGCCCTTCATCGACGGTGTTTCGTTCGGGAGGCTCCCCGGCGCCGACCGCCTCGAGGAACGCCCGTTGCTCGGCGGCGTACGCGTCCCGTGACCGAGTTGTGATCTCCGTGTCAGCCAGGTGATTTCCGCCGCCGGGGTCGGCCTCGTAGATCGTCAGTTCGTCGCCCCCGACGTCGAACGACGCGCCAGCGTCGGTGCCGCGGACGACCGCCTCTCTGGTGTCCGGGCGGTTCGCCGCCCAGGCGACCTCCAGCGAGATCGTCGCGCCGTCTGCAGTCCGGAGAAACGCCGTCGCCGAGTCCTCGACATCGAACCCGTCCGGGCCGCAGTCCTCGCCCCACATCTCGACGAACGCGTACTCGTCGCTGGTTCCGAACTCCGCACGAGTCTGGCCGGACACCTCCACGACTGTCGGGTGACCCATCACGTAAAGGGCGAGATCGAGCGCGTGGACGCCGACGTCGACGAGTGCGCCGCCGCCCGCGACGTCCAGATCGGTGAACCACGACCCCCGCCCAGGGATCCCGCGCCGCCGCAGGAAGTTCGCTTCGACGTGTGTGATATCGCCGAACCGTCCCTCGCGTCGGTAGTGTGTGAACGCCTCCGTCGAGCCCGCAAAGCGGTTGTGAAACCCCAGCATACAGAAGCCGTCGGCGTCGGCCGCGGCGTCGGCGATCCGCTCTGCGCTCTCGAGCGTGTGAGCGAGGGGTTTCTCGAGCAACACGTCGATCCCCGACTCGAAGGCCCGGACCGCGTACTCCTCGTGAAACCGGTTCGGCGTCGTGACGAACGCCGCGTCGACCCGGTCGAATAGTTCGTCGACGTCGCCGTACGTCGGTACGTCGAACTGCTCTGCGAACCGGGCACGCGCGTCCGCGTCGATGTCCATCCCGCCGACCAGCCGCGCGTCGGATTCCCGGAGGCGTTCGGCGTGGTGGCTGCCGATACCGCCCAGTCCCACGACGCCGACGCGAACGTCTTCGAGGCTCATGAGTTCCGATTAACTACCTCGGTTGTTAAATATCACGTTCATCAGTCCGCCCTCGAGACGGGGTCTATTGTCGCCACTGGACGGGTGGTTTTATTCCGTTTCCGGAACGGACGATAACCGGTGAAGGTCCCGCATGTCCGGTTCCGCCGATCGGGACGAACCGACGGTCGTGCTCGGGCTCGAGAGGAATCTCGCGGGTGCGCTCGCCTATTCGCTTACGTTCATCTCGGGGCTGTTTTTCTACGTCCTGGCGGACGACGAGTACGTGCGGTTCCACGCCACACAGAGCATCGTTACGTTCGGGGGTATCTTCGCGCTCGTTCTCCTGCTCGAGTTGCTGGGAGGGGTACTCGGCGTGTTGGCACCCGGTACCGCGCTCCCGGCGACGTTCGCGTTGCTTTCGTCCGCGCTGGGGCTTTTCGCGTTCGTTCTCTGGATCGTGTTGCTGGTCCAGGCCGCCCGTGGGAGACGGTTCCGTCTTCCCGGCATCGGTCGGGTCGTGGATCAGTTCATCTGAGCCCACGGCGACGAATTCACCTGATTTCGACGCTCTGAACCTGTGGCCTCTCACCTACCGTCGTCTGGCCATGAATTCGTCCACGGTCCGCGGAAACAGGAGCGTCGCCACGGTAGCGACGATTCCGGACACGAGCAAGCCGAGCCAGGGTCGGGAGGTGGCTCCCGAGAGGGAAAGCCCGCCGAACGCCGCGGCCAATAGTGTGAGGTTGAAATACCCGACTCGAAGCACGAGCAACGAGGGCGCGAGCGTCACCCAGCCGGGGATGGCGGTCCAGAGCGGGTGGATCCAGCCGCCGCGGACCAGGGCCCCAACAATCGTCATCGTGACCCATGCGACGAGCGCCATCGCTGTGACGTCGACGAACTCCGTGCGCGGATACTGCCAGATGTACAGTAATGCTGGAAGCCCCAGGACAGCCACCTCCCCGAAAACGCGTATCACGTCGTGGAGAAACATGCCGAGCGGGTCTTTCTTCCCCCGGGCGAGTTGGCCGTAGCCGTACCAGATCCGACGCTCCGGGGAGCGAGATGCGGCAGCTTCACGGCCGGGTGGTGGACGTCGATAGCGTCCGTCGTCTTCTGTCATCAACGTGTCCGTCGTCTTCTGTCATCCAAGCGTCCGTCGTCTTCTGTCATCGAACGATGACGGGCTACCGAACGCGGAGTTCGGTCGCTTACGTGTCGCCTACGTCAACCCGTGGGTGATCGCATTCCCGCTGTCCGTATCGAAGAGGTGAATCTTGTTCCGGTCGGCGACGACCTTCACGTCTTCCCCTTCGGTGACGTCGGTGTCGGGCGACAGGCTGATCAGCAACTGTCCCGTTCCGCGTCCCTCGGCACTGGCTTCGACATCCCTGTCGAACAGCAGATACACGAACACCTCATCGCCCATCGGTTCCATGACATCGACCACCGCGTCGATCGGATCAGTCGGTTCCTGTGCCTTTCGCTGATCATCCGCGAGATAGACGTCTTCGGGACGAACGCCGAGTGTTACGTCCTGTGCGGGCTCGACGCCCTGGTCGGCGGGGTTCAGCGGTACGGTGACGTACTCGGAATCGAAGCCGTCTTCCTCGATTACACCGTCGACGAAGTTCATCGCCGGCGAGCCGATGAAGCCGGCGACAAAGAGGTTCGTCGGCTCGTTGTAACACTCGAGCGGCGGCGCGACCTGCTGGAGTCTGCCGCCGTCGATGACGGCGATGCGGTCGGACATCGTCATCGCCTGTGCCTGGTCGTGGGTGACGTAGACGATCGTCGTGTCCAGCTGGCGGTGGAGCCGCTGCAGTTGGGTTCGCATGTGGACGCGCAGTTCCGCATCGAGGTTCGCCAGCGGCTCGTCCATCAAGAACACGTCGGGTTCGCGCACGATGGCGCGGGCGATCGCCACACGCTGGCGCTGTCCGCCCGACATCTCCGAGGGCATCCGGTCCATCATCCCTTCGAGTTGCACGATGTCGGCGGCCTCCTCGACGCGACGGTCCACCTCCTCCTGGTCGTACTTCCGGAGCCGGAGACCAAACGAGATGTTGTCGTACACGTCCATGTGCGGGAACAGCGCGATGTTCTGGAACACCATCGAGATGCCACGGTCCTTCGGCGGGAGGTTCGTCACTTCCCTGTCGCCGATGTAGACACTCCCCTCCGTTGGAAGCGTGAGGCCGGCGATCGTCTCCATCGTCGTCGACTTCCCACACCCGGAGGGGCCAACCAGCGTGAGGAACTCGCCGTGTTCGACCTCCAGGTTCATGTCTTCGACTGCCGTTACGTCCTCGTACCGTTTCGTGATGTTTTCGAGCGTGACTGATGCCATGGTTACTCTTTGACTGCTCCCGCGGTGAGTCCGCTGACGATCTTTTCCTGTGCGACGATGACCAGTATCGCCACCGGCAACACGGCGACGATGCTTGCTGCAGCCATGAGGTTGAACAGCACCTCGAACTCGCCCTGGAACCGGAGGATTCCCTCCAGCATCGGTGCCCAGTTCTGGTGACGGCCGTCCGTCATGAGCGAGGAGAAGAAGTACTCGTTGTACACGGCGATGAAGGTCAACACACCTGCGGTTGCGACGCCGGGTGCCGATAGGGGGACGATTACCCGAAACAGGGCACCGAGTCGGGTCGTCCCCTCGATGCGAGCGGCGTCCTCGAGACCGTCGGGGATCTGTGAATAGAACGTCATCAGGATAAATATCGACAACGGGAGGAAGATCGCCGACAGCGGGACGAAGATCGCGTAGGGGGTGTTGTACAGCGATCCGTCCGCCATGATCGGTCGGAGGACGTCGACGTTCCGGTTGAACAGTCTGTTGAGAGGGACGAAGAACGCCGCCGGCGGGAAAAACGAGGTGACGAGCACCAGCAACAACAGCGGGTTCTTCCCCCGGAACCGGAGCCGACCGAAGACGTAGCCGGCCAGGCTCCCGACGAACAACACGATGACTGTCGCCATCGTGGCGATCAGGAAGCTGTTGAAGACGTACCGGTGGAAGGGAATCGTCTGGAAGATTTCGACGAACGCGAGCACGTTCAGGTCAGTCGGGAGGCCGACGGGGATCCCGATCGTCGCGTCGATGAGCGGGAGTTCCACGTCCGCCCGCGGCGTTCCACCGGGCGTGAAGGCCCCGGTGTCGCCGAGTTGTGCCCGCGGCGTCACCGCGAGCACGAACAGCCAGTAGAAGGGGAAAAGCGTCGTGACGAGAAACACCACCGTCGCCGTATAAAAGGCCGCACGGTAGGCCCGGTCGGGGTTGGAGATCATCCTGGCTGCCCACGCCTCGACCGCGCCGCGGTCCAGTTCCGGCTCCTCGGTCCGATCCATCGCCGCGATGTCGGGGTGTTCGTCGTCGGTCATGAGATCCCTCCATCGGTATCACGGAGCCCCCACAGGTAGACGATTACCAGGAGACCGATCACGACAGCCGTCAAGAACGCGACCGCCGACGCGGTCGCCCACCGGCGGGTCTGCTGCAGGGAGATAATCACGAGGCAGGTCAGCGACGGGACCGTCTGACAGCCGGCCGTCGCGTCGATCAGGCCGTAGATCCGCATCGCGTCCATCGTGCGGAACAGCATCGCGACCAAAAGCGCCGGCATCACCAGCGGCAGTGTGATGAACTTGAAGCGCTGCCACGGGGAGGCACCCGAGACCCTCGCGACGTCGTAGAGCCCCCGATCGATGCTCTGGAGCCCTGCGAGGATGAGCAACGCCATGAACGCCGCCGTCTTCCAGATGTCCGCGACCAGCACGATGATAAACGAGTCGCGGCTGCTGGCCAGCGGATTGTCGCCGAAGATACCGAGCCACTGCATGAACTCGGTCCCGAAGCCGATCGTGGGATTGAAGATCAAAAAGAAAATCATCGCCTGGATGACGATGGGGATCGCCCACGGGATGATGATCGCGACGCGCACCCAGCGCCGGCCGTAGAAGTCCTGGTTGATCACCAGCGCCTGACCGAAGCCGATCAACGTTTCGAACAGCACGCTGATGATCGCGAACGCCAGCGTCACCATTATCGCCTGCCGGAAGAACGGCGTTCCGAGTTCGACAAACGGGAACTGTCCGGTGAAGACGATGTCGAGGAACTGCCGTGGAATGCGGGCTTCGCCGGCCAGAAGCGCGATATAATTGTCGAGGCCCACGAACTCGCCGAACGGATCAGCGGCAGCGACCTCGTCTGCAAGCAGCGAAAACCGGAACGTCTCCACCAGCGGGTAGAACGCGATCACGCCCAAAAGCAGGAACGACGGGATCAGCAAGATGTACGCGTACACCTCCTCGCTCCGGGTCTCGAGCCAGTTGAGCGGACGGGCGAGGAGCCGTGTCCCGCTTTCGCCCTGGGAATCGGGAGGCATTCGAGTCGGCCCTCGCTATCCTTCTTCGGTCGTCGCCAGCGACTCTTCGAGATCCGCCATCGCTTCCTCAGGCGTCTTGTCCCCTTGATATGCGTCGTGGATCTCGGAGGAGATCTCCGGCGACTGTTCCGGCCACACCGCCGTCACCGGCCGCGGGACGGTGTTCTCGCCGGCGACCGCCAGCGTCTCGAGGAACCGGCCCATCGGGCCGACCGCGTCCGGATCCGCCTGTTCGGTGACCGAAGGGTTCGGCGGGATGTAGCCGCCGAGTTCGAAGTTGCTCAACATGACGTCCTCGTCGACGAACGCCTCGAGCACCTGGAGCGCCTCGTCGAGGCGTCCCGTTTCCGGGTTGACAGTGAGGTGCCAGCCGCCGAGCGCGTGGGCCGTCCCGCCGGTTCCGTCGTAGCTTCCCTGCCCCGCTTCGACGCCGTACGGCAGCGGCATCGCCGCGTGATCCTCGAAGTCGAAGGCGGCGTCCTCGGCGTTGATCGGAATGACGTACGGCCAGTTCCGGTGGAAAATCGCGTTGCCGCCCGTGAACGGCTCGCGGGACGGTTCCTCGGTGAATTCGACGAGGTCCGATGTCGAGATCTGGGGGATGTCCGGATCCGCGTTATCGGCGTCGGGACCGTGCATGAACGACCGCATCATCCGGATCGTGTCGAGGACCGGCTCCTCGTTCACGGTGATCGGACGTTCGCCGACCGGGCCGAAGAGGTTCTCGTGATCCCCGAAGTAGGCACCGCCCATCGACGTCATCATCTCGTTGAACGTACAGCAGGAGGTCCCCTCGTAGTTGTCCCCCTGTGTCGTAAACGCGTAGTCGAACTCGGCTTCGCCGCCGTGGTACTCCCAGACGTCAGCCGCCATTTCGGCGAACTCCTGCCAGGACATCGGCTCTGTCGCCCAGTTTTCCCCCTCCGGATCGTAGCCGGCTTCCTCGACCAGATCCTTCCGGTAGTGCATCATCGGGTAGTCCGGGAACAGGGGAACACCGTAGAGATCGCCGGTTTCCGGATGGCTCGCGGTGTCGACCGCGGCCGGGAGGTAGTCGCTATGGATTGTGTTCAGGGTCTCGTCGGACAGTTCCTCCTCCAGGTTGACCAGCTGTTCGCGGATGATGAACGGGATCGTCCAGCCGGAGTCCATCATGAAGATGTCCGGGCTCGAACGACCGGCGTCCAGCGCCGAGGTGAAATCGGCGCGCCGTTCGCCGGTCTCGAAGTCGCCCGGCAGGATCTCGACCTCGATGCTCTCGTCGAGTCCGGCGTCGTACAGGGACTGGATCACCTCGTCCTCGATCCCCACCCACTCGCCGTCCATCGTGATCTCGATCGGCTGGTCCTCGTCGTCGCCGAGACAGCCCGCGACGCCGACCATTACGCCCGATGCTCCAGCCGCTTGCACGAACCGCCGTCTGGAGACGCCACTCCGTTTCGAATCGCGTTGGGAGTCAGTATCGACCATTACAGTTGGGTGGGTATGTGTACCACCCGTATATAGATTTGGGACGTGTTACTACACCTGTTGTTGTTATATAAATTATAACTTTGTACGGCAGCCTGCAGGCTTTTATACGCCGGGGGCAACCATCCAGCAACATGTCGGCACTCGACAGGGTACGCGAACCGGCCTACACGGGCGATCGCCGCTGTTGGCCCTGTACCGTGCTGAACACGATTCTGATCGGGATCGTAACCGTCGCCGTCGCCGTAGTCTGGCCGCTGGCAGCACTGGCCGTTCTCCTCGGGGGGTTACTCCTCGTGTATCTGCGCGGCTACGTCGTCCCGTACACCCCGCAGTTCGCCCCGTGGCTCGTCGAACGGCTCCCGATCGACGTCGGATTCTCCCACGGATACGGGACCGATCCCGATTCCGACTCGCTCGCGGACGACCTCGACTCGCCCGCCCCCGACGCGGTCCTCGAGGAACTGTTCCGGGCCGGCGTCCTCGAGGGCGACGACGAACTCCACCTGTCGGAACCGTTCGAGACAGACTGGGAGGACCGGATGGAAGAGCTTGCTGCTGCTTCCGAATCCGAACTGCTCGAACGGGCGGGTGAGGCCGCTCGCGGGGACATCGAGGCACAGTCCCATAACGGGCGGATCCTCCTGGCGGGCGATCGCGACGTGTGGCTGTCGCGGCCGGTCGCGATCGCGGAAACCGCGGCCGTCGAGACGCTGGCCGAGCGGGGGATCGACCCCGACGTTCGGACCGCCGCGGCGAGACCGTTGCGGCTGTTCCTGGATCGATGTCCCGACTGCGGCGGCCCCGCGGCCGAAACGACGATCAGCAGGTGTTGTGGCGGCCCGGGCAGCACGCAGCGACGCCCCGGTCGGGAGGTACTGGCGTGTGAGTCGTGTGAGGCTGTGCTGTTCGACTTCGAACGGCTGCCCGAGTAACGAATCGGTTGGATTTGTCTGAGCGTTTGCCGACAGGTCACTCGAAGGAGGGGGTTCCGTCCCGATCCAGGAGGATCTCCTGGGCTTCGACCTCCTCGAGGGCGGCCACGAGGCCGCCGATCCGGACGCGATCGCCGTCGTCGGTTTCGACGACGAACGACGCCACCTCCTCGCTCTCCTCGAAGGCGACGTCGACGACTTCTCCCTCGACGTGAACGTTCTCGCCCGTTTCGACGTCCCGTCCCTCGATGGCCGCGTAGAACTCCCCGTCGAGTTCCCGCATGTCTTTCACGGCACGCCTGATGGAGGCGTAATGTCGTGGGAACGGGCGTTCCTTGCCGTCTGCCGCGAGGGTCTCTGCAGTCGTCCACAGCACGGTTCCGAAAAAGCCCGACACCAGGAATCCGAGCGCGGATCGGTTGAAGATGACGCCGTACCGGTCGCGATCGTCCCGCAGCGCGTCCTGGGTGGCGTACACCGAGTGCTCTCCGTCGGCGACCGCGAGGATCGGCGTCGTGATCCCCCGTCGCGCCCGGGCGATCGTCGCGACCTCGAAGTAGTCGTACTCCCTCGGATCCGGGGCGCGTGAGGCCGGCGTCACGAGCAGTTCCACGCTCACCCCGTCGTCGATCTTCTCTGCGAGTTCGTCGTGGAACCGGCGCAACAGCTCCGGAGTCAGCGACAGGGCAAGTTCGTAGTCGGCGTCGGCGATCACTTCCTCGAGATACCTGAGGATTGTCGACCGGGACTTGACCAGCGAGACGGCCTCCGTCTCCCGTGCCGGTGCCGTGTATCTGGCCTCGAGTTCGGCGACGAGTTCGGCGAACGACGACTCCAGGTTCCCGAAGGCGTCTTCGGGGTCCACTGCCACGATCTTCATCGGACGGGATTCCCGCAGTTCGACCAGCCCGCGATCCGAGAGACTCCGGACAGTGTCGTAGACGCGGGGTTGCGGGATGTCGGTCCTGTCGGCGATCTCGCTTGCCGTGAGCTCCCCCCGCTCGAGAACAGTCAGGTAGGCCTCGATCTCGTATTCCCCGAGGTTGAACTGTTCGCCGAACCGCTCGAGCGTGTTCCGGAGGTCATCCGTCATGTTCGTACGCTCGAAGCCGCCCGTAAAGAGTTTACTGGTGTTCGAGTAATATCAATTTCCGAAACACAGTTAAAACGTTGTGGTCGCACCCGTGCAAAGCGGAATGGCGTATGTCTTCGATCGTCTCGACGAGCCGGAGGGCGGCGTCGACGTCGACCGACTGTGGATGCACGGGCGTGACAAAGACGCAGACGCCCAGCGACGAGTCGATGCCCTGCTCGATCAACGCCGCGTGGGCTCCGTCGAGGAACCCGGCCCCCATCGGGGGGACATCCCGCCCGTCGAGCCGCCGTTTCCGGTAATCGTCCGTCGCGACCAAGAAGGTTCGGTGATCGTCGGGGTCGTGTGCGATCGGAACCCCGCTGATGATCGGCGGAACGAACAGTTCGCAGACCAGAACAGTCACCTCGAGATCCGGACGGGAGAACAGCCGTATTGGATGCCGGGGGCGCCCGTTCTCGAACGACGTTATCGACGAGGTAGTCGGCCGCCGTCAGCCCCGCGAGACCGAGCGTCGAGAACCCGGCGGAGCATGCCAAACATGATCTACTGTTCAATCGAATGAGATATAGTCGTTCTACCGTGTGGTAGAGTGGCACGTCCACGGATCGGGAACGCACCATTTATAATCGAACCCGCAGTAAAGGGACGTACGACTATGCCGAGTTCGAATGGGCCCATGAAGGGAACGCGGAAAAAGCTCGCCAACCATCCCCGAGAGCGGGGACAGTCGCCACCCCAGCGGGCGATCCAGGAGTACGAGGAAGGCCAGATGGTCCACCTCAAAATCGATCCGAGCGTCCCCAAGGGGCGATTCCACCCCCGGTTCAGCGGCCACACCGGCGAAGTGATCGGAACGCAGGGATCTTCCTACAAGGTGTCGATCACCGACGGCGGGAAAGAAAAGACCGTCATCGCGCATCCGGCACACCTCCGCGCCCAGCAGGGGTAGTATGACGATATTCAAAGAGAAGATCGACGAGGAGCATCTCACTGTCTCGGAGGCGAAAGAGTACCTTTCGCAGGTCGAATCCGAGCGCGCGCTGGAGGACGACCGGGAGCTGCGATACGAACTCGCTCGCGCGCTCGAGCACGTCAACCGGTACGCGTTCCTGGACCCCGAGGAGGCCCGCGAACTCGTCGAAGAGCTCCAGCAGCTGGAGAAGGTCGACGAGAAGACGGCGATCAAGATCGTCGACCTCCTCCCGGAGGACCGGACGGAACTTCGCGCGGTGTTCGCCCAGGAACGGTACAGCCTCGACGGCGACGAACTCGACGAGGTTCTCAACCTCATCGCGAAATACGCGTGACCGTGCCCGCCGAACGGACGGGGGGTCGAACGACCACCGGGCTTCTCGGGCGATTTTTTAAGTAGCCCGTTGTCGTATCGGAGCATATGGAAGGGACGGATTCAGACTCTCTCGACTCTTCGCCCGACGAGGGGGAGGAGATCTACGCGGTCGTGCTCGACTACTTCCCGCACGGGCATCCGGACGACTCCCGCCCGCAGTTCGAAAAGTCGCCGGTGGCCCAGGCGATCGGGGAGGACCGGTTCCGGCTGTTCGAGTTCACGCTCACGGAGGACCCGGATCTGAACATCACCGATCGGATCAGAATCGAGCCCGAACAGGACGAACGGATCTCGCGGATCCGGGAGATCGAATACGACGACCTCTCGAGCAGCGCGACGTCCGAACTCGAGTACGCCGTCGAGGAGTTGATCGACCGCAACGAGCGTCGGTTCGTCGACTTCTACAACGACGCCCAGCCGATCACCCTTCGGCTCCACCAGCTGAACCTGCTTCCGGGGGTCGGAAAGAAGATCAGGAACACGATCCTCGACGAGCGAAAACGCGGGCCCTTCGAGAGCTTCGAGGAGATCACCGAACGGGTCAGCGGGCTGCACAGCCCGAAGGAAGTCATCATCGACCGAATCATCGAGGAACTTCGCGAGGAGGACCTCAAGTACAAGACGTTCGTCCGCCGGGAGGACGGCGGGAGCGAATGACCGGCGGGAGCGACGTCGAGACCGGATCTCGCGATCCGGACGCACTCGTGCGGCGAGCCGGAGCCAGGGGGAATCCCGACAGGGACCAGCACTTCCTGGTGGACGACCGCGTCCTCGACAGGATCCCGACGTATCTCCCGGAGTCGGCCGACCGGAGCCACGTCCTCGAGGTCGGCGGCGGCGCCGGCGCGTTGACCGACCGCCTGCTTGCGGCTGCGCCTGCGGACGGAAGCGTCACCGTGATCGAACGGGACCCGACGTACGCTTCGTTTCTTCGGGAGGAGTTCGAAGCGGAGATCACAGAAGGAACGCTCACCGTCATCGAGGCGGATGCCCTGGAGTGTGAACTCCCGGCATTTACCGCCTGCGTCTCCAACCTCCCGTACGGCGTCTCGAGTGAACTCGCGTTCCGGCTGCTCCCGGCAAAGCGACCGCTGGTGTTGACGTTCCAGCGGGAGTTCGCCGAACGGATGGTCGCCGAGCCGAACACGGCAGAGTACGGCCGCCTGTCGGTGAGCGCACAGCATTACGCCGACGTCGAACTCCTCGAGGTCGTCCCGCCGGAGGCGTTCGATCCGCAACCGGCGGTGGAAAGCGCGATCGTCCGGGCGACGCCGCGCGAGCCGGCCTACACCGTCGACGACGAGGCGTTCTTCCTCCGGTTCGTGAAGGCGCTTTTCACCCAGCGCCGGAAAACGGTCCGGAACGCGATCCGCAACACCGCCCACATCTCCGGACTGGACGATCCCGCGGCAGTCGTGAGTGCCGTCGACGAGACCACCCTCTCGAAACGGCCGGGAGAGCTCTCCCCAGCGGGATTCGCGGAACTGGCCGCGGTCGCAGCCGAGCACGGGGTCGTGTCCGGCGGCGGGGAGTAACTCGTGGCCCGCCCCGACGACCTCGCGGAGCGACGCGGGCTGGAAACCGACGTCTACCAGCCGGCGGAAGATTCTGCGCTGCTGGCGTCGGCGACGGTCGAGGCCGTCGAGGCCGGCGACGCGGTGCTCGAGGTCGGAACCGGATCCGGCTGGGTCGCAGCCCAGGTCCGGGAGACCCGCGAGGCTCGTGTGATCGCCGCCGACGTCAATCCGCACGCCTGCAGGCAGGCGCGCGATCGTGGGCTGGAGGTGGTGCGGGCCGATCTCGTTTCCCCGTTCCGAACGGACAGCTTCGACGTGGTCACGTTCAACCCGCCGTACCTCCCAACCGATCCCGACAACGAGTGGGACGACTGGATGGAAGCTGCACTCTCGGGCGGGGAAACCGGTCGCCGTCTGGTCGAACCGTTCCTGGAAGAGGTCGGGCGTGTGCTCGCATCCAGCGGGTGTGTGCTCCTGCTCGTGAGCAGCCTCACCGACCGGGAGGTGGTCGAATCGATCGCGGCCGACGCAGGGTTCGAAACGGAGGCCGTCCGGGAGGAATCGTATCCCTTCGAGACCCTGTGGGTGTTGCGGCTGTTTCCTGTCGGACCGGACACGTCGTGATCAACGAGGGACTCGCTTGTCCCCGGCTACCGGTCGAACCGCCGAAAGGTTCTTTATGTGCGAGTGACAGGCTCGGAGTAGCACACCGCCCCGCGCAGTGCCTTCCCACGAGGTATGCCCTCCGACACTGATCCCGGCGACGGCGTCGAACCGTCCGCCGGTTCCGATACCGACGCAGCGGCCGGCTTCGGCGCCCCCCAGTTCGACCTGGACAGCTCACGGGGCGTCCCAGACAGCTCACGAGTCGCCCCAGACAGCTCACGGGGCGTCCCCGACCACCGGGTCGGGCGAGCCGGGAGCCGAGGGGGCGACACCCTTCGGCTCGTGGGGATGGTTGTTTCCGGGGTGGCAGTGGTTCTCGGTGCGGCCTACGATTACCTCGTTTTGGGGGGAACTGAACCGCTGGCGTTCGGCTGGAACCCGACGCCGGTGGACTGGCTGTTTCTCCTTTCGCTGTCGGTCTTCGGTTGGCTCCTCGTATTTCCGCTCGTCCGAGACCGGGAACGCGCCGCCCGCTACGGTCGTCTCCTCCGGGCCGAGCCGCTCAGACTCGCGGCCGCCCTGTATCTCCTCGCGTTTTTCGTCGCCGGGCTCGTCGGAACGGTAGTAGGGAACACGATCTCTGAAGGGCTCGATCACGGATACCAGCCGCCCGTCTTCTTTTCGGTCCCGGACCACGTTCCGGTACAGTGTCTCGGTGCCGAGGCGGCCGGGCGGTGCCGCGGGAGCTTCCAGTATCCGCTGGGTACCGACGCCCACGGGAACGGCCTGATCGAACTCGTCGTGCTCGGTGCCGGCGTGAGCCTGCGCGTCGCGTTCGTCGTGGGGATGATCGCCGTTCCACTCGCGCTCGCGGTCGGCGTGATCGCCGGCTATGCGGGCGGACGAACCGACGCCGTGTTGATGCGGTACGTCGATGTCCAGGGCACCGTTCCCGCCTTCCTCGTGTACATCGTATTGATCTACGTCTACGGTCGGAGCCTGTTTCTGCTCGTTCTCGTGTTCGGCCTGTTGAGCTGGGGCGGTATCGCACGGATCGTGCGCAGTGAGGTACTCCAGATCCGGACGGAGGCGTACGTCGCGGCTGCGCTGGGCCAGGGTGCCGGTCGGTTCCGGGTGCTCCGTCGACACGTGGTGCCGAACGTGTACGACAGCCTCGCGGTCTCTGCGACGCAGGCGATACCGCGGATCCTGCTGATCGAAGCGGCGATTTCGTTCATGCTTTTAAACGACATCGGCGTCGCATCGTGGGGCCACACGGCGACGATGGGGCTGCGCCACCAGCACCAGTTCGTCCACACGTGGTGGATCTCGACGATTCCGATCGCGTTCCTCGCGATGACGGTGCTGTCGATCACCGTGCTCGGCGACTTCTTCCGGGACGCGCTCGACCCCACGGCCGGTCGTCCGGACGCCGAAACGGATGTCGATAGCGCGATCGGAACGGAAGTCGACCATAGCAGTGGCGGGACAGAAGCAGAGCCCGAGGTCGACCGTCGTTAGCTCTCGTTGAGCTCGATCCGCGGATCGAACACCATGTATGCAACGTCCTGCAGGAAGTTCCCGACGATTCCGACCCCCGCGACGAACAGCGCCATCCCAATGATTACCGGCAGGTTCCGAGTCATGATCGCATTGTAGCTGAGCGTGCCGAACCCGGGAAGTTCGAAGACGAACTCGATCACGAAGACGTTCACGACGAGCACGCCGAGGAGGTTTGCGAAAAACAGCGAGATCAGCGGGATCAGCGAGATCCGAAGGAGGTGTCGGACCACGTGGACCGGCTCCATCCCCTTCGCTTTTACCTGCGTGACGAACAGTTCCCCTTCCCGCGACAGCACGGCCGACCGAACGTATCTGGCCTGCTCGGCGATCAGTCCGGTGCCGAGCAGGACCGCCGGAAGCGCCAGCCGCTTGAGATTGTGCGTCGAAAGCACGCGCTGTTCGAGGTCGTAGCCGATCAAAAACAGCCACCCGAACTGGTACATCCCGACCAGGATCGCCACGGCGGCGATCCAGAAGTTCGGGACGCCGAACACGGTGTAGGTGAAGCCGGTCGCCACCCGGGAGAGAACGGGGTTCGTTCCGATCGCGGAGTAGGTACCGACGGCAACGCCGCCGACAAGTGCGATCGCCATGCCCGGGACCACGTACCCCAGCGTGATCGTCAACCGTTCGCCGATCAGCGTCGTCACTGGCGTCGGATGGCTGTAGGAGACTCCGAGATCCAGCCTCGCGACGCTTGCAAGCCAGTTCACGTATCGCTCGTGGACCGGCTGGTCGAGGTTTCTCGCCTCGCGGTACGCCTGCACTGCCTGTTCGGCCTCCCGTTCGATCTCCTCGGCGCTTGCCCCGCTATCTGCGAGTTCGGCCGCGACGGAGAATTCCACGGAGGCCTCGCCTGGATCGCCGGTGAAGGCGACGAGCGCGAACGTCACCGACACGACGACCCACAGCGCGAACAGCGAAAACACCAACCGGCGAGCGAGCCACCACCAGCGGTTCATCGTTTGTTCAGGGTTGAGGGAAGCGTCGAACGGGGACGTCGACAGAGGGGTTTGCGACGGGCGGGGAGGGCTGTGCGGAGGGACACGACAGTCTGGGATGTTTCCTCGTACCGCATAAATGTTTCTCAGCCGTCACCGGCGATCCAGCGGTACCCTCCGGGACTCGATACTCGACCGGGCCGGAACGCCCTTTTATCCGGGGGACCCACACGGAGCCATGACCACACAAACGCTGGACGAGGCGGTCGAGTCGACCGCAGGCGCCATCGCCTCGATGGAGATCCGCGGGGCGGCGACGATCGCGGCGGCGGCGGCCGACGCCCTCGCAGCCCAGGCGGAGGCCAGCACCGCAAGCGACCCGGAAACGTTCCGGCGGGAGCTCCGAGCGGCCGCCCGCAGGCTCCACGAGACGCGCCCGACCGCCGTGTCGCTGCCCAACGCGCTCAGATACGTTCTTCGTCGGATGGACGGCGACAGGGGCGGCGACGTCACCGACGTCGACGCGCTACGCCGGAACGTGGTCGGTGCCGCCCAGGAGTTCGACGACCGACTCGACCGCGCACAGGAGGAACTCGGCAAGGTCGGCGCCAACCGCCTCCGCGACGGCGATGTCGTGATGACTCATTGCCACTCGACCGACGTTCTCTCGTGTGTCGAGGCCGCGGTCGACCAGGGGAAACAGCTCGAGGCGTACGTAAAGGAGACTCGGCCGCGGAATCAGGGCCACATCACCGCCAGACGGCTCCGCGAACTCGGCGTTCCCGTCACGTTGATCGTCGACTCCGCGGCCCACCGGTATCTCCCTGAGGCCGACCACGTGCTCGTCGGGGCCGACTCGATCGCCGCCGACGGCAGCGTGATCAACAAGATCGGCACCTCCGGGCTGGCCGTGAGCGCCCGCGAACTCGGGACGCCGATCGTGGTCGCCGCCCAGACCATCAAGCTCCACCCGGAGACGCTAACGGGACACACCGTGGAGATCGAAACCCGTGACGAACGCGAGGTCGTCGACGAGTCAACCCGGGGTGATATCGGCGACATCGAAGTCGCAAACCCCGCCTTCGACGTCACGCCGCCGCGGTACGTCGACGCCATCGTCACCGAGAGCGGCCAGTTCCCGCCCGAGAGCATCGTCACGCTGATGCGTGAGCTGTTCGGGGAGTCGGCAGACGAGCCGTGGAAAGAACCCGACGAGAGGATCACCCACTAATGGGGCACGAATGACGGACACCAAGCCGAACGTGATCTGTGCGGGCCACATCAACTGGGACGTGACGATGCACGTCGACAAACTGCCCGAACCCGACGGCGAGGTGCAGATCCGGGAGCTGATCCAGTCGGGCGGGGGGAGCGCCGCAAACGTCGCAGTCGGCCTCTCGGGGCTCGACGCCGACGCGACGGTGTTCGGAAGCGTCGGGGGCGACGACTCCGGCGCGTTCGCCCTACAGGAACTCGATCGATCGGGAGTCCAGTGTGGTCACGTCCTGGTCGCGAAGGACGAAACGACCGCGGTGAAGTACCTCGTCGTCGACGACGACGGCGAGGTGATGGTGTTCGCGAGCGACGGCGCGAACGAGGCGTTTTCGGCGGGTGACCTCCCGCCACGGGTGGTCGCAACGGCGGATCACCTCCACCTTACGAGCCAGCGGCCCGAAACCGCCGTCGAGCTCGCCGCGCTGGTTCGCGACGTCGGGGGGACTGTCAGCTTCGATCCAGGCCGGCGCGTCGGACAGCGGGCGTTCAAACGGGCGTTCCCCCACGTCGACGTCCTGTTTTGCAACCGCCGGGAGGCGGAACTCGCGGCCGAGGATTACCGGGAAAACGGTCCCGACGACGGCTTGCTCGTGACGAAACGTGGAGCCGACGGCGCGACGGTTTCCGCGCCGAAGGGAACCGTCTCGCATCCGGGCTTCGAGATCGACGCCGTCGACACCACCGGGTCAGGCGACGCGTTCGCCGCCGGCTTTCTCGCCGCCTGGCTCGGATCCCGGACGTTCCGTCGGCGGTTCCGGCGGGACGGTGGAGCCGCCGGTCCGGACGTTGGTTCCGACGGTTCCGACGATCCACCACTCGAGGAGGTGCTCGCGGTCGCGAACGCCTGTGGCGCGTTGACCGCGATGGAAGCGACGGCCCGGACCGACCTCACGTGGGATCGGGTCGCGTCGCTGGTCGAGAAAACGGAGGAGTGACCTCACGCCGCAGTCTGCCGGTCTGAAGCCGTGAGATAGATCCCGGACAACACGACGATCCCCGAGGCCACCGTCACCGCCGTCGGAACCTCGGCGAGCAACACCAGCGCCAGGATCGTGGCGCCGACCGGCTCGCCCAGCAGGGAGACGGAAACCACACTCGACTCGAGGTGCCCTAGCGCCCAGTTTATGACGGTGTGACCGAACAGCCCCGGCCCGAGCGCCAGCCCCGCAAACAGCAGCCACTCGCGGGCGGGATAGTCCGAAACCGGGTGGCCACCGCCGACGACGAATCCGAAGAGGACGACGGTACAGACGGAGTAGACGACGACGACGTACGGAACCAGTGCCACCCGCTGGCGGAGATCCCGGCCGGCGAGAACGTAGACGGCTGCCATCACCGCCCCGAGAAGCGCGAGCGCGTTGCCGTACAGCGGGTTCGGCCCGACGAGAACGCCCCCGAGCAGATCCCCGAGCGACATCCCGACCATCCCGGCGACCGCCACGAGGATTCCAAGCACCATCCGTCGGGTCACGCGTTCGCGCAACAGGAGCCACGCCCCCAGCGCGACGAACACCGGCTGTGCCTGCACGAGCGTGACGCTTGCCGCCACGCTGGTCCAGTCGAGCGACTCGAACCAGGCGCCGAAGTGGATCGCAAGCGCCGTCCCCGAGACGACCGCGTATCCGAAATCGCGCCGCGTGATCCGCCGGAAGTCGTCCCGGTATCGAACAAGCGCCACCGGCAAGAGCGGAAGCGTCGTAAACAACACCCGATAAAAGGCCGCGACCACGCTGGGGGCGTCGCTCCAGCGCACGAGGATCGCGCCGAAGCTGATCGCGACGATCGCGACACTCAGGCCGCCGATCGGCGGGACGACGGGACGACTCCCGGGGTTCGACACGGAATCACGTGGCAGCGGGGACCGCTTACCGGTTTCGGAACCGGTGCATCGGCGGCGTCATCCCACCGAAGCAGCGACAGCTACGTCTCGAGCAGATCCTCGGCCCGGTCGAGATACTTCCGGTAGACGCCGATCGCCGACTCGACAGGCGCAGGTGAGGTCATGTCGATCCCTGCGGTCTCGACCACCGAAAGCGGGTACTCCGAGCCGCCCTTGCGGAGCATCTCCCGGTACGATTCGGAAGCCGGCTCGCCCTCGGTTCGGATCCGCTCGACGACGGCCGCCGCCGCGGAGATGCCGGTCGCGTACTGGAACACGTAGAAGTTGTAGTAGAAGTGCGGGATCCGCATCCACTCGCGGTGAATCCGATCGTCGAGTTCGGCGGGATCGTAGAACTCGGCTTTGAGCTCCCCGTACAGCTGATCGAATGCGTCCGGAGTGAGAGGTTTTCCATCCTCGACTGCGGTGTGGATCCGGTGTTCGAAGTCCGCGAACATCGTCTGTCGGAACAGCGTCGAGCGGAACCGTTCGAGATACTGATCGAGGACGTGGATCCGAATCTCGTCGCTGGGTGCGTTTTCCAGCAGGTAATCCGTAAGCAGCGTCTCGTTTACCGTCGAGGCGATCTCGGCGACGAAGATGTCATAGCCCGCGTACTGCCAGGGCTGGCTCTCCTTTGCGAGTTCCGAATGCATCGAGTGACCCAGTTCGTGTGCGAGCGTGAACATCGAGGGGACGTCGTCCTGATAGTTCATCAGGATGAACGGCTGGGTGTCGTAGGTGCCCGACGAGAACGCCCCCGATCGTTTCCCGCGGTTCTCGTAGACGTCGACCCACCGGGAGTCGAGCCCTTCCTGGAGGCGGCGTTGGTACGGCTCCCCCAGCGGTTCGACCGCCTCGACGATCCAGTCTTCGGCCTGTTCGTACTCCACGTCGGGGCCCTCCTCTCCCGTGAGAGACATATACAGATCCCACGACCGGAGCTCGTCGACCTCCAGCGCCCGGCGCTTGAGTTCGGAGTGGCGGTGAAGGGCATCCAGGTTCTCCCGGACGCTGTCGACCAGCGCGTCGTACACGTCGGTCGGGACGTTCGAGCCGTCGAGGGCGGCCTCGCGGGCAGTGTCGTAGTTCCGGGCGCGGGCGACCTTGACGTCCTTTTTCAGTTGCTTTTCGAGGGCGGTGCCGACCGCGTTCCGGACCGTCTCCCACTCGTCGTAAAACTCCTCGTGGACGGTCCGCCTGAACGGGCGGTGGGGGTTCTTCTGGAGGCGGACGAAGTTAGCCTGCGAGATCTCGACCTCCTCGCCGTCCGGATCCTCGACGGTCGGAAACGTCATGTCGGCGTCCGAAAGCATCGAGTAGATCTCCGACGGCGCCGAGGTGACCTCCCCGAGTTCGGCGAGCAACTCCTCGATTTCGGGTGACCGGGTGTGCGGTTTCATCCGAAGCACGTCGTCGAAGAAGTGCTCGTACTCCCGGAGTTCGGGCTCCTGCTCCATGAACGCCTCCACGTCCGCGTCGTCCATCGTCTGGAGCTCAGGCTCCACGTACGAGGTCGCCGCCGCCGCGTCTGACTGCAGCGTGGAGGCCTTCGCCGACAGCGCCTGGTACTCCTGATTGCGGGTGTCCTCGCTTTTCCGGAGGTTCGCGTACGTCACGACAGTCGATACGGTTCGCATCAACTCTTCGCGACGCTCGAGGAACTCCAGAAGCGTCTCCGGGTCGTCCGTCAGTTCACCCTCGTAGGCGGCGAGTTCGTCGATTCGATCGCTCACCGATTCGTAAGCGTTCTCCCAGGCGTCGTCGTCCTCGTAGATCGACTCGAGAGCCCACTTGTATTCCCGTTCGATCTCCTCGCGTTCGGGGAGGGAACTCATATCGGACGAACGGTCGGTCGAACAGTAAGTCTTCTCACTTCAACTGACTGTTATTGCCGGTGAATTCCGCTGTCGTTTTCCAGTTTTCGAGGTCCAGAAGCATGACGAGCGCGTCCTCCCCGTCGGCGTAGTACCGGGGGACCCGCCGGGCGGGTTCGAACCCCTCCGAGCGGTACAGCGACACGGCAGCCTCGTTGCTGGGACGCACTTCGAGTTTGGCGACGGTCGCCCCCTGGACCAGAAGCGACACGAGCGCCCGGCCGAGGAGCCGACGGCCGACTCCCCCACCCTGTACGTCGGGCCGCACCGCCAGATCCTTCACGTGGCCGATGTCGCGCCCGAAGTTCGGCGTGACGTCGGCGATGACGTATCCCAGGACGTCCTCGCCGTCGTCGCCGACGCGATCGGAGTTCCCCCTGTCGTTCCGGTGCTCGTCACGGTCGTCCGGTTCGGGACGGACCGCGACCAGGAACCCCGCTTCCCCGAGAAACCGCTCGAACACGGAAAACGTCCACGGCTGGGAAAACACGGCCCGTTCGATCCGCGAGACCGAGAGCAGATCGCTCTGGGTCGCCCGTCGAACGTACAGCGAGTCAGCCTCGCGTTCGGGAACCGTGGTCACACAGATGGATAACGACCCTCCAGTAAAAAGACGCTCGTTCGCGCCGCTCGATCGGTGCGCGAGCCTGCGCACCGTTCAAAGGAGCCCGAACAGACGAAGGATCGCGACGGTGACGACCAGGGCGATCCCGAGTGCGGTGCCGATCCACACGCCGACCGAAAGAGCGGACGTCTCCTCGGCGATATCGGCGAGGCGATCGCCGACGCCGTCGGGTTCACCCCCGTAGTCGAGTACCTCCTCGGCACAGTAGGAACACAGGACGCGCGTCTCCGCCGGCCGCTCGTGTTGCGTCCGGCAGATCGGCAACCCGTCACAGGTGTACGTCTCGCGGCCGATGCCGACGAGGACCGCCTCCTCCGGAACGATCTCGGTCCGGCAGTTCGTACACGCGACGACGTCGTACTCGACGGCGCCGTGGGGCGTTTCCGCTTCGACAGTTCGGGCGTCGGTCATGAGGTTGTTGCGTTGTGGTCGGCCGGAATGTCGTGAGTGCGATCGGTGGTAGTTCCGCTCCGTCGGCGTCGTGATCAGTCGTCAGCCGGCGCTGCGCCGGATCCGCTCTCGTGGTGCTGTTTCGTCCACGAGAGCTTGCCGCCGGCCGCGAGGATCTCACGTTCGCGTCCGGAGGCGTCCAGCTGTGCGGTGAACTCCCAGTCGTCGTTGACGCGGACGGTGAACGTCTCCTGTCCCGAGCGGACGCCCTCGCCGACGTTGTCGACGATTTCGAGATGGTCGCCCTGTTCGATCCGGTCGTAGGTTTCCTCGTCGATGGTGAGCGGAACGAGCCCGAAGTTGAACAGGTTGGCCTTGTGGATCCGGGCGAAGCTCCGCGCGAACACGCCCTGCACGCCGAGATACATCGGACACAAGGCGGCGTGCTCCCGGGAGGAGCCCTGCCCGTAGTTCTCGCCTGCGACCAGGAAGCCGCCGTCGGCCTCGAGTGCCCGGTCTGCGAACGTCTCGTCGACACGCGAGAGCGTGTACTCCGACAGCTTCGGGATGTTCGACCGGTACATCAGGATGTCGGACGTCGCGGGGATGATGTGGTCGGTCGTGATGTTGTCGCCCATCTTCAACAGCGCCTCGCCGGCGAGCGCTGACTCGAGTTCCTCGCGGAGGGGAACGTCGCCGATGTTCGGTCCCTTGATGAGTTCGTCGTCGATCGCCTCGTCGGGGGCGATGATGTCGGGATCGTCCTGTCCCATCCCCGGGGAGTAGCCGTCTCCGATCTCGAATCCGGGCGCCTCCAGGTCGCCGAGCTCTTCGGCGAGGTCCCGCGGGTCGACGATTTCGCCGGTAATCGCGGCGGCAGCCGCCACCTCCGGGGAGCACAGGTACACCGCGTCGTCCTCGATCCCCGACCGGCCCTCGAAGTTCCGGTTGAACGTCCGCAGGGAGACCGAGTCGGAGGCGGGCACGTGGCCGATCCCGATACACGCTCCACAGGTTGCCTCCGAGAAATTGACGCCGGCGGCCATCATCTCGGCGGTCCATCCTTCGCGGGAGAGCATCTCCGAGGCCTGCTTGGATCCGGGAGCGACGATCATTTCCGTCTGTTTGGCGACCTCTCGTCCCTTCAGCATTTTCGCTGCGGGGAGGATGTCCTCGTAGGCCCCGTTGGTACACGAGCCGACGATGACCTGATCCACCTCCGTGCCGGCGGCCTCCCGAACGGGAATCACGTTGTCGGGCATGCTCGGGGCGGCGATCAGCGGTTCGAGCGCCGAGAGGTTCACGACGACCTCGTCGTGGTACTCGGCGTCCTCGTCGGGGGTGAGTTCGACGTATTCCTCCTCGCGACCGATCCGGGAGAGCCAATCTCTCGTCTCCTCGTCGGTGGGGAAGATCGAACTCGTCGCCCCCAGTTCCGTTCCCATGTTCGTGATCGTCGTCCGTTCTGGAACGGTGAGGGATTCGACGCCGGGACCGGTGTACTCCAGCACCTTGCCGACGCCGCCTTTTACGGAGAGCTCGTCGAGCAGGTGAAGGATCACGTCCTTGGCGGTCGCCCACTCGGGGAGTTCACCCTCCAGACGGATGTTGACGATTTCGGGCATCTCGACGTAGTAGGGACCACCGCCCATCGCGACCGAGATGTCGAGCCCGCCGGCACCGATCGCCAACTGCCCGAGCCCCCCGGGTGTCGGGGTGTGTGAGTCGGAACCGAGCAGCGTCTTGCCCGGCGCCGCGAAGTTCTCCTTGTGGACCTGGTGACAGATCCCGTTGCCCGGCCTGGAGTAGTAGGCGCCGTACTTCCCCGACGCCGAGCGGAGGAACCGGTGGTCGTCGGTGTTTTTAAAATCGAACTGGTAGGTCTGGTGGTCACAGTACTGCGCTGCAAGCTCCGTTTGCACTTCCTCCAGTCCCAGTGCCTCGAACTGGAGCCACACCATCGTGCCGGTGGTGTCCTGGGTGAGCACCTGATCGATCTCGATCCCGATCTCCTCGCCGGGTTCGAGTTCGCCGTCGACGAGATGGTCCGCGAGAATTTGCTCCGTAACTGTCTGTCCCATATCGTTCGAGCGTCGGGACGCCTCGGGTATAAATCCCTTGAGTCATTAGCCCGAGGAGCTATGATTCGGGGAAGGAGAACCGATTCGTTCGTCCCCGTACGGCGTCAGTGATCTTCTTCGTACAGCCAGGTCTCGTCGATGCGCTCGTAGTCGACGAGATCCTCTTCGTCGAAGAACAGCGCGATCTCGCGTTCGTTCGCTCCCTCGTCTTCGTGGTCGGAGGCGTGGACGACGTTGCGGCCCAGATCGAGCCCGTAATCCCCGCGGATCGTGCCGGGATCGGCCTCCAGCGGGTCGGTCTCGCCGACCATGCTCCGTACCTGCCGGGTGGCGTCTGCGCCCTGGAGAACGAACGCGAAGACGGGACCGGACGTAATGAACGACACCAGGTCGTCGTAGAACGGCTTGTCCTCGTGCTCGGCGTAATGTTCGCTCGCGAGTTCCTCGTCGATCTGCAGGAACTTGCCGCCGACGACCTTGAGGCCGCGCTCCTCGAACCGGGAGAGGATCTCCCCGATCAGTCCACGCTGGACGCCGTCGGGCTTGACCATCACGAACGTGCGCTCGCCGTGGTGGCTCATTGGTCCTCCGCGGAGTCGACCTCTTCGGCTTCCTCGGCTTCCTCGGCTTCCTCGGCTTCTTCGGCTTCCTCAGCCTCCTCGACTTCTTCGGCTTCCTCAGCCTCCTCGGCTTCTTCGGCTTCCTCAGCTTCCTCAGCTTCCTCAGCTTCCTCGGCCTCCTCGACTTCTTCGGCTTCTTGAGCCGGGGCGCGTTCGGCGCGTCCAGCCTCGGTCCACTCCAGGTCGCGGGCTTCGCGGCCGAGCAGATAGTTCTTCTCGGCCTTGGAGTCCTTGAAGTGGAGCACGGTACCGTCGGTCTTGACGAACATCGTGCCCGTTCCGGGCTCGATCTCCTCGCCGGTGTAATCGCAGGTGCGCTTTTCGACCATTACTGCCCTCCGATCGAATCGGCGTCACGCTGGGTCTCCCGGAGCTGGAGGATGTCGCCTTCCCGGACGGGACCCAGGACGTTCCGCGTGATGATTCGTCCTTTGTTCGATCCTTCCTGGATGCGGCACTTGACCTGCATGGCCTCGCCGTGCATCCCGGTCTTGCCGACGACCTCGATGACCTCCGCGGAGGTCGAGTCGCCGGTGCCCTCTTCTGCGCTCATGGTCGCTTACCGGAGTTCCTCGACCTTTCCGGCGATGTCTTCGACGTCGTCGTCCGCCTCGCCGCCATCGATGATCGCCGCCGCCGCGCTGCCGACCTCCAGGCCGGCCGCGCGTCCGACATCGTCTTGCGTTTCGACGAAGACGACCGGGATCCCCTTCTCGTCGGCCAGTTCGGGGAGATGCATCACGATCTCCTCGGGCTGGACGTCCTCGGCAACGATGACGAGGTCGGCGTTGCCGCGCTCGACGGCTTTGGTCGTTTCGTTGGTTCCTTTCTTGACGGTACCTGTATCGCGGGCGATCTCGAGCGCCTCGAGAGCTCGATCCGCGAGGTCGGCCGGAGTTTCGTAGTCGACGTAAACTGGCATGGTTGTTATCCTCCTGCCCGTGGGCTCGCGTGTCCACGCCGGCGGTCGGGTCCCTGACGGCGCGGCACATCATCAACCCCGAACAGGCTGTACAGTCCGTTGAGCGGGTTCGGTTAAAAACGCTTTCAAACTACCGAGCGCGTGCGAACAGGAACCACGGAGGACGATTCGACCACCACGGAGGACGATTCGACCACCACGGAGGACGATTCGACCGAGACGACTGTGTCGTTCACTCCGACGTCAGTTCCAACGCGATCGACGCGAGTTCGTCCGGATCCGCACCGACGAGGCGCTCGTCGCCGAGTTTGAGCCGGAGGCGGGGGCGTCCCACGTCGATCGGGACCTTCTCGGTGTCGATCGCACCGACGTCCTCGAGCCAGGTTTTGGTCCGCGAGAACGTCGCCTTCGAGGCGATACCGACGTCCTCGCCCCACTTGGAGATGTCATACAGCAACACGTCGTTTTTCGCGGCCACGAGCAACGAGATCGTCACCTCGTCGAGACCGTCGCCGTTGCCACGGGCCGTCTCGACTGCCCCGAGTACGGCCTCGAAGTCGTCCCGCGTCGCCTCCCCGATCTCCGCGGCGAGCGTCTCCCGCACGTGGCTGATCCCCGGGGTCCGAAGGTTGAACGGTTCCGCGTCGGCCCAGACTCCGTCGTAGGCGTCGACGACAGCGTCGACGAACTCGCGGTCCTCGGTGACCAAGGCGCCCACATTCTCCCCGGAAGTGACGAGCGCCATCACGGACTCCTCGGAGACGAGAAGCGAGTTGTCCTCGTCCTCGACGAGCGTGCGCATCTCGAGTGTTCCTTCCTCGACGAGATCTGCCGCCCGCGATCCGACCAGGAAGTCGTCCATGACGTACTTCAGGACGTCCTCGTCGGCGAGCAGGCGAACGTCGGGCCCCCCGTCGACGTCGGCGGCGACCGCGACGAACGCCTCGATTATTGCCGCCGACGGATCGACGACGTACAGCGTTCCCTCGGCCCGATCCAGCACCCCGCCGAGGATATTCTCGACGTCCTCCTCCAGTAAATTCGATGTCATCAGTGTATGGAGATAATCGTCTGATATCTATTTAATATTAACGGGGAACCACCGAGTAAAACAGCCGATAACGCGTTCCTATCACCAGAAATGGCCATGTTTTGTCAGTACGATATCATGCTAGTAATTTCCATTTCGTGCCAGGTTGTTATTAATTATATGTCACGGTATTCTTTCGCCCGGCAGAAGCTGGTAGTCCCGTCGAAAGTGACGCGAGTACAGAGCTCCTTTCGACGGGAAGACCGGCGGAGACGGACAGGTTTATGGGTGTTTCACCCGCGGAACGGGATATGGAGTTCGAACACGTACGCGCTGAAGATCAGTCGGTTGCGGACGCACTGGCCGGCGAAGTCGACCGACAGGAGGGGACGCTGTCGTTGATTGCAAGCGAGAACTACGTGAGCCGGGCGGTGATGGAGGCCCAGGGTAGCCTCCTCACGAACAAGTACGCGGAAGGCTACCCCGACCGGCGGTACTACGCCGGATGCGAGTACGTCGACGAGATCGAACAGCTCGCGATAGACCGGGCCAAGGAGCTGTGGGGTGCCGACCACGTAAACGTGCAGCCGCACTCGGGCACCCAGGCGAACATGGCGGTGTATCTCGCGACGCTTTCCCCCGGCGATCGAATCCTGTCGCTCGAGTTGAGCCACGGCGGTCATTTGAGCCACGGCCATCCCGTGAACTTCACGGGACAGCTGTTCGACGTCGAACACTACCACGTCGATCCCGAAACCGGCTATCTCGACTACCAGGAACTGAAAGAGAAAGCAGAATCGTTCGAGCCAGACATCATCGTCTCCGGGTTCTCCGCGTATCCCCGAGAGGTCGAGTGGGAGACCATCCAGGAGGTCGCCGACTCGGTCGGTTCCTACCACCTGGCGGACATCGCACACATCACCGGTCTCGTCGCCACCGGCGTGCACTCTTCGCCGGTCGGGGTCGCCGATTTCGTGACCGGCTCGACTCACAAGACGATCCGGGCCGGTCGCGGCGGGATCGTAATGACCGACGACGAGCACGCCGAAGCCATCGACAAGGCAGTGTTCCCCGGTGGACAGGGCGGCCCACTCGCGCACAACATCGCAGGGAAAGCAGTCGGGTTCGGTGAAGCGCTGACACCCGAATTCGACGAGTACATCCAGCAGACGGTCGACAACGCCCGGACGCTCGGGGAGACGCTCGCGGAACACGGATTGTCGCTGGTCTCCGGTGGCACCGACAATCACATGGTGTTGGTCGACCTCCGGGACTCCCACCCCGACCTTTCCGGTGGGACGGCCGAAGACTCGCTCGCGGCCGCGAACGTCATTCTCAACGCGAACACCGTCCCCGGCGAAACCCGGTCGGCGTTCGACCCATCCGGGCTGCGAATCGGCACGCCCGGCATCACGACCCGGGGATTCGACGAGGGGGCCGTCGAGGAGCTCGCGGACCACATCTACCGGCTCATCGACAACCACGACTCCGAGGACGTGATCTACGAGGTCGGCGAACGCATCGACGAACTCTGTGCCGAGTATCCGTTGTACGATTGAGATCCTCTCCGAAGCCGAATATCGGCGGCGGAACCGCCTCCTCGAGGACGGATCGCTCGTCTCGAACAATCAAAAAGAATAATACCAGTTCCGGGTAAACTACAGGTAGTCGATGTCTCTCGGTCAGATAACGTTCCGTGTCACTGTGTTTTGCGGTGTGCGGACTGGCGAGGCGAGGGGTAGACATGTATGAGCTTACCCCCCACCTCGACGCGCAGGTCGAGCCGGGGACGAACCTTCTGATCACGGGTCCGCCGCTCACCGGGAAGCGATCGCTCGGGATGGACCTGCTCGCGGAGGGTACGAAACAGGGGGACGGCGCGATCGTAGTGACGACGAAGGACAGTGCCGATCGAGTCCTCGGCGATTACGCGAAGCGGACCGAGTACGAGGGACAGCCCGTCGCAGTCGTCGACTGTGTCACCCGCCAACAGGGGGTCGGGGAGATGCGCGACGATGACCGGATCAAGTACACGTCCTCGCCGGTAGACATGACCGGAATCGGGATCAAGCTCTCGGAGTTCCTCCAGGCGTTCTACCACGATCGGGGGATACAGCGGAACCGCATCATGCTCCACTCGCTTTCGACGCTTTTGATGTATTCGGACCTCCAGACGGTGTTCCGGTTCCTCCACGTCTTCACCGGGCGGATCCAGAGCGTCGGCGGGCTCGGCCTGTTTTGCATGGATTCGACGGCGCACGACGACCGGGAACGGAACACCCTCACCCAGCTGTTCGACGGGATCGTCGAGACGTCCGAGGACGCCGAGCCGACGATCCGGCTCGGCGAGTGAAGACCGAATACTGCCGACTCGGGAACGGAACCGGGACACAGTGAGGACGGGACCACTCAGGAGTGTGGATGGAACCGTCTGGCCGCCTCCCGGACGGCTTCGGCGTCCCCGAGGAACGTCACGTGGTCGCCGTACTCGATCATCTCGTCGGCGTCGGGAACGTGTGTGTCCTCGCCCCTGCCGATGACTGCGACGATACAGCCGGACGGGATCGCCTCGTTCACCTCCCGGATCGTCTTGCCCGCGAGGTCCTCTGCGGTCACCTCGATCTCGACCACCTCGTGCCCCTCTCCGAGTTCGTTCATCCAGTGAGCCATCGCCGGACGCTCGATCTCGTTGTCGATCGACCACGCCGTCGCGAGGGAGGCGTCGATCGCGGTCACGTCGAGCGTGTCGAACGCGTCGACGTTCTCGGGCCGATTGACCCTGGCGTACACCCGCTCGATGTCGAACTTCGACCGCGCGAGCTGTGACACGAGCAGGTTGTCGTTGTCGTCGCCGGTTGCGGCGACGACGATCTTCGCGTCGTCGATTCCGAGGCTCCGGAGGACGTCGGATTCAGTCGCGTCGCCCTCGTGGGCAGTGAATCCGAGCTCCCGAACCTCTCTGACGACGTCGCGGTCGATATCGACGAGAACCACGTTTTCGCCGCGCTGTTCCAGTTGCCGTGCGAGCGTGCGACCGACCCGGCCGCCGCCTGCGATGATCACTTTCATTGGTATCACGCCGAGCCTGTCTGCGATCTGCCGTGCCAGCCCGGCCTGGATCACGACAGTGGCAAAGATGATGAGAAACACGACCCCAACCAGCGCCTGGGCCGCCTCGCTTTGGCCCGCGTCCTGCAGTTGGATCGCGAACACGGTCGCGACCGACGCCGGAATGATCCCGCGCGGCCCGACGAGGCTGAGAAACAGCTTCTCCTCCCGGGTAAAACGCCAGGATCTGACCGACAGGAACACCACGCCCGGACGCACCACCAGAGCCACCACGACAACGACCAGGACGCCGGCGAGCCCGAGTTGAGCGATGTCCCCGAAGTCCAGAAGCGCCGCGAGGACGATGAAAATGAACGACAGCACGATAGCCCTGATGTCGCGCTCGAACGATTCGATGGCGTCACGGTGAGGAAGCTCCACGTTCCCGAGGACGATCCCGGCGGTGGCGGCGGCTGCGACACCGGATTCGGCGGCGACGGTGTCGGCGATCGCGTACGTGCCCACGATCCCGGCGAAGACGATCAACCGGGTGACGTGCGGGGCCGAGTCGGGGGAGATGTCCAGATGCGTCAGCGCGTAGTACACGACGGCAGCGACGGCGAGCCCGGCGGCGACGCCGACACCGACGCGTTCGAGGAACCCCAGAAACACCGACCCGTAGGATCCGTTTCCAACGACCAGCAGTTCGAAGATCACTACCGCGAGTACCGCGGCCGTGACGTCGTTGATAATCCCCTCCGCTTCGAGTACCGACGCGACCTGTTCGCGGACCGTCACCACCTCGAGGATCGGGGTGATCACGGTCGGTCCCGTGGCGATCATCAACGCCCCGATCAACAGCGCGACTTCCCATCCCGGCCCGATCAGATAGTGAACGACGGCCGCAGTGCCCAGAAACATGACGACCGCACCCACGGAAACCATCCCGACAACGGCCTGCGGTGCCCGTTGCAGGCGCTCCCGTTTGAGTTCGAACGCCCCCTCGAAAACGATCACTGCCACGCCGACACCGACGATGACGAACAGTCCGTCGCCGAACGTCTCCAGGGAGACCAGCCCCAGTACGTGCGGGCCGATCAGCACCCCCGAAAGGATGTGAAACAGGACACTCGGAACCTGGAGTTTCATCGAGAGGAGCTGTCCGACGACACCGAGGGCGAGAACGAGAGCGGTGACCGCGAGGACGGCTGAACTCACTACTAACAGTATTGCACTAGGAGGTAAAAAGCGCACCGTATTACTGGTGAGGGAAAGCCGAAAACCAAACAGCGAGGCGGCGAGTTGCGATCCCGGTTGCGCCGACGATCACGAGGGCTCGGGGATTAATGACACTCGGCTCCGAATCCCCGGACAGAAACCGATGGTATCACAGGGGCAGACTGCACCGGACTTCATCGCACCCGCCGTCGACGGCGGTCGAACGGTCGAACTCGTACTGTTCGAACTGATCGAGCGTTACGAGGCCGTAGTGCTGCTTTTTGCCCCCTGTACGTTCGTCCCGGAACCGACCGCCGAGTGGCTCGCCGTCGAGCGGGCGGGCTGGCCGGACCACGAACGGATTGGGACGGTCGGGCTCTCGGCCGACAGCCTGTATGCGGCGTACGCATACGCCGACCGCTACGGGTTCTCGTTCCCGATCGTCTCGGATTTCCACGGCGGCGTCTCCGACCAGTACGAGCTGCTGGCCGACGAGTGGGAGAGTCACGGAGACGTCCCACGCCGGGCGGCCGTCGTCGTCGACGGCGACTGGACCGTTCGGGCAGTCGAGACTGTCGAGGATCCCCACGATCGGGTCCAGCCAGGGCCGGCAACCCGCACCGCCGACGCTCTCGAGAAATGCGGAATCGACGTGGAACGACCTGACGTCGACTACGACATCGTGTGACGGCATCGGCCGGGATCGATCGGAACTGCAGCCGGCTACGTGGGCTCGGCGTCCCTTTTGAGCGACAGCACCGTCCGGTCGAACGAACAGACCAGCGTGTCCTCGCCGTCGTCTTCGACTTTGAACGCCTCGACGTGCATCGTCACGACGCCGCGGTTCCCGTCGCTGGTCTCGCGTTTGTCCGTGACCGTCGACTGCGCGTAGATCGTGTCGCCGTGGAAGACGGGCGCCGGATGCTCGACATCGTCGTACGAGAGGTTCGCGACGATCGTCCCGTCGGTGGTGTCGGGGATCGAAAGTCCGACGGCGAGCGCCATCGTATAAATACCATTGACGAGCCGCTCGCCGAACTGGGTGTCCGCCGCGAAGTCTGCGTCGAGATGGAGCGGCTGCTGGTTCATCGTCATGTCGCAAAAGCGCTGGTTGTCGGCTTCGCTTATGGTCCGTCGCTTCCCGTGTTCGATCGTCTCCCCGACCGTGAACTCCTCGTAGTAGAGCCCGGACATACCGCCTCCGTCGCCGCGGGCGTACTTATGGGTTCGCGTCGGTGTCGGGGACCCCTCGAACACCGAATCGCGGGAGCCGTCGCCGGGTACGGATCGCTTCTCCGGGTATGGGAATCAGGGACACGGTTTTTGTCGAGGAGGGCAAACCAGCCCTTGAGTGAGAACGATGTCCCCGAGCACCCGCGGACGCGAGGTCGAACGCTACGAACCGCTCGAGGACGACCGCGTCCGGTGTGCAGTCTGTCCCCGTCGCTGTGTCGTTCCGCCCGGCGAGCGTGGCGTCTGTGACGTCCGACAGAACGACGGCGGGCGGTTCGAGCTGCTCACGTACGGCAGGGCGGTCTCGACCGCGATCGACCCGATAGAAAAGAAGCCGCTGTTTCACTTCGCGCCGGGTGCCCGCGTGCTCTCGGTGGCCGCACGCGGCTGTAACTTCGAGTGCGACTTCTGTCAGAACTACCGGATCGCGATCGAACACGAGGACGTCCCCGAACAGTCGTTCCCGCCGGCCGAACTGGCTGACGCCGCCGAAGAGAGGTCGTGCGAAGGGATCGCATACACGTACACGGAGCCGACGATTTTCCTGGAGTACGCCCTCGATACGATGCGGGAGACAGGCGAGGACACGTGTAACGTGTTCGTCTCGAACGGTTACATGACAGAGGAGACCGCGACACAGCTTGCCACCGAGTTAGACGCGATCAACATCGACATCAAAGGCCACACCGAGTTCTACCGAAAGCGGTGTGCCGTTCCGGATCCGGCGCCGATCTACGACGCCGCGGAAACGCTCGCCGATGCGGGCGTCCACGTCGAGATCACGAACCTCGTGATACCCGACGAGAACGACGATCCCGAAGTCGTGCGGGAGAGAATGGCCTGGATACGGGAGGAACTCGGTCCGGGGACGCCGGTGCACTTCTCGCGGTTCCGCCCGGCCTACCGGATGCAGGACGTTCCGCCGACGCCGATAGCGACGCTGGAATCACTGATGGACGTGGCCCGCGAAGAGGGGCTGTATCACGTGTACTGTGGCAACGTCCCGGGACACGAATCCGAAAGCACCGACTGTCCGGACTGTGGAACCTGCGTGATCAAACGGCAGGGGTTCGAAATCCGATCGTACGATCTGGAGGACGGCGGCTGTCCGTCGTGCGGTCGGCCGATCGAGGTCGCCGGCACCGAATGGAGCCGAGGTGCAGAATCGACCGGAAGCAGGCGGCGGCTGCGGTTCTGACTGCACGCCGTCCCGTTCGGACGCGATCAGGCGTCGCCGCCGTCGATGCCGGCGGCGGCGTACCCGACTGTTCTGCCGCCAGTGGTTGCCGTGTCGGCGCTGGTCGCGTACGCGTAGACGGTTCCCGACTCCGCACCGAGTCGGCTACCGGCCGAAAGCGTTGCCGCCGTCGCCCCCGGGCCACACATCGTGTGGGCGGTCCGCTCGACGTGATCGAGCAGCCCGACAGGGTCCAGATCGGCGAGGAGATCGAGGACGGGTTCGTCGGCGGCGGTCGCCGCCTCGGGCGGCTCGTAGTGGGTGAGATCCGTCGAGGCGATCACGACGGCGTCGCGCCCGATCGCGTCGATCGCCCGGGCGATCGCTTCCCCGAGGGATTCACACCGCGATCGCTCCCGCGTTGCGACCGAGACCGGGAGGATCCGCGAGGTGGCCTCGAGCTGCTGGAGAAACGGGAGTTGGACCTCGACTGCGTGTTCCGCCCCGTGTGCACGGTCGTCTATCCGGATCGCCTCCGCCGTTCCGAGGAGCTCATCCCGGAGTCGGTCGTCGACCGGGAGCGTTCCGAGGGGGGTTTCCCAGGCGTCGTGGGAGGGGAGCGCGATCTCGGCTCCGACCTGTCGGTGGTTCGGTCCGAGAACAACGGCCGTTTCCGGCGTCCACGAACGCGCGAGGGCAGCGTAACTGTGCGCCGCAATCGGGCCCGAGTACGGATAGCCGGCGTGTGGAACCACGAGTCCGAGGAGACGCTCCTGGGGCGATCTCGACTCACCCGACCGCGGGTCACTCTCCCGTTTCGCCTCTGTCTCCGGGACAGTTCCGGGACCGTGTTCGTTAGTGAAACACGCCTCGATCTGTTCTTTCAGGGCCGCAGGGTCGCCCCGATAAAATTCCCCGGCCACAGCGGGCTGACGAACGTCCGTCATCGTACTCGATGGATACGGCCGCCGGAAGGAAGTGAATATCCCCTCGATATTGCGGGTGGGAAAACAGCGTGTGGATTTTTCACCGCGACGAGCAACCGGTGTGTATGGTCAGACGAAGTGTGCTCTTCTCGCCGGGCGATCAGCCGAAGCTCATGCGAAAGGCACCGGGAACCGGTGCCGACGCCGTCGTGTTCGATCTCGAGGACGCCGTTGTCCCCGACCGCAAGGACGAGGCACGCACGGCAGTGCGCGAGACATTGACCGACGATCAGTTCGATCCCGCTCCCGAAGTGTGCGTTCGGCTCACCGCAACGGAGCCGGACGCTGATCTCGACGCCCTGGTCGGCGGGGACGACGAGTCGAAGAAGGGCAGCCGCAACCACAGCGGCACCCTTCGGCTGGACGCGCTGGTGTTGCCGAAGGTCGACTCCGCGCGGACGGTCGAGCGTCGCGTGGAGATGGCCCGCGAGCGCGGGCTCGACGTGCCGGTGCTGGCGCTCGTCGAGACGGCCGCCGGCGTGCTCGCGGCCGAGGAGATCGCGACCGTCGACGCAGTCGACGCGTTGATCTTCGGCGCGGAGGACCTCGCTGCTGACGTCGGCGCCTCTCGAACGAAAGGGGGCGAGGAAGTTCTGTACGCCCGTGAACACGTCGTTCTGGCTGCAGCGGCCGCCGGGATCGACGCGATCGACACTGTGTACATCGACTTCGAGGACGACGAGGGGCTCCACGAGGAGGCCTCGTTCGCCCGGCAGTTGGGCTTCGATGGGAAACTCGCGATCCATCCGGCACAGGTGTCGGTGATAAACGACGCGTACACGCCCGACGAGAAGGAGCTGTCGTGGGCCCGCCGCGTGCTCGCTACAAGGGAACGGGCCGACCGCGAGGGACGCGGCGTCTTCGAGGTCGACGGCGAGATGATCGATCGGCCCCTGATCGCCAGAGCCGAACGGGTGCGTGAACTCGCGACGGCGGCCGGGATCGAGTTCGAGTCGCAATAAAAATCGCGCAGTAACTCGGGCGACCGGTACAGTTAACAACAAACACAGTAGTCGGTCAATTATGTCTGACCAGGCCAACCCCTTCGAAAGTCTCCAGGAGCAGATCGACGACGCTGCGGCGCATCTCGACGTCGATGCTGGCCTGATCGAGCGGCTCAAAAACCCCGAGCGGGTGCTCGAGACGAACCTCACCGTCGAGCGCGACGACGGCACCCTCGAAACCGTACGGGCCTACCGGTCGCAGTTCAACGGCGACCGGGGTCCGTACAAAGGCGGTATCAGGTACCATCCCGACGTCAACATGGACGAGGTGAAGGCGCTGTCTGGCTGGATGGTGTACAAGTGTGCGGTCGTCGACATCCCGTACGGCGGGGGGAAAGGCGGGATCGCGATCGACCCCACCGACTACAGCGAGACGGAACTCGAACGGCTCACCCGGGCGTTCGCGATGGAGTTGCGGCCACTCATCGGCGAGGACATCGACATCCCCGCACCGGACGTAAACACGGGCCAGCGGGAAATGAACTGGATCAAAGACACCTACGAGAAGCTCGAAAACACCACAGCGCCCGGCGTGATCACCGGGAAAGCGCTCGATTCGGGCGGTTCCGAGGGTCGCGTCGAGGCGACCGGCCGATCGACGATGCTCGCAGCCCGGGAGATGTTCGACTACCTCGATCGGGATATCGAGGGTGCGACGGTCGCCGTCCAGGGGTACGGCAACGCCGGTTCGGTCGCGGCGTATCTGCTCGACGACCTCGGGGCGAAGATCGTCGCAATGTCCGATACGTCCGGCGGAACCTACAGCCCCGACGGGTTCGACGCTCGCGAGGTAAAGGAGTTCAAAAGCGAAACGGGAAGCGTCGTGGGGTATCCCGAAGCCACCGAGGAACTGACCAACGAGGAGCTGCTCGCGCTCGATGTCGACTTGCTGGTGCCGGCGGCACTGGAGAACGCCGTCGACGCCGATCTCGCCCGTGAGCTACGGGCCGACGTCGTCGCAGAGGCCGCAAACGGCCCGCTGACACCCGGTGCCGACGAGGTTCTCGAAGAGACGGACGTGTACGTGCTGCCGGACATCTTCGCGAACGCCGGCGGCGTGACGGTGTCGTACTTCGAGTGGGTCCAGAACCGCCAGCGGTTCTACTGGACCGAACAGCGCGTCAACGAGGAGCTCGAACGGCTTATTTGTGACGCGTTCGACGACCTGATCGAAACCTACGAGGAGCTCGACCTGCCGAACCTCCGGACGGCCGCCTACGTCGTGGCGATACAGCGAGTGGCTAATTCGTACGAAGAGGCCGGGAACTGGCCGTAGCGGAGTTCGAGGGGGAAAACAGGGACGGAGCAGAAACGCCGGCGGGTCAGGCCGGGTTTTTCCGGGTGAGTTCGCTCCCGCAGATCGGGCACCGGTCGTGCTGCTCGTCGAACTCCCGCCCGCAGCCGGCACACTGGAACAGCCAGTCGCGCTGTTCGGTGATCCCGTCCCGCGCGATCGCGTGAACGGCGATCCCGAGGTGCTCGGCGACGTTTTGCATCGCGTAGTCGTCGGTGACGAGCGTCCCGTCAAGTTCGAATGCGGTCGCGAGCAGACGGGTGTCCGTCTCCGACAGCTCGTCGGCGTCGCCGGTTTCGCGTGCCGCACGCGAGACCTTCTCGACGGTTCCCTCGGCGGGGATGTGGATGTGCATCCCCGCACCCTCCATCGCGTCGAACCTGAAGGCGTGTTCGCCCTCGAGTTCCTCCTGGACGAGCGGGATCGATGCCGTCTGCTCGTCGGTGTGATACTCGTGAATGAACGCGGACGTGTCGAGAACGTGCATCTAGCGTTGAACGACGATGTAGTCTTTGACCGCCTGCACTGTAGAGACCGGGACCCGTAGTCGTCCCCGATCGTCGGTGTCGAACGACACCTGCCGGACGTCGAGCTGCTCGTGGGGCGAAACGAGGAGATGTTCGAGGCGCCCGGACTTCAGGTCCATCGTGATGTTGTACAGGTCACCCAGCTCTGTGCCGTCGGTTCCCATGACGGCTTTCCCCGAGAGGTTCTCGGCGAGTATGTCTGCCATGCTTCGAATGACAGACTGGAGCGATATAAACGCCACGGGGCGTCGGACGGTTGCGCGCCGGCTGTCGGACGGGCGACGGGGACGACGGTTCTGAAAGGCTTAACTCCCGCCCCCGACTGTACCAACCAAGGAGTTTTCGGGGGACCCATGTCGAACGACACATCCACTGACGCCGGGACGGAGGACGCGGCCACGCTGCGGACGCCCATCGTCGCCGTCCTCGGCCACGTCGACCACGGGAAGACCAGCTTGCTCGACAAGATACGCGGCTCGGCCGTAAGCGAAGGCGAGTCCGGAGCGATCACCCAGCACATCGGCGCGACGGCGGTTCCGCTGGAGACGATCTCCTCGATGGCAGGGGAACTCGTCGATCCGGACGACTTCGATCTGCCGGGGCTTTTGTTCATCGACACGCCGGGACACCACTCGTTTTCGACGCTGCGGGCACGCGGCGGGGCGCTGGCCGACATCGCGATCCTCGTCGTCGACGTGAACGACGGGTTTCAGCCCCAGACCGAGGAGGCGATCGACATCATCCAGCGGACGGGCACGCCGTTCGTCGTCGCCGCGAACAAGGTCGACACGATCCCGGGATGGAACCCGAACGAGGGCGCACCGATCAAGGCGAGCTACGACGCCCAGTCCGAACGGGTCCGATCGACCCTCGACGAGGGACTGTACGACATCATCGGCGACCTCTCGTCTGCGGGGTTTTCGGCCGACCTGTACTGGCGCGTTCAGGAGTTCCAGCGAAACATCGGCGTCGTCCCGGTGTCGGCAATGACCGGCGAGGGAGTGTCCGACCTGCTCGCGGTGCTGATGGGACTGTCCCAGCGATACATGCGCGAGGAGATGGAGGTCGACGTCTCGGGCTCCGGCGTCGGAACGGTGCTCGAGGTGAAAGAGGAGCGCGGGTTCGGTGCGACGATCGACGTCGTCGTCTACGACGGCGTGATCAGGGAAGGCGACACGATCGTCGTGGGCGGAATGGACGAGCCGATCGTCACCGAGATCCGGGCGCTGTTGCAGCCCCGACCGCTGGCGGAGATCCGCACCGAGAACCGGTTCGAACGCGTCGACGAGATCGAGGCGGCCGCCGGCGTGAAGATCGCCGCGCCGGAACTCGACGACGCGATGGCGGGTGCGCCCGTCATGGTCGTGCGTGATCGCCCCGTCGAGGCCGTCGTCGACGACGTGCGCGCAGAGCTGGCGGAACTCGAGGTCGAAACCGAGGAAGACGGCGTCGTCGTCAAGGCCGACACCCTGGGGAGTCTCGAGGCGATGGCCGACGCGCTCCGGGAGGCGGAGATCCCGATCCTCCGGGCAGAGGTCGGCGACATCGCGCCCCGGGACGTCGCGGTCGCCGGCACCGCGAACGAGGCGACCTACCGGGCGATCCTCGGGTTCAACGTCGACGTACTCTCGAACGCCGAAGACGAACTCGAGGAGTCCGAAGTCGAGGTGTTCGTCGACGACGTCATCTACCAGCTCGTCGAGGACTACGAGGCGTTCGTCGAGGAACGCGAACGGGCCCAGCAGGAGACGATCCTCGAGAAGATCGTTCGGCCCTGTCGGTTCCGGATCCTCGAAGACCACGTCTTCCGGCAGTCCGATCCGGCAGTAGTCGGCGTCGAAGTACTCTCGGGAACGCTCCAGAACAACCGGCACGTCGTCGCGTTCGAGAACAACGAGCCCGAGCGAAAGGGGCAGCTCGCGGGGATCCAAGAGCAGGGCGAGGACATCTCGGAGGCTCGTGCGGGAACCAGAGTCAGCGTCGCGATCGACGGCCCGACCGTCGGACGGCAGATCGACGAGGGCGACGAGCTGTGGACGGAGCTGCCGGAGAAACACGCGAAGATCCTCGAACAGGAACTCGCAGACGAGATTCCGGCCGACGAGCGGGAGGCGCTGCAGGGCTACCTCGACAAACAGCGGAGCCGCGATCCGTTCTGGGGCAAATAAACCCTTATGTGCGCGCCGAGTCCATCCTCGCCCGTATGAGCGATCTCCCGGATGAGTTCAACTGCACCGTCACGAACTGGGAGTACATCTACGGGCTCTGTCGGAACGTCTCCGACCAGGTCAAACAAGACCAGTTCGAGCCGGACGTCATCGTCGCGCTCGCTCGCGGCGGCTGGTTCGCCGGCCGGTGTCTGTGTGACTTCCTCGGTCTGGACGACCTCGCCAGCCTCAAGATGGAACACTACGTCGGCACCGCGGCGAAAGCCGACGAACCGCAGGTTCGATATCCGATGCCGGAAGGGAGCGTCGACGGGAAGGACGTCCTCATCATCGACGACATCGCCGACACCGGCGGGTCGATAAAGCGAGCCCACGAGTACGTCAACGAACGGAATCCGGAGACGGTGAGAACTGCGACGCTCCAGCTCCTCCAGACCAGCGAGTTCGAGCCGGACTTCGTCGGGGAACGTCTCGAGCGGTGGACCTGGGTGGTCTACCCGTGGAACTTCATCGAGGACATGATCGATCTCATCTCGGGGGTCATGGAGAAGGCCGACGAGGACACCTTCGATCGCGAGGCGATCAGACAGTACCTCTCCGCATACCACGAGGTCGACAGAATGGAGATGGAGATCGCCCAGCCGAACCGACTCGACGAGGTGCTCGCGGAGATGGAACGACGCGACGTCGTCGAACGGGTTACGGGAACCTTCGAGGACGACGGCAACGTCCCCCGCTGGCGGCTGGTCGAGTAACATGCACGTTGGCGTCGTCGTCAATCCGATCGCGGGAATGGGCGGTCGGGTCGGACTAAAAGGCACAGACGGGAAGGTACAGGAGGCCCGCGAGCGGGGCGCAGAGCCACGGGCACCGGACCGGGCGCGCCGTGCGCTGTCCAGACTTGCCGAACTCGATCCCGACGTTCGGGTGTCGGCGGTCGCGGACCCGATGGGTGAGTCGCTCGTCCGAGAGGCGGGTCTCGAACCCGAAGTGGTCGCCGAGCCGTCGGACCCGTTCGGCGACGCGCCGGCGGAGGACGATGAGTACGCCCGCGCGGAAACCTCCGCCGGAGACACCCGACGGGCGGTCGAGGCGTTCCTGGAGGCGGGCGTAGATCTGGTTCTGTTCGTCGGGGGCGACGGCACCGCCGCCGACGTCGCCGAAGCGCTGGAGGGGACCGACACACCGATGCTGGGCGTCCCGGCGGGCGTAAAAGTGTACTCCTCGGTGTTTGCCGTCTCCCCGGAGGACGCCGCCGCGGTGGCGGTTTCCTTCGAGCGCACCGAGCGCCGCGAGGTGATGGACATCGACGAGGACGAGTATCGCGAGGGTGAAGTGAATCCGGAGCTGCGGGCGATCGCCCGCGTCCCCGTCGCCGAGGACCTCCAGTCGTCGAAACAGCTCGGCGGCGGCACCGTCGAGTCGCTCGCGGAGGGGTTCGCCGCCGACGTCGAGGAAGGGGTCACCTACGTGCTCGGGCCGGGATCGACGCTGGGGGCGATCAAAGAGCAACTGGGTTTCGAGGGGTCCCCCCTCGGCGTGGACGTCTGGCGGGACGGCGAGGTGCTCGCCCGTGACGCGACCGAAGACGAGATCCTGGAATGTCTGGGCGAGCGCAACGTCGTGGTCGTCACCCCGATCGGTGGCCAGGGGTTCGTCCTCGGCCGGGGCAACCCGCAACTGTCGCCGGCGGTGATCCAGCAGAGTGAACTCGAGGTGGTCGCCTCCCGTCGGAAACTCGACGATCTGCGCGTGCTCCGGGTGGATACCGACGATCCCGAACTCGACGAGTCGCTCCGCGGCTGGATTCGAGTGCGCGTGGGTGCCTACGAAACCCGGATGATGAAGATCGTCTGATCGCCCGCCGCGACGGAGATCGGTTGTACTTTTAACTCAGTTGTATCCTACTCCCATCCTTTCATATTCTCCAGCGTGTGCGGCTCCCCTTCCATACGGAACCTCGTCATTAATGAACATACAGACAAGATTAAGGACGTATGTGGCCTACGGCGTGCCATGGAAACGCGAAAGGTGCAGCGGCTCGGTCCATCGACGCTGGCGATGACACTTCCGGCGGAGTGGACCAGGGAACACGACGTCGACAAGGGAGACGAGGTGTCGATCCGGATCGGCGGCAAGGGAACGTTGACGGTGCTGCCACAGTCGACAAGCACCGAGGAGTCCGAGGCGACCATTCACGCCGACGCGCTCGACGCGGACGCGCTGGAGCGGGCGATCGTCGCCCAGTACGTGCTCGGCCGGCGGGTGATCCACGTCCGGCAGTCGGAGGGTGCACTCGACAGCGATCACATCAACGCCGTATATAAGGCCGAAACCCAGCTCATGGGACTCGGCGTCATCGAAGAGACCCCCGAAAGCATCGCCATCAGGTGTTCGGTCGACCCCGAGGACTTCACCCTGGACAACCTCCTCGAGCGGCTGGAAAACACCGGCTCGACGATGCGCGGGGAGGCGGTGAAGGCGCTCGCACACGGCAACCCGGACCTCGCACAGCGCGCGCTCAACCGCGAGCGGCAGGCGAACAAGATCTTCGTGCTCATGCTGCGGCTCATCTTTACCGCCTACCAGAACCCGAACCTCTGTCGGGCCGTGGGGCTGGAATCGGGGTTCCCGCTGATCGGCTACCGATCGGTCGCAAAGAACCTCGAACTCACCGCGGACAACGCGGAGGACATCGCCGACATCGTCCTGGAGATCGACGGACACACCCTCGATATCGACGGCGGAACGATGCGACAGATCCGCGAGTTCACGGACAGCGTCGACGAACTCACGAGCCTGGCGGTCCGATCGGTCGTGGAACGCGACTACGATCTCACGATCGAGTGTCGGGAGCTGTTCCGCGGACTCGCAGACCGCGAGCGGGAGATCCTCGACGACCTCCCGGAGCTGTCCAATCAGGAGCTGCTCCACGTCCGGGAAGTGCTGGTGAGCCTCCAGCAGACTGCCCAGTACGCGATGCGCAACGCCGAGATCGCGGCGAACCTCGCGCTCAACGAGGAATCCGAACACGTAGAAATTTCGTGAGCGGCGCAGGCGACACCGCGGCTCCAGCGACTAGCCCTCCCCGAACCCCGGCGGCTCGAACGGACACAGTTCGTCGGTTGCGAACGGGTTTCCGGTTTCCGCGTACGCACGGGCTCGGCTCCCGCCACAGATGTCCCGGTACGGACAGGCCCCACAGCGTCCTTCGAGGTTACTCCGGTCCCTGAGCTGTCGGAACAGGGAAGCTTCACGGTACGTCTCGACGATCGAACGCTCCCGAACGTTGTCCACGGATTTTCGAAACAACTCCGAGGGTTGAACGTTCCCCACGTGATCGACGTGGACGATGCCGTCCCCCGCGTAGGTTCCAAACTGGTCGCGGACACCGGTGACGATCTCCCCGCGCTGAATGGCGACCCGACGGTACTGGGGCGCCTCGATCGTCCGGACGTCGAACGGAGAGACGTTCGACGCCTCGTGGAGCCAGCGCATGATCGCGTCCGCGGTCGACGGATCGACGTTTTCGAGAGTGCAATCGGATGCCGGAATCACGAAAAACAGGTTCCACAGCACGATGTCTAGCTCCTCGATCCTGTCGCGAATCGCCGGCAGCTCCTCGAACGTTTCGCGGCTCACGACAGTGTTTACCCCCGCCGGCAAGCCCACCTCGCGTGCGGCTTCGAGCGTCTCGACTGCCGCCTCGAAGCTTCCGGGCGCCGAGCGAACCGCGTCGTGCCCCTCGGCGGTTGCTCCTTCGAGGCCGACAGCGAGACGATAGAGCCCGGCCTCCGAGAGGCGTTCGAGGCAGTCCAGGGAGATACCGCCCGACAGGGAGGCGTCGAGTGCGACAGTGAGCCCGATCCCGTTTCCGTATTCGACGAGTTCGAAGAGGTCGTCGCGTTCGAGCGGATCGCCACCGGAAAAGACGACGAGCAGTCCCTTCCCGAACTCCCGGAGGCTATCGAGCAGCCGTTTTGCCTCCTGGGTCGTCAGTTCCTCGGGATGTGGCTGCTCGGTCGGGTTCCGACGGCAGTTCGCGGAACCGACGCCGCCTGCCCGCGTGCTCTCCCAGGTCACGACGAGCGGTCTATCGTCGGTGTCTATTGCTTCCGATTTCATGCTCGTGAATTGACCGATGAAGTCGGTGCTACCCGACGTTTGGCCCCTCAGGGGAATATAGTTCGATGCATGTTCTAACCGAATGAAAAAACCCCCGTACGGAAGAGGATCAAAAATCCACCCGTGGTCGGTACGCGACTTTTTAAGTCCCCTCCTCCCGTTGTCGTATCCAAGCGAAATGTCAGGTGAGCGCTCTACCGAGGAAATCGGTGGACTAACGCGGCGCATACGACACGTCTGGGAGCTGTTTCGGGGCTCGAATCTGGACGTGCGACCGTTCCGTCCGTCCACAGACGGAACGCTGTCGACGTTCACTCTGCCGCCGGGCGAACGGGAAGTCGAACGCTACTGGGTGAACGCTCCGTACGCATACGTCGTCATCACCTACGACGAGACCGAAAACGAACACCGATACTACGCCGTCGAACCGGACCTCGACGAGTTCGGACGGGCACTGCTCGGCCGCGTCGTCGAGGACATCCGTGATCCGCTGTTGTTCCGGGAGGACATCGATCCCATCGACGAGTCGACGCTCGGAGCCGAAGTGGAGTCGCTGCTCGAACAGTACGGGATAGAGCCCGACATGGCAACGTTTCACACGCTCGTATACTACCTCCTCCGCGACTTCCAGGGGTACGGAAAGGTCGACCCCCTGTTGAACGACCCTCGTATCGAGGACATCTCCTGTGACGGGTACGATCTCCCGATATTCGTCTACCACGCGGAGTACACTGACGTCAAAACGAATATCTCGTTTCCTCCCACTGAGCTGGACAACTACGTCGTTCGGCTCGCCCAGCAGTCCGGCAAACACATCAGCGTCGGGGAGCCCATCGTCGAGACGACGCTGCCGGACGGCTCGCGTGCGGAACTGGCGTATGGCGAGGAAGTCACCCCACGGGGGTCGGCGTTCACCATCCGACAGTACGCCGAGGAGCCGTTCACGCCGATCGACCTGGTGAACTACGGGACGTACAACGTCGAGCAGATGGCGTACTTCTGGCTGTGTATCGAACACAACAAGTCGCTGATCTTCGCCGGCGGCACCGCGTCGGGGAAGACCACCTCGATGAACGCCGTCTCGATGTTCGTTCCGCCGCGGGCGAAGGTGCTGACGATCGAAGACACCCGGGAACTGTCGCTGTATCACGACAACTGGCTCTCGTCTATCACCCGGGAACGGCTCCAGGAAGGGGCCGACCTCGACATGTACGACCTGCTCCGGTCGGCACTCCGTCATCGCCCGGAGTATATCATCGTCGGCGAGGTCCGCGGCGAGGAGGCGGTGACCCTGTTCCAGGCGATGAACACCGGCCACACGACGTTTTCGACGATCCACGCCGACTCGGTCCGGACCGTCATAAACCGGCTGGAGAACGAGCCGATAAACGTTCCCCGTGCGATGGTGCAGTCGCTCGACATGGTCGTCGTCCAGCGACTCGTCAGGTTCGACGACGAACGCCTCCGGCGAGCGAAGATCATCGGGGAGATACGCGGGATCGACCAGCGAACCGGGGAACTGGATTACGCCTCGGCGTTCGACTGGAACCCCACATCCGACACCTTCTCCCGAAACGATTCGTCGTTGCTTTCGGAAATCCAGGAGGATCGGGCGTGGAGTCGGTCGGAGTTGCTCTCGGAGCTTCGACGTCGCGAGACGTTCCTCCGGAAACTCCAGGAGATCGGCGTGACCGGCTACCGTCGCTTTACCGCACTCGTAAACGAGTACTACGCCGATCCCGAACGGACGATGCGACGGCTCGAATCGGAGGTCGAGGCGGCCGGCGACGGGGCGACCGCCGGCGCCGAGGTCGACTGATGTGGTATCTACTACCCCTCGTGGTGGTGCTTGCACCACCAGTCGCGCTCGCCGCCTCGCGGTTCGATCGTCGGCTGGATCTGTTCGTCACCCGCCTCGCACTTTCGGCGTTTGGAAACTACGTGGGCGAGGAGACCGCCGACAGCGAACGACAGCGCGATCGGCTTCGGGCCGCTCACGTCGGGGAAACCCACCGGATGTACGCGTCGAAAACGCTGTTGTACAGCGCCGTTCTCGCCGTCTCCGGGAGCGTTCTCGGGGTGTATCTGGCCGGCTACGTTCTCTCGGAGTTGGCGATAACCGAGGAGACGCTCCGTGCGGCGCTTCCGCCGGCGCTGTCGTTTCTCTCCCCGATCGCGCGCCTCTCCGAGATCGGACTGGGCGAACTGTTCTTATTGCTCGCGTTCTCCGGGGCGACGGTCGGGACCGTGCTCGCGGTGGGGACCTACTATCTGCGATGGGAGTTGCTCGATCAGTTAGCTGACGCACGGGGGAAACGGATCGACGTGACGCTTCCCCGCACGGTCGCGTTCGTGTACGCGCTGTCGCGGTCGGGAATGGCGTTTCCGATCGTGCTCGCGACGCTGTCCAGAAACGAACGGGTGTACGGCGAAGCCGCACGGGAGCTTTCCGTCGCCGTCCGGGAGATGGAAACGTTCAGCACCGACGCGTTGACCGCCCTCCGCGAGACGGCCCACCGGACGCCCAGCGAGAACATGGCGGAGTTCACGGAAAACCTCGCATCGATCCTCGAATCGGGACAGAACCTATCCGGGTTCCTCGAGGATCAGTACGAGCGGTTTCAGGAGGAGGCGAAGGCACAACAGGAGCAGTATCTCGAACTGCTGTCGACGTTCGCCGAGGCGTACGTGACGACCCTGGTGGCGGGGCCGCTGTTTCTCGTGACGATCCTGGTGGTCGTCGGCCTCGTGTTGAGCGACACGCTCCCGATACTGCGGCTCGTCATCTACCTCGGCGTTCCGCTCGGAAGCGTCGCGTTCATCGCCTACGTCGGCAGCGCCACCGAATCGCTGCGGCGCCCGGGCGGCGCGGACGCCCCCGAACGGCGACGGCTCGACGTCGCACGACGCCAGGCTGTCGGCCAACTCGGTGCCGACACCCCCGCCCGGATCCAGGCCTCCGAATCCCGCGACGTGCAGTCCGACGGCGGGACCACCTCGACAGCGCAGCAGGACGCCCTCGAACGGCTCGCGGTGTACGACCGGTACTCTCGCCTGCTCGACCGCGTGACGAATCCGCTCGAGACCGCCTACCGAATGCCGTCGGCGACGTTCATCCTGACGGCTCCGATCGGGGTGCTGTGGGTGCTCGCGACGGCGGAGCCGACGCCGGTTACCGAACCCGTCTCGGTGCTGGCCGCGATCGATCGGGCCGTCGTCGAGGCGGCAGTGTTCGCGCTCGGCGTGTACGCCGTCGTGTTCGAACTGCGATCCCGAAAGCAACGGGCGATCGAGCGGGCGGTCCCCGACTTCCTCGATCGGTTTGCAAGCGTCAACGACGCCGGGATGAGCGTGGTCCGAAGTCTCCAGCGCGTCTCGGAGTCCGACCTGGATGAACTGTCCGCGGAGCTGCAGCGCACCTGGCGGGACATCCAGTGGGGGGCCGACGTCGAAACCGCGCTGTATCGGCTCGAAGAACGGGTGAACTCGCCGATGGTCTCCCGGGCGGTCGCGTTGACCACGAACGCGGTCCACGCGAGCGGCGACATCGCCCCCGTATTGACGATCGGCGCCGACGAAGCCCGCGCGACCCGGCGCCTCCGGCGCGAGCAGAGACAGGTGATGTTGACGTACCTCATCGTCATCTACATCTCGTTTCTCGTCTTCCTGGGGATCGTGGTCGCGCTCACGGTAGCGTTCGTTCCAGCCGTCGAGGGCGCCCAGTTCGACCCAGACCTGCCCGAGGCGACCGCGGGTGCGTCCGTCGGGTTCGTCGACACGATTACCCAGGCCGACGTGGGCGCCTACGAGGAGTTGCTGTTTCATGCCACGATGATTCAGGCGCTGTTTTCGGGGCTGATCGCCGGACAGCTCGGAGGAGGAACGATACAAAGCGGCGCGAAGCACGCGGTCGTGCTCCTCGTGTTAGGCTACCTGACGTTCGCAGTGATGGTCTTTTGACCGATGTCGGACCACTCGCTCCGGGAGACGTACGATCGGATCGCCGCCCACTTCTCGTCGACCCGGGAGTATCCCTGGCCGGAGGTGACCGAGTTCCTCGTGGAGCACGGCACCGAAATCGACGACGGAGAGGAAAGCGCGAGAGACGACGGCGACAGGATCGGACTCGACGTCGGCTGTGGCAACGGCCGGCACACCGAACCGCTCGTCGAGTACGTCGATCTCGCGGTGGGGATCGACGTGAGCCGCGGATTGCTCGCGGAGGCGAACAGCCGGAGCTCCGAGCGCGGGTTCGACGGTGACTCGACGTTTCTCCAGGGCGACGCCGGAGCCCTGCCAATCGCCGACGGGACAGTCGACGTCGGCGTGTACGTCGCGACGCTGCATCACCTGTCGCCGCGGGAACGGCGGATCCGTAGCCTCGAGGAGTTCGCTCGGGTGCTCTCCGGGAACGGCATCGGTCTCGTGAGCGCCTGGAGCACGGCACACGACCGGTTCGACCGCGAGTCGGGGTTCGACACCACCGTCGACTGGACGCTTCCCGGCGGCGAGACGGTGCCGCGGTTCTACCACATCTACGATCCCGACGAGTTCCGCGCCGACCTGGAGGCGAGCCCCCTCCGTGTGGAGTCGTTCGAACTCTCGAGTGGCAACTGCTACGGTGTCGTCCGGCCGGAGTGACCGCGGCGGCGGGACGGAGCGATCGAATCTGTGGAGTTATCCCCCGCGAACGACTACCGGACCTATGGAACCGACGGAGGGCGATGAGGCCAGCGATCGGCTGGACGGACGCGAGGAACGCGACGTGGACGAGCGGTACGAGGTCGCAGTCGTCGGGGGTGGCCCGGCGGGGCTGTCGACTGCACTGTACACGACCCGGCTGGGCCACGACACCGTCGTGCTGGATCGCGGCGGGGGCCGCGCGGCGATGATGCTCGAGACGCACAACGTGATCGGGGTTCCCGAGGGGACGTCCGGCAACGAACTGCTGGCGACGGCACGCGAGCAGATCCAGGCGTACGGCGCCGACTACCACCGGAAGTACGTCGAGTCGATCGAACGCGACGACGACGGGTTCCGGCTCGAGACGGGCAACGTAACGTACGGCGCCGATCGCGTGGTGATCGCCGTGGGATTCAGCGACGAGCGACCGGAGCCGCCGCTGCCCCGAACTGGCCGGGGGCTGCACTACTGTCTGCACTGTGACGCGTACATGTTCGTCGACGAGCCGGTGTACGTGATGGGAACCGGCGAGGCGGCCGCCCAGGTCGCGATGGTCATGCTCAACTTCACCGACGAGGTGGATCTGCTCACGCGCGGCGATGACCCCGAGTGGAGCGAAGAAACCGACCGACAGCTCGAGGCGCATCCAGTCGAGGTAATCCGTGAGGAGATTGTCGGACTCGAGAAGCGCGAGGACGGCTGGCTCGCCGGATTCGAGTTCGAAGACGGCACGTTCCGCGAGTACAGGGGCGGGTTCCCGATGTACGGTTCGAACTACCGGAACGAACTCCTCGACCAGCTCGGCCTCGACCGGACCGACGACGGCGCGGTGGTCGTCGACGAACACGGCCGGACCAGCGTCGGCGGCGTCTACGCGGTGGGGGACGTTACCCCCGGCCACAACCAGGTTCCGGTCGCGATGGGCGAGGGGGCGAACGCGGGGATCGCGATCCACAAGGAACTCCGGACGTATCCGAAACCCCTGTCGGAGATCGAACGCGACGGTCCAGTCGACGAACGCGAGGTGCCCGCGGTTTCCGATCGGCTTCGGGAGGCGGCTGCGGCATTCTTCGGGAAGTAGACTGGACGATCGGAATTATTACGTCACCTGCAATCGATATTTAAATTGAATGATACGTACCGACGGCATGGGGACCGAACAGGTTCTCGAGGCGGCAAAGGAGTACGCAGTCGAACACGCGCTCGACGACATTGTCGTCGCCTCGACGACGGGCGAAACGGGGGCGATGGCCGCGGACGTGTTCGACGCGATCGATCGGAACCTCGCGGTCGTGGGACATTCGACAGGCTATCGCGAACCGAACGAACAGGAACTCCACGACGAGCACGTGGAAGCGATCGAATCAGCCGGGGGCGAGGTCTTCGTCGGCCCGATGGTCTTCAGTAACGTCGGTGCTGCAGTCGCAAAACGGGACGGCCACGCGGTACAAAGCGTCCTCGCGAACGCGCTCCGGCTCTTCGGGCAGGGGAGCAAGGTGGCCATCGAATGTGTTCTCATGGCATGTGACGCCGGACTCGTCGACGTCGATCGTCCCGTGCTCTCGATCGCTGGCACCGGAAGCGGGGCGGATACGGTCTTTTTGATCCACTCGGCGAACAGCCGAGATCTGTACGATCTGCGCGTCCTCGAGGTGATCGCCAAACCCGCCGACCGGGAAAACATGCCGTTCTACTGATCCGGGAACCCCCGGCGAAGGGTTCGGATACTGCAAGCGCTGCCCGTCGTGGAACGAACGCTTTTAGTGGTTCTCCCGGGTATTCAGGGACATGGCCATCAAACCCAAGTACATCAAACAGCTCGCCAATCGACTGCTCGAGACGTATCCGAACGCCTTCAACACCGACTTCGAGACGAACAAAGAGAGCGTCGAACAGCTCACCAACGTCGAGTCCAAGGGCGTCCGCAACCGGATCGCCGGCTACATCACCCGCAAGAAAGCCGGCCAGGCTGCTTCCTGATTTTCCCGGTCCTGTCCGAGCGTGTCCGAGCGCGATCGTTGTCTGATCATCGCAATCCCCGAGCCAATCCCCCGAATGCCCCAAGTGCTACTGCGATCGCGGCGCTGAGCGCAACGAACCCGCCAGTCGCCAGGAACGGCTCCCACGCTCCGTCGACGATTATCGTCCCCGCGAAGACCAGCCAGACGAACAGCCCGAAGGCCGCGCCCGCCAGCACCCCCCGCGGGACCGTTCTCGCGAGCAGGCCGACGAACGCCCCGCCGATCACGACCCCGATCCAGTGGGCGCTCGCGAGCCCGACGCCGGCGATCGCCGCACCGATCCACAGCAGCCAACGCAGGACCCTCCGCTCGCGTGGAGTCATTCGTCGTCACCTCCGTCGCCAGCACTGATAAACCGGAACCGCACGTCACCCCGTAGCTCCCGGTCCATCGGCTTGTACTCCCCGTCGGCCCACCGGCGGAGCTGATCGTCGTAGTGGGGCGAAAAGTAGTTCCCCGAGTTCCCACCCGGGAGGATCGCCTCGCAGTCACCGTCCGGTTCGCAGATCATCCGCCAGCTGCTGCCGGCCGGCCGGGCGGGCCTGAAGTTCATCAGGGTCCGCGGCGAGCCGTCGGTTTCGTGGCGGGGATACCCGAGCGCGCCGACACCGAACGGGTGCGTCAGGACCCCGGTGTGGGTCGCGTCGCCGTAGCGGTCGGCGCCCCCGAACCGCGGGTTGTCGCCGTCGATTCCGTCGAGCGCACGTTCCATCGCCTCCCGTGCGAGCTCCGCCCTGTCTCGTCCGTCGAACAGCGACGAGTCCGGTCCGGCGTTCAAAAGAGCCCAATCGCCGGGGTAATACTCCGCCCCCAGGCCCAAGTCCGAAAACAGCGGTTCGAAGACGATTTCGCGGTAGCCGTCGAGCCACGCCGCGAACAATAGTGCACCCCGGGAGTCGCGGTCCATCCGTCCGTCCCACTCTGAAAGGGTTTCACCGGCGTTTCTCACCCGGGATGACGCCTCGGCGTGGGTCAACGCCGGCACCAGGAAGTCGGCGTCGTCGATCCGGTAGTCCCGAACGTCCAACTGCATCGAGCGGACGAACTGGCGGTCCACGGGCCGGTTCTCCTCGATCCGTTCGTCCAGCAGGTCCCACACGCGACGACCGCGATAGCCGTCTGCATACGACGCCGCAAAGTAGTGGGGATACCGGTCGTCGTCGATCACCCGCTGGTTGGCGGTGCCGAGGTGCGTCGGGTCGATCGCGGCCGGCATCTCTTCGAACGGGATGAACCCTTCCCAGGTCGGCTGGCCGTACGGTTCGAAGCCGTCCCACTCCCCCTCGCCGGCGGAGCCGTCGAACACCCGGTCGCCCCGGACTGGCTCGCCGTCAGTGCGACGGATCGGGACCTTCCCGGTCACCTGAAAGAGTGTCCGGCCGTCCCGGTCGGCGTAGACGAGACACTGCGTCGGGAGATCGAACCGCCGTGTGGCCTCGAGGAAGTCGTCGATCCCGCCGCTTCGGGCGTACTCGAAGATGGCCCGGGTCGTCCGGGTCGCAGCCAGCCCCGTCCAGGCGACCGCCACCGATCGCCCCTCCCGGTCGATCATCGGCCCGTGAACCGTTCGGTTCACCTCGATCGTCCGGTCCCGCTCTCCCTCGACCGGGATCTGCCGTGCCTCCCGGTCGAACTCCCGCCACTCGCCGCGGTAGCGGTACCGATCTCCGTCGTCGTCGACCTCGTAGGTATAAAAGTCGATCACGTCAGCGCCAGCGTTGGTAAAGCCCCACGCCCCAGCGTGGTTGGCGCCGATGATTACGAACGGGACGCCGGGGAACGTCACCCCGCGAACGCTCGCGTCGGGCGTTTCGACGTGCTGTTCGTACCACAGCGGTGGGACGGACAGATCGAGGTGCGGGTCGTTCGCGACGATCGGCCGGCCGGAGTCGGTGTGTTCGCCGGAGACGACCCAGGAGTTGGAGCCGACACCGGGTGGTGACTCGAACCGCGAGAGACGGGCCACCTCTGCAGACGAGAGGCCAGAAACGTCGGTGCCGGACTCGCGGTCGTCAATAGCACCGGGACTCCGAGAGACGGCGTCGCGACCGGGGGAAGACCCGTCATCCTTCCGCAGAATTGGGGCGTCGTGAGGGATGCGAGACGGGTACAGTTCCTCGACGATGTCGGCGCCGAGCCGTTCTTCGAGCAGCGCCAGCCGGAGCGTCCTGAACGAGCCCGTAAGCCCCCACGAGATCTGCTTTTCCATCAACATCGTGTCGACCGGCGTCCACGGGTCCGGCTCGTACGCCAGCAGCCCGAACTCCATCGGGAGCGGCCCGTCGTCGATGCGGGCGTTGACCCCCTCCGCGAACGCGGTGACTGCCTCACCGACCGGTTCCCCACGCAGCCGTTCCCAGTTGGCCCGCGCCGCATCGAGGAACCCCATCCGGACGTTGAACTCGTCGGATTCGAGGGCGTCGGGACCCACTACCTCCGAGAGCCGACCGCGCATCACCCGCCGCTGGAGGTCCAGTTGGAACAGCCGATCTGCCGCCTGCGCGTAGCCGACGGCGTAGTAGGCGGCCACCTCCGAGTCGGCGTCGACGTGGGGAACCCCCTCGTCGTCGAACCGTACCGTCGCCGCACCGTACGGCGACGACAGTTGCCGTATCCGGTCGTCGCCCGCGGCGCCCCAGACGGTACCCGAAAGCGGGGCGAAACCGCGGAGGTAACCCGACACCGGCGAGAGGACACCCCCTGCGACGCCGCCGGCGAGGACCGCTGAGACCAGGTCGCGCCGGGAGACCGAAATCGATCGACCTCCAGTCGGTGTGTCACCACTGTCCATAGTTCCGACACCCTCGGTGAGGACTTAAAAGATCGGCCGCCAGGGAAACCCAGGGGCTGTAGACGCGAGGAAGTGACGGGGACACGAAGATATTTGGTGGATCGTCCGATACACTCGCGGCGATGCCCTCCACAGCGTCCTCTACCCCGCTTGCGAGCCGCCGATCGCTGCTTGCTGCCATCGGCACAGCGGCGACCGTCGGTCTCGCCGGCTGTAGCGCGTTCGAATCCGACGAGTCGTTACCGGCGTTCGAACCGGAGGCGATGGTGGACGTTCTCTCGACGCCGGCACCGGAGTACCGACGACCCGCACCGGTCCAGCCGTCGGCAGCGGCGATCGACGCCGGCCTCGAACGTGGTGACGGGTTCCTCGATTCGATCCCCGACGAGGTGACCGCAGAGACCGTCCCGGACGAGGACCTCCACGAGCACATCGACGTACAATCCGAACGTGCCAGGACCCAGCGGGAGGACGTCGAGGAGGCCCCGGACCGGTTCAGGGCACTTGAGGAGGTTCGGCAGTACCGCCGATACGCCCGCCGGGCCGCGGCGACCTACGAGGCGGCCGCCGCCGGCCCCGGCGAATGGGATCGACTTCGGGAGTCCCTCGAAGCGGAGCGCAACGATGCCAGGTCACGGGCGAAGCGCCGGCTCGCAGCCGTCGAGTACGTCGGAGACCACCCGGACCGGACACTGCTTCTCACAGTTCGACTGGAAGAGATGCTCACCGCCGCGTTGAGACTGGGGCGCCGTCGACCGGGCGAGAGGGCTCCGGTCCACACCCTTGCAGATCTGGCACGGCGGACGGAGCGACTGCGAACGAGCGTCGACGCCGCCGAGGAATTGCGCACCCGGCACGTGGAACGATCCGACGAGGCGACCGACTTCACGACCTGGTTCGACATCGCGCTCGAACGATCCCTGCGGCCGCCGGATCTCGTGAGGGTCCACGACGAGGACGCCACGCCGGCGGATGTCGTCGGCGGTCAGGCGGACCGTCCGGAGGTGAGACACGCGATCGCTCTCGCCCTGGGTATCCCCGGCGACTTCGACGACGTGGACCGCCACGCGAACCGGGGGACCCTCGCGCTGGGTCTCGAGGGCGTTCTCGAACTCGAGCGAGACGCCCGCGCGTTCGAGACGGTGACCGGACGGATCGAGGACCGCGAGTTCCCCCGGCCGGAATCGATCGACCGGGTTCGCGAGGAACGTGAGGCGACGATCGAGGCGGCACACCAGGCGGCAAACCAAGCGGAGATCGATCCGTCGGAACCGAGCCTCGGTGCCGACGTGTTCGTCCGGACCTGTGGGTGGATCGACTCGACCGACCAGTCGATCCGGCGGGACATCGACCGGGATCAGAGCAGTGATCTCGGGTTCCAGTACGCCCAGTATGCGAACGCACGAGCACGAATCGAGGCGCTGCCGTCAGCGATCGAGACGGTACGAGAGCGGATCGAGGCGGCAACCCAGGACACACCTTTTTGAGGGCTCCCCCGGAGAGACGCCCATGGAGTACACGACGCTTGGCGACACCGGAGTGACCGTCTCGAAGATCTGTCTCGGCTGTATGAGCTTCGGCGATCCGGGGTGGCGCGAGTGGGTGCTCGACGAGGAGGCGGGGATCGAACTCGTCGAACGTGCACTCGAGTTGGGTGTCAACTTCTTCGACACCGCGAACATGTACTCGCACGGCGAGTCCGAGCGTGTGCTCGGGGAAGCGCTGGAGGGCCACCGCGAGGAGGCAGTCGTCGCGACGAAAGGCTACTTCCAGATGGACGAAGAGGATCCCAACTCGGGTGGCCTCTCCCGGAAAGCGATCGAACAGGAGCTCGAGGCGTCGCTGGACCGGCTGGGGATGGAGACGGTCGACCTCTACCAGATCCACCGCCGGGACGCGGACACGCCGGCGGCGGAGACGCTCCGGGCGCTCGACGACGCGGTCCGCCGCGGGAAGGTCCGGTATCTGGGTGCCTCCTCGATGTGGGCCCACGAGTTCGCGGAGTACCTCCACGCGAGCGATCGGCTCGGGCTGGATCGGTTCGTCACCATGCAGAACCACTACAACCTGGTCTACCGCGAGGAGGAACGGGAGATGCTCCCGCTGTGTGACCGGGAATCGGTCGGCGTGATCCCGTGGTCACCGCTCGCCCGTGGGTACCTCGCGCGACCGCACGAAGAGATCGACGCGACCCGACGCGGGGAGGCCGAAGAGCACATGTACGAACACCCGTACCGGGAGGGCGGCGGCCGGGAGATCAACGAGCGGGTCGAAGAACTCGCCGCGGAGAAAGGCGTGAAGATGGCCCAGATCGCGCTGGCGTGGCTGTTCGGCAAGGACGTGGTGGACGCGCCGATCGTCGGGACGACGTCGATCGAGCATCTGGAGGACGCCGTCGAGGCGATGGAGATCGACCTGCGCGACAGCGACGTGGAGTATCTAGAAGAACCGTACGAACCGGTGGACGTTTCCGGACACGAGTAGCGGGTGTGACTCCCCGTCGGCAGATCCCTAATCCGAGGCGCGGTTACTGTCCACTCCCGGGAACGATCGGTCCCAGTTTCCGCGCTCCGACTCGAGATACTCGGTACCCTCCTCGGTCAGACGATACACCGTCGCCTCGTCGACGGATTCGATGTAGCCGGCCTCCTCGAGGAACGCACACCGTCGCTCGGCGAGCGTTACGTACAGCCCCGTATTGCTCGCGATGAGCGCGGGAAACTCAGCGCCGTTGGTGTACAGGAAGTTCATCACTCGCCGGTCGGCGTCCGTCAGTTCACCACGTCGGGGACGGGACATTCTGTTGTGTCTATGCATACCAACCCGCAAATACCCTCGGGGGAGTTCCAGCGAAATGAAAATCGCACCGGTGATCGCGCGAAACTGTTCGGGGATATAAAAGACCAGAGGGGGGGGCTGTCTCTTCGATCAGTTCGCGCTGATGACGTCGTCGATCCGCGTGATCAGCGTGCTGGCTTCGGTTGCGTTTCTGAACACCTCACGCTTCACTTCGGCGGGATCGAGGACGCCGTGATCGACGGGATCGGCGACTTCGACCTCGCCGCCAGTCGACACCAGACCGGCGCGTCCGTCGCCGTTGGCGGCACGCAGGTCCGCCAGCGCGTCGATCGGGTCCTCGCCCGCAGTCGTCGCGAGTGTCCGGGGGATGGCGTCGACGGCGTCGGCGAACGCTTCGACGGCGAGCTGCTCGCGCCCCTCGACGCCGGCGGCTGCCTCACGGATCGCGCCGGCGACCGCTATCTCGACGGCAGCCGCGCCGGGAACCACCCCGCCGGTGTTCAGTGCCGCAACGGCGGCGTCGACCCCGTCGGTGACTGCGCGTTCGAGTTCGTCCAGCACGCCCTCGGTGCCGCCGCGAAGGAACAGGGTCACGGTATCGGCGGCCGCGCCGCCCTCAAAGAACGCCAGATCGTCGTCGTCGTACGACTCGACGCGAACCGTCTCGGCGGCGCCGAGGTCGTCGCTTTCGAGGCCGTCGACGGTCCCGAGCAGGCCGGCACCGGTCGCCCGGGCGATCGTCCTGGCCGTCGAAGAACTCACGTCCTCGAAGACGACGACCCCCTCCCGGGCGAGGATTCCGGCAGTCGTGTCGGCGACCTCGCCGGTGGTGACCAGCACGTCGGCATCGGCGTCGACAACCGACTCTGCCATGTCGCGGTACTGCTCCCGTTCGCTTTCGACGGCAGCGTTCAACTGATCGACGTTCCCGATCTGATACTCCGCGTCGACCTCGGTTTCGGCGAGATCGAGGTCGGCATCGAGGATTGCCACGGCGGCGTCGGACACCGGTGCCGGGCGCTCGCGACCGACGTAGTCCGCGTCGGCGATCACGCCCTCGATCACCTCCGTGGCTGCCGAGGACCGACCGGCCCGCGCGACGACCTCGATCGCGTCGCGGTCGAGATCGCCGTCTCCGTCGACGTGCCGTACCGCCTCGACGACAGCGTCGGCAAGCGTCGACGGGGTGACCCCGCCGGTGCCCTTGCCCGTCATCGCCGTCTCGGCGACCTGCTGGAGGATCTCGTTGTCGACCTCGCCTTCGAGCGTCAGTTCCTCGACTGTCTCGAGGGCAACCTCGCGCGCGGTCAGATACCCCTCGACGATCGTCGTCGGGTGAACGTCGTTCTCGAGCAGTTCCTCGGTCTCCGAGAGCAGTTCGCCCGCGAGCGCGGCGGCCGTCGTGGTCCCGTCACCCACTTCCTCGTCTTGACTCTCGGCGACGTCGACGAGCATCTCGGCGGCCGGATGCTCGATGTCCATCTCCTCGAGCACCGTCGCGCCGTCGTTCGTGACGACGACGTCACCGGAGTCCGAAACCAGCATCTTGTCCATCCCGTTGGGACCGAGCGTGGTCCGTACCGACTCGGCGACGGCCTTCCCGGCCTGGATGTTGGCCGACTGTGCATCCCGGCCGCTGGTTCGTTCGGTATCCTCGCTGAGAACGAACATCGGCTGTCCGGCGATCCGTCGCTGTCGCTGTGCTCCTTCGGATTCGGACATGAATGCGAACGGATCTTCGAGCGGTTCGATAAAAAAGTTTTCCTCACAGGGACAGGAGCGTGTGAGAATCGTGGGGAGCGCTGACACCGCAAACGCTACCGGAACAGGAAAGCCTGCCTTACTAGATGTTTTGAAACGAAGTATGGGAATTGATAAACGAACACACGATCGTGAGTTCGTGAGAACGTTCTTCACGACACCGACAGCGGAGAAGGGTGTCGAAGACTCCGCGAAGAAACTACGCGGTGGGATCGGATTGCGCGGCATGCAAGCCCCGGACGTGTGGGTGCCGGACAACGAGGACGCCACCGCGCCGTCCATGCGCGGAGAGGGAGCAGAAAACATCGCCAAAGTCGTCGCTGAGGGGGGCGCAGACTTCCCCGGCGAGATCCACCCCCGAGTGGTCTGGCACCGTGACGATCCAGAAACGCGCTACGAGGGATTCGAACAAATGCTCACGATCGCCGACCCCGAGAGGGGCGCGATCGACCACATCGACGGCTTCGTGATCCCGGAGGTCGGCGACATCGACGACTGGAAGAAGGCCGACGAGTTCTTCACCCTCGTCGAGACGGAGTACGGCCTCGCGGAGGGAAGCCTCGCGATGTCCGTGATCGTCGAAAGCGGGGCGGCAGAGCAGGCGATGACAAAGCTGCGCGACGAGATGGGAAAGCCCACGAACAACCTGCAGCGGCTGTTCATGCTGGTCATCGGCGAGGTCGATTACACGAAGGATATGCGTGCGATTACGCCGACGGGTTCGCTGCCGTCGTGGGACGAAATTCGACACAACACCTCGAGTGCCGCGAGCGCGGCGGGGCTCATCTCCGTCGACGGGCCGTACGACGACATCCGCGACATAGAGGGGTATCACGAGCGCATGACCGACAACCAGTCGAAGGGGCTGCTGGGCATCTGGTCGCTGACACCCACCCAGGTCGTCGAGGCGAACAAGGGACCGCTTCCGCCCGAAGACGGCTACTGGCTCATCGAGGCCGGCGACCGGGAGGTGAAACTGGAAGACGACGACGGCGTGCAGGTGTATCGTGGCGACAGGATCGGACTCGAAGAGACTGACGACGGCTACGTGCTCACCGTCGGGGGCGACCGACTCGAACTCGACGACGACGGGGTCCGCGAGGAGCTTCTGGATCTGGTGTCGTACGTCCCGAGCATGGGCGACATCGTCGACTCGATGGAGGAGTTCGAGGCCGCCAAGGAGGCCGGCCGGGGCGCGATCGCGATGACCCAGGCTGCGACGCTCCGGATCGACGGGGTGGAAGTCGACGTCGAGCGCGATCGGATGTGGGACGAGGCGACCTATCAGGCGTTGATGGTCCCGATCAGTCTGTTCCAGGACGTCTACGAGAACAGACCCGACCAACACGAGGAACTCGCAGCGATGTACAGCGAGGACGTCGTCGAACGCGCGATGGACGTCGGGAACTGACTGTCGTCGATCGGTCGGCTCGCCGTCCGAAATCGGCCGCCGGCAACCGACGGCGGTGACCGCCGATTTTATACTGTCCGTTCGTGAATCTCCAGATATGGACCAAGCCACCACCAGTCCAGAGACTCGCGAGAGAGAAGGGAACGCGGTCCGGGCGTCCGACGATCCGCCGGAGGTCGGCGAACTCCTCCCGCCGGATCGGACGCTGATGGGCCCGGGACCGAGCGACGTCCACCCGCGGGTACTTCGGGCGATGAGCACGCCGTTGATCGGCCATCTCGACCCCTCGTTCGTCGAGATGATGAACGAGGTACAGGAGCTGCTCAGGTACACGTTCCGGACGGACAACAAGTGGACGATCCCCGTGTCGGGCACGGGATCGGCGTCGATGGAATCTGCGATCGGAAACATGGTCGAGCCGGGCGACACGATGCTGGTTCCGACGAACGGCTACTTCGGCGACCGGATGGCGAAGATGGCCCGACGGGCCGGCGGGGAGGTCGTCGAGGTCGACGCGCCGTGGGGCGAACCGCTCGACCCCGACGACGTCGCAGACGCGTTCGACGAACACCAGCCGGACGTGTTCGGGTTCGTCCACGCCGAGACGAGCACCGGCGTCCTGCAGCCGGATGTCCCGGAGCTCACAAGCATCGCCCACGACCACGACGCCTACGTGATCGCCGACACCGTCACCTCGCTGGGCGGCGTCGAACTCCGCGTCGACGAGTGGGACATCGACGTGGCGTACTCGGGTCCACAGAAGTGTCTCTCGTGTCCGCCGGGTGCGAGCCCGCTCACGCTCAACGACCGGGCGATGGAGAAAGTGCTCGATCGGGACGAGTCCTCCCGGTCGTGGTATCTCGACCTCTCGCTGCTGGAGGGGTACTGGGGCGAGGAACGCGCGTACCACCACACCGCCCCGATCACGAACGTCTACTCGATCCGGGAAGCACTCCGCCTCGTCGCCGAAGAGGGCATCGAAAATCGGTGGGAGCGACACCGCGAGATCGCCGGCGTACTGAAGTCAGGTCTCGAGGGACTCGGACTCGATCTCCACGCCGAAGAGGAGTACTGGCTCCCGAGCCTCAACGCCGTCGAGGTGCCAGACGGCGTCGACGACGGGGCAGTCATCGACTACCTCCTCGAGGAACACGACCTAGAAATCGCCTCCGGGCTGGGTGCGCTCGAGGGTGACATCTGGCGGATCGGTTGTATGGGGTACTCGGCGAAGCGGAAGAACGTCGAGTTCCTGCTGGCCGCCCTCGAGGACGCACTCGAGGCGCAGGGCTACGACGCCTAGATCCGACGACACCCCGAGTCTCCGGAGGTGACTCGCCGTCGGTGTCTCTCCGGAGGTGACTCGCCGTCGGTGTCTCCCCGTCGGCGGCTCTCCGACGTCGACTCTGCGTCGCGTCGTTTTTATTCGGGCGTTGCTAACCGCCTCACGTGCAGATCGTCGGCTACGCGACGGACGCGGGGGACGGTGAATCCGGACTGTTATTCAGCGACGGCAACGGCAGCGACGTCGAGTTCCGGCCGACCGACCCGGGGTCGGAGTTGTCCTACACCCTGGGAGACCGACGATGTGCCGGCACCGTCCACACCGGCGAACACCTCGCCTGCGACGCCGAGGACGCCCCGTACTGCCGGGATCACGCCGACACCTGGGTGTGTGCGCGGTGTACCGGAACGTGCCTGAAAGACGAGATGGATTGCCACGAGAAGCACGCGATCTACCTGGCGGCGTTTGCGCCCGACCTGTTCAAAGTCGGGGTCACCCGCCTGTGGCGGCTGGAGACCCGCCTGCGCGAGCAGGGGGCCGATCGGGGGGCACACATCCGAACCGTTCCCGACGGTCGAATCGCCCGAGAACTAGAAGCCGAGGTCGCCGCCAGAGATGATCTACCGGTTCCGGTGTCCGACAGCGTTCGCGTCGATCGAAAGCGACGGGGACTGGGTCGCGGCGTCGACGTGAAGGCGTGGCCCCGGCTGTGTTCGGCGTTCGACCCTCACGAGACGTTTGCGTTCGACTACGGGCTGGATCTCGACCGGCGTCCGGTCGCGGAGACGATGCTCACGGGAACCGTCCGGGGGACGAAGGGACGCATACTCGTGCTCGATCGCGGGGCGTCGACGTACGCCGTCGACCTCCGGGACCTGGTGGGTCACGAGGTCGTCCCCGAACGGAGCCGGCGGGAACGGCAGTCCAGCCTGGGCGCGTTCGAGAGGAACTGACCGACGAATGCGGTCAACTCGACGGATACGGGGACTCCGACGACCGGTCACTCGAAGCCGTGCCGGGCGATTGCGGTTCGTACCCCGAGGTAGCCGGCCGCTGCGACGGTGGCGTAGACGACGACGGTGGCAGTGGTGGTCGCGGTCGCACTGTCGACTGCAAGCAGGGCGGCGGCGTTGATCGGGTTGCCCGGAAGCAGCGTCGAGCCCGCAAAGACCACGAGGACACCCACCGAATAGAGGAACTGAGCGTCCCGTCGGCGCGGGGCAAGGGTCGCGATCGCGATCCCCATCGCCACAACCGCCGTCGCGAACGCGGCGACGAGCAGCAGCAGCGTTCCGGGGTTCGCGATCGGGGTGTCGTTTACCCAAAGCAGGAGGATCCACAGCGCCGCCTGCGCCGGCGCGAGCCCGATCGCCGCGAGGCTCTTGCCGTCGACGATCTCTGCGGTCGTCACCGGCGCGACCCGAAGCAGCTCCAGGGTTCCGCGATCCAGCTCTTCCGTGACCGAGTCGACGATCAGTGATCCGCTTATAAACACCGGCAGGAACAGCAACAGCGGAATCAACACCGTGTAGGTGAACCCGTAGTACGGACTGCCGCCCGGACGCTCGGGGAGGGGAAGCGGCTGCCGGTCGAGCCATCCCGCGTTGCGCCCCCGCTCGTCGCGTTCGAGCCCACGCAGCGCCTGCTGCAGCTGGGCGACGACCACCGTCGACTCGACGCTGCTATCCGGGGCGACGGCGGTCACCTCGATTCTCCCGTCCCGGCGATCGACCCTGACGGCGGTGTCTGCTGCCCCCGTGTCGAAGGTCCCCCGTGCAGTTTCCCAGTCGTCGTACCGCGTCGTGGAGATCCCGTCGACGCGATCGGCGGCGGCGATCAGTTCGTCGACCGTCTCGCCGGAAACCGCAACCTCGACCTCGTAGCCGTCGAGGCTGGATGGATCGTACAGCGAGACCAGCCCGACGACCAGAAACGAGGAGAACGCGGCGATGAAAAGCTGGATGAGGAGCGCCAGCACGATCGTCTTCTCCCTGCGGAGCACCGAAAGCTCCCGACCGGCGATTCGCAGACGCGGCGAGGACGACCGTCCAGGCTTTCGATCACGCATAGAGGGTCACCACCCCGAAGTTGTATCCGGCGTGGATCAGCGTCGCAACCACGAGTGCGATCGCGTACAGCCGCCGGTTTCGGCGTGCCCCGAGCGCGGAAACGACGGCGGTGACGACGTGCAACGCGAGCGGCGCCAGAAGCAGCGCGAGCAGGAACGCCCAGGGAAGCTCGCCGATGCCGGCCACCCCCGAGGGTCCAAACGCCGCACGACCGAGCGTGAGCTCGGGGAGACCGACCAGCTGGACGACGACGGTTCCCTTCTCCGCGAGGAAGAACCCGATTCCCGAGGCCGTCCCGACCGCGAGCGCGGACGAAACTGACGCCTCGAGGCGATCGTCGGCGAAGCCGGCGTACACGTGAACGCTCTTTGCGATTTCCTCGATCAGTGCGATCACGACCAGCAGAAGGGGGATCGACACCGCGATCGGGAGGGCGAAAAGCACCGCCACCGCGAGCAGTTCGGCGACGAAGACGAACGGGACAAAGAGGGCGGTCAAAAGCGCGACGGACCGCGGCCCGGAGACGCGCACCGAGAGGGCGTCGAGCGCCTTCGCAGGCAGCGGCTTCTGGGTGAACAGGTCCTCCTCGCGGTAGACGCCGGCACCGAGCCAGAAGCAGACCGCCGAGACGAGATACAGCGGCCCCGTCGCGAACAGGTACTCGCCGAACCCGACTGCTTCCCCCTGCAGGTCGAGCACGACCAGCGTCAGCGGCGAGATCAGCGCGATCGGGGTGACGTTGGTGAAGATCGCCGGGACGAAGACGTACGTCGTGAAAAACACCGAGACGGTGACGGTGACGAAGGTGAGCTCCTTGAACGACCTGGCGAAAAGCGCCCCCAGGAACGTCGCAGCCAGGAACGCGAGCGCGACGGGGACGATCGCGAGCACCGAAACGATCCCCCCACCGACGAACAGCGCAATGAGGGCAGTGACGCCGATCGCGCCGGCGAGGTACGGGAGCGTCTTGCCCGCGACGATGTCCAGTGGCTCGACGGGCGCAACCAAAAGCAGCTCCCCGCGTCGGTTCACTCGCTCTCCGAGCATCGAACTCCCGTACGCCTGGATGATGAAGTTCATCGGGATCAAAAATACGAACGCGAGGATCAGCGACGCGAAGGGGAACGGCGGGGTGATTTCGGCCGGCGACCCGGTCGTTGCGGCGCCGAACAGCCCGCCGGAGCCACCGAGTTGGGGAACTGCGAGCCCGTCGTCGGCGTCGTCGTCAGTCGCCGGGAGTGCCGGCTCGACGCCGTCGCCTTCGGCGTCGGTCGTGTCGTCGCGATCGCCGTCCGAGTCGTCGGCCGGAGCGTCGCGATCGTCTACCGAGCCGTCACCTGCAGGATCGAACCCTCCTCGCGGTTCATACCGGAGCGTCACGTCGACCGGGAACGCCGCAGACTGGTTCGACTCGTCGGCCATCAGTCGGTCGTTGTACGACTCGGCGGCAGCACGGAGCGTCTCGACGGCGGCGGCCCCCTTCGGGCTCTCGACGGCCGTAACGGTTACCCAGCCGTCGGCCGCGATGCCGTCAGTGGCGTCCGCGTCCGTCGACGGGACGGAACTCTCCACGTGGACGTCGGCGTCGGTCCCGAGTGTCGCGTCCGGCGGGCGTGGCGAGAGTCGGTCGTCGGCTTCCACGACCGACGCGTACGGGTCGTCCTCGTCGACAGCCACCCGGTAGATATCGCTGTCGGGAGTGACCCCACCGACGCCGGACAGGGCCGCGGCACCGACGACCGCGCCGACCAGAAGGACCGCCAGAACGCCGATCGCGACGGTCCGTCGGTCCACGGTTCCGGTCGCCGTCGAGAGTTCCCACCGAGCGATCCGGCGGATTGCGGCGAGGCGCCCCAGGCCGTCTTCCTCGGCTGTGCCGGATCCGTCGTTCGTGCCCGGTTTCCCCTCCCGGTTCACCTGGCTGTCCCCGCGCGTTCGCCGTCGACGGATCGATCGGCAAGCTCGAGGAACACGTCCTCGAGGCTGGACTCCCGCGTTCTGATGTCCAGCACCGATCCGCCGGCGTCTTCTGCCCGCTCTCGAGCCGACTCGACGCCGTCCATGTCCGCGCAAACCACCCGGAACCGACGGCCCGTTCCGTCCGATCCGCCGGATGTCGGTTCGGCCCCGTCGATCGGTACGTCGACGTACACGTGATAGCTCGTCTCACCGTGTTCGGCACGGATCTCGGGCACGGTTCCTCTGGCGACGATCTCCCCTTCGTTCATGATGATCACCCGGTCACACACCGACTCGACGTGATACAGGTTGTGTGCCGAGAAGACGACCGTCTTCCCGCGATCCCTGAGATCGCGTGTGAACTCGAGGACGTAGTTGGTGGTTAGCGGATCCAGCCCCGACGCGGGTTCGTCGTAGAGTAATACCTCCGGGTCGTTGACCAGCGATCGGGTGATCGCCACCTTCCGTTTCATTCCCTTCGACATGTCGCCGATGCGGCGGTCCCGGTACTCCAGTTCGAGCCGGTCGAGCGAGTCGGCGATCCGTTCGTCGGCGATCTCCCGTTCGACGCCGTACAGATCAGCGAAGAACCGCAGATACGAGCGGGGCGTCATGTCCTCGTACAGCGGCGACTCCTCGGGAAGGTAGCCGAGCAGCCTGCGCATCGCCGGATCGTCGGCGTCGTACCCCGCAACCATCGCCGTCCCTGCAGTCGGTTCCACAAGTCCCGCGAGCATCTTCAGCGTCGTCGTCTTTCCCGCGCCGTTCGGGCCGACGATTCCGAACACTTCGCCGGGTTCGACCTCGAAACTGGCGTCGACGACCGCCGGGAACCCGGCGTACGTCTTCCGCAGACCTGCGACCTCGATCATGTGAACTACCCGTCGGGATCCTCCGACTTATAATTCGCCCAGAAAGCACGAAGAAAACGTCCGTCGTTGTCCGCGTACGCCGGCCGGATGCGTCGCTACCGAACGGTGCCGTCCGATCTATCGTGAAAAATGCTCAATCCGTTTGTTCGGTCGCCTCTCCGCCTCGTTCCCAGACGCCGCCGGCGGACACGCCGGTCGGCGCCGTGTGACTCACGTCCCGCATCGTTGCGTTGTTTGCCATCGTGCTCTTTCATAGCACGGACGTCATATATAAACGCACCGGGGAACTGGCTATTACATTCCTTATCAAATAAGGGACCTTATACACCGGACCGCACTCGCCGAAATCGGCAGCCGGAAGACGAGACAACTTAAGTGGCGAGGACGCCCCGAATGAGCCATGAACGTCGACATCGGGAACGCGCTCGACACCTCGCCGGGGGTCTCCAGGGACGGTCTGGAACGGCTCGACCGGCGAGTAGAACGCGCCCACGGGCGAATTCAGGAGGGGCGAGAGCGCGGCGAACACGGCTTCGCCGCGTTGAACCTCCCCGAGCGGTGCGACCCGAGGGAGGTCGAAGACACCGTGGCGCCGTTCGGGGACCCACGCGCCGTCGTGACCGTTGGAATCGGGGGCAGCGCGCTGGGGGCAGCGACGTTCTCGGCTGCCTTGGAAAGCGACGTCGACGCCTACTTCCTCGACAACGTGGATCCGGCACACGCCCGGAGGCTGTTGTCGTCGCTTCCACTCGAGGAGACCGTGGTGAACGTCGTCTCGAAGTCCGGGACGACCGCGGAGACGCTCGCAAACTTTCTGGTCGTCAGGGACGCCATGCAGCGGGCTTCCGTCGACTGGACCGACCGAACGTTCGTGACGACCGGGCCGTCGGGCAACCTCCGGGAGCTCGCAGCAAAACACGATCTGCCCGCCCTCGACGTCCCGGAGGGTGTCCCGGGACGATTCGCCGCACTCTCGCCGGTAGGACTGGCGTGTGCGGCGATTCAGGGCCACGACGTCGAGGCAATCCTGGAAGGGGGCTCGGCGGCCGCCGATCGACTGGATCGAGCCGGAGCCGGATCGCTGTTCGAGACCCCCGCCTACGCCTACGGCGCGGTGACGTACGCGCTCGCCCAGCGCGGCGCCGGCGTCAACGCCGTGATGCCGTACGCGGAGTCGCTGGAGACGTTCGCAGAGTGGTTCGCACAGTTGTGGGCCGAGAGCCTCGGGAAGGACGGGCTCGGTCAGACGCCGGCACGGGCACTGGGCGCGACCGACCAGCACTCGCAGCTCCAGCTGTATCGTGCGGGTCCACGGGACAAGCTGGTGACGCTGCTCCGGCCGACCGAGCGACCCGATCTGGAAATTCCCGAAACGGATCTCGAGGGGCTGTCGTATCTGGGCGGGTCGACGCTGGGGGAGCTACTCGACGCGGAGTTCGAGGCGACGGAGGCGAGCCTGGCAGCTGCCGGTCGTCCCTCCGTCCGGATCGAAATCGACCGCGTGGACGAACGCTCCCTCGGCGAACTGCTGTACGCCATGGAGGCCGCCTGCGTACTGCACGGCGATCTCGCCTCCGTAGACACGTTCGTCCAGCCCGCCGTCGAGTGGGGAAAACGCGCCGCGAGGGGCCTTCTCGGCGGCGGGGAGTTCCCGGAAGCTGAGGCGGTGCGGGACAAGGAAACGCTGATCGTCGACGGTAACTAATCGACGGCAACTGAACAGCCGTCGACGGTAACTGATCGACGGCAACTGAACAGCCGTCGACGGTAACTGATCGACGGCAACTGAACAGCCGTCGACGGTAACTGATCGACGGCAACTGAACAGCCGTCGACGGTAACTGATCGACGGCAACTGAACAGCCGTCGACGGTAACTAATCGACGCTCCTTTGGGGTGCCGGCGCGTACTCGACCCGATGAGCGAATCGCCCGAGTCCGGGGGTGGCGGGACGGTGAGCTCCGTGCTCTACCGGCTACTGCAGGGAGTCGCAGTCGTGTTGGCCGCGTTCGCGGGGGCCGTCGTTTTCGCGGGTGCCGGGATCGGCGCCCTGGTTTCCGGCGGGATCGTCGAACCCGAGACGGTTGGCTATCACCTCGCGTTGACGGTGTTGCAGTTCGTCGGCTTCGGCGTCGGTATCGCTGGCTACGTGGCGATCACCGACGATCGGGAGCTCATTCGGTATCGTTTCCCCACGCGGTACAGTTGGGGACTGATCGGGGTCGGCGTCGTCATTTTGCTGGTGGTCCAGTTCGGTTTTGGATTCCTGCTTTCCGAACTCGGGCTCGAGGCGGGCCAGAACGAGGTGATCATCATCGGGAGGGAGAACCCACAGTTCTTCCTGTACATGATCCTCGTATCGATCGTCGTCGTCGGGCCGGTCGAGGAGTTGCTGTTTCGCGGGGTCGTCCAGGGGCTGCTCCGGCGGGCACTGTCCGCCTGGCCTGCGATCGTTATGGCGTCGGCGTTTTTCGGCCTCGTCCACGTGTGGGCCGTCCGTGGGACGATCGAACAGCAACTCCTGTACGCGTTCGTCGCTACTGTACTCGGACTCATACTCGGCTATCTCTACGAACGGACGGACAACATCGTCGTCCCGGGACTCGCACACGGGCTGTACAACGCGGTGTTGTTCGCGATCCAGTACGTTGCCGTCACCCGTGCGTTTATTTGATCCGTCACGGACGGTCATCAGATCGCCCGAGACGGGGGGTTCGCGCGACCAAAGGTTTACGCATTCACGAGTTAATTAGCGACTATGGGAAGAGAGTACGCAGAGTTACACGACCCAAATGCCGAGTACACGATGCGGGAGCTCTCCGCGGAGACGATGGGCGTGACGGCAAAGCGGGGCGGGGGACGCGACATCGAGATCACCGACGTCCAGACGACGATGGTGGACGGTAACTTTCCGTGGACCCTCGTTCGGGTGTACACCGATGCGGGAATCGTCGGAACCGGGGAGGCGTACTGGGGCGCGGGTGTGCCCGAACTCATCGAGCGGATGAAGCCGTTCGTCGTCGGCGAGAATCCCCTGGACATCGATCGGCTTTACGAGCACCTGATCCAGAAGATGTCCGGGGAGGGCTCTGTCGAGGGTGTCACCGTCACCGCCATCTCCGGTATCGAAGTCGCGTTACACGACCTCGCCGGGAAGATTCTCGAGCTGCCGGCCTACCAGCTGCTCGGCGGAAAGTATCGCGACGAGGTCCGGGTGTACAACGACTGTCACACCGAAGCGGAGGCGGACCCCGAGGCGTGTGCCGACGAGGCCGAACGCGTCGTCGAGGAACTCGGCTACGACGCACTGAAGTTCGATCTCGACGTTCCCTCCGGGTTCGAGAAAGACCGTGCGAACCGGCACCTCCGACCGGGCGAAATCCGCCACAAGGCAGAGATCGTCGAGAAAGTCACCGAGCGGGTGAAAGATCGGGCGGACGTAGCCTTCGACTGCCACTGGACGTTCTCGGGAGAATCGGCAAAGCGGCTCGCGGCCGCCATCGAGGAGTACGACGTCTGGTGGCTCGAGGATCCCGTCCCGCCGGAGAACCTCCAGGTTCAAGAGGAAGTCACAAAGTCGACGATCACGCCGATCGCGGTCGGCGAGAACCGCTATCGGGTCACCGAGGAGCGTCGACTCATCGAGAACGGCGCCGTCGACATCGTCGCTCCCGACCTCCCGAAAGTCGGCGGGATGCGCGAGACCCGGAAGATCGCCGACGTCGCCAACCAGTACTACGTCCCGGTGGCGATGCACAACGTCGCCTCGCCCGTGGCGACGATGGCTGCAGCCCACGTCGCCACCGCGGTACCGAACTCGCTTGCCGTCGAGTTCCACAGCTACGAACTCGACTGGTGGGACGACCTCGTCGAAGAGACGGTGATCGAGGACGGTTCCATCACGGTGCCAGAAGAGCCGGGACTCGGCGTGACGCTCGATCTGGACACGGTCGAAGAGCGGATGGTCGACGGCGAGGAGTTGTTCGAGGAAGCGTGAGCTTCCTCGAGCCAGCGAATCTCCGATTCGCGTTGTTCGATCCGGCGTGAGCCGGATCGGGCTCGGAAATCTTCGATTTCCGGTGTTCGAGGAAGCGTGAGCTTCCTCGAGCCAGCGAATCTCCGATTCGCGTTGTTCGATCCGGCGTGAGCCGGATCGGGCTCGGAAATCGGAGCAGTCAGTCGTCCGAACCGAGGATCCCCAGGCCGGCATCCTCCTCGTCCGTTCCCCCGAGAACCTCGTCGCTGACGTCCGTTCCGTCCTCCTGATGGAGGTGACACGCCGCATAGTGGCGTGAGGTACCGTACTCCGTCTCGACCTCGTAGGCCGGTTCCTCGCGGGCACAGATGCTCTGCTTTGCGAACGAGTCGACGAGAAGCGCTCCCGCCTCGTCCCACTCCTCTGCGGAGAGATGCTGGAACGCCTCCTTGATGATCGACCCGGCGTCGCCGTCCGGCACTCCCTCCTCGAAGTACTCCTCCCGAATCCGGGAGCTGTCGGTGACCTCGAAGGTCCGTCGGTCTACGGCCCGCGTGAACTCCCGAACGCCCGTCCACTCGACATCGGTAAGATCGTACTCCGCCGGCTGGATCAACTCCGGACACCGAGTCCGGAACCGACACCCCGACGGCGGATCCAGCGGCGACGGGACGTCGCCCTCCAAGATTCCGCGTTTGCCACCCGACCGAGGGTCCGGCACCGGAATCGAGTCGAGCAACGCCTTCGTGTACGGGTGTTGGGAGTTCTCGTACAGCTCCTCTTTGTCGGCCAGTTCGACGAGTTTGCCCAGATACATCACCGCGACTCGATCGGAGATGTACCGGATGACCGAGAGGTCGTGGGCGATGAACAGGTACGTGAGATCGAACTCCTCCTGGAGCTGCTCCATCGTGTTGAGCACCTGCGCCTGAATGGAGACGTCGAGCGCGGAAACGGGCTCGTCACACACGATGAAGTCCGGGTTCACCGACAGCGCCCGCGCGAGGTTGACCCGCTGGCGCTGCCCGCCGGAAAAGGCGTGCGGGTAGCGGTTGTAGTGCTGGGGATCCAGTCCGACCTTCTCGAGCAGTTCCCTGGCGCGGGCTTCGCGTCCCTCCTCGTCGAGCATCCCGTGGGCCTTCATTGGCTCCTCGACGATCGGGCCGACTTTCATCCGGGGATCCAGCGACGACTGGGGGTCCTGAAAGATCATCTGCATTTCCTTGCGCCGCCTCCGGAGCGGTTCCCCGGACAGTTTCGCGAGGTCCTCCCCTTTGAAGTAGACGCTGCCTTCCGTGGGTTTCAGCAGGCGCAACACCGTCCGCGCGAGCGTCGACTTCCCGCAGCCGGACTCGCCGACCAGCCCCAGGGTCTCGCCTTTCTTGATGTCGAAGGAGACGTCGTCGACCGCTTTCACCTGCCGATCCTGCCGTCGGAGGTACGGGAACTCGTCGTCGACGGTGACGTTCCCGAACAGGCTGTCGGTGTCGCTGAAGTACTTTTTCAGTCCCTCGACCCGGACCAGCGGCTCGCCTTCCGCCACCTCCCTGTCGATTCCCGGCGTCGCGAGCGTATCGTCCTCGAAGTCGAAGCCTGCATCGGCGTCACTCATCGACCTCACCTCCCTGTCGGCCGGCGAAACCGGCGCTGAATCCGCCTGTCGCCTCCGTCTGCAGCGGTCGGCTCTCCTGGTAGCCGACGTCGAAGGCGTCGTACTTCACGCAGGCGACGTTGTGGCGCTCGGCCGACTCGCCGAGGTCGCGCGGTTCGGGATGCACCTCTGTACACACCTCCCGCGCTTCCGGACAGCGCGAGTGGAACCGACAGCCGGACGGCGGATTGATCGCTTCGGGCATCACGCCCTTGATGGGATCGAGCGCGTCGACTGTTTCGTCGGGGCGTGGCATCGAATCCAAAAGCGCCACCGTGTACGGGTGCATCGTCTCGTAGAAGATCTCCTCGACGTCGGCCTGTTCGATGATTTCGCCGAGATACATCACGTTCACGCGGTCGGCGATCTCGGCGATGACGCTCATGTCGTGAGTCACCCAGATAAACGCAGTGCCGTACTTCTCCTGGAGTTCCTCGACGAGATCCAGGATCTGTCCCTCGACGGTCACGTCCAGCGCCGTCGTCGGCTCGTCGGCAATGATCAGGTCCGGCTGGCAGGCGAGCGCCATTGCGATCAGCACGCGCTGGCGCATCCCGCCGGAGAACTGGTGGGGGTACTCGTCGTACCGTGCCACCGGATCCGGGATACCCACCTCACGGAGCATGTCGATGGCCTCCTGTTTGGCCGCTTTTTTGTCGAGTTCCCGGTTGATCTCGATGAACTCCCGGAGCTGTCCGCCGACGGTGAACACCGGGTTCAACGACTCCATCGGGTCCTGGAAGATGATCGCGATCTCCCGGCCCCGGATCTCCGTTCGCATCTGTTCGTTCGAGAGCATCTCCTCGCTGGGACGGAGTTCGCCTTCTGGGCCTTCCTCGAAGCCGATCAGCGTCCGGCCCTTGAACGTGACCTCGCCGTCGACGATCTCTCCGGGGCTTTCGACGAGCCGGAGGAGACTGGAGGTCGCGACGCTTTTGCCCGCGCCCGACTCGCCGACGAGCCCGACGATCTCCCCTTCGTGGACGTCAAATGAGATGCCGTCGACCGCCCGAACGGTGCCTTCTTCGGTGAAAAACTGGGTCTTGAGGTTTTCGACGCTGAGTAGTGGTTCGCTCATATATCGATCTCAGTTGTTGATTCGTGGATCCAGCGCGTCCTGCAGACCGTCGCCGAGAATGTTGAACCCGATCACCGTGATCAGGATCGCCAGGCCCGGCCAGAGACTGAACGTGGGCGCCGGCAGCATGTAGTGACGCGACTCCGAGAGCATCTGTCCCCACGACGGTGTCGGCGGCTGCGCGCCGAACCCGAGGAACGACAGGCCGGCGACGATCAGGATGCTCACGCCGATCTGGAGCGTTGCCTGCACCAGCACTGGCGCGAAGCTGTTGGGAATGATGTGCCGGAGGATGATGTTGCGGTCCTTCACCCCCGCCGCCCTCGCGGCCTCGATGTAATCTTCTTCCCGGATCGAGACGACTCGCGACCGGATGAGACGATTGAAGATCGGGATCGCGGTGATCCCCACGCCCACCATCGCGAACGTCAAGTTGCGGCCGAACGCGACCATGAACGCGATCACGAGCACCAGGAAGGGGATGGCGTAGATCGTCTCCGTGACCCGCTGGAGCACGTCGTCGACCCAGCCGCCGTAGTAGCCCGACACCGCGCCGATGAGCGTGCCGCCGACCAGCCCGATCGCGGTGGCCATGAAGCCGACCGTGATCGCGATCCGGGTCCCGTAGATGAGCCGAATGAGGATGTCCCGACCCCGATGGTCGGTTCCCATCGGGTGTTCGAGCACGCCCTCGCCGAACTGGTTTTCCATGCCGAACGGCGGCAGCAGCCGGGTTACCTCGTCGGGGTCGCGGGCGGGGTGGTACCAGACGGATTCGGCGATCGCGTAATCGAAGACGAAGTAGTCGATCGACGCGTAGATCGCCACGAGCGTGACGATCCCGACCACGAAGATGCCGATCCGGGCGGTAGTGTCGCGTTTGACCTGTTTGAGCGTGTACCGCAATCCGACGCGGGCCTCCACCTCGTCGACGCCGCCTTCGGTGTCCTCCCCGGGGGAGAACTCGTCGGTCTGAGATTCGGTTCCAGTAGCCATCAGTCGTCACCCTCCATTATTCATCACCGTAGGTAACCCGCGGGTCGATGTACGCGTACGCGATGTCGGTGATGATGACACCGATCACGAACGCGAACCCGAACATGAACGTCGTGCCCATGATGAGCTCGTAATCCAGGTTGTTGATCGCCGTAATGATGAGCCGGCCCATTCCCTGGATCTCGAAGACGGTCTCGATCAGCACCGACCCGCCGAGTGCCGTCGAGAGGCCGAGCCCGACGATCGTGATCACGGGCAGCTGTGCGACCTGAAACGCGTGTTTCCGGACGATAGTCGTCTCGGAGACGCCGTAGGCCCGGGCGAGTTTGACGTACTCGCCCTGTAGCGATTCGACCATCGATGACCGCTCGATCCTGGTAATCTGGGCCATCTGGAGCGTCCCCAGCGCGATCATCGGCATGATCAGGTGATACAGCGACGTCCGGATCACCTGCAGTTGCGTCTCGGCACCCCTGACATCACCGGGAGCATCCCACGGCAAGGGGAGCCCCCGGGCGGGGAACCAGCCGAGGTGGAACGCGAAGACGATGATCAACATCAGCCCGATCCAGAACGACGGCGTCGAGACGCCGATCAGCGAGACGATCCGGGCGACGTGGTCGGTGGGCTTGTTCCGCCGCTTTGCCGAGATGACGCCCAGCGGGATCGCCGTCGCGATCGCGAACGCGAACGCCGAGACCGTGAGGTACAGCGTCACCGGCAGACGAAGCATAATCATTTCGATGACAGGACGATCGTAGTAGAGACTGTGTCCGAGATCGCCGACCATCACGCCCTGAAGGTACGTGAGATACCGCTCGTGGAGCGGTCGATCCAGCCCGTATTTGGCCTGGATGAGTTCGACGCGTTCCTGTGCGGGTGACGGTCCCAACATGATCGAGACTGGATCTCCCGGAATCTGATTCGCCAGGAAGAACGTTATCGTGATGATTCCGATCAGGACGGGAACTGCCTGCGCACACCGCCAGAGTGTGTAACGCAGGAGGCTCACGGGTAATCACCGGTGTGAACAGAGGTCATGGCTCGTACTCGCAATCGCAACTTGGAAAACCTCGCAAACGCAAGGATAAATACCCTTCGGGAAGTTTCGGTCGTTACGTTACTCGACCGAGACGTTGTTGTGCTCGCTGAAGACCCGCGTGACACTGGAGATCGGGTGCGCGTGGTAGTCGTCGACGCGTCCGCTGATCCCGTAGGAGTTTTGCAGGTTGTACGCCGGCAAGTGGACGCGTTCCTCGAGGAGTTCGGTCGTCGCTTCGATGTACAGCTGGCGGCGCTCCTCGCGGTCGGCCGACTGCCGGGCCTCGGTGATCTTGTCGGACGCCTCGTCGTAGTCGTGGAACGTCCCGTTGGTGACGCCTTCGACTTCCTGGGAGAGGAGGTGGTACGCGAACGCGTCGGGATCCGGACTCCCGGACCAGCCGAGCGTGTACATGTTGAAGTCCTCCTCGTCACCACTCTGGTACGCCTCGGTGAACGTCCCCCAGTCGAGACGCTGCACCTCGACGTTGTCGAAGCCGACGTTTTGCAGGCCGTCGCCGATCGAGACACCGATCTGTTCGCGCATGTCGTCCGGCGGGACGATGATCCGCCAGTCGTAATCCCAGTCGACGCCGGCTTCCTCGAACAGGTCCTCGGCCGCGTCGAGGTCCCGGTCGTGTTCGATCTCCGCCCACTCGTCGATCGGGAAGTCCCACTCCTCGGAGATCGACAGCGGGTACGGGCTCACCTGGCGAACTCCGGCCGGTTCGACGAAGTTCTCGATCGCCTGATCCATCGAGAACACGTAGTCGACCGCCTCGCGGACGACCGGATCAGCGGTCGGTCCTTCGCCACAATTGAACGCCAGATAGAAGTATCCGACACCCGGCTCCTCGTCGATCGTCGCGTCTTCGATACCGCGAACGGTTTCGTACAACTGAGGCGGAATCGTCTCGATGATGTCGTTGTCACCCGTCTGGAGACTGGTGACGCGAGTCGTCTGTTCCTCGATGGGGTCGAACTCGATGCGTGCGATGTTCGGATAGCCGATCCGGTCGCCGTCCCAGTAGTCGTCCCAGCGCTCGACCGTTGCGAAGTCCTCTTGGTCCCAGTCGATAAGCCGGAACGGTCCGGAGCCGACGGGATCCACGTTGTAGGCGTCGCGATCGTCGGTACGGACGCTCTCGTTTACGACGTATCGCACCAATGTCGTTTCGAAGGCACCGTACGGGAACTCCAGGTCGAACTGAACCGTCGTTTCGTCGATGACCTCCGCACTTTCCACCATATCGACTTCCGCGGCGTTTTCGGTTTCCTCCTCGTAGGGAGCCCGCACCGTGTGGATGACGTCCTCCGCGGTGACCGGATCGCCGTTCTGGAACTCAGCGTCGTCACGGATCGGGACGATAAATCGGGTTCCGTCGCGTTCGACCGTCGGTTGATCGCTCGCGATCTTCGGGTCGATCCCGACGCCGAGATCGTACTCGTATAACCCGTCATATAGCTGTCCGATAATCTGAACGGACGGGACGTCGTTCGCGACGATCGGGTCGAGATCGAGAGGGCCTTTGACCTGTGCGAAATATAGCTCCTGGTCCGGAAGCTCATCTCCTGGATCCGGGTCCTCGCCGTTCTCGCCGGGGTCATCCCCGTTGTCGTCGTCCGCCGGTTCGTCGCCGAGACAGCCGGCCAATCCGACTGCGCCGCCCGCGCCGACGTACTTCATTACGTCGCGCCGGGACCAGTCCTTAATGTGGGACAATTTATCACTCATGGTTGATGGTATGCGATACCAAGCAGCTATTCCAAGTTCGAATATAAAAGGTTGTCGGTTCGTGCAAGACACAAATCGCGGGCTACGGAATGTCGACCCGTTTCCGTGTCGGTCATTCGACCGTTCAAACTGCCCAAAGTCGGGCAGTCGATCCGGGTGGTCGAACAACCGATCCGGAAGGCCCTTTTCAGTCGAGGACGAACCGACGGACAGGCGGGGGTGGCCGAGCCTGGCCAAAGGCGGCGGACTTAAGATCCGCTCTCGAAGGAGTTCGAGGGTTCGAATCCCTTCCCCCGCACTCTCACCTTCAGTTCACTGGTCGTCCGTGCCGCATCCGTCGCCAACCCACGAAGCGGCCGCTTCCCGAGTTACCGTCGGTCAAAAGGGGATAGAAGCGAACCCGCGCCGACTGAAAAACGGTCGGCGCGGGCACGCGCCGCCCTGAATGGTCCCCGCTGACGCTTCGGCCCTCCAAGCGAAGCGTCACGGGATACTGGTAGCGGGCACAACTTAAATTTGCCGGGCGCGGCAGCAATTTTGGATACCGAGCCGACACTGAGGGGGTCGATCGCCGACCAAAAAAATGGGCCGCATGCGAAATCAGTCGCCTGTATCCTCGTCAGGCCGCACCCGGACGCCAGCCGCATACCGAGCACTCTGTCGACGATTCGTCGTTGAGTCCGCCACACTCCGGACACTGCTTTTTGTTATATGAGTACTCCCATCGTGTCTCCGAAATTTCGTGTCCGCGGTCCGAAAGGAATTCGTCGAACAGCTCGTCGTCGGCACTCGGTGCAGAGGCCATACGTGTTACGATATACCACACCACTACTTCAACTTTGTGGGGGGCTCTCACAGCGGGGGAAACGGCCGGACGTATTCCGTCGAACCGGGGGCCTATTTACGGGCGGCTGTCGAGGAGTTCGTATGAGTTTCTTCGAGGAACTCCGGGATCGTATCGAGGCAACCGACAGCGTCGTATCGGTGGGGCTGGATCCGGATCCGAACAGGCTTCCAGGACCGATGGCCGACCGCGACCTCCCCCGATTCGCGTTCAACCGGCGGATCATCGACGCGACACACGAACACGCCGCCTGCTACAAGCCGAACGCCGCCTTTTACGAGGGCGCGGAGGGCTGGCGAGCACTCAGAGAGACTGTCGCGTACGCGCACGGCAAAGGTGTTCCAGTGCTCCTGGACGCGAAACGGGCAGACATCGGAAACACGACGCGTCAGTACGCCTCCGTCCTCGAGTGGGTCGACGCGATAACCGTCAACCCGTATCTGGGCCGCGACTCGCTGCAGCCGTTCCTCGACCGGCACGACAGCGGGGTATTCGTGCTGTGTCGGACCTCCAACCCGGGCGGCGCGGACCTCCAGGATCTCGAACTCGAAACAGGGGAGCCACTGTATCGCCGGGTCGCCGCCCTCGCGGATCTCTGGAACGAAGGTGGCAACGTCGGGCTGGTCGTCGGTGCGACCGCTCCGGAGGAGTTGGAGACGCTCCGGAGGGAAGTGCCGGACCTGCCGTTTCTGGTTCCGGGGATCGGCGCACAGGGAGGCGACGCGGAAGCTGCAGTCGAACACGGACTGGTGGATCGCGATGGGGTGGACGTCGGCCTCGTGAACTCCTCGCGGGGGATCATCTTTGCCGGCGAAGACGCCGTCAACGCGACGGGAGCAGACGTCACTGAGGCCGACCTGGATCGGTACGTCAAGGCAGCCGGCGACGCCGCGAAACGGCTCAAAAGGGTTCTCAATCGGTACCGGTAAAATACCTTACTGCGACGTCCCGGCAGCGCAGTCTGTACAGACTCCCTCGACCGTCCGGAAGTGCTCTTCACAGACGAATTGTCCGCACAGCTGACAGGTGTGGCGGCCCGGACGGGACTCGCAGATCTGGCAGACTCCGCTGACGCTCATGTATCGGCGTACGCAGGCGGGAATCGTATACGTTCGGGTCTGGTGCCAACAGTTCACCTCACCAAAATCCGCCCGAGAACCTTACGGGGATCCGCCCCCAATGGAACCTGTGCACCGGGAGACGATCGTCGTCGGGCTCGCTGCGGTCATGGGAGGAATGACTGCGTTCATGCTCGTGGTCGGAGTCGTCGTCTCCCCGTTCTTTTTCCTCCTGTCGGTGCCGTTCGGGGGCGCGACATACGTAATGTGGCAACATGCAACGGGCCGGCTCGTCTTCGATCGTGCTCGGACGAGGACAGCCGGCCGAGTGCGTTCCGGATCGGGAAATCCGGGCTTCGATCGGGAGCGACGAGCCGAACGGAATCGAAAGCGAGCCCGCCAGTCGAACGGGACGACCGCGGGTGTCGGAGTGTCGGAGACGACCCGACCCTCGAAACGGGAGGCGTTCCGTACGCTCGAGATCGAACCGAACGCCTCGCCCGACACCATACGGCGTGCCTATCGGCGTCGTGTGAAGGAATCCCATCCCGACACCGACACCGGAAGTCGCGAGGAGTTCAAGCGCGTCAACCGCGCGTACGAACGGCTCCGCGAGGAGTGACCCTCGGTGCTGAGCGAAGAGAGACGCTCGGCAGCTCGACGCGAGGGTCGGCGTGGGGCTACTGGGTCTGCGTTTCTTGTGCCACCCGTTCGAGCACAGTCGCTTCGAGAGCCTCTCGCGCCCGGTGTCCCGCGTTCGCGTCCGTCCGGAGTTCGACCACGTGAGACCCCTCGCCGTCGATCGCCCCGGACAGGCGATCCCGGAACGTCTGTCGGGGGGTCTCGAGGGCGCTTTCGGGTCTCGCGTCGACGCGGGCAAACGAGAAGCCATACAGCTCCTCGCTGGGTTCGAAATCCAGCCCGTGTGGGGTTTTGAACTGCCGGGTGAACGGCGGGTCGAACCGCTCGATCGGGAGCTTGTGGAAGATCCCGCCGCCGTCGTTGTTGACGAGCACGAACGTCGCGTCGATCCCACACCGATCGAGCGCCAGCAGCCCGTTCATGTCGTGATAGAACGCCAGGTCGCCGAGTACGCAGATCAACTCGTCGGTCGTCCCGCTGCCGGCACCCAGTGCCGTCGAGGCAATGCCGTCGATGCCCGAGACGCCCCGATTTCCGAGCATCGTGACGGCACTCGTGTCGGCGGCCGCGAAACGGTCGGCGTCCCGGACCGGCATGGAGTTGGACACGAACACCGTCGCGGGATCGGGCGCGAGATCGACGACGTCCGCGAGCACCCAGCCTTCGTAGAGCGCTCTCCCCTGCATCCCGTCCCCACGGTCGATCCACTTTCGGGCCTCCTCGAAGTGGATCCGGTCGGCCGTCTCCCAGCGGCGACGCCACTGCTCGGCTGTGGAGGATCGGCCCCGCACCACCTCCGAGAGACGGGCGCACAGACGGGAGGGGTCGGCGACGACGAGGTCGGTCGCGGAAAACTCCGCCTCCCGCCATTCACCGGCGGGATCGACCACGTACTGATCTGCACCGGTCCGGGCGAGATACTCCCGTAGCGGTTTCGACGTCGGAGAGGCGCCGAGTCGGAGCACGACCTCCGGTGCCGGCCAGTCGTCAACCGGGCCGGCCGGCGCGTCGTCGGGGTCGACAGTCAGGTAGCCGTCGTACCCCGAAATCACCGGCGCAACCCGTACGTGGCCGCCGAACCGGAGCCCGGAGAGCGGATCAGCGAGGATCGGATAGCCAGTCGCATGCGACAGCGCGACGATCGATTCGCGGTCGAATCTCGGCGGGTCCGCGGGCCCGGCCACGATGAGCCCACGTTCGGCCTCGAGATCGTCGGCCAACCGCCGGAGCCTTCCGTCGTCGAGTTCGGGCGTCCCGGGCATTCGGTCGACGAACGGTTCGGTAGTCGATTGAGACGGTCGTCGCCCCTCCGCAGCAACGGGATCCAGGTCGTCGGGTACGTCGCCCTCGACTGCGGTCGGTTCGAGCGGTTTCGCGAACGGCACGTTGAGGTGAACCGGTCCGGCGGGCGTCCCTTCCGCCGCCGAGAGCGCCCTGGCGACGGTGGTCCGGAGCGATCTAAGTTTCCTGGGGGCGGCTTCCGGTTCCGGGAGGTCCTTGTAGTACCGAACCGCACCCCCGTAGAGCTTCTCCTGATCGACTGTCTGGTTCGCGCCGGAGTCGCGCAGTTCCGGCGGCCGGTCCGCAGTGAGCGCCAGCAACGGCACGCGGGCGCGATCCGCCTCGAGCACCGCCGGATGGAAGTTCGCCGCCGCGGTTCCGGAGGTACACACGATCGGCGTCACCCGGCCGGTTCGACGCGCGCGTCCGAGGGCGAAAAACGCCGAGGAACGTTCATCGAGGTGAGAGAAGACGTGGACGTCGTCGTGGGTCGCGAACGCGACGGCAAGCGGCGTCGATCGGCTGCCCGGCGTGAGGCAGGCGGCGTCGACGCCCGCGGCCACGAGCTCCTCGACGATCGCCTGGGCCCACAGCGCGTTTCGGTTCGGCGCGGTCATGCCGCGTAGTTTGTCGCTACCCGTGAAATAGGTCGGCGGTTTCTGAACTCTTAAGCCGAGCCGTCCGTATCCTTCGAACATGACCGAGCAAGCCGGCGACGATACCCGGGAGACCGACGCGGCGTCGACGTCGACGGACGCGGCTGAGGGTTCGACCGCGGAGGGTTCGACCGCGGAGGATTCTACCACGACGGACTCGGCGGATGGAGCTGTCGGTGACCGCAAGCCGGAGTTCGTCGAGCGAGTGGCCGCACACGACGAGGAGCTCGCGGAGGCCGTCGAAGAGCGGATCAGCGAACTGGAAGAGAGAGTCGAAACGCTCGAATCGGAGCTCGAGGAGAAATCCGAGGAGGTCGACGACCTGGTGAGCCGGCTGAAACGCAAACAGGCCGACTTTCAGAACTTCAAGAAACGGCAGAAGAAAAAGCAATCGCAGCTCCGCGAACGGGCGACCGAGGAGCTTGTCGAACGGCTCCTTCCGGTTCGGGATAACCTCATGCGTGCCCTAAAACAGGACGAGGACGCCGACATCCGCCCCGGCGTCGAGTCCACACTGGAACAGTTCGACGACGTACTCGACGAGGAGAACGTCGAGGTGATCGACCCGGACCCGGGCGAGGAAATCGACCCCCAGCGCCACGAGGTAATGTTGAAAGTCGATTCGGAGGAACCCGAAGACACCATCGCCGAACTGTACCAGCCGGGCTACGAGATGGGTGAACGGGTACTCCGTGCGGCACAGGTGACCGTGAGCAACGGCACCGACAGCGAGAAAGGAGACGACGGGACTGACGGTTCAGGCGACGACGAGCACGACGAAACAGGCGACATCGAGGAGAACGGCGACGAGAAGAACGGCGACGAGAAGAACGGCAACAGGGATACCGCCGACGGAGACACCACCGACGAATCCGACCCGAAGTCGGCCGAGGGAGCCGAAGGCAAAGACATCGACAGGGAGGAGTGAGAGGGACCAAGCTCCCGCCATCCATGCCCCGTGACAACCGCGAGCCACGGGCGCGACGTCGCTGCTTCGCCTGCGGCGAGCCGATTTCTCGAGGTACCAAAACGTGCCCACACTGCGAGGAGGTCCAGCCGTCGGGAGTGCTGTCGATCGTGCTTGCAACTGTCGGGGTGTTCACCTTCCTGATCGGATTTCTCGTCGGAACCTTCTCGATCGGGATGAGCAGCATCGTCGGGTTCGTGATCGCGATCGTCGGTCTCGCGCTCGCGGTGGGGTCGTACAGCCGCTATCTCGACATCCAGGCGGCCAAACGCGGGCGTCCACGGTGAGGGAAAACGGACGGACGGGGGGCGTCTACAGGCTGCAAGCGAGGGATCCGTCCGCCGACTTTTATAGGAAGCCAGGTGAACACGTACGTATGGTCACCCCAGTCGACGTCGGACTCGTCCTCGCAGGGCTGTTGCTCGCGTTCGTCGGCGCGGCGGTTTCGGTGTACACCGTCACGCTCGCCGGGTTCCTCGTCGGCGCAGGAACCGGCTACGTCTTCGCGCCGTCGGCGCTCGGCCTCCTCGGAGCTGAGGGACTCGTAGCGACGGCCGGGATCGTCGTTGTCGTCGGGTTGATCGGCGCGTTCCTGGCGTACGCCGGCCTCTCGTTTGCCGTGATGGGGATCGGCGGGATCGTCGGTGCGTTCATCGCCCGGTTCGCCGTGGCGCCGATCTACGCCGCCGGGACGTGGGAAACCGCAGCGGTCACCGTCGTCGGCCTCGTAGCCGGCGCGCTGTTCGGCCTGATCGCGACCAAACTGACGCTCGTGTTCGCAAGCGGCTTCATCGGCTCGGCGTTCGCGACCCGGTCGCTGACGCTCGCGGAGTTCCAGACCGCCCAGGAAACCCTGTCGATCGATCCCCTGATCTTCGACATGCTCTCGCCGCTGTTTGTGGCGGTGTTCGTTCTGGGGGTATTGTTCCAGCTCGGGCTGTTCCGGTTCGGCTACGTGACGAAACTGGTGGCGGTGATTCCGGGGGCGCGGCGGTGGACCGCCGGGGAAGAGTCCTCCAGTTAACTCCACCACTATCGCTACTCGGGAGAGGTAGTTTTTTCTCGCCCGGTGCGGTTCGCCCCGCTATGAGCGAGCGGGTGTTCGGGGAATACTACGTCCCCGACGTGATTCCGGAGTCAGACGTCCACTACTTCGACCTCGACGGGGACCGATCACGACGGGCCGGGTGGGGCAAATCGCCGGCAATCCTCGTCGTGGATCTGACGCGAGCATTCACCGAGGAACGCCCCGCGGTGAGTCAGCCGTGCGTGGAGGCAACCGCAGACCTTCTGGAAGTGGCCCGGGACGCCGGCGTTCCGGTCGTGTACACGACCCCGACTCCCGCCGGTACGTACCCCCGTGACTACCGGAAACCGACGATCCGATCGTCCGATGGAGCGCCGAGTGACGAGCACAGACAGTGGGTGCAGAAACTGGACGAGATCGTCCCGGAAGTCGAACCCGAGGACGGAGAACAAGTGTTCGAGAAACCCCGTGCGAGTGCCTTTTTCGATACGCACCTCTCGAACTACCTTCACCACTACGGGATCGACACGCTGATCGTGGCAGGAATGTCGACGAGCGGGTGTGTCCGGGCGACCGTCGTCGACGGCCACTCCAGCAACTTTCGGATGATCGTGCCCCCCGAGTGCGTGGCGGATCGGTCGGTGACGTCCCACGAGGTGTCCCTGTTCGACATGGACATGAAGTACGCCGACGTCACCCCGCTGGCGACAGTCACGGAGCGACTCGAGGCGGACGACTGAATCTGGCGGCTGACGGTGTCGCCCGCTATCAGCCGGTCACAGGGGCCAGATCTGACGTATCCGCGTAGTCACACTCCGGGAGTATCGGGCAGCCGAGACAGGAGTGGAATCCCGGCACCTGAGTCACGTCTGGACCCATGCCGACGACGCCGCTTATCGTCTTGTTCGGGACGTTCAATCCGTTGTCCAACAGCCTGACGTCTATCTCCTCGGCGGGGAGAGTTTCGAAGACGTATTTCCGATTCGCAAGCGGCCAGTCGTACCCGCCGTCGCCGGGCGTGAACAGCCGCGTGGTGTTCCAGCCGTTCGCATCGGCCACGTCCCGGATCTCCTCGCCGACGGTTTCCGTGAGCACCGTAAGCGCCACGTTCTCGACGGCGTCGCGAACGAATTCCTCGAACAACTGCTGACCGTCGTCCCCGCCGTCCGACAGTTCCCCCGCGGTGACGATGACGCTGCAGACGTACTCCGCGTCCGTCAACAAGTCCGGCGGATCGTAGGCGCCGATCCCGGAGCCGTCGGTTTCGAGGATCCGGTACATCCCTCGCGGGTCGAGGTCCGCCAGGACCGCCGGTCGAAGCTCTGTGACCGTCTCCCGGAGTTTCTCCTCCGAATGCCGGGAGCCCATCCACTTCGGAAACGGCGGCCGGTTTAGGATCTCCTCGACCGGCAGGTCGATGTCTATCTCCTCCAGCCGGCGAATCTCCCCCACCTTCAGGGACATGTCCGTAAGATCTCTTGTTGGGACTTAACGGTTTTCGGAGTTGTCATACACTGGGACAAACCTCCGAAGTAGTGTTCGATCAGATTCCGGATGCGGTCGGAAATACGGTGCACGATACAGTCAATAGGGATCGCGCCGTACGGTGAAACGAGAGGTCGTCGACATGCAGGAGTTGAAACTCGTCGACACCGGACAGTTCGAGGACCGAGTCGACGGCCCCGTCGACGCGATACGACAACTCTTCACGAGGACAGAACTGTCTACCTGGTGACCGGCTTTTTCACCGCGCCGGCATCCCACGAACTCCGCGAGGAGATCCGGGAGTTTCTCGATCGGTCGCCGGACAACGATATCGTGATCGTTGTCGGGAACGGCGCAGACCAGTTCTCTGCGACGATCGCCCGGGACCTGTGGGACCTCGACGTGAAGGGAAGCCTCCGGCTGTGCAAGTACCCACACGGGTTCCTCCATGCGAAACTGTACACGCGACATGGCTCGTCGCCGCGAGCGAGCCACTCCGACGGCGAGACCTGCTCGCGCCCGTCAGGGTCGCCACGACGGTGAGCAACTGGGCAAACAAGGGGCGGAAGTTCCCCGCCCGACAGGCAGCGCGATACGTCCCCCTGCGGACGATCCTGGCTGCGGCAGTCGCCGTCTGGCTGCTTTCGAGTCACCCAATGGGGCCGTGAGTGACAGCGTCCCCGACGGAAGTCGTTGGACGTCTTTTCGATGGAACAATAACGTAACGGTAGTGAGATCGTGAGTTTGTGAGTTTGCGCAGAAACGAAAGAATCGAAGCCTAGGCCGGGATTTGAACCCGGGCTCTCGTCCTTACCAAGGACGCGCTTTACCGCTAAGCTACCCAGGCACGCAAGAGTGGGTTGGCCGGATTCGTCTTTAGGGCTTTCGATTCGCGTCAGGAATCGGTCGTCGACGGCACTCGCCCACCGGTCAACGTTGCGATGTGATCGGTGGTCGTCTCCGACAGTGCCTGCCGGGCCGGGGGCATATCGCCCTCGTACTCCCGGGCGAGTGTGCAGGCGTACGAAAGCAATTCCTCGGGGGGTTCCTCGTCGACGGCCGTCGTACCCGCCAGCACGGCGAGTTCGAACACGTCGGCCTCGAGGTTACGATCGAGCGTCTCGACGTCGGCACCGCCTTCCTCTCGGCGCGTCTGATCGCGGCCGAACGCCCGGACCACCTCGACCGCCCGGTCGCCGGCTTCGGTGCGGGCCAGCAGGTAGAACCCACGGGCGACGAGTACGTCGGCGGCGACGACGTCGAGATCGGCGTCGATGTCAGCCTCTGTGGCCGCAACGTCGGCCCACGGCTCCTCGTGGGCGAGCGTCCGGGTGAGGCGCAGCCCCTCGTAGATGAGTTGCACTCCGGCAGCACACCCGTGTAATGTGTCGAGATCGACGTCGGGCGAGAGCGCGCGGGCGCTCAAAAGCGTCAAAACTCCGGGAGTCATCGAGGCGTCGGCGATCCGGTCGTCGAGAACCTCTCGGAGCCGCACCGGTTCGATATCCGAGAGCGCCTCGCGCGCGGCGTTTCGAGCCCGCACGGCGTCGTCCATCACTGTAATATTGGGGAGCGAAAGGCAAAGACCTTTGGAAAATCCCGCCGGATTCGGGGTGTGCACAGCCGCCAGATCGACTCGGAAAATCGCACGACTACGCCCCATCGACGGGAGGAACTGCCGTGACCGTTCGGACGAGGACACGCGACAGGGTCAGAACGGTCGAACTCGCGAATCCCGATCGGCGAAACGCCGTGTCGCCGGCCGACCTGAACCGCATCGAACGTGCGATCAGTCACGCCGAACAGGCGGGAGAGCCGGTGGTGTACCTCGCAGGATCGGACGCCGCGTTCTGTGCGGGTGCGGACCTGGGCGCTGTCGCGTCGCTGTCTGACCCGGCGGCGTTCGCCCGACACGGAGCGAGAGTCGCCCGGCGGATCGAGGAGAGTGAGCCGATCGTCGTCGCCGGGATCGGCGGGCCGGCACGCGGCGGCGGCGTCGAACTCGCACTCGCGTGTGACCTCCGAATCGCCACGCCGGAAGCGACGTTCGCGGAGTCGGGTGTCCGGCTCGGACTGTTCGGCGCCTGGGGCGGGACGGTCCGGCTGCCGCGGATCGTCGGCGAGGGGAACGCCCTCGACCTCTCGCTTTCCGGTCGGACGATCGACGCCGAGGAGGCGCTCCGGATCGGGCTCGTCTCCCGGATCACCGACGATCCCTTCGATGTCGCGGCCGATCTCGCCCAGTATCCGCCGGACGCGCTCCGGGGAATCAAACGGCGGATCCGGGACCGGAGTGACCTCGACTCTCAAGAACGCGCCGAGGCGGAGCTGTTCGCCCGGCTCCACGATCGGTACGGTGAAAACCTTCGCAAATGACGGTGTGGTGGCACGCGACCGGGATATCAGTCACTCCCGCGACGGAGCCGGCGGCATCGACCGCTTGTGTTCGCTGCCTTCGACGAGTTCGACGACCCGGTGGATCTGGTCGGCCGTCACGTCCAGGGCTCGGACAGTGGCGGCGACCGACAGCGGACCGTCGACGTGCAGCGCCAGGATCCCGTCGAGTGTGTCGTAGTCGACGCCCATCTCCTCCTCGTCGGTCTGGCCCACCCACATCCCCGCGGTGGGCGTCTGCATCACCAGATCGTGCGGGACGCCCAGGTGGGTCGCGAGCTGGCGCACCTGCATCTTGTAGAGGTTACCGATCGGATTGCAGTCGACCGCCTGGTCGCCGTACTTCGTGAAGTAGCCGGTCATCGCTTCCGAGCGGTTGCCCGTCCCGAGCACGATCCGGTTTTCGTGGTTCGCAACGAAGTAGTTCAACACCGCCCGCGTCCGGACGTAGACGTTGCCGGCGGCCATCCGGTCGTCTGCCGCCTCGGGATACCGGTCGAAGAACGTCTCGGCGATCGGCTGGATCTCGATGACGTCGTACTCGATACCCAGATCCTCGGCGACGCGCTCGGCGTCGGACATCGTTTCGGGATCGTTCACCTCGCTGGGCATGAGCAGGCCGTGGAGGCCGTCAGTCCCCAGCGCTTCGACCGCGAGATACGCGGTCGTCGTCGAGTCGATCCCGCCGGAGAGGCCGAGGACGGCGCCGTCGGCGCCGGCCGCCTCGACGGTGTCGGCGATAAAATCGGTGATACGTTCGCGAGTTCGTTGCAGTTCGGCGTCCGAAAGCGTGAGGTCGAGCGGCGGTTCCCCCTGGAGGAAGATCGACCGCTCGTCGTCGAGTTCGCTCATCGTCCGACGGTTCGGGTTCGAATAACTAATAGCCACCTGTACCGACTAAAGTGTGTACAATCAACCCAAAATTGGAATGATAAACAAACGTTCGTTTATAAGGCAGGCAAAAATTGAGACGGAACTGGATCGTCGGGCGACAAGCGCTACGTTGAAGTGTTCCGATACGGTATCTCGACGTGCGCGCCGTTGGTCCAGTGGTAGGACAGTGGCTTCCCAAGCCACTAGCCCGGGTTCAATTCCCGGACGGCGCATGCGAGGCCGAACGCAGTGAGGCCTCGAAAACGTGAACGGCGAACGAAGTGAGCCGTGAGCGCATGATTGTCTGTACTAACCGATTCCATTCTCTGCGATTCGGGAGATGGAGGCGGGGGTAAGATACGCGAGCTGTAACTTGCATCGGGTTTCTGGTGAAATATTGATAAAATGGGCTTGAGTCCGGGCAGTCACTCACATATAGTAACCCAAGAACGATCCCCTCGATCCACAGCTCTTCGATGAGGTATTCGCCCCTTGCACACAGCAGCGGTCGAATGTCAGCTTAAATATGCGATTCGGACCGACTGGGGTATACAGACGTTGTACACATCAACTCCCAGGGTTGGCCCTGTTGCCTCGGTTGCTCCCCTAATTTGACTCCTCGGACGCCCATTCCAAGAGCGGACGAAGGCGATCCCTAACCTCTTCACCTTCTTCGGTTAGTGCGTATTCGACACGGGGTGGAATTTCGTTATACTGGCTGCGCGTGACGAGCCCAGCCCCCTCAAATTCATCGAGGCGTTTCGAAATCGTTGATGTGCTTGCAGTCGGGAGGTGGTGTTCTATCTCGGCAAATCGCATCGAATCGTGCGCCCCAATGATACTCACCAACTGCATGGCGTATTTCCGGCTCAACGTTTCGATGATACCGGTTAATGGACAGTAACACGTGCCGTCGATATTGCAGTTTGGCGCTGGTGAGGTTGCATCTGCCATGACTTTGATGCCTCGAAGTGTGTTTGAGGCTTTGGACTCTACAGTATAATAGTTTCGGGAAGTACAGTATAGGAAATGACGAAGTCAGATACGTACGATCTGGTCGTTTTGGGTGGCGGAGCGGCGGCGTTTGCGGCTATCACTGAGGCTGACAGACGTGGACTCTCGACGGCTCTGGTAAATAGTGGTCTCCCATTGGGCGGAACGTGCGTGAATGTCGGTTGCGTCCCCAGCAAACACCTCCTCGAAGTCGGAAAGACTGCCTTCGAGCCGCCCCGTACGCCGTTCAAAGCCATTTCTTACGACGACGGGCAGCCGGCGACGAATTGGCACGAAGCGATTGCGGAAAAAGATGATCTCGTTGCCGGATTGCAACACGAAAACTACGCGAGTGTCGCCGACCACTTCGGCACGAAAATTCTCGAAGGATACGGAGCTTTTTCGGATTCTCGCACCATCGAGATCCTCGACGGCCAGGACGCCGGTCGTTCGGTGACCGGTAAAAAGATACTGATCGCAACTGGCAGTTCACCGGCAATTCCCGACTTTCCGGGATTAACCGACGTACCCTACGAAACGAGTGAGTCGATCCTCGAACGAACTGACTTGCCCGAACACGTCATCATGATCGGCGGCGGCTACGTGGGGTTGGAATGGAGTCAGATACTCCATCATTTCGGGGCGAGTGTAACCATCCTGCAACGCTCAGACCGCGTGCTCTCTGCGATGGAACCGCAACTTGGTGAGGAAATCGAGCGGACATTCACCGACGAGGGGATCGAGGTTATCACCGGTGCACAGATTCAGGCAATCGATGGGTCGGATCGTACTATCGAGAACGACGAGGATGTCGTCGTTGCTGCGGATGTGGGTGGGAGCAACCAGACGTTTGCGGGGAGCGATCTCTTCCTCGCAACCGGGGTCACCCCGAACACCGACGAAATCGGCCTGGAATCCGCCAAGATAGCGACCGAGAACAGCGGTGCGATACAAGTCAATAAGCGGTTTCAAACCGCAAATCCCGACGTGTATGCGGCCGGTGACTGTATCGGGGAACCAATGCTTGAAACTACGGCCGCGAAGGAGGGAAATCACGCCGTGAAGAATGCCGTTGGCGACGAAGGGGTGACGATTGATTACCAAAGTGTTCCGGCGGTGGTTTACACCAGTCCCGAGGTTGCTTCTGTGGGTATCACGGAAGCCGAGTATGTGGAGGAGTTTGGCACTTGTACCTGTCGAACCGTTCGCATGGACGACGTGCCGAAGGCGAAGGCTGTCCGGGATAGTCGCGGCTTTGTACAGGTTGTCAAGCATCACGAAACGGATGAGATCGTCGGCGTGCACATGGTCGGGGCCCGAGCAGCAGACATGATCTCGGAGGCAACTCTGGCCGTAAAGTTTGGCCTGACAGTGGACGACATTATCGATACGGTTCACCCGTTTCCGACTTTCTCGGAGGCCTTCAAACACGCCTGTCAGGCGTTCCGTCGGGATGTCTCAAAAATGAGCTGCTGCGTCGAATAGTTACATGAGACCCTCCATCACCGTAGTACGAACGGATCGAGAGCAGTTAGCCGATCGGGGCTTCGAAACTGTTAATTGACATCTGCGAAAATTGGCCACGAATAGATGGTTTCAGAAGTAGCGCTTTCTTTTGATCTGGCTATCATTCTCCTCGCTGCGACTATCGCCGGATTCCTCGCCAGGCAGACCGGCCAGCCGACCATTATCGCCTACATCATCGCAGGGGTCATAATCGGCCCTGTCGTGCTCGGCCTCGTCGAGGTCACCGAACTCACGGAGACACTCTCGGAACTGGGACTCGCGTTTCTGCTGTTCCTGCTCGGCATCAAGATGCGCATCGACGAGATCAAACACATCCTCTCGCCGATCGTCAAGATCTCGCTGCCGCAGATGGCCGCCGTCGCCGCCGTCGGAACCGGCGTCTCGCTGGCGCTTGGATTCGGCACGATGGAATCGATTATCATCGGCCTGGCGGTGATGTACAGTTCAACTGCGGTCGTCATCAAGATGCTCACCGATCTCGGCGAGACGACCACCCTCCACGGCAAGATCGACGTCGGAATCTTGCTGCTCCAGGACGTCGTGGTCGTCATCATCCTGGCTGTCCTGGCAGCGGGCCGTCCCGAAAGCGCCGCGGAGGTCGGCACAACGCTCGCGGTCGTCCTCACGCTCGTGGCGATCATCACCGTCGCAGCGTTGGCGGCCTCGAAGTACGCGCTCCCACCCATCTTCCGGCGGATCGCCGACAACAAGCAGATTTTCTTCCTCATCGCCATCTCGTGGGCGTTCCTCTTCGTGTTCGTCTCCGATAACGTCAACCTCTTTTTGGCGCCGTTAGGCATCACAGCCTACCTCTCGATCGAGATGGGCGCGTTCCTCGCCGGAGTCGCCATCGCCCAGCTCCCTTACAGCAAGGAACTGCAGGATCGGGTCAACCCACTGACCGACCTGTTCGTGATGATTTTCTTCGCGTCGGTCGCGTTGAGTCTCGATGCCGGTGAGCTCTTCTTCTACTGGCAGGAGGCCGTCATCGCGGCAGTAGTGTTGATGATCGGGAAGTTCGTCATCTTCTTCGCGCTCATCAGCTGGCAGCGCTTCGACAGCGAGACGACGTTCTTCGGCAGTCTCTACATGATCCAGGTCAGCGAGTTCGGTGTGGTCGTCGCAACTGCCGCGGTCGTTGGCGACTTTATCGGCGTCGAAATTCTCGGCTTCCTCACGCTTGTAGCACTCATCACGATGGGCGTTTCGGTGTACTTCTTCGCCTACGGGGGCGCTCTCTACGAGCGAGCGCAACCGTCCCTCTCGCGGTTCGAGGCCGAGGAGACCTTCGCCGAGGAGAAACGGGAGTACACAGACCACGCGGTCGTCGTCGGCTACGACGACCTGACGCGGAACGTTCTCGAACTGCTGGACGACCACTACGACGACCTCGTCGTGGTCGACCGGCAGGCCGCCCACGTCACCCAACTCACCCAGAAGGGCTACGACGCGGTGTTCGGCGACATCGGGAGCGGCTCCATCCGGAAGGACATCGCCCTCAAGAAGGCTGATTTCGTTCTCTCGTCGTCGGACCAAATCGAGATCGGAAAGACGATACTGCGGGAGACGAGCCAGGACGCGACTGTCATTCTGGAGGCGGGCGACGACGAGGACGCCCGCGCGCTCTACGATCGAGGAGCTGACTACGTCATTCAAAGCGTTCCCCTGTCGTCGGAGCGTCTCGCCGACTACCTGGAAGCGCTGCTGGAAGATCCGGACACCTTCGAGGACGCAGCAGAACGCGACGTCGAACTCCTCAAAGATCCGCAGCCGTTCCGGGACGTCCACGAACGGATGCGAGGTGATCTCGATGAGTGAACCGCCACACGACGGAGGGGATAAGGATGTCTGAGATGCTGACTGCGGTGGCGATCATCTTCATCGTCGCCGGGCCGTTCCTGCTGTTCGCCAACCGGTATGACCTGCCGGCCGCACCGCTTTTGGTCCTCGCGGGGATCGTCGCCGGCTTCTTCATCGACGAGGCGCTGGCGCTGGAGCTCGCGCAGTTCGGCATCGCACTACTGGTGTTTACCTTCGGTGTGGGGATCCAGCTCTCCAGCATCGAGATTGTGCTCGCCGACAGCGAACTCACCGCCCTCGGACAGATCCTCGTGGTCGGGGCACTCGGCATCGGGTTCGGCGTTCTCTTCGGAATTCCGCTCGGTGAGGCGATCTATCTCGGCGTCGCCGTCGCGCTGTCCTCGACAATCGTGGGGACCGCGCTGTTGCAGACCGAGATCCGGACGGATCTCATCCGGGGCCGGCTGGGCGAGTCGATCCAGTTCGTGCAGGATCTGTTCGCGGTCGCGTTCATCCTCGTCGTGGGTGCCGGCGTTCTGGAACTCGATCCGATCGTCCTGCAGATCGGCTACGGCGCCGTCTTCCTGGTTGGCGCTGTCCTCGTCAATCGCTACGTGTTCGACGCGATGGGGCGACTCGCTGGGGGTTCAGACGAACTCATGATCGTCGGGGTTGTCTCGCTTTTGGTCGTGTTCGTCGGCGCGGCGGCGGCAGTCGGTATTCCGATCGTCGTCGGGGCGTTCGCCGCCGGGCTGGCAGTGCGCCACGAGCCGGGCGAGTATCTGGGGCTGTTCAACGGCCTAGAATCGATCAAGGACTTCTTCGTGGCCATCTTCTTCGTGACCGTCGGTGCGCTCGTCGTCCTCCCGTTCGTCCAGCTCGGCGTGGCCGAATCGGTCGAGAAGCTGGCGCTCGTGGCCGGGGTCGTGTTGTTGGCGGTGCTCGTGAAGCCGGCAGTGACGACCACGATCCTGATGTACAGGGGATATGAGGCGCGGACGGCGACGCTGACGGCGCTCAGCACCGACCAGATCAGCGAGTTCTCCCTGATAATCGCCATCGAGGCCCTGCTGGTCGGACTGTTGACGCAGGCGGTGTTCGACGCCATCGTCCTCGCTACCGCCGTGACGATGATCACTTCGACAGTGACCCAGCGATACAACGAGCGGATCTACCGGATGCTTTCGACACGTGGCCTCGTCTCGGTCCGTCACGACAAGATCGACGAACTGAGCGACGTCCCGGAGGACATCAGCGACCACGTGATCATCGTCGGCTACGGCCGGAAGGGCAGGCGGATGGTCGAAACCTGTGAGGAACTGAATCACCCCTACGTCGTTATCGAAAACGACCCGGCGCTTCGAGAGGAGGTTCGCATTGACTGTGAAGCGTACGTCTTCGGCGACGCGATGGGGGATTACACCTGGGAGAAAGCCAACGCCGACGAGGCCCGAGTCATCGTGTCGGTGTCTGGTTCGGGGGTTATCTCCCGCCGACTGCTGGAGCTGGAGTACGACGCGACCCTCGTCCTCCGGGCCCGGGACGAACGCACCGCGCTCTCGCTGCTCGACGCAGGAGCCACCTACGTCGCCGTCCCGGACCTGCTGGCGGGCCAACAGTTGATCCAGTACGTCCGTGGACTGCTCGAAGGCGACCTGTCGGCCGAGGAGCTGCGAACGGAGGGGATCGCAGAACTAGAAGAACCCGTCCGCCTCATCCTCTAACTTAACGCGACCGTAGGCAAAGCGTATACTGTCCCGGGATTCAATTCGTGACCATGAGACGACCGGATGAACGGATGATCCCGGCTGAAAATCGAAAATGGTACCGCCTCGGTACTGCCATAGCGTTCTTCTGGGCAGCTTTCGTCGTGGTTTTGCTGTTGGCACTCGAGTGGAACCTGTTCTACGGGCTGGTGTTTGCAACGGTCGTTAGCGTGGTGTTTGGGATTGCGTTCACGTACTTCGTCTTGTACGTTTACTGATCGCTCATTCAGGTCAATCCTCTGTCGGTGGGTTGCCGTCCCCTATAGTCCATGTACGTCACCGATCGAATCTGTAGGTTGTCGTCGGTTATTATGAAGGCTAATGTAAACGAACGCACTACTGGAACGCTTCGAAGCCACCGCTCAGGGATCCGTCTCTCCGCCGACGAGCCCCGAAAGAACCCGTTCGAGATCGTCGATGGGGAGATCCCGTACGGCAGTGTCGACGGTCGTCTGTTCCTTGTAGCCCGACCCCGTTAGAATGCCGACAACGTCGTCATCCGCACCGAGAGTATCGGATCGAGTCAATTCCTCGATCGCCGAAAGGACGAGCGCACTGGACGGTTCCACCGAGAGCCCGGCTTCTTCGGCGAGTTGTCGCATGGCGGCCCTGATCTCGTCGTCTTCGATCGAGAGCACGGCCCCACCAGTCTCGCGAACAGCAGTCAGGGCTCTCGTCCCGCTCGGTGGGTCTTCGTTCGCAATCGACACCGCAATCGTCTCCTCACCGTCGACAGCCGTCACCGCCGCTGACCCAGCCCGGTAGCTCTGGGCGATCGGATCACAGCGGGCCGCCTGGACGAGATACAGACGAGGCATTGCCGACGAATCGAGCAATTCAGCCGTCTCGAGTTCCCGCAGTGCCTTCCAGATCCCGCTCGCGTTCCCACCGCTGCTCACCGGAAGGACGATCGCATCCGGAGCCCCGGGGGCAAATGCCTCGCAGATTTCGTATGCCACCGTCTTCTGTCCGGCGACCCGCAGTGGCGTATCCGAGTTGACGAACTCGATATCCACGTCGAGATTGAGGGTCTCCTCATACAGATCGCCATACGATCCGATCGCGCGAAACAGGTGCGGATCGTGTTGTCCGATGAGTTCGAGGCGTTCACGAGGCGTCTCCTCGGCGACGAGTACTGCACACTCCAGGTCGACACTGGCAGCGTGGGCGGCGACGCTCAAGGCCATGTTCCCATGCGAAACGGTCCCAACCCAGGTCGTGCCGTCGGCAACTGCGTAACTGATGCCGACCGCACTCCCGCGATCCTTGAAACTCCCGGTCGGATTGAGCCCCTCGAGCTTCAGGTGGATTCGTGGCCCGTCCGCAGATTCGAGCCCTCGATTGCGATGAAGTGGCGTGTTGCCGGACACACGGGACAGTCCCACGGGTTCATTCACGGGTAAGACATCCACATAGCGCCAGATTCCCATCCCTTCGTCGGGCCAGTCAAAATCGCGTGTGTCGGTGTCGAACCAGTGTGGTTCGCCGCAGTTACAACGTTTGCGATCACGGAGGTCGTCCGTTGCCCCGCAGTCGTAACATCGCACCCGGGTATCCATGGTATCCGTTGATCCGGTTCGGAGTAAAGCGTTCCTGTCACCTGGTGGAACGTATGTTTCACGTGGGAAGCTTACTCGCAGGATTCTCTGAAATAATGGATCACGTTTGGTGGCTCCTGAATTTGGGGCGTGAATTGTGAATCATGGACGCTTCGTCAGCGTGTTCGAGCGCGTTACGGAGATTTTCAGCGGTGGCGGTAGTCGAAAAGGGGAGCAGTGATAATCTTCTGAGATACTTTTAAGGGCCATTTGAGACAACACGTAGGTATGTACACGGTCCTTCTCGCTGTTGATAAAGAGCAACGGAATGTCCAGAAGCTCGCAGACGTTGTCATCGACTTTCCGGGATCCCCCGAAGAGAAAAAAGCTGTAATCGTGAACGTCGAACGCGAGTTCGACACCCCAGACGAGGGGGAGCGGGTGTCATCGGAAGACATGTTCGACGCGTCGAACATACCGAAAAGCGTCACCATGGTCAAGGAGCGCCTCGATTCGGCCGGGATCGAAACGACGATCCGCCGTGAACACGGTGAACCGTCGGATAAAATCCTGGAAATTGCCGACGTTATCGACGCCGACAACATCGTTATCGGTGGGAAAAAGCGCTCTCCAGCAGGCAAAGCGCTGTTCGGTAGCGTGACACAGTCAGTCATTCTGGAGGCCGAACGACCGGTTACCGTGATTCAACGGGAATGAGAGAGGAAAGGGTGGCCGACTGCTCTTAGTAGTGTTCGAAAATATCCTCACAAGTACCGCCAGCGGTCCTACCCTCGATCGATCACTGAAGCCATCGGAAACGGCCGATCTGTCGCTACCGTGCGGTAGACCAGGAACGTCAGAACAAACACACCGATTCCGGCAATCTGGAACAGCCTGACCGGGGCGATCATGACGAAAACACCCAGCCAGAACATGCCGAAACGGAGTGGATAGGCGAACCGTCGCTTCAGTCCGAACGGGTAGTTGAGGGCATAAATAATTGTTATCGAACCCATCATGATCACAGATGCGGTTATCAACGTATTCAGATCGATCACCGTCGAAACCAGTTCTGGATGATAAATGAACGAAATCGGCAAGACGAACAGTGGTGCAGCGATGGTGATCGCAACACCACATGACCGCCAGAAGTTCGAGCCGGCAATCCCGGAGGCAACTACGACCGCGATAGCCACCGGTGGCGTTACGCCCGCCATCACGGCGGCGTAGAACACCATGTAGTGTGCGGCAAGTTCCGGAACCGCGAAGACGTTGACAAACGTCGGTGCGACGAGTGTCGAGACGATAACGTATGCTGCCACCGTCGGCATACCGACGCCCATTACGATACAGACACCCATCCCGAACAACACGGCGATAAGCAGGACACCACCAGACAGCTCCATCAACATAATGGCGATTCGTGACGGCACACCGGTAGTCATCAGCAGGTCGACGACGCCGTTGACGGCGGCGAGGATGATCGCTATCGGAGCGAGGATGACCGCGCCTCGCCGGAAGCCGTGGATCGTGCGGCCAGTTTCTGTGAGGAACGTGTCGACGATTCGGTGTCCGCGAACGGTCCCTGCGACTCGAAGGACCGAGTTTTTGCCCCAGCGATCGCTGAGTTCGACCCGTGCGGATTGATGCCCGGTTACCACACCGTACGTCGATTGCAAGACCGGTGTCGTAATTCCCAGGATGACCATCGCGACGATCGTGTACAGTGCGGAAGTCATTACCGTCCACTGCAAATAGCCGAGTGTGAACAACAGGATCGCGAACGGGATACCGAACCGGGTCCCCTCCACGACCTTGTCTGCGGTCGTCAATTCGTCGTCGAAGTAATCGGCGAAGTCCATGCTCTGTCCACCGATCTCGTTGATGGACGTGTAGTGGACAGCAACGAGCACGGAAAACACCAGAATCGCCGCCGGGAGGAGGCCCGCAATAACCACGTCGATATAGGGAATCCCCAGTACCGACGCCATCACGAACGCCGAGGCACCCATGACGGGCGGGAGCACCTGCCCCGAGGTGGAGGCAGTTCCCTCGATACCGGCTGCCGTACGGCCGGAGAGCCCTGCGTCCATCATTGTCGGGATCGTAAAGGATCCGGTCATCCCTGCATTGGCGGCGTAGCTCCCGTTGATAGAGCCGATCACTGCGCTCGCAATGACTGCCGTTTGGGCCACGCCGGATTCGATGAACTTGGCGCTAACAATCGCGATTCGTAAGATCAAATCGAACGCCCCGAAGGCGAACAATAACCCTGCATACAGCAGGAATGGTGCAATCCAGGCGGCCGTCAACTGCGTCAGTGAGCCGTAGAAGCCGGCCAGATCCGTAAACAGCATCTGCAACATAAACGTCGTGTCGATCCCGGCATGTCCGAACAGGCCGGGGACGTAGTTCCCAAACACGGCGTACAGCATCGTCCCACCGACGAGCGCGAGGAAGATGTTTCCATAGGATCGCCAGGTCAGATAAAGAATGACGGTGACGACGAGCCAGCCGAGTCGATACTCGTGATCGTAGGCCCATCCCTGTCGACTAATGTAGAACCCCTGATAGTCGTTCCAGATGTAGATACTCGCGGCAATCATCACCAGTGCGGCCGCAAACAGGATGAGCAAATCCAGATAATCCTCGTCTTCGATGGATTCTTTGGCTTCCTTGATGGCGTACAGGACGAGGATTCCCCCGAGGAACAACACCCCGTACTGGGATCGGCTGATGTCCTGAGTCCAGGCCCACCAGAGAACCAGTGCCCACAGAATAAGGGCACCGACAGTGATGGCGTAATCGAGTATTGTGACGTTGATCTGTTGTATCCGAGACGCTGTTTCAGTACTCATTGATAGATGGATTGGCGATTGATCCACTGCTCGCTCCACTGTTCGAAACGGGCTGCCCAGCCGCAGGGCAGTTAGTTCACGTAATCGCCGACCATGTCACGGTCGCCGACGACCCAGTCGTCCTCCCAGACGTCGTTGTCCTGGTAATATTCGGCGGCACCCGGGTGGATCGGGTAGTCGGAGAGCGTCGGTGCCGCCGCACTCTCCGTGTCACTTGGCGTGAACCGTCGTTCGGCATCGCGCACGGTGTCGCCGTGTTCTGCCGCGATCCGAGTCAGTTCGTACACGGGTTCATCCGGTGTGTCGGGATGGAACGCGAACGTCACGTTGAGATCCCATGAAATGATCTCGTCGGCGTCGATATCCTGGCCCCAGTTGAAGTCCTCTACAGGGTTCTCGTACCGACTGAATCCGGCGCCGGCGAATCCCTGAACGGATTCGACAAGTGCGTCGGTGTGTTCGACGTATCTGACGTCGACCCGGGAGTCGTATTCGACGACAAAACCGGTGTTACCGACCCCAGGCGTCCCGTATGCGATGGCAGCGTCGATGCGTCCTTCTTCCATCGCACCCGGTGCGTCCGAGACGTCCATGTCGACGATGTCCATCTGCTCGTAAATGTCGGCCGTCGGTTCTTGCGACCACACTTCGAGCGTCGTCGCCCGGGTCGAATAGCCCGGTTCCGCCGGATACACGCTGGCCCCGGCGAGGTCGTCGAACGTTTGAATGTCAGTGTCCTCCCGTGCCATTATATAAATACTATACGGGAACGCGAGGAAGCCCTGCCACGGGAGGAAATCGACCGGATCCTCCTCGAACATGTCCAGGTGATTCTGGGCCTTATCCATCGTGTTCGTGTCGGTAATGCCGCCATCGAAGGCGTCCTGCTGGAGCCGACGGACCGTTCCGACGTACCCAGGGCTCTCCACGGTGGCGTAATTGACCATGTCACTTTCGGCGGACACAGCCGCTTCGAAGGCCAGTCCGACATCCATCGTGCCACCAGCTGACGTTCCGATACTGATGTCGTATTCTGCGTCCTCGTCAGTATCGTCGTCGTCATCGTCATCTACGCCATTATCGTCTTCGAGTGGGTCATCATCCGGATCCACGTCATCTCCGAGACATCCAGCAATTCCCACCACACTCATGCCACCGGCCGCTTGCAAGAAGCGACGGCGGTTCGGTTTTTTGCTTGTCATGCGTGACAATCTATACCAGAATCTTTTATTATATAAATTCTTCGCCACCCCTCCAACGATGTGTCAGTTTTTTATCCTGAGGGACGTTCTATTTTTGCAACCAACATCAATACGAACAACTCCATTTACAATCCCCATATATCACTGTACATACTTATTAACTAAAAATTTATTTAAGGGTTTCAGCGGGGTGTTTTACAGGATGCACGAATACAGCCATGGACTTGCAAATTTCGGAAAATGCCACTCTGTTCACTCTGACGTCGGATGGATCGGGAGAGACGATCAAGGAGATCTGTGATCACCGAGAGCCGCCGAACGGATTTCATTCAAGCACCGACGATGTAAACGGTGTGATACCACTGGGCGAGCAGGATAAGGAGCCCCAACGCCAGGACGATTTCGATTGCGCGGACGACGTACGGTGTGTAATTACGGAGCCATTCGACAGTTGTATTGTACGTTTCCTCGACAGTGGTAAGCAACTCGAACAACCGGTCGGAAATCGAACGTTCTTCCATGTGAGTCATTGTCGAGAGTGTGCTGTAATAAATTATGCGCTGATATAGTCATATACAGTACATTAATTAACGGTTGACTGGGTCAGTTTCACGGGTGGTTTCCCGATAACTGTGAAATCCCCGTTTGGATTTCGCCTAGAGGCAACCTCGGAGGAACTATCGACATCGCTACCGACGAGGTCTCTTCCAGTGAGTGCCCGGACGCGACGGGACTCACTGCTTGTGTGTGAAAATAAACGCCTGACCGTCCTCGACGCCGACACAGAAATTCAACTGCTTCGAGAGATTTAGGCTGGTCGGATTCTGTTTGCAGACGACCAGGTCGTCGAAGGGCATCCCGCAGGCCGGACAGGCGACCGACACCGTGTTCTGGTACGACTTGAGCGCCGAGTTCTCTTTGCGTGGCGTCAGGGACGTGATCAACTCCTCCGTATCGATGTCCATACGTTCTCTCAGCGATGCCACCGTATTCAATTACGGGGGCGACTGCTCCTATCACCCCGGAGGGGTGACCGCGATGTCAACCGCACCCCTGAATCGCACCGGCATCACGAGAATCCGGGGGCCCTAAGAGCGTGTTTTTATAGGCGAGGAAGGTAACCGACCGAACCAGGATGAAAGGACGGGCCCTCGTGGCGTTCGCCATCGCGATCGGGTTGCTCGGACTGTTCGTGTACGCGATCGGATGGAACGAGGTACTTTCCGCGATTTCCCGGACGACACCGTCGGTGTACGCAACTGCATTCCTCGCGATGATCGGCTGTCTGTTCTTTCGAAGCCTCGTCTGGCATCGGGTACTATCGATCGTGGACGAGGCCAGACCCTACTGGCTCGTCGCTGGTGTCTTCCTCACCGCGATGTTCGCGAAGTACGCCGTTCCCTACGGGCAGGTCACCTCCGGCGTCGGGATCGCCGCGGTGATCAGCCGCTACTTCGACGCCGCCTACGAGGAGGGGCTGGCAGCGATCGTGAGCGCTGACTTCCTCAACTACGTTCCCTACTACACGCTGGGCGGTGTCGGCGTCGGCTACGTTTTGTTTACCCATCCGCTGCCGATCGACCTCGGGGCCCACGCACTCCCGGTCGTCGCGCTCGTCGCGCTCGTGGCGACCGTACTCTGGATCGGCTGGCAACGTCGGACACTCGTGGTTCGGGGGATGGCCGGGGTTACTGCCCGAATACGAGCGCTCGTCCGTCGTCTGACCGGCCGGAACGTCGGGTTCCTCCGGCGGGAAAACGTCGAACGGCGGTTCGAGGGGTTTTACACGACGCTGGATCTGGTGGGGCGGGATCGCCGGGGAGTTCTGGGTGCTATCGTTTTTGCCCATCTCGGCTGGACCGGGCTCGCCGTCGCGCTGTTCGCGACCGCACACGCAGTCGGGACCGAAATACCGCTCGGAATCGCGTTTTTGGCCGTCGCCGTGAGCAAGGTCGGCTTCCTCGTCCCGACCCCGGGCGGCGTCGGCGGCGTCGAGGCGTCGATGGCGACTGCGCTGTATCTGCTGTGGCCCGTCGGATTCGCGACCGCGACCGCGACCGCGCTGCTGTGGCGGCTGTCGACTTACTGGTTTACGATCCTCGTGGGCGGAACGACCGCGATGGCGATGACGCTCCGGGATCCGACATCAGCAGGCACGGAGTGATCCGAACGGTCTGTCGTCGACCGAACAGTCAGTCGTTCGGTTCGCCACCATCCGCCTGCAGTTCGGGGTCGACGACGCGGCCGCGGAACGGGAGCGTCGACTGGAGTGATACCACCACCGGGTGTGTCTCAATCCGAACCGCAAGCCAGGGGACGACCAACACGAAGACGGTGAGCACGGCGTAGGCGATCACTTCGGCGACGAGCGCCGAGATCGAATGGGTGTTCACCAGCGCCGTGATCCCCAGCCACACCGTCGCGACGCGCAACACCAGGATGCCGACGAGACCTGCCGCACCCAGAACCAACACGGCCGCGCCAACGGAGGTAGTCGGACGGTCGGCGACGAGATACCACCCAATCGCGCCGCCGAGTGCCGCACCCAGCGAGAAGGTGAGAAACACGCGCGAACCGAGGAGCCCGGCGAAAAGCGCGATCGCCGTCGCGGCGACGAACAGCGGCCCCGGGTCGAACGTCCACTGATCCCGATAGTAGATACCGAACGCGACGATGCCGAACCCGAGCAGAACGCCCACGAGAACGTCACCGACGTAGTGGACGCCCATCACGACCCGCGAGACGGCGACCACGGCCACGAGGACGCCCGCGGCGAGATACCGCCACACCGGACGACCGCGGGTCATACTCGCCGCCAGCGCGCCGTAAAACCCCGCACTGCCCATCGCGTGGGCACTCGGGAACGAGTAGCCCGGATAGCCGGCCGGGGTAAACGCCAGTTCCGGCCGGGGAAGCTGGACGATTCCCTTCAGGCCGACCGAGAGCGCAAACACCGCGATTCCCACGGCGATGACGAAAGCCCGTTCCTGACGCGTCTCCCTGGCACCGAACCAGTAGAGCAACACGCCGAGGACCATCAGGAACGCGCCGTCGCCCAGATGGGTGAGCACCTCCAGGACCGGAACGAGCGGCTCCACCGCTTCCCGCAACGATCCGTTGACGGTCGGGTCCCACAGCGGGCCGTAGCGGTTCATCCCTCGAAGCCAGGGACGGGAGACAAAAATGTCCTCCGACTGCAGGCGAATCCAGGTGTTCGAGGGAGAGGTTGGAAGCTCCCTCGAGGGGTAACTCAAGCGTGCGTTTGTGTCTACAGTACGTTATTAGAGTCGCAGATCGTGCCGTGATATATGAGCGGCTCAGTCGCCCGATCGAAGCCGTGGTCCGGGAGCTTCGGCGGCGATCGCCTCCGCGATCTCCTGCGGACGATCGCGTTCGTCGCCGCCGTCGCCCTGCCCGCGGTGTACGTCCCCGTGCTGTTCGCCGGCGGAATCGGCCCGCTAACCCCCTCCCTCGGACTCGCACTGCTCGCGCTTCACGTGCTCGCGCTGGTTGCGGGACACTGATACTGGCTGGCGTAGTGATTTACCGGTCGATCGGCCGCTCGGCCCGCCGATCGTCCGGTAACGGCCTACAACAGTCAGTACGAGAGGGACACCCCCCCGTCCCCGAGCGACCGATCCCAGCAGAGAGAGCGACGGCGTTCGACGGAGTAGTGATCGCGGATACAGGTCGTCGACAGAAATCAGTAGAGTGGCTCGGTAGAACCCATCATCACAAGGGGCTCAGTGGGGGTAACCGTCGTCATCGCCACCAGATGCGAGTAGGACGCGCCGCCTCAAAAGTCACTCGGCGCAGGGGCGTCTCTCAACAGTCGCCCGCCCCGTCAAAGCGCCGGTTCCACGCCGCGTTCTCCCGGTGTTTGGCTGCAAACGACCGGACGTCCGCCGTCGACAGCGTCCCGTGTTCGGTGACGATCGCCGTCACCAGCCCCGGCGGCGTCCGATCGAATCGGGGCGTCGTGACGTCGATCCCCGACCCGCCATACACTGCCGCAGGATCCGACCATTCCTGCTCGAATCCGGCCGTCGGGGCGATCTTCGGAGTCGACGCAACGACGACCATCGGAACGCCCGCCCGGTCGGCGGCAAGTGCGAGCCCGTAGGTTCCGGCCTTGTTGTACACGCCCCCGCTGGGATCGATCGTGTCGGCCCCGACGAGTACGCAGGCGGCGTCGTCGCGTTCGAGGAGCCAGGGGAGCGCCGAATCCGCCGCGAGCGTGACCTCGATGTCGGAGTCGGACAATGTCTCGGCCACGCCAACACCCTCCCGATCGGGACGCGACTCGCCGACAATCACCCGGAGGGCCGCCGCCCCGTCCGGATCACCGATCGGTCTCGCCCGTGAACGCAGTTCGCGAAGCGCGGCGAGTACCGTTTCAGAGCGGGAGAGGGTGACGATCGGTCCGCCACGTTTTCGGAACCGTCCTCCGGGTTCGAGCAGGTCGGCGACGGATCGGGACGCGGTGCCGTCCGCCTCGACCGCCCGTTCGATCGCCGCGACCGTCCGGTCGTGAACGAGATCCAGTGACGGCACGGCTTCCTGGAGGTCCCCTTCGGCGACAACGGCTTCCATCACCCGGTTCACCCGGTTTCCGATCGCAACCATCCCCGGACGGGCGTCGACGAGTTCTCCCGCGAGTTCAGCGATCGTTTCCCACTCGTCGGCCGTCCCGGCCCCGTCACGGAGCACTTCGAGCGCGCGAATCGAGAGCCACGACGCGCCGTGAACCTCGTCAGTCCGGATCGTCTCGACGGTCGGGGCGATCCGGCAGTAGGTCTCCCACAGCATCGGGACGGTTTCGCGGTCGCGTATCGCCGTTGCGTGAGCCCATTCGGCATTCGCGACGGTTTCATCCGGGTGAACCTGCCGATCCGCGACATCGAACAGGAACGGGTGGACGAGCCAGGTGCGGTCCCCGTCCGGAACCGTGATCGGCGCCCCAGACCGAACGAGATCCGTCCCGTCGAGGCCGACGGTCTCGCGAACCCGACGCTCGGCCTCGGCAAGTGGATCCTCGGGGTCCGCCCCGAGATAGTCGGTCAGTCCCGCCCAGCAGTTCGGATAGACGTCGACTGCCGAGGACCGACGGACCAGCAGGATTTCCCCGCGGTTTCTGAGATACGTCGCGACGGCGTGATACATACCCGGCTTTGGCGTCCGCAGGATACGGTACTTTCGGATTCGTCGGGTTTGACTGGCTGTGCGACTGGCCGCTGGTGTTGACCGTCGGTGCTGGCCATCGATTCTGGCCGTCGACGCTTGCCTACGACGACTGGCCGTCGCCGATGCGTGGCAGCGTGATCCCGACCTCCGCCAGAACCGCGCCGATGGCCGAATAGAGAAAGACGACGACGGCGATCGTGATGAACGCCGCACCGCCCGCGACTGCGACGGCGCTGAGCGGATCTGCCAGTGCGACCTCCGTCCCGATGATGACGATCATCTCCCAGAGGTCGGTGACGAGTTCGACGACGAGTTCGCCCGGCGTGTACATATGGGAGGATTGAACGGGCGGGTATTTGTACGTTGATGGTTGTTCCCTTGTGATGCTTGATGCTTGCTCCCGCGATGCGTTACCCGACCGTGGTCACGCAACGTTGCGTCCGCCGAATCCGAACTCCTTTGCCCGCTGAAGCCTCAGGTACCCACGATGAATACGCTGCTTTGGGTCCTGGCGGGGATCCTCGCGTACACGTTCGCCGCGATGGCGCTGCGGAACCGCGGGTATCTGCCGGACTCCGTCCGCGTCAGCGGACCGCTCATGACGGTCCACACGAAACGCGGACGGGAGTTTCTCACGCGTCTCTCCCGCCCGAAGCGGTTCTGGCGGGCAGTCTCGAACGTCGGACTGGGGCTGGCGCTGGTCGCAATGGCAGGCGCGTTCCTGATGCTCGTCGGACAGGCGTTCATGATTCTCGAGTCGCCGCCCGACAGCGCGATCGCCGGTGGACCCCAGAACGTGCTCGTGATCCCCGGAGTCAACGAGTTCCTCCCCCTGGAGGTGGCGCCGGAGATCGTCATCGGCCTGCTCGTCGGGCTCGTCGTCCACGAGGGGGGTCACGGACTGCTGTGCCGCGTCGAGGACATCGACATCGAGTCGATGGGCGTGGTGTTGCTGGCGTTCATTCCGCTCGGTGCGTTCGTTCAACCGGACGAGGAGAGCGCTCAGGCGGCCTCCCGGGGGGCCCGCTCGCGGATGTTCGCCGCCGGCGTGACGAACAACATCATCGTCACGATACTCGCGTTCGGGCTGCTGTTCGGCCCGGTCGCCGGCGCGATCGCGGTCTCGCCGGGCGCGGCGGTCGGCGGCGTATATCCGGGCTCTGCAGCCGACAACGCGGGTATCGAGACGGGTGACCGGATCGTCGCCGTCGAAGGTGTCGATGTCGACTCGAACGCCGACCTGTATGCTGCGCTTGACGACATCGAAGACCGGACGATCACCGTGACCCTCGCCGACGGCGACGAACGGATCGAAACGAGCGTAGAGCGGTCGCTGCTCGTGACGACGCTGGTTGCCGACTCGCCGTTCGCCGCTCGAGGGGAGCGGGCCGGCCTGTCTATCAATGACACCGTGACCGCCGTCGACGGAACCGACGTCCGGACGGAAGCCGAACTCAGGAACGCGATCGGCGACGACCACGTCGCGACGTTCGAGACTGACGACGGCGAGACCGCAACCGGACCGGTCGGCGCGCTCGTGGCCGCCACCGACGACGGTCCCCTCGCCGCCGCCGACGCACCGACCGACAGACGGTTCGTGGTCGCCGAAATCGGCGACGCGCGGGTGTACGATCACCGCGACGTGAACCGGGCGCTGGAGCCGTACGACCCCGGCGACACCGTCGAAGTCGAAACGTACGTCCCGGACGAGGAGGGTTCGTGGGACGAATCGGACGAGGAGACGTTCACCGTCACTCTCGGCGAGAACCCCGACCGCGGCGGCGCGTTCCTCGGCGTCTCCAGCGCCCGCGGGTTCAGCGGCGTCGCCGTCGACAGCGTCGGCGTGAGGTCGTATCCGGCAGACACCTTCCTCTCCGTGCTCACGGGTGGGTTCGTCGACTCGCCGTTCCTCGGCGCCTTCTTCCTGCTCGTGTTGCCGCTGTTTAGCCTCTTTGGCGCCGGAGTGGATTTCAACTTCGCCGGCTTCGTCTCGGCGAACGCGAACTTCTATGAGGTTTCGGGAATCCTCGGCGTCGCCGGCGAGCCGGTCGCGTTCCTGCTGGTGAACGTGATCTTCTGGACCGGCTGGATCAACCTCAACCTCGCGTTCTTCAACTGTATCCCCGCGTTCCCCCTCGACGGCGGCCACATCCTCCGCGCGTCAACTGAGGCCGTAGTCTCCAGACTACCGATCGAATCGAAGCCACAACTCACTCGGGCGATAACCACCAGCATCGGGCTCACGATGCTGCTCGCACTGCTCGTGATGCTGTTTGGGCCTCAACTGCTGACCTGATCGACCGGAGATACTGACCCGATCGACCGGAGACAAAGATGGTACGGAAACGATACGACGGAACCGACGACGATCGACTCGGGTTCGACGAGACCAAAAACTACATGAGCGACGCGGTGGCGAAGTTCGTGCCGAACGCACTCGCCCGCCGGGCAGTCGACGTCGACGTCTCGACGGACAAGAAGGCCTACGAGGTCGGCGAGACGGTGACGATCACGGTGGAGTTCAAAAACCGGCTTCCCGTGCCCGTCCGGGTGCCGACGCCCAAACAGCGCAGATGGGGATGGGAGGTCGACGGGATTCTCGAAGCGACCGACGAGCAACGGTACGCCTCCGACACCCCGTCGACGTTCCAGTTCCGTGCGGGGGAACGGAAACGGTTCTCCGTCGAGTGGAACGGCCACTTCCGACGGACCGACGAGAACGGGATGGACGTCTCCCGACCCGCCTCGAAGGGGGATCACGTGATCACTGCGTTTCTGGCCACGGCCACGAACGGGGAGCGGCCGGAGGCGTCGACGTCGATTCGGATCGTTTGAGTCGAATTCGGATTCCGGCCGTTTGAGCCGTTCTGGCCGCAACAGAACTACAACCGTCCGGCATCGACGTCCGTGACCAGTTTGGAGCCGGCGTCCCGCCAGTCCTCCTCGGCGTTCGAGAAGATTCGTTCCGCCCGGCGGTTCGCCTCGGCGATCAGTTCGCCGGCGTCGAATCCCTCGATCGCAACCTCGCCGTCACGGAGGAGGCGTCGCCCGTCGACGAAAACGTCGGTCGCCTCGACCCCGGTGCCGCCGTACACGAGGTTCGGGATCGCGGTGTGGAACGGCTCGTCGACGGTCGGGGCAGTCCAGGGGCTTTCGAAGTCGAACACGGCGACGTCTGCGCGCTTTCCCTCCGTCAACGTGCCGACAACGTCGTCGATTCCCAGCGCCCGCGCCCCGCCGACAGTCGCAACCTCGAGGGTTTCCCATGCGGGCATCGCGGTCGGGTCGCCGCGATCGGTTTTCGACAGCAGCGCGGCCGTCCGGAGCTCGCGGACCGCGTTGTGACCCCCCGGTCCGGGTGCCTGATCGGTCCCGATCCCGACGGTCCCACCGTGCTCCCGGTACTCGACGATCGGGGGAACGATACCGTCGATGGCAGCGATCGACGAGGGACACCCCACCATCGAAACGCCGGCGTCGGCGAGACGGGCGCGTTCGTCAGGGGTCGCGCCGTGGAGATGGGCGGCGATCAGCCGGTCGGAGAGCAGATCCGCCGCGTCGAGGACCGACACCGTGGTGGGTTCCTCGCCGGCGCCCGGGATCGGGTTCGGGCCGTCCTCGCCGTACCGCTCCCGGATCTGGATCGCCTCCCGCTCCCCCTGGGCGACGTGTATGTGAATCCGACGGCCGTGTTCGTCCGCTCGACGCTCGATCTCCTCGAGCAACCGGAGAGAAACCATGTCCAGCGCCTGTGGACCGTACGCCGGCTCGACGAGGGACGCCGTCTCGTCTTCGTACTCGTCGAACAGCGCCTCCGCGCGTTCGAGCCCGGCTTCGCCGTTCCCCCTGTCGAACGGGTACAGCTCCTCGGGCCCCAGATCCGCACGGTCGTCGGGAACCTCGTTGATCGTCTCGGTGGCCACACACCGCACCGAAAACGGCTCGTACACTTCCTCCACGAGTTCCCCGACACGCCTCGCGTACTCACAGACGGTCGTCGTTCCCGACGCGAGAGCCTCGAGAACGCCCAGTTTCGCGCCGATGACGCCGTCTTCGCGGGTCGCGTGAGCACTGATCGGCCCGAGCCCGCGGTTCATCCACTCGATCTCGGGGAGATCCTGTGCCGCCCCCCGGACGATCGTGTGTCGGGTGTGTGCGTGTGCGTTCACGAGTCCCGGGCACGCGAGATCTCCCTCGGCGTCGACAACGGCTCCCGCCCGGGGACGAGCGATCGCCTCGTCGACGTCTGCCGCCGGGCCGACGTACTCGATTTGTCCGTCCGCGATTCCAACTGCCCCGTCCTCGACGATTCCGAGTTCGCCGGTTGCACCCCGCGACTCCGGGTCCATCGTCACGAGTAGTGCGTTCTCGATGAGCGTGTCCATGTCCACCCCTCACGTTCCCGAACCGTGAATGTCCGGGAGTCGAACGCTTTTATACGGGTCTCGGCCGTCGATCCGATATGGTTTCGAAGATTTTCGATCCGGATCGGTACGAGCCCATCACCGAGGAGTTCGAAGACGTTACGTACCACCGGGCAAGGGACGTTCCCGCCGTCCGGATCGCGTTCGACCGGCCGGAAGTGCGCAACGCGTTCCGACCTGGAACCGTCGACGAACTGTACGCCGCACTCGATCACGCCAGGAAGCAGGCGGACGTCGGCTGCGTCCTCCTGACGGGGAACGGCCCGTCCCCGAAGGACGGCGGGTGGGCCTTTTCCGCCGGCGGAGACCAGTCGGTCCGGGGCGGCTCCGGGTACGAGTACCGCGACGACGACGAGGCCGACGAGGCGGACGATCCGCTGGTCCGGGAGGCGAAAGCCGGTCGCTTACACGTGCTGGAAGTACAGCGGCTGATTCGGTTCATGCCCAAACCCGTCGTCGCGGTCGTTCCCGGCTGGGCCGTCGGCGGCGGCCACTCGCTGCACGTGGTGTGTGACCTCACGCTCGCCAGCGAAGAACACGCGAAGTTCCTCCAGACGGATCCGGACGTCGCCTCCTTCGACGGCGGCTTCGGCTCGGCGTATCTCGCCAGACAGATCGGCCAGAAGAAAGCGCGTGAGGTGTTCTTCCGCGGGAAGACCTACTCGGCAGCGGAGGCAGCAGAGATGGGGATGGTCAACGAGGCAGTCCCCCACGAGGAACTGGAGTCGGTAGCGCTGGAGTGGGCCGACGAGATGACGAAGAAGTCCCCGACCGCAATGCGGATGCTCAAGTACGCGTTCAACCTCGCGGACGACGGGATGGTCGGACAGCAGGTGTTCGCCGGGGAGGCGACTCGTCTCGCGTACATGACCGACGAGGCTCGGGAAGGGCGGGACGCGTTTTTAGAAAAGCGGGAACCGAACTTCAGGGAATACCCCTGGCACTACTAGACCCGACTAGCGTCTCAAGGCGACGTGATCCGGTACTCGACGGTTCCGACGCCGGGGATCGTGAGCCGGCGTGTTCGGTCGTAAAGCCGCCGGAGGAGCCGCGGTCCGCCCCGTCGCAGGAGAACGGCGACGGCGACGGCGATCGACAGCACACTCACCGCGAGCAGCGGATAGTTCATCGCCCACATGAGCGCGAGCAGTACCACCGGCACAGCGAGGAGGCTCACCAGCGACGGCCATCCGGGCGGGGGATCGTGCCGTTCGGCGGCGAGCGGCGTTCCGTGATGCAGGGACATGATATTTCGTTTCGAGATACGATCCCCGGCATCTTAAATCTTCAGATACTAGATAAGAATTGAGAAGTGTTAACACACATATTGATAAGATATCGGCTTTCGCGGCCTGAAACACCCTGTAAAGAGTAACATGGTATAGGAGACATATTGATAATGAATCTGATATATCTCGCAGTAGATTCGTCACTCCTGGATTCGTCGAACGGTCGCTTCGGGTCGTCGCTCGCAACGTCACGGCCGAACGGGAACGCCGAAGCGTGGCTCCCGGGCTGGACCTTTTATATCCACAATCTTGGATATGCTCCCGGCTACTCAGGGAAAGATTTACACTTCCATGTGGTTCGATTTCCAGTATGACCGAGACCGTACTCCTGGTCGGGGGCGGCGGGCGGGAACACGCGATCGCCAGGGCGCTGGCCGAAGACTGTACGCTGTGTGCGTGTGCGGGCAACAGGAACCCGGGTATCGCGAGCCTCGCTTCACAGTTCGAGACGCTCCCCGAGACCGACGCCGACGCGATCGTCGAGTTCGCGGGAGAGGTCGACGCCGACCTGGCGGTGATCGGTCCCGAGGCGGCCCTCGAGGCAGGGGTGGCGAACGCGCTCGACGACGCCGGGGTCTACACGTTCGGTCCGGGGGCGGAAGCGGCCCGCATCGAGACCGACAAGGCGTTCCAGCGGCGCTTCATGCGGGAACACGGGATCACCGGTTGCCCCGAGTTCGAAACGTTCGACGACGTGGACGCCGCCTGTGCGTACATCGACGCGGTCGATCACGATCTCGCCGTAAAGCCCGCAGGGTTGACCGGCGGAAAGGGCGTGAAAGTGATCGGGGATCAGGTCACTCGCGGCGAGGCGAAGCAGTATCTCCGGGACTCCGAGTACGATCGGGTCGTGCTCGAGGAGCGACTCGTCGGCGAGGAGTTCACCGTCCAGGCGTTCGTCGCGAACGGTGACGTCCGTGTGACGCCGGCGATCCAGGACCACAAGCGCGCCTACGAAGGCGACGAAGGGCCCAACACCGGCGGGATGGGGAGCTACAGCGACACCACACCCGAACTCCCGTTCATGACGCGGGACGACTACGACGACGCGGTGTCGATCCTCGAGGAGGTCGCCGAGGCGCTCCCCGAATACAAGGGCGTGCTCTACGGCCAGTTCATGCTCACCGCCGACGGGCCGAAAGTAGTGGAGTTCAACGCCCGGTTCGGCGATCCGGAGGCGATGAACACCCTGCCGGTGCTAGAGACGCCGTTTCTCGGGGTTCTCACGGCTGCCCGCGACGGGAGGCCGCTGCCGGAACTGTCGACGACCGGTGAGGCGACCGTCTGCAAGTACGCCGTCCCCGACGGCTATCCCACCGATCCGTCGGCGGGAGCCCGGATCGAGGTCGACGAGTCGACCGTCGGCGACGCCCTGCTGTTTTATGCCAGCGTCGACGAGCGCGAAGACGGCCTGTACACCACGACCTCCCGGTCGTTCGCGGTCGTCGGGCTCGGAGAGTCGATCGCCGAGGCCGAACGGAGCGCCGAAGCGGGGCTCTCGGCTGCGGGCGAGGGGCTCCGGGTGCGCCACGACGTCGGAAAGCCGGATCTCGTCCAGCGCCGGATCGATCACATGGATCAGTTGCGCGGGTAAGCGATCGTCCACAGAGGTGGTCCTTTTTAAATTATGCGGCACGAACCCCATACCGTGACGGGTTCGAACGCGGACGATCGAACGCGACGGTCCCGGCTGGAACGCCATCCGACGCCGGGAGCGCGAAACTCCCTGTGGTCGTGGCCGTCGGCGAAGTCTCCGCTCGCGGTCGTCCGAAACTACGTCGTGATCGTGCTCGCGCGGATCGCCCCGAGCCTCCGACTCAAAAACTGGCTGTTGCGTCGGATCGGCGTGACGGTCGGCACCGGCGTCTCGTGGGGACTCGAGTCCACGCCGGACGTGTTCTGGCCCGAGCGCATCACCGTCGAAGACCACGCCATAATCGGCTACGACGCCACGATCCTGTGTCACGAGTTCCTCCAGGACGAGTACCGTCTCGGGGACGTCGTCGTCGGCGAACGGGCGATGATCGGTGCGGGCGCGATCATCCTTCCGGGGGTCGAGGTCGGTGAGGGGGCACAGGTGGCTGCAAACTCCCTCGTTACCGAGGACGTCCCGCCGAACGTGACCGTCGCCGGAGTCCCGGCGGAAATCGTCTCGGAAAGTTCTGAGGAGAGCCACACGGACGCAGGCGAGGATAAAAACGGACGACGCGAGGGGTGACCGCAGATCGACAGGTTCAGTTCCGGATCCGAACGATCCCGTCCGTGAAGACGGAGTGGTTCGGGACGATGTGCTCTTCGCCCTCCGTCTCGATGTGAGTGACGAGCAGGTTTACCTCCTGAACGATTCCGCGCTGTCCGGCGACCTTCACCTCGTCGCCGATGCTGTACGGTTGGGCGAGCAGCAGGTACACGCCGGCAGCGCCCGAGGCCAGCAGGTCCTTGGTCGCGATCGCGGTGAAGACGATCAGCGCGAACGCGTACATCCCCATCAAAACGACGAGGACCAGTGTGGCCACACCGACCTGCGCGAGCGCGAGCAGGATCGCGACGAACACGATCGAGTAGTTGGCGACGACCGGGACGACGTTGATCTCGGGGAGTTTGATCCCCTTGAGCCGTTCGGCGATGAGCAGTTCCACCTTGTCGCCGACGACGATCCCGACGAGGAGAATGAACACCGCAACGAAAAACTGCGGGAGAAACAGTGCAACCCCGGACCAGAAGATGTCGACGTACTGAATCTCGGCGACCGTCAATGCGGCCAGCAGGGCGATGGCCGCAATGAAGTAGAAGGTGAGCTTCGCGACGATTTCGACCGTCGACGTGTCGAACTCCCGGGCGGTGCGTTCGAAGGCGGTTCCCTCTATCGTCTCGGGGACACCGGCTCGTTCGAGCAGTCGCCGGTTGAGCCGCCCGGCCAGGAACGCGAGCACGATCCCGAACAACAGCACGGCCGTGGCTATCCACAGCTGTGGCGGGACGGCACGGACAATCTCCCACTGGAGCGGAGTCTGCCCGACTGACATCAGTAGTCCTCCGGATCGATCTCCATGACGAGGCGTCCACCCTTGAACGCCCTGACCAACCCGTCCGACTCCGAGAGCACGATCGCAGTGGCGTTCGTGTCCCTGGTGATCGCTCCCGCCGCCATGTGGCGGGCGCCCAGACCCTTGGGGATGTCGACACCCTCGGCGGCGGGCTCGAGGTATCGGTACGCGCTCACGATCTTGCCCGAATCGGAGATGACGAAGGCGCCATCGAGCCGCGAGAACTCCTTTAGCATCACGTCGACGATGGGATCACCCACGTGGACGTGAGATTTCTCGAACGGGTTGTACGACAGGGGCCGGGACTTGTTCATCACTTTACCGGCGTCGCCGACGACGAAAAGCGCCCCCACGGGCTTTCCCTTCTGCCCTTTCTTCCCCAGTTCGATAGCGACCTCGAAGACGTTTCGGATCACGCTCGGTTCCGCCCTGCTGTTGACGAACAGATCGTACACCCCCGACCGGACGGACTCCTCGACCCGCACCCGAAGCAGGGCGTCGGGATCGGAGTCGAAGACGTTCGCCACACACGCCACCACGTCCCCCTCCTCGAGGAACTCCTGTTCCATCGCGCCCTCTACCGCGTAGTGGATGCGGTCGCGAACGTTCTCGAATTCGAGGGGCAACACCAGGAACGTCTCGGCGTCGACGGTGTTTTCTCCCGATACGACGACGACCTCGTACTCCGGGTCTTCCTCCAGAAACGACTCGTAGAGAGAACCGCTGGGGGAAAACAGCAACGCGGCGTCGATCCCGGCGACCAGGTCCTCCAGAAAATCATTCAGTGGAGCCATTTGATTTAAGTGTGAACCCCCCCACTTAAAGGGATTGCCCCGCGTCGGCCGCGCGGCGGACGGGTAAAGCGGTGAGGAAGGTTGGTGTGTAGTCCCGAGGAAGGTGTCGTGTCGAGGGAGTCAGCCGACGGCAAAGGCCTTGTCCGCGGGGGCTCGAACGACGGGTATGACAGCGACACCGTTCGTGGAGGTCGACGCCGAGCGCCTCCGACTGGACCTCGAAGAAAACGGCGAGTTCGGTTCGACTGGGCGAGATCCCCCGAGAGAGTGGGGGCGTACCGTACTCGCCGGGACACCCGCAAACCGGGCGGCCCGCGATCGGCTCTGTGAGCGATTTGCCGACGTCGGACTCGAGGTGACCGTCGACGCGGTGGGGAATCTGCTGGGAACGTGGACCCCGCCGTCTGCAGATCCCGAGGCCGCGCCGGTCGTGGCCGGAAGCCACCTCGACTCGGTTCCGGAGGGTGGGATCTTCGACGGTCCACTCGGGGTGTACGCCGCGCTGGAGGCAGTCCGGGCGATGCAGGCGGGGGACGTCGAACCGGATCGCCCCGTCGGCGTCGTGAGCTTCACCGAAGAGGAGGGACAGCGCTTCGGCGAGGGGCTGTTGGGCTCGTCGGTCGCGGCAGGGGACCGGTCCGTAGCGGAGGCGCGTTCCCGCTCCGACGCCGGGGAGGTGACCGGCGAGGAGACGACGCTCGCCGAAGCGCTTGCGGAGATCGGCTACGACGGCGAGGGACGCCTCGACGCCGGCGAGTGGCACGCGTTCCTCGAACTCCACGTCGAACAGGACACGACACTGGAGCGGGCAGCGATCGACTCGGATGCAACGGAACCTGGGCCGGTGGGCGTGGTCACCACGGTCACGGGGATCACCCACGCGACTGCGGAGCTGGTCGGCGAGGCGAATCACGCCGGCGCGACGGGGATGGGCGAGCGGCTCGACGCGCTTTCGGCCGCCGCCGAATTCGTCCTCGACGTCGAAAAAAGCGCACGGGAGCTCGCGGACGACTATTCGGAGACGGCAGTTGGAACCGTCGGCTCGATCGACGTCGAGCCGAACGCGACGAACGTCGTTCCGGGGCGTGCGAGGTTGGGCGTCGATATCCGGGACGTCGAGTCGGAGCCGATGCGGCGGGTTCTCGCCGATGCGGAAGAGAGTCTCGCGCGCGTCGAGCGCGAACGGGGTGTCGAGACGTCGCTCGAACGCACCCTCGACGTTTCGCCGACGCCGATGAACGACCGGTTGCGGGAGGCGGCCCACCGGGCGGGAACGGAAGCCGGAATCGGGACGCTGGATCTTCCGTCGGGGGCCGCCCACGACGCGATGATGGTCGCCCGCGCGACCGACGCGGCGCTGCTTTTCGTCCCCTCTCGAAACGGAATCTCCCACAGCCCCCTGGAGTGGACCGACTGGGACGACTGTGCGGCCGGAGCAGCCGTGCTCGCCGGAGCGATGGCTCGCCTCGCGTGATCGACGGTTCTCCTCGCGTGACTGACAATTCTGTAGAGAGCACATATGTACCTCGAATCCGTCCGTCCAGTCGTGACTGACCAGCGCTACCTGGAGGACGCCACCGTCCGGACGTTCGAGGCGACCGTCGAGCGCGCGCTCGACGATCGGATCGTCCTCGACGGCACCCACTTCTATCCGACCGGCGGTGGCCAGCCCAACGACACCGGCCGGATCGTAGCCGACGGCGACAGCTGGCGGGTCGTCGACGTCGAAAAGAAGGACGTGATCTACCATCGCCTCGAACCGTCCGACGGCACTGACTCAGCTACCCCCACAGAGGGAACAGCCGTCACGGGACAGCTCGACTGGGATCGACGCTACGCCCACATGCGGTACCACACCGCACAGCATCTGCTGTCCGCCCTGTTGCTCGAGGCGTTCGACGCTCCGACGACGGGCAACCAGCTGTATCACGACCACGCGCACCTCGATTGCGCGTACGACCGGTTCGACGAGGCGGATCTGACGTCGATCGAGCGTCGACTGAACGAACTCGTCGACGAGGGGCGTCCCGTGCGGTGGTACACGATGGACCGCGAGCGGGCCGAAGAGACGCTCGACACCGACCGTACCCGGATCGATCTGCTGCCCGATTCGATCCAGGAGCTGCGGATCGTCGAAGTCGGCGGCGAGCGGGCACGGGCCGGCGGCGGCGCAATCGACGCACCACCCGGGGACTCCGATCGGGTGCCGCCGTACGACCGGACCGCCTGTGCGGGAACCCACGTGGAAAACACCGCCGAGATCGGCGAGATCGTCGTCGACGGTCGGGAGACCAAAGGGAGCAACGAGGAGCGGATCCGGTTCGTACTGGCCGACCACGACGGCGGGAACGCGGGGGAGTAGCCGTGGAGGTAAAGAACGTCCTCCCGAAGGACGCGATCCCCAGCGTCGAGGGGCCGACGTTCGCTCCCGCCTCCGAACGGCCGGATGCGGTGTCGGACGACGACAGGGTGATCGTCGTCGAGCCGTCGGCGGGAAGCCGGACGGACGATGGAAGCGAACACCGAGCCGGCGACGGGAACGACGGGAACGCCAGGGCGTACCCCGTCCGATATCTCCACTTCCACGAGATCGTCAACGACGTACTCGACTCGGGGGTCCCGATCGCGGTGACGTGGTGTCCCCTGTGTGGCAGTGCTGTCGTGTACGATCGCCGCGTCGGCGACGGGCGAGTCCTCGAGTTCGGCGTCTCCGGAAAGCTCGCGGACGACGACCTAGTGATGTACGACCGAGAGACGGAAAGCGAGTGGAAGCAGTCGCTCGGCGTCGCCATCACCGGCCCGCTTGCGGGAACCGATCTGACCGTTCTCCCGGCGGCGACCACGACGGTCAGTGCGTTCCGGAGACAGTTCCCCGAGGGACTCTTCATGGAGCCGCCAGGCGGCGCCTCCGAGGCGGCCAGCGACGACGACGAACCCGCGGCGATCGACTACGACGACGCCCCCTACGAGGCGTACTTCGAACGCGACGGGTTCGGGCTCGCCGCCCACCGGGGAACCGGCGGGCGCGACTGGAACCGGGATGATCTCGATCCGAAGGCGGTTGTGCTTGGTATCGAACGCGACGGAGAGAGCCTGGGAGTCCCGCTTCCCGTCGTCGAACGCGCGGACGGCGTCGTCACGGCGAGTGCCGGCGAGCTCGACGTCGTCGTCTTCGCGACCGACGACGGGATTCACGCCTTCGAGGACCCCGGCTGCGACTGGCGTCGTGTCCCCGGCGGGTTCCGGGCCGAAGGAGCCCAGTGTGACGGGATCCTCTATGACGGGGCGACCGGAGCGCCGGTCGACGCGCCGGCTGCACACACCGGTGACGGTGGCTCCAGGAACGCGGCGCCGTTGCGGCGGATACCGGCCCGGCGGCTGTTCGCGTTCGCCTGGCAGGACGACCACGGTCCAGACGCGTTCCTGCTGGATCCCGAGCGCTGAGCCGACACATCGGCGGCCTTATGAGTTTTCCCGAAATAGCCATCTCACGTGTCATACGGAGCCCTGCTGTCGATCGAGACACTGTTCCTCGTGGCCGGGATCCTCCTCCTGTGGAAGGGGGCCGATCTGCTCGTCACCGGCGCGGGGACGGTCGCGCTCGGGTTCGGCCTCCGCCGGGCGACCGTCGGGGTCACCGTCGTCGCGTTCGCGACGACCGCCCCGGAGCTGTTCGTCGCCGTCGTGGGGACGATCACCGCCACGACCGACATCGGCCTGGGGGCGGTGATCGGCTCGAACATCGCCAACATCGGGCTCGTGTTGGGCCTGGCGGCGCTGATCCGGCCGCTCCCGATCTCCGAGACTGTGCTGCGCCGGCACGTTCCCTTCATGGTGCTCGCGGCGCTGTTGCTCGTCGTACTGGGCGCGAACGGCCGGATCGGTCGGCTGGACGGGATCGTTCTGCTCGGGGTGCTCGGGGGATTCTCCTACTACATCGCCAAACGAGTCCAGGCAGGGGCGGCGTTCTCCCCGAACGCGTTGCCGAACCAGCCCGATCCGACGACCCGTGACTGGGCGTTGGTCGCACTCGGGCTCGTCCTCCTCGTGCTCGGATCGCGGTGGCTCATCGACGGCGGGCGGGGGATCCTGACGGCGATGGGTTTTAGCGACCTGTTCGTGGGACTGACCGTTCTCGCGATCGGGACGTCGCTGCCGGAACTCGCCGCGTCACTGGTGTCGGCGTATCGCGACGAGGCGGGATTCAGCATCGGCAACGTCGTGGGGTCGAACATCTACAACATCCTCGCGGTGATCGGAATTCTCGCGATTATTACCCCGATCCAGATCTCGCCGGGGGTCCTCACGTTCGAGTTCCCCGCGCTGGTGGCGTTCACGCTGGTTCTCGTGGCGATGATGTGGCACGGCGAGCGGCTCTCTCGACTCGACGGGGGCGTCCTGCTCGTCGGCTACGTGGCGTTCATCTGGCTGCTGTTGCCCTGAGAAACCGATTGATTGGCCTGCTCGCCGTGAGGGTTCGCTGTCGTCCGTGGCAAACGACGGCTATTCAACGACGGATCCCGCAGTGTCCCCCGTGATCGGAATCGTCGTCAGCCGGGCCGACCGCGCGTCGGAACACATCGGCGAGCAGCTGCTGTCGCTCGTCGACTGGGATCGTCTAACCGACGATTCCCGCCGCGACGCCGACGGCGGGGGCGTCTACTACCGCCGTCCCGGATTCGAGCTGCGCACCTTCGACGAGCTGCACATCGACATGACCGACCCGTCGCCCGCGTTCGGGACGGACCGCCGATCGCCCGAGGCGATCGCGTTCGTCTCCCGTCACTCGGGCGAGACGGGACCCCTTCTGACCGCCCACTTCACCGGCAACTTCGGGGGCGTGGAGTTCGGCGGAAGGGAGGGCGATCTCGCCCGAACCGCGCCGGCGATTCAAAAGCGGCTGGTGCGGGCGTTCGACCAGCACGCCCCCGACGGCTACGACGTCGGGATCGAATGCACCCACCACGGGCCGACTGCGATCGACCTCCCCTCGCTGTTCGTCGAACTGGGGAGCGGCGAGCCGGAGTGGAACGACCCGGACGGCGCCGCGGCGGTCGCCCGGTCGGTACTGGAACTCGTCGACGACCAGGGAACGCCGACACCCCCCGATCTCCTCGGTCCGGACGGCCGTCCAAGACAGCTCGTCGGCTTCGGCGGCGGTCATTACGCCCCGCGGTTCGAACGGATCGTGAGGGAGACCGACTGGGCCGTCGGCCACGTCGGATCCGACTGGCAGCTCGACGAGCTCGGTGCGCCGGCCGCGAGCGAAGAGGTACTGGAGGACGCCTTCGAAGCGAGCCGGGCCGAACACGCCCTGATCGAGGGAACGAAGCCGCAGTTGGTCGAGACCGTCGAACAGCTCGGCTACCGGGTCGTGACCGAAACCTGGCTTCGCGAGGTCGGGGACCGCCCGCTCGCGATGGTCGGTCGGCTCGAGGACGAACTCGCGACGGTCGAGGAGGGACTCCGGTTCGGTGCCGTGCAGCCGACGGACGGGGTGAGGAACTTCGAAACCGCGCCGCTACCTGCCGAACTGCTGGCGGAGGCACAGGGAATCGACGCCGACGCCGCCCGGGAGGCAGTCGAGACGCACGCCGTCGCGTTCGAGACCGAACAGGCCGGAACCCGAGCGGCCGGCCGTGCCGCGTTCGCGGACGCTTCCGACAGGGACGCGCTCGTCGACGCCCTCGCGGCGGTGCTCCGCCGACAGTACGAGGAGGTCACTCGCGAGGACGGCGATGTCGTCGCCCGAACGGAGGGATTCGACCCGGAACGCGCGGTGGAACTCGGCGTCCCCGAAGGACCCGCGTTCGGGAAACTGTCCGCCGGGCAGCCGGTCACCGTCGACGGCGAGACGATAGAGCCCGGCGAGGTCACCACAGAGCGTGTCGAGCGGTTCCCGGTCGAACAGGGCTGAGCCGTCCGAGGCTGCGTGTTCTGCACCATCCCGGGGCTGCGTGTTCGGCGTCTGCGGGGACGGCTCACTCCGCTGTGATCGGCTCCGGCGGGCGGCCGGGTAGTTCGTCCCGGCCGTGTGGTGCCGTGAAGTCCAGGTCTGGCCCGCGGGCGACGATTCCCGAGGGAGTCACGTCCGGATGGGTCGTGTAGTAGTGCTCCTTGATGTGGCCCATCCGGACAGTGTCCGCGACTCCGGCGGTTTGATACACGTCGCGGAGGTACGGCCAGAGGTTCTCGTACTCGTGGATGTGCCGGACGTTACACATGAAGTGCGTGTGGTACACCTGATCGAATCTGACGAGCGTGGTGAACAGGCAGATGTCGGCCTCGGTGAGGCGGTCGCCGGCGAGATACCGGTTCTCTCCGAGGTGTTCGTCCCAGTGGTCGAGGGCGCCGAACAGCTCGTCGATCGCCTCGTCGTACGGCTCCTGCTCGCTCGCGAACCCGGCGCGGTAGACCCCGTTGTTGATCGGCTCGTAGATCTCGGTGACGATGCGGTCGATCTCCTCGCGGCGGTCTGTGGGGGCGAGGTCCGCCCCGTTCCCCAGATCCGCGAACGCAGTCGTGAACTGACGCAGGATCTCCCTGGACTCGTTGTTGACGATCGTTTCCTCTGTTGTGTCCCACAGCACTGGCACCGTCACCCGGCAGGACACGTCGGGGTCGGCTTCGACGTACAGTTCCCGGAGGAACGACGAGTCGTACAGGTCGTCCTCGGTGCACCCGTCCTTTTCGGGAGTGAACTGCCAGCCGTCGTCGCCGCGCCAGGGATCGACCACGGAGACGCCGATTGCGTCCTCGAGACCCAGAAGCGACCGCGCCAAAAGCGTCCGGTGGGCCCACGGACAGGCGTAAGAGACGTACAGGTGATACCGGCCCGCTTCGGGCTGGAACCGGTCGTCGGGTTCGGCGTCGACGTGAGCGGGGACGTCGCTGCCGGCGACCCAGTCGCGGAACGTCGTCTGCTGGCGCCGGAACGCGCCGCCCTCGTCCGTCAGTTGATAGTCGGTCCGCCACTTCCCGTCCACGAGTCGGTTCATTCTTCCATCGGTACGGGTCCACGACACTAAAGGCTTCCAGCGAGGGCGACGGATCGAAGGCTGGACTTTTTACCCAGTACCGCCGAAGCCCTCCCATGGATCAGACGGGGCTTTCCGACTTCTCTCCGGACGCCGAGGGCGCGTCCACCGATTCGGCGGCTGACTCGGCGGACGAATCGCCGGGCGAGGAAGGGCGACCCGACGCCGAGGCGATCGCCGTCGCCGGCGACGACACAAACGTGAGCGACGTCGTCGACCTCGAGGAGGCGCGCTTCCCCGACTCGGAGGGCGTCCTCGAACTGCTGGTTACCCAGATCGATTACACCGTCGAACGGAACGGGCGTGAGGAGTACCCGGTCGTCCACGTTTTCGGCCGGACCGCGGACAACGAGGCGGAACACGTTCGAGTGCTGGGCGTCGAGCCGTACTTCTACGTACCGACAGCCGACCTGGAGGGGGACCTCACGGAATCGTACGACGTCGTCGTGTCGACGCGGGAAACCGACCGCGACGGGGAACCGTTCGAGAGCATCCGTGGGGAGTCGCTGACGAAAGTCATCACCCGGACGCCCCGGGACGTCGGGAACATCCGGGACGACTTCGAGACCACGTTCGAGGCGGACATTCTCTTTCCCAACCGGTTCCTGATCGACAACGGAATCTCCGGGGGGATCCGGGTGGAGGAGCGGCGGCTCGAGGACGGCCGGCTCCAGGTCCACGAAGGACACCTCGAACCGGCCGAGGTCGACGCGGATCTCCGGGTGCACATGATGGACATCGAGGTCGACGACCGCTCGGGGTTCCCCGAGGACGGCGAGGAGCCGATCATCTGTCTGACGAGCCACGACTCCTACCGCGACGAGTACGTCGCCTGGCTGTTCGACGCCCCCGACGGCGACGCTCCGCTGCCGACGGAACTGGACGGCTACGAACCGCTCCGCGGCGACGTCGACGTCAGGGTCGAGACGTTCGACGACGAGGAGTCGATGCTGGATGCATATCTCGAGTACATCGACGAGACGGACCCGGACCTCACCTCGGGCTGGAACCTGGATGACTTCGACGCGCCGTATCTCCTCGATCGTCTCGAACGCCTCGACCCCCACACCGACCGCGATCTCTCGATCGAGCGTCTCTCCCGGATCGGCGAGGTGTGGCGCTCGGGGTGGGGTGGTCCGGACATCAAGGGTCGGGTCGTCTTCGACCTGCTGTACGCCTACAAGCGCACGCAGTTCACCGAACTCGAATCGTACCGGCTCGACGCCGTCGGCGAACTCGAACTCGACATCGGCAAGGAGCGGTACCCCGGCGACATCGGCGACCTCTGGGAGCAGGATCCCGAGCGACTGCTGGAGTACAACCTCCGTGACGTCGAACTGTGCGTCGAGATCGACCGCAAGCAGGACGTGATCGCCTTCTGGGAGGAGGCGCGCAAGGTCGTCGGCTGCAAGCTCGAGGACGCCCCCACGCCCGGCGACGCAGTCGACATGTACGTGCTCCACAAGGCGTCCGGGACGTTCGCGCTGCCTTCGAAGGGACAACAGGAGTCCGAGGACTTCGAGGGCGGGGCCGTCTTCGAGCCGGTTACGGGCGTCAGAGAGATGGTAACGGTACTAGATTTGAAGTGCTTCAGCGGCGATACGCAGGTACTCACCCCAACCGGCGTCAAAAACATTACGGACATCTCGGAGGGGGACGAGGTCTACTCGCTGAATCCGGAAACCTTCGAGTGCGAGGTGACATCCGTTGCCGAGACGCAAGAATATCCGAACCAATTTGGCGAACTCCATCACCTCAGTGGGAACACGCACGATCTGAAGGTCACGGAGAACCACCGGTTCCTGTACTCGAACGATCGTGGATGGGACGGCCTCGGACCGGACGATTTCCAGTTTGACGCGTACCGGGACATTCCCGAGTACGACCGATACGCGTTCCCCAACCACATACCGATGGAGGGAGAACAGCCGGAGACGTTCGATTTCTACAGGGAGGTCGATGGGGGTTCTGTCGTCCTGTACGCCAAGGAGGATCTGCGTGCGGTCCGAAACGCCCTCCCGAAAGAGGTGACCGACGAACTGGACCTGGCTCGCGGCACCGCCGGTTCCCTGGGACTGCAAAAGGTCGGCAAGTACCTGCTCCCGGTCGAACTGTATCGCGAACACGCCGACGAGATCGACGCGTGCGTGGACGAGGTGTACCTGAAATACGGCCGTGGACACCGTGAAGTCCCGTTACAGTTCGAGATGGTTGACTGGCTCGAACTGATCGGCTGGTTCGTGGCCGAGGGGAGCATCGACGAGGCGAACGGTCGGCTGACCATCCATCAATCGGCGGGTGAATCGCGTGACGGGATCGTCGAACTCCTCGATCGGATGGGAATAAACTACAGCGTCGATCAGCGGGGGCTGAACGTCTCGAACCGGTATCTCGTTGAGTGGTTCCGCGAGAACTGCGGGGTCGGGTTCGCAAACAAACACCTTCCGGAGTGGGTGTTCGATCTCGATGCAGAGCTGCTCGAGGTAGTGCTCGAGACGCTGGTTGCTGGCGACGGGAGCGTCGCCGATAGCGGCCTGCGGAAGTTCTGGACAAAAAGTGACCAGCTGAAGACGGAGATCGCTCGTATCGCGGTACGGTGTGGTCACAAACCGACGGTGTCGCATCAGACAGATGGTACGTGGTACGTCTCGATCGGGAAGCGTGGGTCGTTCACGAAGTCGAACGCGACCATCGAGCAACACGACGGGAACGTGTACTGTCTCACCGCCGAGGAGAACCACGTCGTGCTTGCGGGACGGAACGGGAACTTCCAGTGGGTCGGGCAGTCGCTGTATCCCATGTGCATGGTGACGATCAACGCGGGGCCGGAGACGAAGGTCGACCCCGAGGAGTACGATGGAGAGACGTACGTCGCCCCGAACGGCACCCACTTCCGGAAAACGCCGGACGGGATGATGCGCGAGATGATCGACGAGTTGCTCACCCAGCGCGAGGAAAAGAAGGCACTGCGCAACGAGCACGACCCCGACAGCGAAGCCTACGAGCAGTACGACCGGCAGCAAGGAGCTGTCAAGGTTATTATGAACTGCTTCACGCCGGACACGGAGGTCCTGACGCCTGCCGGGGTTCAGGGGATCACCGATCTCGAGGTCGGGGACGAGGTGTACTCGCTGGATCCCGACACGCTCGAGATGGAGGTCAAGGAGGTCGAGGAGACCCACGAGTACCCCGACTATCGGGGTGAACTCGTCGACATCGAGACCGAGAAGATCGACTTCCGCGTGACACCGAACCACCGGATGCTCGTCCGGAAGAACGAGACGAACGGGATTACCGAAGACGGATTTGGGTTCGTCGAGGCCGGAGATCTCGATCGAGCGACGAACTACGAACTCCCCCACGACTGGACCGGGCCGGACGGAGAACGCATCGACAGAGTCGATCTAACGGAGTTCGTCGACAGAGAATACGAGGTCTGGGTTCGGCCGGAAGTCCATGGCCACACGTTCACCGCAAATCTGGGCTGGACACCCCGACGAGTCCCGAAAGCCGACGTCGGAGAAACTGGATACGTGTTCGACGCCGACCGGTTCGAAGACCACCGCGGATACATCGAATCCGTTTGCGAGTACAGTTATGTCCAGACAGAATCTGGTCGGAAGTGGATTCCGCGGACGTACGATGGCGACGACTTCCTCGAATTGGTCGCGTGGTATCTCACCGAGGGGAACGTGTATACGAGTACTGAGAACGTGTTCGGGGACAACGTCCGGGGATCGGCAACCACTGTGAAGATCGCCCAGGAGGCAGCCACTGACGGCGGAACGCTCGATTCTGTCGGAGAGGAAGAACCGGAAAGCGAGAGTGCAACTGACGTCACCCCCCAAGGGGATGCAGTTGGCGACGCGATCGACGATGGGTCGACGCACGCGACTATCGGACGCCTGCTCGATCGCATGGGGATCGACTACTACGAGGATAACCGGTCCTACCAGTTCACCTCGAAGCTCTTCGGAGACTATTTGAGAGAACACTGTGGGGCCGGGAGCACCGAAAAGCGGGTTCCGGAGTTCGTCTTCGAGGCGTCAGCCGACCAAAAGCGGCACTTCCTCGAAACCCTCATCGACGGCGACGGGGACAGACAGCTCGGAAGCTGGCGGTACACCACCGCGAGCGAGCAGCTGCGCGATGACGTCTTTCGGCTGTGTGCACACCTGGGCATCACGGCGAATTATCGACAGGACGGGTCCGTCTGGCGGATTTACGCCAACGAGGAGGCGAAGAACACCCTCCGAATGCATCGCAGTTCCGACCGGACCGAGGCCAACGACGGCGTCTTCTGTGTCACCGTCGAGGACAATCACACGCTATTGGCAGGTCGAAACGGGAAGTTTCAGTTCGTTGGGCAGTCGCTATACGGCGTGACTGGGTGGGATCGATTCCGACTCTATGACAAGGAAGGCGCTGCCGCCGTAACCGCAACAGGGCGAGAGGTTATCTCCTTCACAGAGGAGGCCGCGAGCGAACTCGATAAGGAGGTGACCTACGGCGACAGCGTGACCGGAGATCGCCCGGTCGTGGTCCGCGACCCGGACGGTATCGTACGGATACGTCCGATCGAGGAACTGTTCGAGAACGCGGCTGAAACGACTGCAGCCGACGTCGTCGTGACCGCCGACGGCGGCGTCGTCGGTTCGAACTCGATGAGCAAGGACAGGCGCAGGCTCGAGGGGTGGGAGGCGTTGTCGCTGTCTGCAGACAGAGGACCCGAGTGGCAGCCGATCCAGCAGGTGATCCGACACGAAACCGACAATCCCGTCGTTACTCTCCAGCACAAGTTCGGGGAGTCGACAACGACCCGGGACCACTCCTACGTCGTCGAGGAGGACGAGAAACTCGTCGAAGCGACGCCGGACGAAGTCGAGAAACCGCTTCGAATCCCGGGAGTTCCCGACGTCGAAACGGTAGAAACGATCGACGTCTACGAGGTGTTGAACGGATACACCCGCAAGTACGAGGACGGCCGAAGTGTCGGGAGCGAGAACGCCGAAACGAAGGTCAAGCGCGTTCACGCCGACGACGAGAAGGTCTGGTTCGGACACAAACACCACGCTGACATCGACAAGGCGATCACGGTGCAGCGGTACGTCGATCTCGACTCTCCCGACGGGGAGGCGTTGATCCGGCTGCTCGCAGCCTACGTCACGGAAGGCAGTGCTTCGACGATCGAAACCACCGATTCGAAGTTCGGGGCGAGCATCGCCGAATCGAGACGGGAGTGGCTGGAAGGATTCAAACGGGATTACGAACGGCTCTTCGACGGTGCAACTGCAGGGATTATCGCGTCGGACGCGAGCAGCCAACGAACCATCGCGTACGATACCGATTCCGGTCGGGAAACTGTCACGTACGGTGACGGGACGTACAAACTCCAGATGATGAACGAGCTCTCGGCCGTGTTCTTCCGAGAGTTCGCCGGGCAGCGATCTCGGGGGAAACGAATCCCCGGTTTCGTCTTCAATCTTCGGGACGATCTTCAGGAGTTATTCCTCGAGGTGCTGGTCGAGGGGGACGGATCGCGGTCGTTCCCGCGCTACAGCGAGGAGTACTCCGACCGTAACTTCGATTTCGAGACGACGAGCCGCGAGTTGGCGGCAGGCCTCTCGACGCTGCTCACGCAACGCAGCGAGAAGCACTCGCTGAAATACCGGAAAGACAAGGGGAGTTACACGGTCCGGACGTGTGACTTCTACCGGCGCGGGCGCGATCCGAGCCTCACGGAAACCGAGCACGACGGATACGTGTACGACCTGAGCGTCGCCGAGAACGAGAACTTCGTGGACGCCGTTGGCGGGATCGTGCTCCACAACACCGACTCGGTGATGCTGGAGCTCGGAGGAGACATCTCCAAGTCCGACGCCATCGAGACCTCCTTCGACATCGAAGACCACATCAACGAACGGTACGACGACTTCGCGCTCGAAGAGTTGAACGCCGAGTCCCACCGGTTCGAGATCGAATTCGAGAAACTGTACCGGCGGTTCTTCCAGGCGGGGAAAAAGAAGCGCTACGCGGGCCACATCGTCTGGAAGGAGGGCAAAGACGTCGACGACGTCGACATCACCGGCTTCGAGTACAAACGTTCCGACATCGCGCCCATCACAAAGGAGGTCCAGCGGGAGGTCATCGAGCGCATCGTCACCGGGGACGACCTGGAGTCCGACCTCGAGGGCGTGAAGGCGTACCTGAGCGACGTCATCGACGACGTGCTCGCGGGCGAACTCTCCCCCGACGAGGTCGCGATCCCGGGCGGGATCGGCAAGCGCCTCGATGCGTATGAAACCGACACCGCACAGGTCCGGGGGGCGAAGTACGCCAACCTGCTGCTCGGAACCAACTTCGACCGGGGCTCGAAACCCAAGCGGCTGTATCTAAAGAAGGTTCATCCGGACTTCTGGCAGCGCATGGAAACGGAGAAGGGCCTCGATCCGCAGACGAACCCCCTGTACGGGGAGTTCAAGCGCGATCCGGACGTGATCTGTTTCGAGTACGCCGACCAGATCCCCGAAGAGTTCGAGATCGACTGGGAGAAGATGCTCGAAAAGACCCTCAAGGGACCGATCGAGCGCGTGATCGAGGCGCTGGGGATGTCGTGGGAGGAGGTCAAGACCGGACAACAACAGACCGGCCTCGGCAACTTCATGTGAGTGCCGAAACCGGGAACAGTCTCACCTGGAAACGAACACGTTATTCGTGTTGTAAGAATATTTCTTTCTCCTACAAAAAATAGGCCACGAGAATCCGTAAGCATTATGCGTGTATCGCCCTTTTCGTCGGTGAGACACAGCAACGATGGCAACGCTTACTATTTCGAACCTCCACACCGAAGTCGCACAGGAAGACGGGGAAAAAATCCTCCGTGGCGTCGACCTGGAAGTCAGTTCCGGGGAGATCCACGCGCTGATGGGGCCGAACGGCTCCGGAAAGTCGACGCTCGCGAAAGTCATTGCCGGCCATCCCGCCTACGAAGTCACCGAGGGCTCGATCACGCTCGAGTTGACCGACGAGGACCTCTCGGATATCGACGCAGAGCTCGACGAAGACGACTACACCTGGGAGTTACTCGACCTCGAACCCAACGAGCGTGCAGCGCTGGGAATCTTCCTGGGGTTCCAGTACCCCGCCGAGATCGAAGGCGTCACGATGACGAACTTCCTCCGGCAGGCGCTCAACGCCAAACTGGAGGAACGCCAGGAGCTGTTCGAGGAAGACGGGGAGGAAGCCGAGACCGAAGACGAGGCGGGCTACGACACCTCGCCGATGGAAGGCCCCGCCGACGACGGCGACGTGAGCGTCGCCGAGTTCCAGGGGCTGCTCCAGGAGAAGATGGAACAGCTCGACATGGACTCGAAGTTCGCCCAGCGGTACCTCAACGCCGGCTTCTCGGGCGGCGAGAAGAAACAAAACGAGGTGCTGCAGGCGGCCCTGCTCGAACCCGCGATCGCGGTGCTCGACGAGATCGACTCCGGGCTCGACATCGACCGACTCCAGGACGTCTCGAACGGGATCAACGCGCTCCGGGACGAACAGGGAAGCGGCATCCTCCAGATCACCCACTACCAGCGCATCCTCGATTACGTCGAACCGGACTACGTCCACGTCATGATCGACGGCGAGATCGCCAAAAGCGGCGGCGCCGAACTCGCCCACGAACTCGAAGACGAGGGCTACGACTGGGTTCGCGATGAATTACAGGGGGCGGCGTAAACATATGTCGTTACTCAAAGCCTACATAAGCAAGCATACGTAATTACAACCATGAGTTCAGAAGAACACCTCAAGCAGACGGACACGGAAGCCCGCTTCGAGTTCAAAAAAGAAGAGAAGTCGGCCTTCGCCGCCGAGAAGGGGCTGACCGAGGAGACGATCCGTGTCATCTCGGAGGACAAAGACGAACCCGAGTGGATGCTCCAGCGCCGCCTTCGCGCACTGGAGCAGTACAAGGAGATGCCGATGCCCACCGACTGGCCCGGACAGCCGGACCTCTCGGAACTCGATGTCGACCAGATCGTCCCGTACATCCGCCCGGACGTCGATGTTCGGGGCGGCGTCGACGACTGGACGGAGTTGCCCGACGAGATCAAGGACACGTTCGACAAGCTCGGCATTCCCGAAGCCGAGAAGAACGCCCTCTCGGGCGTCGGTGCCCAGTACGAGTCGGAGGTCGTCTACCAGAACATGCAAGAACAGTGGGAAGAGAAGGGCGTCATCTTCTGCAACATGGACAAGGCCGTCCAGGAGCACGAGGATCTCGTCCGCGAGCACTTCATGACGAAGTGCGTCCCCCCGAGCGACAACAAGTTCGCCGCGTTACACGGGGCGATCTGGTCCGGTGGCTCGTTCGTGTACGTTCCGGAGGGCGTCACCGTCGAGATGCCGGTGCAAGCGTACTTCCGGATGAACTCCGAGGGCATGGGCCAGTTCGAGCACACGCTCATCATCGCCGAGGAGGGCTCGGAGGTCCACTACATCGAGGGCTGTTCCGCGCCGAAGTACTCGGCGTTCAACCTCCACTCCGGCGGCGTGGAGGTGTTCGTCGGGGAGGACGCCCACGTGCAGTACTCCACCGTCCAGAACTGGTCGAAGAACACCTACAACCTCAACACGAAACGCGCCATCGCCGAGAAGGGCGGGCGCATGGAGTGGATCTCCGGGTCGATGGGGTCGAAAGCGACGATGCTGTACCCCTCGACGATCCTCAAGGGTCGCGGCGCGTCGGACAACCACATTACCATCGCCATGGCCGGCGAGGGCCAGGACATCGACACCGGCGCGAAGGTGTATCACAACGCGCCGAACACGAAATCGACGATCGAGTCGAAGTCGATCGCCAAGGACGGCGGCCGCACGAACTACCGCGGGCTCGTCCACATCGCCGACGGCGCCGAGAACTCCTCGACGGCCGTCGAGTGTGACGCGCTGATGTTCGACAACGAATCGACGTCGGACACGATGCCGTACATGGAGATCAACGAATCGAAGGTCGACGTCGCCCACGAGGCGACAGTCGGAAAGATCGGCGACGAGGACATCTTCTACCTCCAGTCGCGCGGTCTCGACGACGACGACGCGAAACAGATGATCGTCTCGGGGTTCATCGAGCCGATCACGGAGGAACTGCCCATCGAGTACGCCGTCGAGCTCAACCGGCTCGTCGAACTGGAGATGGAGGGAAGCCTCGGGTAATCCCCGAACGTCACCATGAGTACGCAGGTAACAGCAAACCTCTCCGAGGACGTCGTTCGACAGCTCTCGGAGGAACGAAACGAGCCGGACTGGCTTACGAACACCCGCCTGGAGGCGCTTGCAGCGCTCGAGGGGCTCGATCTCCCGGACGTCATTCAGACGCCCGGGCGCCGGTGGACGAACCTCGAGGCGCTCGACTTCGAGTCGCTGGTCGATCCGCTCGACCAGTCCGACGAGACCATCAGAGACGTCGAGGGCGACGCGGAGGTACTGACGTTCCGCGAGGCGATCGACGAGCACGAGGAACTCGTCCGCGAGACGTTCGGCTCCGTGATCGATCCGCACCACAACTACCTCACCGCGCTATCGACGGCGCTTTTCACGACCGGGACCGTCATCTACGTCCCGGAGGGCGTCGACGCGGGCGACGTGACGATCCGCGCGGAGATGAATTCCCGATCGCTGTTCAGTCAGACCCTCGTTGTCACCGAGAAATCGGCGTCGGTGACGATCCTCGAGAGTATCGAATCGGGCGACGTCGAGGTGGACGGTCACCGCTACTTCAGTAACCTCGTGGAGGTCGTCGGCGGCGAGAACAGCTACGTCCAGTACGGCTCGCTCCAGAACGTCGACCGGGAGACGTACACGTACACGCTCAAACGCGGCGACGCCGACACCTACGCTACGGTGAACTGGATCGAGGGCAACCTCGGCTCCCAACTCACCCGTTCGGACGTCGAAACCGAACTCAACGGCGACGGCTCCGAGACGAAGATCGTCGGCGCCTTCTTCGGCCACGAGGAGCAGCACCTCGACATCAACGCCCGCGTGTGGCATCAGGCGGAACACACCACCGCCGATCTCGTCACCCGGGGCGTCCTCGACGACGAGGCGCGCTCGGTGTACGAGGGCGTCCAGGACGTCGGTCGCGACGCCTGGAACACCTCCTCCTACCAGCGGGAGAACACGCTGATGCTCTCCGACGAGTCCGAAGCCGACGCCTCGCCGAAGCTGATCATCCACAACCACGACACCGAGGCGAGCCACTCGGCGACGGTCGGGCAGGTCGACGCCGAGGAGATGTTCTACATGACCTCCCGGGCGCTCGACCCGACGACCGCACGGAACATGCTCGTCGAGGGCTTTTTCGTGCCGGTGCTCGAGGAGATCGAGGTCGACGCGTTCCGCGAGGAGCTCCAGGAACTGATCGCCGCGCGGCTGCGGTAGACGGCGACACCCTCCACTCTTTTATATAGGATCGGGGCCGGCTGCGCTCTGGACCAGCCAGCCGCCCTCCATGGACTCGTCTCGCTCTACGAGTTCGATTTCGGTCTCCGAGCCGACGCGTTCCCCGCCGTCGACCTGTTCGATCCGGAACGGGACGTCGAGGCTGTCGCCACAGCAGCCGACGTCGACGAACTCCTCGCGGATCTCCCCGACCGACACCCTCCCGAGCGTCCGCCGGAAGTAGCCCCGGTATCGGTCGGATTCGACCTGATCGCGCCCCCAGTCACTCAGCGCCGACGGGTACGACAACACGACACGTTCGGCAGTGGGTGCGGCAGTGTCCGTGTCACTCATGCACAGACATATGGTTCGCGCGATCAAAAGGCGTCCGGCCGGAGCTGCACGGATCGAAAGCGCTGCCTCACAGGGCCGCTGCGGCCATCTCCTCCAGTTCGGGTCCGAACCGGACGACGACGTACAGAAGCGAAAACAGCGTGGCGTTGTACGCGCCGTGGATGAGCGAGGGAACGACGAGGTTGTCGGTCACCTCGTAGGCGACCCCGAACACCAGACTCGGGAAAAACAGGACTCCGAGCGCGAGGAGGTTGCCGGTCAGCGTCCCGCCCGTGAGCGCGAAGATGTGAATGCCGGCGAAGATGGCGCTCGCGAGCCCGATCCCGGCCACGGGACCGAGTACCTCCCGAAACCGTCCCTGGACGACCCCACGGAACAGCAGTTCCTCGCCGGGGCCGATGATCAAAAACGATGCCGGGATCAAAAACAACAGGACCTCCGGATTCTGCATGCCGATCTCCGCCGCCTGGTTTGCACCTGCATCCGCTTCCACCTGGGTCAACAGGAACGCTCCGGCAAACGCCAACCCGAGCGCGGTTACGTAGCCACCGACGACGAGGAGAAGTTCGCGTAGCGACGGCACTGACGCGGGCAGACTGAACTCCTCGCGAGCGTCCTCGAACGCCGGCACCCGCTCGCGGAGGAACGCCGCCACCCTGGGACGGATACGGGGATACGCCAGCGCAACACCGGCACAGCCCACACCCTGAGTGAAGATCAGTGTGAGGACCAGCAACGACGCAGCAGTGAGTTCGATACCGATTCCAAAGAGCAGGGCCGCTGCGAAAAGGGTGAGGACCGTACCGAGCGCGAGGCCGAACGCGCCCACGAGCGTGCCGCTGACGATCGCGAACGCCGGACGGAGGATATCCCCTCGCTCGGTCGTGAGGGTCGACATGGGTGACGATACGGGACTGGCACCGAAAACGATTGCGTACTCGCGCGGTGTCGCTACCGACGCGTCAACTCATAGTGCATCACCGCGAGGGCAGTTCGCCCATCCCGGAGGTGCCCGTCGACGACGCCGGAAAGCAGGTCCGCGTAGTCGGTGGTCTCAACACGGATCGTTTCGTTGAAGTCGAGACCCCGGTCGGCCGTGGGCTCACATTCCCGGGCGAGGAAGTGATGATGCAGCGAGTTGGCGATCCCGTTTGTCGGCTCGACCGTGGTGAGGTGTTCGAGCGAGTCGGCCTCGTAGCCGGTTTCCTCCGCGAGTTCCCGTCTCGCTGCAGTTTCGAGGTCGGAGTCCCCCTCGTCGACGCTTCCGGCCGGGAGCCCGCGGTTCACCCGGCCGACGGCCTGTCGCCACTCTTCGATCACGACGACATCACCCTCCGGAGTGAACGGTAACACCACAACAGCAGGCGATTCGTCGACGTAGTGGTAGTCGGTGTCGGTGCCGTCCGGGAGCGTCACCTCGTCCCGCCGGACGTCGAATCCCGGGCAGGCGTAGTCGATCTCGGAGGCTGTCGTCTCCCAGGCCATGCCGCCCGGCATGGGGTCGTTCTCGCTCACACTCAGGCTCCCTCGTTGTGGTCGCTCTCGAACGTCGGCGGTTCGGGTTCGATGTTCGCGTACGTGACCGTCCGACGGCCGAGGGTCTCGAGTCGCGTTTCGAGCCCATCGTCGACGAGTTGCCCGTCCTGGAAGGCGCTTCCAGAATTCGGCACCGCAGCCTGATGCGGGAGCACCCAGGCGTCGAGCGCCCGGCAGACAGACCGGAGGTGATCCAGCGCAGTAACCGGGAACGAGCCGCCGGCAACCGCGAGCAGTCCGACCGTCTTCCCCTCGAACTCGTCGAAGCCGCAGTGGTCGATCGCGTTCTTCAGGACGCCCGAGTACGAGCCGTGATACATCGGCGTTCCAAGAACGATCGCGTCGGATGTGCGCAGCGACCGTCTGAACGCCACGACATCGTCGCCAGCCTCGTCCTCGGGGTTCAACGGCGGGAGCATGTACTCCTCGAGATCGATCAGTTCGCCTGTGCCGCCGGCGTCGGTGACCCCCTCGAGGACGATCTCGAGCGAACGGCGAGTCCGACTGGCGTTCCGGAGGCTCCCGGAAACTGCAACCACATGTGTCATACCGGCAGGACGGACGGCGGCGGCTTAAAAGTCGTCGAAGGGGCGGGGGCCAGTTACCGCCTCGAGACACCGGCATAGCCGCAGGCGTCACAGGCGATCGTGGTACTGTCCCCCATTGTGTAGCCCGAAAGCGTCCCGTCACAGCGGGGACACCGGTCGCCCGGGGAACGCGTCGGCTCCGGCGGTTCGATCCCCGAAAGGAGCAGCCGGACGCGAACGCTCCCGTCCGCACCGCCCGGTTGGGACGATCCGGAGGTCTCCTCGTCGACTGCGGTCCCCCAGATGACGTGAGCCTCCCCGTCGATGCGATCCCGGACACATCCGACCAGAGATGCCGCGCCGTCGACGCTCAGATCAGGAGTCCCCGACACGTCGACGATCGCACCGCTTGCGGCCGCCACGTCGACGTCGGAAATCACACCCTCGAGCGCGGCGGAGACGGCGGTCTCCGGCGTCGATTCCGGACCGGTGCCACTGGAGAGTGTTCCCATCCCGTCAGGCGACAACAGCGTCTGAACGTCTGCCAGGTCGAGGTTCACCACCCCGGCCTCCTCGATCAGGGCAACGAGCTGTGAAATCGCCCCGGGGAGCCATCCGTCCCGGACGAGTACGACTGCGTCGGCGATCCCCTGGAGCCGGTCGATCGCCGCACGTTCGCTCACCCCGAACCGGGAGGGGACTCCGACGACAACGATCGAGAACGCGTCGTCGCCCCGGCACGAAGACTCGACCGACGACAGCGTTTCACCGGCCTCGGGAGTCGGGTTCCGGGTTGCGGTGTCGGCGTCGGACCCCTCCATGCCGACGTCGCCGACGTCGACCGCGACGACGGTCGCCTGCCGGTTTACCGACTGTCCCGCGTCGCTGGCCCCGGGAGCGAGCGAGCAGTCCCCACGGAACCCGTCGACTGCAGCAGCTCCGCGAGGACCACAGCCGACGACCGAAAGCGACGACTCGACCGCGTCGGCAACGTGTCTGAGTTCCTCGTCGGTCGTCATCGGCGTTGTCGAGAGTTTCGGACCGAGGCTCATAAACTGTCCGCTGGAGCTACCACTTTCACTTTCACTCCGCCCGTGGAGGACGTACAAGGGGGGCGACGGCGGAGTTGTCTGTATGGACGCGAAATCCGCACCGACCCCCCGATTCGGGTCCGACCTCGAGGTGGACGTCACCGACTGGACGGCCGAGGAACTGTCGCGGCGGAGCCGGGACTACCGCGTTCGCGGCTCGGAACTGTATCTCGAACGGCGGGGCGGGCGCACGTATCTCGTCGCCGACCCAGTCCCGGGGCGGTGAACCCGCCAGGGAGTCGGTCGTCCGGGACCGCGACCGTCAGGCGTTCCCATCGCCGCGTTTCAGCAGCCACACACCGATCAGTCCGAGTCCGATCGCCGGTACCAGGGGTAACACGAGATACGTCGCGAAAAACGACAGTCCGAACGCGCCGACGGCGATGGGATACAGGTAGATCACTCCCGGGACGAGCAGGAACGCCACGAACACGACGCCGACGAGCAGCCAGCCGACGTGTCCGAGCCCCTCGGCGGGCTCTGCCGTCTCCTCGGGTTCCGCCGTGCCGTGGGCCTCCGCCGTGCCGTGGGCCTCCGCCGTGCCGTGGGCCTCCGCCGTGCCGTCGTTACGATCAGAACTCACTGTCGGGTTTTACGACTACCTTGCCAAAGCCCTCACGGTTCTCCAGCAGTTCGTGGGCCCGGGCGGTGCGGCTCATCGGCAGCACCTCCCGGATCCGGGGTTCGAACGTCCCGTCCCAGACGAGCGAGAGCACGTCGTCCGCCTGGCCGGGCGTTGCCATCGTCGATCCGATCACGGACAGTTGGTTCCAGAAGATTCGGTTCAGGCCAGCTGGCGGGTTCGGCCCGGTCGTCGCCCCGCAGGTGACCAGGCGACCGCCCTTCGCGAGCGACTTCAGCGAGTCGTCGTACGTCGCCTCCCCGACGTGATCGACCACGACGTCGACGCCGCGTTTCCCGGTCAACTCCCGGATCGCCCCCGCGAAGTTCTGCGTCTCGTAGTTGATGAGGTGATCCGCCCCGCAGTCGTCGGCGTACTGCAGTTTCTCGTCGGTGGAGGCGGCCGCAAACACCTCGGCGCCGGCGTGGGCGGCGATCTGGACGGCCGCGTGGCCCACGCCGCCGGAGGCGCCCAAAACGAGCACCGTCTCCCCGGCCTCGAGATCGGCCCGATCGACGAGCATCCGCCAGGCGGTCTGGAACACGAGCGTCGCGGAGCCGGCGATCTCCCAGTCGACGTCGTCCGGGACGGGGATCAGGTTGTCCTCGGGGACCGCCGCGCGCTCGGCGTGGACCCCCGGGAGGTGCTCCCCGATGATCCGATACCGGACGCACATCGACTCGTCGCCGTCCCGACAGAACTCACAGCGTCCACAGCCCACCCCAGCCGAGAGGGCAACGCGGTCCCCCTCGTCGAACCGGGTGACGTCCGGACCCGTCTCGAGTACGACGCCGGCGGCGTCGCTTCCGGGCACGTGGGGCATCTCGGGATCGATCCCCGGAAGCCCCCGGCGGGTCCAGATGTCCAGGTGGTTGAGCGCCCCCGCCTTCACATCGATCAGCACCTCGTTCCGACCGACATCGGGCTCCGGATAGTCGTCGTACGTGATGACACTCCGGTCCCCGTGCTCGGTGAATTGCACCGCCTTCATACGTGATCGAGCGGTCGGAGCCGTGAAAACTGTACGGCATCGCGGGTCGGTCGGCAGGTCGACCCAAGGGGACGCAATCCCTTTGCGCCCGGAGTTCGAACCCCGCCCGTCGATGTCGCCATCACCCCACCGCGCCGTGGCGATCAACGTGGGCGCAAACACGTCGCTTCCCGGCTTTCGCGGGCCGATATACCCCGACGGGAGCTTCGAGTACGTCCCGATTCCCGAGCGAGAATCGACGGATCCCGACGCGTCGGTTCCGACGTACGGCGACCTTGCGGCCTCCCTCCGGACGCCGATCCCGGAGGAGTTGTTCGACCGGGAGGTCCACCTCGATCCGGAGTTCGCCGGCTATCCGTGTTGTGAACGGTACACGTACGGCGACGAACACGGCGTGAAAGCCGGTCCGCTGTCCAGACTCGACCCCGGCGACCGTCTCTACTTTTATGCCACGCTCTCGAGCGTCGAATCCACCGGCGGGGCGGACAGTCACGACGGGAACAACTGGCTACCGCCGGAGTGGGGCGCGTTTCTCATCGGCCACTTCGAGGTAGAACAGAGCCTCACCGGGGAGGCGTACGCGGAACTGTCCCCAGGCGAGCGCGGGCCGTTCGCAAACAACGCCCACGTGAAGCGGACGGAAGTCGACGCCGCGGTGTTCGTCCTCGGAACCGACGAGTCCAGGCTGTACGACCGGGCCGTTCCGCTTTCGACACCGGAGGCCGGAAGCGAGGCGAACGACCTGGTCACCCGGCTGTCGAACGACTCCGGCCGGGGACCGTGGTGGCGGCGCGTCCTCCGGTTCGATCCCGACGCCGCCGGCGAGTTGGCAGCCGTCGTCCGCCGACGGGCGCACGAATCCACCGGGGGAAAGTGAGCGCCCACCCGGCCGGAATTTACTCAGTTCCGTATCCGAGTAAACTTATAAGGTTCGAACGGCATACACCGCATATGGAACCCAGCGACGCGGTGAAACAGCTCGAGTACGTCTTCGATGCGAACACCGACTCGGTCGGCGCACGTTGTGCGCCGATGTACGGCCGGACGTTCGAGCGCGTCGCCGAGCACGGCACGGGACAGGACATCGTGACCGTCGCAGGCGAACTCGGCGCCCGAATCAGCGACGGACAGCGTCCGACCGCCGACGAGGCAAACGCCCTCGCGAAGGAGGTGCTCGACCGACGGGCACTGACCGACGGCGGCGACTGAACCGCTCCAACCGCGTCGACGCTGTAGTTCTCCCTGATACGGTTTCGTGGATCATCGACCACAACTGTTAGGCGCCGGCCACGCCGACGTGTACCGTGGACGACCTCGTCGCCTGGCTTCGGGATAGACCCTACTACGAGGGACAGATCGTCACCCACGATCGACACCCGGCACGGGAACCGCAGTTTTCCGACGTCGAACTGGAGCCACGACTCCAGGGCCTTCTCGCGGATCGAGGGATCGATTCCCTGTACGCCCACCAGGCTGACGCCATCGAAGCGGTCCGGGAGGGAGACGACGTCGTGCTCGCGACCGAGACGGCAAGCGGGAAGTCACTCGCGTACACGGTGCCGGCGTTCGAGCGCGCGATGGACCACGGCGGCCGGACGCTGTATCTCGGCCCACAGAACGCCCTGATCGCCGATCAGCTGGAGACGCTCGCGGAACTGGCCCGGGGACTGGGGTTCGGCTCCCGGGTTTCAGTCGATCAGTACACCGGACGGCTGTCGAAGACCGAAAAGCGCGAGGTTCGCGATCGGCGGCCGACGGTGCTGCTTTCGAACCCCGACATGGTCCACTACGCGCTGTTGCCGCACGGCCACCGGCTGTGGGAGTGGCTGTTCTCCTCGCTTGAACTGGTCGTCGTCGACGAGGTGCACAGCTACCGGGGCGTGTTCGGCTCCCAGGTGGCGTTGACGCTCCGTCGGCTCCGCCGGCTCTGTGAACGGTTCGGCTCGGACCCGCAGTTCGTCTGCTGCTCGGCGACGATCGGCAACCCCGTCGAACACGCCTCGCGGGTGACCGGCCGACCTGCCGACGGGTTCCGGCTTGTCGACACCGACGCCTCCGGTCGGGGTCCGCGCCACTGGATACTCTGGAACCCACCGGAGTACGACGCCGACTGGAGCGACCGGAGTGCGGGAGAGGGTGGTCGCAGGCGGTCGAGTCACGCCGAGTCGATGCGGCTGTTCGTCGACCTGCTCGTCCGCGGACACCAGACGCTGTCGTTCACCCGGGCGCGCCAGACCGCAGAGCGGTACGCCCAGGAGAGCGCCCGCGAACTCCGAGAGCGGGGACAGCGCGATCTGGCGGGGGCGGTGCAGGCGTATCAGGGATCGCTCCGGGGTGACCGTCGGCGGTCGATCGAACGACAGCTCGACGCGGGCGAGATCCGGGGCGTCTGGTCGACGAACGCGCTCGAACTCGGCGTCGACGTCGGCGGCCTCGACGCGGTGATCCTCGACGGCTACCCCGGCACCCGGATGGAGACGTTCCAGCGGGCCGGCCGCGCCGGCAGGGGGTCGGAGCCGGCAGCAGTCATCATGGTCGCCGGCGAGGATCAGCTCGACCAGTATCTGATGGGTCATCCGGACGAACTGTTCGACGGCGATCCGGAGGAGGCGATCACGGATCCGGAGAACGACCGGCTCCTCCGGAACCACGTCCCCTGTGCCGCAACCGAAAACTGGCTGTCGCCCGACGACGAGGGGTACTTCGGGGAGTCGTTCCCGGACGTCGTCGCCGATCTCGAGGCGTCCGGGACGCTCTCGCGACGGGAGACCGACGCCGGGCTCCGGTGGCTCTTCGACGGCGGCGGGAGCCCGCAGCACGGGATGAGCCTCCGACGGATCGACGACAGAGAGGTGGACCTGCTCGACCGGCGGGACGGGGACGTTATCGCGTCGCTGGGGTTTTCGGACGCGCTCCGGGACGCCCATCCCGGCGCGATCTACCACCACCAGGGGGAGACCTACGAGGTGGCCGAGCTGGATCTCGATCGCGACGTCGCCGAGCTTACCCCGACGTGGGCGGATTACTACACCCGTGTGCTCACGGACAAGACGATCGAGGTCGACGAGGACCGCAAGCGACGGCCCCTCTCGGCCCGGCCGGAGACGTCCGTCCGCTTTGCGGATCTTTCGGTCACCGAGCAGGTGACCGGCTACGAGCGCCGGGACGGCTCCACCGGGGAGCCGCTGGGGCGTGTCGACCTCGAGTTGCCCGAGACGACGCTGTCGACGACTGGACTGTACGTGACGGTGCCGCCGGGCGTCGAACGGGGGATGCGGGCGCTGGGTCGGGAAAACGGGACGGGAGCCGCCGGCGAACTGGCGCTTGCGGGCGGGATCCACGCGGCCGAACACGGCGTGATTTCGCTTTTCCCGCTGGAGTTCCTCTGTGACCGGGCGGACGTCGGGGGGCTCTCGACGCCGCGTCATCCCCACACCGACCGGGCGACGGTGTTCGTCTACGACGGCTACCCCGGTGGGGTCGGCCTCACCCGACGGGGATTCGAGGTCGCCGAGTCGCTGTTCGACCGGACCGCACGCCTGATCGACGGCTGCGGCTGCGAGGACGGCTGTCCCGCCTGCGTGCAGTCGCCCCACTGTGGGAACGCGAACGAACCGCTCGAACCCGAGCCCGCGGTGGCGTTTTTAAATGAACTGGTTGGCGCCGACCGATCGGGCCGGAAGTGACTACCCCCGGGCAGCCGCGATCCGATCGCGGAACTCCCGGGCCGTCTCTGTAACCGACTCCGGCTCGCCGCGCTCGACGGCGTCGTAGTCCACGAGTGAACCGCCGGCGCCGACACAGATCGCGCCGGCCTCGATGTAGGCTTCGACGTTCTCGAGATCGATCCCTCCGGTGGGCATCAGCGGGACGTCGCCCAGCGGCCCCCGGATCGCCGAGAGGTGTCCCGGACCGACTGTCGACGCCGGGAACACCTTCAGGAGGTCGGCCCCGGCCTCGCGCCCCCGGATTGCCTCCGTCGGCGTCATAACGCCTGGAGCGACCAGCGCGCCGTATCGGTTCGCCGTCTCGATTACGTCGGCGTGTAGCGACGGCGAGACGACGAACTCCGCGCCGGCAAGCAGGCAGCTCCGGGCAGTCTCCGAATCGAGAACCGTCCCCGCGCCGACGACGGCCTCCGGAACGCTCGCGTCGACCTCCGCGATCAGGTCGCTCGCGCCGTCGGTGTCGGCGGTGATCTCGATCGCGGTCACCCCGCCGGCCACAAGCGCGTCGGCGGTGTCGATTACCGTGTCCGGTTCCCCGCCGCGCATGACCGCCACGACGCCGCTTTCCCGCAGCGCTTCGAACGTCTTCGGCGTTCCGTCGGTCTCGTGAGTCATGTCCCGGTGTGGGGCGAGCACCGGAATAAAACTACATACTACCGACCTCCAACCGCCCATATCAGTCCGTTCGGGGGATTGCGGACGCCCCGATCGCGAAGGCGACGACCGCGAGCCCGATCACGACCGCGAGCTCCGGCTTCCAGGACATCGTCGGATCGAACGTGATCGCGCGCACGCCGCGGGAGAAGTAGGTGACCGGCGAGTGCTCGACGATCGGCAGGATCCAGGCGGGGAACATCTCGGCGTTTACGAACGCCTCCGAGAGGAACAAAAGCGGGAACGCGATCCCGTTCGAGGCGGCGATCGCGCCGTCCCGCGAGTCGGTGATCCGGCCCAGAACGGCGCCGACGCCGCAGAACAGCGCAGACGCGAACGCAACAAAGGGGATCAAACCCAGAAGCGCCGCAGAAAGCGGGATCGGTGCGCCGGTGAGCCCCACGACCAGAACCAGGATGAGGAGGCTCGCTGCACCGATGATGAGCACGTTGACGACGGTGTGGGAAAACAGCCACTCCGCCCGAGACAGCGGCGTCGTCGCGAGTTTCTCGAACCGGTTGTCCTCGCGGTGGCGGGCGACCTCGCTACCGATGCGCGAAAGCGGAGTAAACAGGACCACCGTGACGACGTACCCCGGGATGTAAAAGCCCGCAGGTTCCGCGAACAGCCCGCCGTCGGCCGTCTGCGTCTGGATGAGCGCCCCGAATATCAACACCAGCAGCGCCGGAAAGAGGAACGTGAAAAACACCGCCGTGCGCCGCCTGAAAAACGAGCGCCAGGCGGCGAGTGACTCGGCTCGAACGCGTCGAGCTCGCCTTCCGACGCGCCCGGGTCCGTCGCTCATTCGTTTCCCCCGTCGGCGGAGACGGTCGGTTCCGCGGCCGCCGACGCCGTCGCCGGATCCTCGAGGGCGACTGCCGCGCCGGGTGGACGTCTTCCTTCGAACGTCTCCCCGGTCAAGGAGAGATACACGTCCTCGAGCGACGGTTCGGTCCAGGTCAACGACTCGTAGCTCACGGCCGCCGATTCCAGGGCGTCGACCGCAGCCGGGATGTCCGCCGGGGTCACGTCGGAGAACACGACGTTCCCGCCGGCGGTTGTGACCTCGAAGCCGGTCGCGTCGGCGAGAGAGTGGGTGACCTCGGCGAGCGAATCGGTGACATCTGTCGGCGCCACGGTGCCGCGGACGACCAGCCGGCTCCGACCGCCGTACTCAGCGATCAGCGACGACGGCGTGCCGGCCGCCACGAGTTGGCCGTCCCGGAGCATTCCGACCCGGTCGGCGAGCCGCTCGACCTCCGCCATCGAGTGGCTCGTGAGAAAAACCGTGGTCCCGCCCTCGGCGAGCCGGTCGATCAGGTTCCACAGCGATCGGCGGCCGGCGGGATCGATCGACGTGGTCGGCTCGTCGAGGAACAGTACGTCCGGGTCGTTCACCAGCGCGGTCCCCACGCAGGTTCGTCGGCGCTGTCCCCCCGAGAGGTTCTCGTACCAGGTATCTGCGTCGTCCTCGAGCCCGACGTCTGCGAGCACGTCGACGACCGGTCTGGGGTCGTCGTACAGCCCCGCGTAGTAGCCGATCAACTCGCGGGCCGTGAGGCGGGCAGGTGGGGAAAACGACTGCGGGAGGAGCCCGATCCGCTGGCGGTCGACCTCGGTCGGTTCAGCGTCCAGAACAGTTATCGACCCGCCGTACCGGATCGTCCCCGAGAGCGCCCGAACCAGCGTCGTCTTCCCCGCGCCGTTCGGACCGATGAGCCCGAACACCTCGCCCGTGTCGACGGACAGGGAGACCCCCGAAAGCGCCGTGGTCTCGCCGTACCGCTTGCGTACGTCCTCGGCGACGAGCGCCGCGTCCATACCTTCCGAAAGCCAGCGACGGCCCTAAGCGTTCCTTTTCGTTCCGGGAACCGAGTCCCCCATCCGGAGGGCGATCAAAACAGCGTCGCGTCGAAAAGCACCGCAAGCAGCGCGAGCCCCAGATACGCGTTCGAGGCGTGAAACGCCCGGAACGCGGCCGTTTCGGTCCGTTCGAAGTGAAGCCGGATTACGGCCCACAGGAACACGGCCCCCACGACGACGGTCGTGGCCGCGAACAGCCACCCCAGTTCGGTCCACGCTGCCAGGGCGGCCGCCACCGCGAGCGTGGCGCCCAGATACCAGACGATGTGTCTCCGGGTGGCCGTCTCGCCGCGAACCACCGGCATCATCGGGAAGCCGCCGCGGGCGTAGTCCTCCTTGTACGCCAGCGCGAGGTTGTAGAAGTGGGCGGGCGTCCACGCAAAGATCAACGTTGCGAGCAGCACCCCTCCGAGACCGATCTCGCCGGTGACCGCCGCCCAGCCGATGAGCGCGGGCAGCGCCCCCGCGGCACCGCCGATGACCGTGTTCTGGACGGTGTTGGGCTTCAACACCAGCGTGTAGATCACGCTGTAAAACACGATTGCGACGAGTCCAAGCGCCGCCGCGAGCAGGTTTACCCACGCGAAGAGTGCAAGCGAGATGCCCGCGAGGATGATCCCGAACGCGACTGCGTTGCCGACCGGAACCAGGTCGGTCGCCAGCGGTCGATCGCTCGTCCGCTGCATCCGCCTGTCGACGTCCCGCTCGAGGACGTGATTGAACGTGCCCGAGGCGCCGATCGCGAGTGCACCCCCCACGAGTGTCGCCGCGACGACTCCCGGCGTGAAGCCTGGACCGCCGGCAAGCGCCATCGCGGCGGCGGCGACCAGACACAGCAGCCACATCAGCCGTGGCTTCATCAGGCTGTAGTACGCTCGCACGGTGAGTTTCGCGCGAGCGATCCGGGAGGTCGGCAGATCCGGTCGCTCCGGAGACGGTGTTCCCACACCGTCGGCCGGGGGAGCCCCTGAACCGTCCGTCGAGTCGCCGGCGGTATCGACTTCCCGACCGGACTGCTCACCGTGGCCGGTGAGGATTTCGAGTCGCCACGCGAGTGCAGCGAGCGTGCTGGCAAAGATGAGGACGCCGAGCGCGAGATGAATCGCGGACAGGGAAGCGCTCGCGCCGGCCACCGCCACGACTGCGCCGATCCCGGCCTGAAGGGGGTACAACACGACCGCGAGGCCGAGTGCCGCCTTGACCCGGGCTTCGACGCCGCGTCGCCACGCGAGAAGCGTCGTGAACACCAGAACGACACCGACGACGATCGCCGCGAGGCGGTGGCCGATGGCGATCCAGCCGTCGGTCGTCGCCGGAAGACTCGACCCGTCCCCGCAGGCCGGCCACGCCATACAGGCCGACGCCGCGTCCGTCACCGCCGTGACCGCGCCGGCAACCACCAGCAGATACACCCCCATCGCCGTCGCGGCCAGCATTCCGGGAAGGGAAATCGAAGGGAAACGGGTCACTATCCGCACCTAGGGCGCGTTCCACATATATGTTCCGCGCCTCCGTCGGCCGATTCGACGGTACGAAGACCAGTCACGTGGCGCCTCCGAAAAGCGACCGGAACGGTCCGGCGCCGCCGCGCCGGGAAAATCGAGGCGTGGACGGTGGCAGGGTGCGCGGCGTCGGGGGGTGATCCGCGCGCTGGGGATGTCGCCGGACGAGGGGGTAGCGTCCGGACGGTGGTGGGCGACCACGCGTGTCGGGCGGCGCGTCGAACGACGGGAACCGTCCGGTAAACCGGACTAATGACTGGAAACTGAAAGAAATGACGCTTTGTTCCGAGCGGGTCGAGAGGGATTATTTGGAGACTTCGCCCCGTTAAAGGGAGCGTATCACTCCTCGAGAAGCCGCTCGTACACCGGCCACGACGCGTCACCGTCCGGCGGGGATGTCTCCTCGCCGTCGACGACGACTCCGCTGCCGGCCTCGACCCGACCGGCGATCCCGACCGGCGTTCCCCGTTCCCGGAGCGCCTCGACCACGTCGTCGGTGTCGTCTGGATCGACAGCGATCACGAGCGTCCCCGCGCTGGTCGCACGCCACGGGTCCATTCCCAGCGCCTCACAGACCGTCACAACGGGCGACTGCGTGGGAACGGCGTCGGTGTCGACGGCGAGGCGGACGCCGCCACTACGGGCGACCTCGTGGAGTGCGCCCACCAGCCCACCCTCGGTGACATCGTGCATCGCGGTTACCCGTCCGGCGGCTGCCGCCGTCACCGCGTCACGCACCCCGTCTAAGTCGTCCAGTCCGGACTGGACGGTTGCAAGCGTCGACGGGTCGACGTCGACCGCATCGGGGAACAGCGACGACAGCAGGCCGGCAGACTCGACCGCCGGTCCGCGGGTGACGAGCAGGTCGTCCCCGGGTCGGGCGCCGTCCGGACGGACGACCGCTTCCGGATCCCCGACCGCCATCGCGGTCGCGCCGCCGACCCACGGATACGAACACCCCTCGTACCGGGCCGTGTGTCCGGTGACGACGCTCACGCCGAGATCGCGGCACTCCTCGTGGATCGCGTCCCACGTCTGCGCGAACTCCCCGTCGCTCATCGACGGGGGAAGCGTGAAGGCGATAGAGAGATGCGAAGGCGGGAGTCCGGAGACGGCGACGTCAGAGAGGACGATCCGAACCGCGAACCGGCCGGCACGCCGAAAGCCGAGCTGGGGGAGGATCGACACTGGATCCGTCGCCATCACCACGGCGGTGTCCTCGACGGTGACGACCCCGAAGTCGACGCCGTGTTTCGGCCCGAGCGCGACGTCGTCCCGCGTTGCGCCCAGCTTCGGTTCGATCTGTGATTCGAAGAACTCCCGATCGACCTTTCCGGTGTCCGACATCGGTTCGAACAATGCCGGCACCGGATTTGTAGGCTTCGCACGTGGTCTCGGCAGGAGTCGTCGTGTTGTGCCGGCGAGGGAATCGGTTCACCGCTCCCGATCTCGGATCCGGTCCCTGGCGCTTTCGGGCGACTCCGTCTCCAGCAGCGCCTCGACCTTCCGCTCGAACTCCTCGTCGTCGAGGTGACCGCGTGCGTACCGATCCCGCAGCGTCGCGAGCGCCTCGTCGTCCGTCTCCTCGCGTTCCCGTGCGCGCTCGCCGTGCGCTGCCTGCTCCGATCCCGTCTCCCGCCCGGTTAACAGGAGATAGCCGACGCCGAGCACCAGCGCGCAGAACAGCAGCCAGCCGCCGAACATCAGTGGCCCGAACACCATCATTCCCTCACCCATCATCGTCGATCCTCCGAACGAAAACATCGAGCCGAGCAGGAGCGGGACGAAAAGCAATACCGCTCCCGCAAGAAGCAGTGTTCGGAGCAAACCGGTGTCACTCATGGATGCAGGTACGCCGCCGAGTTTTTTCCCCCTTTTCGTTGGCCGATCGTGTCTGTCGTGGGCCGGAAAGTTTCCTTTCTGCAGGACACCCCCATCGTCGATTTGGAATCGAATCCGAACGGTCGGCCCGTCGGTCGCCAGGATTTATAAATCCGGGGCGAGCGTACGTCCGGACATGTCCGGAGACGAAACCGCGAGCGGGGACGACCTCCCGGAGATCCCCCCGGAGGTGCCGGGAGAGTCGGTCCGGATCCGAACGAACGGGACCGAGTTGCACGCCGTTCGCGCCGGGCCCTCGGAGGGTCCACTCGTCGTATTATTACACGGTTTTCCGGAGTTCTGGTACGGGTGGCACGAGGCAATCGCGCCGCTTTCCAACGCGGGCTATCGCGTCATCGTCCCCGATCAGCGCGGGTACAACAAAAGCGAGAAACCGTCGGGGGTGTCGCCGTACCACATCGACGAACTCGCCGCCGACGTGGCCGGGATCGTCGAGGCGCACGGGCGTGAAACCGCCGGTGTCGTCGGCCACGACTGGGGCGCAGCGGTCGGGTGGTGGCTCGCGATGCACCGTCCCGAGCGGGTTTCGTCGTTCGTGGCCGTCAACGCCCCACACCCGACCGTCATGTATCGCCGGCTCAGGGAGCGGTGGACCCAGCGACTCCGCAGCTGGTACATCCTCGGGTTCCAGCTCCCACGGATCCCGGAAGCGGTCGCCCGCGCCGGAAACTGGCGACTGCTCGTCCGGGGAATGCAAAAAAGCAGCCTCCCCGGGACGTTCTCGCCGGTCGACTTCCGGCGGTATCGACGAGCCTGGAGTCGTCCGGGGGCGTTCACTGCGATGGTGAACTGGTACCGGGCCGTCGGCCGCGACCGTCCCCGTCCGGAGTCGGCGCGCGTGGAACCGGAGACGCTCGTGATCTGGGGTACACAGGATCAATACCTGGAACATCAGATGGCAAGGGAGAGCCTCGAGTACTGCGATGACGGTCGGTTGAAGACCCACGAGGACGCGACCCACTGGGTACAACACGAGGAACCCGTCGCCGTCGCCGACGAGATACGGGACCACCTCGACGCGTTCACGCGGGTCGCCCGCGAGTAGCGACCACAGTAGCTGGATCCACGATCGCGAAACGAGGATCGACCCAGGAGCGCCGAGAGGGCGCCGGTCCGCGCTACGCTTCGGTAGTTCCCGCCGGAGCGGTGTCACCGCGATACACTCGATACACGGGGCCGGCGAGCAACAGGGCGCCCAGAAGTGCGAGTCCGGCGACGAACCGCCAGTCCAGAACCAGCCCGTCGGCGAGCAGCGACTCCGCGGAGACGCCGATCAGGACGCCCGCGATCACCCAGGGGAGTTCGCCGGCGGCCGTCCCCAGAAGGAACGGGCGCGGCGGAACCCGGGCGGCGCCACACGCGACCGTGATCACGTCCGAGGGCGCCGGGAGCAACCGACTCGCCGTCACGGTCCGCACGCCGCCACCCGCGTCGACGAGGCGTGCGCCCGCCGCCGAAACCCGGCCGTCGGGGACCGTTCGGACCGCAATGAGGTACGGCGGCACAGCCGTCAGCGTGAGCAACCCGACGCCGATCGGGACACCCCACAGGCCGTAGCCGTACCCCGCAGCGATCGCAAGCGGCGTGGTCGGCCACGCGAGAAACGGTCGAACGACCGCGACCGCGAGCAAAACTGCACCGAACGCGACCGGACGGTCGGCGAGCCAGACGAGCGCGGACAGCGCACGCTCCGGCGAGGTCGTCCACGCCCCCACCAGGACGACGACGAGCACGGCAGTCCCGATCGCGATTCGTCGACGGTTCACGGTCGATCCCTCGACGGTTGTTCCCGGCCTTCCGGACAAACGCTTTGTGGTCGGTCGTGGGGCCTCGACCGCGAACATCCGTCCGCGATCGACCGGTGCGAAAACCGTTATTGTCTCCCCCGGACAAGGTGGCTGCGTGAGCGAGCGACAGCGCAAACGGGAACTCGGTCTCGAGCTGCTTGCCAACCTCGAGGACGAGGATCTCCCGATGTCGGCGGTCGTCGACCGGATCGAGACGATCACCACGAGCCCCTCGCTCACCCGGGAGATCCTCGACACTGCCGACCGGCGCGGACTGATCGACCGGGAGGACGGGCGGATCCGTGTCCGACGGGGCGGAACGTTCGTCAGGTTCGAGAGTCAGGTGATCCAGCGCGATGGAGAGTTCGAGTGCCGACGGTGTGGAGCCTCGATCGCGACCGGCCACTTCGTCCGGTTCGACGCCGGCGAGCTCGGCCCGTTCGGCTCCTCGTGTGTCAGAAAAGTCCTCGGACGCGAGTGAGACTGACGAGTCGGCGTTATCGTCCGCGGCGGAGCTCCTCGATCAACTGTTCGATGAGCTGTGACTGCTGATCGAGCCGCTCACCCTGCCGTTCGACGGTCTCTCGAAGCGTTTCGACCTCCTCGAGGAGCCGTTCGAAGTCTCCGTCCGCGGCGCGTGCGGGCTCGAACGTTCCTTCGAATCCGTTGTCGGTTCCGGCGTCGGTTCCGGCGTCGGTTCCGGCGTCGGTTCCGGCGTCGGTTCCGGCGTCGGTCCCGTCGTGAGTCGCCGAATCGGGTGTCGCCTCCTGCGCGGCACCACGTCCGGCGGTCGTACCGGTTCCGGCTTCCGCCCCAGAATCACCGGACTCGGCGGTGGAAAGCACATCGTCGATCGCGTCGTCGACAGCGTCGACTCGTGCGGTTTCGGACCCGTCCTCGCTTTCGGTTCCCGACGCCGGACTCGCCGCGTCGGACGGTGACGAGACCCCCGCAGTCCCAGAGCCGGTCTCCGAAACGGAGATACCGTCGTCGGTATCGTCGCCTTCGGCCGGTTCCGCCGAGAGGGGATCCGGGCCTTCCCCGAAGTCGGTCGGATCGGGGGCCTCCTCCCCGCCCTCCTCGTCCGGTTGGACCGCGAGCCGGAACTCCTCGAGGCTGGCCACGTCGTAGTGGTCACACAGCGCGTCCACGAGCGTCTCCTGGACCGCCCGGGCCTGTTCGTTTGGCGCCTTGAACCGTTGCTGTCGGCCGTCGACCGTCAACACGACCGACGTGGCGACCGATCCTTCCTCGAACTGCAGGTCTGAGACGTCGTCGTAGTGGAACTCCTCGTAGTCGTCGTCCCACACGGCGGCGCCGATGTGCTTGACGACGCGGTCGCTGGTGACGACGAGCGTCAGTTCGCTGAATCGGAAGGTTCTGAGCGCAGACTCGCCCGGATCCGTGATCCCGGCCGCGCTGAGCGTCCCGGCGAGCACCGGGTGTAGTGCGTCCTCGAGCCGCTTTGCCGGAATCGAGACCGTCCGCTCGCCGTCGAGGCCGTAATCGAAGGTGAGTTTCGCCTTCCGTCGCCCCCGAGAGACGGTGAGACGTTCGGCGCCGTGGGGGTACTCCTCGACGGATTCGTCGGAGAGCAACCCCTCCGCGCGGTAAACGAGGGTCCGAGACGGCGTCACGACGAGCCGGTCGTCGCCGCCCAGCGGGACCGTCGCGACGGCCTCCTCGTCGTCCAGACGTGTCGCGAGTGTCTCGGGCAGACTCATCACCTCCGACGTGTCCTTCATGCGATATAAATCCGCGGGATCGACGGTCGGATGGGTCCGAACGAGAGTCACGTGACGGGACACGGCATCGAAACCGAGACGATTGTCCCTCCGACACCCATTTAACTGGCGATAGCTTACCTGACGTCAATGGCGGTCCAAGCGACCAGCGCTGGAGCCATCCTCTTCCGCGACACCCGCGATCGGAGGGAGTATCTCCTCCTGAAGAGCCGACCGGGGGACTGGGAGTTCCCCAAAGGCGGGGTCGAAGGCGACGAGGAGCTCCAGCAGACGGCGATACGGGAGGTCAAAGAGGAGGCCGGAATCGAAGAGTTCCGGCTGATCGACGGCTTCCGCGAGGACTACGATTACGTCTTCGAAGCGAACGGCAAAACGATCCACAAGACGGTTCACCTGTTCATCGCGCACTCGTTCGAGGCGAGCGCGGAGCTGTCGAAGGAGCACCGCGACCTCCAGTGGCGCGATTACGAACAGGCGATAAACACCATCACCCAGGACGGTCCCCGGGAGATACTCGAGGAGGCACACGAGTATCTCGATTCCGTGCTCGAGGACCAGGAGAGCTACGTTTGATTCGGTAGCCGGCCCGATTTATGCGATGAACCGGTTGCCGGCCCGAATTCGCGGCCGACCAGGGGGTCGTTCCGCGGGCTGACCGTTCCGCGGGCTGACCGTCCCGCGGGCTGACCGTTCCGCGGGCTGACCGTCCCGCGGGCTGACCGTTCCGCGGGCTGACCGTCCCGCGGGATACATGCTTTTCGGCGTGGGGTCCAAGGTACTGGCATGTCTGATCCGCTATCCCGGAACCGTCTCGGCGAGGAGGCCAGCCCGTACCTCCGGCAACACGCCGACAACCCCGTGAACTGGCAGCCGTGGGACGAAACAGCGCTTTCGGCCGCCCGCGAGCGGGACCGCCCGATCTTCCTCTCTATCGGCTACTCGGCGTGTCACTGGTGTCACGTAATGGAGTCGGAGTCGTTCGCCGACGAGTCGATCGCGGCGGTGATAAACGAGGAGTTCGTCCCGATCAAGGTCGACCGCGAGGATCGGCCCGACGTCGACAGTCTCTACATGACGGTGTGTCAGCTCGTCACCGGGGGCGGTGGCTGGCCGCTTTCGGCGTGGCTCACGCCGGAGGGGAAGCCGTTCTACGTGGGGACGTACTTCCCGCCGGAGCCGCAACGCGGCCGACCCGGATTCGAAGAGCTCTGCCGGCGGATCGCCGACTCCTGGGCAGATCCTGCCCAGCGAGAGGAGATGGAGTCGCGCGCCGAACAGTGGATTCAGGCGGCCCGAAGTAACCTCGAATCGGTCGGAGGGTCCTCGGGGAGCCCGAAAGCGGCCGGCGGCGATGGGGGCGATCCGCTCGGTCTGGACGACGAGACGGGAAGCGATCTGCTCGCCTCGGCGACGAACGCCGCGCTGCGAAGCGCGGACGCGGATCACGGCGGATTCGGCTCCGACGGCCCGCAGTTTCCACAGCCCGGACGCCTCGACCTGCTTTTGTACGGCGCCACGGAAGGGGGCAGGGAGGCCGCACTGTCTGCTGTGACGCGGACGCTGGACGCGATGGCAGCCGGCGGGATGTACGACCACGTCGGCGGGGGATTCCACAGGTACGCCGTCGACCGGGAGTGGACGGTCCCGCACTTCGAGAAGATGCTGTACGACAACGCGTTGCTACCCCCGGTGTATCTGGACGCGTATCGGATCACGGGAACCGAGGAGTACGCCCGGGTCGCTACCGAGACGTTCGATTTCCTGACCCGGGAGTTCCAGGGAGATCACGGCGGGTTCGCCGCCACGCTCGACGCCGAAAGCGAACCGCCCGCCGGGCGCGACGGCGGCCCGACCGAGGGCGCGTTTTACGTCTGGACCCCCGAAGAGGTGCGAGACGTGCTTTCGGAGCCGGCTGCAACCGTCGTTTGCGAGCGGTACGGGATCACCGACGGCGGGAACTTCGAGGGAGGAACCACCGTCCCGACGATTTCGAAGGGTGTCGACGCGATCGCCGACGACCACGACATGTCCCTGGAGGCGGTCGAGGAGGCGATCGAAGACGGCCGCGAGTCGCTGTTCCAGGCTCGGGAGAGCCGTCCCCGCCCCGACCGCGACGGGAAGGTGATCGCGGCGTGGAACGGACTCGCGATCTCGGCGTTCGCACGGGGCGCGCTGGTTCTTGGAGACGACGGGCTCGCAGACACCGCCCGGGAGGCGCTTTCGTTCCTTCGGGATCGACTGTGGAACTCCGACGCTGGAAAGGCTGGGCGGCTGGACCGCCGGTGGCTCGATGGTGACGTGGTGGGCCCGGGCTATCTCGACGATTACGCGTTCCTCGCGCGGGGTGCGTTCGACCTGTACCAGGCGACCGGAGACGTCGAACCCCTTTCGGTTGCACTCTCGCTCTCCAGAGCCGCAGTCGCGGAGTTCTGGGACGAAGAGGACGGGACGCTGTACTACACGCCCGAATCGGGAGAAGAGCTCCAGGTCCGTCCTCAGGAGTTCACCGACGGATCGACGCCGTCGAGCCTCGGCGTCGCGACTGAGCTTTTCGTCGAACTCGACGCGTTCGCGCCGGAGGCCGGGTTCCGCGACCGTGCAGACCGCATCCTCCGGACCCACGCCGACCGGATCCGGGCGAGCCCGATCGAACACGTCTCCCTCGTCCGGGCTGCCGAGCGTCGACGGCGAGGGTCACTCGAGTTGACGATCGCTGCCGACGAACTCCCGAACGCCTGGCGGAAAACCCTCTCGGAACGGTACCTTCCGGGATCGGTCCTCGCACGTCGGCCGCCGACAGCGGCCGGACTCGGCGAGTGGCTCGAGACGCTGGGGCTGTCGGAGGCACCCCCCATCTGGGAGAACAGAGCGGCAGTCGACGGCGAGCCGACAGTGTACGCCTGCCGGGAGTTCAGCTGCTCGCCGCCGCGTCACTCGATCGACGACGCGATCGACTGGTTCGAGACGGAAAGCGATCCGAAATAGCTGCCGTCCGGGACGCACTTAACTAACTGGGACGCGAAGTTCGGCGGGATGGAACGGTACGATCTCCTCTACAGGCTCTACGACGAGTTCGACACCGAGACGCTCCGAGAGTACCAGGACTTCGTCGACCTGTTCCCGCCTGTCGACTCCCGGGTCGCACTCGACCACTGGCAGGACGCAAACGACGAACTCGACCGCCGGAAAGAAGAGATCCGGACCGCGTTCCCCACCGGCGGCGTGTTCGCGGAGGTGGCCGCCAGGGCCGACCGGGAGTCGGCGTTCACCGCGCTGGATCTCCTCAACACCTACGATCGGGCCCTGAACGCGCTGGTACTCGACGTCGACGAAACGCTCCGATCCGCGGGGGGAACCGACAACGAGATCCCGCGCGACACGCTGCACGTGTTGACAGAGTTCCACGAAGCGGGGGTGCCGATCGTCATCTGCACCGGTCAGACCCTCGAGAACGTAAAGGGGTTCATGATCCAGGGGCTGGGCAACGAGATCGTCCACTCCGGGAGGATGAGCATCGTCTACGAGGCCGGGACCGGCGTGTTTACGCCCGGCCACGGCTCCCGGACGAAACAGCTCCTGTACGAGGATCTCGACGAGGGGGTTCGCTCCGTCTTCGACGAGATCCGCTCCAGGGTGTTGCCGGACGCGCCCGAGCAGATCCGCCGCGGGTGTCACCTCCAGGGCAACGAGTTCAACGTCACGCTCAAACCCAACTTCGAGACCGGAAGTTCCCGCGCCGAGGCCGTGATCGACTCGGGGCTCGTGTACCTGCTCGATCTGCTCGGGGAGGCAGTCGCCGGACGCGTCGACGACGACGGCGACGTGGATCGAACCCACTCCACCGAGGAGTTCGACCTCGAGGTGGGCCCAGCGTGGGCCCGGGCGTTCTACGCCGCCGTCGACCCGGAGATCCGCGACGTGCTGGAAACCGAAGGGGAAACCGCCCCGATCGGAGCCGACGACGTCCCCGACCCCGTGCGGGCGCTCTTCGAACGGATCGACGTCGCCTACTACCACGCAGACGCCGCCGAGATCGGCTCGCTGGAACTCAACAAGGTCGCCGGGGTCGAAGCCGCCCTCGACGTGCTCGATATCGAGGACCCGTTCGTGCTTGTCATGGGCGACAGCAAGTCCGATCTACGGGTGATGCGATGGGCGGAAGAACACGACACCGGAATCGCGGCTGCACCCGCACACGCCTCCACAGACGTACTCGAACACGTCATGGACACCGACGACCTGGTGTTCGAACGGGGACAGTCCGCATCGCTTTTGCGCACCGCCTTCGTGATGAACCTGCTTGCCCGGATCGAGTGAAATACGCAGACTGAGTCGGGTCGGCAGCCGTCGTTCGTGTCCCTGACAGAACACTTATGCCGAAGCAACCCCCCAATATAGGGTAGTGCCCGGGTCGTCCAGCGATGCGAAGGGGGGGGAGCTACTCCAGCGGGACGAGCCCCAACGCCGGGAAACACAGGACGTCTACGAGGTCCTGCGCAACGAGCGACGCAGATACGCCCTCCACGCGCTGTCCGTCGCCGACGGACCCGTTGCAGTCGGCGATCTCGCGGACCGGGTGGCAGCGTGGGAACACGACACCACCGTGGCGGAGGTGACCGAACGCGAACGGCATCGGGTGTACACCTCCCTGCAGCAGGTTCACATCCCGCGACTCGACGAGGCCGGTCTCGTGCGGTTCGACGAGGATAGAGGGATCGTCGATCCCTCACCGGAGATCGAGACGTACGACGTCTACCTCGACGTCGTCGGCGCAGAGGAGATATCCTGGAGCGGCTACTACCTCGGGCTGTCGCTGGTCACGCTTGCGGTGTTCGGGCTGGTGGCCCTCGAACTGTACCCGTTCACGTTGCTCCCGGTCGAAGCCTGGATCGCTGGCGTCGTCGTCGGATTCATGGGATCGGCGGTGATCCACGTGTGGTCGGTCCGGCGAACTACCGGCGGGTTTGCAGGTTCCCCCGACGTCGATGACACCTAACGGCTAGGATGCCCCGTCAGAACGCCCGTCTTCACCGGAACTACCGTTTCCGTCGGCGGGCCCGGGGACGTGGCCGTCTCTCGATACTGTTCCGTTCTCTCCATCCCCAGCCGGAGCGTCGTCCTCCGGTTCGGGCTCGGAGGCGGACGTAGCGACGCTTTCCTCTGATTCGAATACGTCGTCAGTCGTCGAATCACCGCCGCTATCCTGCGGCAAAACTGACTCGTCGCTGCCGTCGCGATCCCGCCCGGGATCGGGACCCGCTGGCGGTTCGTACGTGTACACGTACTCGTCGGTGATCACGAAGAACGCGTTCCGTTCGGGATCTTCGACGACTCCCGCGGAGTTGTCGATCGCGAAGTCGACGAGATCCTGTAGCGACGCGGCGCGGGCCGTCGGCCGCCGGAGCGCTTCCTCGGGCAGCGAGATCCGGGTCACCCACTCGTCGAACTCGGATCTGTCGTCTCGGAACGCGAGCCAGTCGCGCTCGGCGTCGTCGACCGCGAACCGCCCGGTGTGGCGCCCCGCAGCGACGCCTGCCGCGCCAACGAGGCCCAAAAGCAGGAGAATCGGCGCGATGACGCCTCCAAGAACTCCCGGCTCGACCGGTTCGGAGACGGGTTCGGTTCGCTCGAACACCTCACTCTGGGGCCCGGGGTCGTCGACGCTGTAGGTCGTTCCGTCCAGTTCGAGCGGTAGCTCGTAGGTCAGTTCGGCTGCCTCCCGATCGCCGTCGAAGGTCCCCTCGATCGTCACCGTCGTCTCGACGAACAGTTCGAGCGTCCCCGGATCCGCACCGATCTCGTCGCGGATCTGCCCGATCCGCTCGTCGAGTGCAGTGGTGTTGATCGAGAACGACGTCTCGACCGTTCCGTCCGGATCCATCCCGTCGGTCGACGCCGTATCCAGCGCGTCAGTTTCCGACCAGTAAACCGTCTCAGTCTCCTGGTCTACCGACCTCGCGACGAGCGTGCTCTCGGCGTCGATCGAGACGTCCGACGCCTCGGTTGCGGTGTAGCCCACTTCGAAGACGCCAGAGAGAGTCGGCGCGATCGCGCCGAAGTAGGTGGTCCGATCCTCGAGTTCGGTTCCGACAGGGAACACGGTGTTGTCCTCCGTGACTGTCGCGCTGTGGCTCCACTCCGCGTCGACGCTCCAGGAGGAGATCACCTCGGACGTGGTCTCCTCGGGCGGATCGACGTACGCACCGTAAGCGAACCATCCCCCGGCGAGCGCCAAAAGCAAGAATACGGCAAGCAGGACGCCCCAGTTGGAATCGACGAACGCACGGATCCGGAGGGTGCGTTCGTTCATGGCGGCGTTCCTCCGCGACTCGTTCGATCACTCTTGTGTCGCTTTCGACCACGAGATCTACCTCGGCTCGGTTCGCGAGAACTCGGTCGACGCCACCCGTTGCTGGCGGCTCTCTCCCCCCGCATGCCCCGACGACGTGACATTGTTGTTACTTTTGCACCGTTTGCCGGTCGCCGTCTTATAGTTTCGGTCGATGGGGTGCTCACTCGGCGTCCCCGTGGGAGGTCTCTGCCAGCACGTGAGTCACCTCGCCCACGTACGTCGCGACGAACGCGACCGCGAATCCCAGGAAATGGACGTAGAGGTTGACGACGCGATTGGCTGCGACGAGCTCCGAGGGGAACCCGACCAGAGGGTAGCCGACGAGCAGAATTACACCGACGACGGGGAGTTCGACGTATCCGAACGGCCGTACTGGACGTGCCGGGGAGCCGAACGTCTTTCGGGCGCGACGCTCCCGGACGAAGATGTAGCCGCCATACACGACGGCCAGAACACCCGAGACGACCGCGATCGCCACCGTCGCGTCCGACCGCGGGAGAACGATTCCGCTGATGATCCCGACAACGAGGAAAAACAGCACCGGGAGGTCTCGCGAGCGCAGGTCCGAGACGAATAGCGGACGGACGTAGTTGTACAGCGCGACCGGAAGGATGCCGAAAAACGCCATGATGAGCCCGGAGCTGCCGTACCCGATCGCGGCCCGTGGGAAAGCGAGGTTCAGTCCCGACAGCACGAACGGCCCCGCCAGCCACACCGTGGCGAACATCGTCCAGAACAGTCTGCGACGGCTTGCCAAGACCGATAGTAGATAGGTCGTCGGCACGACGAGCGCGTACCCGAGCATGTTCGCGAGGAGGTGATCGCTGCGGAGGTGAACGAAGTGAGAGACGTACGCAGTGATCACCGTCGGATCGGTGTAGGCGAACGTCAGTGCACGCTTCGTCTCCTCCGGAAGCAGAAAGGTTCCCGCGATCAACACAGGAAACACCGCAAGCACCACAAGTTCGCGGGGACGAACGAGCGTCCACAGCGCCGTCGAGAACGGAGGCAGTTCGCCGTCATCAACGCGCAAATCCTCCGATTCGCGTGTACCGTTCATGAATTAGAGCGTCATCTCCGCGGCATCCGCCTGACGAGATATGTCGTTGCCAGGACGATGGCGAGGAACAAAACGAGCCCGACGGTCCGCTCGAGATCGAGCCCGGCGGGCTCCTCGATCCAGTCGAACGGCTCGTCGATCTCGGCCGGGGTGTCCTCGGGTTCGGGCGTCTCTGCCGGCGGTTCCTCGGGGGCGGGCGTCTCGGCCGGCGGTTCCTCGGTTTCCGGCGGCTCCTCTGTCGGCGGAGCCTCGACGGTGACGTTTCCGACCACCTCCCCATCGACGGTGATCTCGTAAACGCCCGGCTCGTCGAACGGGTGGTCGAACGTGACGGTCGTCCACTCACCGGCCGGTACAGTGACCGTCGGCGTCGCGATCACCGTTCCGTTCGCCTCCAGGGTGAGCTGGACGTCTCCCCCGGCGAGGCCGTCGTTTGCGAGCGTCACGGTGATCGTCGTCGGTTCGTCGACCGCGACGGTCGATGGCTCGAGGGTCGTCTCCTCGACGCGCAGGACCGGGGCGTCGACGCCGACCGCGTACACCGGGAACCCATCCGAGTCGGTCCGGAGGAGCACACCCTCGTCTGTCGTTTCCACGACCTCCGTTTCGAGGGGGGTCCAGCTCTCGTTTGCCGGATCGAAGCCGTACAGCCGGATCGACTCCGGATCGAGTTCGGCGATCGGACCGGGATCGCGTACCGTTCCGGGCGTCTCGATGCCGGGCGTCGCGAGCCGTTCCGACGACACGAAGACGTCGTAACTGCGGTCCGTCACCTCCGTCGCATCCCCGACCCTCGGCTCGTACTCGGCGGTGAAGTAGCCGAGCGGGGCGGCGCCGGTTTCGGTCGGATCGAGCGCGGACCGGTCGGAGAAGGGGATGGGGCTCCCCTCGAGACGGACGTCGACGGTGTCGTCGAACGTCATCGTGAACGACACCGACTCGAGCGTGACTCCGTCGGCAATCTTCACCGAGCAGGCGTCGATACGGGTCTCCTCTCCACCCATGGCGTTGTACACCGTCCCCTCACACACGTTGGGTTCCGGCGAGGAGAAGGCGAAACGAGTCCGGGTCGTTGTCACGGTCTTTTCCTCCATCTCCGTCTCTGTGGGGAACTTGGCGTAGATCGTGAAGTTGCTCGCCACCAGGCCCGGCTCTACGCCGGTAGAGTCGACAGACAGGCCGATCGATGCTGTCTCGTTCGGTTCCAGCGTGAGGTTCGCGTTCTCGCCTTCGATCGGGTCGCCGTCGCTGGTGAAGGTGAGTATTTCACTTTCCGCGACGTCGGTGTCCGGATCGTCGCCGTGCTCGATCCACACCTTCACCGGCGTTTCATTCTGAATCGTCGACGCGTTGTACGTCACCGTGAACACGTCGTGTATCGTCGTCCCCGCTTCCACGTTGACGCCCCGCTCCCCATCGATGTTCGGGTTGGAAGCGCCGATGGCGATTTCGATCTCGTCGTCCTCGTTTAAGTAGGCGTACTTGCCATTCGGACCATCGTGCGGTTCGAGCTCCAGATGTCCGGTCGCGTCGACCTCGTCGTCCGGGCCGATCACGTCGATCCCGTCCTCGAACGTGAGCCCGTCAATCGGGGCGCCGGCTGTCGCCACTATCACGAGGCCGCTGGCGAGCACAGCCGCGAGGAGCAAGAACTGCGTCCGGTCCATCGTTTGATACTTTTGTCCTCGGGTTCGCGTCCGTCTCGTCGGTCGCCGCCGACCAGCTCCGCCGTCGATCGGTCCCCCACCGGGGTTTCCCCAGCACCCACCACCAGGCGTCCGTAACGCAAACACCGCTTCCGGTTGCACATAGTGACCGTGTATATAAGGTATTGATCCGTTTGAAGCGGCGCCACAGGACAGTTTTTTGGTTCGATGACGCTCAGGGGGTCCCTGAGACGTTTTACGCCCGCCGAAGTGTCACCACGAGACAGCCCAGATCGATCGTCAGCCGGGCGATCATCGGCGCGACACACGATCGTCGCGAGAACGGTTAGAGCACGGTTGAAATTCCCGATACGGACGGAGCGGGGGAGGGACGCCAGAAATCGGGTGGTTCGGCCGGCCGCTAATCGTCGATTAAACGCGAGAATCAATCGACATAGCTCCGAGTACAGGATCCCGACAGGAGATAGACGTCTGACACCAACTCTCAAGAGCCGCCTGAACGGGGGTGGAAGGTAGAACGGTCGTTTATCTTTAAGAGTATTCGCAGCAACAGATATAGTTGAGATGGGTGTCGCGTCAGCCACTGGCCGCGGGGGGACCGGCCGAGTTACGGAAAACGAGTTGTTCGAGGTGTTAGCCAACCGGCGGCGCCGGTACGCGTTGCACGCGCTCAAACGCGACGCGGAGGGCGCAGACGGGCAGGTCGACCTGGGGACGCTGGCCGAGCAGGTCGCCGCCTGGGAGAACGAGGTAGATCCTGGGGAGGTGTCCTACGACGAGCGAAAGCGGGTATACACTGCCTTACAGCAATCCCACCTCCCGAAAATGGACGAGGTGGGGATCGTCTCGTTCAACAAGGACCGAGGGGTGGTCGAGCCGACGCCCGCGATGGACGACGTCGAGATCTATATGGACGTCATCCACGGGAACGAGATCCCATGGAGCGAGTACTACCTCGGTCTCTCGGTGGTGTCGGCGGCGCTGTACGCCGCCGTCTGGATTGGGGTGTACCCGTTCACGCTGTTGCCCGACCTCTCGTGGGGCGTGTTCATCGTAGTCGCGTTCCTGGTGTCATCGCTCGCACACCGGTACTACACCTCCGAGATGCGGCTGGGGACGGGCGAGATGCCGCCGGAGATGGAACGCGAGAGGTGATCAGCCATGAGCCCACTCACGCGGTTGAGCGTCCTGTTTGCGGTACTGGGGATCCTGCTGCTGGTCGCCGGGACCGGCGGCTTCTCGGCGATGACTGCCGATCGAGGCGTCGACGTGAGTGTGGTTCCAGACGACGAGGCGTACGTGGGGATCGAAAAGGTAGGCGACCAAGTGTACGAGGACGACCGGATTCACCTGTTGACGATCACCAACCAGTTCGCGAGCGAGATGGACGAACTCTCGGTGACTGTCGACGGCGAGAGTGATGTAATTGTCACCGGTTTAGTGAAACCGGGGGAAACGTCTCTCAGTCCAGGTGAGCGTACTAACGTGACGGCAGAGTGTACGAGGACAACCGAGCGGGGTTCAGTCGAACTCGACATCACCGGCGAGGCAGGAGCCGCGAGTTTTGATATCACCCGGGAGATCGACGTCGACTGCGGTCCGACCACCGATACTGAATCGGAGACACTCGAGAACGTGAACACGACTGGTGACGGAACTGGAAACCTGACCGTTACATTCCTCGGTTTCGGACAGGTCGAGTTCTCCGACGATATCGACGGCGAGTACAACGTGACCGTTACGATGCACAGCGGTACTGAGGAAGACGTGACCGTGGACCTCTCCGACAGCGACAATAAAATTGACCGCGAGTGGGGCGGAAAGATCGCGAGCATCACTGTAGACGAACAGACCGTGGATAACCCGCTCGGAAACGGAGCCCCCGGAAACCGATCCGATAACTAAGGTATTCGTCTTCGGCCGGCGCCTGAAGTTACACATTATCTGACGCCCGAACGAACTGTTCAACTAATAAATTTTTAGATAGAAAGGAACATTTATACAGTACCTACATAGTTGGGAAAATAGATGACATAGCAAACTTCGACAGGCGGTGCGAACGACCTGGGGACTTGCTCCGACACGTAAGTCGAGGACGGGCGTAACCGCACATCCGCCAGTCGTTGAGGACTGAAAGAAATCATACCAGTCGGGTAGCGACCGAGCGCTATACAACGATGAGTGACGACCATACCGATACAGACGGACAGTCGAATCGCACGCGAAGAGGACTCCTCCGGGGACTGGGGACGACCGCCGGTACCACGCTTTTGGCGGCCGGTCTCGCAAACCACATCGTCGGCTCGACGGCCGCCGTCGACGCCGAGGCCTCGGAGTTCACCGCCGCCGACACGCCCACCGTCGAGGACAACGACGGCGATGTGGAGAAGGTGTACGTGGCTCCAGTGATCGAGGTGGACTGGATGAACTTCTCCGAAGGGGTCGACGAGGTCGAGGTGACGCTGGAAGCGACTGTGGACGGTCAGACAGACGAAATTTATGACGTAGTGTTGGAAGACATCGATGACGAATCGAGTGATGAGGTCGAGAGTACAGATACAAGTAGCACAGGCCAATTTTCGGATACTAATAGTTGGTTCCAAATCACCTTTACCCAGCACGACATCACCGACGTCGACTCCGACATTACCGAGGACGACTTCAGCGACAATTCGCTCGATGCGGGCGACTCGAAGGTGACGACGGTGGATCTCGACCTCGTCGTCGACGTCCGGGGATACGAAAGCGAGAACGGAACCGTCTCGATCTCGGACTCCTTCGACGTCGAGGTCGAGAACCCCGACGGCGAGACGGAAGTCGACGGCGACGCCAACACCGACGCCGAATAGGCCAGACGGGGCGATCGGCCCGGCTGCTGGGTCGGTTTCCGAAACGTGTCTATCGAGCGACGAGACTGCGGGCGCGGACCGGGTGTTTTAATTCGCCGCGGCTACTAGCATACATATGGGTTTTGGAAGCTACGACGAGTCCGAACAACAGGATCAGGAAGTGGACGCGGACGAAAGCAAGGGCGTCAACGTCCACGAGAACGACCACGAGGGGAAACTCACGTTCGAGTCGGACGCCTCGACTGACGACCTCGTGGACCGGCTCGCGGAAATCAAAGACGACGACGACGAAGAGTAGCGGTCCGTCCCGGCCCGATCTCTCCCTTTCTCTCTTTTAAAGGTACTCGCCGACGAGCGGCTCCACCCGATCGCGGGTCTCCTCCGGTATCGCCTCCGTCGGCGTGTTCACGGTGCCTTCGAGCGCCGAGTGCGCCTCGCAGGTGTGATCCTCTGGCAGCGTCCGGACGGCTTCCTCGACGGTCGCCTCAATAGCGCGCTGGTTCCGCTCGGCGTTCTCGAGCACTTCCTCCAGGGTCACCTGGCTGTCCTCCTTCCAGACGTCGTAGTCGGTGACGCCACAGATCGTCGCGTAGGCGATTTCCGCCTCGCGGGCCAGTTTCGCCTCCGGGATCGTGGTCATCCCGACCAGGTCCCACCCCTGCGAGCGGTAGAACTCGCTTTCCGCCTTCGTGGAGAACTGCGGCCCCTCGATGCAGACGTACGTCCCGCCCTTCACGACGTCGGCGTCGATCCCGCGGTCCGAGACCGCCTCCCGAGCCGACTCGGTCAGGTGATCGACCAGTTCCGGGCTGTACGGCTCCGCGAACGGCTGGTGAACCACGATCCCGTCGCCATAGAAGGACAGCTCCCGGTGTTTCGTCCGATCGTAGATGTTGTCCGGGATCACGAGCGTTCCCGGCGGGAGTTCTTCTTTGAGGCTGCCGACCGCGTTCGACGCAAAGACGTGGGTGACGCCCGCGAGCTTCAGGGCGTACATGTTCGCGCGGTACGGCAGGTCGCTCGGCGACTTGCCGTGGTTCGGTCCGTGACGGGGCAGAAACGCAACCTCGCGGCCGGTGTCGCCAAACTCGCCGATTGTCACCGGCGCGCTCGGCTCGCCGTACGGGGTCGCGTACTCCTTCTTCCGGACGTTCCCCAGTGGAAGCGCCTCGTAAATGCCGCTGCCGCCGATGAATCCGATCATGCCCGAGACTGGGCCCCGTCGGAACTTATAAGCGACGCGTTGGCGTCGAGGATGCGTTCGACGGCACCTGGTCGCTAGGCTTCCGGGACTTCCCGGTCCGATCGGTCCCATCGCGACCGGCGGACGGCACGTCTGAGGTCCTTCTCCGTGAACCGTTCGGAATCGGCAACGGTCGTCTCCCGAGTTTCGATAATCGAATCGTCGAAGGCTGCCAACTCCAGGAGTTCGTCCCTGGACATCGGGGTATGATCGCTCCGACGAGTCCCGAGTAAATGTGCTCGATCGTTCATCCAACTCGCGTGGAAATGCAGCTCTTCTCCGACCCGATGAGTAACCGAAAGGAAGCTGTCCGTCGTCACCTCGTAATGCTCGGCGCCAACTGGCTCGAAATTGACGACGTAGGGGGCAGAAGAGTTTTGTCCAGCCACGAACTGGTGACCCGGTTCGCCAACAAATCTAACCCCGTATTGGTCGCCGAACGAAGAGACACGAACGCTCTGTCCCAGCGACAATCCCACCTCCAACACTTCGAGGAATTCCCGTAACTGATCGACCGAGACGGCACCCGCGATGACAGCTCCGGCAACGCCGCCGTTGCGGATCACCGACGCGACCGCCGTCACGGATGGACTGTCCTCGAAGACGACGAACCGTGTCCGAACGTCTTCGATCTCCGAAAGCCGAACGGTGCCGTCCGCGCACGTAACCTCGTCGCTTTCTGCCGGTAACGCGGCGTACACCATGTCGTATTCACCCCCGAAGAGCGCCCGGAAGCGCTCGCGCTCCGGCCGAACGATTGTTTCGACTGCATCGATCCCGATCCCGCCATCCGACAGTCCCTCCAGCGTTTCCCGCCATCGCTGTCCCCGCTCCGGGCTGTCGGTGACGAGTGCGACCGTCGCCGCTCCGGGAGACGCCGGCGGGAGATCAAACGCGTTTTCGTACGTCTCGGGGTTCAAAAAGGCGGTGTTCGGAGGGAGAGCCTCCGACCTCACCGATGGGACGTTGCCGTCGGCCGAAACGTCCGGCAGACGGCCGTCGAGCCGGCCATACGGGACGGTTTCGCCGTTCCCCTCGCCGTCATTACCGACGACGGGGGATTCGCTGACGCGTATCGGCGAAAGCGTATGCACCAGGTATGGGAGCAGTTCGACGTCCGCCGGATCGGATCGGAGGACGGCCGTCGTACTCCAGTTGGGGTAGTACGGTTCCAGTACCGATCGCTCCACCTCCAGATACTCGAGCAACTGGGCCGACAGCGTGGCGTCATAGAGGTTCGGCGGATAAAACGGGAGATCCGGTCCCAGCTCCTCGTACTCGTAGCGCTGTGACGGAATGTATCCCCCGATCCGAACCAGTGAATCCAGAAGTAGACACCGCTTCAACAGTTCTTCGACCGTCTCGGAAAGCGATCGACCCGAGGATCGAAGCGGTTCGGTGTAACCGTTCTCCAGATGAATTGCGGCCTCATCGCCGGGTTCGACCCTCGCCCCCAAATAAAACGCAAGCGGTGCGATCCGATAGACGTCCGGATACGTCGGTGGGATCTCGATCCGGACGCCGGTTTCGGGACGGTTAATCGAGTCGGGAATCTCGAGCCGGTCACCCCGACGGATCCGCGGCGGATGCCCACGGAGCGTCGGCCACGATCGCTCGGCGGAGAACTCCTTTATCGAGGAGCAGAGATGCGATATCGCCTCCATTGCGGCCGTCGGATCGTCGGGAACGACGATCGTCCCCTCCGGTCGGGTATGAAGCGACCGGGACCCGACGGTCACCGTCGTCGAGTCGTCGAACTCGATGGTAAAGGAGTCGTCGTCGTTCCGTCCGGAGGTGGAAAACCCGATGTCCTCTACCCGGATGTATGTTCGAACGTCACCGACCACCTCAAATAAATACGCACTCCGGGGGTATTCAACCGGGTCGAGAAGCTTTTCGAGGTAGTCGCCGCCCTCATCGTAAAGCTGGACGATCCCGTGTGACGGCAGACGAATCGATTCGGTCTCGAATGAAACTGCCCGATCGACCGGAAACACGAACAGGTCGGTGAGCGCCGGCACCGGATCTATTTCCCGGTCGGCCTCGACGATCAGTTCCTTCCCCTCGATCAGATCGCGGACGTGAAGCGTCTCCCCTTCGGGCGTGAACGCTATCCGCGTCTCCGTGTCGAGACCTCCCATAGTTCCAGAGTCACTCGCCATCTGCCTTAGTAGTTGGTCCGAACAACCTTTTTTGAAAACTGGGAAAGAACTTCTCTGGAGCCGACGGACGCCATTCACCCGACCTGATTGTGGCTCACTTCAGTATCGCTCACTTCAGTATCGCTCACTTCAATATCGCTCACTTCAGTCGCTCCTGGAGAAACGAGGGGTGTGCCGCCGTGATCCCCTCGATTCCCAGGATGTCCTCCGCGATGACGTCACCGAGTTCGTCCCCGTTTCCGGCCCGGACTTCCGCCATCAGCATGTGATCTCCCGAAGACGTGTACAGCGATTCGACAGCGTCGAGCTGCTTGAGTTCCCGTGTCGCCTCGACATACCGCCCGCTGTCGACGTCCATCCCGACCATCGCGATCGACTGCGAGGAGAGTTTCTTCGGGTCGACCTCCGCGGAGTAGCCGACGATGACTCCCTCCTCCTCCAGTTTGCGGATGTACTTCCGGACGGTGGGTTTCGAAACCCCGGCCTGTTGTGCGATTTCGGCGTACGACGCCTGGGCGTCCTCCTCGAGAGCCTCGAGGATTCGATCCTCCGTCGGGGCAGCGCTCATGTCACCTGTTTTGGCCGGACAGGAAAAATACCTTCCGAATTACAAAAACGTTTGTCGACCACCAGACCACGCTCTTCCGCTACGACAACACAGGGTTTGGTCGGCCGAAAAAAGCGCCTCAGTCTGCGATTTTAGTGATCGAAGGGGGTTCCGACCGTCGGATCGACGCGTCGGCCGCGAGTCTGGCTACCGGTGTTTGTCGATGAACTCGTCGTAGGCGCGTTCCCACTCGTAATCGTCGTCGAAGTACCGCTCCGCCAACGGCGTCTCGGGCATCTCGCCGATGCGCTGTTTCTCCCCCTGATAGGAGGGCCGCGTCTCGTCGACGTAGAACCGACCGGTAAGCACTTCGCCCTCGTACAGCGCCTCCTCGGCGGTGCGCATCGCCTCCTGGGCCTCGACGCGGTCGTGGACGTCGAAGTCGTAGTCGTCGGAGTCCTGGACGTCGGTGTACGGGACGTACTGGCGAGCGTCCTTGTTCCAGGTCGGACACTGCGTGAGGAAATCGATGTGGGCGAAGCCGTCGTGCTGGATCGCCTCAGTGAGGATCTCCTTCGCCTGGTTCGGATTCACCGCGGCGGTCCGGGCGACGTACGAGGCGCCCGAAGTCAGCGCCAGCGACAGCGGGCGGATGGGTTCCTTCGCGCTGCCGTGGGGCTGGGTCTTTGACTTGTGCCCCTTGGGGCTCGTCGGGGAGGTCTGCCCCTTTGTGAGCCCGAAGATCTCGTTGTTGAACACGACGTAGGTCATGTCGTGGTTCTCCCGGGCGGTGTGCATGAAGTGGTTCCCGCCGATCCCGTAGCCGTCGCCGTCGCCGCCGGCAGCGATGACCTCGAGCCCGGGGTTCGCCAGCTTCGCCGCGCGGGCGACAGGCAGCGACCGGCCGTGGATGGTGTGGAAACCGTAGCTGTCGAGATAGCTGTTGAGTTTGCCCGAACAGCCGATACCGGTCACCAGAAGCGTCTCCTCGGGCGTCCGTCCGACCTCGGGAAGCGCCTGTTTCAGCGCCTTCAGGACGCCGAAGTCGCCACAGCCGGGACACCAGGTCGGCTGCGGCTCGATTCCCGGCGTGAACTCCTCTCGGTCGATCTCTCGTTCCTCTCCGATTGCGTTGAATGCACTCATGAGTTAATCACCCGCTGCAGGTACGAACGTCGTTTCAATGCCCGGCACGTCGTCGTTGCCGTCGATCATCGTCGACTCGAACCCGTCGACGATGTCGGCCGGCTCGAACGGGTTGCCGTTGTACTTCAGCAGGCTCGACAGCTTCTCGCCGTAGCGACCAAGCTCCTTCTGGGTGAGCCCGCGGAACTGTGCCGACGCGTTCATCTCCACCACCAGCACCTCATCGACGCTCTCGAGGAACGCCTCGACCTCCTCGACAGGATACGGCACGAGATCGGAGACGCCCAGCGACTTGACCGAGTGACCAGCTGCGTTCAGTTCGTCGACCGCCTCCTCGACGGTTCCCTGCTGGCTACCCCACGTGAGGATTCCGTATTCGGCGTCTTCGGGGCCGTGTGGCGTCTGGTTGCCCTCGTCGTCGAGGTCCGCCCGGATCGCTTCGACCTTTTGGCTCCGCCGGTCGACCTGCGCGACCCGGTTTTCCGGACTCTCGCTTATGTGGCCCGAGGGCTCGTGTTCGTTGCCCGACGCGAGGAACCGGCCACCCTTCTGGCCGGGCAGCGACCGCGGGCTCACGCCGTCTGCGACGTCGTGCTGGTATCGCTCGTACTTGCCCGCGGCGTTGTGCGGCGCGTCCTCGAGTTCCGCCTCCGTCAGCGTCGATCCCAGATCCGGGTTCGGCTCCCGGTCGAACGTGCTCTCGGGGACGCTTATCAGCTCCCCGCCGAGCTTCTGGTCGTACAGGACGATCGCCGGGATCTGGTACTCGTAGGCGATCCGGAACGCCGTCCGTGTCTGGTCGTACGCTTCCTCGACGGTTCCCGGGGCGAACACCACGCGGTGGGTGTCACCCTGGGAAGTGTACAGGACGTGCTCGAGGTCGCCCTGCTCTGTCTTCGTCGGCATCCCCGTGGAGGGGCCGGCGCGCATCGCCTCGACGAACACTACCGGCGTCTCGGTCATCTCCGCCAGCCCGAGCGGCTCCGACATCAGCGCGAACCCGCCGCCGGAGGAGCCCGACATCGCCTTGACGCCGGCGTGGGACGCCCCGAGCGCCAGCGCCGCCGCCGCGATCTCGTCTTCGACCTGCTCGGAGATCCCCCCGAGCTGCGACATACTCTGGGTCATGATGGTGAATACCTCCGTCCACGGCGTCATCGGATAGCCGGCGATGAACCGGCATCCCTCGTCGATGGCACCGTAGGAGATGGCCTCCGATCCGGACAGCAGAAGCTGCGGTTCGTCGTGCTCCCCGGACGGAACCGCCACGTCGTGGGCGTCCGGGTCGTGCTCCTCTTTGACCTGGTCGTACGCCGTCTGGAGGATCTCGAGGTTCGGCTCGAGGATCTTCTCGGGCATCGCCTCGCGCATGAGGTCCTGGATGTACTCTAAGTCCATTCCGATCAACGCACACGTCACACCGACGCCGGCCGTGTTCCGCATGACCTCCCGCCCCTGCTCTCGGGCCATCCCGCGGAGGTCGATCGGATACACGTGCCAGTTGTTCTCCTCGGCTCGTCGGTCGAACTCCTCGATCTCGCCTGCGTCGAGCAGCCCCGAATCGTAGACGATCACGCCACCCTCGCGGAGCTCGTCGAGGTTCTCCGAGAGCGGTTTGAGTTCTTCGTTCCCGTAGTAGGCGTCCTCCTGTGGGTTCCGAGCGAAGGAGTCCCCCAACGCGAGGAGGAAATTGTATCCGTTCCCCCGCGACTTGACGGGTTCGCTCGACGCCCGGATTTCCGTGTACGTGTGGCCGCCCCGGATCCGCGACGGGTAGTGGCGGTGCGTGAACACGTGCAGTCCCGACCGCATCAACGCCTTGGCGAAGTTCTGGCTGGTCGAGGCGATGCCGTCACCCGAACCGCCGGAAATCCGCCAGATGAGTTCACTTTCAGTCATAGTTTTTGGCCGCGGCCCGTTCGGGCCGAGTATCCTGGACTTGCGAGGGCGAGGTAAAAGGGCTTGCTATGAATTACCACAAATCGATCGTTATGAATCCCCTAGTTCCGGAAAACGTTGCTTCCGGGACGACGCGTCTTTCGACGAAAAAATGAAACGCAGAGGGGGGATCAGTAGCTGCGTGTCTTCGGCTCGTAGGTTTTCGCTTCGCCCTCGAGAACGACCGGCCGGAACCACAGCTCCGGATCGCCGTCGTTCCACGAGAGCATGGTGTGTTTGAGCCACTCGTCGTCCTTGCGCGTCTGGTGTTCCTTCCGCCAGTGGGCACCCCGGAACTCCTCGCGAGCCAGCGCGCCGATGGTGATCGCCTCCGCCAGATCCAGCAGGTTCCGGGTTTCGATCGTCTGGAGCAGGTCGGTGTTGAACGTCCGCGACGGATCCGCGACAGCGACGTCCTGATACCGCCCCCGTGCGCGCCGAATGCCCCGAAGCGCCTGTTCGAGTCCCTCTTCCTCGCGGAACACGTTGACGTATTGGGTCATCGACTCCTGCAGTTCGGCCCGGATCTCCGCGTGGTGGACGCCGTCGTCGCGCTCCAGGAGAGTCTCCACGCGCTCGCGTTCGTTCGCGACCGCGCGCTCGACGATGTCGGTTCCCCCGGGTTCCGATCCCTCGGGTTCCGTTCCGCCGTCGGAGGCGACGGGTTCGCCGGAGGCGTCGACCTCGCCGAGTTCGACCGACGCCGCGATATCGCCGGGTTCGTACTCGCCGCGTTTGCCCGTCTCGATTTTCGCCTCCCCGATCTCTTTGCCCCCGGCATGATGTCCGGCGCGCTTGCCGAAGACGGTCAGCTCGGGCAGGGCGTTCCCTCCCAATCGGTTGGCACCGTGGACCGACGCACAGGCACACTCGCCGGCGGCGTACAACCCCTCGATGCACGTCTCGCCGTTCTCGTCGGTCTCGATCCCGCCCATCGCGTAGTGCTGCCCCGGCTTTACCGGCATGGGCTCCTCGAGTGGATCGACGCCCTCGAAGTCCTCCGCGAGGTGGACGATGTTCTCCAGCCGGTCGATGATGCGCTCCTCGCCCAGGTGGCGCATGTCCAGATGGACGTACTCGTCTTCGATTCCCCGACCCTCGTTCACCTCGGTGAGCTCCGCCCGGGAAACCACGTCCCTGGAGGCCAACTCGCCGGCGTTGTTCGCGTAGCCGCGCTCGAACATGAACCGCTCTCCCTCCGCGTTGTAGAGGATTCCCCCCTCCCCGCGGACGCCCTCGGTGATCAACACCCCCGTCGAGGGCAGCGTCGTCGGGTGGAACTGGATGAACTCCATGTCCTCCAGGGGCACCCCCGCACGGTAGGCCATTGCGGTGCCGTCGCCGGTGCATGCGACCGCGTTCGTGGTGTGATCGTACACCTGTCCGGGGCCCCCGGTCGCGAGGATCACCCCGTCGTTCGCTTTGAACCCCGCGATCTCGCCGGTTTTGACGTCGTAGGCGACGACGCCGTGACACGTCCTGTCCTCCGGGCGTTCTTCGTCGGTAACCGCGAGCCGCGTGACGTGCCATTCGTCGTACACCTCGACGCCGCGCTTTACGAGCTGTTCGTACAGTGTGTGAAGCAACTGGTGTCCGGTTTCGGCGCCGGCGTATGTCGTCCGGGGGAACGACAGCCCGCCGAACGGTCGCTGACTCATCCGACCGTCGTCATCGCGGGAAAAGGCCATCCCCCAGTGCTCCAGCTGGACGGTTTCCTCTGGGCTGTCCTGGCACAACGTCTCGATGGCCGGCGCGTCCCCGAGGTAGTCGGAGCCTTTCATCGTGTCGTAGGCGTGGTCTTCCCAGGAGTCGCCATCCCGGAGCGCGGCGTTGATGCCGCCCTCCGCTGCGCCGGTGTGGGACCGGACCGGATGGAGCTTCGTGACGATGGCCACGTCGGCCCCCGCTTCCTGTGCCGCGATCGCCGCCCGAAGGCCGGCACCGCCTCCGCCGACCACGATGACGTCGTATTCGTACATTTATCTCCTCTCTGTATAAGAAATACAGCAACCTAATTGTACTGTTCGTTCCAGTCGGCAATTGCCGAGGCTGCGATCGCAAGAAGCCGCGACCGCCAGCGAGCCGGGTTAGTAGCTTCGCTCTTTCGGCTCGTAGTTTTGCATCTCGCCCTCGAGGACTACCGGCCGGTACCAGAGCTTCGGATCGCCGTCGTTCCACGAGACGAAGGTGTGTTTGAGCCACTCGTCGTCCTTGCGGGTTTGGTGCTTCTCGCGCCAGTGAGCGCCACGGAACTCCTCGCGGGCCAGCGCGCCGACCACGATCGTTTCCGCGACGTCGATGACGTTGCGCGTCTCCAGCGCCTGGATCAGGTCGGTGTTGAACGTCCGCGAGGGATCCTCCACGTGCACCTCCTGATACAGGCTCCGGGCCTCCAGGACGTCACGGAGCGCCTGCTCGAGACCGCTCTCCTCGCGGAACACGTTGACGTGCTGGCCCATCGTGTCCTGGACCGTCGCCCGAATTCTGGCGTGGTTGACGCCGTCATCGCGTTCGAGCAGCCGATCGATCCGCGCCCGTTCGGACTCCGCCGCGTTCTCGACGAGGTCGGCCGGCGAGGCGGCCATCGCGCCGCCGTCCGCGACCGGGGCGGGCTCGACGCCGGCGGTCCCGAGCGCGACCGGCGGCTCGAAGTCGGCCTCCTCGGCGTCGTCGGTCCTGCCGGTCGGGACCTCAGGTTCCTCGATTTCCCCGCCTGCGGCGTCTCGACCGGCGCGCTCGCCGAACACGAGCAGTTCCGCGAGCGAGTTCCCGCCCAGGCGGTTCGCACCGTGCATCGAGACGCAGGCGCATTCGCCGGCGGCGTACAATCCATCGATGCGAGTCCGGCCGTTCTCGTCGGTCTCGATCCCGCCCATCGTGTAGTGACAGCCGGGTTTGACGGGCATGGGCTCCTCGAGTGGATCGACGCCCTCGAAGTCCTCCGCGAGGTGAACGATGTTCTCCAGCCGGTCGATGATGCGCTCCTCGCCCAGGTGGCGCATGTCCAGATGGACGTACTCGTCTTCGATTCCCCGACCCTCGTTCACCTCGGTGAGCTCCGCCCGGGAAACCACGTCCCTGGAGGCCAACTCGCCGGCGTTGTTCGCGTAGCCGCGCTCGAACATGAACCGCTCTCCCTCCGCGTTGTAGAGGATTCCCCCCTCCCCGCGGACGCCCTCGGTGATCAACACCCCCGTCGAGGGCAGCGTCGTCGGGTGGAACTGGATGAACTCCATGTCCTCCAGGGGCACCCCCGCACGGTAGGCCATTGCCATCCCGTCGGCCGAGTTGGAGATGGCGTTCGTGGTGTGTTCGAACACCTGACCGGCGCCGCCGGTCGCGAGGACCACGCCGTTACGGGCGTGAAAGCCCGCTACCTCGCCGGTCCCGATGTCGATCGCGACGACGCCGTGACAGCGTCGATCTGCCGGGTCGTCCTCGTCGGTCACGACGAGTCGCGTCACGTACCACTCGTCGTAGACCGTGATGCCGCGTTTTACCACCTGTTCGTACATCGTATGGAGCAGATGGTGACCGGTCTCGGCCCCGGCGTAGGCGGTCCGCGGGAACGCCATTCCGCCGAACGGTCGCTGGGAGATGCGACCGTCCTCCTCGCGAGAGAACGCCATCCCCCACCGTTCGAGTTGAACGACCTCCCGCGGGATGTTCTCGGCGAACGTCTCGACCGCGGGGGCGTCGGCGAGGTAGTCCGACCCCTTCATCGTCTCGTAGGCGTGATCCTCCACCGAGTCGTCCGGGTGGAGGGCGGCGTTGACGCCGCCTTCCGCCGCGCCGGTGTGGGACCGGACCGGATGGAGCTTCGTGACGATGGCCACGTCGGCCCCCGCTTCCTGTGCCGCGATCGCCGTGCGGAGACCGGCGCCGCCCGCGCCGACCACGATGACGTCGTATTCGTGCATAGTTTGATCTGAGTGTCTTCTCGCGTCTGGATCACCAGAACTTCAGGTTGTGTTTGACCGCTTCACGCTTGAGCGCCTGGATGTGCTCGGTGAGCGGGATGTCCTTCGGACACACCTCGGTACAGGAGAACTGGGTCTGACACCGCCAGACGCCGTTCTCTTCCTCGATGAGCTGCAACCGGTGTTCCGTCATGTCCTCGCCCTCCCGCTCGTCCATGGCGAACCGGTACGCCTTGTTGAGCGCGGCAGGGCCGAGATACTCGTTGTTCCCGGCGGCGATGTTGCACGAGGACATACAGGCGGCACACCAGATACACCGCGTAGACATCTTGATCTTCTCTCGGTTCTCCCGCGTCTGTCGCTGCTCTTCGAGTTCGTCCTCGGGGAGTTCGTTCGTCTGGAAGTACGGCTCGACCGCCTCCATCTGGTCGTAGAAGTGCTCCATGTCGACGACGAGGTCCTTTTCGACCGCCGAATGCGGGAGCGGTTCGACCATGACGGGTTCGCTCATGTCGCTGATCTGCGTCTTGCAGGCGAGTCGCTGTCTCCCGTTGACAAACAGCGCGTCCGACCCACAGATCGCCTGCCGACAGGAGTGTCTGAAGGTGAGGGAGGGATCGTAGTTGTCCCGCGCCCAGATCAGCGCGTCCAGGACGGTCATCCCCTTCGTGAACGGAACGTGGAAGTCATCGAAGTAAGGCTCCGTCTTGCCTTCGACGTCGGGATCGTACCTGAACACGCGTAGATGGACGGTGTCGTCGGCCGACGCCGCCACGTCTTCGGCCTCGCGTTGGGCCTCCGCGTCGCGTTCGGCTGCACGCTCACGTTTGGCCTCCCTGCGTCGTTCGCCCGGCGAGGGTACATCCGGTTCTGTCTCGGTCGCGGTTCCGGTTTCGGCCGCCGCGTCCGTTTCCGCTTCCGTTTCGGCTGCCACGTTCGTTTCTGCCTCCGTTTCGGCCGCCGCAGTTTCAGTTGCGTCTGTACTCATGGTTCAAAACACCCCGATCCCGGCCCAGGCGTTCGCTGTCCTGATTCCCTGTACGATCACGACGACGCTGGCGACGACGAGGATCCACTTCACCGCGGTGCGCTTCGTGCCCGAAAGCCCCTGATTTATGAGCGCATTGTACACGCCGTTGACGCCGTGGAACGTCGCCGTAATCAAAAACAGCACCATTAGCGAGTAGTAGCTCCACTGTTCCATGCGTCCGGCTGTCAACGCGAACGACACCTCGTCGGCGTGATAGACGAAGTGCAGCAAAAAGAAGTGGAACGCCAGCACGACGATCAAAAACGCCGCCGTGATCCGCTGGAGCAGCCACATCGTCCCGCCGTGTTGGAAGGAAGAGTACTGTTGTGCCATCTCAGAACGCCCCCGCGATGAACGTCGGTACCGACGCGACGGTGATTGCGCCCGTCAGTATCAACGACGCGTAAAAGCTCTTGTCCTGTGACTCCAGGCCGATCCCCAGGTCGATGAACAGCAGCCGCGTCCCGTTCAGGATGTGGAACACGGCGACAGCGAGCAATCCGACTTCGAGAACGCGAACCAGCAACAGTTCCTCGAGCGTCACGATCGTCTGGGTGTAGATGTCGTTTCCGGCCGCGATCACCGACGGGTCCTGACTCGCTGCGGGGATCGCCGTACTGAGCACGGCGATGTGGGTAAACAGGTATCCCACGAGCACCCAGCCGGTGAACTTGTGGAAGATCCAGGCCCACATCCCGGCCGAGAACTCCCGCCAGCGGCTAAAGTCCTCGATCACGCCCCTGTTGTACGACTGACTCATAACGTTTGGGCGGTCGTCGCGGGGGGGTATAGTAGTTACGTAGTCTCCGACAATTAGGGAACACCCGAGCGTAACGCGGGAACCGGGGGGAGCGACTCTCACCCCCGTGATTCGAGTACCCGCCGAACCTCCGGCTCGAGTTCGACCAGGTGACACAGCGGGTTGCCGGGATACACGACTGGATTTTCGAGTATGCCGACCAGAACGCCGGTGAACGGCGCCTCGATGGCGACGTCGTCCGCCTTGAACGGGTTCGTGATCGTCGCGATCTGCTCGCCTTCCCGCACGAGTTCGCCGCGCGAGGCGTGCATGTCGACGATTCCGCCCCCGTCCGCGCGGATCCACGTCTTCTCTGTGCCGCCGGCGACGATGGTCCGCCATCCGGGCCACCGGACCGCGGCAGATTCCAGTATCCCGTACTCCGCGAAAACCGACTGGACGCCAGCGAGCGCGTCGTCGATCAGATCCCGCTGGAACCGGTGTGCCTCCCCCATCTCGACGGTGATCGTCGGCGTTCCGGCGTTCGTCGCTTCCCCTCTGAGCGTCCCGTCCGGGGGCTCACTGTCGATGACCACCTTCGATCCGAACGCCATCGCGAGCCGGTGGACCTCCTCGTCGGTCATGTCCGCTCTCACGTGGAGCATGTTCGTCCGTCCCCGGGTCGAGGTGTGGAAGTCGATTCCGACGTCACACGGCTCGATGAAGTTCGTGAAGATCCGGTGGGCCATCCGTTTCGAACTCGTCGATTCGGGATCACCCGGGAACGAACGGTTCAGATCCCGATCGTAGATCGGTAGATATCGCTGTTGAGCGATGAACCCCGGGACGTTGAGGACGGGCAGACAGACCAGCGTCCCGGCGAGGTCGGACAGCTCCCACTCGTGGGCGACCTCCCGGACCACCTCGATACCGTTGAGTTCGTCGCCATGAGACGCTGCAGAGAGAAACGCGGTCGGACCGGGGCGCTCGCCGTTGATGATCGTCACTGGGATGCGAACCGGATCCCCCAGATACGTCTCGCTGATCCGATACCGGAAGTTCTGTCGCTCCCCGGGTTCTACCTTCCCCCCATTGAACGTGAAAACGTCCCCGGACGCGGCCATGACCGGGATCAAACGTGCGTGGACTTAAATGATCGGACAGCACGGCGAGACTCCGGAACGGCAGGGAACTGAAGACTGAAAAACCGGCAAACATATTGACGTACCCCAAATATGTGGATTCATGTCTGAGGAGCCAGTCCGAGTCGGCGTACTGTCGCTGCACAACAGCAAGGAGACGAAAGCGATCTGCAACGCGATCGACGACCTGGGACACGAAGGGATCTGGCTCCGGCGAGAGAACGCGGCAGTCTCTATCGAGGACGGCGAGGTGAGCGTCGAACCCGACATCGACGTCATCGCGAACCGGCTGTTGCTCTCGAACACCGAAGAGCCAGCCGAAGCACTCGGCCTCGCGACGACGTTCAACCGGATCCGGCCGATGCTCAACGAGCCGGGGGCGGTGCTCACGGCGATCCACAAGTTCGCAACCGCCGCGACGCTGGCCGACTGGAACATCCGCGTTCCGGACGCCTTGCTTGCGCTGTCGAACCAGCGGCTCAACCAGGGCCGCGAACGGTTCGGCGAGGTGGGCGTCTACAAAACCGCGATCGGGACCCACGGCGGCGGCACCTGGAAGGTAGATCTCACCGAGCCGGTGAACCCGAAGGTCGGGAACCGGCAGGCGTTCCTCCAGGAGTTGATCGACAGGGACGGCGAAAAACACCGGGACCTGCGTGTGTACGTCGTGGGCGATCAGATCGTCGGCGCGATGTACCGGTACGCACCCGAAGGCGACTGGCGGACGAACGTCGCGCTCGGGGGTGCCGTCGAGGACGCTGACGACATGCCCGAAGAGGCCGCCGAAACCGCGCTGTACGCGACCGAAGTCATCGGGCTCGACTACGCCGGCGTCGACCTCGTCGAGGGCTACGACGGCTGGTACGTACTGGAGGTGAACCCGACGGCAGGGTTCAAGGGGTTGTTCGAGGCGACCGGTGTCTCGCCCGCCCCGCACATCGCCAAACACGCGATCGAAACCGTCGGCGGCGAGGTCGACGAGAAGCGCGTCGAGGGGCTCTCGACGGCGCTCGACGACTCCCGGCCGGCCTCGGCACCGAGACCGATCCGGACCGATCTGGGCGAGACGCCGCTCATCGGCTACATCGAGGAAGTACTGGTCATCGGTACCAGCGGCTCGAAGCAGGCCCACGCCAAGTCCGACACCGGCGCAACCCGAACGAGCATCGACACCCAACTCGCCGCCGATATCGGAGCCGGACCCATAAAGAGTATGACCCGCGTGAAGTCCGGAAGCATGAAGACCGGCAAGGCCCGACCCGTCGTCGATCTCGTGATCGGAATCGGCGGCAACCAGCACACCGTCACCGCAAGCGTCGAGGACCGCTCGCACATGGACTACCCGCTGTTGCTCGGCCGCGACATCCTCCAGCACTACCGCGTCGACGTGCGAAAGCGGGTCGACGACGCGGTCGAGGAAGACGAACGCGAAGAAGAGTATCTCGAATAGCGACTTGCTCTCGTCGTTCTCGAACAGTAGTTCCAGCGGTACGGCTCCTGAGCGGCTCCCGTTTTCGACATTCCGACGGTCAGGTCCCGGACAACAGTCTCGCACCCACGGGGGAGACGTGGGTGCGTTCGGGCAGAATACCGTCCACGTCCACGGCGAAGACGGTCTCGCCGAACAGCGCCATCCCGGCAGCCCCACCGGCGGCCTCGACACGTTCGATCTGTCGGTCGACGAACGACGTCGCGATTCCGGTTTCGGCGACGTATTCCCGGGAGCGTTCCGCCAGTTGCCGCAGCGTCGGCTCGGAATCGAGCGCGTCGAGTCCCCGGATTCCCGCACGGCGGGCAGCAGTCATGAACGCCTCGTCGTCCAGCATCGTGGCGGTGTCGATCCCGCCGGCCGTGGCGTACTCGATCGGTGAAGACGGAACCGTTCGTCGGATCCCCGCGTCAGTGGTCCACAGCAGGCCGCCGCGTTCCTGAATGAACACGTCGCCCTGGCCAGTTCCGGCCGCCATCTCCGCACGGTGGGCGGCGTCGACGAGTTCGGCCCGCGATCGGGGGAGATCGAACGCGTCGGCCGCGGCGATCGCCGTCGCCAGCGTCGCCGCCCCGCTGGCCCCGAACCCGTGGCCCAGCGGTACCTCCGGGCGCACGTCGACCGACGCAGTCACCCCGAGATCCGAACATAGCCCCTCGACCGGCTCGAAGGGGGCCGGTTCCCCTTCGACGGTAACCGAGATCGTGTCGGCCGGTTCGAGTTCGACGACGACACCGTCCCGGATCGCGAAGCTCGCACCCCTGGAGGCGCCGCCCTCCGCGGGTGGCGGGGCAAAGAGTCCGGTGACACTTCCCGGGGCGAACGCTCGGATGACCATACTCGGAGGTCACTCCGGATCACACTTCAACACTCGCGTTGCGAGGGCGGGCAGCAGTTCGGTGACGTCCTCGCGAAACGTGTACGTCGCCCGCGATGCGTACCGGGTTCGCTCGAAATTAATGATCGCGAGTACGCCGTCCCGCTGGTAGCTCGGCAACGACGCGGCCGGATCCACCTGGAGCGAGGAGCCAGCGGCGACGATCACGTCGCTGTCTTCCGCCAGCCGACGGGCACGTCCGAGAACGTCTTTGGGCAGTAGTTCGCCGAACAGCACGACGTCCGGCTTATACACCCCGCCACACTCCCCGCAGGTCGGCGGGTTCTCCCCCGACCGGATCCGGTCGTGGATCGCTTGGGCGGGCTTTCGCCGACCACACCGGTGACACACAACGCGTTCGGCGTTGCCGTGCAACTCCAGTACCGTCCCGGTTCCAGCGGCAGTGTGTAATCCGTCGGTGTTCTGAGTGACGACGGCGTCGAGGATTCCGGCGTTTTCGAGGTCCGCGAGCGCCTCGTGTGCCGGATTCGGTTCGATGTCGTCGGGCCGCAATAGCTCGTTCAGCTCCAGCCGATCCTCCCAGAACCCTTCGGGATCCCGTTCGAAGCGAGTGACGTGGAAATCCGCCTCCGAGAACTCCTCCCCCCAGATCCCGTCCTCGCCCCGGAACGTCGGGATCCCCGAGGCCGCCGACAGCCCTGCTCCGGTGAGCGCGATGGCGGTGTCGGCCTCCCGGAGGTCTCTAGCGAGCGCCTCGAGATCGTCGCTCCGTTCCATATTTTCGGTAGGGGCCGAAGCGTATTGAGCATCCGGGCGACGTCAGTCGTCCCCGCCTCCGACTGCTTCGGTAAAGGAGTCGAACCGGTCGCGGATGTCCGGTCCTTCCGACTCGCCGGGGAGGATGTCGCCCAGCGCCGCCCCGAAGGCGGCGGCCGTCCAGATGACGGAAATCCGGGCGAACGCAACGCCGGGATCCTCCCACCCCTCGACCCGGCCCCACATCGTCATGAGTGTCGTCGCCGTGATGAACGAGACGGCCAGTACACCGAGGAGCCGGCGGGGAACGATGCCGAGGATTCGCTGGACGTCGACGTCCCGGAAGTCGGCGTAGTACATCAGCCCGGCCGACAGGAGAACGATGAACGCCACGTTCGCGAGGAGGAACACCGGGACACCGCCGACAGTCACCGCGAGGAAGTGATCGCCGATGTCGTAGACACCGTCCTCGACCAGAAGCGGCAGCGAGATCAGGATGCTACCGACGAACGACTCCGCGATGTCCCGGGTCGTGTACTTGCTCACTCGCCGGGTGAACGCCCGGCTACCCGGCATCCGCTCGACGAGATCGATCGTCTGGCGGACCTTCCGCTGCTCGTGCTCGGCGTCGACGGTCTCTTCGAGCGCTGCAAGCTCCGTGAGGAGATCCGACACGTCCGGGTTCTCTCGGTCGATCTCGTGTCGGTTCCTTCCCCGTTCGATTTCGGGATCGGTTCGCGACCGGGCCGGCGGATCATCCGCTCTGGGATCGGGTTCGTCGGTCATCGACCGAACGGTACGCGGACGCCCGGCGAAAAACTCCCGGCTACGTTTCGGAATCGGGACGGTCAAGCAGCTCGCTTACGTCCGTCCCGGTCGACTCGCCGGGGAGGATGTCGCCCAGCGCCGCCCCGAAGGCGGCCGCCGCCCAGATGACCGTGACCCGTCCGACGGTCTCGAAGGAGGTCGGATCCTCGGCGGCGAGGCGGCCCCACATGTACATCATCAGCGTCGCCGTCAGTAGCGAGATCGCGAGGACGCCGATCAGCCGACGTGGGATGATGCCGAACACCGGGCGATGGATCTGGACGTCACGGAAGTCGGTGTAGTACAACATTCCGGCAGTGAGAACGACGACGAACACGACGTTCGCGATGAAGAACGGCGGGACCGAGGCGATTGTGACGGACGTGAGATAGTCGGCGATCTCGAAAACGCCGTCCTCGACCAGAAGCGGCAGGGAAAACAGGACTGCCCCGACGAACGCCTCCGCCATGTCCCGGGTCGTGTACTTGCTCACTCGCCGGGTGAACGCCCGGCTACCGGGCATTCGCTCGACGAGGGCGATCGTTTGACGCACCTTGCGTCGTTCGTGGTCGTCGTCGACGGTGGTCTCCAGCCGCTCGAGTTTCGCAATCAGGTCGTCGATATTTGGATCGTCCGGACCCGCGTTTCCCGAACTCTCAGTGTGAGGTGTTCCCATTTCGGAGTCGTTCGGTTCCGTCATGTTCCAAACGACAACGGACTGGATATAAATGTGTGCCGTCGGCCCACACACTGGCCGTAGTTGAGAAGAGTTAAATCGAAGGCAGCAATACGTGCGGTTGCACGCTCGCTTGGTGTAGCCCGGCCAATCATATCGGCCTTTCGAGCCGATGACAGGGGTTCAAATCCCCTAGCGAGCACTCTTCTGAGGAACGAAGTGACGAGAGAAGTGCATAGCGAGAGCGGGTCACCTTTTCAGTGATCCACACCCGCCACGTCGCCCCTTTTTCAGTGAACGACGACGTCGAGTGTGCGGGACCGGGGCCCATCACACTCCACCAGCAGGATCGCCTGCCACGTCCCCAGGTCCGGCTCGCCGTCACGAACTGGAACCGTAACGCTCTCACTCAAAAGGAGCGCCCGGAGATGGGAGTCGGCGTTGTCGTCGATCCGGTCGTGTTCCCACCCCTCGTCGGGAACGAGCTCCGAGAGAAACGTCTCCACGTCCCCGAGGAGCCGCTCTTCGGGCTCGTTGACGACGAGGCCGGCGGTGGTGTGGCGAACGAACACGGTGGCGACGCCGTCTGCGGACGGCGGGAGAACGTCCGTCACCTGCTCTGTCACGTCGTGAACCGCAGTTCCGGTCTCGGTATCGACGGTGAAACGCATCTCGATCGGAGTTTGCCGGGCACAGTATAAAAGGTACCCCGGAAATGACGAACTCCCCGGCAGCAACCCGAAACGTTCTTTTCGACGACAGAGTTAATACGTAGAAACCTATCTAATACAATAGATAATCTTTATGAAATCAACACAGAAGCCACAGCTAGATCTGCAGTTTTCGACGACGCCGGTTTCCTCCCGACGGCAGCAACAGACCTTCGGACCGTCAGCTACGTGCGTGGCGTCTACAGGAACGGAACTCTCCCTGGACGCGACGTTCGCGACGTTGAGCAACCGACGGCGCCGCGATGTGCTCCGATACCTGAAGGGGAATCCGGGCGAGTCGAGCGTCCGGACGCTCACCGAGCGGATCGCCGCCTGGGAGAATGACGTCGACCCCTCCGAAGTGTCCTATCGACAACGGAAACGGGTGTACACGTCACTCCACCAGACGCATCTCCCGAAACTGGCGGACGGCGGATTTATCGAGTACGAACCTCACAGGGGTCGGGTCGCCTTGACGCCCGCCGCAGCCGAACTGGACGTCTATCTCGAGACGGTCGGGAAACACGAACTTCCCTGGAGCGAATACTACCTCGGACTCGGCGCCGTCTCGCTTGCGGCGACCGTCGCCCTCGCCCTCGGCGTCCTTCCGGCGGGGATTATCACCGGAACGACGCTTTCGGCCGTCGTGGGCCTCGTGCTGTTCGTTTCGGCACTCGTGCACGTTGTTTCGAGCCGGCGGATGCGACTCGAAGACGACACATCCCCTCGGTGAAGACGAGACCGGACAACAAGGAAGCGCAAACTAGAGCCGATCGAACACTGTCTCGCCCTGTTTTGCGGTGTAAAACGTCGCTGCGATCGCGATCAGCGCGAGCGCGACGAGCGCCCACGTCCCCGGCGCGACCGCCGCGAATCCGGGAACACCGAGCGCGGCGGAGAGCGTCAAGAGGATTCCGAGAACCGCGAGCCCCAGATACAACTCGTTCCGTGAGAGGCCGTATCGGGGCACCACTTCGAGATAGACGGTTACCTGATCGGCCTGATCCGTGAGATCGACGGTCTTTTCATCGGTGTCGTAGTCGACGATTCCGAGATCGTCGAGCTTCGGGAGATGCGTCTGGTGGAGGGACACGTACACGCTCTGCCGGAGGTTCCCCGGCGGCGGACGCTCTCCCGTTTCCATCGCCGCGACGTGTTCGGCCAGGTCGCTCACGCTCGTCGGTTCCGAACGCTCCGAGAGTCGCTCGAGTGCGAGGCGGCGTCGCTCGTTTCGGAGCACGTCGTGGATCTCGGTCTCCGCGAGATTGCCCGCGTCGGCCCCTTCCCGGGCAGTCGATCCGGACGCGGTCGCCCCCTCCGTCTCGGTCGCCCCCTTCGCCGACGGTTCGGCACCCCCCGTTGTCATACACAACAGTCGTCACGCTGCTGATATCAATCCTGCGCTGTTGACGGCTGGCAGGGCCAGCCGGCAACTCATGCGAGCCAGTCGTCCGGCTTCGTGTCGTAATCGACGTCGTTTGCCGCCAACTGGTCGAACAAGTCGTCGTCGAGTTCGTGCTCCTCGAACTCGTCGCCGTCGTATCGGATCCGGACGCCGACCTCGGTCCCCTCCGGCTCCTGCGAGCGCCGCCTGGCGACCTCGATCTCGCGGTCGTCGTACTCGACCCGGATCGTCGCGAGGTTCACCGGCCGCCCCCACAGCCGGAAGACGCGTTCGAGCGTCGCGCGTGCCTGCTGCTCGTCGATCGCAACCCCGTTGTACTGGTGACCCAACAGCAGTTCACCCGCGTTGTCGAAGTTGCCGTCGTAGACGGCGATCGTCGGCTTCCCGAAGTTGGTGAACCGCAACAGCAGCTTCTTTTTCACGTCCGCGGCGTCGGTCGACGCGACCCGATACTCCTGGGCAGTCCGGGAGTACTCGTAGGTGAAGTAGTCGTACTCGTCGACGAACTCCTGTGTGAGGAACTCGTCGATGAACGTCACGTCGTTGTGGCTCTCCCGCACTTCGAAGAGGCGATCCCAGCCGGCGGAGTAGGGGACGTCCGCGATCGCCTCCTCGATGCTCCCGTAGCGCTCGTCGTCGAAGAGATACCGCGCACGCCGCTCGAGTTGCGATCGGCTCACCCGTTCCAGAACGCCGTAGTTGTGCGGTTTGACGAGGGAGTAGTGACGCTCTGCGAGTCCCTCGTAGGTGAGCAGTTTCCAAGGATATCGATCGGCGTCGACGGCTTCCTCGTCGTCGGGAGAGATTCCCCCGTCGCGGGTCCGTCTGGCGGCCTCAAGCGCCGGCGCGTCCACCCGCGGATCGTCGGGATCCAGCCGGTCGAGCGTCTCGAAGCCGACGTTCGCGACGGTCTCGTCGGGTTCGAGGAGGTCACGGACGTACCCCAGATCGACCGTCTCCTCGAAGTTCCGCCAGGTGACGCCCTCGACCCGGAGCAGTCGCTCCAGGACTTCGCGCCGGTTGGTGCGGTTTTCGACGTACTCCCACAGCTCCCGGCCGAGTTTGTAAGGGTTCAGCCCGGGCGAGGCGAGCACCCGCGACATGTGGTCGGCGTAGGTGAGGAACTCGTCCGTGCCGGCGAACTGCTCGTCTGCCATCATCAGCGACTCCCAGTAACTCGCCCACCCCTCGTTTGCCACCTTGGTCATCTTCTGGGGGGCGAAGTAGTACGCCTCCTCCCGAAGCATCGAGAGGACATCTGTCTGCCACTCCGGACGTTCGACGGCTTTCCCCTCGTCTTCGTCGTACTGTTTACCCCGTGCGAGAAGGTATCCGAGCACGTCACGCCTCGGTTCCGACGGGGTGCCCTCGGATTCCGCGTCCAGCCACTCCTCGTCGAAGACTGCCTCCCGAACCTCCGTTGATATCTCGAGATCGGCGAACTCCTCTCGGCGTCCGTCCTCCGCTCCATCGGATTCGTCGCCGCCGGAGACCCCGTCGCCGGATGGCCCGCCGCCGGACCCGTCGTCGGGGTCGCCAGAAAGCGGCCGGTACTGGTCGATCGTGTCTTCAAGACAACTGACCGCGTCGATGAACCGTTCGACATCGTCGCGGGGGATTTCGGGGTCTTCCATGTACTCCTCGATCGCATCGGCGTGGCGGGACAGCATCGCCGCGGCGGCGGGGCCTTCCTCCCCCCGATCCGCGTACAGCCGATACCACTCGTTGTTCCGGAAGAAGTCCGCGTGGGCCTCGACGTGGGTGATGACTGCCTTCTGGTCGGCCAGGGAGTTCGACTCCTGGAGGAACGCGTTCGCGGGGTCGTCGTTGTTGACAATCTCGAACGCCTTCCCGAGCCCGTGCTGGTCGCGCTTCCGCTGGCGATCGTACTTCATTCCCCATCGCCAGTGAGGATACCGTCGCTGGAAGCCGTCGTACGCGATCAGGTGGTTCATCTCCTCGTGGTCGACGACCCAGTAGTTCACCGGATACGGGTCGAGTCCGAGCTTCCGGGCCAGGTTCCGGGCCTCCCGAACCGGTCGCGAAAGCTGAGTGGCCTCCCGCTTTGCGAGCAGCCTCTCGTCCCTGTATGCGTTGCTCATCTGTCGTCACTCCCGTGGGCGTCTGTCATTCGGTGTCACTCTCCGTGCTCAGGATCTCGTAAATCGCGTCGGTCACGTCGTCGGCCTCGGACACCCGCGCGACGGCGACGTCGTCTGCGTCTCCGAACGCCTCCAGCAGTTCGTCGGCGTGGGTGGCGTTGACCGCGCCGCCGCCGGGCTGGGTCTCCACGTAGGCGTGGAGGTTGGCGTCGATCTCCCGCATCAGCGGGATCACGCGCTCGCGGGTGTCGTTCGCGGAGTTCTCGCTGTCGCCGGCGGCGAAGACGTACCGGTTCCACTCCTCGAACGGGTACTCCTCGAGGATTTCGGCAGCCAGTTCGTAGGCCGCGGAGATCCGCGTTCCACCGCCCGACTGGATGCCGAAGAACTCCCCGCGTTCGACCTCCCACGCCTCGGCGTCGTGGGCGACGTACCTGAACTGTGCCTCGTCGTACTTGCCGGTGAGATACCAGTCGAGCGGTGTGAGCACCCGCTCGACGAGTTCGCGTTTCCGCTCGCGCATCGACCCCGACACGTCCCGAATGTTTACTACGACGACGTTCTTCTGTCTCCGTTCGATTATCTCCGGGTGGCGGTAGCGTTCGTCCTCCCGGCGGAACGGAATCTTCTGGATCCCCTCCTGCCGGAGCCGAACCGAGACCGGCTCCCGCTCGACGTGCTCTTCCAGATCCTCGAAGCTCTCCCAGCGGTCGGTCTCCCCGGCCAGGTCGGCCGCGGCGTCGGCGATCCACGCACGCGAGACCGGAATCCGCTTTCCGCGAGCCCACCGGTAGACGTCGTCGACGTCCGCCCCCGAGACGCGCAGCCCCTCCCGGACGTACTCCCCGTCGAAGTCCGTCGCGAGTTTCCGTTTGAGGCCGCGCTTGAACAGCTCCTCGAAGTCCAGCGTCGAGTCGGGGCCGGTGCGGGTGACGTCGGTGAACTCCCCTTCGATCTCCTCGAGGACGCGTTTCCCCTTCGGTTCGAGATCGAGACCGAGTTCCTCGTCGAGTTCCTGGGCGAACTCCTCGGGATCCATCTCGTAGTACTCGTGATCCCCGCTTTCGTCTCCCGGCTCGCCGTCCTCCTCGCCGTCACCGTCTCCGTCCTCTCCGGGAACCGAAACCGGCTGTCCCGGCTGTGCGCCCTCGCCTTTCCCGACACCACCCATCGACCGGCGATCGTACTCGAAGGACGGCAGATCGACGATCTTGACGGGGACCCGGACACGGTCCGGTGATGATCCGGTCAAATCGCCGTGCGAGATGAACTCCGAGAGGTCCTGTCTGCGCTGCTCTCCGACGTCGCTGAACCGATCGAGGTCGTCTTTCAGTCCCATTCGTGTGCCACCTCCCGGAGGACGCGTCCGGTCGTCAGTTCGGCCGACGCGGGGGAGTAGCCGCGTTCGCACAGCCGGTCGATCGTCTGTCGCTTCACCGTGGCGGTTTCGGTGTCTACAGGGGGGTCCGCCCACTGGCCGGGATCGAAGTCCGGAAACAGTCGCCTGACGTCGTCCCAACTGTCGGCCTCGAGCACCGTCTGGATGATCGGGACCTCCTGGAGGTCGACCCGCTCGACGGAGAAGTCCTCGTCCCGGTGCTCCCACGCGTACCTGTTCAGCGCCGCAATCACCTTCGTCCGCCGGAACTCCGCCACGTCGTCACCCGGCGATGAGCCCTCGTAATCGGCCTCGTCGAACCGACCGAGCTGTTCGGTTTCGAACAGTTTCATCACCAGCGGGTCCGGCTCCACCTCGCCCCGGGAAGTGTCGACGGTGCCGCCGGTGTCCCAGGCGTACACGTGCTCGACGTATTCGGTGACAGCCGCCTCGTCGACGCCAACCTCCGAGAGCATCGCGTCGAGGACGTCGGCCTCCTGGCGGTCCCGAACGTGGGACTTCACCGCTGCGACCCGGCTTTCGAACTCCGTGGTTTCCGCCCGGGAAAACACCGGGGCGGTAGCCAACCCGTTCGCCATCGCGTCGAGCACGTCGTCGGGCATGATCACGTTCTCGACTGAAAGCTCCGGATGGGACCGATCCCGTGGCTCCTCCAGGAGCTCGGCGATCACGTCGCGGGTGAAGGTCACGGGGATCCCGCTTCGTCCATCGTGGCTGCGGGTTCTGGCGCCGCCTCGATCTCCGGTTCTTCCGCCGTCTCTGCCGCCGTCCCGGCCCCCTTCGCCGCCGAAATCGAACTCGTCGATCTCGCGGCGCTCGTCGCCGGTCTGAACGTACCCCTGCTCGAGCAGGATCGCCGTCTCGACGGTTCCGAGATCCGGGGGAAGCCGATCTGCGTCGAGACGAGTCACGACGTTGTAGGTTGCCGCCGCCGCAACTGCGTGTGGAGCAAGCTCCCGGACCAGGCCGGTGCCGTCATGGATCGGCACGTGGACGGCCTCCCGGACCCGCTCGTCGGGGTCGATCCCCGCGGCGGTCGCCCACACCTCGCTTTCCCCGGTCAGCTCGCGACGGATCAGCTCCGCTTCGAGCGTCCGATCGGTGAGATACCGGAACTCGTGGCGATCCAGACGGCGTTTGAGCGCCTTCAGCGGATCAGTGCCGTCCCGGTCGGCGTACTGGTCCAGTTCGACATCGAGATCCGGGTTCGAGATGACGATCAGCTGCGTGTCGACGTCCATCCCGATCCCCTTGTCGAGCTTGACGTGACCCTCGTCTGGAACGTTGAGCAACTTTCGCAGCAGGTCGGCGTGCTGGCTCGCGTCCTCGACGACCGAAAGCAGGCCGTTCCCCTGGGAGAGCACGCCGTCGTAGGAGAACGCCTGCGGGTTTTTCCGCCCCCGTGAATCGAGCTCCCGGAGCATCCCGGGCATCCACGAGCCGACGAGCCGCTCTTTGGGTGTGCCGTCGTCTTCCGCATGGAGGATACCGATCCCCCGGCCGACGTCGACGAGGTAGTTTTTCACCCGGCAGTGCTCGCCGTCGGTCACCGCTGAAAAGAGATCGTTCCGACCGGATCGCCGGTACCGCTCTTCGAGGTAGTCGTACGCCTCCCGGCTGAACGGGTCGAGTTCGCCCGGCACCGAGATCTCGCCGTCGACCAGCTCCGAGAGGTCGTCGACGATTTCTTCGCGGACCTCCCGGGGGAAGACCGACAGCGGGTGGACCTGCACCGGACTCGCGTGCCAGTCTTCCTCGTCGGCGTAGCCGTCCCCGTAGCCGAGGCTCCGATCCTGTGTGGCGCCGGCGACGTTCCACTCGAGGGTGTACCGGCGCCCCTCCGGCGTTCGGGAGTAGCCCCGGAGCCCGTTGACGAGACACCGCTTCAGCTCCGACTTCCCGGTGGCGGTGGGGCCGTCGAACCAGATGATCTTCTCGGTTTTTCCCCGGCCCGTGACGATCGCCCGCAGATCGTCGACGAACGCGTTGAGTGTCGCGGTGTTGCCAAGAACCGCGTGTTCGCCGTCGCCGTACGGGTCGTCGAAGAATCGATAGCGGGTCATGCGCTCGCCCCGTTCGAACACGGTCCGGGTGCCCGCAGACTCGATCGCATCGAGGAGGTATCTGGCCGCCCCCGCCGCGATCTGTGGGTCGCTGAACGCGGCATCGACGTACTCGCTCAGGCTCATCGGGGGCTCGAACGCCTCCGAAAGCGCCTCGTCTGCGGCCCGGCGGTAGGCGTCGGCGTCCGCCGGCCGGCCCCCCTCAGACATCCTCCTCGAGTTCGCTTTTGGCGACCTCGGCGCCGGCGAACTCGAGCACCTCCCGGGCTCCCGCCGCCGAGTACCCCTGTTCTTCCAGGGCGTCGATCCAGGCGGCACGGTCGTCGTCGTCCGTCTCGCTTGCGGACACGAGCGCGGAGAAGTTGATGTTGTGCTTTTTGTCGTCCCAGAGCTTCCGTTCCAGCGCCCGCCGCAGCCGGTCGTTCTCGTGGGGATCGAACGTGGTTCCCTCCCGGGCCCGCCGGGAGATCCAGTTGGAGATCTCCTGCCGGAAGTCGTCCTTGCGATCCGCCGGGATGTCGAGCCGCTCTTCGACCGCACGGAGGAACGTCTCGTCGGGCTCCCCCTCGCGGCCGGTGAGTTCGTCCTCGACGGTGGTGTCGTCGATGTAGGCCATGACGTGATCCACGTACTTTTCACCCTGCCGGCGCAGCTCCTCGATGTCGTACGCCAGCGCGTGTCGGACGTCCTCGATCGCCCGCTCTTTGTACTCCTCGCGGACCAGTTCGAGCAGCCGCTCGTACTGCTTCAGGTTGTCGGCGTCGATCGAGCCGTGGCTCTCGAGGTTCGCCTCGAAGTGACGGAACGTCGAAAGCGGCGAGAGGTATCCGCGCTCCCGGTGGGTCGCGTCCATGATCGCCTCGGCGATCTCGTCGCCGATGAACCTGGCCGACACGCCCGACATCCCTTCTGCGATCTCGGCGCGCGAGTCGCCGTCCTCCCTGAGTTTTTTCACGTCGACGGCGTCGGCCTCGTCGAGTTCGCCGTTGTACGCTTTCGCCTTCTGTAACAGCGAGACCGACTCGTCAGAGGGCTCCTCGATCCGGGTCAACACGCCGAACAGTCCCGCCATCTCCAGGGTGTGGGGTTCGACGTTCACGTCCGGGACATCGGCGTTGCGCAGCATCTTCCTGTAGATGTTCGCCTCCGACTCGTACTCGAGGACGTACGGGTAGTCGATGCGTTTCGTCCGGTCGTTGAACGCCTCCATCTTCTCGTCGCCCGTCTTCTCGCGGTACTCCGGCATGTTCGTCCGGCCGACGATCACCTGGTCGATGTCGATCCGGGGGTTGTTCTTCGGCTTGATCGTCCGCTCCTGGGTGGCGTGCAGGAAGTCGTAGAGGAACTCCCGCTGGAGTTTCAGCAGCTCCTCCCCCGAGAAGATCCCACGGTTGGCGTTACAGAACGCACCGGCGTAATCGAACGCTCGCGGGTCAGATTCGCCGTACACAGCGAGCTTCGAGTAGTTGACGTCGCCGGTCAGTTCGGTCTCGTCCTGGTTTTTCTTGTCCTTCGGTTCGAACGTCTCGATGCACTGGCGCTTGTTCTCGCTTGCGGTCAGTCGGACGATCTCGACGTGATTCTCCATGACTGCCTCGAGATCATCGCCGTAGTGGGAGAGCAACGCGTCCATGTAGAACTCGCTTGCCGGATCCAGTGACTGGTCGTTCCGGATCGTGTACGGCGCGTCCAGCCGCTCGTTGAGATCCTCGATGATCTCGTCGCGCTGTCCCGCCGGGAGCAGCACGAGCGGATCCTGATTCATGGGCGACCGGACCTCGTCGTCGGCCGGGTCCTGATCCCGGATGACGTCACACAGGTTCGTCCACCGGAACGTGTACATCCGGCCGGCATCCTCGAGGGTGTACGCCTCGAAGTAGCGCCGCACCAGCCAGTCGAAGTGAGACTTTCCGGAACCGACCGGCCCGAGCAACAGCTTGATCCGCTTTTCGGGCCCGAGCCCGCGTGCCCCCGACTTCACTTTGTTGACGAACTCGTGGATCGCCTCGTGGATCTCTCGGCCGTAAAAGACGTGTTCGCCGTCGTGCAGCGGGTCCTCGGAGGCGAGCCGGTACTCGACGACGCCACGCTGTTCGTCGTAGGTGGTGCCGTAGTGGTCGAACATGTCCGCGACCCGCTGGTGGGCGTTGCGGGCGATGTGCGGGTCCTCGTACAGTTCCTCGAGATACCACTCGAACGACTTCGCCTCTCGCAGATCCGATGGTACCGACTCGCGATACTCTCGGCTGATCTCCTCGAGCGTCCGCCCGGACGTCATCGTTTCCTCCCGGTCGTCGACACGGGCGTCGGCACGGTCGTCGACACGGGCGTCGGCACGGGCGTCGTTTCACGTTCGTACTCGATACGTTCGTGGTCGGTGCGTTCGTGGTCGGTTCGGGTTCGTTTCCGGGGCGCGTCGTCCGCCCGGAACGCGTTGGACGAGGTCATTGTTATGTGTGTTCAGCTACCACACCTCCGCGGCGACCGGACGTCGAAGCGGACGACACATCGTTCGGGGACCAGCGGACGGGGGTGGTCGGCGTGTCCGGTCCGGTACCGGGACTACTATGTTCATGAGAATTAAAGATATTTAAATGTATCGTGACCCCTTGTTATTCCACAGTGAAAAGCCAAAGACGAAGAGAAGTCATGTGGAATGATATCATGTAAAAAATGAGCCTCCTTTAAGTACTACACCGAGAAACCGTCACTGGAGCGGGATCGCTTTGCGGCTGTAGCTCACAATGGGGGTATGGACCTGCCGACGTTGCCGGACGGATGGACGGTGTGGAACGACGGATCGGACGGGCGTGTCGTGCTCACGTATCGGCCGGACGTGTTCGACTCCAGTGCGTTTCCCGCTCCCTGTCTGCCGACGCTCTACGTGACCGACGGGCCGCGTGATTCGCGTCCGGCAGCCGCACGCCGGGAGAAACGCGGCTGGCAGGTGGTGCTATTCCTGGAACCGGAGATCGAACTCGAACGTCGAGCCTACGACGATTGCAGTGAGGCGCTCGAGGGGGCCGTCTCGCTGGCCGAGCAGTTCGCCGCCGGCGAGATCGAGTTCCGCGAGGCGTACCAGCTGCCACGCGAGGCGTATCTCGCAAAGCTCGACGAGCTGGTGGGCTGACGCGGACGGACCGGCCAAGACGGCTCGCTCCCGGAAAACGTCGAGAACCAGCAGCCTTATTGCGTATTCCAGAAAACATATAACTGAGATGGCCGACAACGCTTCGTCCGGTCGGGACGACGCCACCCCTTCGTTCCCCCGGGACGAGATCCGGACCACGGTAGACACCGTCGTCGCCGCGGGCCAACTGCTCGCGTCGCCACGGAAATGCAAGATCTGGCACGAGGCCTGGCTCCACGAGGGGCTCGACATCAAAGGGCTGACCGAGAAGACGTCGATCCCCCAGAGTACGCTGTACAATCTCACCAAGGAAATGGTAGACGAAGGGAGCCTCTACCCGTCGGGTTCGGCGGACACCCGGGCCACGATTTATAAACCCTCCCGGATGCAGATCTTCGTCTCGGAGCATCCGAAGGGGATCGGTCCCCAGTTCAACATCCACAGTACGCTCATCGGCGTGCTGGGACGCGGAGTCGAGACCGACGACATCCAGATGTTCCTGGATCGGAACAACTACACGATCCTGCTCGAGGCGATCACCGGCGTCCTGGTGATACTCGACGATCCTGAGACCGAAGAGACCAGCCTCGACCAACTGTTCGAACACATGAGCCCGGCCGACGCCCGGATGATCCAGGGCCACATCGTGGCGGTATTGGAACGTGAAACCCGCAAGGACGGTATCGACTGGGACTTCCCGGACGATCCCGTGATCGAACCCGCAGAACTCTCCTCGGTGGAGTAGCACCGATCTCCCGGTATCCCTGTTCTCCGCTGAACGGACTGACCACAACCCTTATACCACGTTACAGAAAATCTATAACAGATAATGGACGATAGTCGATCGATTCAGCGAGGTGAGCGGACATCGAGACGGGGGTTTTTAGCCTTCGGTGGCGCCGCCGTGGCGACGTCACTCGGCGGCTGTCTCGGCGACGTCGGAGAAACGACGGACACCGTCGCGTTCGGGACGCTGCCGATCGCCGCGGTCGCCGAGGTGTTCATCGCCAAGGATCGGGGGTTCTTCGCGGATCGGAACATCGAGATCGAAACCGAACGTATCGCCGGCGCTAGCCAGGCGGTTCCCCAGCTCGCGTCCGGGGATCTCGACGTCGCGAGCGGCTCGATCGGGGCGGGCGTGTTCAACTCGATCGCCCAGGACGTTCCCGTGCGGGCGGTGGCAGACCAGACGCAGTACTGGGACGACCAGCCGTCCGGCAACAGGTTCTGGATTCGAGCGGAGTTGTACGAGGAAGGGATGTCCTTTTCGGATCTCCCGGAGGATCCGACCGTGGCGATCAACGGGGAGGCGACGGCGATGGACTACCTGGTCGGGCGGCTGCTCCAGCTCAACGACATGGGGTGGGACGACGTGACGGTGACGGAGATGCCGTTCCCGGACATGATCTCGGCGATGGGCTCCGGGGAGATCGACGCCTGTACGATCCCCGATCCGCTCGGACTGCAGGTCGCCCAGGAAACCGGCGCGGGACAGTTGCTGTACGGCTCGCAGCTGGCCCCCCGAATGCAGATCGCGACGTACTTTTTCGGGGAACCGTTCATGGAGGATCGACCCGACGTCGCCAGACGGTGGCTGGAGGCGTATCTCCTCGGGATCCGCGAGTACTACGATCTGGGGGGATTCCCGAACGAGGAGGTCGCCTCGATCATCAGCGAGGAGATCGACGTCCCCGTTCCGGCGATCCAGGCGTCGATCCCGTCGCTCGTCCACAAGAACGGCCGGATGAACGTCGACAGCCTGATGCGGCAACAGGAGTTTCACGCGTGTCGCGGCTATCTCGACGAGACCGTCTCCGCCGACGAGGTCGTCGACGAAACGCTGCTTGATGCTGCCCTCGATGAGGTCGGACGGCTGGACGAGTCGGAGGCAACCCCGTCGGTTGGCACGATCCACGAGTGGAGCGAGACGGCGCCGGCGCCGTACGCACCGGTCGGGGAGATCACCGTTCCCGAGGGGTTCCCCGGAGAACGGATCTGCGAGTGATCACCCGTGACGCCGGGGCCTCCTCAGTTCGGATCGCGATCGTGGCCGGACGTCCCCGAACGGAAACGTTCCAGTAGCTCGAACTCCAATCGGCTCGCGATGCGGGACGCTTCCGCCCCGATCGACGACGGTGACGGCGACGCGTCAGTCGAGAGCGAGTCGATCGAGGGCGGGGGATCGAGGCCGGCGTCCGGACGAGGCGATCCCTGCCTCCGGGCGACGGCGGTCAACAAGGTGTACCGCTCGCCCTCCGGGGACGTCTCGGCGCTCGAAGACGTGACCCTCGAGGTGTACGACAGGGAATTCTTCTGTCTGGTCGGCCCCTCCGGCTGCGGCAAGTCGACGTTCCTCCGGCTTCTGGGCGGGCTGTTGGAGTGTGACTCCGGGGAGATAGAGATCCTGAAACCTGAACCCGACGACCGGCCGACGACCAATATGGTCTTCCAGGAGTACGGGATCTTCCCCTGGAAGTCGGTCATCGAGAACGTCGCGTTCGGGCTCAAAATGCGCGGCGTCCCGAAGTCCCGACGTCACGAGATCGCCCGGCGGTACATCCGGAAGGTGAACCTGGACGGCTTCGAAGAGTCGTATCCACACCAGCTGTCCGGCGGGATGAAACAGCGGGTGAGCATCGCGCGGGCGTTCGCGAACGATCCCGAGATTTTCCTCATGGACGAGCCGTTCGGAGCGCTGGACGCACAGACGAAACAGTACCTCCTCGAGGAGTTGCTCTCCCTGTGGAACGAGTCGAAAAAGACCGTCGTCTACGTCACACACGACATCGAGGAGGCGATCCACCTCGGCGATCGGATCGGCGTCATGTCTGCCAGGCCGGGTCGGATAAAGACCGTCGTCGACGTGGATCTCGACCGGCCCCGCACGCGTGACAACATCCCGGTCGACCGGTTCGAGGAGATCCAGGAGGCGGTGTGGACGAGCCTGAGCGACGAGGTGGAGCGGTCGGTCGAACGGTCGAGCGGACGGACCCCCTGACCGGCCATGCGATCCCGCTCGTCGATCGGCACCCGGCTCCGATTGAACCTCCTTCCGATACTTTCGGTGCTGCTGCTGTGGGAGGTTGCCTCCCGTGGTGCCCTGGTTCATCCGGTGTTCTTCCCGGCACCGACGACGGTGCTTGCGGCGACGTTCGAGGAGATCCTCCACGGGGAGCTGCTGTATCACCTGGGAGTGAGCCTCCGGCGGATCCTGCTGGCGTTCCTGCTGGGGGCCACCAGCGGGATCGCAGTCGGGCTGGCGATGGGATGGTCACGGGAGATCCGACTGCTGGTGAATCCCCACATCGCGATACTGTATCCGGTTCCGAAGATCACGCTATTGCCGATCGCTTTCTCCGTGTTCGGCGTCACCGAACTCGCACGCATCCTCACTATGAGCGTGGCGGTGTTCCTGCTCGTGGCAGTCAACACGATGGCGGGGGTCAGGCAGATCGACGACGTCTACGTCGACGCCGCTATCGACAACGGGGCTGGGACGACAGCACTGTATCGCGACGTCATCATCCCGGGGGCGCTGCCGCAGATCACCGCCGGACTCAGCCTGGGATTCGGGATCGGGTTCGTGCTGATCGTCGTCATCGAGATGGTCGGCGCGAACGCCGGGCTCGGCTACGTGATCTGGAACTCCTGGCAACTGTTCACGATCACACGAATGTACGTCGCGCTGCTGGTCATCAACGTGCTCGGGGTCGTGTTCGTCTACGGCATCGAGGAACTGGGCGAGTATTTGACGCCCTGGGAGGGAGCATGACTGGACGGATTCATTCGGGGGTGGGGCTATGAGAGGCCGCAAGTTGGCGGCCCAGTTCGGCTCCGTCGCAGTCGTGCTGTTGTTCTGGCAGCTGTCGGTCGACGTGTTCGGTCTCGTCAGCCCGTCGGTGTTGCCGGCGCCGACGGCGATCGCAGTCCAGACGGCGGCGCTCGGGGTCGACGCAGGCTTCCTCGCTCACGTCGCGTCGACCCTTCGTCGCACGGTGATTGCATCGGTGTTCGCGGCCGGGTTCGGGATCGTGATCGGACTGGCGATGGGATGGAACGACACGGTTCGGTCGCTTCTGGGCCCAATCTTCTCGGCGCTGTATCCGCTTCCGGTCGTCGCGCTGTTGCCGCTTTTGATCCTGATCTTCGGCCGAGGCGACGGCGCGTTGATATTTGCCGCCGCGTTCGGGGGGTTCTTCCTCGTGGCGTGGAACGCCATGAGCGGGGCCGGCGGCATCGAATCGGTGTACTTCGACGTCGCCCGCGACAACGACGCAACGTCGACGTACGCGCTGTTCCGGGAGGTGCTGCTCCCGGGCTCGCTCCCGGTCGTGTTTACGGGGCTCCGTCTCGGGTTGAGCACGTCGTTCCTGATCGTGATCTCGGTGGAGCTGATCGCCGCCAACGACGGGCTCGGCTACTTCATGTGGGTGTCGTGGAACACCTATCAACTCGGGGAACTGTACGCCTCGGTGGTCGTCATCGGCGCGTTCGGGATCGCGATCACCTACGGTCTCGAGCGGCTCCAGGGCTATCTGGTCCCCTGGGAGGAAGAAACGCCGCGCAGACGGTTGATATAACCCCAAGACGCTGTTCTCTCCGGCGGCGATCCCACAACTCTTAACCCCGACAACTCCGGATTTCCACTATGGACGAATCGGAAGTACGCGAGTTGCTCGCCGACGTCGAGGACCCGGATCTCGGGGACGACATCGTCTCCCTGGGGCTCGTGAACGCCATCGAGATCGAGGACGAAACGGTCCGCGTCTCGCTGGCCCTCGGGGCGCCGTTCGCCCCACACGAGAGTCAGATCGCAGACGACGTGCGTGAAGTGCTCTCGGCGGAGGGATTCGAGGTCGACATCTCCGCGGCGGTTCCCTCACAGCTGTCAGAGGAAGAGCAGGTATTGCCGAACATACAGAACATCATCGCCGTCGCCTCCGGGAAGGGCGGCGTCGGGAAGTCGACGGTTTCGGTCAACATCGCGGCCGGCCTCTCCCAGCTCGGCGCCCGGGTCGGGCTGTTCGACACCGACGTGTACGGGCCGAACGTCCCGCGGATGCTCGACGCCGACCAGCACGCCCAGGCGACAGAACGGGAGACGATCCTCCCGCCGGAGAAACACGGAATGAAGCTGATGAGCATGGGATTCCTCGTCGGCGAGGAGGAGCCGGTGATCTGGCGGGGCGCGATGGTCCACAAGGTGCTCACCCAGCTGATCGAGGACGTCGAGTGGGGCGAACTCGACTACCTCGTGCTCGACATGCCGCCGGGCACCGGCGACACCCAGCTCACCATCCTCCAGACGCTGCCGCTGACCGGCGCCGTCATCGTCACCACCCCACAGGGCGTCGCGGTCGACGACGCACGCAAGGGACTGCGGATGTTCGGCGAACACGGCACCAACGTCTTGGGGATCACCGAGAACATGTCCGGCTTCCGGTGTCCCGACTGCGGCAGCTTCCACGACATCTTCGGCTCGGGCGGCGGCGAGGAGTTCGCCGCGGAGAACAATCTGCCGTTCCTCGGCGGGATCCCGCTGGACCCCGACGTTCGAACCGGTGGGGACGAGGGGAAGCCGGTCGTGATGGACGACGACAGCGAGACCGGCGAGGCGTTCCGCACGCTCACGGAGAACGTTGCAAACAACATCGGCATCGTTCGGCGTCGCGACGCCAGCCAGCAGAACTCCTGATCGGCGTCCCTACCGCTCATGAGTGGCGAAGACGACCCCGAACGCGCCCGACAGATCCGCGAGATCGCCGAGGATGTCCGCGGCGAAAGCTCCGAAAGCGAGCAGGTCGCGGCGTTCCTCTACCGGGTGTCGGACCTGTACGATCCCGACGAGGAAACCACCCCCGAAGACATCTACCGCAACGTCCGCACCATCATGCAGATCAAAGAGCGGGGAACCCTCGAGCGGGACCGGTAGTCGGAGGGGCGAGCGACCGATCGCGCCGTCACGCCATCGACCGCACGAATTCGCCGCCGTTTTCGAAGAACTGTTGCCCGAAGAACTGTCCGTGGAAGCCGAACGGCAGCACGCAGGGTAGCGGCGCACGGGCAAGCTCCGCGAACGATCCGGCGTCCAGTACGAGCAGGAACGACCGGGCTCCGGACTCGTCTACGGGCGCGGGGTGGTCGGTGTCGAGAACGATCGAGAGGACGGCGCCGTCGTCCTCGTCTGCGCTGTCGCCCGTCACCTCGTCTGCCTCCCCGTTCTCGAGAGTGCGAGGAACGAACAGAGGCTCGCCGGGGAAACAGTCGCTCTCCCGCCATACCCCGGTCGTGTTCCCGTCGAGGTCGATCTTGCAGAGCCGATCGGGGAGCGTTCGAACCGGCGACTCGCCGTTCCCGACGGTGTATACGTACCGGTAGGGACGTCCGTTAACCCGGCCGTAGTTGACGGTCGGGAACTCGACTGGATCGTCGTAGAGTGTCTCGGTCGTCGCTTCGAGTTCGGCGACCCCGTTTTGCGTTGCCGGGACCTGCAGTTCGTGTCGCCGGAGTTGTCCGCCCGGCAGCGTCGCGTCCGGATCCCGGAGCGTCGAAAGCGAGAGCGACCGGACGATCTCGGCGTCGTCGTACGCGATCAGATCGACGACGAGGTCGGTTCCGGGGTTCTCCCCGTGCCCGCCGTCGTCCGCCGACCGCTCGAACGCGTTGACGTGGTGGAACGTGAAACACGGATCGATGGTCGCAGTCGCGACGTGCTCGCCAGACTCGCGGCCGAACACGAGCAGGCGTGCGTCGTGGTCGGTCCACTCGAACGCCGCCGAGATCGGCCCTTCGTCGAGGAGATCCAGCGGTTCGATCCGGAACGGCGACTCCAGGACAACTACGTGGCCGTCCGTCAGGCCGAACGAGTGGAGGTAGGCGGGTCGCTCGCGTTCGAGGCGTCCGAACGTCTCGAACCTCGACGCCCCGAGTTCGCGACGACAGAGCAGATACTCGCTGGTCCACCCCAGCCTGGTGCCGACCGCGATCGCCTCGCCGCGTCGGTGATCCCGATGGGTGTGCGCGAGCAGCATCGTGGCCTCGGAGTCGACCACCCGATCGACCGTCGGCCCCGAATCGAGCGTCTCCGGATCGACGACGACCCCACGCGGCGTCTCGGTCACCGCACGGATCGACCCGTCGACGACCTCGAAACCGATCGAGGCGTTGTCGGTCGGCGCGGGCGAGAGCACCCGGCCCAGCCGCTCGAAGACGTCGGCGTACGGGTCAGTACCGAACTGGTCGCGCGCGAGTCGCCCCTCCGCGTCGACCGACTCGTACTCTTCTGATCTGAGGAACCGCGCGGCAAAGGAGACGTAGTTCGACCCACCGTCGAGCCGGAACCGGCGCACCAGCGCGAGCCCGTCGAACCAGTGGTTCACCGAGCGACCGTCCGCGATCGTGAACCGACCCGGACCGTTGCACAGCAGCGTCCCCGCCAGCCAGTCTGGAAGCTCCCCCTCGACGCCGAGCGCCGTCTCGCCGAACTCGCGATCGAGATCATAGAGCCCGACGGCGTGTTTCGACTCCATCCCTATCGACCGCACGCACTCCACCCCCTAAACTGTCGTGTCTCCCCGCGAAAAACGGCCCGAATGCGCCCTTCGACAGCGGCTAGAAGAAGTTCTCGACGTGATCGGCGACTTCTTCGGGCGTGTCCCCGACGGGGACGCCCGCCTCGTTGAGCGCCTCGATCTTGGATTCGGCGGTGCCGGTGCCGCTGCCGGAGACGATGGCGCCGGCGTGACCCATCCGCTTGCCCGGCGGGGCTGTCCGACCGGCGATGAAGCCCGCGACCGGGGTGTCCATGTACTCGGAGATGAACGACGCCGCGCGTTCCTCGTCCTCGCCGCCGATCTCGCCGCACATGACGACGGCGTCGGTTCCGGTGTCGTCCTCGAAGGCTTCGAGGGCGTCGACGAACGATGTCCCGATGATCGGGTCGCCGCCGATGCCGACGGCGGTCGTCTGCCCGATCCCCCGCTGGGTGAGGTTGTCCACCACCTGGTAGGTGAGCGTCCCCGACCGGGAGACGAGCCCGACGTTGCCCGCCGCGAAGATGTTGCCCGGCAGGATACCGAGTTTGGCCTCGCCGGGCGTGATGATCCCCGGACAGTTCGGCCCGATGAGCCGGGTATCGACTTCAGAGAGGCGTTTTTTCACCCGCGCCATGTCCTGGGTCGGGATCCCCTCGGTGATGGCGACGACCAGATCCAGATCCGTATCCAGCGCCTCGAAGATCGCGTCTGCCGCGAACGCCGGCGGAACGAACACGACCGAGGCGTTCGCGTCCTCGGCCTCGACGGCCCGATCGACCGTGTCGTAGACGGGAACGTCCTGGACCGACTCGCCGCCCTTACCGGGGACGGCACCGGCCACGACGTTCGTCCCGTAGTCGATCATCTGTTCGGCGTGGAACCGCCCCTCGCCGCCGGTGATGCCCTGTACCACCACTCGCGTGTCGTCGTCGACGAAGATGCTCATTCTTCAGTCACCTCCTCGGTGTTCGCGATCGCACGCTGGACGGCTTCCTCCAGCGTCGGTTCGACGTCGACGAGATCCGTATCGAGGATCTCCATCCCCTCCTCGGCGTTCGTGCCGGCCAGTCGAACGACGACCGGCTTGGGCACCGTCTCGAACGCCGACAGCGCCTCGTTGATACCGCGGGCGACCTCGTCGCCGCGGGTGATCCCGCCAAAGATGTTGAACACGACCGACTCGACGTTCGGGTCAGAAAACACCAGATCCAGCGCGTTCCTGACGCGTTCGGCCTTCGCGCCGCCACCGATATCAAGGAAGTTCGCGGGCTCGCCGCCGTAGTAGTCCACCAGATCCAGCGTCGTCATCACCAGACCCGCGCCGTTGCCGATGATGCCGACGTTGCCCGAGAGCCGGACGTAATCGAGGTCGTACTCGCCGGCCTTTCGCTCGAGGTCGTCCTCGTAGGCTTCGTCCTCGAGTTCGGCGAGTTCGGGCTGGCGGAACAGCGCGTCCTCGTCGATGTTCATCACGGCGTCTGCGGCGACGACCTCGTCGTCGCTCGTGATCATCACGGGGTTGACCTCGATCTCGGAGGCGTCGCGTTCGTCGAAGAGATCATACAGCGTCGAAAGGATTCCGGAGACGTCCCGCGCGAATTCCCGGGGAACGTCCGCGTCGTAGACGGCCTTGCGAGCCTGGTAGGGTTGCATGCCGAAGGAGGGATCGACGTGCTCGCGGGCGATCGCCTCGGGCGTTTCCTCGGCGACCTGTTCGATGTCGACGCCCCCCTCGGTGGAGACCATCGCGACCGGGCGGCCCTCGCCGCGGTCCATCGTGACGCCGACGTACAGTTCGTCGACGAAGTCGACGCCCGCCTCGACGAGCACTTTCTCGACGGTGTACCCCTTGAGATCCATCCCGAGGATCTCCTCGGCGTACGTCTCCGCCTCCTCGCGGTCCCCCGCGATCTTGATCCCGCCGGCTTTCCCCCGCCCGCCGACGTGAACCTGGGCCTTGATCGCCGCCGGGAAGCCGATCTCGTCGACCGCGTCCAGGACCTCCGACACGCTCGAGGCCAGTCGCGACTCCGGTACCGGGATTCCGGCGTCCGCGAAGATTTGCTTCGCCTGATGTTCATGCAGTTTCATACGTCTGTATCCGCGTCCGAAGGTCGCTTAAAAGCGTCCATTCCCGGCTCCCGTCAACGAGGCACATCCTCGAGACTCGACAATCCCTTTATCAGGGGAGCGCCTACTGCCTGTATGGATGCACCTCGCGACGCGGGGGGCGACGGACACGCGACCGACGACCGACACGCGACCGACGACCGACACGCGACCGACGACCGACACGCGACCGACGACCGACACGCGACAGTGGTCGGCGACCTGCTCTCGCGGGATCGACGGAGCTCCGATCCCGCACTCTACGACGGCGACTCGGACCGCGAGTTCAGCTATCGTGACCTCATCACGACCGCCTACAGGACGTGTAACGTCCTCAGATATCTCGGGACGAGAGGGGGATCCCGGGTCGAAATCGAACCGGAACTCGCCCCCAAACCTCTCTTTACCTTCTTCGGTGCCGCATTGCTGGGGGCGCCGGTGTCGTTTGCACCGCAAACTGCCCCGGGGCCGGATGACGCTCCCGCAGCCACGATCGTTCCCGTCCAGCGTGAAGGGGAGTTCGACCTCCCGCCCGGAAGCAACCTCGCAGTGTACGGTGGCGAGCCCGAAGACCCCCGGACCACCCACTGGGAAAAGGAAGCATGGAGCGAGAATCCCGGTGTGCCGCCGTACGAGGTCGCCCCCGGCGACGTGTTGCTCGAAGTCGCCGGCGGCGTTCGCGGGACGGGATCGGACATCACTCACGAAGCCGCCCTCGGGGCGGCAACCGCTGCCGGGGGAGAAATGGAACTCGCCGACGAGGATCGAATCGCAGTCTACGGTTCTCCGGCGGATCCACGGACGCTTGCGGCGGGGGTACTCGCACCAATCATCGCCGGAGCGACGGTGGTGCTCCCCGCCGAGGGAGATCACAGGCTGGCCGACGTGACAGTGGCCGTCGTGAACGCGCAAGCTACTGCCGGCGATGTCGCCACCTTCGACGTGGAGCGCGTCGAACTGTCCTGAGGGCGCTCAGTCGTCGGCGCCCGCGAGCAGTTCCCGGGTCTTCGCGTGCCGTCTGCGGAACATGCCCTCGAACCCGAGTGACGCGAACGGCGACGAGAGGGCGTTCAGTCGTCCCCCCGGGAGTTCGTACTCGACAGTGTCGACCATCACCGTTTCGTCGCCGTCGCCGAAAAACGAGTGGGTGTGCTCCCACTTGCGGAACGGCCCGCCGACCATGTCGTCCCGGAACCACGCGCGGCCCTCCTCGCGATGGCGCTCGATGATCCGGGCGGTAAACGAAAGGCGGGGACCGACGCCGAACGGACGCATCGAGAGGCGGAGCTGTGACCCCTGTTCGAGGACAGGGGGATCCCGCTCGCCGTTCGGACCGCGAACCGACTCGACCTGCATTCCCATCCAGTCTGGCGTCAGCGCGTCGAGTCCCTCGGATCTGGAGTGAAACTCCCAGACGGCCTCCAGCGGGGCAGCGATCCGCGTCTCGCGCCTGTAGGTGGGCATGTTCCTGGGTAGGGCCCGAATTCGGTTAACCGCTCTGCCGCTACATCCCACCATCACCTAGTAATATATAAGGAGTGTCATCGCATATTATCATACGAACGTCCAGATAAAATGGAAATATTTGCGCGGAAACTCCGGATATCTCGGAGAAATATTCTCACCAGGATAATTATAAGTGGGTGTCTCCCCTGAGAGTGGCTGTGATGGCAACGAAGACCACACATCCGCCCCCGGCGCCCGACTGGACCGGCCTCATGCAGTGTCCGTTCTGCGAGGCGGCCCTCGAGAATCCGGGAGCGGGATTCATGGCTCACCTGCGGGAGAATTCGACCTGCGAACGGGGGTTCGAACGGTGGCGGGATAACGTCGCCGGCGACATGCGCGGGGAGTGGGGTGGTTGACGGGATCGGCCGCCCGCAGTTACGGAGTCGCCGGCCTCCTGTCCGGCACCGCCTGCCACTTCGTCTCCAGTCGTCGGGTTTCTCGGGGGGGCGTAACGGTCGGTATTTTCCGCTTCCTCGAGAGAACAGCGCACCTAAAGCCCTTTGACCGTCGATTTCCAACGTGGAGTATGCAACCCTCCAGGGAGCCCGAAGAGACCGACGACGGAGTAGGCGAGTCCGTCGACGACCTGCTCGACGACGATCTGCTCGACGACGATCTGCTCGACGACGACCTGCTCGATGGCGGTTCCCGTACCGGAGGGTCGTCCCAAGGGACGGACGGAACGATGTCCTCCGGGGCGGGCTCCTCCGAGTCGGCGCCGAGCGAACCCGATACTGAAGGCGACAGCTCCCCGCTCGTCGGGATGAACGGCCGGCTATTCTCGGGAAAGGCAACGCTTCTCTCGATCGCTGTGATCGGGATCGGCATGTTCCTCGGGGGCGCGATTCCGATCGTCGGCGGGATCGGTCGATTCGTCGGGCTGTTTCTGGGGGCGTTCGTCGTCGGACTGGTGCTTTCAAACCGGCGCTACGTCGAAACGGGACTCGTCGGGGCGGGCGCCGCGACTGTAACCGTCCTGTCCGGCTTTCTCGGAGCCGCGTTCCTCCCGGTGAGTTTGCAGGTGCTACAGGACTACGGCGTGAGCTTCGCCGTCGTCGCCGCCGCGATCGGTCTGATCATCGCGCTCGTGGGACATTACTTCGGTCGGGATCTCCGGAAGGGACTGTCCCAGGACCTGGAGTGAGGCGAACGAAGAACTGTGGAATCGTCCGAGGAGGGCGTTACGGAAGCTCGAACCGGTTTCCGCGACGGGCGAGCAGGCCACGATCTCCGAGCACGACGAGCGCCTCCTCGACCGTCTCCCGTCTGGCGTTCATCTCGTTTGCGACCGCATCCGGCGTCCCGTCGGTCACCGCGACCGCCGCGAGGACGTCCGCGTAGAACCGGGAGTCCGCCTCGGTACCGAGATAGTCGCTGAACTGGTCGAGAACCTCCGTCATCCGGCCGTGGACCCACCGCTGTGCGATGGACAGTTCCCGGGTGAGTTCCCGGAGTTCCTCGTACTCGGCGGCCAGTTCCTCGACGTCGGCGGGGCCGTCGGTCTCCGGGAGTTCGACCGACACGTGGGGACATCTACCGTTCATGTCGAGATCGAGGCTTGCCGGGTAGGCGCTTTTCGCCTCGAAGTTGTACGGGGAGAGACTCACTTCGAGCCTCACACCACGGGAGATGTGAAAGTACTTTCGTCGCTTCTGGTCGGTGACCGACTCGATGAGTCCGGCTTCCTCCAGCTTCCGGAGGTGATCGATCACCGCTTTCGGGCTGACGCCGAGATACTCGCTGATCTCCGTGACGTAACAGGGTTTCTGCGAGAGGAGACGGAGGATCCGTCGGCGGTTCTCGTTGCCGAGGAGATCCAGGAGTACCGCGGAGTCCATGTACGTCAGGTAAACGGTTGGTATATAAAAGGGTTTCCTCGAGGTCGCCCGGCACCAGCTAGAACCGGCTCTCGAATCCGACGCCCATCGACTCGTCGGTTCTGGCGATGCTCTCGTCGGCGTCGACGTCCGAACACAGCGCCCGGATCGCGTCGACGTTCTCGGGGACGACGTCGCTCTCCTGATGGATCGCCTGGAAAAGATACAGATCCCCCCTTTCCACCGATATCGAGCGACCCCAGATGCAGTTCTCCCACAGATCACCCCGCGGACGACCGGCGTCGAGGGCGTACTCCTTGAGTTTGCCGGCGCCGTCGATGTCCGCCTCCTCCGGGATCAAAAACAGCCGGGACTCCGCCTCGAGCAGTTCCCGGACCTCCTCGGCGGTGGGTTCGGATTCGAGAGTGACGTTCACGCCGTGCATGTGCATCATCGTCGCGGGTACCTTCATTCCCATCGTGTCGATGTCCAGTTCCGGGAAGATCGTCTTCACGTCCGGGCCGTGGTGGGACGGGATCTCGACGGGATCAGGGAGGATATCGTTTATCGGTCCCCGGTCGGATTGGCCCGGATCGCCACCCCGGCGGACCAGCGTCGCCCGCGCCTTCCGGACGCCGTACTCCTCTCGGAGAGGGGCAAGCAGCCGCGAGAGCCCTGTCGTGTTACACGAAACCACGCGGACGTACTCGAGGTCGCGGACGGAGTCGTAGTTGGCCCGGGCGACGAAGCTCCCGTCGGCGACGTCGGCGTCCTCCCCGCCCTGAAAGATGGCCGGCGTCTGATACGCCTCGTACATCGCCCGGTTTTGTGCACCGATCCCGGAGGGGCACGTGTCGACGATGACGTCGCTCGCGCCGACCAGTTCGGTCACCTCGCCGGCGATGCGGATTCCGGCAGCGTCGAACGCGCCCGCCCGATCCGGGATTGCCGCATACAGCGGATACCCTTTCCGCGCCGCCGTGTCGGCCTCGAAGTTCGGCCGGGTTTTCGCGACGCCCACGAGTTCCATGTCGGGCTGGGCCGTCACCGCGTCGGCGACGCGCTTGCCGATGGTGCCGTACCCGTTTATGCCCACACGTATCATTACCGGAGCCTCGCTTCCGATTCCGTATAATCGTTTCGAGTGTCTGTTCCGAGGAATTAACTTCATTGCGAGTAACGATGTCGCGGTGGATCCCGGCGGGACGGGAGCCGAAACGGTCGGAAGGACAAGACTCAGGGACGCGGCAGCAAAACCGGACAGTATGGTCGAACGACTACGGGAACCCGCCGAGACTGCGGTGCTGCAGTGTTTGTCGCTCGAAACTGGGGAGTCGTGTGCGGTCGTCACCGACGAGAAGCGCCGGCCGATCGGCGAGGCGCTGTACGAGGTGGCACGCGAGGTCACCGACGAGGCAGTACTGCTGGAGTATCCGTCGGGGGAGCAACACGGGGGAGAACCGCCCGCACCAGTCGCAGCCGCGATGAAAGGCGCCGACGCGTTCCTCGCACCGACAACGAAAAGTCTGAGCCACACCAGAGCCCGCGGCGACGCCTGCGAGGCCGGCGCCCGCGGGGCGACGCTGCCGGGGATCACCGAGGAAGTGTTCGTCGCCGGGCTCGACGCCGACTACGACGCGATCGCGGAGGCCTGCAAAGCGGTCCACGATCGGGTCGCAGGCGCCGACAAGGTCCGGATCACCTCCCCACAGGGGACCGACCTCACCGTCGAACCGGGCGACCGGGAGTGGCTCTCGGACACCGGACAGATACAGGAACCGGGCGCGTTCTCGAATCTCCCCGCCGGCGAGGTGTTCGTCTCGCCGGAAACAGCGGAGGGACGGTACGTCGTCGACGGCACGATGATGCCACACGGGTTACTCGACGGACGAACCCTCGAGTTCGAAGTCGAGGACGGGTTCGTCACGTCGGTCTCGAACGGCGAGATCAGAACGCAGCTCGAAACCGCCGCGGAGTCGGTCGGCCGGGACGCGTACAACCTCGCGGAACTCGGGATCGGAACCAACGTCGGCGTGACCGAACTGGTTGGGTCGGTGCTGCTCGACGAGAAGGCGGGCGGGACGGTACATCTCGCGATCGGCGACGACGCCGGGATCGGCGGCGACATCGACGCCCCGCTCCATCTGGATGGAATCCTCCGGGAGCCGACGGTGTACGCCGACGGCGAGGAGGTCGACTTGCCGACATCCGCGGACTGAGGACAGCGTCCCTCGCAGTCGGAGATACGCGCTTTTATACGCCTCAGTCGTCAATTCCCGGCAATGACTGATATCGAAGCCGGCGACCGGATCCCGGTCGCATGTCCCTCCTGTTCTCCCGGCGCCGAGGTGGTCCACGAGGTGCTCAAACCCGGCGGGCAGGTTACGGTTCGGTGTACCGAGTGTAGCCACGTCCACAAGGAACAGATAGAGATAGAATCCGACGTCGAACGAACCGTGGTCGTCTCCCAGTCGGGCGAATCGTTCACCACCAGGATCGAGGCGTCTCCCTCCGACAATCTGTCGGTCGGCGACGAGTTCGTCGTGGACAGCGAGGATGCGCTGTTGACCGCTCGAATCACCGCGCTCGAGCGCGAGGACGGCGACCGCCTGGAGGAAGCCAACGTCGAGGACATCGAAACGATCTGGACCCGCGCCGTCGACAACGTCTCGGTGAGCGTCACCCTCCATCCGGGCGACGGGAACCGCGATCAGAGCCGGAGCCTCACGATCAACGTCCCGGGGGATTACGAACTCACGGTCGGGGAGTCGGAATCGTTCGGCGACGAACAGTTCGAGATCGAAGGGATCCAGATCCGTTCGGACGCGGACGGGTACCGGTTCGAGAAATTCGACCACGAGGGCGACAGCGTGTTCGCAAAGGACGCAAAGCGCGTGTACGCACGCGATGAGACGACTGACGCCTGGTCCGCCTGGTAGTCGACCGACGCCGGGTCCGCCGTGTAGTCGCTACAGCCGGTTCCAGCGCCGCCGGTCCGCCTTTTGAACATTTTTGAACAATACCGAACATATATGTACATCGCCTTCGGACGGGGACGTATGAGCAGTCGCGAGCAAGAAGAGACGGGATCGGCCGGTGGAAACGGCGAGTCGGGTGACTTCGACGGCTACGGTGGTCGGTACGTGCCAGAGGTGATGGAAGAACCGCTCGATCGGTTGACCGAGGCGTTCGATTCGATCGTCAAGACGCCGGAGTTCCAGGCTCAGTTCAGGGACACGCTCGAGGAGTACGCAGGCAGGCCGACGCCGATCACGTACGCGCCGGGACTCTCCGAGCAATATGGGGCGGACATCTATCTCAAGCGGGAGGATCTGCTCCACGGTGGCGCCCACAAGATCAACAACGCTGTCGGGCAGGCGCTTCTGGCGGTCGAGGCGGACAAAAAGCGGCTGATCGCTGAGACCGGCGCCGGACAGCACGGGGTCGCCACCGCGATGGTCGGGGCGCTGTTCGACCTGGACACCGAGATCTACATGGGTCAAAAGGACGCCAACCGCCAGCGGATGAACGTCTTCCGGATGCGTCTGATGGGCGCGGAGGTAAACGAGGTGACCGAGGGAGGTGCGGGCCTTGCGGACGCGGTCGACGCCGCGCTCGAGGATTTCGCCCACAACGTCGCGGACACCCACTACCTCGTCGGCTCGGCCGTCGGTCCGGATCCGTTCCCGCGGATGGTCCGGGAGTTCCAGTCGGTGATCGGCGAGGAGGCGCGCGAGCAGTTCCGCGACCGGACGGGCGAGTTGCCGGAGGCGGCCGTCGCCTGCGTCGGCGGCGGATCGAACGCGATCGGGCTGTTTCACGCGTTCCGGGACGACGACGTCGCGCTGTACGGCGCCGAAGGCGGCGGCGAGGGATCCGACTCCCCCCGTCACGCCGCCCCGCTCGCGTCCGGACACGACGACGTTCTCCACGGGATGAAAACCCGCGTCATCGGCGACGACGTGGAGGTCCACTCGGTCTCGGCGGGCCTCGACTATCCCGGCGTGGGACCCGAACACGCGATGTTCCGGAAAGCCGGCCGCGTCGATTACCGCGGCGTCGACGACGACTCGGCGCTTTCGGCGTTTCGGGACCTTTCGGAGGCGGACGGCATCATTCCGGCACTGGAATCGAGCCACGCGATCGCCCTTGCCAAAGAACTCGCCGAGGAGCACGACACCCTCCTCGTAAACCTCTCCGGGCGGGGGGACAAGGACATGGAAACCGCCGCCGAGCGGTTCCACCTGCAGGGAACGGAGATTTAACGCCCGCGCAAGGCAAAAAGCCTATAATCAGCACAGGGCAAGAAGCGGGTAGAGATGGTTTCCATGATTCCACTGTTTCCCGGCATTCCCGGCGGGCCCGAACTCCTCATCGTGCTGTTGGTGCTCGTGCTGCTGTTCGGGGCGAACAAGATCCCCAAGCTCGCACGGTCGACAGGTCAGGCGATGGGTGAATTCAAGAAGGGGCGCGAAGAGGTCGAAGAGGAGCTCCAGGAGATGCAAAAGGACACCCTCGAATCCGACGTCGAGGACATCGACGCCGACGACGAGGGAGTGTCTTCGGTAGAGGAGGAGGAAACCGAAGTCGACCGATCGGCAGAGGAAGTCTAACGATCCGCTTCGGGTCCGTCGATCTCTTCCTTCCTGGGCGTGTGGCCAAGCGGATACGGCACGAGGTTCCTAACCTCGGGATCGCGGGTTCGAATCCCGTCACGCCCGTACCGTGTGGCGAACGTCAGTGAGCCACCGGTACGGGCAAAAGGGATTCGAGCCCTGCCAGTCGCGCGCAGCGAACGAATGGGAGCGAGACACGAACGGAGAGAGTGTCTCGAAAACGCGAGCGGCGAAGCCGCGAGCAAAGGGAGGCGACCGAAGCCCTGATTACGCTCCCGGGAGCCAACGAGACCGGAGCGTTGGAATGACGCTGTTTGCACCCTTCGACGACGCCGATGTCGCCGAAATCCACGACGCGACCCGCCAGCTGCTTTCGACCCGCGGGGTCGATGTCGCCCACGACCGCGCCCGAGAGGTATACAACCGGAACGGCTGTGAGGTCGACGGAACCACCGTCCGGATTCCCGACACAGTTCTCGAGGAGTGTCTCGATCGGGCGCCCGGATCGTTCACGCTGCATACTCGCAACGGCGACGAAGTTGTCGTCGGCGACGGCGATCCCGTCTTCGCCCCGGCGTTCGGTCCGACCGACGTGTACACAGCAGAGGACGGGGTCCGGGAGGCGACGCTTGCCGACGTCGAAACCTTCGCCAAACTGGCTCACGAAGAGGATGTCGTCGACTGTGCCGGATACAACGTCTGTGACCCGTCGGACGTGCCGAAGCCACAACGTGCACGCGAATCGATGAAGCGAACCCTGCTGTCGACCGACATGCCCGTCGTCGGCTCGGCGTACGGACGCCGCAGGTCCCGAGAATGTCTCGAACTGTCCGGGATCGCGGCCGGCGATCCGGCCCTCACCCGGCCGTACGTGCTCGGCCAAGTGTCGCCCGTCTCGCCGCGTCAGTGGCCCGAGGCGATGGCCGCCGGGCTGCTCGCGTACGCTGCCCGGAGACAGCCGGTGATCGTGATGTCCCAGCCGCTCGCGGGCGCCTCCGCCCCCGCAACGCTCGCGGGCGCGGTGACACTGGCAAACGCCGAGATCCTTTCGGGGATCGTCCTCGCCCAGCTCGAAAACCCCGAAACACCCGTCGTGTACGGCTCTGCACTCACCGCACTCGACATGGAGACCACGACGATCGCGGCGGCTGCCCCCGAAGCGGCACTCGGGGCGGCCGCGACCGCACAGCTTGCGTCGTTTTACGAGCTCCCGGCACGGGGCGGCGGGGGGGTGACAGACGCCAAACGGCTCGACGACCAGGCAGGCTCCGAATCGATGCTCGGCCTGCTCGCGGGCGTCGACGCCGGGATCGACTTCATGCTGCACGCCGTCGGAATCCTCGATTCCTATCGGGCAGCCTCCCCGGAGAAGTTCCTGCTGGACTGTGAGCGGATCAAAACGATCCGCAGAATCCGCCAGGGGATCGATGTCACCGAGGAGACACTCGCGGGCAATCTGCTCGCAGAAACCCCACCCGGCGGGGATTTCCTCGGGAGTCGCCACACCGTCAAACACGCCAGGGAGTCGCTGTTCCGTCCGAACCTCGCGGTCCGCGATACCAGCGACGGCTTCGGGATGGAGGGAGGATCGGCAGTCGACCGCGCGCAGGCTCGCGTCGAGACGCTGTTGGACCGGTACGAACCGCCGGCGATCGATCCGAGCGTCCGGGAACGGATCGAGACGTACGACGGTCTCGACTCGTGAAGCGAGGGATCGCCGCAGCGTCGAATCGTGCTCCTTAAGGGTCCAACGAGAGATTTTCATAGCATGAGTGACGAACCGCAGGCAGAGGCGGCCGACGCCGTCGACGCCGAGGAGTCCGAAACCGAAGCGGGAACGGAAGCCGAATCCGCCGGGATCGGCGACGGAGACTTCGTGCGCATCGCCTACACCATCCGAACGGTCGACGATGGAACCGTCGTCGACACCACCGACGAGGAGGTCGCCGAGGAGGCCGGCATCGACGACGAGGACTACGAGTTCGGCCCCAGAACGATCGTCGTGGGCGCGGGTCACGTGTTCCCGAGCGTCGAGGAGGCGCTCTCGGGCGCCGAAGCCGGCGACGATGGCTCCGTCGTCGTCGACGCGGCGGAGGCGTTCGGCGAGTACGACCCCGACGAGGTCCGGACGGTCGCCGCCGACAAGATCCCCGAAGACGACCGGTACCCCGGCGCGCCCGTGACGATCGACGGCGAGCAGGGGCACCTCGAGACGATCATCGGCGGCCGCGCCCGGGTCGACTTCAATCACCCGCTTGCGGGCGAGGACCTCGAGTACGACTACGAGATCGCCGAGATCGTCGACGACCGCGAGGAGCAGGCGGCCGGCCTGCTCGGGATGTACCTCCAGCAGACGCCCGACGTCCGCGTCGAGACGGTCACCGAGGAGGAAGAAGTCGTCGTCGCACC